>CP158568.1:0-1268333 GCA_040269895.1 Ancalomicrobiaceae bacterium S20 | reverse complement strand
GCGACGAGCTTGCGCAGCTTGGCGTTCTCGTCCTCGAGCTGCTTCAACCGCCGCATCTCCGGCGGTGTTAAGCCCTCATATTTCTTCTTCCAGCTGAAGTAGGTCGCTTGGCTGATTCCCGCCTTTCGACAGATCTCCGCCACGGGCAAACCCTGCTCGCCCTGTTTCAGGATGAACGCCTTCTGGGCGTCGCTGAACTTCGGCGATGACGCGAACGAGCAGGCCGATGCGTGATTCGGCGACCACGAGCCGCTGCTCGGCCATCAGCCCCGTCGCCGAGGGAACGGCCTCGGCCACCATCAGGCGACAGCCGCCGTCGCCGTTTCGGAACGCCTGCCGGCGTCTGGACCAAGCGCGTGCCTGCTCGATCTGCCGGGGCCCGGGACCGAGCAGGTCGGCATCGAGGCTGACGACGACCTCCGCCGCGTCGAGGCGCGGATGAAGATCCAGGCGGCGGCCGAACAGGCGTTCGGTCACCTCGCCGTGGTCCTCGGCGAGCGGCTCGAACACGTGCCAGCGCGCGTGCGGCCAGCGCGCCGTAAAGGCTGCGATCTGCCGCGCCGAGGTCGGCGAGGTGACGGTGCCGGTCAGTAGGCGGAAGCCCTCGCCTCCCGACCGGTCGAGTGCGACGGCGCGGTCGGCGAGCGCCGCGTCGAAGGCCTGCCAGCTCGCGGGTTCGCCGGAGCGCCGGGGCCCGGCCGAGCGCGACGGATCGTAGAGGCCGAGCAGTGCCGCCTGCAGGAACGGGTCGCTGCCGCCGCCCGTCGCCGGGTGATCGCCGTTGCCCTCCAGCTTGACCGGTCGGCCGGCGAGGGTCTTGCCGAGGACGGGCTGGGCGAAGCCCGCGAACGTCACCGCGGTCGCGTACCAGCGGGCGATGCCCTCGACCTCGCCTTCGGGCTGCTCGACATAGGGCAGCGCGAACTCGTCGGCCTCCGCAGTTGCGCTGCCGAAGCCCGACAGCGCGAGCGAAGCGGCCATCGCTTTGAGCAGAGAGCGTCGGTCGACGGCCGTCAACAGGGGCGCGGCTGCTGGAAACTCCTGCCGGATGACGGCCGCAAGGTCACGCGCCCCGGCCGGATCGTCGAGGCCGGGGCGGAATGCGGACCCGGAGCGGGCCTCGACGCCTCGGAAAGGATCGGCCGAGCCCGCCTTCGATCCCGGCATGATTCACCTGTGGCAGATGTTGCAGTCGTCGAGCTTCGACGGCTCGACAGCGTAGGCCTTCATCATCAGCGCGCCGTAGAGGCGGTGCTGCTCGGGATGGGCGTCCTAGTCGGACCAGTCCATCCGCGTGACCTGGTCGCGCGGGCGGAGGTGCGGGGCCGGGTCGCGGTGGCAGTCGAGGCACCACCCCATCTGGAAGGGCTTCGCCTGCTTCATCAACGGCATTTGGTCGACGCGGCCGTGGCACTCGACGCAGGGAACGCCGCGCGCCAGGTGGATCGAATGGTTGAAATAGACGTAGTCCGGCAGACGCGCGACGCGCTGCCAGCGGATCCGCTTCTCCTCGGCGAGGCTTTGGCGGACCGGCGCGAGCATCGGAGCGCCCGTCCAGATCCGGGAGTGGCAGCTCATGCAGACGTGGGTGGCCGGAAGCCCGCCTCGGCGCTGTCCTCGACGCCGGTGTGGCAGTAACGGCAGTCGATGCCGAGACCGCCGACGTGGTGGCGATGGCTGAAAGGGACAGGCTGATCCTTCACCGACCCGACCGCGGTCGCGTAGCTCGAGTTCATGTAGCCCCCGATGAACAGGCCGGCCCAGAGCACGGCCAGCGCCAGAACGAGAAGGGCGGCGCGCAGCCGCGTGTCGGCAGACGCCGTGAAGACCTGCGGCACGTTTGATGCCCCCGCCTTGCAACGACCGCCAACCCGTGTGGGAGCTGAATTGTTCCGGATCGTCGACCGCCAACTTCGGGGAAGGCACGGGACAGGAGCGAGATGGATCGGTTAGCCGGTCGCGATCGCGGCGATCGGCGAAGAGGTCGGACCTTGCCCAATGCCGTCGAGTGAGGACGCCGACTTCGGGATCGACCGATGCTTTCCCTGTTCCAGATGCTCGCCATCTTGCTGACGGCCACGGCGATCTTCGCCTGGCTCAATCATCGTCTTGTCCGTCTTCCGGAGAGCATCGGGGTGTTGGTGCTCGGCCTCGCCACGTCGCTCGCACTGGTCGTGCTGCGGAACCTGTTTCCCGTGGCCGGTTTCGATACGCTGCTGACGCGGAGTCTTCGGCAGATCGACTTCTACGATACAGTCATGCACGGCCTGCTCGGGTTTCTGCTTTTCGCGAGCGCCATCAACGTCGATCTCAGGCGTCTCCGAGGGCGCCTGCCGGTCGTTGGCGGGCTGGCCACGTTCGGCACGGCAATCTCCACCGTGGTCATCGCCGTTGCGCTCTGGTGGGGAACCGATCTGATCGGCATGCCGATCGGGCTCGCCTGGGCGTTCGTCTTCGGCGCCCTGATCGCGCCGACCGATCCGGTGGCGGTCCTCGCCGCTCTGCGCACCGTTGACGTGCCGGAGAACCTCGAGACCGACCTGACCGGCGAGACGCTCTTCAACGACGGCATCGCCGTCGTGCTCTTCGCGGTGACCGTTCAGTTCGCCGGTAGCGGCAGCGATCCAGGCCCGGACGCGATCGTCGGCATGCTGCTGCTCGAGGCGGTCGGCGGCGCCCTGCTCGGACTCGCCACCGGATATCTCGCCTATCGCGCGCTGCACGCGATCGACGATTACGCGACCGAGGTGCTGATCTCGATCGCGCTCGTCAGCGCCACCTACGTCACCGCGGATGCCCTGCATATGAGCGGCCCGATATCGGTGGTGATCGCCGGCGTGCTCATCGGCAACCGCGGCAAGGACCGGGCGATGAGCGAGGTCACGCGGCGCTACGTGTTCGGCTTCTGGCGCCTGGTCGACGAGATCCTCAACTCCGTCCTCTTCATGCTCGTCGGACTCGAATTGGCGGTCCTGCCGTGGGACACCGGTCTCGCATTGATCGGGTTGATCGCCGTACCGGCGGTTCTCGTCGGCCGCTTCCTGTCGGTCTCGGCCTCTGTGCTGGTCCTGTCGCGTTGGAAACCGTTCGCGCCAGGGCCGATCCCGGTCATGACCTGGGGCGGCGTGCGCGGCGGGGTTTCGGTCGCCTTGGTACTCTCGCTTGGCGACCAGGCTCAACACGGTCCGCTATTGGCCGCGACCTATGTCGTCGTTCTTTTCAGCATCCTTGTGCAAGGGCTGACGCTCGGCCAGGTCATCCGATGGGCACTACCGAGCCAGGACGACCGAGCCGGGCAGAGAGGGGCATAAGCTGTTCACCATGCTCCCCCTCCCGGACAAGTTCGGATGCGATCTCCTCGCAGAAGGACCACGCCGCTGGGCAACGCTCTCGGCTCCTTCGGCCTCTTTCCCTAATTCCGGTTCGATTGCTCGGCCGTCGCGACCTTCTGCGGCATCGGCTTGACCGGTAGGCCGGGGCCGATCTTCTGCAGGTTGCCGGTTATGATCTGGTCGGTCTCCTTGAGGCCGGACACGATGGAGACGAGGCTGCCGTTGCTTCGGCCGACGGTGACCGGGCGCATCTCCACCTTGTCGCCCTCGCCGATCACATAGACGTACTTGCCGAACTGGTTCGACCCGATCGCCACCTGCGGCAGCATCAACGCGTCCGGCTCGGTGCCGATGTGGAGACGCAGGCGGACATACTGGCCCGGCAGCAGCGCCACGTCCGGATTGGCGATCGTCACGCGCACGGCGATCGTCCCGGTGGACTGGTCGATGGCATTGTCGATGAAGGTCAGCGTCCCCCGCTTCGGGTGGGCCTCGTCGCCGGGAACGAACGCCTCCGCCGTCACCTCGCCCTGCCCCCGCGCCTTCAGGATCTTCGCCAGATCGGTCTCGCTCGGATTGAACGTGACATAGACGGGGTCGATCCTGACCAGCGAGTTCAGCGCGGTTCCGCCGCTGCCGACGAGCGTGCCGACGGACGCCAGACTGCGGCCGAGGCGGCCGGCGAAGGGGGCCCGGATCTCGGTGTTGGCGCGATTGAGTTCCGCCGCGCGGATGGCGGCCCGATCGATCGCGAGCAGCGATTCCGCCTGCTTCGCCGCGCTCGCCCGCTGGTCGAAGGTGTCCTTCGACACGAAGCCGCCCTTGGCCAGATCGGCGCCGCGATCGAGGCTGGCCTTCAGGTAGTCCAGCGAGGCGGTATCGCGCGCGAGCTGCGCCGTCGCCTGCTCGAGCGCGACGTCGTAATCCCGTGAGTCGATCCGGTAGAGCAGATCGCCCTGCTTCACGTCGGCTCCGTCGGGAACGTGCTGCTCGACGAGGTAGCCGGAGACCTTCGCCTGCAGGGTGACCTTGTCGGTCGCCTCGACGCGGGCCGAATAGTCGAGCGTCACCGGCAGGGTCTGCTTGGTGACGGAGACGACCGGCACGGGCATGACGAAGGCCGGGGGCGCCGGCGGCGCCGCTGGCTTCGTCAGCGCCGCATACTGCGCGACGAGGGACGCGTACTGCGTCGTCGCGAAGACGCCGATCTTTTCATGGTTGGTGTAGACGACGGCACCGCCGATCGCGACGGCGACCACCAGGAGCACAAAGCGAGAGGGTTTCATCGGGTAGTCTCCGGTCATTCCGCTGCGGCCGGCTCTTCGACCGGCGCCGTGTCGTTCGCCGCTGCCGGACGCGGCTGCGGGCGAGCGTGAGGAAGATGATGGTCGTGCGGCCGGCCGTGCGGCTGCGGTACGGGATCGGGGGCGGCATGATGGTGCGGGACCGGGCTAACGTGCGCGGGCACGACGGCCTGTTCCCCCCGCCGTTCGCGCCAGGTCTCGATCACGGCGTAGAAGACCGGAACGAAGACGAGCGTCAGGAAGGTGGCTGCGAGCATGCCGCCGAACACCGTCGTGCCGATCGACTGGCGGCTCGCCGCCCCCGCCCCGGTCGCCAGCATCAACGGCACGACGCCGAGAATGAAGGCGAAGGCCGTCATCAGGATCGGGCGCAGCCTGAGCCGTGCCGCCTCCATCGCGGCCTCGACGATCTCGAGCCCCTCCTCGCGCCGTTTGCGGGCGAACTCGACGATCAGGATGGCGTTCTTGGCGGCGAGGCCGATCAGCATGACGAAGCCGATCTGCGAATAGACGTCGATCTGCATGTCGCGCCAGCCGAGCGTGACGAAGGCGCCGAACAGCGCCAGCGGCACGGCCAGCAGGACCATGAACGGCATCGACCAGCTCTCGTACTGCGCCGCCAGGATCAGGAAGACGAACACGATCGCCAGCCCGAAGACGATGGAGGCGATCGATCCGGCCTTCAGTTCCTGGAAGGTGATGCCCGTCCACTCATAGCCGAAGTCCTTCGGCAGCACGGCGTCCGCGACCCGCTGCATCGCCGCCACGGCCTGGCCGGACGAGAACCCCGGCGCGGCCGCACCATTGATCAGGGCGGAGGCGTTGTTGTTGTAGTGCGGCACGGTCTCCGGCCCGACGGTCGCCTTCAGCGTGCCGAGCGTGTCGAGCGGCACCATCTTCCCCGTGGGGCTGCGGACCGCCAGTCGCGACAGATCGGCGGCCGTGGCGCGGGCCTCCTGCTC
Source organism: Ancalomicrobiaceae bacterium S20 (assembly GCA_040269895.1). Lineage (NCBI taxonomy): Bacteria > Pseudomonadati > Pseudomonadota > Alphaproteobacteria > Hyphomicrobiales > Ancalomicrobiaceae > Methyloraptor > Methyloraptor flagellatus. Next base: position 1,262,735 of record CP158568.1, on the reverse strand, counting down.
CGCCTGCAGCGTCACCCGGAAGGTATGGCCGAAGGCGTTGAAGTCGTTGACATAGAGCGAGCCGAGATAGATCTGCAGGGTGTTGAAGACGTCCTGCAGATTGAGGCCCAAGAGCTTCGCCTTGTTGCGATCGAGGTCGTAGACGTACTGCGGCGTCGAGGTCGAGAACGAGGAGAAGACCTGTCGGCCGTTGATCTCCGGCTGTTTGCGCGCCTCGGCGATCACGGCCTGCGTCACCTCGTTCAGGGCTTCCGGACCGCGTCCGCCGAGATCCTCGACCTGGAACTCGAAGCCGCCGGTGGCGCTGAGGCCTGGGATCGACGGCGGATCGAAGGACAGCACGAAGGCGTCGGGGATGCCGAGGAGCTTCGGCCTGACGGAGTTGACGATCGCCGACGCCTTCAGGTTGGCGCCGCGCTCCGCCCACGGTTTCAGGATCGCGAACTCGACCGCCGCGTTGGACTGCGCCGCGCTCGTCAGGAAGTTGAAGCCGCCGATCGAGCCGACCGTCTCGACGCCGGGCTCCGCCATGAGCACGTCGTGGACCTGACGGACGACCGCGTCGGTCCGTTCCAGCGAAGCGCCGTCGGGCAGCTGCACGACCACGAAGAAGTAGCCCTGGTCCTCGACCGGCAGGAAGGTGGACGGCAGCCGCTGCCAGGCGAAGTAGGTGCCGCCGATCAGCGCGACGAAACAGGCGAGCAGCAGCCAGCGGAAACGGACGAAGCCGCGCACCGAACGCGCGTAGGCGTGCGAGGCCCAATCGAACCCGGCGTTGAACCAGCGGAACGGCGGGAACGTCGTGGGGCCGCGATGGGTCAGGAACGCCGCGCTCAAGGCTGGGCTCAAGGTCAGCGAGTTGAAGGCCGAGATGCCGACGGAAATGGCGATGGTCAGGGCGAACTGATTGTAGAGCCGCCCGGCGACGCCCGGAATGAAGGCGACCGGCACGAACACCGCCATCAGCACCGCCGTCGTGGCGATGATCGGGCCCGTCACCTCGCGCATGGCGACCTTGGCCGCCTCCATGGGCGGCAGGCCCGCTTCGAGCTGCCGCTCGACGTTCTCGACGACGACGATCGCGTCGTCGACGACGAGACCGATCGCCAGCACCATGCCGAGGAGACTCAGCATGTTGAGCGAGAATCCGAGCGCAAGCATGACCACGAGGGTGGCGATCAGCGACACCGGGATCGCGATCATCGGAATGATCGTGGTGCGCCAGCTTTGCAGGAAGACGAAGACGACGATGACGACGAGGATCAGAGCCTCGAACAGTGTCACCACCACGTCCTCCATGGCCGCCGAGACGAACCGCGTGGTGTCGTAGTGGATCCCGTAGGCCAGGCCCTTGGGGAAGCGCTGGGACAGTTCCTCCATCTTGCTCTGGACGCGGGCCTGAAGATCGAGGGCGTTGGAGCCCGGCATCTGGAACACGCCCAGCACGACGGACGGGCGCCCGCCGAAATGGGCCGAGGACGAATATTGCAGCGCGCCCAATTCGATACGGGCGACGTCCCTCAGCCGGATCGCCGATCCGTTCGCCGCATCGACGCGCACGACGATTTCGCCGAACTGCTCGGGCGTCGACAGGCGACCGGCGGCGTTGACCTGCGCTTCGAACGCCGTGCCATCAGGCGCCGGCGATTGCCCGATCTTGCCCGCGGCGACCTGGACGTTCTGCTCGGCGATCGCCTGCTGCACGTCGAGCGCGGTAAGGCTCAGGCTCGCGAGCTTGTCGGGGTCGAGCCAGATGCGCATGGAATAGCGCCGCTCGCCGAAGATCTGCACGTCGCCGACGCCCGGCAGCCGCTTGAGCGGGTCCACGATCTGCAGATAGGCGTAGTTCGACATCGTGACCGGGTCGATCGACCCGTCGGGCGAGGTCAGGTCGACGATGAGGACGAAGTTGGGGTTCTGCTTGCGCAGCGTCACGCCGGCCTGATTTACGATCGCCGGCAGCGAGGAGGATGCCTGCGAGACACGGTTCTGCACGTCGACCGCGGCGGTCGACAGGGGATAGCCGACGTTGAAGGTGACCGTGATCGTGGCCGAGCCGTCGTTCGACGAGGACGACGACAGATACATCATGCCCTCGACACCGTTGATCGCCTGTTCGAGCGGCGTCGTCACGGTGTCGGCGACCACCTGGGCGCTCGCACCCGGATAGCGGGCGCTGACGACGACCTGCGGCGGCGTGATGTCGGGAAACTGGGCGACCGGCAACAGGAAGTAGCAGATCGTCCCGGCCAGAACCATGATGATGGCGATGGCCGACGCGAAGATCGGCCGTTCGGTGAAGAATCCTACCACGCCCGTGATCCCGTCTTGCTCTGTCGAGATTGGTCTGCCGCCCGCGCCGCCCCGGCGCAGATGCAGTCGGTGACGAGGCCGCTCAGGCCTCGCGGCGTCGCCACGGTCGCGGCGGGTTCCCGAGGAACCCTCTCCGGCGCCCGCCCACGGGCCTCAGCGTCCGCGCGGAGAACCGCCGCAGATTTGGCCCAGGCCGCGCGCACGTCCTCGGGGTCGAGCCGATCCGCCCGCATCAGCGTCAGGATCAGCGGGTCCGACAGAGCGCTTTCGAGCGTCAGTTCGGTTGGGTTTGTCACGGCAAAGCTCCTTCATCGGACGCCTTCGACCGTTCGCACGGCAGAAAGATCGCCGAAGGCGGCGACTGCGCCCCAGGCCGGGTCAACAGCAGCCGGATGTACATCGGTGGAAACGACGCCCGACCGGCGCGCCACGTGTCGGTCGAACCAAACGTACGGCCGGGTGCCGCCAGAATCTGTCAGCATCCATGGGTCCCGTACTGCCGACCTCGCCTGCAACCGAGCATCCTCTTGTACAGGCGATCACGTAGCGGCAATCTCGGGAATTACCCTCATCCCGACCGATCTTGACGACGGGGACGATGGGGTGTTACCTGTCAGTAACAGGACGGAAGTTACAGACCGGTAACATCGTCGTCAACCCCGTTTTCGAACCAGGAGCAACATTCGTCCGATGTCGGAGCCCTGCCCCAAGCCGCGCCCCCGCGACCGGATTATCGAGACGGCGGCGACGCTTTTTCGCGAACACGGCATTCGCGGCGTCGGCGTCGACACGATCGCGGAGGCCGCGGGCTCCAACAAGATGACGCTGTACCGGCATTTCGGATCGAAGGACGAACTGGTCGCCGAGTGCCTGAGGCTACAGGCGGAACAAGCCGCGGAGAAATGGGTCAGGCTCGAACGCGAGCATCCCGACGATCCGCTCGGACAGTTGCACGGCTGGATCGCGCTGATCGCCAACTGTCTGGAGACCGAGGTCCGCGGTTGCGATCTCGCCAATGCGGCCGTCGAACTGCACGAACAGGGGCATCCGGCCTGGGCCGTGATCGGCGCGTTCAAGGCCGAACAATTGAAGAAACTGGCCGACATCTGTCGGGCCGCCGGTGCCCGTGATCCGGATCTGCTGGCCGATACGCTCTATCTCCTCGTCGAAGGCGCCCGCATCAGCCGGCAGATCAACGGGGCGGACGGACCGAGCGCCGTGTTCGTGCGTGCGGCGCAAGCCGCCGTCGCCGCCGCGATCGGCCGGAGCGCCTGAGGCGGAGCCGAGGGGACCACCCGATAGCGCGGTTCGACGGGTCGCATCGCTGCCCCCGCCTCGCACCCCATGTGTGCGGCAGGCGGTTCTCACCCCTCGCCGACGATCGCTTCCGCCTCGATCTCGACCTTATAGTCGCCGACCAGCCGACCGATTTCGATCAGCGTGTTCGCCGGGCGCCAGTCGCCGAAGTAGCGGCCGTGGATGCGGCTGACCGCCTCCCAGTCGTCGGCGTCGGCGAGATAGATCCGGGTGCGGAACACGTCGGAGAGGTCCGCGCCGAGCGCGGCGAGGCTCGCGGCGATCTTGTCGAGGATGAACACGGTCTGCGCGGTCGCGTCCCGTGGCGCGACCATCTCGCCCGCGCCGTTGGTCGCCGTGGTGCCGCTGACGTGGATGCGGTCGCCGATCCTGACCGCGCGCGAGAAGCCGCAGAGCGGCTCCCAGATGCTGCCCGACGACACGCGCAGGCGGCCGGGCTTACCGGGAACCGGCTCGGCCGCGTAGTACTTCGGCATGGTCTCGAGGTGATGGCTGAGGTCGCCGGAGGCGGTCAGGAACGGCGGCTTGCGGTATTCGTCGCCGCAATCCCCCGGGAGCATGGTCGTCTTCTCGAGCGCTTCGGCGATCAGCGCGTGGTCCCCGGCATCGAGCGCGAAGGCGAACAGTTTTTCATTGTCGGCGCGGTGTTCGCGCTCGCCCAGTCGCGCGCCGATGATCGTCGCGGCCACCGCCTCGTGTTCGAGAACCCAGCGCGTCGCGACGTTGGGCAGCGACACCGCGTGCTTGTCGGCGATCGCCTTCAGCGCCGTGAGGATCGCCTGCAGCGCGCGCCAGCCGCCGACCGCTTCGACGAAGCGGCGATATTTCATCTTCGACCAATCGGCGATGTCGCCGGCGCCCGGCTCCGATGCCCCGAGCCATTTCTCCGACATGAGCCCGCCCGCGAGCGTGCCGTAGGCGAGAAGCCTGACACCGTTGTCGAGGCAGAACCGGCTCATCTCCTGTCCGGCGCGCCGGTCGAGCAGCGAGAAGCAGACCTGATTGGTCAGGATCGGGATGCCGTGCCCGACCGCGACGGCGAGATGGGCCGTATCGAAATTCGTCAGGCCGATGTGGCCGATCAGGCCCTCCTCGCGCAGCTCGGCGAGCCCCTTGAGCGCGTCGAGCCAGGCGAGATGCTCGAAACTCCACCAGTGGAACTGCATGATGTCGATCCGGTCGAGCTTCATGCGGTCGAGGCTGCGCTTCACGCCCTCGCGCACGACGGCGAGCGGCATCGGCCCCGGGATCGGGCACCATTTGGTGAAGGCGACCGGCCTGTTCGCGCCCGCCGTCTCGCCGGAGCGGACACGCTCCAGCATGCGACCGGTGATGATTTCGGCGCTGCCGTAGTGATCGGCCATGTCGAACGTATCGAACCCGGCGCGGGCGTAGTCGAGCATCGACGAAGACGCCGTCTCCGGATCGAGCAGCGCGCCGCCGCGCTCCATGTCCGCCACCTGCCAAAGGCCGGTCACGATCCGGCTGATCTCCAGATCGGGGGCCAGCCGGGTACGCCGAGACGTCGAAGGTGTGGACATGGGATTTCCTGTCGGATGTGCGGACGATCGCCCGTGCGGGCGGCATCGGCTTTCGCAGCAGAATGGCGCGACGAAGAGACGGCGACCGGACGGCCCGGGCACCGACGTGCGAGACGTGTCGCCGTGCCGGGCCCGGCACGGCGGAACGGGTCGGATGTCCGGCATCCGCGCGCGGATGCCGGCGGGCGCCGTCAGCGGCTCACTTGATCTTGGCCTTCAGGGCGTCGACTTGCGCCGTCGACACTTCGCCGGTCGTGACCACCTTGCCGTCGGTGATCTTCCAGAGGCGGAACGGACCGGTGATGTCGCCGTACTGATCGAACGAGATCGGCCCGATGACGCCCTCGTAGCGGATCGACTTGCCGTCCTTCAGCAGCGCGAGCGCCTTGGTGAACTCGGCCTTGCCGGCGTGGACGACCTCGCCCTTCGGGTCGGTCACCTTGAAGATCGCGTCGCGGATCGCGGCGGGGTCCTGGGTCTTGGCCGCGGCGATCGCGAGACCGACGATCGCGCCCGCGTCGTAGGCGCGGTCGGCGGCCGGGTTCGACGGATCGATGCCGCCGGAGAAGGCCTTGTAGTTGGCGTTGAAATACTCGGTCGAGGCCGAGGGCGCCGTGCCCGACGACGTGCCGTAGGCCTCGTTCAGATACTTCGCGCCGACCGAGGCGATGAAGTCTGGCGAGTTCATGCCGTCGTTCAGCAGCATCTTCGGCGTGCCGCCCTGGCTGATCCAGGTGCGGGCGATCGTCGCGCCGTCGACCGGCGTCGAGATCAGATAGAGCCCGTCCGGCTTCGAGCCGAGCGCCGCGGTGACTTCCGCCGCATAGCTCGACTGCTTCTCGTTGTAGGGCGTCGTGCTCGCGATCGTGCCGCCGAGCGCCTTGTAGGCGGTCGTGAACTCGTTCGCGAGATTGACGCCGAAGTCGTTGTTGACGTGGACGATGGCGATCTTCTTGAAGCCCTGGTCGATGGCGTACTGCGCCGCCGCCACGCCCTGCAGCGCGTCGGAGGTGATGGTGCGGAAGAACATGCCGCCGGTCTTGCCCTCTCGGCCGAGCTTGGTCAGCGTCGGCGAGGACGAGGCGGGCGAGACCTGCACGATCTTCGCGGGGCCGGTGACCGAGGTCAGGATCGGGATCGAGACCGACGAGATGATGCCGCCGATGACGACCGGCACCTTCTTCAGCTGAACGAGCTGGTTGGCGGCGTCGACCGCGACCGTGCCGGACGACTGCGAGTCCTTCGTCTCCGAGACGAGCTTGCAGCCCTGCGCGCCGCCGGCGTCGTTGATGTCGCGCAGCGCCATGTCGACGGACTTGGCGCCGGCCTGACCATATTCGCCGGCCGGGCCGGTCAACTCCATCACGAGACCGATGGTGATCGTGCAATCGGCGGCGCGGGCCGCCGGAGCGAGAAGCGTCAGTGCGAGCGCCGAAGTCGCCAGGAGTGCATTGCGTTTCATGACTTTCCCCTCTCCCCTCCGGCAGAGCCGGCTTTCGGTCAGTGACTGCTCGTGTTGAGATTGTATTTCATGATCGAACCGTGCCGCCCGGTCCTGTCCCGTTCCAGGGTGTAGACGTCGCCCTCGGGCCCCTTGCGGGCGGCCAGCACGGCCTCGAGCTCACGCCGGTCCTCCGCCGTCAGCCGGATCGCGGAGGCGCCGGCATTGGCGGAGACGTGACGACGGTTGCGCGCGCCGACGATGATCGCCGCGACACCGGGCCGATCGAGCACCGCCCTGCCCGCGACCGACGCGATATCGGTGTCGTGGCGATCGGCGATGCAGCGGAGCGTCCTCAGAAGCGCCTGGAACAGATCCCAGCCGCCGAAGTCGTCGATGATCAGCTTGTATTTGGTCAGCGACCGGTTCTCGAGCGGGTGCCTCGGCTCCGGCTTGCCGAGCCAGGCATCCGACAGGAAGCCACCGGCGACGGAGCCGTAGCAGAACAGCGCGATGCCCTCGCGTTCGGCCAGGGCCACCATGCCGTTCTCGGGCCGATGATCGACGAGCGAATATTGCAGCTGCAACGTCTTCATCGGAATGCCGGCGCCGAGCAGTTCGCGCATGTGCGCGCAGTCGAAATTGGTCCCGCCGACGACCGCGATCTTGCCGCTCTCGGCGATCTCGCGCAGCCAGTGCAGGGCGTCGAGCCACTTCGGCTCGGCGTAATCCCACCAGTGGAACTGCACGACGTCGAGACGGTCGAGCTTCAGGCGCTGCAACGAACGATCGACGATCGCCTCGATGTCCGACTTGGTCACGCTCGACAGGAGGCTCAGGTCCGGCACCAGCTTGGTATGGACCCGCAGCGCCGCGACGGCGTCACGGCCGCGGGTCGCGATCAGCCTTTCGCGAAAGAGCCCGTAGATCTCCTCGACGCCGGTATAGATGTCGGCGCAATCGAACGTCGTGATGCCCGCGTCGTAGGCGGCGATCAGATCCTCGATCGCCGTCTCGCGCTCGATGTCGCCGTGCCCGCCCGCCAATTGCCAGCCGCCGCGAATGACGCGCGAGATCGTGTAGCCCGGCAGGATCTCGCGGCGCTCCACGGTCGGCGGGACGGCATCATGCGACATCAGATCTCTTCCTCGGATGAAACGTCGTGGGCGGGCCGGCCGAGCGGCACGGCCGTGGTCGCCGCGTGACTGAAGCGGCGCAGGCCGGTGCGGACGATCCTGAGCCGGCTGCCGCAGTTCGGGTCCGAACAGGCGATCTCGGCGTCCGTCGTCATCCAGTCGTTCGGATGTGTCGGGCGCTGCTTGGCCGCCAGCAGCGGCAGGACGGCGGAGAGCGCATAGATCGAGATCCCCTGCCCCTCCGGCAGCGTCAGCATCTCGCCCTTGAGGTCGAAGTAGTCGCCCGGCTTGGCGCCGCAATAGACCTTCGCGCCCTCGGGGATCACCGCCTCGACACGCAGATCGTAGAGTTCAAAACCGTCGTCGTCGGCCGCGTCGGTCATGGCGCGACCTCCGCGGAGGTCAGCGTGTCGATCAGGAGATCGAAGGCGCGGGAGATGTCGAGCGCCAGCGCGCGGCGCGCGGCCTCGACGTCGCGCGCGACCAGCGCCTCCACGATCTCGGCATGGTAGTGCGGCCCGGAGATCTTGCTGGTCGGATCGAAGGCCTGCATCGCCGAGCGGATGACGGGACCGGACTGCAGCCAGAGGCTTTCGATGATCGGGATCAGGATCGTCGATCCCGACTGTTCGTAGAGGCTCAGATGGAAGGCCTGGTTTGCGTCGAGCTCCTTCTCGATCGCGAAGTGCCCGCGCGCGGCGATCGCCTCGTCGTAGGCGCGGATGGTCCGGCGTGCCTCGGCGATCGCCGCGTCCGTGACGCGCGGCACCGCGAGCGCCAGCGCCTCGCCCTCGATCAGGATGCGGGCGCGCTTCAGGTCTTCCAGGCGAGGAACGTCGATGAGCGGCACGCGGACGGAGCGACTGGGCAAGGCCTCCAGTGCCTGCTCGGACACGAGCCGGGACAGCGCGTCGCGCACGGGCATCGTCGAGACGTTCAGGGATTTCGCGAGGTCGACGATCGTCAGCACCTGACCGGGCGCGAAACGGCCGTGCATGAGGGCGCGTCGCAGCTCGCGATAGACCTGCGTCTGCATGCTTTCGCGCGCGATCGGGGTGAACCCCAGCGCCGAAGCACCGTCGGGCACCGCGACGTCGTCCGCACTGTTTGCTGCCCGCTTCATGCGATCCGTCGGCCTCCCTTCGAGGGCTTCCGTGGGCGAACTCGGTGAGAGACTATCGCGTTTGATCAAAGATGGAAGATCAAAACCTGGTCGCCGTTGCCCATGTTGTCGCCTTGCGCCGGACGGCGGCAGTGGCTAGCGTTCGGTCGAATTGATCAAAGATGTGCGATCAAAGTGACGCAGCTCTCCGCCTCTCCCGCACGATCGAACGCCGAGACCAGCGATGCGCCGGTCATTCTGGCGGCCGACGGCATCGAGAAGCGCTTCGGCGGCATTGCTGCGGTCGGCGGCGTGTCGTTCGGCGTGCCGAAGGGGCGTATCGTCGGGCTGATCGGACCGAATGGCGCCGGCAAGACGACGATGTTCGACATTCTCGCCGGCGATCAGGCGCCGTCACGGGGCTCCGTGCGGCTCAAGGGACGCGCGGTCGAGGCGGAGCCGGCACACCTGCGGATCCGATCGGGTCTCGGCCGCACGTTCCAGATCCCGCGCCCGTTCGCCGCGCTGTCGCTGGTCGAGAACGTCATGCTCGGGGCGCAGGGCCAGATCGGCGAACGGATCTGGGCGAACTGGCTGATGCCCGCCCGCGTCGCCCGGCAGGAGCGCGAGACCTACGACAAGGCGATGGAGACGCTGGCCTTCGTCGGCCTCGCCCGGCTCGCCCGCGAGCCGGCGCGCGTCCTCTCCGGCGGGCAGCGGAAGCTGCTCGAACTGGCGCGCGTATTGATGGCGGATCCCGAGATCCTGCTGCTCGACGAGCCGGCCGCGGGTGTGAACCCGAGCCTGCTCGAAGTCATCATCGAGCGGATCCTCGACCTCAACGCGCGCGGCATGACCTTTCTGGTCATCGAGCACAACATGGACATGGTGGCGCGGCTCTGCGGTCACGTGCTCGTCATGGCCTCGGGCCGACTGCTGACCGAGGGCACGCCCGACGCGGTCGTCCGGGACCCGCGCGTCGTCGAGGCCTATCTCGGCGGGGCGGTTCCATGACCGAACCGCTCCTCGTCGCCGATCGGATCGTCGCGGGCTACGAGCCGGGGCTCGCCATCGTCAAAGAGGCGAGCGTGTCGGTCGCCGGCGGCGAGATCGTCGTCGTGCTCGGCCCCAACGGCGCAGGCAAGTCGACCTTCATCAAGGCGATCGCAGGGCTGGTGCCGAAGTTTTCGGGCAGCGTGACGCTCGCCGGCCGACCGATCGGCGACACGCCGGCGCATCGGATGGTCGCGCAAGGCCTCGCCTTCGTGCCGCAGACCGAAAACGTCTTCGCGCTCATGACGATCGACGACAATCTTAAACTCGCGGGCGGCGCGCTCCCCGGCATCGACGTCCGCGGCCGGATCGACGAACTCTATGCCTTCTTCCCCGACCTCGCGCGGCAACGCCGCCTGCTTGCGGGGCGCCTTTCCGGCGGACAACGGCAGATGCTCGCGGTCGCCCGCGCGCTGATCGTCTCGCCCGCGGTGCTGATGCTCGACGAGCCGTCGGCCGGCCTGTCGCCGAAGCTGGTCGAGATGGTGTTCGAGCAACTGGCCGCGATCCGCAGGACCGGCGTGGCGATCCTGCTCGTCGAGCAGAACGCCCGCGCGGCGCTCTCGATCGCCGATCGCGCCCTGATCCTGGTCGAGGGCCACAACGCCCACGAGGGGCCGGCCGCCACCCTCGCCGACGACCCCGTCGTCGCCGCGCTCTATCTCGGCGGCAACCGTGCCGCCCGTCCGGGGGCGACGCCATGAACCCTCAATTCCTCGCCGACGGACTGATCGCGGGCGCAATGATCGGGCTCGGCGCGATCGGCGTCACGCTGACCTATTCGATCCTGAGGTTCTCCAACTTCGCCCATGGCGAGTTCGTCTCGTGGGGCGCCTACGGCACGCTGGTCATCGCCGGCGTCCTCGGCTATCTCGCGCCCGGATCGGCCGCGTCGCTCGGCGACTTCTCGGTCGGCTGGGGCGTCCTGGTCGCGACGCTGCTGGCCATGGTCCTGACCGGCGGTCTGGCGCTGCTGCTCGATCGGCTGCTGTTCGCCCGGCTGCGCGCCCGAGGTGCCGCGATCACGGTGGTCATGGCGAGTTTCGGCGCGTCGATGGCGCTCAGGGCGCTGCTCGAGTTCGTGTTCACGTCGAGCCCGCGCTATTTTTCGCGTGAGCTTCAAATTGCCCGCGAAGTGCTGCCCGGCATCCGCGTCACCCCCGACCAGACCGCGCTCCTCGGGCTCACGGTCGTGCTCGCGGGTCTCACGCACTACGTGCTCGCCTACACGCAGACGGGCCGCGCGATGCGGGCGGTCAGCGAGAACCCCGCGCTCGCCCGCGTCGCCGGCATCGACATCGACCGGATCGTCCGGGTGACCTGGATCCTCGGCGGCATGCTCGCCTGCGCGTCCGGCGTCATGCTCGGGCTCGTCGTGCAGATCCGGCCCTATATGGGGTTCGACATGCTGCTGCCGCTGTTCGCCAGCGCCATCCTCGGCGGCATCGGCAGCGTTCCGGGCGCGATCGTCGGTGCGCTGATCGTCGGTCTCGCGGAAGCCGCGGCCGTGCAGCTGATCGGTGCGGAATGGCGCGCCGCGGTCGCCTTCGTGCTGCTGATCGCCGTCCTGATCCTCAGGCCGAACGGCCTCTTCGGGAGCCGCGCCTGATGCCCGACATCCTCGGCCTGACCGCCTATGGCAGCTTCTTTCTGGTCATCGCGCTGATCAACGCGATCGCGTGCCTCGGACTGAACGTCCAATGGGGCCAGACGGGCCTCTTCAACGTCGGCGTCGCCGGCTTCATCGCGATCGGCGCCTATGCCTGCGGCCTTCTCACCACGCCGCCGACGTCCGAGCACTGGGGCGGCTTCGGCCTGCCGATCGCGGTCGGCTGGATCGGCGCGGCGATGCTTTCCGGGCTCGCCTCGCTTCTCGTCGGCGCGGCGACGCTGCGGCTCAGGTCGGACTATCTCGCGATCACCACCTTCGGGGTCGCGGTCGCGGTGCACCTCGTTGTGCTCAACGCGCAGAAGCTGACCGGCGGCAGTTTCGGCCTCGCCTTCATTCCGCGCCCGTTCGAGGCGCTGGCCGAGCGCCCGGCCTTGTTCGGACTGGCCAATCTGGTGCTCGTCGGCGGCCTCGTCGCGGTGCTCTTCGTCGGGCTCGAGCGGCTCGCGCGGAGCCCGTGGGGTCGCGTGCTCAGGGCGATCCGCGAGGAGGAACGCGCGGCCGCCTCGCTCGGCAAGAGCCCGTCGCGCTACCGGCTGCAGGCCTTCGCGCTCGGCGGCGCAATCATGGGGCTGTCGGGCGCGGTGCACGCGAGCTTCATCGGCTTCATCGCGCCTGACAATTACGGCTCCGCGGTCACGTTCCAGATCTGGACGATGCTGATCGTCGGCGGTTCCGGCCGCAACGTCGGCGCCCTGACGGGGGCGGTGCTGATCTGGGCGCTCTGGTCGCTGACCGGGTTCGCGACGGGCGTCCTGTTCCCGCCCGACGCCCAGGCGCGGGCGGCCGCCCTGCAGATCGTCGCGATCGGCGTCCTGCTCTCGGCGACGCTGGTCTTCCGGCCGCGCGGCATTTTTGGCGAACGCATCGCGGTCTCGCGCCATGCCGATGGCCCGATCGACGGCGGGTCGAAGGGAGACGGCGGCATCGTGGGGGAAAGGGCCGGAGCGCCGCGCCCGCACCGACGCACAGAGTGATCGACGCTGAGCGTCGTCAGGGGCGATCGCCCGCGACGAAGCGTGCGGTCATGGGAACGAGGACCATCAGGCCCGCCAAGAGCCAGAACGCCGCCGGCAGTCCGAGCGCTTGGGCGACGAAGCCGATGCCGGCCGGGCCGACCAGAATGCCCGCATAGCCCGTCGTCGTGATGGCCCCAACGGCGAGCGCGGCGGGCATCGCGGTCTGGACGCCCGCCAGCCGGAAATAGACCGGCACGACGTTCGAGGCGCCGAACCCGATCAGCAGGAACCCGGCGAGCGCGACGGTCGGCACGGCGGTCGCGAGCAGCAGCACGAAACCGGCGACCGCGAGGGCGCCGCCCCAGACGAGAACCCTGACGTCGCCGAAGCGCGCGGTCAGCGCGTCGCCGCCGAAACGGCCCGCCGTCATGGCGATCGCGAACAGGATGTAGCCGAGGCCGGCTTGATCGCGCGCGGCGAGCCCGAGATCGGTGATCAGCAGCGCGCTCCAGTCGAGCATGGCGCCCTCGGTCAGGAAGGTCACGGCGGTCAGCCCGGCGAGCAACAGCACGACGCCCCTGGGAAAGGCGAAGATCGGCCCCTCCCCGTTCCCGGACGTCGCGAGCAGGCGCGGTGCCGCGGCGATCGTCGCGGCCGCCATGATCGCCGCCGCGACCAGCGTCGCCACCAGAGGTGTGACCCCGTAGGACAGAAGAAACGTCGTCAGCACGGACCCGGCAAAGCCGCCGATGCTGAACAGCGCGTGGAACCCCGACATGAGCGGACGGTCCGAATCGCGCTCGACCTCGACGGCATGCACGTTCATCGCCACGTCGATCGAGCCGAGCGCGGCGCCGAACAGGAACAGGGCCGCCCCGAGCGTCGCCGGCGACGCGGCGACCGTCAGCAACGGGAGCACGATCGCGAGCCCGAGGCCGCCACCGACGATCACCGGCTTGGTGCCGTAGCGTGCGCTGAGCGGCCCGGTCGCGAGCATCGCCACGACCGATCCGATGCCGAGACAGAGCAGCAACAGTCCGAGCGTGGCGTCGTCGACGCCGAGCCGGAGCTTGGCGAAGGGCACGAGCGGTGCCCAACACGCGATGCCGAAGCCGGCCACGAGGAAGGCCAGTCGCGTCGCCAGGCGCGTGGCCGGGGTGTTCGCCGAGGGCGTCGGGAGGTCGGGCATGATCCGTCGCATTCGCTTGCGTGTTCTCTTTCCGGTGGCGTCCGGGCGATCACTCGGGCGCCACGGAGCGACTCGTGTCCGTCCTGCGCCCGATATGATCGATCAGGGCGCGAAGCTTCGGCGCGATGTTGCGACGCTGTGGAAAATACAGGAAGAAGCCGGGAAACGGCGGCAGAAAATCGTCCAGCAGGGGCACGAGCCGCCCGGCCTCGACATGGGGCCGGAACGTCTCTTCGGGCGCGAAGGTGATGCCGCCCCCGGCCAGGGCGACCCGCAACATCAGGCGTAGATCGTTGGTGGTGATCTGCGGCTCGACCGCCACGTCGAACGGGACGCCGTTTTCCGCGAACTCCCAACGGTAGGGCGCGACGTTCGGTGCCGGCCGCCAGCCGATGCATCGGTGCTCGATCAGGTCGCGCGGATGCGCGGGTGTGCCGTGCGCGGCGAGATACGCCGGCGCGGCGGCCACCATCTCCCGCTGATCGCCGCCGAGGGGCACGGCGATCATGTCCTGCTCGATCACCTCGCCCAACCGCACCCCCGCGTCGAAGCCGGCGGCGACGATGTCGAACTCCTCGTCCGTCACGGTCACGTCGATCGTCACGCCGGGATGGGCTACCGCGAACGAGGCGATGAGCGGTCCCGACAGGAACGGCTCGGCGATCGAGGTGGTGGCGATCCGCAGCAGTCCGCGTGGCGTGCTTTCCGCTGCAACGCCTTCGAGCGCGGTTCCGATGTCCGACAAGGGGCGCGACAGAGCCTCGCGCAGGCGCGTCCCGGCTTCGGTCAGGTGCACGGACCGGGTCGTGCGCATCACGAGCGCGGTTCCGAAGGCGTCCTCGAGCCGCCGGATCCCTTGGCTGACGGCCGAGCGCGTCACGCCGAGCCGATCGGCGGCGGCCCGAAAATTGTGCTCCTCGGCGACTGCGAGGAACAAAGGCAACAGGTTCAGGTCGACCTTCATTGTCCAGCGCGGCTAACCATCAAGTCCAGAACTTGGCGGATACCAGAACCAATCATGGGCGTCCACAGTCTCCTTCACCACAGAAGGAGCAAGACATGGACAAGGTCGTTCTGATCACCGGAGCCTCCGGCGGCATCGGCGAAAGCATCGCCAGAGAATTGGCCGGCGCCGGTGCGAAGGTGTTGTTGGGCGCACGGCGACTGGACCGGGTCGAGGCCGTCGCGGCCGACATCCGCGCGACGGGAGGTACGGCCGAAGCGCGCGAACTGGACGTGACGAGCCGCCGATCCATGGCGGATTTCGTCCAGGCCGCGATCGACGCCTGGGGGCGCATCGACGTTCTCGTCAACAACGCCGGCATCATGCCGCTCTCGCCACTCGCCGCGGGCAAGCAGGACGAGTGGGAGCGCATGGTCGACGTCAACATCAAGGGCGTGCTCTGGGGCATCGGCGCCGTGCTGCCGGTCATGGACGCGCAGGGCAGCGGCCAGATCATCAATATCGGCTCGATCGGCGGGCTCTCGGTCGTGCCCACGGCCGCGGTCTATTGCGCCACCAAGTTCGCGGTCAGGGCGATCTCGGACGGGTTGCGGCAGGAAAGCGCGCATATTCGCGTGACCTGCGTCAATCCCGGCGTCGTCGAAAGCGACTTGGCCTCGACCATCACCCACGCCGAAACCAGGGCGGCGATCGACGCCTATCGCGCCGTCGCACTGCAGCCCGCCGACATTGCCCGAGCCGTCCGCCAGATCATCGAGGCTCCGGCGAGCGTCGACACCACCGAAATCACGATCCGGCCGACCGCATCGGCCAACTGACCGCCGAGTCGACCGAAGAGGCGCCGCCGGCCTGATCGGGCATCTGATCCGATCGGCAGCATGTGCGTTCGATCATCCGGCGAACGACGACCGCTCCGATCGGGGCGGCGCCTCCGCTCTCCCCGGGCCGAAACCACCGGCACCGACGTGACGCTCTGACGACCCGGATGCAAACGGCGCAGCGGCCCAGTGCCCCGGTTGATGCGTCCAACGATGCCGGGTCTGCGTAGCCTCGGCCTTCCGCCTCCTTGTCCAATCACGGATCGCGTTCCAAGATCGAGCCGCCAGCCCAAGCTCAGGAGACCGCCTATGCTTGGTGCACTCGAAGGATCTCCGACTTGGACGACCAGCGTGTCGCTTATCTCTACGAAGCCATCCGGACCGGCAGCATCCGCGCAGCGGCGGAACGGATGCGCGTCAACGCTTCCACCATCAGCCGCCAGATCGCCCTGATCGAAAAAGACTTCGGGACGCCGATGATCGAACGCCTCGCCCGCGGCATCCGGCCGACGGAAGCGGGGCGCCTCCTCGCAGACTGGTGGGCACAGCAGCAAACCGCCTTCGCCGACGTCGAACAGAAGATCCGGGAACTCAGGGCATCGCGCCGCGGCACGGTGCGCCTCGTCCTCGGTGAAGGCTTCGTCGGCGACCTGCTCTCGGGTCCGCTCCAGGACTTCGTCCGCCAGAACCCCGGTATCGCCATGTCGGTCGAGGTGATGCCGACCACGGACATCGTCCGAACCATCGTCGAGGACGAGGCGCAGATCGGGCTGGTCTTCAATCCGCCTTTCGACGAGCGATTGCATACAACAGCCCGGATCGCGAGTTCGATCCGCCTGCTCGTGCCGCGGGGCCATCCGTTGGCGTCGGCGCCGCGCCATCCGGTGCTCGCCGATCTGGCCGCCGAGCGCATCGGCGTGCTGCTGCCGGGCTTCGGCGTCCAGCGCATGATCGACGCGGCTCTGCGGCGCGCCAACGTCTCGATCGAGCCTGTGATGCGGACGAATTCGTTTGCCGTCTTGCGCGGTCTCGTGGCGTCCGACCTCGGCGTGGTCCTCGTGCCGGCCTTCGTTGCGGTCCCGGAATTGACGGACGGTTCGATCATTGCGGTTCCGATCGACGATCCGATGCTCGACGCCGCCGAGATCCACATCGTCACGCGGCGGGGCCGACAGTTACCCGCCGCAGCCACGAAATTCCTCTCGCATCTCCGGGCGCGGCTCCGCGCTTTCGGCGCCCCGCTCGCGGCCGTCGATCGCGCCTGAGGCTATGCGTCTCTCATCCCGCACTGCACTATCGTTGCGCATGATGCAACGCTAGGCGCTCGGACTTCGTGTGCCCCGCTCTTTCCGCTTCCGCTAGCGTTCACAAAACGGACGAAGCGGAGTGATGCATGGCGATCGTGGGTATCGTGGGTCTCGGCAACATGGGGCGGGGCATGGCTCTGACCCTGCGACGGAAAGGGCATCGCGTCATCGGGACGGACGCGGATCCGTCGACGCGGGAAGCGCTCGCCGCCGAGGGCATCGAAACGACGGCGCGGCTGTCCGATCTGACCGAGATCGCGGAGGTCGTCGTGCTGTCCCTGCCGACGGCAGACGTGGTGGAAGCGGTCGTCAGCGGACGCGGCGGCATCCTCGACCACCCGCGCGCGGGCCTCGTGGTCGTCGATACCACGTCCTCACATCCTGAGACGTCCCGTTCGGTTGCCGCCCGCCTCGCCGAGGCCGGCATGGACTTCGTCGACGCGCCGGTCAGCGGCGGTCCGAAGGGTGCCGCAACCGGAACCATGACGATGGTGCTCGGCGGCGACGACGCCGTCATCGCACGCGTGGAACCGATCCTCGCGGACATGAGCGCCAAGCGGGTGCACATCGGCCCCGTCGGCGCCGGCCACGTCTGCAAGATCGTCAACAATCTCTTGTGCGCCGCCCATCTGCTGACCGGCGCCGAGGCGATGCGGATCGCGCGGGCCGCCGGCGTCGAACCGGAGCGCCTCCTCGAGGGGCTCAATGCCGGGTCCGGCCGCTCGGGCGTAACGCTCGTCAACTTCCCGACCTGGATCCTGAACGGCGCCTTCGACTCGGGCTTCACGATGAAGCTCATGCGCAAGGACGTTCGCCTTGCCGCGCAGCTCATCGACGAATTGGGCCTCGACCTGCCCATCGCCGCCGAGGCTGCACGGCTCTGGGCCGAAAGCGCGGCGACGATCGGCGACGCCGAGGACTTCAACCGCATCGTGGACCTGCGGCCGAGCCGCTGACGACGGGACGACAATCCGTGACCCACTTCATCGATCCGCGTCTGGCGGAACTCCTCGCGCCACTCTGGTCCGGCGATCTCGTCGTCGGCTCGCTCGTCGGTGGCCGGATCGTGCCCGGCACCGGCGACACGATCACCGTCGCCGACGCGGCCACCGGCGAACCGCTGTACGCCTATGCCGACGCCGGAGCCGCGGTCGTTGCAGCCGCCGCGGCGTCGGCGCGCGAAGCCCAGGTCGCCTGGGGCCGCCTGACCGGCTTCGGCCGCGGCCGGATTCTGCAGGCGGTCGGCCGCGCGATCCTGGCCGAGGCCGAGCCGCTCGCCCGGCTGGAATCGCTGACCGCCGGCAAGCCGCTCCGCGACGCCCGCATCGAGGTGACCAAGGTCGCGGAGATGTTCGAATACTATGCCGGCTGGGCCGACAAGTTCCACGGCGAGGTCATTCCGGTCCCGACCACCCATCTCAACTACACCCGGCGGGAGCCGATGGGCGTGGTGTTGCAGATCACCCCGTGGAACGCGCCGATCTTCACCTGCGGCTGGCAGCTGGCGCCGGCGCTGTCCATGGGCAACGGCGTGCTGCTCAAGCCCTCCGAGCTGACGCCGCTCTCCTCGATCGCCGTCGGCCTGATCGCCGAGCGGGCCGGGCTGCCGGTCGGGCTCGTCAACGTGCTCGCGGGCTGGGGGCATACCACCGGACAGGCGGCGATCGCGAACGAGATCGTCTCGAAGGTCGTCTTCGTCGGCTCGGTGCCGACGGGTCGTCGCATCGCCGCCGCCGCGGCCGAGCGGCTCGTGCCCTGCGTGCTCGAACTCGGCGGAAAGTCGGCCAACATCGTCTTCGAGGATGCCGACCTGAACCGTGCCGCGATCGGCGCGCAGGCCGCGATCTTCTCCGGCGCCGGCCAGAGCTGCGTGGCCGGTTCGCGCCTGCTCGTCCAACGGTCGATCTACGACCGCTTCGTCGCGATGGTCGCCGAAGGGGCTGCGCGTCTGAAGGTCGGCCGTCCGGACGCCGCGGATACCGAAGTCGGCCCGATCAACAACGCCCGCCAATACGATCACGTGCTGAGGATGGTGCGTGAAGGGATCGCCGCGGGGGCCAGGGTCGCCGCGGGGTCGGACGGTTCTCCCGTCGAGGGCGGCTATTACGTCCGGCCGACGGTCCTCGCCGACGTCGATAACACGATGTCGGTGGCGCGCACCGAGATCTTCGGACCGGTCGTCGTCGCCATCCCGTTCGAGACCGAGGCCGAGGCGATCGCGATCGCGAACGACACCGAGTTCGGGCTCGCCGGAGCGGTCTGGACCCGGGACGTCGCCCGCGGCCACCGCGTCGCCGCCGCAGTCCGCGCCGGCACGTTCTGGATCAACGCCTACAAGACCATCAATGTCGCCTCGCCGTTCGGCGGCTACGGCGCGAGCGGCTATGGCCGATCGAGCGGTATCGAGGCGCTGCACGAATACACCCAGGTGAAGAGCGTCTGGGTCGAAACAGCCGCGGAACCGGTGGCCGGCTTCGGCTACGCGCCGGGTGTCGGCAACTGAGGGAAGCGCAGCATACCGCACTCGAACATCGGGGGACCCGTCATGAGCAGCCAGAATGCGGCCGAACCGTCCGCAACCTCACACATTCGCCGGATGACGAAGATTTTCGTCTTGGCCGCCGTGGTCGTCGTCGTGGCCGAGACGATCGGCAATGTCACGGTACCGCTCGGTGGGCCATACAAGGTTGTGCTGCTCCCGCTCGTCTGGGCGCTACTCATCGGTCTCGCGTGGAGCGCCGCCGCGGCTCGATTGCCCAAGGCGGTGGCCGTCCAGGAGGACGAGCAGCATCTGGCCGCGGCCGTGCTGCAACCCGCGCTGCTCCTGTTCATCGCCAAGCTCGGGCTGCTCGTCGGCGGATCTCTGCCGAAGATCCTGGCCTCGGGATGGGCTCTGGTCTTCCAGGAATTCGGTCATTTCTTCGGGACGATGGTCTTCGGCCTTCCCATCGCGCTCCTCCTCGGCATCAAACGCGAAGCGATCGGCGCGACGTTCTCCGTCGGCCGCGAGCCGAGCCTGGCGATCATCGGAGAGAAATACGGGATGGCCAGCCCGGAAGGCCGCGGCGTGCTCGCCGAATACCTGACCGGCACCGTGTTCGGCGCCGTCTTCATCGCCCTCTTCGCGGGCTTCGTCACCAGTCTCGGCATTTTCAATCCGCTCGCGCTGGCGATGGGGGCCGGGGTCGGATCTGGCAGTCTGATGGCCGCCGCGTCGGGCGCGATCGCGGCTCAGCAGCCCCCCGAGGTCGCCAAGGACGTCGCCGCCTTCGCGGCGGCCTCGAACCTGATCACGACGACCATCGGCACCTATTTCACGTTGTTCCTGTCGCTTCCGTTCACGGTCTGGGCCTACGGCGTCCTCGAGCCGATCCTCGGGCGGTTCGCCAAGGTCGACACGACCGGGGCATCCCCGGTGTCCACGAGGGGCCATGCCGCGACGACCTTCTCCCTGCCCGCTCTCGTCCTGGTCTGGGTCGTCGCCGGCACGATCGCGCTGTTCGGCAACGCAGTGACCTACAAGACGCCGGTCTCGTTGGACGTGATCGTCGGCTTGGCCCTGATCCTCGTGCCGGTCGCGGTCGGCCACGTGGTCTACGTCGTGACCAAGGGGATCGTCCCGGCGGTCGTCTGGGTGTCGGTCGTGGCCATGGCGATGACCTATCCGGCCATGCCCTTCGCGGCGGACATTTCGGCCTATACCGCGAAGATCAACTTCGTCGCCCTCGCGACGCCGTTGCTCGCCTTCGCCGGACTGTCGATCGCCAAGGACCTGCCCGCCTTCCGGGCGCTCGGCTGGCGGATCGTCATCGTATCGCTGATGGCGAACGCGGGAACGTTCCTGGGCGCGACGCTGATCGCGCAGGTGTTCATGCACAAGCCGGTCTAGACGACACCGTATTTGTCCTGCGCCGCGGATTTTGAGGCAGGCGGAATTGACGTGTTCCCCGCTTTCCGGGCCGTACCGAGCTGGAAAATTCCAGTTCCGGCCGGACCAGAACCGGGGAGCACGTCAGATTTGGCCTGATCGGCCCCCACTCGAACCCCGCTGGCGCGGGACCACCGAGGCTCGAATTGGGGGCGGCGGGTGCTGTGGTCGCTCCACCGGTTCCATTGATCCGTCTCGCCTCCGCAAGCGAGGAGAAGACGGGCTCGTTCAGCCGCTCGTCGCGGCGCCGGGCCGTTGAAGCTCTCGACGAATGCGTTCTGGATCGGCTTGCCCGCCGCGATGTGGTGCCACTCGATCGGGTCGCGTGGTCAAAACGGCGCTGTGGCCGCCCTGATGCGCTCCGGGCACCGAGCCGATCAATTCTTGCAGTGGGCGCACAGATTTTATAAATTCCGGCAGAGCCTCCGTCCCCACCAACCATCGGACTCCGCCGGTGAAGACAGATTTCGAGCTGCCGCCCTCCGCCGATGCCCATGCCGGGACGCAAGCGTCCGCGCTGTGCGACGTGCTGCGCCGCGATCTCCTGGAGGGAAAACTGAAGCCGAAACAGAGGCTTCAGTTGAAGTTTCTGATGGAGGAATACGCCGTCGGCCAAACGCCGCTGCGCGAGGCGCTGAACCGGCTCGCCTCCGAGGGTCTGGTCGAGGTCCGCGATCAGCGCGGCTTCGTCGTCGCCGGAATCAGTGCCGACGAATTGCGCGAGCTGACTCGCACGCGCTGCTGGCTCGAGGAACGGGCGCTGCGCGAATCCATGGCGGCGGCGTCGCAGGACTGGGAGGAGAACCTTGTCCTGGCGTGGCACCGGCTCGCCAAGGCGCCGCGCTCGCTGTCGACGGAGACCTTCGTCACCAACCCGGAGTGGGAGCGGCTGCATCGGGCGTTCCACCGGCAACTCATCGCAGGATGCGGCTCCAAGTATCTGATTTCATACTGCGAACAGCTCGCGGATCTGCTCTATCGCTACCGCCAGCTGTCGATCCGGCGCGCCTTCCAGAGCCGCAACGTCCGCGACGAACACGAGACGATCCTGCGTGCCGTCGTCGATGGCGACGCCGACCGCGCCGTCGCGCTGCTGACCGACCACTACCGCAGCACGGCCGACGTGATCCTCGCCGACCGCTCCGTATGGGACGGCCAAGAGAATGCAAAATCCGGCACGATGTGAGATAATTTATAAATTCTCTTGACGCCTCCCGGACGAGACGGCAAGGTCCTCCCCAAGAAGCCGACCATGGGTCAACCCGAGAGCTTCCGGAGGAAACGATGACCGGTCCCCTTTCGCGCCGAGCCGTGCTCGCCGCCGTCACCTGCACACTCCTGTCCGGCACCGCCGGCGCGGTCCGCGCCGAGGAGTTCGAGCTCAAGGTCTCGCACTTCCTGCCGCCGAACCACACGTTCCAGAAGGAACTGACCAAGTGGGGCGAGGAGCTCGAGAAGGCCTCGGGCGGCCGCCTCAAGCTCAAGCTCTACCCCGCCGCACAGCTCGGCCCCCCGCAGCGCCAGTTCGACCTCGCGCGCAGCGGCGTCGCCGACATCGCCATCGGCCTGACCGGCTCGACGCCGGGGCGCTATTCGATCACCGAGATCGTCAGCGAGGCCTATGTCGCCCCGGCCGGCGACGGATCGAGCGCGCGCGCCTCGCGCCGGCTGACCGAACTGTTCCCGACCTATCTCGCGCCGGAATATCCGGGCGTGAAGATGCTCTGGGCGATGGTGACCGCGCCCTTGAAGTTCCACACCGCCAAGGTCGCGCTGCGCAAGGCGGACGACTTCAAGGGCCTGCGCGTCCGCTACGCCGGCGAGCAGTTCGCCGAGGTGATCTCCGCGCTCGGCGCCGCGCCGCTCGCGGTGCCGCCGGGCGAGACCCAGGACGGCCTCGCCAAGGGCATCATCGACGGCGCGACCTTCCCCTACGAGGCGACCCAGAGCTTCGACCTCGGCACGGTGGTCAGGTATTCGATGGAGCCGGGCGTCAGCACCGCGACCTTCGTCACGGTCATGAACCCGAAGAAGTTCGACAGCCTGCCCAAGGACCTGCAGGCGCTGATCGAGAAGACCACGGGCCCGGCGATGGGCGAACGGCTCGGCGCCGCGCTCGACGCCGCCGAGACCGCCGGCCGCGCCTACATGGTCGCCAAGGGCGTCGAGATCACGACGCTGCCGGCCGACGAACTCGCCAAGGTCAAGGCCAAGGTCGCGCCGCTGCTCGAAAAGCGCCTCGACACGCTCGAGAAGGCCGGCAAGCCGGCGCGCAAGTTCTACGCCGACTACATCAAGTGAGCGGGATCGACATGCCGTTCTCTCGTCTCCGGACGGTCGCGGGCGCCGTCGCGCGCGTCCAGACCTGGCTCGCCATGGGCGCGGCGGCGGTGATCGTGGTCTCGACCACGTCCGACGTCGTCATGCGCTACGCCTTCGGCAAGCCGATCCACGGCGCCTACGACGTGGTCGAGTGCATGCTGGCGCTGTTCGTGTTCCACGGCCTGTCCGCCGTGTTCCTGGTCCGCGGCAACATCACGATCGACCTCGTCGACCATTTCGTCCCGGACCGGGTCCGCAGCGGCCTCGTCCGCGTGTCCGACGTCGTCCAGATCGCCGCGCTCATGCTGATCGGCTGGGCGATGCTGATCCCGGCGCTCCAGGCCTACGAGTACGGCGACCGCAAGCTCGAACTCGGACTGCCGCTCTGGATCGTCTGGGCCTACGTGCTCGTCGGGCTCGCCGGCACGATCGTCAGCGCGCTCGGGGCGCTCGCCTCGCCCGTTCCGGAGGGCCACTGATGTCCGCTCCGCTCATCGGCGCCTGCGGCGTCCTCGCCCTGTTCGTGCTGCTGTTCGCCCGCGTGCCCGTCTGGGCTTCGCTGATCGTGGTCGGCTTTGGCGGCAACGTCGCGCTCTCGGGCTTCGACAGCGCCGTCGCGCTGCTCGGCACGACGCCGTTCGACACCGCCTCGCTCTATACGCTGTCGGTGATCCCGCTCTTCATCATCACGGGCGGCATCGCCTCGACGACCGGGCTCTCGGCCGACCTGTTCAAGGCGGCGCGCATCCTGCTCTCGGGCGTCAAGGGCGGCCTGTCGATCGCGACGATCTGCGCCTCGGCCTGTTTCGGGGCGGTGTGCGGCTCGTCGATCGCGACCGCCGCGACAATGACCCGGATCTCGCTCGCCGAGATGCGCCGGGCCGGCTATTCCGACCGCGTCGCGACCGGCGCGATCGCCGCCGGCGGCAGTCTCGGCATCCTGTTCCCGCCGTCGATCATCCTGGTGATCTACGCCGCGATCGCCGAACAATCGGTCCCGAAGCTTTTCGCCGCCGGCCTCTTGCCGGGGCTGCTCCTGACCGCGCTCTACATCGTCGTGGCGATCGTCGGCGCGCACCTGAAGCCGGAGGAGTCTCCCGTCGCCCCGCCGGCGACCGTGGTCGACCGCCTGCGCTCGCTCGCCGCGCCCTGGCAGTTCCTCGGCCTGTTCGGCCTGACCATCGGCGGCATCTACGCCGGCATCTTCAGCCCGACCGAGGCCGCCTCGATCGGCGTGGTCGGCGCGATCCTGCTCGGCATCGCCGGCCGCCGGCTCGCCTTCGGCGATCTGGTCAAGACGGTGTCGGGAGCGGTCAAGACCAGCTGCTCGCTGTTCGCGATCATCATCGGCGCCAACCTGTTCTCTTACTTCATCGTGCAGACCCAGGTGCCGACGCTGCTCGCCGATGCCGCCCGCGCGCTGTCGCTGCCCGGCCTCGTGGTCATGGCGCTGGTGATTGTCGCCTACATCGTGATGGGCTGCTTCCTCGAAGGGATCGGCATGATCCTGATCACGGTGCCGGTGTTCCTGCCCCTGGTGAAGAGCTTCGGCTACGACCCGGTCTGGTTCGCCATCATCGTCGTGATCGTGGTGGAGGTCGGCCTGATCCATCCGCCCGTCGGCATGAACCTGTTCGTGATCCAGGCACAGGCGCCGGACGTGAAGATCGGCGCGATCTATCGCGGCATCCTGCCCTACCTGATCGCGCCGCTGGTCCTGATCGTGCTCCTGCTCCTGTTCCCCGAGATCGCGCTGTGGCTGCCGCGCGCCCTCTACGGCTGAGGTGGCGCGATGGCGATCCTGACCCGCTGCACCTGCGGCATCGACATCCACGCCCACGTCGTGCCCGAGGCGTTCCCGCGCTCGATCCGCGTGCCGGAGCCGACGTCCTGGCCGTCGATGGCCGAGGCCGGCGCCTGCGCGAAGACCGTGACCATCGCGGGCAAGCCCTACCGCACCGTCTCGGACCTGTGCTGGGACGTCGAGAAGCGCATCGCCGAGCTCGACCGGATGGGCATCCATCTCCAGGTCGTCTCGCCGATGCCCGAGCTGCTGTCGACCTGGATGGAGCCCGACGCGGCCGACGACCTCCTGCGCTACATCAACGACCGCACGGCCGAGATGGTCGCGCGGTCGGGCGGCAGGCTCGCCGGCTTCGGCGGCGTGCCGCTGCAGGATCTCGACCGCGCAATCCGCGAGCTCGACCGCGTCGTCGGCGAACTCGGCTTCCTCGGCGTGGAGATCGGCAGCAACGTCGAGGGCAAGCCGATCGGCGCGCCCGAGTTCGCGCCGTTCTTCGCCGAGGCGGAGCGGCTCGGGGCGGCGGTGTTCGTCCATGCGCTGAGGCCGACCGGCATGGACCGGCTGGTCGGGCCCGGCCAGCTCCAGCAGGTGCTCGCCTATCCGACCGACGTCGGTCTCGCCGCCGCCTCCGCCGTGACCGGCAACCTGATGGTCCGCCATCCAGACCTGCGCATCGCCTTCAGCCACGGCGGCGGCACGTTCGGCCTGCTGCTGCCGCGGCTGATCGAGGGGCACAAGGTGTTCCCGGCGCTCGGCGCCGAGATGCCCGTGCCACCGCTCGATCAGGCGCGGCGGCTCTTTTTCGACGGTCTCGTCTATGACGGCCCGACGCTCGCCCGGCTCGTCGACCTCTTCGGCGACGACCGCGTGATGATCGGCACCGACCATCCGTTCAACTTCCACGACCGCACGCCGATCGACCGGATCGAGGCGACCTTCGCCGACCCGGAGCGCCGCATGCGGCTCATCGCGACCAACGCCGAGCGCTTCCTCGCGCTCGCCCCGGGAGGGCAACCATGACCCGCTTTCCTGTCACGGCGCTGCGCAGCGCCGAGATCGAGACGCCCGACCTCGAAGCCTCGATCGCGTTCTACACCGGCCCCTGGCGGCTGACGCTGGTCGAGCGGCGTGACGACGCCGCGTATCTCCGCGCGACCGGCGACGATGCCTACGTGCTGGCGCTCTATCGCGGGCCGGTCTCGGCGCTGCGGTCGGTGACCTTCCGCGCCGCCGACGCCGCGGCACTCGAGGAGATTGCGATCCGCGCCGTCGCCGAGGGTGCGGAGATCCTGGCGCAGAGCCTCCTCACCGACGAGCCGGGCGGCGGTTCGCTGCTCGTGCTCCGTGAGCCGCACGGCGGTGTGCTGCGCTTCGTCCACGGCGACGGGCGCCATGCCGATGGCGCCGAGCGGCCGGATCTGGCGTTCCGCCTCGCCCACGTCAACATCAACAGCGTCGATGTCGATGCCTCCGCCCGGTTCTACGAACGCGCGCTCGGCTTCAAGCTGACCGACCGCTCGAAGATGATGGCGTTCCTGCGCTGCAACGCCGACCACCACGCCGTCGTGCTCGCCCAGGCTTCGGTCGACGGCCTCAACCACATCGCCTTCCTGGTGCCCGACTGGGAGTCGGTCATGCGCGCCTCCGGCCGGATGATCGACGCCGGTCACGGCATCGGCTGGGGCGTCGGCCGCCACGGGCCCGGCGACAACGTCTTCGCCTATTTCGTCGATCCGCTCGGCGTCGTGGTCGAGTACACGGCCGAGGTCCTGCAGGTCGACGACGCCTATGTCGTGCGCGGCCCCTCCGACTGGGTCTGGCCGCCCGGCCGCACCGACCAATGGGGCATCGCGCCGCCGAAGACCGAGGTCTGCAAGGCCGCGCAGCTCGCCGTGCTCCACGCCCCCTTCCCCGCTTCCGCCCCCTGATCCGGGAGAATTCCCTTGTCCAACGGATCCCGTTCCCGCCCGCCCCACGTCCAGGTCGCGATCGTCGGCTTCGGTCCGGCCGGCTCCGTCGCCGCCGCCCTGCTCGGCGCGCGCGGCATCTCGACCTACGTGGTCGACCGCCTCGTCGACGTCTACGACAAGCCGCGCGCCATCGCGCTCGACCACGAGATCTTCCGGCTGTTCGACAACATGGGGATCGCCGACGCGGTCCGGCCCCATGTCGCGCCGTTCACCGCCTCGCAGCACTTCGGCGCCGACGGCCAGCTCATCCGGCGCATCGACATGGTGCCGGAGCCCTACCCGCTCGGCTACGTGCCGAGCATGGTGTTCACCCAGCCGCCGGTCGAGGAGGCCCTGCGCGCCCACGCCAGCGGACTTCCCGCCGTCACGGTCGAACTCGGCACCGAGGTCGTCCGCGTCGAGCAGGACGCCGACGGCGCTACGCTATTAATCCGCGACGCCGAGGGCCGCGACGGGTCGATCCGCGCCGACTGGGTGATCGCCTGCGACGGCGCGTCGAGCGGCGTGCGGCAACAGCTCGGCATCCGGCTCGACGATCTCGTCTTCGACGAACCCTGGCTGGTCGTCGACGTGCGCGTGACCGACGCGGCCGCGCTCGCCCGCCTGCCGCAGACCTCCGCGCAGTTCTGCGACCCGGCGCGGCCGACCACCTTCGTGATCGGTCCCGGCAATCATCGCCGCTGGGAGATCATGCTGCTGCCGGACGAGGACCGGTTCGCGATGGAGAAGCCGGAGCGGGTCTGGAGCCTGCTGTCGAAGTGGCTGAGCCCCGACGAGGCGATCCTGTGGCGCGCGTCGAGCTACCGGTTCCACGCGCTCGTCGCCGAGCGCTGGCGCGACGGCCGGGTGTTCCTGGCCGGCGACAGCGCGCACCAGCAACCGCCGTTCATCGGCCAGGGCATGTGCCAGGGCCTGCGCGACGTGTCGAACCTGGTCTGGAAGCTCGCGAGCGTGATCGAGGGCAAAGCCGATCCGTCGCTGCTCGACAGCTATGGCGAGGAACGCGCCGCCCACGTCCGCGAACTGACCGGCCGGATCAAGACGATCGGTCACGTCATCTGCGAACGCGATCCGGTCGCCGCGCGCGAGCGCGATGCCCGCATCCTCGCCGAAGGCGGCGGCGCGCCGCGCACGATCACGCGGCAGGAGATCGTGCCGCCGCTGCGCACCGGCGTCGTCGCCGGCGACACGCCGGCTGCCGGCACGCTGTTCCCGCAGCCGTGGATCCGCGCGGCCGAGGGCGACCGCCTGCTCGACGCAGTCGCCGGCACCGGCTGGCGGCTCGTGCTCGACGCGTCGTTCGCCGCCGATCCGGCGATCGACGCCGCGGCGAAGGCCGCGGGTCTGACCATCGTCCGGATCTCCGGCGGCGATGCCGGCGGCCCCAATGCTGCCGGCCCGGGCCTCGCCGAGCGCGACGGCGTGCTCGCCCGCTGGTTCGCCGGCCACGGCGTCGGCGCGGCGGTCGTCCGGCCCGACCACTACGTCTTCGGCACGGCCGCAACCGCGGCCGACCTCCTGGCCCTGATCACGACCCTCGGCCGCCGGCTCGCCCGCGCGGCCTGAGGCTCGCCCTTCCCTCCCTCTGCACCATCGGTGCGCCACCGGCGCTCCGCCCGAAAGGACTCTGCCCATGAAGTTCATGACCTTCGCCGTCGGCGGGACGGCCAGCTGGGGCCTCGTCGACGGCGCCGACGTCGTCGATCTCGGCGGTCTCGCCACCGACCTGAAGACCGCGATCGCGACCGGGCGGCTCGCCGCCGCCGCGACCGCCGCCGCGGGTGCCCCGCGTCATCCGATCGCCTCCGTGACGTTCCTGCCCGTGGTGCCGAACCCGGACAAGATCCTGTGCGTGGGCCTCAATTACGAGATGCACCGCAAGGAGACCGGCCGCACCGAGGTCGAGAACCCGACCATCTTCGCGCGCTACGCCAACAGCCAGACCGGCCACCTCGCCGACATCGTCCGCCCCAAGGTGTCGAGCGACCTCGACTACGAGGGCGAGCTGGTCGTCGTGATCGGCAAGGCCGGCCGCTACATCTCGCGCGCCGACGCCTACGCCCACGTCGCAGGCTACTCGCTCTACAACGACGGCAGCATCCGCGACTTCCAGCGTCACACCCACCAGTTCATCCCGGGCAAGAATTTTCCGGACACCGGTGCGTTCGGGCCCTGGCTGGTGACACCCGACGAATTCGGCGCACTCGGGCCGCAGCGCCTGCAGACGCGCGTCAACGGCGCGGTCGTGCAGGACGCGCTGCTCGAACAGATGATCTTCGACGTGCCCCGGATCATCGAATACTGCTCGTCCTTCACCCGCCTCGAGCCGGGCGACGTGATCGCGACCGGCACGCCCGGCGGCGTCGGCGCCAAGCGCACCCCGCCGCTGTGGCTGAAGCCCGGCGACACCGTGGAAGTCGAATGCGACGGCATCGGCATCCTGCGCAACGGCATCCGCGACGAAGCGCTCTGAGGTGCCGCGCGGCGCTGCGGCTGCCGGAGCGGTCCGAGCCAAGGCGACAGCGGCGGGATAACCGAGACATCGGGTCATGCGGAAAGGCCTGTCCGTCGACAGGCCTTTTCCCGTGTCGCGGCGAGCCCCGCAATACGATGCGCGCTGTTCCGCGCGACCTTTCTCCAGGGCATCCGTCCGCCGAGCGACCGCACCGGAGCAACCACAACCAATACTTGCTGTCCCTGTCAGGTTCCCAAGATGGGCGAGAACGGCGATCATTGGGCGCCGAGCGGAATTTCCCTTACGGAACCATCTTGTTACGGTCCACTGGGCGGACCGACGCAGGAATGTCACGCTCACCGGCCGAGTTGCCGATCGTGACAAAAAGCATCTCCCACGACCGCCCTGAGTTGCGCTATGTCGCATGGATGGGGGGAGTGTGAATGGACGGTCGCGCGCTTCGAAACGGTTCGAAACAGGGTGTCGTCCGGCAGCGAGCGCTCGTTCTGCTGTCGGGCACTGCGCTCGGTTTCATCGCGTTGCCGGTCGCCGCGATCGGCCAGGCGCTGCCGACCACCGCGCCCGCCGTCATGCCGACCGCGGGCAGCGTCGTTTCGGGTACGGCGGCGATCGCGACGCCCTCGGCGGCGAGCACGGTCATCACCCAGTCCTCCCCGACCGCGATCATCACCTGGGGCGGATTCTCGGTCGGCGCCGGCGGCACGGTCCGATTCGAAAACGGTTCGGGCGCCACGCTGAACCGCGTCACCGGCCTCTCGGCCTCGCAGATCGACGGGTCGCTGACCGCGTCGGGCAGCGTCTATCTGGTCAATCCGAACGGCATCACCGTTGGGCCGGGCGGCACCGTCACGACCGGCGGCAGCTTCGTCGCCTCGACCCACGACGTCAGCGACGCGGCCTTCAAGGCCGGCGGCGCCATGACCTTCAAGGGCACCAGCACCGCGAGCGTCACCAATTACGGCACGATCGGTTCCCTCGGCGGCGACGTCGCGCTGATCGCGCGCAGGGTCGAGAATGCCGGCACCATCACGGCGCCGAACGGCACGGTCGGCCTCGCGGCGGGCTATGAGGTCCTGGTCCGCGACGGCGCTCTCCGACGGCAAGTTCGTGGTCAAGGTCGGCGGCGCCGATACCGAGGCGAAGACCTCCGGCGTGATCAAGGCGGCCGAGGCCGAGCTCAAGGCCAATGGCGGCAACGTCTATGCGCTCGCCGGCAACACCGCGAGCCTGACCAAGGCGACCGGCGTCGCCAACAGGGGCGGCCGGATCTTCCTGACCGCCGGCGACGGCGGCACCGTCACGGTGGCCCAGAAGGTCTCGGCGCGCGCGACCGCGGCCGGCGGCAAGGCCCGGGGTGGCGACATCAGGGTCTCCGGCGGCACCGTGAAGGTCTCGGGTAAGATATCGGCCCGGGGCAAGGGCGATGCCGGCGGCACGGTGGTCGTGACCGGCCGCGAGGTGTCGCTGGCCTCGACCGCCCGGATCGACGCGCGCGGCACGAGCGGCGGCACGGTGCTGGTCGGCGGCGACTATCGTGGCGGCTACGATCCGACCTCGAAGTTCCTCGCCGAGACCGTCGCGACCGCGACGAACACCGTGGTCGACGCCGGCGCCCGCATCCTGGTCGATGGCACGGCCGGCGCCGGCGGGCGCGCCGTGGTCTGGTCGGACCGCACGACGATCTTTGCGGGCAACATTTCGGCGACGGCGACCGGGACCGCGGCGGGCGGCACGGTCGAGACCTCCGGCCACAATCTGGTCCTCGGCGACACTGTCTCGATCTCGACGCTCTCGGCGCAAGGGAAGACCGGCCTCTGGCTCATCGACCCCTACGACGTCACCATCTCGTCGTCGGGAAGCAGCAATGTCCAGGTCGACGTTTCGGGCGACCCGTGGCGGGTCGCTCCAACTGCCAGCGGCGCCAACATCAACAATACGACGCTCGCCTCCTACCTCGCGTCCAGCAACGTCGCCATCACCACCAACGGCGCTGGGACGGAAGCCGGCAACATCACCGTGAGTGCCGCGGTGTCGTGGAGCGCGGCGACGACGCTGTCGCTGCTCGCGGACGCATCCACGGGCGGCGTCTTCGTCAACGCCAATCTCACCGGCAGCAACGCGGCGAGCGGCCTGATCCTGAGCGCCGGATCCGGCGGCATCAACCAGGCCGGCGGCACCGCGATCCGCGCGGGAACGCTGACCGTGACGGCCGCCAACGGCGGCTCGGTCGCGCTGACCAACACGGGCAACCTGATCGGGACGCTCGGCGCGTCGAGCGCGGCCGGATCGTTTGCCTTCACCAACGGGCAGTCCCTGACGGTCTCGGGCGCCATCACCAGCAACGGCACGCTGTCGCTCACCACCTCGTCGGGCGATCTCACCATCAGCGGCGCGCTGGCCGACGCGCATTCCGGCTCGAGCCTGACCTTGTCCGCCGCCGGCGATCTGAAGATCGGCAAGGACGTCACACGGAGCGGCGCCAATGCCGCGGTCAGCCTCGCCTTCGGCGGCAGCTACAGCCTGATCGACGGCGCGCGCGTCTCCTTGCCGGACAGCGGCGCCACACTCTCGATCGGCGGCGCGTCCTACACGCTCGTGCACGACCTGACCGGCCTGCAGGCCATGAGCACCGCCGGCAGATACGCTCTCGGCAACGATATCGACGCGTCGGCGACCGCCGGCTGGAACAGTGGCGCCGGGTTCGTGCCGATCGGCGACTCGAGCACGGCGTTCACCGGCACCTTCACGGGGCTCGGCCATTTCATCGACGGCTTGACCATCAATCGGCCGAGCACTTCGATCATCGGGCTTTTCGGTTACGCGAACGCCGCCACCTTGCGCGACGTCACGCTGTCCAACGTCTCGATCACCGGCGCGGCCCGCGTCGGCGGCCTCGCCGGCTGGTCCGACACATCCGCATTGACCAACATCCATGTCACCGGCGCCATCTCCGCAACGCAGGAGACGGGCGGCATCACCGGCTGGCTCGTGGATACGACCCTGTCGAAATCCTCCTCGTCGGCGTCCGTGACGGCCACGGCCAACGGAGCCGGCGGGCTCGCCGGCCGGATTCTCTACAGCGGCACGATATCGGACTCCTACGCAACCGGTGCCGTGACAGCGGCGGCGGATGCCGGCGGGCTCGTCGGAGAGGTCTTCAGCGCGACGCCGCTCACATTATCCAACGTCTACGCCTCCGGCCAGGTGACCGGAGCGAGCGCGAGCTCGGGCGGCCTGATCGGCGCCGACGATGCGGCAAGTCCCAGTTCCATCACGTTCACCAATGCCTATTGGGACGCCAACGCGACGGGACGGTCGTCTGCTGGCGGCAACACCGCCGGCTCGACCATCACCGGTACGGCCGTCGACGTGTCGGCCGCCCCGCGCACGCAGTCCACCTACAGCGGCTTCGATTTCACCAACACCTGGGTGATGATCGCGGGCGAGACCCGCCCCATGCTGCGCAACGAGTATTCGACGGTGATCGCGACGCCGGCGGCACTGCAGCTCATGTCGCAGAACCTCGCGGGCAGCTACAAGCTCGGCGCCAACGTCGACCTGACGAGCGCGCTCGCCGTGGGGAGCGGCGGCTATTACAGCGGCCTCTGGGGCGCGTCCGGCTTCGTGCCGGTCGGCGACACTTCAACCAAGTTCACCGGCAGCTTCGACGGCCAGAATCATACGATCACCGGCCTCACCATCACCCGTGGCGCCACCAATTATGTCGGCCTGTTCGGCTTTACGAACGGCGCGACGATCGCCAACGTCACGCTTTTGGGCGGCAGCATCACCGGCAACGACGGCGTCGGGCCACTGATCGGCTACATGCTGGGCGGCTCCGTGTCCGCCGCCTCCGCCAGCGCTACGGTGAGCGGCGTGAGCGCGGGCGAGGTCAACAGCGGCGGCCTCATCGGCACGGTGGACGGCGGCAGCGTGAGCAGCTCGTCCGCGAGTGGAAACGTGACGGGCGCCGGATACCAGGTCGGCGGCCTTGTCGGCTTCCTGGTCAACGCCGGCAGCGTCACGCAGTCCTATGCGACCGGCAATGTGACGGGGACCAATACGAGCGCCGGCAACGGCTATATCGGCGGCCTCGTCGGTGCGAACGGCTACTCCGGCAACGGCGGCACGATCTCCCGCTCCTATGCCACGGGTATAGTGACCGGCGCCTCCGGGCCTGTCGGCGGCTTCGTCGGGCACAACGAAGGGACCATCACCGATTCCTATGCCACCGGTCCGGCGATCGGCACCGGCACGGCGAGCAACATCGGCGGCTTCGTCGGCGTGAACTTCGTCAACGGCACCATCACGAACGCCTATTCGACCGGCTATGTGACGGGGCCTGCGCAGCTCGGCGGCTTCGCCGGCTACAACAACAACAACGCCGCGGCACTGACGAACGTCTATTGGGACACGCAGACCAGCGGCCAGTCGGGCGGCATGGCCGGCGGATCGGGCAGTGTCACCGCGCGCACGACGGCCCAGTTGCAGGGATCGCTGCCGGCCGGCTTCTCGTCCTCGATCTGGGGGACGGGTGCGAACCTCTACCCCTATTTCGGCTGGCGCTATTCGACCACGCCGATCGCCGTTTCGGGCGTGGCCTACAGCGACGCCGGCTCGACCGTTCTATCGGCGAAGGCGGTGACGGCGGTGTCGGGCGGCGTCGCGATCGGCAGCGCGGTGACCGGTGACAACGGCTACTACTACATCCTCGCCGACGCCTCGAAACTCGCCGTGACCGGCGCCCTCGCCTATCTCGACAACGGCTCCACCAAGGGCGCGGCCTTCTCGGACGTCGCCGGCACCAACGGCATCCAGAACGTCGCCATCTACGGCACCGCGGCCCACCTGATCACCGGCCAGTCGACGCTGACCGCGACGCGGACGAATTATCTCGCAGCCCGCGGCGCCTACGCCGATACCGATCTGTCGTTCCTGTCGTCGTCGACCTTCGCACCGCTGACCACCACAGCGGGCTACGGCGTCTATCTGAACACGACCGGCAACTACACGCTGAACGCCAACATCGGCTCGTCCGGTGCGCTCTCACTCGACAGCGGCGGCACGTTCACCGTCTCGGCCTCGCTGACCGCCTCGGCGGCGGGGCTGCTCAGCATCGCCGATGCTGTCAGCCTGTCGGGCGTCTCGGTGCTGACGCTTTCGACCACGAACAGCGGCGACATGAGCCTCGGCGGCGCGGTAACGAGCTCCGGCGGCACGCTGATCGTCTCGGCCGCGGGTACCGCGACGACATCGAGCACGATCAACGTCGGCACGTTCCGGCTGGCCGGCGGCACCTGGCGCCAGATCGCCGCCTCGCTGCCGACGTTCACGCCGACCGACTTCTCGATCAGCGCCGGCGCGACATTCCTGCGCGTGCTCGGCGGCGACGGGTCGGTGGCGACGCCGTACCGCATCGCCGACGTCTACGGACTTCAGGGCATCGGCTCGACCGGCCTCACCTCGCAGCGTTTCGTGCTCGCGAACGATATCGACGCCACGGCAACCGGTGCCTGGACCACCAACAACGGCTTCGTGCCCATCGGCAACACGACGACGGCGTTCACGGGAAGCCTCGACGGAGCCGGTCACACGATCAGCAATCTCGCAGTCGGGCAGCCGACGATCGCCGCCGGCCTGTTCGGCGTGATCGGCGCCGCCGGCACCGTGCACGACCTGACGATCTCGGGATCGGTCCGCGGCCTCCACGCCGGCGTGCTCGCCGGCACCAACGCGGGCACGATCACCAACGTCGTGACCTCGGGCTCGGCCCGCAACAGCGGCGCCGCCGGCGCGGGCGGCGTCGGCGGCCTGGTCGGGACCAACACCGGCTCGATCACCGGCTCGTCGTCCACGGCCACAGCGCTGACGGTGATCGCGAACACCACGGTCGGCGGTCTGGTCGGCTCCAATGCCGGCACCATCACCACGTCCTATGCGCAGGGCGCCGTTACGGCGGGAGCGGCCGGCGTCAGCGCCGGCGGTCTCGTCGGCCGGACGACCGCCGGCACGATCGGGCGCTCCTTCGCGACCGGCGCGATCACGGCCGCGTCCGATACCGACGCAGGCGGCCTCGTCGGCTCCAATGCGGCCGCGATCTCCGATACCTACGCGACCGGCGCGATCAGCGGCGGCGCGAACGGCGGCGGGCTCGTGGGCGTCAACACCGGCACGATCGCGAGCAGCTACGCGACCGGCGCGCTGCCGAGCTCCGGCGGCACCTACGGCGGCCTCGTCGGCAGCAATTCAGGCACCGTCACGGCGAGCGCCTGGAACACGACCACGTCGGCGACCACGCTCGGCGTCGGCACCGGCACGGCGACCGGCGTGACCGGCCGGACCACGACCGAGATGACCAGCCTGTCGTTCTTTTCCGGCGCGGGCTGGTCGATCGACGACACCGGCGGCACGGCATCGACGTGGCGCATCTACGACGGCTTCACCGCGCCGCTGCTGCGCAACTTCATGACCGGCCTGACGGTCACCGGCGGCGCGGGGTCGAAGAATTACGACGGCTCGGCGACCTCGACCAGCGTCGGCACGCTGACCTACAACCCGCCCGGCTACACGACGGCGCTCGTCTCCGGTACGGCCATCTACACCGCATCGAGCGCCGACGCCGGCACCTATTCCGGTGCAGGCCTCCGGCTCTCCGGGTTCTATTCGAGCCAGTTCGGCTACGACATCACCTTCACGCCCGGAACCCTGACGGTCGCCAAGGTCGGGCTCGCGGTCGCCGTGGGCGCGGCGACGAAGACCTACGACGGGCTCGCCTATGCGGGCGGCGCCGGCGTTTCCTACACGGGCTTCGTCGGCAGCGACACGGCCGCGAGCCTCGGCGGCACGCTCGTCTATGGCGGCGCCGCGCAGGGCGCGGTCAACGCCGGCAGCTACACGCTGACCGCCTCGGGCCTCACCTCCAACAACTACACCATCACCTACACGCCCTCGACGCTGACCATCGGCCGGGCCGGCCTCACCGTGCTGGTGAACGGCGCCTCCAAGACCTATGACGGCACGGCCTATACCGGCGGCAACGGCGTCTCCTATGCGGGCTTCGTCGGCAGCGACACGACGGCGAGCCTCGGCGGCACGCTCGTCTACGGCGGCGCCGCGCAGGGGGCGATCAATGCCGGCAGCTATGCGCTGACCGCCTCGGGCCTGACCTCGAACAACTACGACATCACCTACACGCCCGCGACACTGACGATCGGGCGCGCCGGGCTCAGCGTGCTCGTCGGCGCGGCCTCCAAGACCTACGATGGCGCGGCCTATACCGGCGGCAACGGCGTCTCCTATGCGGGCTTCGTCGGCAGCGACACGGCCTCGAGCCTCGGCGGCACGCTCGTCTACGGCGGCGCCGCGCAGGGCGCGATCAACGCCGGCAGCTACGCGCTGACCGCCTCGGGCCTGACCTCCGGCAACTACGACATCACCTACACGCCCGCGACACTGACGATCGGGCGCGCCGCGCTGACGGTCGGCGCGGACGGAAACACGATGGTCTACGGCGATGCCGTGCCGACGCTGACCTACACCGTCTCGACCGGTCGTCTCTATGGATCGGACACGCTGACCGGCGCGCTCGCGACCGGGGCGACATCGACGGCGGCGGTCGGCGACTACGCGATCGGCCAGGGCACGCTGGCGGCCTCATCCAATTATACGCTGAGCTTCGTCGGCGGCACGCTTCGGGTCACGCCGCGGCCGATCACGGTGACGGCTGACGACAAGACGCGGGTCGTGGGCACGAACAATCCCGCCCTCACCTACCGGATCGGCGGACGCGGGCTCGCCGCCGGCGACGTGCTCTCGGGCGCCCTTTCGACCGCGGCCGACAGCAGCTCGCCGGCCGGCCGCTACGCGATCCTGCAGGGGAGCCTCGGCGCCTCGGCGAACTACGTGCTGACCTATGTGCCGGGCACGCTGACCGTGGTCGACGTCGCGACGCCGCCACCGCCCCCCGCGCCGACGGGACCGATCGTTCCGACCTTCGTCGAGACCGACGTGCCCGATCAGATCGTCACGACCATCGACACACGCGACCTGATCGCGTTCCTCGGCCTGCCCGGCCGCGTCCCCTCGCCCGGGTCCAATCCGGCCGGCTCGAACCCGCCCAGCGCCGGGCAACCCGGACCGTCGGCGACGGCTTCCCCCTCGACGGCTCGGGCGGGTTCGTGCGATGGAACCTCGTCGAGTGGGCGCTGTGCCTTCCTTCCCGTGCAAGACAACCTGCCCGTCGGCCGGTGGCTGAGTTTCAGGAGCCCATGAACCGATGAGGGCGGCTTTAAACGGCGTGAAGGTGCTGGGAACTCTGCTGTTCGGCGGCGTCGTGGCCATCGGCGGGACTGCGCTCGCGCAGGTCGTTCCACCGGTCGAGCGCAATCTGCCGCCGGTCGCGGCCGGGACCGGGCGACTGGTCATCGGGCCGCAGGACCTCTCCGGCGCCGAGGACGACACCCCGTTCGGCGTCTCGCTCTCGGGCATCACGCTGATCGGCGCGACCGAAACGCCGGCGAAGAAGCCCGCGACCGGCATCCGGGTCGGCGCGATCGGCGCCGTCGACCGCGCCGCGATCGAGCCCGCGCTGGCGCCCTTCCTCGGCAAGCCGCTGTCGCGCAAGCGCATCGGCGAGATCCAGGCGGCGATCGCGCTGGTCTACCGGACCGCCGGCTACCCGTTCGTTTCGGTCACCGTGCCGCCGCAGGAGGTGACGCGCGGCGTCGTCACGCTGCGCGTGGTCGAGTTCCGCATCGGCGCGGTCAAGACGACCGGCGCGGCGGCCGGTACCGAGGACGCGCTCAGGGCCCGTGTTCGCGCGGCTCAGGGCGAGCGGATCGCGGCCGAGGCGCTCGAAGAGGACCTCGCCTGGCTCAACCGGCAGCCGTATCGGACCGTCAACGGCGTGTTCGCGCCGGGCGACGCGCTCGGCCTCAGCACCCTGACGCTCGAAGTTGCGCAGGCCAAGCCCTGGCAGGTGTTCGGCGGCTGGACCAACACCGGCAGCCACGCGACTGGATTCGACCGTTTCTTCGCCGGCTTCGGCGCGGCGCTGCCGGGCATTCCGGAGAGCTTCGTCTCCTATCAGGTCACCGGCAGCCCGAACCTGTGGTCCAATCCCGCGTCGATCGGCGCGGGCGCGAACCAGCCGAACTACCACAGCCAGGCCGGCCGCCTGGTGATCTCGACCGGTGCGCGCCAGAGCCTCGAAATCGCGCCGAGCTGGGTCGCCAGCCGGCAGAACGGGCTCGACCGCAGCTTCGCCTTCACCAACGAGACGCTCGAAATCCCGGTCACCTGGCGGAGCGCGATCTCCAATTTCGCGCCGGGCCTGCAGGCCGGCGATCTCGTCGTCGGCGCGGTCGGCAAGACCGTATCGCGCGACAGCTGGTTCACCGGCACCAACATCGGCGGCGCCAGCGCCGACCTGTTCGAGTTCTTCGCCGGCTGGTCGTTCTCGAAGACGGACGCGCTCGGTGCGACCTCGATCGATCTCCGGCTGATCGCCAACCCGGGCGGCGTGCTCGGCGGCAACGCCGGCTCGCGCTGGAGCACCTACAGCGGCGGCCGGGTGACCAGCGTCGAGACCGCCTACGGCACCGCGGCGATCAACCGGGTGACACGGCTGCCGGCCGGCTGGAACTGGGTCGCCAGTATCGCCGGCACCGCAGCCGGCGAGCCGTTGCCGGATACCGAGCAACTCGGCCTCGGCGGTCTCTACGCGACGCGCGGCTATACGATCGACGATGCCTCCGTCGACACCGGTATCGTCTGGCGCAACGAGCTCAGGACACCGACCTTTTCCGTCCTGTCGGCCTTTGGCGGCGCCGCGATCACCGACCGAGCCTCGCCTTTCGCATTCCTCGATTTCGGCTGGGGCCGGACATTCGGCTATCAGGGCATCGCCGGCCCGGTGCCGCGCAAGGACTATTCCCTCGCCGGCGCCGGCCTCGGCCTCGACTACACGATCGAGGGCGGCTTCACCGCGAGCGTGGTCGGCGGCTTCGCCCTGAGCGATGCGACCTACACGCGCGCCGGCGATTTCAACGTCCAGGCACGGCTGTTCGTCAGCTATTGAGCCGTCGCGACCGGGTCGC
Organism: Ancalomicrobiaceae bacterium S20; assembly: GCA_040269895.1. NCBI lineage: Bacteria > Pseudomonadati > Pseudomonadota > Alphaproteobacteria > Hyphomicrobiales > Ancalomicrobiaceae > Methyloraptor > Methyloraptor flagellatus. The sequence goes on along the minus strand of CP158568.1, from coordinate 1,223,329 downwards.
GGCATAGCGAGTGACGGCGACCGGGCCGCCCTACGGCGAGCGGCGGTCGGCCGAAAGGGAGCGTCGGACCCGGGCAGGCTGCCGGAGACCTTCGACCGCCAGAACCTGCCGGCCGGCACCATATCGGCCGCCGGTCGGATTTCTCATCACGTCCCGATACGAAGCCCGTTAACGTTCGGCCCGGACAAGGGCCGCGCCGGCCGAAGCTGCGCAGCGCGCTTTCCTTCACCCTCGTCGCCCATGTCGCGACGACCGCCCGCCCCGGAGCACAGAGGCGGTGCCCGCCGGCCGCAAAGGGCCGGCCGCCGCCATGTATACAATGATATCGGCACGTAGACGCAACCGTTGAGTGTGCAGCCATCTTCCGTACTAACCTGTCGAACGACCCACTCTCGGTGATCGCTCCGCGGGCCACCAAGTATAGCCCGCTCCAACTGCCACGGCTCCGGGATAGACGGATCACTCCACCCGCGACTGGATCTACGGAATTACAGTCACGACTGTGGCGACACCTGCGCGCCTCCCCCGCCGGAGACCACAATCCTTAGGTACATTGACGTCAATTACGACCGGAGATAAAAATGACTCGCCATTGACGTGCAGACGAGTTAGGGTGCCCTCATAAGAGATATTGATGCATACCATGGCGAAACTACAATTATAACGATAAATGAATATGAAACGCTCCTATTGATTGCGATTCGCTTTCCTGATAGTAGTATTCCGCACCGTTCATAGAGCAACGGCAATGATTACCCGAGTAAACCGGCCCTTAGAAGGAATCGGGGAAATGGCTTTCGCCCGTTCGATTACTCTTTCGATCCAAGACGCCAGCGGTGCCACCGTGAACGTCGCCTACGGCACCCTGACCGGCGGCACCTGGGATCCGGCGCCGGTTCCGGGTCAGTCGATCACTCCCGGCGGCGCGCCGACCAACTTCGTCAACGGCACGGGCGACACGTTCTCCGCTCTCGGCGGCACGATCGTGCTGTACCCCTCCTCGGGCGGATCGATCACCATCGGGTGGGGCTGGGCCTCGGGATCGGGCTACAGCAGCTCGGTGACGTCCCAGAGCCTGACCGGGATCGGTGTCTCCAACCAGATCACCGGCACCCAGACCAATTTCGCCACGCTGCAGGTCGTGATCACCAACGCCGGCGCGTTCAAGGCCGCGGTCGACGCTGCGGTCGGGTCGCTCTGACCCGATCTCGCTCCCGGCGCACCGGTCGCGGTGCGCCGGCCTCCACTCCGGCGCAGGGGCGGTTCGATGTGCGAGACCGAAACTCTGGCCGCGACGATCGAGGTGGTGCGAACCTCGAACGGCAAGACCGTGACCGTATCGGTCACCAACAGCAGTCCGATCTCGTTGACGCTGGCGACCGCGGTGCTGACCGCGGGCTACTGGCTCAAGCCACCGCCGGTCGACGGTTCCCCGCTCGGTCCGGGTGGCGTTCTCACCGCCGTCAATGCCGCCGACAACGCCTTCGGCGAGGTCGCGGGCACGCTGAGCTTTTATCCCGCCGACGGCGGCCAGCTCACCATGAGTTGGATCTGGCCGAACGGCCAGGGCCTCTCGGCGGTCGCATCGGCGAACAGCAATTCGCTGACGATGACCTACAGCACCTACAACAACCTCAGCAATGACGCGACAACACTGTTCATCGTGACCCCGCTCTAGTTTTCGACGGGCTCAAGCCGGCAGGTCTACGCGATGTCAACCTCCTATACCATCGCCACGACCTTTCCGCCCGGCGCGCCCGCAGGGGCCGCAGTCGGCCCGTACCTGATGCCACCTTCGGGGACCGCGATCGACATCAACAAGCCGCTGGTGATCTACATCGGCGCGCTGGCGGCGGCCAACACGACAGCCAGCACCCCAGGCATCGCGACGACGACGGCGCAACCCGCCTTCTCGCTGAGCTGGACCCCGGCCGGGTTCACGACCAATCTCTACTTCGCCAAGATTTCCGTCGCTGCCGCCTACGTCTGGAGCGCCGACACCGGCACACGCGTGAAGCTCGCCCAATACTTCAACATTTTCCGCTCGCAGGTCGAAGCTCTGGAGGTCACCGCGGCAACGGCCGCGACCGGCGGTCTGATCCCTGGCGGAACCCAGATCCTGCTCAACCGCGTCGCGACCAACATGCCGCTGCGCTTCGACGAGATCCTGCCCTATCTCTACAACTTCAATGCCCTGAATCAGAGCTTCGATCTGCTGCCCGGCATGGTGTTGCGGGCTGAGTGGGCGGGCTACCAGTACTGCGATGCGCCCGGCGGCCAGGGCAACGCCTACAACGCCTTCGTCAACAGCGGCACCAGCCGCTACGTGGTCTCCCAGCGTCCCGACATGACGCTCGCGCTCGAGACATTCCTCGCCGGGCTCGTCCCGGGATACACGCTCAACCCGGCTCCGACCTGCCCGATCTACGCCGCCGGCCCGCTTGACTGGAGCGTGCAGGGCAACGCACGACGGCATTGGCGCGTCGTGCTGCCCTCGACGCTGTCGGGCTCCGGCAATGTCGACAACCAGGGCAGCTCCGCCAATCTCAGCGCGCGCATCCTCGGCGCCGACACGTTCATCGACCTCGACGCCGCCACCGCCGACGTCCTCGCCGGCAACAACGGGTGCACCAAGGCGTCCGCCGGCAACAATCCGATCGTCAGCATCCTGTTCAACGGCCGCGTCGCGCTGATCCCCGAACTGCCGATCGTGCTCAACAAGCAGGCGATCACGGTCCCGCTCGGTTCGACCGTCCGCAACGTGATCCAGCAGGTCGCCGACCCCGCGCCCTTCCAGTTCAACGGCAACAACACGATCGTCACCAGCCTGGGCGTCGTGCTGCAGCGCTGGACGCAGGCGGCCGACATTCCGGTATCCGCGCAGAGCAGCAGCTACACGCCGGCGAATTTCCAGTTCCTGACCTCGTCCCAGCAGGCCGTCCCGACCGGCCCGCTCGGCGATTCCTACGACGTGCCGCTGGTGAAGGGCGATGTGCTCTCCACCCAATATCCCTGATGCCGAGGCCACGCGCATGCCGCAGCGTCCCCGTCTCCTGATATCGGTGGTGCTGGTCGCCCTGCTCGGTCTCGGCGGATGGCCGGCGTGGTCGGCCGACTTCGTGCTCCTGTCGCAGAACCTGCTGCGCTTCGGCCAGGGCAGCAAGACCGCGCAGAAGTGCCAGGCGCTCGCGACCAAGGCGGCCGACGTCGACATCATCGTGATCCAGGAACTGATGACCTCGGCCTATCCCTGCGCCTCAGTGCCGGCCGATTTCACGTTCAAGTCGTTCGGGCCGTACGGAACGACGTCCTACAAGGAATATTATGGATTTCTCTGGCGGAGCACGCAGTCAGGCGCACATCCTAAAATTGAATACGCAAACTACTACAACTTCGCATCCCAAAGCGATTTCATGCGCCCGCCGACCGCCATGCTGTTCAAGGTCACGCGCCAGCCGTCAACCGGCGGCACGTTCCTGATCTGGGTCGGGAACATGCATTCGGTCTTCGGCAAGACCATCACAGGGCGGCGGGACGAAGCCACCAAGGCCGGAGCCTTCTTTCAGATCCTCAGGACCACGGCGGTCGGGTCGGACCAGCCGCCGACCGGCGGCTGGCCAACCTTGATCGCGGGTGACTGGAACCTGCCGGTGACCAACAGCGCCGGGGTCGTCGACAGCGGCTTCTCATGGCTGGCGGGACAGAACGCGGCCGGGCTGCCGACCAACATCGCGACCAGCCTGACGCGCGCGGGCGGCGCGAGCAGCCCCTACGACCACATCCTCTACAATACCGTCAACGGCGGCCACGGCGTCACCATCTCGAACGTCCAGCTCGTACCGTTGAACCAGACCGACTGGCCGACTTGGCGTCAGACCGTGTCGGACCATCTCGGCGTCCAGGCGGAGGTCACCGTCCAATGAAGACTGCAGCCATCCTCGGCATGACCATCCTTCTCGCCGGCACCGCGGCCGCCCGCGCCGACTACAATTTCCTGGTCCCGGACAAGTGCTGGAACCCGTCGACCCAGCAATATGACGTCACGGGTGCCGACGGCGCCGAGTCCGACGAGCCGCCGGTCGTCACGATCACCTACAACGTCGGCTCATCCGTGCTCGAGGTCACGTCCGCCGTGACGCTGAGCTACAACCAGAGCAGCAAGCTCTGGAGCGCGAGCGTCGCGCTGCCGTATACGCTGGACCCGTTGACCACCTACCTGGTCACGACGACCTACACGCCTTTTCTCCAGAGCTATCTGGCGATCGACCGCAAGACAGCGCAGCCGTTCGAGCTTCCCCCCGCATCGTGGAACAATCAGCAGTTCCTGCGGTCCATCACGATCACGGTGACCGACCAGAAGGACCAGCCCATCCCGAACGGCTTCATCGAAATGGCGCCGAACTTCGGCGGCTCCTCTCCCTATACGCTCCAGGCCGACGGGTCCGGAAACGTAGAGATCTATTGCTATACGTCCTACGTCGACGGCAATCCGGCGACCATTCTCGATGCGCAGCACAATCTCCTCTACTCGACCAGGATCGTCTTGAAGGCCGACAAGGACGGCCTGACCGCGACCGGCGTCGCGGCACCGGAGAAGTGACGCCATGGCCACGCTCGCTCGCTTCGCCGCCGGATCACAGCTGTTCGTTCCGTCCGACCGTGGCGCCGAGCCGGTGCGTGCCGCCTATCTGTTGCCAACGGGGACATCGACGCCCGACACGTTTGGCCTTGTCGACGCGCTCTCGCTCTATCCCGGCTGGTTCGTGATGCTGGCCGGCGTCGCGGACGCCGACATCCCGGCGTTCGAGCGCGCGGCTGAGACCTATTTCGCCAATCCGGCCCGCGCCGGTGCGCTCCTCGTCTGGTTCACCAACGCCGGCCAGCCGGCCTCGGGGCTGACCGGCTGGGTCGCCTATGCGCCGCGGCCCGATCTCGCACTGATCCGCACCGCCCAGATCGATTTCGCCAACTTCGCGATTTCGCTGCCGCTCGGCGCGACCGTCGCGGCAAGCGGCGACGGGACCGCGCTTACCATCACCCCCGGCGGCACCACCGCCAATTCGCTGGCCGTGACGCCGTTCGGCCAGCGCCAGCCGGTGCAGGTGCCGATGACCGGCGCGGCGAGCCTGTCGATCCTCGGGGCGCCTCAGCGGGCGGGATGTCTCGACTTCGGGATCACGCTCGACCAGACGGTCGCGACCGCGTTCGACGTCGGGCTGCGCACCTTCACGGCGCCGGTCGGCGGCGGCAACACCAACACCGCGCTCCATCCGGTCTTCGACCTCTCCGGCGTCGGCGGAACGCCGCTCGACGCCGTCATCGATCCGTTGGCGCCGCTCGATCATGCCCGCTCCTTCTTCGGCTTCGGCGATGAGCTCACCCTCCCCTCGACCTACCGAAATCCGGTCGGTGCGCCGCTCTCGATCAGCGTCACGCCCTCCAGCGCCCTGGTGTTCAACGAGCGGCTGACCGCCGTCGATGCGCAGGGAAAACCGGTCGTGCTGCCGTCGAACCAGATCCTCTATCTGGTTCCGAGCGGCGACTTCTCGGTCGCGGCGCCGGCGCGGAGCGCCGTGGCGGATGCGGGCTCCGCCGTGCCGGATCTGACCGCGCAGCTGATGTGCGGCCTGTCGGCGGTCGAATATCTGAGCCTCGCGGCGGGTACCACGCTCACGTTCGTTCCCGACCAGATGGCCTTCGCGCAAACGCTGAAGAGCGCCGGCAAGGACAACGGCCGCGTCTTCGGCCCGCTCTCGGCGGCCGGGCGCACGGCCTGGGTCCAGGTCAAGAACCCGCAGACCAGCGCCTATTCGGCGCAGCCGGACGGCTCCGTGCTGTTCCAGGGCAGCACCGACATGCTGACGTTCCTGCCGCTCGAGCTGGGCCGGGTCGACGCCGGATCGGCGCCGCCGACGCCGCTGCTGCCTTATGCGAAAGCCGCCATGGGCAGCGGCCTGACGCGCGACGACATCGCCCAGTTCGAGGCTCAGGTCTGGTCGCCGGCCCGCCGCAACCTGTTGCAGAAGGCGGTCACAGCCGCGACCGCCCGCACCGGCGCGCGCGCGTTCTCGGGCGCCACGGTGCCGAGCCCGCCCTACGGCACCACGCCGCAAGGTCTGTTGCTGCAGTTCGGCGCCTCGGCGACCGACTGGGCGCAACTGACGCTCGCGGTCTCGGCCACCGCGTCGATCCCGGCCAATCGCGACGGCGCCGTCGTGCTGAACACCGTCACGGGCGATCTGCAGTCCGCCCTGCAGACCAATCAGCTGTTCCTCGTCGCCACCGGCGCCGATCTGTTCATGAGCGACGCCGATATCGCTTACCGGCTCAATCAGGAGCGGCTGAATCAGCTCGCGACCGTCATCTCCGACCCGAGCGTGATCACAGCGCTGCAATCGCTGCTCACCGCGCCGACCTATACGATCCGTTGGCCCGGCGAAGCGGCGATGGACGCGAGCCTTCACCAGGTGCTGACCGACGCGCAGTTCGCGTCGTGGCACACGACGATCCGCGCCTATTGCGGGGAGTTCAGTCTGTTCGTCGCGGGTTGGGAGTTCGACCTGTCGCCGTGGCGCTGGGTCGACCACAAGACGATCCTGATCTTCAAGTTCTGCTCCAAGCAGCTGACGCAGCTCGTCGAGGACACCAGCCAGTGGACGCAGCCCGACTCGTTCAATCCCTCGAAGGCCGCGACCCAGCAGATGCTCGCGGCCATCCTGAAGGATGCCGCGGCCAGCTATGACAATGGCAAGGGCGACCTGGATTTCGGCTATTTCGTCGAGACGGTCATGCAGGATCCGAACTGGAACGGCATCCTGGCGCTCAATGCGCTGGTACCGCTCTCCGGCCTGCCGCCGCAGATGGAAGGGATCGCCGCCGGCATCGATCCGTCGCGGTTCCAGGCCCACCACCTCGGTATCACCACGACGCCGATCAAGACCGGCACGAACGCCTATGTCGCGGAAGCGAGCTCGGCGTTCGGCCTGATCAACTATCAGGACGACGCGCCGCTCGTCGGCTCGGACCCCTACATGTACAAGGTCAGCCTGCTCAAGGTCCTGATCGCGAACTCCGAAATCGTCTCGTTCTCGAGCACCATCAATCTGCTGGTCAACCAGCTCTTCGGCGAGCCCTGCACCCAGCGCAATGCGCCGGACAATGTGCTCGTCCTGCAAGGCACCTATCAGAACACCGGCGGCCTCGGCTCCTACAGTTTCGTGACCACCGGCTCGACCGTGTTCCAGATGACGAGCCAGGTGCTCTACCAGGTGCTCGTCACCCAGGCGAGCTTCGTCACGCTCAGCGACGACGACACGACCGCCGAGGTCACCTCGCAGTTCCAGATCACCGGCTCGCTGTCGTTCCTGCCGCAGTCCGGCTTCGACCTGTTCTCCTACGGGCCAGAGACCGCGGTCGTGCAGGCCAACGGCGTCGGGCCGGGTCTGGCGTTCAGCAATCTCGCCATCGACATGGACTTCGATCAGGCGACGCCGAGCTACAAGACCTTCACCTTCGACGCCGGGCAGATCGCGCTCGACCCGGCGGCGAGCCTGACGCGGCTCAGCTCGCTGGTCGCCCATTTTCCGCTGAAGCTGACCGGCCTCGTCCAGGCGACCGGATCCGATACGCCGGACTCGATGGGCTACATGCCGGTCGACTCGCCCCTGCAGGGCAGCCAGCTCACGGCGCCCTGGTTCGGCCTGCAGTTCGACATGGACCTCGGCTCGCCCGGCGCGCTCGCCGCCGAGATCGGCTTCACCGCCCGCCTGCTGCTCGGCTGGGCTCCCAACCTGACCACGCCGACGGTCTACATCGGCCTCGGCCTGCCCGGCGTCAGCGGCGGCCAGCGCGCGATCTCGCTCGAAGGCGTGCTCAGTCTCGCCTTCGGCGACGTGACCTTCGTGGTGCAGGCGCCGACCTACATCCTGCAGTTCAGCAACATCGCGCTGAAGTTCTTCAGCCTGACGTTCCCGCCGAACGGCCAGATCAACATGGTCATGTTCGGCAATCCCAACGCCGAGACCAGCGGGGCGCTCGGCTGGTACGCGGCCTATGTGAAGAACGGCAGCACCGGCGGCTCGAAGACCATGAAGAGCCTCGCTCGCCTCGCCGCGACCGAGCGGGCCGGAGGAGACGTTCCATGACCCTCCAGGACCTGCTCGCCGCCCTCTATGCCGACGGCTACCTGAGCCGGGACGACACCAAGCTCGATCTGCCGGCCGACAACCAGCTCGGCTCGGCACCGATCACGGCGCTGCTCGGCGACCCGGTCCTGTTCCCGCTGAAGCAACTGGTCGTCGCGATCGACCACTTCCTGGTGACCGACACGGCGATCACCATGTCCGGCACGATCGTCGCCGCGACGACGGTCGTGCGCGTGTTCTCCGATACGACCGTGACGGCGACCTTCACGGTCGATGCCCAGGGCGTGGCGGAGCTCGCGGTGGCGGTCGATCTGCCGTCCGGCGCCGTGCTGGCGCGCGCGTTTCCGAGCCTCGTCACCGATCCGGAGAACGCCGCCGGCGCGCAGATCTTCAGCACCGCCGTGCTCGATGTGGCCTCCGCGACCGCCGGCCCGACCATGGCGTTCAGCGGCGTTCCCGTTCCCGATCCGACGATCGCCGGGCTCTGGAGCAAGACCCCGGGCAGCCTCGCCGGTCCGATCACCGGCTGGAGCGCCCCCGACACGGTCCCGCCGACGTTCCAGTTCGCCACCGGCTGGCAGACCGCGACCGTGGAAGCCGGCCTGCTGCCGCTGCGCCTCGCCTACACGCTCGCGTCGAACGCGACGACGGGCGGCTCCGGCGCGGTCCTGGGCGAAATCCACGTCGACGGCCTCGGCGACGGCACCATTCCGCTCACGCTCGCCCTGCCGCTGGCGACCCCGTTCAGCCCGACCTTCGAGACCAGCGCCTATTCGGCGTCGGTGACCGACCTGTCGCAACTGGCGCCGCTGTTCCTCGGCCAGCAACTGGCCAATCTCGTGCCGAGCCGGTTTCCGATCGGCAACGTGTTCGCCCTGACCTCGGTGCGGGTCGGTCTCACCGCGAACGGCAGCGTGACCGCCTTCACGAGCATCACCGTCTCGGCGAAGACGACCATCCCCCTGCTGCCGCTCAATCTCGCCGACCTCACCGGCATCGCGGTGACGTTCTGGCTCGACCTTCCAAACCAGTTCTCGGTCGTTTTCCGCGGCACCTTCGAGCTCAACGGCAAATCCAACCTCGGCTGCACCACCACCTTCGCGCTGCCGGGCGGTACCATCCAGGCCTACAACGCCGCGACGTTCGACGTCAGCGAACTGATCGGCATCATTCCCGGACTGCCGGCGTTGCCGCAGAGCGGACTGACGGTCGAGACGCTCAGCCTGACGCTGTCGCCCTACGACATGACCTATCGGTTCGACGGCGCGATCCAGGCCTCCGACGGCTGGTCGATCGCCCTGGTGCCGGGCGTGACCGCCATCGCGCTGCAGAACCTCTACCTGTCGGTCAACCAGACCTCGTCGACCTCATCGGTCGCGATCGCCGCCGACGTCGTGTTCCTCGGCCTGCCCTTGCGGATCTCGGCCATGACCACGTCGAGCAGCGGCGGCTGGATCTTCAACGGCAGCCTGAATGCCGAGTCCGTCAACCTGACCGACATCGTCAAGGCGCTGCTGCCGTTCCCGTGCCAGGCCCTGCCGCAGATCAACCTGCTGGCGCTCTCCTGCACGTTCGATTCCTCCCAGAGCACCTATGCCCTCCAGGCCCGGGTCCAATGGGTCATGGACATCCTGCCGGTCACGATCACCGGCGACTTCAGCCTGCAGTCGCACCGCGCCAGCGCGAACGGCCCGGTGACCTATTCGGGCGCGGTGATCGGCGAACTCGACATCAACAACCTGATCCTCAAGGTCTCCTACGTCTTCAGCCCGACCACCACCGACATCTCGTTCTCCTATCGGCAGCTGACGATCACCTACCACAAGGACGCGACCGACCCTTATGTCGCGATCAGCCTGGACAACAGCACGGTCGGCGACCTGTTCATCTTCCTCCTGTCCTTCGCGGAGCCCGGCAAGGCGATCAGCCTGTCGTCGCCCTGGGATCTGCTGCAGAAGATCGGGCTGCCCAACCTCACCGTCAAAGTCCACCTCAACACCAAGGTGATCGAGGTCGACATCGCCATGTCGACGAACCTCGGGTTCATCGACATCGAGAACTTCAAGCTCGTCTACACGCGCCAGTACGGCGCGGCGAAGTTCAGCCTGCAACTGACGGGCAACTTCCTCGGTCAGGACTACGGCAAGAACGGTGCGAACCCGCTGACATGGGATCCGCTCAACGAAGCACCGCCGGTCGTGCCGGGCTCGGGAACGCAGGTCTTCGACCTCGAATACCTCGGCCTCGGCCAGCACATGACCTTGCGCGGCGAGATGCCGAAGACGATGGAAGGCGTGATCACGGCGCTCGAGAAGGCGATGGTGCCGACCGGCAACCCGACCCAGAATCCGGCGACGCAGCTGCCCGGACTGACCTACGACGCCGGCAGTTCCTGGCTGATCGGCACGCGCTTCACCGCGATGTCGACGGTCGATCTCAGCGTGATCTTCAACGATCCGAACCTCTACGGCCTGCTGATCAAGCTGTCCGGCGCCAAGGCCGGCATCTTCGCCGGGCTCAAGTTCGAGATCCTCTATCGCAAGATCGCCGACAATCTCGGCGTCTTCCACATCGAGCTCACGCTGCCGGACGCGATGCGGCATCTGGAGTTCGGCGAGGTTTCGATCACGCTGCCGGTCATCACGATCGACATCTACACGAACGGCAACTTCCGGATCGACGCGGGCTTCCCGCCGAGCCTGACCGACTTCTCGCGGTCGTTCTCGGTGCAGGTGTTCCCGTTCATCGGCTACGGCGGCTTCTACTTCGCGCTGCTCGACGGTCAGACCTCGACCTCGGTGCCCAAGATCACCAACGGCTCGTTCAGCCCGGTGCTCGAACTGGGCTTCGCGCTGCAGGTCGGCGTCGGCAAGACGATCTCGATCGGCATTCTGTCGGGCGGGATCAGCATCACGGTCGGTGGCATGCTGCAAGGTGTGCTGGCCTGGTTCAATCCGGCCCAGCAGAACCTGCCGTCGGAACGCTTCTTCCGCATCACCGGCACGGTCGCCGTGGTCGGCATCGTCTATGCCACCGTCGACTTCGGCATCATCCAGGCGAGCGTCAGCCTCACGGTCTACGCCTCGGTAACGCTCGACGCGCAGAGCTACAAGTCGGTGCTGATCGCGATCAGCGCCGGCGTGACCGTCAAGGTCAGCATCAAGATCCTGTTCGTGCGCATCTCGTTCCACTTCAGCGCCACGATCACGGAGAGCTTCACGATCGGCTCGGACCAGGCCACACCCTGGATCGTCGACAACACCGGCCAATCGCCGACGCTCGGCAGCAACCAGTTCCGCGCCAGCCGGCCGTCGGCACTGCTGCGCCATCCGCCCTACGCCCGCATGCGCGCCCGCCCCGCCCGGTCGCTGGCGCGCCGCGGCCCGCTGCTGCATCGCCAGAGCCGCTTCAGCGCCACAGCCCGTCTGACGGCCGCCACGACCACGGTCGCGGTCACCGCCGTCCCCTTGATATCGCAGGCCCTCGACACCGACTTCGGGTTCCCGGGCGGGCCGGCGGAGACCGGCACCGACGGGCCGGTGATGGCGCTGCTGACGGGAATCGAGACGTCGAGCGACCCGAGCTTCGGCGCCAACGTGCTGATGAGCTTCCTGCTCGAGTGGGTCGTCGACGCGCTCGGCCATGCGCACCCGTCGGTCTCCGCCGCGCTGCTCTCCGAGGTCGAGGACGCCCTGAAGCAGCCGGGCGTCGCCGACGCGGTGTTCTCGTATCAGGCCCTTCAGACCGTCTTCACGTCCAACGGCATCGTGTTCGAGATCACGCCGCGGCCGACCGGTCCGGACAGCAGCGAGATTCCGGCCGCGATCCTGCCGATCCCGCCCGAGATCGAGATGAGCGTGCCGGGCTATTCGATCCAGTTCTGGGCCGACCGGCGGCCGGTCGGGAATTACGAGGAACAGATCCAGGCCTATTTCGCCTCGCTGGCGGCTGAGTTCGCGGCGCGCGACACGTCCGCCCTGAAGGCGGCAGCGCCGGAAGAAGACACGCTGGCGGTCTTCGTGTTCCGCTACTACTTCCTGATGCTGTGCCAGAATCTGGTCCAGACCGCCACGACGCTGCTCGGCGATTACGACCTCGCGCTGTCGAAGACCGAGGTCGGCGCAGCCACCCCGACCAGCGTCGTCAATCGCTTCAACAACGATTACACGGTCCGCGCCGGCGATACGCTGGACGGCATCGCCGCGCTGTTCGGCCTGACCGCAAGTGCGCTCGTCGACGCCAACCCCCAATACGCCGTCGCGGCACCGAGCCCCGGCGAGACCGTGTTCGTGCCCGCCACGGCGGTGACCTACACCACGATCGCCGGCGATTCACTCGCCGGTCTGTCCGCCTGCTTCGGCCTCGGAGCGACCGAGATCGAACAGGCCAACCCATCGGTCGACTTCGGCGCGCTGCAGCCCGGCACCAAGCTCGCCATTCCCGGAACCCGCGTGCTCCACGACGTCCTGCAGGGCGAGACGGCCGCGTCGATCGCGCAGGCCTACGGCATCTCGGTCGCGGCACTGGAGGCGGCCAATCCGGCCGTGTCGTTCCAGACCCTGCCCGCCGGCACCGTGCTGCTGATCCCGCTCGCGCTGACGGTCACCGGCCTTGTCGTCGCCAACCAGGGCGATGCCACGATCCTCCAGACAGGCACCGCGCTGTCGCTCGGCGAAATCGACCTCACCGCGCAGAGCACCGACTCGCTCGCGGCGCTGGCAAGCCGCTTCGGCGTGCCACTGCTCGACCTGATGACGGCGAATGCCGAGAGCCAGACCCTGCTCGCCGCCGGCCAGACGATCCCGCTCGGCACGCTCGCGACCACGACCCGCGACGGCGACTCCTTCCAGGGGCTCCTCGCCTACTGGTACGGCCAGGCGACGCCGATCGATCCGGAAGCCTTCGACAAGGCCAACCCGGGGCTGGTGCTGGTTTCGGGCCAGACGCTGTCGATCCCGGTCCCCGACAAGGCAAACGCCGATTATGTGACGCAGCCCGGCGACACGGTCGCCAAGATCGCGACGACCTATCCGGCCGCGACGCTGGCCGCGCTGCTCGACAACAATCCGCGGATCGCGCTCACCGCCGGGCAGGCCGCGGTCCTGCCGGCCGTGTCGCCGGTGACGAGCGCGAGCTATCTCTTCACCTACACCGCCCGCCAGGGCGACACGCTGACATCGATCGCCGAAACCTATTTCGCGGCCGATCCGGCGACGCAGAAGGCGGCCGTTCAGAGCCTGCAGCAATGGAATGGCGGCCTTGATGCCGACAAGGCGCTGGCGGCCGGCACCTGGATCACCGTCCCCTATTTCAGTTCGCTCGCGAACCTGACCCGCCAGTATGGCGTCCCGCTCGCGACGCTCGCGGCCCTGCCCGGCGACGTCTGGAGCCAGACGACGCTGCTCGCGCCGCGCGCCGCGCTGACGGTCGCCGATGTCCGGCACACGATCACCGCCGGCGACAGCTTCGGCTCGATCGCGTCGAACTACGACCTGTCGATCGATCAACTCGCTGCGCGCATCGCCCTGACCCCGGGCCTGTTCGACGCCGACGGCGTGACGCTCGAGGTCAAAGCCATTCCGGGCATGAACTTCCAGGCGCTGGTCGACGCGATGGCGACCTCGGGATCGTTCACCGACGCGCTCAACATGACGTCGCGCTTCATGCTGAACGGGCTGCGTCTGCCGGCGCCCCAGTTCGCCGGCGAGCCGGCCCCGTCGCCGGACACGGCCTATCCGCTCTATGCGCTGATCGGACAGGAGTCCCCGGTCACCGTGCCTCTCGCGCCGAACTACGGCTTCACGCTCTCCCTCAACGGCGATCCGGCCTGGCTGTCGCTGCCGGGCGGCACGCTGGTCATGCCGCTCGACGCCGACGAGATCGCACGGATCGAAGCCTTCGAGACGCTCACGCTCGACAACGGCATCACATCGATCCAGCCGACGCCGATCTATGCCTACAGTCCCGATCGGCAACCGCCGTCGTCGCTGATCGCATGGAATTCGCCCGACGTCCCGGCGGGCCTCACGCCCGCCCAGCAGAAGCTCTCGAAGACCACGATCTGGTCGATCCCGAACGCCCTGAACGACGCCTTGGCGGCGAGCGCGACCGGCAGCCTGCCCTATCAGGCGGCGATCGGGACCACGCAGGCCGACGGTTCGGTCACCTACGCCACGCTGTCGGCGACGCGGTGGACGACCATCATCGACATCGACGTCGAGATCCCGCCGAACGCGGCCGAGGGCACCTACGTCGTGCTCGGCGCGGATCAGGCAGGCACGGCGCGGCTGCTCGCCCTGTGGAGCCACGTCCAGAGCAGCGGGACGACGCCGACGATCTACCTCGCCTACCCCGATCAGTCCTCCGTCGACGCCGAGGGAACGGTGGTCTCCGACGCGCTGAACCGCGCCGAGACCTTCCTGATCAAGACCAATCTCTCCACCGAGAGCCATGGCGCGGAGACGGTGAGCGCGACCGGCCGGCGGCTCGCGGTTCGCAACACGACGCTCACCGAGGCGCCGATCGCAACGCTCGAGCCGGCCGATGGGCTCGGGTTCCTGCAGATGCTGTGGGAACTGAGCGTCGTGAAGACCGGCGGCTACTATCTGAACTACGCCCTTCAGGACGGACAGCTCGGCCTGCCCGGCACGCTGTTCTCGGTCGGCCAGCAGGCGACGATCCAGATCGTCGTTGTGCTGGACGATCAGGCGGCGGGCGATCCGCTCGCCCGGTCGTTCAACAATGGTCTGCTGGTCGGCGAGGCCGTCGATGCGAGCGCGTACAGTCTCGCCTTCCAGGCGGTGACGCACACGATCGCCGCCGGCGACACGCTCGCCTCGATCGCCGCGGCCTACGGCTATCTCGGCCTCGACGCCGGCGCCCTGTGCTCGATCAACCAGACGATCCTCGGCACGATGGTTCCCGGCGCGCAGGCCGCGGGCCAGACCGTGCTGCCGGCCGATACGTTCGGGGCGCTGGCCTTGCGCGCGGGCCTCACGCCGGCGGCGCTCGGGCAGCAGATCGGCAACCAGACCGGCCTGCTCCAGCCCGCCGCGCTGCTGCAACTCGCCGGAAGCCCGGTGCGTATCGTGGCGGCCGGCGACACGCTGGCGTCGATCGCGGCGCTCTACGATTTCCTCGATCCGCAGTCGCTCGCCGCGCTGAACGAGAACGCGACGCCGCTGCTCGCGGTCGGGGCGACCATGACCATCCCCGGCCAGCCCGCCTACACGATCCGGGCGAACGATACGTTCGCGAGCGTCGCCCGCGCCCATTCGGTCGATCTGTCGACGCTCGCTCAGGACAATGCCGATGCGGCGATCCTGGCCGCCGGCACGACGATCGCCGTCGACGACGATCTCCTCGTGCTCGGCGCCAACCTGCCGCCCGGCAACATCGGCTTCACGGTCGCACGCAACGACCCGCAGGCGACCGACCCCGCGGCCGAGACGCCGCAGCAGGCGCTCGGCACGCTGTTCAACCTGCTCGGCTTCCAGCTCGCGACGACCGCGGCCTACGGGGAGAGCAACGAGGGCCTGCCGGCCGGCCCGACCACCCCGGCGGACGCGCCTGTCGGCACCCCGTGGAGCTACCAGCAGGTCTTCTCGCTGGTCGCCTTCGCGAAGCACAACGACGCGATCGACTGCCTCGGACTGCCGCCGCCGGCGTCGAACCCCTATGCCGGCATCGGCAAGGGCGCGAGCGCCACGATCGAGCTCGCGCTCCAGGACGTGCTCGGCAACCGCACGCTGAATTCCGTGCTGCCTCCGCTCCAACAGGCCGTGGGCTACACGGACCCGGTGTCGTCGCCGTCGTCCTGGCCGTCCGCGACCTTGTCCTACCGCTTCGCAGCGGCCGATGCCGGCAATCTCCATGTCGCGATGACCGTTGCCGCGGGCCAGTTCCTGCCCGACGACGCAGCCCTCGACATGCCCGCCGGCGTACCGAGCCCGAAGGATCCGACGGCGGCGGCAAAGCGCGCCGGCAAGGCGGCGCTGCAGTATCAGACCGCGTCCTACCAGCTGCAGCAGAGCGACGTCACCGGCTGCATCACGACCTCGCTCGGTGCCTTGAGCGACCCGGCCGCGGTCGGGCTCGCGGCCCGGCAGGCCCTGCTCGGCGTCGCCAACGCGGCCTACGTGTTCCTGACCGGGGCATCGACGCTCTATCCGGAGATCGTCACGCTCGGCCCCGGCACCAGCTTCGCCGATCTGGCCGCGTTGACCGATCCGCAGACC
Organism: Ancalomicrobiaceae bacterium S20; assembly: GCA_040269895.1. Classification (NCBI taxonomy): domain Bacteria; kingdom Pseudomonadati; phylum Pseudomonadota; class Alphaproteobacteria; order Hyphomicrobiales; family Ancalomicrobiaceae; genus Methyloraptor; species Methyloraptor flagellatus. Next base: position 1,206,948 of record CP158568.1, on the reverse strand, counting down.
GGTTTCGACGTCCCCCTCGCGAGCCTCGGCAAGATCAACGCCTTCGCGCGCGCCGATCTGTTGTGGGGCCAGGGCGCGGCGCTGAGCGTCCCCTACGACTACGTGACCGGATCGGGCGACACGGCGCAGGCAATTGCGACGCGCTCGCGGATCCCGATCACCGTGGCGCAACTCGCCGACCGGAACAGCGCCGTGCCGCTCGCCGGCGGCGTACTGGTCGCGACCGCGGACCGCGTCTACACCGTCCCGACCACGAGCAGTCCGTCGCTATCGGCCATCGCGCAGCAGGTCGGCAGTCAGATGCCCGACGGCCCCGGCGGCGTGCCGGGCCTCGCGACCAGCAATGCGAAGGTCCCGCTCACGACCGGCCTCACGCTGGGCTACGGCAGCGCCACCTTCACGGTCGCCGAGGGCCAGACGCTGACGGACGCGGCGGCGGCGTTCAGCACGGCGACCGGCGCCCCGGTCACGGTGATCGAGACCGCCGTCGCGAACCAGTATCTCGACGGTCTCTTCCCGGCCGCAGCCAGGCTCACGGTCGCAAGCGTGATCACGGTCGATACGCTCGACACGCTCGCCTCGCTGGCGCAGGACTTCGGCCCGCCGCCCGGCCAATCGGGCACGCCGGCCGAGCAGATGCTGCTCGGCAACGCCGAAGTCCCCGGCCTGTGGCCGATCGGGACGGCCCTGTTCGTCGCCGATGAGACCATCGCGATCGCGCTCGGCGACACGCTGTCAAGCCTCGCACTCGCGAACGGCACGACGGCGGGCGCCATTCTCGCCGACAACAAGGGCCTCGCCTTCGTCGCCGACGCCGCCTTGGCGATCCCGTTCGTCGCCGATGTTGGCGGTCTTGCGACCGCCCTCTATGCGATCCAGCAATCCGACACGCTGGGATCGATCGCGAACAAGTTCCCCGGCTGGTCGGTCGCCGCGCTCGGCGAGCGCGACGCCGCGGTTCCGGGCCTGTTCAACGGCACGCCGATCAGCTTGAACGGCCGGACCGTCACGCCGACGCCGGCCTCGACGATCGCCAGCGTCGCGGCCGCGCTCGGGCTCGACGTTGCGGCGTTCTCGACCGCGGCAGCCGACTTGCAGGGTATTCTCGCGCCCCGCGCGGCGGTGGTCACGCCGCCGCCCGCGACCGACGGCACCGCGACCTGGGCCGCGGTCGCGGCGAAGTACGGCTTCGACACCGGCACGCTGGCGGCAGCCTGCGCAACCCTGCCCGCTCTGCTGCCGTCGAGCGGCCAGATCGAGGTCGACGGCACGACGGTCGACATCCGGCCGAACGACACCTTCGCGCTCCTCACCGCGCGCATCAACGCATCGCGCTCCGGCACGCCGGTTTCGGTCGCCGAGGTGGGCGATGCGGCCGCGAACCTGACGCCGAAGCCGCGAACGCTGTTCGCCCCGCCCCTGGCGCTCGCCATCGATGCCACGGTGACCGCGGCCTATGCGCCGGCGATCCTCGACCTCGGTGTGATGCTGACGCTCAGCCGCGATCCCGACTGCGTCGCGCCCGGCTTCCTCAACGCGCCGGGCGTCGTGTCGAACTGGACGGCCGTCCCGGCACAGCCTTTCGCGGCGACGGCGACCACCGACACCCGGTCGCTCCAGAGCTTCGCGGCGGACTTCGAAGCGGCGTTCCCTGGCCTCAAGCTCGCGACCGGACCCGACCGCATCCAGGGCGCATCCGCGCTCGACGCGCCGTCGCTCAAGGCGGCGACCGCGACCGGCGGCGGCAGCACCGGCGCCGGCGGCAAGACGTTGTGGGTGGTCAATTTCAGCGAGACCGGCACCGGCTTCACCTACGACGTCCAGTCGAACCTCAGGTATTTCGCCATCCCGCCGCTGACGACCAAGGCCTGGGACGGCAACCGGATCGCCGTGCCGAGCTACGACAGTTCGTCTGGACTGACCTGGCCGGCGAATCAGACACGGGATTTCCGCTCCGCCGATCCCGACCAGTGGAACCAGAGCTTCCTGGCAGCCGTCGACCTCATGCTGTCGCCGGCCTACGCGGTGCCCGCGGCGACGGACGCGGTCACCGCCGCGTCGGTCGCCCAGATCATCGCCGCCAAGGCCAACATCGCCGCGGGTCAGGCCGGCACGGTCCAGCCGATCGTGGCGGGCGACGACGACGGGCTCGGTGAAGCGATCGAGGCGATGCAGCAACAGCTTCTCGTCACGCTGTCGAGCGCCTATTCCGTCCAGACGCTGGTGCAGACCGACGTGACCGTCAAAGGGGGCGGCGCGAGCGGCGATCCGGCGAACCAGCCGAACCTGTCGGGCAAGATCGTCGTCGGCACGCTGACGACGCCCGCCGACATCGACCAGCCGCAGGGCTGGGTCGATCCCGCGCATCCCTTCGCCCCGCTCGCCGCCATGGCCGGTGTCTCGGTGGTCTACCTCGCCGAGGTGATCGCCGACATGCCGAGCATCATCCGGCCGAGCCTCACCGCGACGGCGAACGGCAAGTCCACGACGACGCTGGCGAGCGACACGGTCGCGACACTCGCGGGCAAGCTCGGAACGACCGTCGCCACGCTGGCCGAGACGATGACGCTCTCGGCGAGCGATCCGTCGCTGTTCCTAGGCGCCACCGCGATCAACGTGACGGCGTTCCGCGTTCCGAAGGATCTCGGCACCGTCACGCTCGCCGCGGGCTGGATGGATACCGACATCCCCGGCCTGCTGCTCGCCAATGCCGATCGTACCGGCTTCTTCGCGCCAGGCTCGACCGTCACGCTCGGGACGGTCTCCGACACGCCGGCGGCGACCGACACGCTGACCGCCATCGCGGCCCGTTTCGGCGGCATGGACGCCTTCGCCCGCGCGATCGGCGCCGTCGATGCCGGCAGCGAGGCCGGAAGCTACCAGCTGAACCCGAACGACCCGCCGCACGGCCTGCAGGTCGTGCCGCAGCTCGGCTTCACGACCGCCAAGGCGCCGCTCTCCTCGACGGCCTCGAAGCTGACCAGCCTGCTGAGCGTCAAGGACCCGGCGATCCAGAAGTCCGCGATCCTGTCGCTCGACTACCAGGTCAACCAGGTCGAATTCGACATCCATTCCGTGGCCGGTATCCAAGGCTACAAGAGCTCGTCCTGGCTGTCGTTCATCATCCCGCTCGCCGACGCGCCGGCCACGGACGGCGACATCGGCACGGTGCAGGTTCCGATCCCGCTGCGCGGCTATCCGAATCCGGCGCTGATCTCGGGCCAGAGCGCCACCCCACCGGCGACCAGCGACGATCCGACCAAGACGCTGGCGCAATGGAACTACGACTTCACGGTCGACCGCCAGTTCGCGGCACAGGACGAGCTGACCCTGTCGATCCTGTTCAACCAGAACAGCACCGACTCCAACGCGGCCGCCGACACCCCAAAGACCATCGCGGTCATCCAGGCGCTCGCCGCATTCTCGGTCGTCTGGCCGGCGATCTCGGCGGATCTCAGTCGCGTTCCGGACATTCAGGGCGGAACCGCGGGGCCGACGGAGCGCAAGGCGATCGCCGCGCTGGCGGAACTGACCCGGCTCGTCGAGGCGGCCTGGGTCCAGTCCCGACAGCTCGCCATGGTCAGGGGTCTGCCGCAACGGACCTACGACTACCGCATGTCCTTGCTGTCGCAGGGGGCGCCTCCCTACTACACGACGGTCATTCTGGAGCGGAAGGGCCAGACGATCGACTTCGCGACCCCGCCCGACGACTTCCTGTTCCAGTATCAGGCGACCGCTGCCGACATTGCCGCCCTCAACGGGGGAACGGTGCCCGCCGGGCTCGCCACTTTGTTCGCCGCCAACGGCTTCGGCCTCGGCACGGAGACGAACCTGACGCTGAAGACCCCCGGTTCGCCCGCGACCAACACCGATTGGCTGCTGTTCGACGAGAATGGCGAACAGTCGTTCGGCGGCGTGTCGGTCGTGGCCCCGCAGACCTACCGTCTGCTCCAGCAGAACACCGACAAGGCCCCCTATGCCGTCCAAGTCTGGCGCCAGCTGCTCTGGCCCGGCGTGCAATATGCCGGGACGTGGCTCGGCGGCCTCCAGATGGGCACGCGCCTGTCGTTCGATCTGCCGGACGAGACCGCGTATCTGGCGTCGCCGCTGTCGCTCAGCTTCGACTACTTCCGCCTCAACGCGCTGCTGCTGCAGGACGCGTGGGGCAGCTCCTACATCTCGCGCAACGCCAATCTCCTGCAGGGCCAGACGATCAACCCGGCCTTCGTCTACAAGACGCCGCCGGCCATGTTCCCGACCCAGATCACGCCGCTGATCGTCCGGAGCAGCCCGGAGCCGATGTCGAGCCAGGCCGGGCAGACGCTGGCCGAAGCGCTGTCGGCGTTCTTCGAAACCCTGCTCGCCGCGCAGACCGCGGTCTTGCCGGGCTCGAAGCGCGACATGCGGATCGGCGTCTCGTATTGGCAGTCGGCGGACGGGACCAGCGACCCGACCAAGACGCCGCTCGCCTATCGCAATCCGCTCGTGCTCCTGCCGGTCTATGCCTTCGACGTCTCGACCGACTGGCAACTGACCGACGGCAGCTTCTGCGAGAAGCTGGCGGCGACGATCCAGGCGAACGCGGTCGCGATGGGCATCTCCGCCACGGCGCCGGCGCAATGGGTCATGGATGTGCTGGTCTACACCTATGCGGACCCGGACATGTCCCAGCCCGCCGCGGCGCAGGCGCTGTTGAACCTGCAGAACCTGACCCACCCCGTCTGAGGTCGGGACCGGTCCGGCGAGATGAAGGGGCGGCGCGTTGCCGCGGCCCCCGCCCGCACCGCGCTCAGGCCAGCAGATCCTCCACCCGGATCGGCAGACGGCGGATCCGCTTGCCGGTCGCGTTGTAGACGGCGTTGGCGATCGCGGCATTGGTGCCGACATTGCCCAGTTCTCCGAGGCCCTTGACCCCGGCCGGGTTCACCTCCCGATCGACCTCCGAGAGCATGAGCACCTCGACGTCGCGCGCGTCGGCGTTGACCGGCACCAGATAGTCCTGCAGGTCGCGGTTGACGATGCGGGCGTTGCGCGGATCGATCTCGGTCGCCTCGTGCAGGGCCGAACTCATGCCCCAGATCAGGCCGCCCATGAGCTGGCTGCGGGCCGTGCGCGTGTTCATGATCCGCCCGGCGGCGAAGGCGCCGACGAGGCGCGGCACGCGGATCTCGCGGGTCAGCCGGTGAATGTGCACCTCGACGAATTCGGCACCGAAGGCAAACATCATCTTCTTGCCGTGCGAGCCGCCGGACATGCTGGTCTGGCCCTGATAGAGCTTCGCGATCGCATCCGGCGCGCCTCCCTCGGGTATGAACTCGGCATATTCCTCGATCACTCCGACGCCGGCCTTGCGCAGCAGATCGGCCAGTTTCGCGCGGGCGCCGTTCCCCGCGACCACCTCACCCTTCTGAAGGTCGAGCTCGGATGCCGCCCGGCCTGCGACCGGACTGTCGTTGATCTCGGCCACGGCCTTGAACACGCGCGCGCGGATCGCGTCGCAGGCCTTCAGCACGGTCGAGCAGACGCTCGCGGTGGAATTCGATCCGCCCGCGACCGGCGCGGGCGGGAGCGACGTGTCGCCCATCTCGACCGCGACCGCCGTAACGTCCACGCCGAGCCGTTCGGCCGCCATCTGCGCGGCGACGGTGCGGACACCGGTGCCGATCTCGTGACTGGCCGTCTGGACGACCACCTTGCCGTCGGGCGAAAAGCGAACCCGCGCGGTCGAAGCGGCCGTGTTGCTCGGATAGTAGGTCGTCGCGCAGCCGTAGCCGACCAGCCAGTCGCCGTTCCGCGTCGCCCCCGGCGTCGGCCGGCGGCGCGACCAGTCGAATGCCTTCGCCGCTTCGTCGAAACAGGCCATCAGCGACCGGCTGGTGAACGGCGATTTCTTGATCGGCTCGGCCATGGTGTCGTTGACGCGCCTGAGCTCGATCGGGTCCATGCCGAGCTTCTCAGCCAGCTCGTCGAGCGCGCTTTCGAGCGCGAAGACATAGGGCACCTCGGGCGGCGAGCGCATGTAGCCCGGCGTCTGGCGGTCGGCCTTGACCAGGCTGACCTTCGACTGCACCGCGCCCCAATCGTAGATGCGGGTGGTCGCGTCCGTGCCGCCGACGACGTAGTTGTCCGGCCGGGAGGTCAGTTCCCAGCCCTCGTGGGAAAAAGCGACCACGCGGCCGTTGGGCGTGGCACCCATCTGGATGCGATGCCGCGTCTCCGCGCGATAGGTCTGGGTCGTGAACGCCTGCATGCGGCTGACGACGCAGCGCACCGGCCGGTTCAGCTTCTGGGCCGCGAGTGCGACGATCGTCGCGCGCGGCGACAGCGGCCCCTTGGAACCGAACGCGCCGCCGACGAACGGACTGACCACCCGCACCCGTGCCGGATCGATACGGAGCTGTTTGGCGAGAGCGTTCTTGTGACCGTGAACCGACTGGCTCGGCTCGTAGACAGTCAGATCGCCGTCGTGCCAGACCGCCGTGGTCGAGAACAGCTCGATCGGATTGTGATGCTGGGCGGGCGTCCGATACTCGGCCTCGAGCTTGACCGGCGCTCTCTCGAAAGCACCGGCGAAGTCGCCGACCGAGGCGTCCTCCTTGTGGTTCTGCGTGTTGCCGACCGCCGGGATGACCTCGGTGCCCTCGGACTCCAGCGTCGCGCTCGCCGGCTCGGGCCGGTACTCGACCCGGACCTTCGAGGCCCCCTCGGATGCGGCCTCGAACGTGTCGGCGACCACCAGAGCGACGATCTGGCCGTCATGCTCGATCCGGCGCTTCTTGAGCGGTTGTACCGACGTCATGTTCCCATTGCCGAAGGTCGGGTTCTCCAGTGCGTCGGCGTCGCCATAGGTCAGCACGTCCAGAACGCCGGGGACGGCCAGCGCCGCCTCCTTGTGGACTGCGGTGACGGTGCCGCGTGCGATGGAACTCGTCACCAGCACCGCGTGGGCGAGGTTCGGCAGCGCGAAGTCCGCCGGATAGCGGGCTTCGCCGGTCACCTTCAGGCGCGCGTCGACGCGCGGTTCGGGACGGCCCTGGTTTTCCTTCGGCTCGGGAGCGGCAATGGTCACGGCTCAGATCTCCATGTCGCGGGTTTCGAGCAGGGCGCGGACGAGCGTGCGCTGGCCGAGCGGGATCTTGTAGGCGTTGTGTTCGCGTGCCCGCGCGCCGGCGAAAGCGATCCGCGCGGCCTCGCGGGCGACCGCCTCGTCGAGCCGGCGCCCTTCGAGGGCGCTCTCCGCCTCCCGGGCGCGCCACGGAACCGTCGCGACACCGCCGAGCCCGATCCGGGCATGGCGAACCGTGTCGCCGTCGAGGTCCAGCGCGACGGCGGCCGAGGCGAGCGCGAAAGCGTAGGAGTCGCGGTCGCGAACCTTCACGTAGCGGGATCGGCGGGTCCAGGAACCGGCGGGCACGGTGATCGCGGTGATCACGTCGCCGGGCGCGAGGACGGTCTCGACATGCGGGCTGTCGCCCGGTTGCCGATGGAGTGCCGCGAACGGCAGCGTCCGCCGCCCGGCCGGACCGGTCACGTCGACGGCGGCATCGAGCGCGATCAGGGCCTGGGCGAAGTCGCCGTGATAGGTCGCGATACAGGCGTCCGAGGTGCCGAGAACGGCGTGCTGCCGGTTCACGCCGTCCATCGCCGCGCACCCCGAACCGGGATCGCGCTTGTTGCAGGGCCAGGACGTCTCGCGAAAATACTCGCACCGCGTCCGCTGCAGGACATTGCCGCCGAGGCTCGCCATGTTGCGGATCTGCTGGCTCGCCGCGAGCATCAGCGACTGCGCGATAACAGGATAGTCGCGCCGGATCGCGGCATGGTCCTGCGCCTCGGCCATCCGCACCAGCGCGCCGAGCCGCAACCCGTGCGGTCCGGCCTCGATCCGTGCCATGCCCTGGAGAGCCAGCGGATTGAGGTCGACGAGGCGGGTCGGCCGCATCACGCCGAGCTTCATGTAGTCGGTCATGTTCGTGCCGCCCGCAATGTACTGCGTGGCGGCCATCACCGGAGAGGCACCGGCATCCGCTGACATGGCGGCATTGCGGGAGGCCGTCTCGACGGACTCGGCGCGCGTGTAATCGAAGCGCTCCATGACTCAGAGCTCCTGCATCTCGGCCCGCGCCTGCATGATCGCGGCGACGATGTTCGGATAGGCGGCGCAGCGGCACAGGTTGCCGCTCATGAATTCGCGGATGTCGGCCTCGGAGGACGCATGGCCCTCCTTGATGCACGCGATGGCGGACATGATCTGCCCGGGCGTGCAGTAGCCGCACTGGAAGGCGTCGTGATCGACGAAGGCCTGCTGCATGGGATGCAGGCGTCCACCGGGCTCCGCGAGCCCCTCGATCGTCGTCACCGCGCGGCCCTCGGCCATCACCGCGAAGGTCATGCAGGACAGCGCCCGATGGCCGTCGATATGAACCGTGCAGGCGCCGCACTGACCGTGATCACAGCCCTTCTTGGTGCCGGTCAGGCCGATATGGTCGCGCAGGGCGTCGAGCAGGGTCGTCCGCGGATCGAGCGCCAGACGATGGAGCTGTCCGTTGACCGGCAGGGCGACCGTTTCGATCGCGTCGGCCCCGCCCTTCCCCGTCGCCGCAGCGGATGTGTCGGCGGCCGCCGCCGTGGGCGTCGCCGCATAGGCCAATGGCGCGGCACAGGTGCCGGCAGCCACGGTCAGGAATTCGCGCCGGCTCTGGGTCGATCTCGGATTGTGCTCCGCCATGGTCCGTCCCTCGTCGCTGCCTCAGCGGTCTCAATCCCCCGCAGCGACGATGGTTTCGTTCACAAGGCCGTCAGGCGGCCGAGGCCAAGGCAGGCACCGGATGGTGCCCCGGCGCGCCGACGTCGGCGCGCCGGGCGGATCGGACCGGCTGCAACGTTCAGCCGGCCCCCACCAGCGCGGAGAGCCGCGCGGCGATCTCGGGGGTCGACGCGAGCAGCAGGTTGCCGCGGGTCAGTCCGTCGTCGGCCAGGAAGTCGTTGACGAAGCCGCCGGCCTCGCGCACCAGCAGGATGCCGGCGAGCGCGTCCCAGGCGTTGATGTGCAGCTCCGCATAACCGTCGTTCCGGCCGCAGGCGACGTCGGCGAGACCGAGCGCGCCGGAGCCGTGGCGGCGGAATTCGATGCCGGCCGCCGTCAGGCCTTGCAAGACGGCGCAATAGCGCTCGAGCGGACGACGCTCGGACCAGCCCATCTCGACCACCGGCGCCGCGCCGTGGCGCAAGCCGCTGACCCGGATCGGCGCGCCGTTCAGAAACGCGCCCCCGCCGGCGCGGGCGGTGAAGAACCGGTCCTCCGCCGGCGCGTAGAGGACGCCGAACGCGATCGCACCGTCGACGACCAGCGCGATCGACACACACCAGCGCGGCGTACCGTGGATGTATCCCGCCGTGCCATCGATCGGATCGACGACCCAGACCCGGGACGACGCCTCGCCGCCGTCCTCCTCGCCGATCATCGTGTCGCCGAAACGATCGGCGACTTCGGCGCGGATCAGCCGCTCGACGGCCCGATCGGCCTCGGTGCAGAAGTCGATCGCACTCTTGGCCTCGGCCGGCCCCAGCGTGTCACGCAGATCGAGCGCCAGCCGCCCGGCCCGGCGGGCGACATCGACGGCGAAGGCAAAGCGCGCGTCGAGGTCGGCGGCGCATCCGGCCGCCGTTCCTGACGAGAGAACCGTCGCGCTCATGCCGCACCGCCATCGGCCGGCACGAGCGCCGCACCGTGCGGCGCGATCCGCACGCCGACCACGGCGCCGGGTTCGAACGGCCGTTCCACGCCGGGATCGACCACGAAAAGCTCCCGGTCGATGCCGGGCAGGACGAGCTCGTATTCCATGTGGCTCCCGAGGTAGGCGGCCTTGCGGATGGTGCCGGCGATCTCGCCCGGCTGCGGCCCGCCGGCGCGGAGCAGGAAGGCGTTCGGCCGGACCGCCAGATCGAGCCGGCCGGCCGGCAGATCGCGATGCGGCAGGGCGAGCACCATGCCGTCGAGCGACACCCGCGCGAGCGGACTGTCGTCGCGGGTGACCTCGACCGGCACCAGATTGGCGTTGCCGATGAAGTCGGCGATGAAACGATCGGCCGGACGCTCGTAGAGATCGCGCGGCGTGCCGTCCTGCACGATCCGGGCGTTGCGCATCACGATGATCCGGTCGGAGACGGCGAGCGCCTCCTCCTGATCATGCGTCACGTAGATCACCGTCAGGCCGAGCTGCTGCTGAAGCTGCCGGATGTCCTCGCGAACCCGCCGGCGCAACTTCGCATCGAGGTTCGACAGCGGCTCGTCGAACAGCAGTACCTTGGGCTCCAGCACAATGGCGCGCGCCACCGCGACGCGCTGCTGCTGCCCGCCCGACAGCTCGCTTGGCAGGCGCTTCTCGAAACCGGCGAGCCCGACGGTCGCCAGTTTCTCGGCCGCCATCTCGACCGCCCGCGCCTTGCCGACGCCGGAGGCACGCAGGCCGTAGCAGACATTCTCGAGCACGCTCATGTGCGGGAACAGCGCGTAGGACTGGAACACCATGCTGACGTCCCGCTCCGCCGCCGAGCGGAAGGTGACGTCGGTGCCGTCGATCCGGATCTGCCCCGTCGTCGGCAATTCGAGCCCGGCGACCAGCCGCAGCGTGGTGGTCTTGCCGCAGCCCGACGGGCCGAGCAGGGTCACGAGCGTGCCGCGATCGACCGTGAAGTCGACGCCAGCCACCGCGGTCACCAGGCCATAGCGCTTGACGACCTGGTGGAACTCCAGGGCCGGCGGAAGCCCCCTCGCCGCCCCGGCGGGCGCCGGGATCGAAGACGAAGACACGATCTGGTTCATGAAGCCTCCGCGACGCGGTCGAGGGACGAGGTTCGCTCCGCCGCGGCCGGCCGCCGACCGATCTTCCGCTCGCCGACGATCGCCTGGATCGCGATGAGCGCCAGGACCATGATCACGATCAGGACCGCGGAATAGACGATCGCCAGTCCGTATTCGCCGAATTCGGCGCGACCGACGATGTAGACGGTGGCGAGGTTGTACTCGCCGCTGACCAGGAAGATCACCGCGCTGACGCTGGTGATCGCGCGCACGAAGGCATAGACCATCGAGGTCGCGATCGCCGGGCGCAGGATCGGCAGGATCACGCGCCGGAGCGTCAGCCCCGAGCGCGCGCCGAGCGTGAATGATGCCTCGTCGAGACTGCGGTCGATCTGGCTGAGGTTGGCGAGGCCGGCGCGGATGCCGACCGGCATGTTCCGGAACACGAAGGCCACGATCATGATCGTCGCCGTGCCCGTGAGTTCGATCGGCGGCGTGTTGAAGGCCAGGATGTAGCTGATGCCGATCACCGTGCCCGGGATGGCGAAGCTCATCATGGTCAGGAACTCGAACAGTCCCTGGCCGGCGAAGCGCTGGCGGTTCAAGAGGTAGGCGGTCACGATGCCGAGCGCCGCCGTCGGGATCATCGACAGAACGGCGACCTGCAGCGTCGTGATCAGCGAATTCCATGCCGATCCGGACAGGAACCAGCCGTGATCGCCCGAGCCGATCGCGAAGGCCGTGACGAAGTGCTTGAGCGTCGGCGTGTTGTCCGAGCCGATCGCGGCGACGAAGCCGCCGGCCAGGATGATGGCGTAGACCGCCGCGGTGAGGATCATCCAGGGGATCACGACCGAGAGGCAGGCAATCTTCAGCCCGCGTGGCAGCGGCACCGGCACGCCGGCGTCGCCCTTGCCCGAGACCGTGACATAGCTGCGCCGGCCGACCCAGAGCCGCTGCAGCAGGAAAGCGGCGAGCGTGAAGACCAGCAGCACGATGGCGAGCACGGCCGCCTGCCCCTGATCCTGTGCCGCGCCGACCACCGCGAAATAGATGCTCGTCGACAGGACGCGGAAGTTGCCGCCGATCATGATCGGATTGCCGAAATCCGCGAGGCTCTCGATGAAGGCGATCAGGAAGGCATTGGCGAGGCCCGGCCGGATCAGCGGCCAGGTCACATGCCGGAACGTCCGCCACCGGCCCGACCGCAGCGTCTGCGACGCCTCCTCGAGCGACGGGCTGACGCCCTGCACCACGCCGAGCAGCACCAGATAGGAGATCGGCGTGAAGGCGAGCAGCTGGGCGATGGTGAGCCCCGGCATGCCGTAGATCCAGCGGCTACGCGGCAGGCCGAACAGGTCGGTCAGCATCGCCGTCACCATGCCGGCCCGGCCGAACATCAGGATCAGCGCGAGGCCGATCACGAACGGCGGGGTGATCACCGGTAGCACCGAGATCACCCGGAACAGGCGCGGAAACGGAAACGTGGTCCGCGCCGCGACCAGCGCGAAGGCAAGCCCGAGCAGCGTCGACAGCACCCCGACGATCACGCCCTGCGCCAGCGAATTCCATGCGACGCCGCAGCTCTTGCTGCTTTGGAGACAGTCGAGCCCCCAGATCGAGGCGTCGCCGAGTTTCGTCGCGAACATCGCGAGATCGTAGTGCCCGGCGTTGTCCTTGAACGCCGAGATCAGCATGCAGGCGATCGGATAGCCGACGAAGGCGAAGATCGACCCCGACACGACGATCAGGGCGCCGACCGTGAAGGCGTCGCCCTTGCACCAGCCCTGACGGGCGAGGCCGTGGGCGAGCACGATCGAAAGCGTCAGAGCGAGGAAAAGCGCGCCCCAGCCGAGCGCCGGCTGGCTCGGCCCGGCGCCGAATGCGCCGGTCAGCGCCACGACCGACCAGCCCTTGCCGCCGATCAGGAACGCCTCGACCACGAGTAACAGCAGCCCTGCCCCGGCGGCCCACGCGAGAAGCTTCGGCCGGCCGGCCCGGACCGCCAGCGTCGCGGCGACGAGCGGCAGGACGAGCAGCAGCAGCCAGGGCTTTCCGGTCAGGCCGGCGACGATGGCCGACGTGGTCGGACCGGTCACGAGCGCGGCAAGACCACGCTCGGAGCCGTACCAGGGCAGCAGGATCAGCGCACCCCAGGCCGCAAACAGCCAGGGCGCCGGCCCACCGAAGCGGGACGCCTTCGTAGGCAATCGCATGGGCGGCGCCTCACTTGGCGTTCTTGACGTCCTGGGTCCAGCGCGCGAGCAGCCGCTTGCGCTCGGTCGACGAGCCGTATTTGCCGAAGTCGTAGTCGATCAGCTTCATCTTCGACGTGTCGGGCGCCTCAGGGGGCACCGGCGACTTCTCGTTGGATGGCACCTGATAACTGCCGTTCTTGGCCGCGATCGCCTGCGCCTCGGGCGTCAGCGCCCACTCGTAGAACTGTTTGGCCTCTTCGACATGACGGCCACCCTTGATCAGGCTCATCGAGCCGATCTCGAAGCCGGTGCCCTCGCAGGGCGACACGACCTTGACCGCCGGCGACTTCTTGGCCGCATCGACCAGATCGTGCTGGAACGTGATGCCGACGGTCACCTCGCCGCGCCCGACCGCCTGGGCCGGCGCCGCGCCGGCGCTGGTGTAGTGGTCGATGTTGTCGTTGAGCTTCTTCAGATAGTCGAACGCCTGCTCCTCGCCCATGAGCTGGACGATGGTCGCGAGCATGGTCCAGGCGGTGCCGGAGGAGTTGGGATCGGCCATCTGGACCTCGCCCTTGAACTCCGGCTTCAGCAGGTCCGCCCAGCACGCCGGCACCGCCGCCTTGCGGCTCGCCAGCGCCTTCTCGTTGTAGCCGAAGCCGAGGGCGCCGAGGTAGATGCCGACCGTCCGGTACTCGGAGCGCTTGGCCTGGTTCTGCGCCCAGGCGCGCAGGTCCTTCAGCGCCGGCGACTGATAGGGCTCGGTCAGACCGTCGGATGCGGCCTGCAGATGCGGATCGCCGGTGCCGCCGTACCAGATGTCGCCGCGCGGATTGTCCTTCTCGGCGCGCAGGCGGGCGTAGATCTCGCCCGCGCTCTGGCGCGTCATGTCGACGTGGATGCCGGTCTTCTGTTCGAACGCGGACGCCGCGGCGCGGCACCATTCCTCGTTCACACCGCAGTAGACCACCACCGACCCGGCCGCGACGGCATGACCGCCGCCGGCGATCGCCCCCATCAGACCGGCCAACACGGTGCCGACCACCACCCGGTGCTTTCCATTCGCCATGACGTCCTCCCAGAACACCCCGCCGTGTCGGCGGTGGAACGGACCGCAGGTCATCGCCGGGTCCGCCGCGCTTTGCACACGCTTGCAAACACGGTGTCACGCGAACTGTCACATTGTCAACGGATCGTTACATACTCCCGCGTCATTCCGCAGTTGCGAACGATACCGCATCGCAAAATCGCATTGCACACCCTTGCAAGCCTGAAAAAGAACGACCACGCTAGCAACGAACCGGGCAGCACGCGATCGAGTGGACGATCGGAGCGGCGCGGACGACGCCGGAGGCAGCCGCAGGATGACGGGTTCGAAGGACGCCGACGAGACGATCGGCGCGGGACGGCGTGACCGCCCCGCCTTCGTCGGCGCACGCGAAGTCGCCATCCGCGCCGGCGTCTCCCGGTCGGCAGTGTCGCGGGTGTTCACACCGGGTGCCAGCGTCTCGGAGGAAACGCGGCGGCGCGTGCTCGATGCCGCGGCCGCGCTCGGCTACCACGTCAATCATCTCGCGCGCGGCCTGATCAGCCGGAGCACCGGGATCGTCTGCCTGATCGTGGCCGATCTCGAGACGCCGCAGCAGGCCCGCCTGCTGCGCGCGCTGACCGTGGAGCTCCAGGCGATCGGCAAGGTCGCCATGGTGCTGAGCACGGACGGCCGCGGCGAGGCGGGCGAGGCCGTGCTGCGCCAGAGCCTGCACTACCGCGCCGATGGCACGGTGGTCGTGTCGGGAACCCCGGCCGAGACCGTGATCCGGACCTGTCTCGACAACGGCCAGCGCATGGTGCTGATCAACCGCGACGACCGGATCGACGGTCCGCACAACATCCGGCTCGACAATGCCACGGTGGCGCGCGCCGCCCTGCAGGCCTTCGTGCGCGGCGGCTGCCGCCGCCTCGCCGTCGTCGACACGGGCAACCCGACGCCGAGCCTGATCGAGCGCGAGACGGCCTTCGTCGCGGCCGCGCGCGACCTCGGGCTCGATGTCGCCGTGGTGCGCGAGGGTGCCGTCGCCCGCTACGAGGACGGCGTCGCGGCCGGACGCCGCCTCTTCACCGCGTCGACACGCCCGGACGCGGTCTTCTGCGTCAACGACATCCTCGCCTGCGGCGTCATGGACGCCGCGCGGCGCGAGTTCGGCCTCAGGGTTCCCGAGGACGTCTCGGTGATCGGCTGCGACAACATCCGACAGTCGGACTGGCTGTCCTACCAACTGACGACCTTCGATCAGCCGATCGATGCGATCGTCGCCCGGACAGTCGAGCTCCTGGGCGACGATGCGCCGGAGACGCCTTTACGCGTGGTGTTGCCGCCGACGCTGGTCTGGCGGCGATCGGTCCGGGTCCCCGGCACGCCCTGATCCCGCCGCCTCCCCGAATGTCCGGGTCCGGCGCGCCCGCGCCTCTCGGATTGACGCCTGCGCCGGCATGACCCGATGCGCCGGCAAGACCCGGCCACCGCCGTACACCCCTCCTTGTTCTAGATCATGGCGCGTCCCCTTGCAGTCCCTAGTCTGTGGCCAGGGGCGCCGAACGGGACCGGGACATGCAAGACAGTCGATCGCAAGCGATGCCGGATCCCGCGCACGGGATTCCGCGCGGCAGCGCTTTCACAAACAAAGGCAGTACCTTGCGGACCACTGTGTCCTTCGTCTGGGCTCATCGCTGGTTCGCGCTTGTCGTCGTGGTCCTGCTCGCGCTCGGCGCCTGGCAGGTGGCACGGGTCGCGTTCGGCCCGGAGATCGTGGTCGATCGGGTCAAGCGCGCCGATCTGGTTCGCACCGTCGTTGCCAGCGGTCATGTCGAGACGCCGTTTCGCGTCGAGATCGCCGCGCAGATCACCGGCACGGTGTCCGAAGTGCTGGTCGAGGACGGCCAGCGCGTGGCGCGCGGCCAGCCGTTGGTCAAGCTCGAGCCGCAGGAACTGCAGGCCGCGGTCGTGCAGGCGCAGGGCGCGCTCGCCCAGGCCCGCGCGCGCATCCGCCAGCTCACCGACCTCACCCTGCCGATGGCGCGCGAGAATCTGGCGCAGGCACAAGCAACGCTGCGCAACGCCCAGGCCGCCTTCGACCGGACAGCCGAACTGGCCCGCAACGGCCATTCGACCCTCGCCGCGCTCGACGACGCCCAGCGCGCGCTCGACATCGCGCGCACGCAGGTCAATACCGCCCAGCTCCAGGTGTTCACGGCGAGCCCCGAGGGCAGCGACTACGTCCTGGCGCAGACCCAGCTAGATCAGGCCGAAGCCAATCTCGCGACCGCCCGCTCGCGTCTCGGCTATGCGACCGTCGCGGCGCCGCGCGACGGCGTGCTGATCGCGCGCAAGGTGGAACAAGGCACCGTGGTGCAGCCGGGCCGCGCGATGCTGGTGCTCGCGCCTGCCGGCACGACGCAGCTCGTGCTGCAGATCGACGAGCGCAACCTCGGCCTCATCGCCGTCGGCCAACCGGCGCTCGCCTCGGCCGACGCCTATCCGGACGCCCGCTTCAACGCGGTCGTGTCCTACATCAATCCCGGTGTCGACATCGCCCGCGCCTCGGTCGAGGTGAAGCTCAACGTCGCCGAGCCGCCCGCCTATCTGCGGCAGGACATGACCGTGTCCGTCGATATCGAGGTGGGTCGCCGCAACGCGACCCTGGTGCTGCCGCTCCGGTCGATCCGCGATGCCGGCTCCGCCCAGCCCTGGGTTCTGGCCGCGCGCGACGGTCGCGCGCACCGCCAGCCGGTCCGCCTCGGCTTGCGCGGCAACGTCCAGGCCGAGATCCTCGACGGCATCGGGGAAGGCGACCTGGTGGTGCCGACCACGTCCAGCCTGCGCCCCGGCCAGCGGCTGCGGCCGGTCCTGCCATGAACCCGCTTCTGCCCTTCGAATGGATCACGTCGCTGCGCTTCCTGCGCGAGGGGCGCCTCCAGACGTTGTTTATTCTCGGCGGCATCGCGATCGGCGTCGGCGTGATCGTGTTCATGTCGGTGATGCTCACCGGCCTCCAGCAGAACTTCCTGCGCCGGGTGCTGACCTCCCAGCCGCACATCCAGCTCGTGGCGCCCGATCAGGTGGCGCGGCCGCTGCGGACCGGCGCCACCCTGGTCGCCGATCCGGTCGTCCAGCGCCCGAGCCAGCGCGTGCTGTCGATCGACCAATGGCAGGCGATCGCCGAGGCCATGCGCACGAGGCCCGAGATCGCCGTCGTCTCGCCGACGGCGGGCGGCTCGGCGCTGGCGGTGCGCGGCGATGCCAGCCGGTCGATCTCGGTCAGCGGCATCGATCCCGAAACCTATTTCCGTATCGTGCGCCTGCCCGACTATCTCGTCGCCGGCCAGTTGCGGCTGACCAGCGACGACATCGTCATCGGCACCGAACTCGCCAAGGATCTCGGCGTCAGCGTCGGCGACAAGCTCAACGTCACCGCCGCCTCCGGCGTCGCCCGCACCTTGACCGTCACCGCCCTGATCGATCTCGGCAACAAGGGCACCAACCAGCGCCTGACCTTCGTGGCGCTGCGCACCGGCCAGGCGCTTCTCGGCCTGATCGGCGGCGTCACCACGATCGATCTGACCGTGAACGACATCTATGCCGCCGAGACGATCGCCCGGGAAATCTCGGCCACCCACGCCGTCGATGCCGACAGCTGGATCAAGACCAACGCCCAGTTCTTCACCGCCGTGCAGGCCCAGCAGAACACCAATACGCTGATCCGCCTGTTCGTCGGCCTGTCGGTCGCCTTCGGCATCGCGGCCGTGCTGGTCGTCTCGGTGATCCAGCGCTCGAAGGACATCGGCATCCTGCGCGCGATGGGGACGCGGCGCGGCCAGATCCTGCGGATCTTCCTGCTGCAGGGCGGCCTGCTCGGCTTCGCCGGTTCGCTCGCCGGCGCCGCGCTCGGCACCGGCGCGCTGGTCTACTGGCACGCGGTCTCGCGCCAGGCGGACGGCAGCGAACTGATCCCGCTGATCATCGAGCCCCAGCTCTTCGTGGCCGCCACGCTGCTGGCCACGGTGACAGGGCTCGTGGCGGCGATGGCGCCGGCGATCCGTGCGGCGCGGCTCGATCCGGTGGAGGCGATCCGTGGCTGAAGAGATCCTGCGCCTGGAGGGCGTGCGCAAATCCTACAATGTCGGCCGCCCGAACGAGACCGAAGTCCTGCACGGCATCGATCTCACGCTCGAACGCGGTGAGTTCGTCGCGCTGATCGGACCATCCGGCTCTGGCAAGAGCACGCTGCTCAACATCATCGGCCTGCTCGATCGTCCGACCGCGGGGAACCTCCTGATCCATGGCGTCGAGACGAGCCGGATGTCCGATGCCGAACTCACGCGCCTGCGTGGCCGCACCATCGGCTTCGTGTTCCAGTACCACCTGCTGATCTCCGCCTTCACGGCGCTGGAAAACGTCATGATCCCGCTCGTCGCCGACCGGACCTTCCCGAGCCGGGAGATCGAGGCGCGGGCGCGCGCGCTCCTCGGCGAGGTCGGGCTCGCCGCCTTCGCCAACAGCCTCGCGACCAACCTGTCGGGCGGCCAGCAGCAACGCGTCGCGGTCGCCCGCTCGCTCGCGATGAAGCCCGATCTCGTGCTCGCCGACGAGCCGACCGGCAATCTCGACACGAAATCAGCAGACGACGTCTTCGCGCTGCTTCGCCGCGAGAACCGCGAGCACGGCACGAGCTTTCTCCTGGTGACGCACAACATGCACCTCGCCAGCCAATGCGACCGGACCATCCAGGTCGTCGATGGCCGGATCGCGCCGTAGGCCGCACCGCGACGCCGGCGCCCCTTCTCCGCTTCGTCACGCGCCTTTCATTGGGCGCCGGTGCAGGGCGTGATACGTCTGGGGCGGACAGAAGCCGGCCGGAACGACGAGGAGAGCCGATCGATGGAGATCCAGCGCGCAGGTGCAAAGCCCTCGGCCAAGGGGCCGGCCAACTGGTTCACCGGCACCGTCCGCATCGATCCGCTGTTCGCTGCCGCCGCGCCGGCGCGGGCGGCCGGGGCGCTGGTCACCTTCGAGCCCGGCGCCCGTACCGCGTGGCACACCCATCCGCTCGGCCAGACGCTGATCGTCATGTCCGGCCGCGGCCTCGCCCAGCGCGAGGGCGGGCCGATCGAGGAGATCCGCCCCGGCGATGTGATCTGGTTCCCGCCCGGCGAGCGGCACTGGCACGGCGCCTCGGCCGAGACCGCGATGAGCCATATCGCCATTCAGGAGGCGCTCGACGGCCGCACCGTCGACTGGCTCGAGCACGTCTCCGACGCCGAATATTCGGCGCCGCACGGCTAGCTCATAGCCAGCCGGTCACCCGGCGAGCAGTCGTCCGAACAGCAGTCGTCCGAACTCAGGCGTCGCAAGCCCCGGCCGCCCGAACTCGCTGAGCGCGCCCCACAGCGTGACGGCGACGCTGTCGATCACCGGCACGCCGTGTTCGGCCTCCCAGCGCGCCACATGCGGCCCACCGGCGACATTGGTGCACAGGATCACGATCGCCTCCGGCCGCGCCGCTGCCACGGTCGCGATCTGCCGATCGAGCGTCGGCCGGTCGACGAGGCCGAAGGAGAAGTTGTCGCGGATGCCGAGATGGCTCTCCGCCGCGACCACGATGCCTTCCGACGCATAGACCTTGGCGATCTCGGCCTGCACGTCAGCGGTATAGGGCGTCACGAGCCCGATCGAGCCGATGCCCTTGGCGCGCATCAGATCGAACAGGCTGAGCACGCAGGTCGTCGCCCGGATGCCGGTCCGCGCGGCGATCGCGGCCGCCAGTGCCCGGTCGCGATCGAGGCCGAGCCAACTCGCGCTCGTGCCGTTCCAGGTCACGACGTCGACCTTGGCGTGGCCGAGCAGGTCCGCCGCCGCCAGCATCGGCTCGGCGTCGAACTGGCCAAGCGCCGCGTCCGAGAGCGCGATCTCGGTGACCTTGAAGCGCGAGAAATGCGCGGTCACATCGCCCTCCGGGCCGAGCATCGCGGCCGTGACCGGTTCGAGCACGGTGTTCGAGGACGGCGTCAACATGCCGATGCGGTGGGTCATCGAGGTCTCCGGAGTGCGTGGGATCAGGAAAGCGGGATCAGGCGGCGGCGATGGCGGGCGCGCGCCAGGCGAAGCCGGCCTCGCGTTCGAGCCGGCGGGCGAAGGCGATCAGGCCGGCCTCTTCGCCGGGCCGGCCGATCAGCTGCAGCCCGAAGGGCAGCGCATGCGCGCCCTGCGGCGCCGGGATGGTCACGACCGGGAACCCGACCAGCGAGACGACGAAGGTCACGGTCAGGTAGTCGAGAATGTCGAGGAGCGGCGCACCGTCGATCGTGGTGACCTCGCCGTCGTCGTTCGGCCAGGGCATGACCGAGGCCGAGGGCGCGATCAGCACGTCGTGGTCGCGGAAGAAGCCGACGAAGCGCCGCCAGAGCGCCGAGCGGATCGCCTCGGCCTCCAGATAGTCCGCGGCCAACAGGCGCCGCCCCGCCTCGACGTTCCAGCGCACGGTTTCCGTCAGCCGGTCGCCCTCGGTGCCGGCGAGCGCACCGAAACCGCGCGCGATCTGGGCCGCGCGCAGGGTCCGGAACGCCCGGCCGGCGCCGGTGCAATCGGGCGTCGCGGCAGTGATCGGGCCGACGACCGGCTCCGCCGCCGCCACGGCCTCGGCGAAGCGCGCACGCACGACAGCGGCGACCGGCGCGATGCCGAAATCTGGCGTCGCGGCGATCCTTTGCGGACGAGAGTTCACGTTCGGATCGGGACGATGGGCACTGGCCGAGAGCGGATCAAGAACCTCGGCCGCCGCCATGGCCGACAGCATCAGCGCCGCATCGTCGACCGTCCGCGCCAGCGCGCCATGGGTCGCGAGCCCGCTCCAGGCGAGATCGCGCGCGGCATCGCCGATCAGCCCCGGCGTCGGCCGGATCGAGACGACGCCGCAGAAGCCGGCCGGCGTGCGCACCGAACCGCCGAAGTCGGTGCCATGGGCGAGCGCGGCCATGCCGGTCGCGACCGCCACCGCCGAACCGCCGGACGAGCCGCCCGAGGTCAGCCGCGGATCGAACGGATTGGCCGTCGGCCCGCAGAGCCGGTTCGCGCAGACCGCGCCGAAGCCGAATTCCGGCGTGTTGGCCTTGCCCAGGACGATCGCGCCCGCCGCCTTCAGCCGCGCCGCGACCGGATCGTCGCGCTCCGGCACGCGGTCGGCATGAAGCGCCGAGCCCATCGTGGTGCGCAGGCCGGCGGTATCGGTCAGATCCTTGACCGCGATCGGCAGCCCGTGCAGCGGCCCGACCGGCACCGGCTGGCGGTCGAGCGCGCGCGCGGCCTCGATCGCCCCCTCCGCACCGACGGTGATGAAGGCTCGCAAAGCCGGATCGAGCCGCGCGATGCGGGAGAGATGGTTGCGCACGACCGTCTCGGCGGCGACCTCGCGACGCGCGAGCCGCCCGGCCAGTTCGACCGCCGCGACCGGCTCGCCCCCGGCAGCCTTCGGGGCGTCGGCCCCCTCGCCCATCCCATCGCCGCTTTTCACGTCAACTGCTCCAAGAGATTGCACAGGATTCGGGCTCCGGCCATGCGCAGACATTTTTGAAATCACATATATCGTTGTTT
Source organism: Ancalomicrobiaceae bacterium S20 (assembly GCA_040269895.1). Classification (NCBI taxonomy): domain Bacteria; kingdom Pseudomonadati; phylum Pseudomonadota; class Alphaproteobacteria; order Hyphomicrobiales; family Ancalomicrobiaceae; genus Methyloraptor; species Methyloraptor flagellatus. Next base: position 1,185,302 of record CP158568.1, on the reverse strand, counting down.
TTTATACATAAACCTGCATTTGGCATGCCCGTTGCTCTCGTCTTTGGTGCAAGACGAATGCCGGACGGACGCGATGCAGGACAAGGGCACACCGCCAAGCGGCGGCGGACAACAGGGTGGACGATCGCTGGTGGTCGACGCGGTGACGCATCGCTATGGCACCAGCGTCGCCGTCGAGAACATCAATCTCGACATCCGCGCGGGCGAGCTGGTCGCGCTGCTCGGGCCGTCGGGTTGCGGCAAGACCACCCTGCTCAGGATCGTCGCCGGCTTCATCCGTCAGTCGGAGGGCCGGATCGTGCTCGGCGACGAGGTCGTCGACGACCTGCCGCCGAACCATCGGCGCATCGGCATTGTGTTTCAGAACTACGCGCTGTTCCCGCATATGAGCGTGGCCGAGAACGTCGCCTATGGCCCCGCCGCGCAGGGCGTGGCCAAGGCCGAGCGCGAGGCCGAGGCGTTGCGCATGCTCGAGCTGGTCAAGCTCGGCCACCTCGCCGATCGCCTGCCGCGCCAGCTCTCCGGCGGCCAGCAGCAACGCGTCGCGCTCGCCCGTGCGCTGGCGATCAAGCCGCGCATCCTGCTGCTCGACGAGCCGTTCGCCGCGCTCGACAAGAACCTGCGCCTCGACATGCAGATCGAGATCAAGCGCCTGCAGCGCCTGTCCGGCGTCACGACCGTGATGGTCACGCACGACCAGGAAGAGGCGCTGTCGATGGCCGATCGCGTCGCGGTGCTGAGCCAGGGCCGGCTCGAGCAATTCGCCTCGCCGACCGAAATCTACGACCGCCCCTCGACCCTGTTCGTCAACACCTTCGTCGGCAGCGCCAACCGCCTGAGCGGTGCCGTGGTCGATGCCGATGCCACGGGCGCGAAAATCCGCCTCGACGCTGGCGCGGAGATCGTCGCGCGGACGCCCGCGGGCGGTCTCGCCGCCGGCGCCCGCTGCCTGGTCTGCCTGCGCCCGGAACATCTGGTCCTCGACGACGACGCGAGCGGTTTCGCGGCCGTCGTCGAGATGGGCCTGCCGCTCGGACCGACCGTCGTCCACGAGGTGCGCGGCGCCGACGGTGTCGGCATCAAGGTCTCCGAACCCCGGCTCGCCGGCGCGGCGCTCAGACCGGCGGGCACGCCGGTGCGCGTGCGCCCGGCCGCGCCCGATCTCGCCACGGCCTATCCGGCGCCGTGACCGTCCTTCCCCTGAACTCCGCTTTCGAGGAGGTTTCCATGGACTTCGATCGTCGTCAGCTCCTGAAGACCGCGCTCGCGCTCGGCGCCATGCAGGCCTTCCCGGGCCTGAGCTTCGCGCAGGCCCGTCCGCTGGTCTTCGCGACCTTCACCGGCAGCTGGGAAGAGGCGCACAAGGCCGTGCTGGTGCCGGCGTTCAAGAAGATGGCCGGCGACGCGCAGATCGTGCTCGACCCGATGCTGTCGGTCGATCAGATCGCCAAGGTCAACGCCGCCAAGGCCAATCCGCCGATCGACGTCATGCTGCACGATCCGGGTCCGGCGCTGGTCGCGATCGGCCAGGATCTGGTCGAGCCCTACCCGGTCGACAAGAGCGCCTACTACAAGGATCTGATCTCCGAGGCGCAGGTCGCGACCGGCCCGGCGCCGTTCTTCCAGGTCGTGGGCCTGACCTACAACCCGGAAGCAGTGAAGACGCCGCCGACCTCCTGGGCCGACCTGTGGAACCCCGAGTACAAGGGCCGCGTCGGCATCACCAACATGAACTCGACGCTGGGCACCGGCTTCATGGTCGAGATCGCCAAGATGCACGGCGGCTCGGAGGCGAACATCGACCCGGCCTTCGCCGCGATCGAGAAGCTGAAGCCGAACCTCGCCGCGGTCGCCGCCAATCCGGGCGCGCTCGCGACGCTGTTCCAGCAGGGCCAGATCGACATCTCGCCCGGCAACTTCAATGCCATCCAGATCCTCAAGGCCAAGGGCGTGCCGGTCGAGTTCGTGGCGCCGAAGGAAGGCGCGATCGCGTTCAAGACGACCATCCACATCGTCAAGAACTCGCCGAACAAGGAACTCGCTTTCAAGCTGATCGAGGCGGCGCTGTCGCCGGAGGTGCAGGCCAAGCTGATGGATGCGCCGTATCTGATCGTGCCGACCAACACCAAGGTCAAGATGGGCGGAGAGATTGCCAAGGTGCTCGCCAAGGACACCGACGAACTGAAGAAGAAGTTCGTGTTCCAGGACTGGAAGAAGATCAACGAGAACCGCTCGGCCTGGATCGAGAAGTTCAATCGCGACATCAAGATCTGAAGCCGGGCCGCGGCCTCGGCCGCACGCCGCGCAACACCCCCGAGGGCGGCGCCCTGCCCTCGGCCTCCCCGGAAACCGGAGCCGCTTGCCATGGCGACGAGCACGACCACCTACGACTGGCGTCTGGCGCTGCCGCTCGGCGGCTTTCTCGCCGTGTTCTTCGTCGCGCCGCTCGCCGTGCTGTTCGCGCTGAGCCTGCAGGTCGACCCGAAGGGCACGGCCTATGGCGTGAGCCAGTACACCGCCTTCCTCGGCGATGCCTTCAGCCTCGGCGTGCTCGGCACGACGCTGCTGCTCGGGCTCGAGGTCACCGCGCTCTGCCTCGTGCTCGGCTTTCCCGTCGCGCATCTCTACACGCGCGCCGGTCCGCGCATGCGCAGCCTGATCATGCTGATCGTGCTCCTGCCGCTCTTGACCTCCGTCGTGGTGCGCACCTTCGCCTGGATCGTCATCCTCGGCCGGCAGGGCATCGTCAATTCGACACTACTGTCGCTCGGCCTGATCGCGACGCCCCTGAAGCTGCTCTATACGCAGGGCGGCCTCGTCGTGGCGCTGGCACAGGTGCAGATGCCGCTCATGGTGCTGCCGCTCGCGACCGCCATCGGCCGGATCGATCCGAACCTCGCCGACGCCTCCGCCTCGCTCGGCTCGGGCCGCTGGCGGACGTTCGTGAAGGTCACGCTGCCGCTGGCGCTCCCCGGCATCATCGCCGGCTCGATGCTGACCTATGCCGCCGCGATCACCGCCTTCATCACCCAGAGCCTGGTCGGCGGCGGCCAGATGCTGTTCATGCCGATGTACCTCTACCAGCAGGCCTCGACGTTGCAGAACTGGCCGTTCGCGGCGGCGATCTCGATCATCTTCCTCGTGGCGGTGCTCGCCGTCGTCACGGTCTTCAACATGCTCGGCCGGCTGTCGCGCGGCCTGACCGAAGCCTGAGGGGGCCGCCGATGCGCCGGGACTGGGAGAAGATCTCGTTCGACGTCGTCATGGGGCTCGTCGCGGTGCTGACGCTCGTGCTGCTCGCCGCCCCCACAGTCGTGGTGATCGTCGTGTCCTTCACCAGCGGCTTCTCGCTGAAATTCCCGCCACCCGGCTATTCGCTGCGCTGGTACGCCGAGCTCTGGGACGCCTGGCAGCTCCATTTCGCCGCCATGAACAGCTTCAAGGTCGCTGCCAGGGCGACCGGGCTGTCGATCCTGATGGGCACTGCCGCCGGCCTCGCGATCGCGCGCTCGAAGGCGCTGTCGGCGCGGCTGCTCGACAGCCTGTTCATGTCGCCGCTGGTACTGCCGGCACTCGCCTTCGGCCTGTCGGCACTGATGTTCTTCTCCGCGCTCGGCATGCCGGTGTCGCTGACGACGCTGATCATCGGCCACACGGTCGTCTGCGTGCCCTATGTCGTGCGCAACACCGTCGCCGCGCTGGCGCAGCTCGACCCGACGCTGCTCGAATGCTCCGCGAGCCTCGGCGCCGGCCGGATCATGACCTTCCGCCGCATCACGCTGCCGCTGATCCGGCCCGGCATCCTCTCCGGCGGCTTCATCGCCTTCATGTCGTCCTTCGACAACGTGCCGGTGTCGCTGTTCCTGCGCGATGCGGCGACCGACATGCTGCCGATCCGCATGTGGCAGGATCTCGAAGGCAAGCTCGACGTCACCATCGCCGCGCTCTCCGGCGTGCTGATCGTCGCGACCATCGCGCTGATCCTGGTCATGGAACGGCTGACCGGCCTGTCGCGGAGGCTCGCATGAGCACTTCAGACGCCGCGAAACAGCTGGATGCCCCAGGGCGTGAACTTGAACGGCAGATGGTAGTGCTTCTCGACCTCGGTCACGACGAAGCGGAACGGCACCACGTCGAGAAACGCCGCCTCGCGCTCGGAATAGCCGGCGCCGCGCAGCCAGGCGCCCAGGTGGAATACCACCTCGTGCGGCCCGGCGGCGATGCCCTCGCCGCGCACGCTCGGATGATCGAGCTGACCGTTGGCGCCGAGCCGGCCGGCCGCGATCAGCCGCCGCTCGGGCGCGAGCGCGAACAGCTCGACTTCGAGCCCCTCGGCCGCCACGCCCTTGGCGATGTCGACGCCGTGTATCGAAATGCCGCCCGCGTTCGCCACGCCTCCGCCCTCCGTTTTCGAGAATCCCGCGTGAGCGCCATGGTAGCCTCTGAACCGGCCGGCGCCATCGCCCGCGATGCCGCGCGGGGAGCGACCCGGCTCACCACACCGGTCGAACCCGCCCCTCCCTCGTGTCCCCGCCCCTCGCGCCCCCGCTCCTGCCGGCGCTCGGCGCGATGATGGCCGTGCAGGTCGTGATCGCCGCGGCGATCTTCGTGCCGGGCACGGTGGCGCCGCGCATCGGACTTTCGCCCGCGGCGCTGTCGCTGTTCGCGGCGCTGGTGTTCGGCACGGCCATGGTCATGGCCGCGCGCGGCGGTGCGCTGGTCGCCCGCTTCGGTGCGATGCGGGTCGCCGCGATCGTCTGCCTCGCAGCGGCAGCCTCCCTCGCCGTCGCGGCCGAAGGTTCGATCGTCGCGCTCGCCTGTGCCGGCGTGCTGCTCGGCATCGCCTTCGGTCCGGAGACGCCGGCGAGCGCGGCCCTGCTCGGCCGGCTCGCGCGCCCGGCCGACCGGCCGCTGGTCTTCTCGGTGCGACAGACCGGCAACCAGATCGGCGCCGCGCTCGGCTCCTTCCTGTTGCCGCCGCTGGTCGCCGCCGTCGATCCGCGCTTCGGCTATGTCGCGGTGGCGGTCCCCGCGCTCGCTGTCGCCGCCCTCTGCCTCGTCCTGTCCAAGCGCTACGACGGCCCCGTGGTCGATCGGGAGCCACGCCCGGCGCGCACCTCCGTGACGGCTCCCGCGGCCGGCTTTCTCGCCGGACTGCGTCTGGTGCTTTCGCATCGGCCGCTCGCCGCGCTGGCGCTCGCCTCCGCCGCCTTCGGCGCGATGCAGCTGACGCTCAACACCTTCTTCCTCAGCCACGCGGTCGGGCTCGGCCATTCCCATGTCGAGGCCGGCATCGCGCTCGGCGTCGCCCAGCTCGCCGGCCTCGCCGGCCGGCTCGGCTGGGCGATGGGCGTCGGCCGGATCGGCTCCGCGCGCATGATCGTCGCCGGCCTCGGCCTCGGCATGGGTCTCGCCGCGGTCGGCCTCGCCGTCGCGGGGCCGTTCATCACCTATCCGGCGCTCATCGCGCTCGCCGCCGTCTTCGGCGCGACCGCGAGCGGCTGGAACGGCATTTTCGTCGCCGAAGTGACCCGCCTCGCCCCCGACGCCCGCATCGCCGAGACGACCGGGGCGGTGCTGTCGATCAGCTACGCCGGCCTGCTCGCCGGCCCCGGCATCGTCGCCATGACCGCCGCGATCGGCGGACTCGCGGCGAGCTTCGCGACGCTCGGCGTGATCGCGCTCGCCGGCGCGATCCTCCTGATCCTCGAAAGGACCGACCGATGACCACGCCCGACCGCTCCGTGGTGGCGATCGCCGCCGCCGTCAGCGCCGGCGAAACCAGCGCCGCCGCCGTCGCCGAGGCAGCGATCGCCCGCATCGAGGCCGGCCGCGGCCTCGTCGCGATCGTCGACTTCGATCCGGCGGAGGCCCGCGCCAATGCCGCCACCGTCGACCGGCGGCTCGCCACCGGGGAACACCTGCCGCTCGCCGGCGTGCCGATCGCGATCAAGGACAACATCTGGGTCGGCGGCCGCCGCGTGACGCAAGGTTCAAAGCTGTTCGAGGATTTCGTCGCCCCCGCCGATGCGATCTCGGTCGAGCGGCTGCGCCGCGCCGGCGCCGTCGTGGTCGGCATGTCGAATACATCAGAATTCGCCTGCAAGGGCATGACGACAAACAAGGTTTACGGCACGACGCGGCACCCGATGGACCCGCGTCTGACACCCGGAGGCTCGTCCGGCGGCCCCGTCGCGGCGGTCGCGGGCGGGCTCGTTCCGGTCGCGCTCGGCACCGATGCCGGCGGCTCGAGCCGCCGGCCGCCGGCCCACACCGGGCTCGTCGGCTTCAAGCCTTCCTTCGGCGCCATCCCGCGCGGGCCCGGTTTCCCGAGCCCCTTCGCCGGCATTTCCTGCCCCTGCCCGATCACCTGGACCGTCGCCGATGCCGCCGCGCTGTTCGCCGTCCTGCGCGGCTTCGATCCGCGCGATCCCGACACGACGCTTCTCGCCTTCCACGATCCGCGCCCGCCGAAGGCGTGCGCGTCGCCGTCTCGCCGCGCTTCGGCCTCGACGTACCCGTCGATGCGGATGTCGAGGACGGCATCGCCCGCGCGGTCGACGCGCTCGCCCGCGCCGGGATCCCGATCGAACGCCGCGATCCGGTCTGGCCCACGGGCATCACCGAGGCCGCGCTGATGCCGATCCAGCATGCCGGCCTCGCCGCGCTCCACGGCGAGGCGTTCCAGCGCGATCCGGGCGTGTTCGATCCCGATGTCGGCGCGCAGATCGAGCGCGGCCTGTCGCTCGACGGCGCGGCGGTCGCCCAGGCGCAGGTGCTGAGCCAGGATGTGATGCGCGCGGTCGGCCGGTTCTTCATGGACGTCGACATCCTGATCGGCCCGACCGTCCCTTGCGTCGCCTGGCCGAACGACCGGCTCGGCCCCGAGCGGATCGGCGGCGTCGAGGTGGCACCGCGCGGCCATGCGGTGTTCACGCCGCTGTTCAACCACGCCAAGGTGCCGGCGATCTCGATCCCCTGCGGGCGCGGCCGGGATCGCCTACCTTTCGGGCTTCAAATCGTGGCCCCGCGCGGCTACGACGACCGTGTACTCGGCTTCGCCGCAACCGCGGAGTCGATCTTCGCCGAGGAGGGCCTGTGGCCGTGACCGCCGAAACCCCTTCGCGCCGCCGCACCGTCCGCGGCCCTGGCCGCCGCGCCGATCCGCCCTCGCTCGCCGAACAGGCGGTCGCGCGGCTGCGCGAGATGATCGTCATGCTCGAGATCGCGCCCGGCGCCACGCTGAGCGAGCCCTGGCTCGTCGAAAAGCTCGGCGCCTCGCGCACGCCGGTCCGCGAGGCGCTGAAACTGCTCGCCGCCGACGGCCTGGTGCTGCTCCGGCGCAACCGCGCCGCGGTCGTGGCGCCGCTCGACGGCGTCGAGCTCGCCCATATGTTCGAGGTCGAGGCCGCGCTCGAAAGCTTCGCCGCCGGCCTCGCGGCGACCCGCATGTCGGACGCCGAGATCGACCGGCTGGCCAAGCTGCAGGCCGAGATGGAGGAGCGCCAAGCCCGCGGCGACCGGCCCGGCTACATCCGGCTGAACCAGAAGATCCATGCCGCCATCGTCGCCGGTGCGGCGAACCCGGCGCTGTCGGAGGCGCACACCCGGCTGATCGGCCGGCTCCAGCGCGCCCGCAACCTCGCGCTGAGCTCGCTCGGCCGCGTCGAAGAGTCGATCGAGGAACACCGGCAGATCCTCGCGGCCCTTCAGGCCCGCGACACGGAGGCCGCGCGCCGGCTGTTCGCCGGCCATGTCGCCCGCACCGGCGAACTGGTCGCGACCCATTGCGCCAAGGGGCTGCCGGGCGGTGCGCGCCGCCTGCGCGAGCGGACCGCGCCCGCCCCGGCGCAGTCGGATCCCGCTCAGTCCGCCCCCGACGATCAGACGAGCGCCGTTCCGGCTCTGGAGACCGCATGACCGCGTCCGGCCCACGCATTCTCGTGACCAACCCGAACATGACGACGGCCATCACCGAGCGGCTGGTCGCGGTCGGCCGGACGGCGGCGGCGCCCGGCACCGAGTTGGTCGGCCAGACCGCGACGCGCGGCGTGCCCTATATCTCGAGCCGGGTCGAGGCGCAGATCGCCGGCGCCGTACTCATGGAAACGCTGGCCGAGACCGCTGGCGGCTTCGATGCCGTGATCCTCGCCGCCTTCGGCGACCCCGGCCTCGGCGCGGCCCGCGAGCTGCTCGACGTGCCGGTGATCGGCTATTCGGAAGCCGCAATGGTCACGGCGCTGATGCTCGGCCGCCGCTTCTCGGTCGTGACCTTCACGCCTGCCATGGCGTCCTGGTATCAGGAGACCATCGACGCCGCCGGCCTGTCGCACCGCTCGACCGGCGTGCGCTGCGCCGATCGCCAGTTTTCGGCCGTCACCGACGTGCAGCACGAGTTGGAGGACGATCTCGTCGCGCTCGCCGGCCGCGCGGTCGCGGAGGACGGCGCCGATGTGATCGTGCTCGGCGGCGCCCCGCTCGCCGGCCTCGCCGGGCGGGTCCGGCACCGCATTCCGGTGCCCTGCGTCGATGCCATGGTCGCGGCGGTGAAACAGGCCGAGGCTCTGGTGGCGCTCGCGCCGGTCAAGCCGACCACCGGCACCTACCGCCGCCCGACCCCGAAGGCGAGCACCGGGCTCGCTCCGCGCTCGCCGCGCGGCTGGCGTCGGGACTCGCTCCGGCGGACCATCGCTGACGATCGCAGGCGACCGGGCGTTCCGCCCTCAGGTCGCGCCTTCGACGTGACCGCCGAGGAAGATGCGGCCGACGCGCGGATCGGTCAGCAGCGTCGACGCCTTGTCGTGCATGCGGGTCTGGCCGAGCTCCAGAACGAGCCCGTAGTCGGAGATTGCCAGCGCCGCCTTGGCGTTCTGCTCCACCATCAGCACCGCGACGCCATTGTCGCGCAGCTGCATGAGTGTGCGGAACACCTCCTGCACGAGGTTCGGCGACAGGCCGATCGACGGTTCGTCGATCAGGATCAGCTTCGGGTCGAGCAGCAATGCGCGCGCGACCTCGAGCTGCTTCTGCTGGCCGCCGGAAAGCTCGATGGCCTTTCGGTCGCGGAACTCGCGCAGCATCGGGAAACGGTCCATGACCGCCTCGATGCGCGCCTTGAGCTGCTTCTGGTCCGGCGCCGTGATGCCGCCGAGCTCGAGGTTGTGATAGACCGACAGCTGCGGCACCACGTTGCGGCCCTGCGGCACATAGGTGACGCCATGCGCGATCATCTGGCGCGGCGTCTGCCGGGTCACGTCCTGCCCGTCGAGCAGGATCTGGCCGGAGTGGATGTTGAGGAGGCCGAAGATCGCCTTGAACAGCGTCGACTTGCCCGCCCCGTTCGGACCGATCACGGTGGTGATCGAGGCCTTGGGGATCGTGCAGCTGACGCCGTTCAGGATCGCCATCTTGCCGTAGCCGCCATGGACGTCGCGCACTTCGAGCATGCTCAGCCCCCGAGATAGGCGTCGATCACGGTCTGGTTCGACCGGATCTCGTCGGGCGTGCCCTCGGCGATGATCGCGCCCTCGGCGAGCACGATGATCCGGGTGCAAAGGCTCATCACGAATTCCATGTTGTGCTCGATCACCACGAAGGTCGTGCCGTGTTCGGCGTTGTAGGCGGCCAGCCGGTCCTTGAAATGCGCCAGCATGGTCAGGTTGACGCCGCCGGCCGGCTCGTCGAGCAGCACGAGCCGCGGCCGGGCCATGAAGGCCATCGCCGCGTCGACGAGCTTCTGCTGGCCGTAGGAGAGCGAACCGGCCTGCTGGTCCTTCAGAGGAGTCAGCCGGAAAAACGCGATCATGCGTTCGGCCTCGGCCGTCAGACCGGCATCCGACGGCCCGAACAGGCGCGACACGAGCGTGCCGCGGTGCTCCTGGCCGGCGAGGATGACATTGTCGAGCACCGACATCTTCGGGAACACCGACAGCTGCTGGAACGTCCGGCCGACGCCGAGCCGGTTGAGCTCCGAGGCGCGCAGGCCCGAGACGTCACGGCCCGAGACCGAGACCGAGCCGGTGTCCGGCTTCAGCTGGCCGAGGATGCAATTGAACAGCGTCGACTTGCCCGAACCGTTCGGCCCGATCAGCCCGAGCACTTCGCCGGGCTTCACGTCGAAGGAGACGCCGCGTACGGCGCGGATGCCGCCGAAGCTCTTGGTGATGTCGCGGACGGAGAGAACGGCCTCGCTCATTTGAGTTGCGCCCCCTCCGCCATGTCGGCGCGCACGCGCTTTCCCCGAACCATCTGGCCGAGCCGCTCCGCGATGCCCATCAATCCGCTCGGCATGAACACGAACATCACGATCACCAGGCCGGAATAGATGATCAGATAGTAGCCCTCGGTGAAGCGCAGCACCTCCGGCAGCAGGATCACCACCGCCGCGCCGACGAAGGGCCCGAAGAAGGCGCCCGAGCCGCCGACCACGACCATGAGCAGGATGCGCAGGGAATGCGCGAGGCCGAACGAGCCCGGCTCGATGAACTGCACCAGGGGCGCGATCAGCGTGCCGGCGAGGCCGCCATAGGCCGAACCGATCGCGAAGGCGAGTAGCGTGACCCGGCGCGTGTCGAGGCCGAGGCTCTCGGCGCGGATCGGGTTCTCGCGCAGGCCCCGGAACGCCCGGCCCCAGGGTGACCGCACGATCCCCCACAGCGCCAGCGCCGCGACCACCGTGATCGCGAGGGTGAAGTAGTAGAAGGCGAGCGGCTTGTCGGTCGAGACCGGCCCGAAATGCGGCCGCGGCATGCCCTGCAGGCCGTAGCTGCCGCCGGTCAGCCAGTCCTCGTTGCGCAGGACCAGAAACACCAGCGTGTTGAAGGCGAGCGTCACGAAGGCGAGGAAATGCCCCTTCACCCGCAAGGCCGGATAGCCGAGCACCAGCCCGACCGCGAAACAGGCGACGAGCGCGAGCGGCATGGCGACGAGCCAATGCCAGCCGGCGAGCGTCAGGAGCGCGGTGATATAGGCGCCGATCGCCATGAACGAGGCCTGCGCCAGCGAGATCTGGCCGGCATAGCCGAGCGTCAGGTTAAGCCCCATCGCGGCGATCACGAAGATCAGCCACGACGACAGCACATAGACCACGTAGCCCTTCTGGCCGATCGGCGCGGCGAGCGCAGCGGCGAGGAGCGCGATGAGGATCACGGCCTTCCAGAGCGGGCGCATCAGACGGTCCGCCCTTCCGAGGTGCCCATGATGCCCTGCGGCCGGACCAGGATGATCACGATCAGCAGGATCAGCGGCAGCGCCGCGCGGTACTGCGCGGTGACATAGGTCGCAGTCAGATTGTCGAGCACGCCGATCAGGAGCCCGCCGACCAGCGCGCCGCGGATCTGGTTGAAGCCGCCGACGATCGCGGCGATGAAGGCGACGAGACCGAGCGTCTCGCCGTTGGAGAACTTGGCGAGATAGATCGGGCTGATCAGGATCGAGGCGAGCGCGGCCAGCGCCGCGTTGATCAGGAAGGTGTAGAGCACCATCCGCTTCACATCGACGCCGAGGATCTCGGCGACCGCCGGGTTCTGCGCCGCCGCCTGCATGCAGCGGCCGGTGCGGGTCCGGTTCAGGAACAGCGTCAAGAGCGCCACCACCGCGACCGAGATCGCGAGGTTCGAAAGGTCGCGCATCGAGATGGCCGCGCCGAACACGTCGATGGAGCTCGTCGGGAACAGCGCCGGAAACGGCTGCGCCTCCGCGCCGTAGAACTCCTTGACGCCCTCCTTCAGGAAGATGCCGAGCGCCATGGTCGCGATGATCAGCGTGATGCCGCCATGCGGCAGGATCGGCTCGACGATCAGCTTCTTGAACAGGACGCCGAGCACGAGGATCGAGACGAGCACGCCGAGGAGCAGCGCGCCCCAGAGCGGCAGCGCCAGCCACTTCAGGCCGATCAGCACGAAGAAGGCCGGCAGCATGACGAACTCGCCCTGGGCGAAGTTCACCGTCTGCGCCGCCTGCCAGACCAGCGTGAAGCCGATCGCGACCAGCGCATAGATGGCGCCGGTCGCGAGGCCCGCGAGCAGGACCTGAAGGAACTGGGACATGAGCCTTGGTGCACGAGTGAGCCGCGGCGGGTCGCCGCCGCGGCGTCGGAGGGAGATCAGTTGGCGGGAACGGTGCCGATCACGACCGGCGAACCGCCCTTGACCTGGACCATGAAGCTCGGGCGGGACATCTCGCCGCGATCGTCCCAGCAGGTGTCGAGCAGCACCTTCGGATACTCGGCCGCCTTGAGGCAGAGGCCGTGCATCTTGGCGGCGAAGGCCTCGCCGTCGACCTTGCCGACCATCTCGGAGACATACTTGGTCGTCCAGACGCCGATGTAGCCCTTGATGGCGTCATGGGTCGGCCGGCGCTTGTAGGTTTCCTCGAAGGCCTTGGCGAAGGCCGCGATGCCCGGGATCTGCGTCGCGGTCGCGGTCAGGCCGACGTGGGCGATCGCGCCCTCGGCCGCCTCGCCGGCGAGCTCGATCACCTTGGCCTCGGTCAGCGTGACCTCGCCAACGAGCGGCATCGGCAGCGCCTGCTTCTTCGCCTCGACCAGGAAGCGCGCGGACTCCTCCTGGTTCATGTAGACGAACACGGCGTCCGGATTGGCGCTCTTCAGCTTGGCGACGTCGGCGGCGTAGTCGGTCTGCGCCTGCTCGGAGGCGACGTCGATGACGACGTCGATGCCGGCCTTCTTCATCTCCGCGACGAAGATCGTGCGGCCGCCCTTGCCGAACTCGTTGTTGACCCAGGCCACGCCGACCTTCTTGGCCTTCAGCGTGTCCTTGAAATAGGGCGTCAGCGCCGGCACGCCCTTCTGCGAGCCCGACGAGGTCCGATAGACGAAGGGATTGCCCTTCTCCACGATGCTCGGCGCTTCCGACCCGACGAACTGCGGCATCGAGTTCTGTTTGGCGACCAGCATGTTGACCAGCGTCGAGCCGGAATAGATCGTGCCGATGATCGCCATGGCGCCGTCGTCGATCGCCTTCTGGACCAGCGCGCGCGACACCTGCGGATCGGTCTGCGTGTCGTATTCCGGCAGCTCGACCTTCTTGCCGAGGATACCGCCGGCGGCGTTGATCTCGGCGACCGCGAGCTTGGCACCGTCGCGCCAGTTGGTTCCGGCCGGGGCGCCGGCGCCGGAGAGCTCGGCGACCATGCCGAGCTTGAGCGTATCGGCGGCCGAAGCGGCGCCGGTTCCGGCGAGGCCCATCGCGAGCGCGAGAGCGACCGTGCCGAAGTGCACGCGGGTGAACATGAAGATACCTCCCCCAGCTTCCGTCGCGCTTCGAGGCGCGACATGCATTTTCTGATGGTCCGCCACGAGCGGACGGGTCGTTGCACCTGAGGCGGAACCCGTCGACTTGTCCGGAATGCGGGCCGCGACGATCGCGACAGGGGAAGTCTTCTAGCCGGGCGTCCCGCCTCTGTCATCCGCAATCAAGGCCGGGAACGCAACGAAACGCAGCATCCGACGCATGGTCGTGTCGGATGCGGACCGCGGCCGACGCCGCCGGTCCAAGTACCGTGGCTCAGCGCTCGCGCAGTGCCTCGTGCGCCTGCCGGATGATCGGCGACAAGAGATAATCGATGACCGTGCGCCGGCCGGTCTTGATCTCGACCGTCACCGCCATGCCGGGCTCGATCGCGGTGCGCACCCCGCCGACCATCAGGCTCGGATCGGCCATCTCGATGCGCGCCACATAGACGAGCGCGCCGGAGCGGCGCACCGCATCCGGACTGTCGCCGAGCGGCTGGGCCGCGCGCGACTGCTGCATCAGCTCCGGATCGGGCTGCGAATCCTTGGAGACCTGCGCCACCCGGCCGGGGATCAGGCCGTAGTGCGTGTAGGAGAAGGCATCGACCTTGACCTCGACCTCTTGGCCCGCCCGGACGAAGCCGGCGTCCTTGTTCTCGACCACCGCCTCGATCATCACCGAGCCGTGCGAGGGCACGACCCGGAGCAGCTGCTGCCCGGCCTGCACGACGCCGCCCTCGGTGTGCACACGCAGATCCGCGACCACGCCGTCGACCGGCGACGTCACCGACGTGAGCCCGGTGCGCCGTTCGGCCTTGGCGAGCTCGCTCGTCGCCTCGGCCCGGTCGCGCATCGCGCGTTGCAGGTCGGAGCGCCAGTCGCGTTCGGTCTCGGCGGCGAGCCTTTCGCGATCGGCGATCTGCGCCTGCACCGCCGCCGCGGCCGCATTGTGCTTCTCGACCACGACCTTGCGCTGGTTGACCAGTTCGGCCTCGGCCTGCGCGGCGTTGAGGAAATCGAGCCGCGAGCCCCAGCCCTTGTCGGAGCCTTCCTTGCGAATGCGCGTCCGCTCGCGCACGAGCGGCAGCTGCGCGTCGATCTTGCCGATCTCGGCCTCGTAACTGACGGCTTCGGCGCGCTTGGCGGCGATGGCGAGATCGGCGCTGGCGAGCTTCGCCTCGCGCCCCGCACGGTCGGCGAGATAGCGCCCGCGCGCCTCGGCGATCGCCTCCGGCGACGCGTCCAGGCCCGCGAAAGGATCGGCGCTCGTGCCCGGCGGCGCGGTCAGCGCCTGCAGCCGCGCCACGTCGAGCGAGGCGCGCATCGCCTGCTCGCGGAACCGGTCGCGATCGGCGGTCGCGACTGTCGGATCGAGCAGGATCAGCGTCTGCCCGGCCTTCACGGCCGTACCGTCGTCGACCAGGATCTTCGCGACCGTTCCGGCCTCGAAGGCCTGCACGTCCTTGGTCCGGCCGACCGGCACGACCTTGCCCGGCGCGGTCGCGATCAGGTCGACCTGACCGATCGAGGCCCATACGATGACCGCCGTGAACAGCGCGCAGAGCACGAAGCCGAGCCAGCGCGTGCCCGGCGAGGGCGGCGTCTCGACGATCTCGAGCGCCGCCGGCAGGAACTCGCGCTCGACCGGTGTCGCGACCGCGTTGGTGCGGCGCAGGGTTACGATTTCGGCGCCCATCCGGCCCTCCCCCGATCCGTCACGTTTCGATCCGTGGCGCATCGGCGACCGCGCTCGGGCCGCCCGCCTGGATCCGCCAGAGCCGCGCATAACGGCGGTTGAGCTTCAGAAGCTGGTCGTGCGTGCCGCTTTCGATCACCCGCCCCTCGTCCATGACGATGATCCGGTGCGCGTTGCGCACGGTCGATAGCCGGTGCGCGACGATCAGCACGGTGCGGTTCCGGCTGATCGCCGTCATGTTGGCCTGGATGATCGCCTCGCTCTCGTAGTCGAGCGCCGAGGTCGCCTCGTCGAGGATCAGGATGCGCGGATCGAGGCTCAACGCGCGCGCGATGGCGATGCGCTGGCGTTGACCGCCCGAGAGGCTCGCGCCGCGCTCGCCGATCACGGTCTCGTAGCCTTCCGGCAGGCCGAGAATGAACTCGTGCGCGCCGGCGAGCTTGGCCGCCGCGATCACGCGGTTCATGTCCATCGCCGGATCGGCGATGGCGATGTTCTCGCGGACCGAGCGGTTGAACAGCACGTTCTCCTGTAGCACCACGCCGAGCTGGCGCCGGAGCCAGGCCGGATCGGCGAGCGCCAGATCCGTGCCGTCGACCAGCACGCGGCCGCGCTCCGGCACGAACAGGCGCTGCACCAGCTTTACCAGTGTCGACTTGCCAGAACCGGACGCGCCCACGATGCCGATGACCTCGCCGGCGGCGATCTCGATCGAGACGTCGGACAGGATCGCCGAGGCATCGAGCCGGTAGCGGAAGCTGACCGCCTCGAACCGGATCGAACCGCGGATCGGCGGCAGGCTCGCCTGTCCGGCCGGCGACGGCTCCGGCGGCGCGTTGAGGATGTCGCCGAGCCGGTCGATCGACACGCGCGTCTGCTGGAAATCCTGCCAGAGCTGCGCGAGCCGCAAGACCGGCTGCGCGACCTGACCGGCGATCATGTTGAAGGCGACAAGTTCGCCGATCGTGAGTTCGCCCTGGATCACCGCGCGCGCGCCGAAGAACAGCACCAGCACGCCGACGAGCTTGGAGATGCCCTGCACCGCCTGCTGCGCCCAGGTCGCGACCCCGACGACGCCGAACGCGGCGGAGACGTAGGAGGCGAGCCCCTCCTCCCAGCGCCGTTGCAGCGCCGGCTCGAGCGCCATCGCCTTGACCGTCTCGATGCCGGCGACGCTCTCGACCAGGAACGACTGGTTCTCCGCGCCGCGCCGGAACTTCTCGTCGATGCGCCGGCGGAACACCGGGCTCGCGATCACCGAGACCAGCACGTAGAGCGGGATCGAGCCGACCACGATCAGCGTCAGCGACGGCGAATAAAGGAACAGGACCGCGATGAAGATGGTGCCGAACAGGAGATCGAGCACCAGCGTCAGCGCCGACGAGGTCAGGAACTGCCGGATCTGCTCCAGTTCGCGCACCCGCGCCACCGTATCGCCGACCCGGCGCGCGGCGAAATAGGCCATCGGCAGCGCGAACAGGTGCCGGAACAGCCGCGCGCCGAGCTCGACGTCGATGCGATTGGCCGTATGGGCGAACAGCCAGCTACGGATGCCGGTCAGCACGACATCGAACAGCGACAGGATCGCGAGCCCGGCGGCGAGCACCTCGAGCGTCGACAGGCCGCGATGCACCAGCACCTTGTCGACCACGACCTGGAAGAACAACGGCGCGAGCAGCCCGAACACCTGGATGAACAGCGAGGCGACCAGCACTTCCGTGAGCGGTCGGCGGTACTTGGCCATCGCCGCCACGAACCAGCCGATGCCGAACTTGGTCGACAGCCCGAGCCCCTTCGCCCGCCGCGTCACGAGCAGGAGCCGCCCGGTCCAGCGCGCCTTGAAGTCCTCGCGCGTGATCAGCTCCGGCGTGCCCTTGGCCGGATCGAGCGCCAGCACCTTGTCGGCGTCGACGCGGCCGACGACGAGCCATTGCCCGCCCTCGACCTCGGCGAGCGCCGGCACCGGCGTCTGTTCGAGCCGGTCGTAATGCGACCCGATCGCCCGCGCCTTGACCGGGAACTTGCGCGCGGCGCGCAAGAGATCGGTCTCGCCGACCGCCCCGCCGGCGATGCCGAGGTCGTGCCGCATCTGATCGGCATCGGCCGGCAGACCGAGCATGTTGAGACACCAGGCGAGCGCGACGAGGCCGAGCCCCGGGGCGCGGCACTCTCGCTCGCCCCCGCGGCGGATCCGGCCGGCGCGGCCGCGTCGGTATCCGCGATCATGCCGTCGCCCGGATGGGTCGCCTCGGCGGGATCGGACGGTCCCGCCCCGGAACGCTGAAACATGACGAGAGCCCCCTCAGCCCAGCAACGTCGGTCGCGGCGGCTGGTAGTCGATGGTCGTACCACCGTGGCCGTCGTTCGCGAGACCGAAGCCTGCCGCAGCGTACTGCCCCATGAGCAGGATCGCCGTGTGCTGGCTGCCCGACGTCACGGTCAGCGTGCCGAACCCGCCCGCGGCGTCTTCGCTGAAGGCCAGCGTCGCCTTGGAAGCATCGAAACCCGCGAGGTCGATCGAGGACTTGCCGTTGAACGGCGTCGCGGCGTCGCCGAGGTTCGACATCGCGGCCGGCAGCAGGCCGCCGTCGTCGAGCAGCGAGAGGTCGGTGCCGACCGACCAGCTCGACGCATAGGCCCCGACCAGTTCGTCGTTGGTCGGGTTGTGCAGCACCGTGCCGTCGGCGAGCTGGATGTCGTTCGCCTGGGTGGTGTTGGCGCCGAGCAGACCGACGACCGAGCCAGGGCGGGCATTCGGGCCGAGCGAAACCATCTCGTCGAAGTATTCCCCGCCCTTGTTGACGACCTTCAGGCTCTCGCCGGTCTCCCAGTTCACGACATAGGTGTCGTCCTTGGTTCGGCTGATCGTGCCGCCGTCGATCTTGCGAACACTCCCCACCGCGATCGGTGTGGCGACGCCGTTGAGCTTCACCGCGCCGTCGAGCTCGAAGTCGACCGTGTTCGCGCCGACCTGCGCGGCGATCTCGGTCGTGTAGCTCATGACGCCGTGCTCGCCCGAGGTGCGGATCTGGATGTCGAACGCGTTGCCCGGCTCGACCGACTTCACCAGCGTGTAGTCGCCGACCGCCATGAAGTCGTAGGCGAGCCCCTTGAACGTCACCATGTGCACGTCGCCCCAGCCCTGACCGGTGGGGCCGGAGGCGTCCACCGGACTGACGAGCAGGCTCGTCGCGGTGTCCGTGGTGGTCAGGATCCCGTCCGACGCCTGCACGCTGATCGTGGTCGCCTGTGGCGCGGTGATCCCCACCGCGGCCGTGAACACGAGGGCGCGAAGCCGCGTGGTGACATCGGCCGGCGAACCGGACGTCAAGGTGTAGACGCCGGTGCCGGTCTTGGTCAGTCCGGCACCGGACAGCGTGCCGGTGGCGTCGCTCGCAACCCCATTGACCATCACGGTCAGCACGACGCTCTCGGTCGCGCCGACATCCGGATCGGCGATCGTGACGCCGGCGAACGGCGTCGCGGTGCCGCCGACGGCGACGGTCTGGCCCGACGCCGTGCCCGAGATCGTCGGCGCGATGTCGGCCGAGGCCGGCAGTTTGATCGAGGTCGCGCTCTTCGCCGCGGTGAGTGTCGCCGGCAGGTTGGTCGTGAAGTCCGTCGCCGCCGCGGCAAAAGCCGAGGCATCCCCGAGGCCGCCGCCGAAGCCACGGCCCGCGCGCCGGCCGTCTGTGTCGCCAGCGCGGCGCTGATGATCAGCGTATACCGCGCCGTCGCCGAGTTCGCCCCGGCGAGATCCGCCGCCAGCGCACTCGTCGAAGCCCCCGCGATCGAGCCGATCGCGCTCGCGGCCGCCGACGACAGGCCGGCGCTCGTCGCCAGGGATGCCGCGAGCCCGTTCACCGCGGCGCCGTCGGTCAGATTGACCGTGGCGCCGCCGGCGATCTGCGTCGCGAGATTGGCGAACACGCTCTGGCCGGCCGCCGAACCGCCGGCCGCCCCGATCAGCGTAACGATGTTGATCAGCGCCGCCCCCGCCTGGAACGCGGCGGTCGCCGCCGTATCGCCCTGGAGCGCGCCGGCCTCCGGATCGAGCGACAGGAGATCGGTGCCCGAGGAGAGCCCGACCGCGGTCGCGACCGAGCGCTTCGCCGCCTCGATGCCGGCGGAGCTGGTGTCGCCGGTCGCCTGCGCGACCTTCTGGACCAGCGTCGTCAGCGGCGAGACGATCGCCGAGCCGGCCGGCGCCGTGTAGGCGGCGGGGTTGGCGAGCCCGGTGCCGGTGTCCGTGCCGCCCGTGATGACGATCGGCCCGATCAGGCCGGCCGGTAGCGAATAGGCACCGTTGTTGTCGGTCGTCGTGCTGTACTCGCCGGCGTCGAGCACGCCGTTGCCGTTGGCATCGACGAACACCGTCGCCCCGGCGAGATAACCGTCGACGGCGCTGCCATGGTAGAAGTTGCCGTAATTGCTGAGGCTCTTCGGATCCTTGAACCCGACCGCCGCGATGTTCGCCAGATCCTTGATCAGCGTCTGCGGCGACGACGACACCACCTTCGGATTGTGGATCAGGTTATTGAAGAAATCGATCGCGGCCGCGGCGGCCGAGAACAGATCGTTGGCGATCGTGTCGGCATAGCGGAGCACAGCGTCCTTGGCCGCGCTCAGATAGACGTTGCCGGTCAGCGCCTTGAGCGCGCTCTCGCCGAGCGCCCGCGCCGCGGCGCCCGCATCCTTCGGATTGCCGCTCATCAGATCGACGATCGCCGCGCCGGCGTTCGAGGCGACGGCGCCGAGATCCTCCGGCGAGAAGCCGCCGGAGGTCAGCGTGAACAACCCCTTCGCGACGTCGCCGGCGCTGCTCTGCAGGCCCGAGAAATTGCCCGTCCCGAGATTGGCGAAACTCGTGCCGAGATCGATCGCCGCCTTCGCATAGGTCTGCGCCTCGGCCTTGACGACGCCGGCGACGACGTTGCCGAGCAGGTCCGCGGTCGCGCCGGTGACGTTGAAGACGCCCTTGAGCGCCGGCGCCGCCGAACCGAGCGCGTTCGACACCGCGTTGATGCCGAGTATGGCCGTCATCACCTTGGAGCCGACGCTGACGACCATCACCGCCGTGGCCGCGCCATTGCCCGCCAGTTCGTTCCAGATGTTGCCGGAGATGTTCGTGAGCTTGAACAGACCGCCGCCGGGAACGCCGGTCGCGGCGAGCTGGGCACCGAGGTCGATGTAGCCCTTGTAGTCCTTCGGATTGGCGACGACCTCGTCATGCAGCACGCCGGGCAGGCCCTGCGAACCGGCCGACTTGTCCCACTGCCCCTGCATGGCCGTCCAGCCGGCCTCGAACAGCGGTGCCGCCGCCCGGATCGCCGCCTGCGCGGCGTCGGACGCCGCCTTGACGACATCGCTGTTCCCGAGGTTCGAGAAGGTCGAGACGACGCTCGAGGCGATGTTGCTGTAGATCGTCTGCACGACCTTGAAGCCGGTCGCCAGATCGGCGGCCGAAACCATGGCCTTGTTCTGGATCGAGGTGATCGCGCCGAGGCCGGCGAGCGCGTCGTCACGCACCTCGCCGAGCAGCATGCTGAACAGGTCGTTGACCGGGCTTTGCAAATAGGTCTGCGACTTCGTCCCGTCGGCATTGGTGACGATCTGGTAGTTGCCCTCGATGTACTGCGAGGACTTGATCGCGAGCCAGCCGAACGCCGTCTTGCGCATCAGCGCGGCCGAATCCGCGTCCAGTCCGGCGACAACGGGCGCTAGCAGCTTATCGACGGCGGCCTTCACCTGGTCCGTCGTCATGGTGCCGTTGGCGACCTGATTGACGAGATCCGTCGCGGCGACGCCGGTCATGAGCCGGCGCGAGAGGATGTCGCGGACCTGGGCCGCGTTGCCGGCCGCGGTCGGCGCCGTCGAGGAGCCGAGCCGGTCGACCAGCGCCGCCAGCGCCTGATCGTAGGCATAGCCGGCGATCTGCGTGCTGTTGATCGTGTTGATCGTCGCCGACGACAGGCCGGTATAGGTGAGACCGCGCTGAAGCTCCGTCAGGACACGGCCGGGGATCGAGTCCCAGTTGAAGCTGGCGGTGCGGGCGATCTGCGAAATCGACACGTCCATCGCGAACAGGGCGTCCGCCGCCGTGTGGCTGGTCGCATACTGGTCGACCATCCGCGACAGCAGCGCCTTGGCATCGGCGTAGGAGATCGCGCTCGGATCGGTCGGCTGCGGCTGCGCGCCGAAGGCCGGAACAAACGGCGTCGTGCCCTGCGCGACGCGCCCGGCCAGCTCGGCCGCCATGTCGCCGACCGCGATCCGGTTGGTCAGCTCCGTATCGACCGGCGCCCGGCGCGAACCGGGCGCGTTGGTGACGAAGTCGTACTGGCCGAGCAGCGAGCCGAGCATGACGAGGCCGGCATCGGTCGAGGCCCCGTTCGCCTTGGCATAGGCCTTCACGTCGGCGATGGCGGCGCCGACGCTCATGGTGCCGCCGACGACCGCGGCGAAATCCTTCGCCGCCTGGATCAGCGCGCCCGAGAAGAACGGATCGCTCGCCGGGCCCCACTTGGTGCCCATGCCGACCAGCATGGTCGCGACCGCCGCCTGCGTGGCGCTGTCGCCGGTGCGGGCGAGATCGATGAGCAACCCGAAGCTCTGGGCCGACGACAGTCCGCCGAGCGCCTGCAGATCGGCGGCCACGGTCGCGCCCGTGACCCGACCGGCCGAGATCATCGACAGGATCTCGGCCTTGGCCGCGGCGAAGGCCGCGTCCGTCCGCGCGGTGACCACCTGGTACGAAGCGTTCGGATCAGCCTGGAAACGCGCGGCCTGAATGCCGTTCTCCTGGGCGATAACGCCGAGCAGCGCCGCCACACCGCGTTCGCCGGAGAGCGCGCCGCCCGTCACCCAGGTGCGGATCTGGGTGACGGCCGTCGACGCCCCGCCGGCGAGGTCGACCAGATTGCCGGCGAGCGACGCGCTGACGAGCGCCCCGTGCCCCTGGAACCCGGACTCGGTCGCAACCGCCTGGCCGACCGCCACCACATCGGCGAGCGAGACCGCGCCGCCGGTGACATAGCCGGGCAGATGCGTCATCAGGTAGTCCGAGACGATGCCGTTGCCGGTCATGCGCACGGCCATGTCGGCGAGCAGCCGCACGCCCTTGGTGCCGCCGAGCCCGCCGCCGGTGATCGCGGCGTCGATCGTGTTCAGGATCCCCGTCGGCGACATGGCCGACGCGCCCTGCGGCGCGCCGACCAGCGCGGCGAGTTGCGCGCCCGCCGCATCGAGAAGCGCAGTGTCGCCGCGCCGCGAGCCCGACGAGCAGGTTGGTCGCCGTCGCGGTCGAGATCGTCGCCACGGCGCCGACGCTCGCCGACGACTGGTTGGTGATGCCGGCAATCGCGGCGATCGCCGTCGCCGCGGTGAGCGTACCACCGGAGATCAGCGCCGCGATCTGATCGGCCACCGCGCCCGCGAACGCCGGCCGCGCCGACAGTTCGGCGAGCCATGCGACCACCTTGGTGGCCCCGAGCGTGCCGATCCCGGCCGCCACGGCCTGCACCGCCGCCTGCACCGTCAGCGCGCCCGCGCCGACGAGGCTCGCCAGCTCCGACGTCGCGGTCAGCACGCCAGAACCGTCGAGCGCGTTGAGCGCCGCAGCCGCCTGCGCCGGCGCCTGGGCATTGGCCGTCGCCGCCGCCGCGAAACGGGCGAGCGCCGAGGTGCTGCCGAGCCCGCCGAGCGCGGTGACGAGCCCTTCCAGCTGTGTGCGCGTCACGCCGGACTGGTAGGTGGCGTAGTAGGTCGAGACGATGAGGCTGTCGAGCGCGAGCCGCGCCCGCGCCATGCCGTCCGTTCCGGTCAGCGCCTGAGCGTTGAGCTGCGCGAACTGGGCGAAGAACGCCCGGATCGGCTCGCTCGTCACCGAGGCGAGGAAGCCCCGCGCATCGGCGATCGACAGCGCGCCGGACAGCACCAGGCCGTTGACCTCGCCGGTCACGGCGGTGGCGCCGGTCGCACCGGTGTAGCTCGTGGTGGCGAGGCCGGCGAGCACGCCGGCCATCTGCACGGCCGAGATCTGCGACGCCGAGACCGCGCCATCGAGGCGCGCCTTGAGATCGGCGGCGGCGCTCGACGGGTTGGAGGCGCCGCTCAGTGCCCGGCCGAGACGATCGCCGACCGCCGCCTGGATCGCGGCATTGCCGGAGGCCGCCATCGACAGGAGCGAAGCCAGCGCCGCCGGAGCCAGCGCCGAGCCGCCCGAACCGGCGATGATCGCGTCGAGCGCGGAATCGGCCGGCAGGGAGCCCGCGCCGACCAACCGCTGAATTTCGGCGCCGACCGAGGCCTGCAGGGCCGCATCGCCGGTCGCCGACATCGCGCCGATGAGCTGCCCGAGCCGCGTCGAATAGGATCCGACCGCCGTCGCATAGGCGGCGACGTCGGAGAAGATCTGCGCCGCGGTGACCGATCCGGCCGTGACCAGCGCGGTCAGGGCCGCGCCGAGCGTCGCCATGCCGGTCTGGTCGGCGGTCCGAACCGCGATCGCGGCGATCAGCTTGATTTCGGCGTCGCGATCGATCGCACCCGCGGTGACCGCATTGCCGAGATCGGTGACGAGGTCGCCGAGCGTCCGGCGACCGGCCGTGACGAGCCCGACCATCGCGGCGCCCGCGGTATCGGCCGGCAGCGCCGTCGCCAGATAGCGGTCCGTGAGATCGGCCGCGATCGGCGCCGCCGTGATGGCGGTGGCGAGATCGGACGCGCTGATCAGATTGCGCGCGACGAGGCTCGCCAGTTCCGTGCCGATGGCCCCGGCGAGCGAACGATCGAGGCTCGCGATCACGGTCGCATAGCGGGCGCCGACCGGCGAGCCCGCAACCGCCTCGATGCTGCTGAACAGGTCCGCCGCGCTGATCGCCGGCGCGGTGATCAGGCGCGACAGCTCCGCCGTGAAGGCGGACACGTCGACCGTCGCGGCGACCCCGGTTGCAGCCGCCGCGATCAGCGCCGCCTCGCGGCCCGGATCGAGCACCTCGTCGGCGACGAGCGCGCGGAGCTCCGTCACCAGCTGCGCCGGCGTTGCGACACCCGCACCGATCAGGGCGGCCAGGGCCGAACCGGCGGCCCGCTCGGTCGCGACGAGATGATTGGCGTCGGCCGCATAGGTCCCAAAACCGAGGAACCGCACCGCGAGCGTCAGCGTCAACGCGCCGCCGCCGACGGCGGCCGCGACCTGACTGCCGAGCGCCGTCGTCGTCAGACCGTCCGCGAGTAGCGCCGGCAGCGTGGCGCCGAAGCCGTTGGCAGCCGGTGCGCCGGTGGCCGCCATGGCCAGCGCGATGGCGAGGCCGTGGGCGCCGGAGAACGCGCCCGGCGTGGCGGCTGCGGTCGCGAAGGCCGTCGAGGCGTCCGCGAGCGACACGGTGTTGCTGGCGATCAGGCTCTGGGCCACGGCCGCGATTGCCGCGTCGGTGCCCGGCAGCGCCGTCGCCCGATCGGCGATGCCGGCGGCCGCATAGAGCGCGCCGAGGACCTGGGCGCCACTGGCGGTCTGGGCGGCGATCATGATCGTGAGCGCCGAGGCGACGTCGCCCGCCGTTCCCGGAGCGCCGGCCACCATGGCGACCAGCACGTCGGCCGCCCGTCCGAGCGACAGACGCCCGATCGCGACCTGATACTTGATCTCGTTGGTGACCGTCACCAGCGACAGCTTGCCGGCACCGATCAGCGCATCGATCTCGGCCGCGATGGCGAGACGGTCGGCGTCGGGCGCCGTCGATGCCATGCCGGCGAGCAGATCCGCCGCGTTGATCGCCGGAAGCGAGCCGTTGGTGCCGGTCGCGGCGTCGATGCTCGCGAGAATCGACGCCGAGGCGAGACCGCGCGCGAACAGCGTGCCGATCCGCGCGCCGGCCGCGACCGGCATGTTCGTGCCGCCTTGCACGGCAGCCGCGATCAGCATCGTCGCTTCGGCCGCGAGCGATCCGGTCGCATAGGCGGCATCCGCATCGGCGATGGTCGAGATCGCGTCGTCGGCCATGACGAGCCCGGCCGCGACCCGCTCCCCGATGCGCGTCCCGAGCGGCGCCGCGATGCTCGCGTCGGACAGCGCCGCGCCTGTCAGCACGGCGATCTTCTGCAAGGTGGTGAGGTTGCCGCCGGAGACGGCACTGATGATCGCCGACGCCGTGGTCCGGCCGGCGGCCTCGAAGCGTGCCGAGCAGCCGGCCGATGCCGACCATGAGGCTCGCAGACCCGCCAGCGCCGATCCCGGCGAGCATCGCCATCGCGGCGCTGACCGTGCTCGGATTGGTGCCGGCGACGCGCAGGAGCTCCGTGTCGAGCGCCGCCCGCAGCGCCTCGGCATTGTTGGGCGTCAGATGCCCGAACGGCGATGGGGCGACATGGACACCCTGCGACAGAAGGCCGAGCAGCTTGAACTCGTCGAGCGAGGAGAGTGCGCCACTGTCATGGGCGGCGCCGAGCGCGCCGATCAGCGTCGCGATCGTCGAGGATCCGCCGACCTGCCCGACCGAGGCGAACAGGCTCGCCGCCTGCGCCGCTGTCGCCACCGAGCCGTTGAGCGCCATGCCGCCGAGCACCAGAGCGGCCCGTTCGGGCGAAATCACATTGCCGAAGATCTCGCTCTCGAGATCGGGCGCGCCGCCGCCATCGACGAAGGCGGCCAGCGCGCGGCCGGCGCTGATGGCGCCGGCGGTCGTCGCCGCCCCGCCGAAGCCGAGATAGAGGAGCGCACGGTTGTCGTCGCTGACGCCCGAGACGGCGGCGATGCCGCCGAGCGCGTGGGAGACGTCGGTCTGACCCGCTGCCACCAGCGCCGCGATGCCGGCTCCGGCGGCCGCGCCGATCCCGGCATAGAGCTGGTTGCTGGCGGTCTGGTCGAGGTAGCGGGCGCTGTTCGCCGTGGTCAGACTGCCGAGCACCTCGATCGCGGCGTCGACGCCGAGACCGACCGCCGTCGCATTGACGATCGCGCCGACCAGCTGGCTCGCGCTCTCGCCGAGACCGCGGGCCACCTGCAATTCGAACAGAACCGTGCTGAAGCGAGAGCCGGCCGGCAAAGCGGCCAGCGTCTGGCCGATCACGGCATGAACCGTGGCCGCGTCGAGCCGCGTCGCCGTGACCCATTGGGTGATCTGCGTCAGGATCGGCGCGACGGATTGCGCGTCGAAAACCGAGGCCAGCGCCGCCCAGGCGGCGACGGCCTGCGCCGGCGACAGGAGGATCGCGCCCGTCGGCGTGACGGCCCCGCGAGCGCGGTCGTCAAAGCCTGGACACCGGCCGTGGTGCCCGACGTCGTCAGGAGATCGCGCGTCGCGTCGAGGATCTGCCTGGACAGCAGCGTGCCCGCATTGATCTGGCGCGGGTCGATCATGCTCGCGAGGAACACGATCGCCTCCGTGCCGGCGATCCCGGCGTCCGAGAGCGCGGTGCCGATCTGCGTGGGCGTGACGGTGCCAGCGACCAGCAGGGGCTTCAGCGCCCCACCCAGGTTGAGCGCAAAGGACTGGCCGAAGCGATGCGCGGCCTGCGCGATCACGTCGAGGCCGTTGGCCGCCGACAGCGCGCCATCGGTGATCAGCTGGACGAGCGTCGCCGCGACGCTGGCCGTCATCGGCGCGGCCGCCCGCGCCTGGAGCGTCGCGTAGATCAGGTCCCGGAAGGTCGACGAGACGCTCGCGACCTGCAGCCGGTCGGCTTCCGCCATGCCGGCGAGCATCGCCACGCTCGCGCTCGACAGCGCGTCGGACGCCGACACGCTGCCGGCGGCGACCTGCCGTGCGAGTTCCGCGCCCGCGCCGACGCCGAAGGCCAGACGCGTCGGATACTGCCCCATCTCGGTCAGCAGCAGCGCGGTGGCGCTGCTCGGGGTGCCGATCGCTGTCCCGGCCGCGCCGATCAGCGACAGCGAGGTGGTCGAGCTGATCTGTCCGTTGTCGGTGCCCACCACCGCGAACAGATCGTTCTCGAGCGCCTGGCGCACCAGCGTGGTCGTGCCGCCGGCGGCGATCATCGTCAGCGCGGCCGAGGCGATCACGGTCGTATAGGTATCGGCCGGCAGCAGGCCGTTCAGCGTGTAGAGATCATAGACCGAGAGCGTGCCCGCGGCGACGAGCCCGGCGAGATGCACGCCCGTCGCGCTGGCCGACACCCCTGCCCCGACCAGGCCGGCATAGACCTTCAGAAGCTGCGCAGCGGTCAGCGTACCCGCCGTCTTCGCGCCGTCGAAGGCGGTCTCGGCGTCCGCGAGCCGGGTCGCGTCCGAGCCGGCGAGCGCGGCGGCGAGCGATCCGGCGGTGCCGGCAACGCCGGCCGTGACCGCCGCCGTGGCGGTATCGGCGGCCATGCCGACGAGCATCGTGAGCGCGTTCGCGAACGACAGCGTCGCGGCGATCTGCACCGGCGTGGTCGCGCCGTTGACCGCCAGCACGAGCCCGTCGGAGACCTGCGCCTTGGTGATCTTGTTGGCCGCGATCAGGTCGGCGAGGCCGAGGCCGATCGAGGCGTCGGCGCCGGAGGTGCGGGCGGCGGAGGTCGCCACCTTCGCCACGACCGACATGAACAGCGCCGGCGAGATCGTGGCGCCGACCGTACCGATGAAGCTGCCGAGTTCGCCGACGACCGCGGCGCCGGTCGCCCGCGCATTGGTGATCAGCGTCGACAGGATCGCGACGGTGGCATCGGTCGAGATCGAGGTGTTGAGGAAGCTCTCCGCCAGATCGACCGTCGCGGTCGCGGTGATCGTACCGGCCGCAACGGCGCCGTCGAGCGCGGTCGTGACATCGCTGGCGCTGATCGCATTCTGGTAGAGGAATTGGTAGATCGCCGCGTTGGCAGCGGCCGGACTGCCGCCGGCGAGCGCGCCGATGGCGATCGCCACCCCCTGCGCGGCCGTGACGAGACCGTCGACCTTCGCCTGATAGATCGCATAGCCCGCCGCATCGCCGGCGATCGAGCCCGCGGCGGCGAAGGCGCCGATCTTGCGCCCGGCGGCCGTGAGCATGGGCTCGCCGACCGCGCCGCCGACCGCGATCAGAAGCGCGACGTCCTGCGCCGTGGTCAGGCTCGGCGATGGTCCGCCGGCCGGCGCCGCGATCGCGTCGGCAACGCGGCTCGCGTCGATCGTGCGGCCGGAGAGAATCCCGGCGATCTCCTGGGCGACCGTCGCCATGCCGGACGCATTGACGCCGGCAGCCGTCTCCGCGACCGCGGTCAGCGCATCCAGGTAGCCGATCTTGCC
Organism: Ancalomicrobiaceae bacterium S20; assembly: GCA_040269895.1. Classification (NCBI taxonomy): domain Bacteria; kingdom Pseudomonadati; phylum Pseudomonadota; class Alphaproteobacteria; order Hyphomicrobiales; family Ancalomicrobiaceae; genus Methyloraptor; species Methyloraptor flagellatus. Next base: position 1,157,129 of record CP158568.1, on the reverse strand, counting down.
CTGGGTGATCAGATCGAGTTCGGCGGTCTGAAGCGCCGACCCGAGCGCGGAGGGATTGGACAGCAGCATCCGGGCGAACAAGCCGACCGCCTGCGCGCCGGTCAGGACGGCGCTGTCGATGAAGCCGGAGATATGGCTGATCAGCGCTGTCGCGAGCGACGTCTGCCCGACCAGCGCATCGGAGAGCTTGGTCACGGCGGACGATTTGAGTCCCGCCGTCCCCTGGGTGGCGAGGACCGCGAGCATCTCCTGCGCGGAGAGGACGGAGACCGTCCCGGCGGTGACGAGGTCGGCGATACCGCCCGTCAACACACCGGCATTCATCGATCCGGCGGCGGAGAGGAACGCCGAGGCGCTGCCGCTCACATAGTAGGCGACCGCCAGTTGCGCGGCCTGCGCGGCGCTGAGCGCGCTGTTGTTGAGGAGGCCCGTGCGGGCGGTCGTGGCGTCGGTCGACGACATGCCCGCCAGCAACGTGACGATCCGCTGGATATAGGCGGTCGAGGTGTCGGCGTCGGCATTCGGCAGCAGGTTCGACAGCACGGTGAACTGCGTCGAGGCCGCCACGCCGGCCAGCGCCCCGAGGAAGCTCGGCGTACCGACCAGCGTCTTGAGAACCCTGAGTTCCTGCGCCGTCGTCGCGGCCCGCGCGCTGTCGTCGCCATAGGCGCCGGCAATCGCGGTGATCGCGGCCTCGGCCGTGAAGCCCGGCCGCGGCGTCTGCTGGGAGTAGTGGTTGTTCGACGCGATGCTGTCGATGGCCTGGAACACTGTGCTCTCGGCAGCGGGCACGCCGAGCAGGCCGACGAGCACCGCGAGCGCCTGGTTCGCGGTCAGAACCGCCGCCGAGGACGCGAGCTGGGCGTTGATCTCGGTGAGGACCGTCGTCGTCGACAGCCCGAGCGATCCGACCAGCGTCGCGATCTCGGCAACCGCATCGGCGCGCACGCCGGCATCGCCGGCTCCCGCGAACGGCAGGATTGCGTTGAACGCGCGGTCGGCCAACCCGGCGTTGGCGCCGAGCAGCGTATTCAGCGCCGTATAGCCCGCCGCCCGGATCGCCGCCGTCGCGCCCGAGCCGATCGCGGCGAAGGCGTCGACGGCCTGCTGAACGGTCGTGGGGTCGGTCGCCAGCGTCGCGATCTGGCTGATCGCTGAGGCTTGCAAGGCCCCGCCGTTCGCCTTGGCGACGAGGCCGAGGATCGAAATCGCGTCGGAATCCGACAGCGAGGCATTGCCGACCGCCGCCGCAATCTGCGCCACCGTGATCGACGACGTGGAATCGGTGCCGACGAGGCCGGCGATCGCCGAGCGGATCTGAGCGCCACCGAGCGAGATCAGGTGGTCGAGCACGTCGAGCGCGATCGCCGAGCCGAGCGTGCCGGCGCCGAGCAGCGCGGAGACCTGGCCGGTGATGTCGGAGAGCGCGACGTCGGCTGCGGACTGCCCCTGCTGGACAGTCGCCAGCACCGTCAGGCGCAGGATCGCGACCGTCTGGGCGCCGCCGCCCTGGGCGGCGACGTCGATGAGCAGCCGCGCCGCCTGCGCGCCGGTCAGCGAACCGGCCCGGATACGCGGCGACAGGCCGTCGAGGATGGTCGCCGCTGCGGTCGGGTCGGTCGACATGTAGCCGGCGATGGTCCGGGCGACCAGCAGCACCTGCGCCGGCGTGCCGAGGCCAGCGGTCTGCGCGAGCGACGCCGGATCGGTGATGAGACCCGCGAGCGCATCGTCGATCACGGTCGAAACGTCGGACGCCGCGCCCGATTGCAGGCCCTGCAGCGCCGAAACGGCCGCGGCGGCGGTGATCGCGCCGTTGGTGACCAGCGTCGCGATCTCGGTCTGCACCAGCGTCTCGCGGCCGCTGTCGCCGGCGCCGAAGCCGACCAGCACGGCGAGCGCGCGCGCCGCCGTCAACGTGTTCGCCCCAATGAGCCCGTCGATCAGCGCGATCGCCCGCGCACCCGTGACGCCACCCTGGGCGACAAAGGCCGCGATCTCTCGGCCGATCGCGATCTGCACGCCGGTGGTCCCGGTCGCCGCCTCGGTGGCGAGCGTGGTGATCGCCGCCTCGATGCCGTTCGACGGCACGAGCGACAGCATCGCCGTGGTGATCGCGCCCTGCACGGTCGCGGACGAGCGTCCGGCAACCTCGGCATAGACCCGCAGCGCGGCGTCGAGCGACAGCGCCGAGCCCGTTACCGCCGCCTGGATCGCGTCCGTGAGCGTCGATGTCGACGAGCCCGTGAGCGTGACCAATGCGTCGATCGCGGCGGTCCCCACCGTGCCGATCGCACTGGCGCCGACGATACCCGCGAGCAGCGTCGCCGCCCGGGCGTTGGTCAGGATCGAGGCATTGAGCGCGGATGTGATCGCCGTGACGCCGGTCGCGAGCTGCATCACGTTGCGGGTGGCGAGATCGGCGATCTCGCCCGCGGCGGCGGCCTGCACGGCGAGGCCGCCGTTCGCCGCCATGCCGATCAGAACCGACAGCGACTGATCGACGGTCATGGTCTGGCTGATCCGGACCATGCCGTCGATGAGGCCGATCATGCTTGCGACGCCGACCGGGCCCGAGGTGACATAGGCCGCGATCGCCGCGCCGACATAGCGCGCCTGGGCGGCATCCGGGTTGGAGCCGACCGTCGCCATGTCGATCAGGACGCGGCCGATCTCCTGCCAGTAGAGATTGCCGCCGCCGGCGGCGTCCGGCAGCGCCGCGATGAAGGCGCCGGCGAGATCCGCCGCGCTCATGTGCGCCGTGTTGGCGACGCCCAAGATCCAGCCCGCCGCCGCGGTCTGGAAGTCGGTGTTGGCGACCCAGACGCTGCTGTTACCCTGCAACTGCATCGCCGAGCTGCCGCCGATGCCGGCGAGCACGGTGATCTTCTGCGCGGCGGTGAGGCCGAGTGCGTCGGCGGCAGCCGCGACCGTATCGATCGTTGCGGTACCCGGCGCGTTGGTTCGCAGGTTGTCGCCGATCGCCCGCAATGCGTAGCCGCCGAGAGCGGCCACCGCCGTCAGCATCGTCGTCGCGTCGGTCGCGGTGATCCCGGCATCGATGCGGCCGCGGATGAACCCGATGGCGTTGGAGACCAGGATCCGATTGCCCTGGCTGGCCGGATCCATGACGTTCGGATCGATGTTGTAGACCGATGCGGCGATCTGCTGGGCGACCGCGATCCGGATCGTGGCGGTGTTGCGCGCCGACACCAGGTCCATGAGGTGCCGGTCGGCCTCGTAGACGCCGAACTCGTCGCGCACGGCGCCGAGCGCGGCGACCGCGCTGGTCGCCGAGATCAGCCCGGCATCGATCTGAGCCACGACTTCCGACGCGAACACGCTGTCGCGGTTCGAGGTCAGGCCATAGGCGTAGTAGACCAGCGCCTCGCCGAGCCGGATCGACGCCGCCGCCGTGAGATTGCCGGCCGAAACCTCGGCGCGGATGGTCTGCAACACGGTCGCGAGATCGAGCGAGCCCCGGTCGCCGAGCGCATTGATGAAATTGGCCAGGCTCGAAAGATAGGAGACCGCCGGCGACGCCGACGCCAGCATGCGCAACGTGCTGGCGATGAGCCCCGCATCGGTCCCGATCGCGGTGAAGGCCGCGTTGCGGGCGGTATTGCGGAAGTCGGAGACGGTGCCGTCGAGACCGGCCATCAGCGCGACGAAGCGCATCGTCGTCAGCGTGCCGCCGGAGAGCGCCGCCTGCGCGGCGGTCACGGCGGTCGAGATCGGCGAGGTCGAGCCGCCCCGCCTTCGCTGCCGCCACCCTCGCCGCCCTCGCCGCCGCGCGGCTGCTGCTGCACGACGTTGCCGAGCGTCATGCCGGCGAGCAGCGTGAGCCGGTCGGTGCCGGCCGCGGCGATGCCGACCACCAGGCCGATCACATCGGCGAAGGCGATCTGGCCCGCGCCGCTGGCGGAGCTCAGATCCGACAGCGAATCCGTGACCCCGGCGACCGGATTGGCGAAGCGCCCCGCGATCGCCGCACCGACGGCGTTGAGATCGGCGGCCGAGCCGCCGAGTGCCTTGGTCCGGCCCGCGAAGGACGTGTAGGTCCAGATCGGGCTCACGCCCTGGTCGGCCGCGACCGCCGCGATGAGCGCAAGACCGCCCGCCGTCGATCCGGCCGCCCGCGCGGCCGCCGCGATCGCCACGCCGCCCGTGCCATCCTGCAACGCCGCGACATTGAATGCCCCGGCCGAGAACAGCGCGGAGGTATCGAAGCCGGCGACGGCGTCGTAATGGTGCGGATCGGTCGTAAAAGCGGGCATGGCGAAAATCCCTGAATTCTAGAAAGAACGGGAGCAGCAAAAACGCCCCCCGATGCTGGTCACTGCGGCATGAGGTTCATCGAACATCGAGACCGTCTGCGTGGCCCCGACGACGATAGCCGGCGACGCCGTGACGGCGTCGCCGGCAACCGAGCGGTCGGCCTTCGGTGCGAGGCACCGCGAAACGGACTGCCCTGCGGCCGGCCGGGTCGAACGCGCATGCTCGACGCGCAGTCGGCCAGGCCGAACCGGACCGCCGCGGCGCGACCCGGACCGGGCACGCGCCGCGACGGTTCATGTCACTTCTTCCAGTTCGCCTGCTTCGAACAGGCCTCGGTCTCGACCGGATGCGCCTTCTCCCAGGCCGTGATGGACAGCGTCTCGGTCGACGACATCTTCGAATTCATGCAGGTGCAGTAGACCGAGATCGTCTCGGCGCTCTGCCCCTGGTCGGCATTGTCCGACACGCAGCGCTTGATCCACGCGACGTCGTCGGCATCGGCGAAACTCGGGGCTGCGGACACCAGGATCAGCAACGAGCCGAGACAGACAGAACGAAGACGGGTAACGAACATGGCCAGACACTTACCCTAAGTAAATTGTATCAAACGAAGCCCAGACGGCATCTCGGCCGCTGGTCCCCCTCCTTATGAGCCGTTTTGGGCGATCCGATCAACAGAAGCGCCCCGAACATTTCGGGGTGTATTTGAGCAGAGTTGAAATTTCAGCCCATCGCAACACACGGGAAACATGTTTCGGCTATGAAATGCGAAATTGATCTAGCCGAAATCTTACAAAACTGCGTCGCGTCAAATTTTGACGTTTCCCTGTTGCGGCAGCGCAGCTACGATGACCGGGCGCGACGACCGTTTGCGACTGGGCGGAAACCACGTCCGCGAAAGAACGCCGCGCTCTCGCCGTCGAGCGGGACGACGAACGGCATTCGGTCCGGGGAGTAACAAGGGCGAGCACCGATCATGTTGCTTGAAGCCACGATCTCGGCCGTCCCATCGACGGGGACCGGCCTCCATCGCCACCCGCGATTCGCGACGGTGCTGCGCGCCCAGACGCAGAGCAGGCTGGCCCTGAGCCTCCGGGACCGTCCGCGCGCGCGGATCTTCGCCACCCAGCATCATTGGCTGTTCGCCCATATCTTCGCGGCGCTCACCCTGGAGAGCGACGAACAACAGACCTTCGCGTCGGACTTCCTCGATGCCGCGACCGAGCAGCGCGTCGCCAGCCGTAGCGCGGCCGAGGGCTTCCTGAAGACCGCCATGCATTATCAGATGATCGAGGCCAAGCCGGCCGGCCGCGACCGGCGCCGGCGGCCGCTCGGTCTCAGCGCTTCGGGCCGGCATTTCTTCGAGAGCTGGATCGCGACCCACCTCGATACGCTCGACCAGATCGAAGGCCCCGGCGGCGATGGCGGCCGCGGCAAGCGCTTCCGCGATGACCCGACCGCGCTCGAGCGCGTCCATCCGCCGATCTGCCGGGAACTGCTGCGGTCCGCCCGCGTCCGCTGGCCACCGCCGTCGTTTTCGCATTTCACCTGGATGGCCGATGGCGGCATCGTCATGGACTGGCTGATCGTCGGCATCGAGGGCGAGGTCACCGGCACCGGACCGATTCCGCTGAAGTGGCACTCGCTCGACGAGCTCTGCGAGATGGTCTCGATCTCGCAAGGCCACCTGCAGCGCAAGTTCCGCGAGGCCGAGGAGGCCGGCATCCTCGGCTGGAGCGACCGGCGCTTCCATTCGCGGCTCTGGATCTCGCCGACATTCTTCCAGGACTACGCGGCTTATCAGGCCGACAAGCTCGGCATCATCGAACGCGCCTTCGCGGCCTGGGGCTGACCCGGCCGCGCGACGCCCTATCGACCGACGCTCGGCCGGCCGATGCCCTGCGCCACCGACGCCCTGCGCGACCGATGCGAATCGAGCACCATCCGTCTTGCACGGCGGGAGCCTCGCCGCGTCCGCCTTTGGCAACATCAGGCCGCGATAGGACAAGGGTGTGGGCACCTTTCCAAAGCGTGACGCAACCGCAACACGCGGCTGCAACCCGTCGGGATAAGGGCGACGCTCGGCGAATGCTGATTTTTCACGTCCCGACACGTCGATAGGCTGCGCCGACGACGCCGAAGCGGCTGTTGGTCAGGGTATCGCATGGCCGGATCGGCAAAGACCTACGCGCGCAGGCGCCGCCTTCTGACCAGCGCCGCGGTGCTCGCCCTGCTATGGCCGGCGTTCGATCGTCCGCCCGCGCGCGCCGGCAGCGTCACCTCATCGTCAATGCCGATCACGCTCCCCGGCGGCACGACGAACTTCGACACGGGTCGAGGAACAGTGACATTGTCGGGCGTGATCTCGGGTCCGGGCAATCTCGAGGTTTACGGAGACGGCTGGCTGACCCTGACCGGCACGAACACCTACACCGGATATACGTCGATCGGGGGCGGCACGTGGCGCCCGGGCGACCGGCCTTGGCTCGGTGGCGGCGGGTACCTATTGATCGGGTCGGATGCCAATCTCGGCGCCCCGGGAGGAATGCTCTACGTCGGCTCCACCGGTCGGCTGCAGACCACCGACAGCTTCGCGACGTCCAGGAACGTATACATCGCAAACGGCGGCATGCTCGTCCAAGACGCAGGAACCACGCTCACGCTGTCCGGCGTGATCACCGATGGCAGCACCCTCACCAAGGGGGGGCCAGGCACCCTCGTTTTGACCGGCGCGAACACCTATTCCGGCGGAACCATAATCGACCGCGCTGGAGGCACGCTCCAGATCGGGCCGGGCGGGTCGATTATCGGCAACGTGTACATCGTGGCCGGCGGAACGCTGGAATTCAACAGCCCCTACGACCAGACCTACGCGGGGATCGTTTTCGGTCGTCCAGGCGACATCGTGAAGCGCGGGACCGGCACGCTCACAGTCACCAGCTCGTTGTTCGTGGACCATGTTACGGTCGCGGAGGGTACGCTGCGGATGGGAGCCGGCAGTTTTTTTGCAGATCGAATCACGAATAATGCAGTGCTGCAGTACAACCAACCAGGCCGCATCCGCGTCTACGGAGAGATCTCGGGAACAGGAAGCGTTACGCTGACGGGCGGCGGCACAACTGTGATGCTCCGCGACAACACCTATACGGGCGTCACCACGATTGACAACGCCACCCTCACGTTCGGCGACGGCGGCTCCGAAGGTTCGGTTGTCGGCGACATCGTCAACAACGGGCGCCTGGTGATCGATCGCTCCTGGGACCCGTTCACCCTCTCCAGCGCGATCTCAGGCTCCGGGTCGCTCGCCAGGACCGCGTACGGCACGCTGATCCTGACCGGCGACAGCACCTATACCGGCGGCACCACGATCGCCGGCGGGACGCTCCGGATCGGCAATGGCGGCAGCACCGGCTCGATCGTCGGCGACATCGCCAATAACGGGACACTCGTGATCGATCGCTCGGGCTCGATCACCCTGCCCGGCGCGATCTCCGGCTCGGGCTCGCTGACCAAGACGGGCCCAGGCACGCTGATCCTGACCGGCGACAGCACCTACACCGGCGGCACGACGATCGCCCAGGGCACGCTCCAGATCGGCAATGGCGGCGGCACCGGCTCCATCCAGGGCAATATCGTCAACAATGCCCGGCTCGTGTTCAACCGCAGCGGCACCTATCAATTCCCGACCGCGCTCTCCGGCTCGGGCACGGTTTCCATCCTCGGCGGCGGGACCGCGAGCTTCACCGGCACCGGCGGCGGATTCACCGGCACGATCAGCATCGCGGGTACGAACTTCGTACTCGCGCGCGGGGCCGTATCGCCGGCGAGCTACACGATCGATGCCGGCGCCACGATCTCCGGCATCGGCACGATCGCGAACCTCACCGTCACGAGCGGCGGCACCGCCGCACCGGGTTATTCGCCGGGCACGCTCACCGTCACCGGCAATGTCGCGTTCCAGCCCGGCTCGGTGTACAGCGTCGACATGACCGCGGCAGGCGACCACGACCTGATCACCGCGACCGGCAGCGCGACGCTGACCGGCGGCACCGTGGCGGTCAATGCCGCGACCGGCAATTACGGCGCGACGACGAGCCGGACCATCCTGCACGCCGACGGCGGCGTGAACGGCACCTTCACGACCGCGACGTCGAACCTCGCCTTCCTGACGCCCGTGCTCTCCTACGGCGCCAACGACGTCGTGCTGACGCTCGATCGAAACACGATCACCTTCGCGAGCCGCACGGTGACGGCGAACCAGCGCGCACCCGCCACGGCGGCCGAAACGCTCGCTACCACCCGGCGGCTCTACGGCGCGCTCGTCGGCCTCACCCCCGACGCGGTGCCCGCCGCCTTCGACGCCCTCTCGGGCGAGGCCTACGCCTCGACCGGCGCGATCCTGCTCTCGCAATCGTCGCATCTGCGCGACGCTGTCGGCGCCCGACTGGGTCAGGCGCTTCGAGGCGGGCAGTGCCGCGGACGATGGCGTAGCGGCGAGCGGCGCGACGGCCGCGCCGCTCGCGCCCGGCTTCGCGCCGACCGTCTGGTTCCAGGGCTTCGGTGCCTGGGGCAACGTCTTCGGTAACGGCAACGCCGCGACGGTGCGGACCGGCATCGCCGGCGGCTTCGGCGGAGCCGACGTCGCGCTCGACCAGACCTGGCGTCTCGGCATCGTCGGCGGCTACAGCCGCTCGACGCTGAAGGTCGCCGCGCGCTCCACGTCCGGCACGATCGACAACTACGATCTCGGCGCCTATCTCGGCGGCCGCTTCGGCGCGGTCGGCCTCAAGGCCGGCGTGACCCACACCTGGCACGATATCGCCATGCGCCGCACCGTCGCCTTCCCCGGCTTCAGCGAAGCGAACAACGCCGGATATCGCGCGGCCACCACGCAGGTGTTCGGCGAGGCGAGCTACACGGCCCGGTTCGACAGGCTCTCGGTCGAGCCCTTCGCCGGCCTCGCCTATGTCCATGTCGGTGCCGGTGGCGCGACCGAGAGCGGCGTCGACGCGGCCCTCGCGATAGCGCCCCGCGACACGGACACGGTGTTCTCGAGCCTCGGCCTGCGCCTCGGCGGCCGGTTCGATCCGATGCCCTACCTGTCGATCACGCCGAGCCTGAGCTTCGCCTGGGTCCACGCCTTCGGCGACGTCGCGCCGTCCGCGACCGCATCCTTCGCCAGCGGATCGCGACCCTTCGCCGTTGCCGGCGCGCCCTTCGCCCGCGACAGTGCGCAGATCGGCGCCAGCATCGATGTCGGGCTCGGCGACAGCGCCGTGCTTTCAGCCACTTACGGCGGCCAGTTCGGACGCGGTCTCCAGGAGAATACGTTCCGCGGCCGGCTGACGCTGAGGTTCTGAACCGATCACCAGGCCTTGATGGCTGGTGGCCGGCACCCGCATAGCAACAGCCCTGACCACGTGTTACGAGAGCCGCCGGGCGCTCGCCTGCCCTCGCCTGCTCCGCTATCGCTCGCGCCGATCCGAAGGATCGCCGCCCGCGGGCCGGACGAGGTCTGGTCCGAATGACCGAGCATTCGCATGCCGGGATCGGAATTGCCCACCGTTTTTGTCGTCGCGTCGATCCGACAGACACTGTACGCATAGGTCGGATTTCAGAGGGATTTTCGAAATGCTCGCATGCCGCACCGTCGCCCGGACCGCCGCGCTTCTCCTGGCCGGCCTCATGGCCGGCTCCGCCAGCGCGGCGCCGCTGCCGGGTGGCGCCAGTTCGCTGACGGAGAGCTACGACGACTGGAACGTCGTCTGCCAGATGCAGAACAACGCTCCGACCTGCGTGGTCCGGCAGGTCCAGGCGAAGAGCCAGACCAACCAGCACGTCCTCACCGCCGAGATCACGAAGGCTCCGGACGGCAAGTATCGCGGCGGGCTGCTGCTGCCGCTCGGCCTGTCGCTCGCCTCCGGCGCCCAGCTGAAGATCGATGACGCCGCGCTCGGCGCCATGCAGCCCTTCTCGGTCTGCGTCCAGCAGGGCTGCCTCGTGCCGCTCGTGTTCGAGACCGATGCCATCAACAAGCTCAAGGCCGGCAAGGCACTCACCGTCACCGTCGGCGTGCTCGGCCAGACCGAGCCGGTCGTGTTCACGATCTCGCTCAAGGGCCTGTCCTCGGCGCTGAACCGCGTCGCCGACCTGACCAAGTAAGGCCGATCGGCTGCATTCAGGGTGCCGCGATCGCGGTCGCGGCCCCTGTCCCGCCCGGAGCCTTGCGCAAGCCCGACAGGCCGTCGACCAGCACATGCAGGCCCGCCGATCCTGCGGCCTCCACACGCGCCTCGACCCCGTAGACCGTACGCAGCAGCGCCGGCGTGATCACCGCCGCCGGCGGCCCGAGCGCGACGAGACGCCCGCCGTCGAGCACCAGCACCGTGTCCGCGATCCTGAGCGCCTGATTGAGATCGTGGATCGAGATCAGCACGCAGGTGCCGCGCTGCCGCGCCACGCCGCGGACATGGTCGAGGATCTCGATCTGGCGGCTGAGGTCGAGTGCACTGGTCGGCTCGTCGAGCAGCGCGAGGTCCGGCTCGCGCACCAGCGTCTCGGCCAGCGACACGAGCTGACGCTGGCCGCCGGACAATCGCGCCATCGAACGGAAACCGAGATCGGTGAGCCGCAAGTCGTCGAGCACCCGCTCGACGCGGCCGAGATCCGCATCGGTCACGCCCCAGGACGCGCCCTGTTTCAGCGCCAGCAGCACCGCCTCGTAGACGCTGAGCGCCGCCGCGACCGCGCCATCCTGCGGCATGTAGCAACAGCTCGGCACCCGCCGCCCCGCGACGCGGCTCGTGCCCGTCAGCGACACCGTGCCGGCGCCGCCGACCAGCCCTGCGATACGCCGCATCAGCGTCGACTTGCCGGCCGCGTTCGGTCCGATCACCGCGACCACCTCGCCGCCGCGCAGGGGCGGCGTCGAGATGCCGTGGAGGATCGGCACGCGGCCGTGCGCGACCCGGACGTCGTCGAGACGGAGTTCGATCACGATGCGTGCCTCCGGCCGCCGAGAACGAGAGCGAAGAAGAATGGCAGGCCGATCAGCGCGGTGACGATGCTGATCGGAAACACGAGCCCCGGCAGGATCGACTTCGAGGCGACCGACGCGACCGACAGGATCGCCGCGCCGGCGAGCGCCGAGGCCGGCAGGAAGTAGCGCTGCTCCTCGCCGACGAGCAGCCGCGCGATGTGCGGTCCGACGATGCCGACGAAGCCGATCGTGCCGACGAAGGAGACAGGCACCGCCGCGAGCAGGCTGACCAGCAGCATGGTCTGCAGCCGGAGCCGCCCGACCGGCACGCCGAAGCTCGCCGCCTTGTCGTCGCCGAGCCGAAGCGCAGTCAGCGCCCAGGCGTTGCGCACGAAGAACGGCAGCACGAGCGCGAGGACCGCGCCGGTCAGCGCGAGCTTGGTCCAGGTCGCCTTGGTCAGGCTGCCCATGGTCCAGAACACGATCGCCGCCAGCGCCTGATCGGACGAGAAGAACTGCAGCAGCGACATGAGCGCGTTGAAGGTGAACACCAGCGCGATGCCGACCAGGATCATGGTCTCGCCGGTGACGCCCCTGAGCCGGGCGAGCGCATGGATCAGGAGCGCTGCCGCCGCCGCCATGACGAAGGCGTTGAGCGGGACGACATAGTCCGGCGCGAGCGGCACCAGCGCGACGCCGAAGGCCAGCGCCAGCGAGGCGCCGAAGCCGGCAGCGGCCGAGATCCCGAGCGTGAAGGGGCTCGCGAGCGGATTGTTGAGGATCGTCTGCATCAGCGCGCCCGCGATCGCGAGCGACGCGCCGGTCAGCACCGCCATCAGCGCCACCGGCAGCCGGATGTCCCAGATCACCACCCGCACCGCCGGCCTGACCGCCTCCGGCGACAGGATCGCCGCGACCACGTCGCCGACACTGTAACGCGCCGGCCCGAGCATGAGATCGGCGACGAGCCCGCCGATCACCACGAGCGCGAGGGCGCCGAGGATCACGAGACGCCGCACGACGAGCGTCCGATAACGCCGGCGGGTCGGGTTCGCCCTCGCCCGCGCCGGCGCCGCCTCGATGGGAGCCGCCTCGCTCATGGCGCCCTCTCGACGAGATCGACCCAATAGCCCGGACGGTAGGCGACCGGCAGGAAGCGCTCGTGCAAGGTCCGGAACGTCGCATCCGGATCGAGATCGGCGAAGAGCTCCGGGTGGAGCCAGCGCGCGATCACCTGCACGGCGACGAACTGATAGGGCGTGTTGTAGAACTGGTGCCAGATCGCATGGACCCGACCGGTGCGGACCGCCGAGGTCTCGACGAAGGCCGGCCGCCGCATCAGCGCGGCGAGCCGACGCCGCGCCTCGGCAAGATCGGCTCCCGGGCCGAGCCCGACCCAGCCGCCGCCCGGCGCGATCGCCTGCCAATTGCCGCCGGTGGCGATCACCACCGCCGGATCGGCCGCCACGATCGCCTCGGGGTTCAGGATGCCGAATGTGCCGGGAATGAGCGCGCTGCCGAGATTGCGCCCGCCGGCAATTTCGACCACGCGGCCGAAATTCTCCGCTCCGAACGACAGGCAGCAGTCGTCGGTCGTCCCCGGAATCCGGTCGATCTCGACGAGCGGCCGGACGAGATCCGGATGCGCGGCCAGCCGCTCGGTCACGCGCGCGATCTCAGCACGCCGGAACGCGATCATCGCCTCTGCCACATCCTCGCGGCCGAACAGCCGGCCGAGGATCCGCATCGACGGCTCGGTGTGCTCGAACGGCCGATCACGGAAATCGATGAAAACACAGGGAATGCCGACGCTCGCCAGCTTGTCGACGACGCGGCTCTCGTCGATCGAGCCGCGCGCCTCGACATTGAACACGACGAGATCAGGCGCGAGCGCGATGGCCCGCTCCACGTCGAAGCCGCCGGTCGACACCGTGCCGAACCGCGGCAGTGAAGCGATGTCGGGAAAGCGGGCGCGGTAGGCATCAAAGGTCGCGGGATCGGACTTGATCAGGTCGTCACGCCAGCCGACCACGCGCCGGAACGGCGCCTCCCGGTCGAGGGCGGCGACGAACGCGATCTGCCGCCCCTCGCCGAGGATCACGCGCTCGACCGGCCCCGCGACCGTCACGCTGCGGCCGAGAATGTCGGTGACGGTGATCCCGCCGCTCGGCGCTGCCCGACCGGGGCGGCCCAACCCGGCCAGCATGGCGCCGGCCAGCGCCACGCCGCCCGCGAGGAACCGCCGGCGCCCCGCATCCGCTGCCGCCGACCTTCGGCGCGTCGATCTGCGTCCGGTCATGCCAGGGCCCCGTGGAACGGCGCGGCCACGCGTCCGCCCGGGACCAATGCCGGAAGCACCGGTGCGGCGCCGAGTGCATCGAGCGCGATCACGACGGCCGGACGCGCCGGAAAGTGGTGACGCGTGGTCTTGTGCGGATAGAGCCGGCCGCTCAGCGCCCGGTCGATCACCTCGCGGCGGGTCGGCGCGAAGTCAACCCGCCAGGAGGTCAGCTCGACCTCGTCATAATCGAAGAACTGCACCGGCACGCGTTCGAGCCCGAGGATCGCCGCCGCCGCGAGCCGATGGTGCCCGTCGAGCAGCGCCCGGCTCGACGCCTCGACCGCGATCGGCCGGGTCCAGGCGCGGCGGCCGCGGATCATGGCGACGACCTCAGCCACACGGTCCGGCAGGATCTCTTCGGTCGGCCGGATATCGCAGGGTGGCAGGAGCGCGAAGTCGGGATGGCTCATGGCAAGGTCTCCTTGGGCTGGGCGGGACCGCGCGCGGCAGGCGCGGTGGTCGGGCGCGCGACCGCTGCGCGCGCGAATGTGCCTGCGAACCTGCGCTCCACGACGAGGATCAGGATCGCGGTCGCGACATAGAGGCCCGAGACGGCCGGGTAGACCGCCCCCGGCCGCCACAGCGCCGCCACGGCGCCGCCGAGCGCGATCCCGGTGATCGAGGCGATCTGCGCGGTGCTCTGGACGATGCCGAGCACCTGCCCCTGACGATCGGCCGGCGCGGCGCGCGACACGAGCGCGGTCAGCACCGGCGTGGTGGCGCCGAGGCAGACGCCCCAGAGGAACTGCAGCGCCGCGAAAAGGACGATGTCGCGGGTGGCGGCGGCCGCCGCGGTCAGCACGCCGCAAGCGAGCACGACGCCTCCGAGCAGCCGTAACGCCTCGGAGAGCCCGCGCCGCTCGAACACCCGCGCCCACCAGAGCGCCGAGACGATGAAGCCGGTCGCGAGCAGCCCGTAGCAGAGCCCGACCAGCCAATGCGGCGCGACGAAGGTCGAGGCGACATAGAGGCTGAAGATCGACTGCGGCATCAGCCGGGTCGCCAGCAGGGCGGCATGGACGACCAGCAGGCCGACGATCAGCGGCACCAACACCGGGCCCGTGCATGCCCCGGCCTCGGCCCGGTCACGGCCCCGCCCGGTACCCCGCGGCGATGCCGCGACCGCCGGCAGCAGCACGACCACGGCGCCGAACGATGCCGCGCAGAGCGTGGCCGCGCCGAGATTGATCATGGCGAACCCGGCCCGGTCGAGCAGCCAGCCGCCGAACACCGCACCGGCGAGCGAGCCGACATTGGTCGAGATCTGCAGGAAGGCGAACAGCCGCCCGCGCCGCTCCTGCGCCACCAGCGAAACGCCATAGGCCTGCGCCGGCGCCGAGAACCCGGCACAGGCGCCCTGGATGAAGCGCAGCACGAGCACGAGCCAGACGTCGGTCGCTAAGGCGAGCGCGAGCTGCGTCAGCGCCAGCCCGGCGAGCGCGCGCAACATCATCGCCCGGTGGCCGTAGCGGTCGCCCATCCGCCCCCAGAACGCCCCGGTCGCGGCGATGCCGAGCATCGGCGCGACATAGACGAGCGTATCGGCGACGCCCGCCGCGGCCCCGGCGCCGCCGAGTTCCCGGACCCGCACGGGCCAGAACGGCCCGCTCATCTCCATGGCGCCCATGGTGACGAACTGGATCGCGAACAACAGACGCACGAGGCCGGCCTCGGACACCCCGCTCATCGGACCTCCGCCGCGACGTGCCCGGCGAGCGGGTTGGTGAGCCCGTGCTGGCGGCGGTAGTCGACGTAGGTCTCCATGTGCATGCGCAGCAGCGAGCGCCCGATCCACGGCGCCTCCAGGAACGCGGCGCGCTCCTGCCGCCACAGATCCGGCGCGACCCGGTCGCGCACCGCCTCGAACGCCGCCGCCGTCTCCTCGGCGAGCACGGCCCAGAGCCGATCGGAGCCGAGCCCGTATTCGCGGCTGATGGCCAGGGCCAGCGCATGCAGATGGCAGACGAAACAGGCGTTCATCACCAGCGCGCGCACCGGCTCGATATCGTCCTCGAACACGGTCGGCAGGATGCGCGGATGCCGGTACGGCTCCAACGACAAGCCCTGCGCCCGCAACAGCGGCGCGAAGCTGCGGCCGTCGCCGAAGTCGCGGACCAGCGTCCGCACCGCCGCGCCCGACTTGTCGAAGGCGACGATGGTGTTCTGCTGATGCGCCTCGAGACCGATGCCGTAGAGCAGATGGATCGCGATCACCGGCCGAACCACCGTCCGCACGTAGCGCCGGAAGAACGCCTCGATGCGTGCCACGGTGGCGACCTGCCCCTCGGCCTCGACCAGCGCCGTGAAGAACGGCCGCCCCGAGCCGGGCAACCCCGAGCCGGGCAGCCCGGCGAACAGCGCCGCTGCCGGAACCGGCAGCAGCCCCGCGCAATCGGCGAAGACCGCCTTCACCGAGCGGAACACCACCGAGAGGAACCGCCCCGGCGCATCATCCTGCCGCTCGGCATGGCGATAGTGATAGGCGACCTCCTCGGGGAAGATCGCCAGCCGGCCGCCGAAGCCGCCTTCGCGGGCGAGGATCGCCTCGATGACCGCGCTGTTGCGCGGCCCCATGTGGATCGACTTCGCCTGCAGGCTGCGCTGCTCGCTGGTCATCCAGAGCGCGATCGGCAGCTTCACATGCGGCGCATCGGCCGGCGCGACCGGCATCATGGTGCGGAACGACATGCTCGGCGCGGTCTGCAGCGTCGGTCCGTCGACGATCAGGATGCCCTCGGCGATCTCCTCGGCGTAGTTCGAACGCACATGCGCCTCGAGATGCCAGGGATGGATCGGCAGCGGCAGCCAGCTCGCCGGATCGAGGCCGCGCGCGGTCATGCCGGCATGCCAGGCCGCGAAGGCCGTCGGATAGGCCTCCGCGAACCAGGCGTTCGCGTCGGCGACGCGCGGCATGGTTTCGAGATGGACCATGTCGCGCCGGATCGCGCCGAGCCGGAGATAGACGCGGGCGTCGAACTCCGGCGACAGCGCGGCCACCTCGGCCGCCGAGAGATCCGGCCGGGATTTCCAGGTCGGATGGAACGGATGGCCTTCGAGCGCCCCCCAGCGATCGAGCAGTGCGGACGCCTCCGCCGGCGTCGCGCGGCACAGCAGACAGGCGGCGAGATCGGGCGCCCCGACTTCCGCGGCGCGGCGGTCGAGATCGGCGTTCCAGTCGACCCGGAACGCCCGCGCCGCCGCGTCATTGGCCATGCTGTCGTCCATGTCGGCGACGAGCCTGGCGAGCCCCGCCTCCGGCAGGTCGAAGGCGAAATCCCGGCGCAGCAGCGCGATGAGCGCGGCCGGCGTCTCGACACGGGTCCGACGTCCGTCCGGCGCGACATGCACGATGTCGCTGTCGAGCAGGACCGTATCGGCCGGCGCGCGCGTCAGCCGCTCGAACTCCAGTGTGCCGCCCTGCCCGGCCAGCACCATGCGGGCCGTGGTCGTCCCCGGCGGAACGACGAGTTTCCGCCGGTCGACGATGCCTTCGGCGAACAGGCAGCGGACGAGGCGCCGCAACCCGTTGCGGCGCGCGACCGCCTGGTGGGGATCGGGAGCGCCGGCCGGCGTCTCGACGCGGGCAGCTCGGATCGGTTCGACGGCCATCACGCCACCTCCGGCCAGTTTGCGGGCACATAGTCGAGCGCCGAGCGCCCGAGCCCGCCCATACGGGCGACGCTCCAGTCGAGGATCTCGCTCATGTGAGGCGTCGCCAGATCGAGCCGCCGGCCCATCTCGACCAGCAGCGTCAGGCCGAAGGCGACATCCTCCCGGAACGCCCGGCTCGCCGGATCGATGGTGGCGCCGCCGAGCGCCGGGTCGTGCGCGACCGGCGCGGGAATGCCGGCATAGGCCCGGTTGGTCCGCAGCACCGAGAGCATGGTGGCGGCGTCGGCGATCTGGTCGCCATAGGCCTCGACGATCTCGGTTTTCAGCGGTTTGACCGAACCGAGATCGATCCCGAGCCGCGCCTCGAGCGCCGCCTTGATCCGCTGGTTCTCCTCGTCGGTCCGCTCCAGGAAATAGGCGCCGAGCTCCGGGCAGTCGCTCCACCAGCACAGGCCCTCCGGCAAGGGGCGCCGGTGCCACTGGCCATAGGGCCCGATCAGGCCGTAGATCACCGAGGCATGCATGATCGGATTGCCCGGCGTCAGCGTGATCTCCAGATAGTCGGCGAGCATGTCGACCGGGATCGCGAACAGGCGTTCGAGATGCCGGTGCAGGGCGTCGCGCAGCGCCGGCGACGGCGTGCCCCGCGTCGCGACATGCAGCCGCTCCTTGGCGCCGCCGACGCGGATCGCGGTCCCCGCGACGCAGTCGAAGGCGGTATGCGGCACGTCTTTCATGCCCCAGACGACAACGTTCGGCCGATCGGCGACGAGGCCGCCGGCGAGCCAGTCGAAGCCGCAGAAGCCCGGGATCGCGCCGAGGAACACCGGTTTGTCGCGCGGGAGATGCGGCGCGATGCGGGCGACCAGATCGGGCCGCGCCTGCGCCGGCACCGTGATCACCACGACATCGGCCTCGCCGACCGCGGCGGCCGGGTCGGTGGTGATCCGGTCCGGACGGCCGAACGCGATCGATCCGTCCGGCCAGTGGATGGCGATACCCTGCCCGTCGGTACGCTCTCCCGCGGCGCCCGCCGCGAGCGCGGCATTGCCGGTCAGCCAGGTGACGCGCACGCCGTCGCGGCGGGCGAACAGGGCCGCGTCGAGATGGCCGGTGCGGCCGCCGCCGCACACGGTGACATTGAGCGCCCGCATCTCAGGCCGCCGACAGGTAGGGGAAATCGGACGCGGCGATCGCGGGCGCGGCCCGGCCGAGCCAGCGGTCGAGGTCGATCCAGACCGTCGGATCGTTGAGCCGCCGCGCCGCCATCCAGTCGTCGTTGAAGATGGTGCCGAGATACTTCTCGCCACCATCGGCGACGGAGACGAGCACGTTGCCGCCGATTGTGCCCTCGTGGATCAGCCTGAGCGCGGTATAGAGCACTCCGCCGGTCGAGCCGCCGACGAGCAGGCCGATACGCCGGGCGAAATAGCGCGCCGTCTCGAACGCCTGCGCGTCCGTGACCTGGAGCCCGAGATCGATGCAGCTGTAGTCGAGCACCAGCCCGACCGTGTCGCCGGCCGGGGTGCCGGTACCGGACTGGTAGTAGGGATGGCCCGGCCGGCCGAACACGATCGAGCCGGCCGGCTCGACCGCGACGATCATCGTCCCCGACCGGTGCGCCTTGAGGCCGCGGCCGATGCCGGTCATCGAGCCGCCGGTGCCGACGCAGCCGACATAGGCGTCGATCGCCCCGCCGGTCTCTTCGATCACCTCGCGCACCAGCGCCGAATAGCCGCCCGCATTGGCGGCATTGTCCGACTGGTTCATGAAGATCGCGCCCGGGATCGAGGCCGCGATCTCGGCCGCCAGCCGCTGCCGCTCGACCACCGCGACCTCGTCGTCGCGATAGCTGCCCTCGACCATGCGGATCTCGGCGCCGAGGGCGCGCATGACGGCGATCTTGTCGGGCGCGGCATGATGGTCGACGACCGCGATGAAGCGCAGCCCCAGTTCGACCGCGGTGATCGCGAGCCCGATGCCGGTGTTGCCGGAGGACGATTCCACGATCACCCCGCCCGGCTTCAGCCGTCCGGACTTGATCGCGGCCAGCACCATGTTGTGGGCCATGCGATCCTTGGTGCTGCCACCCGGATTGTTCTTCTCCATCTTGAGAAGCAGCGCGGCGTTGCCGACGGGCAGACGCAGGATCGGGGTGTTGCCGATGAGATCGGTGACGCGGTCGAGGATCATGATCGTCTCCACGAGATCGATGGGGCGGTGCTCGAAGTGGCGCAGGGGCGGCGTAGCGGGCGCGACGGCCCGCCGCGATCGACACGCTAGATGTCGCTTGCGAAGTGGAAGGCGCCGTCGGCGCCGACCGTCGCGGTCAGCCGCGCGGGCGCGGGATGGCGATGGAACTCGTTCTCGAGCAGGTCCATCTGGTAACCGGCGGTATTGGCCCAGATCATGAGGTCGCCGGCGCGCGGCTCGCGGTCGAAGCGGATCAGCCGGTGGGTGAGGACATCCTCGTCGAGGCAGCTGTGACCGGCGACGAAGGCGCGGACCGGCCGCGCGGCCTCATCCACGCCGGACGCTGCGCCGGGCACCAAGATCGGATCGACCAGAAACTCCGATGCGAACCAGGTCTCGCAGGCGCTGAAGCTCGATCCCTCGACGAAGATCACCCGCTCGTCGCCACCGAGCGCCTTCACCCGCGTGATCCGGAACAGGCTGATCGCCGATTGGTCGACGAGGCTGCGGCCCGGTTCGAGCGCGAGCGTCAGCCCACGCGAGCGCAGAAAGGCCGCGACCGTGGTGCCGACCATCGGCGTCGCCGACAGGAAGCGCTCGAGCCAGTCGGCCGCCGAGATGCGGCCGCCGTACGGGTAGAACGAGCGCGGTACGCGGCCGGTCCGGTAGTGCCAGGGCCCCTGCGCGGTGAGATGGGCCTCGTAGAGCTCGGGCTCGACATAGCGGACCGGCAGGCCGCCGCCGATGTCGATGGTGCGCGGATCGAGGCCGCGCATCCGCGCGATCTCGATCAGCGGCACGAGCTCGCGCAGGGCGACCACCCGCGTCTCGGGGTCGTAGCCGCCGAGATGGAAATGGAAGCCCTCGAGCCGGAACACCGAGTCGCAGGCCGCGACCCGCTCCAGCGCGACGGCGAGCGCGCCGCGCTCCATGCCGAAGCGCGACCGTTCGGCCGAAGTCGGCCGGTAGCGAAGCAGGATGCGGATCGCGCGCTCCCCTGCCCCGGCGGGCGCGAGCGCCGCGATGTCGTCGAGCTCTTCGAGCGAGTCGACCGCGATCAACGCCCCCGCCTCGACGAGCGCACGGAGGAACGCCGTCGACTTGGCCGGCCCGGTCGCGCAGATCCGGTCCGGCGTCGCGCCGGCGCGGACCGCATCGCGGAACTCGGCCAGGCTGGAGACGTCGACCCCGGCGCCGGCCGCGACCGCCGCGGCGACCAACGCGCAGGACTTGTTGGCCTTGGCACCGTAGTAGATCGCATGGTCGACCCCGTGCCGCTCGAGCACCGTCCGCAGCGCGGCCGTATTGGTCGCGACGGTGTGGGGAACACGAGATGGAGCGGCGATCCGTGCCTCGCGACGAGGTCGCGGAGCCGGTCGGGGTCCTGCGTGATCAAGCGCTCGATCGCGGGCTCGACCAGCGGCGGCAGGCCGGGCGGCAGCGGAGTCGGCGACACCGGCGCCGCCGCGATCTGAAGATCAACCGAGGCCATGGCTTCTCGTCCTCATCTGTTCGCTGTCGTCGAGAAGGCGTCGCCGGCTTCGCGCGGCCGGTTCCCGGCCGCGACGGGCCGGGATCGCCCTCCGTCGCTTCAGAGATCCATGTCGAATGAGACGCGGAAGGTGCGCGGCACGCCCTGAGCAAACGTGCCGAACGAGGCGACGCCGGCCCAGTACTTCGTGTCCGCGACGTTCACGACCGACGCGCGCCAGGTCGCCTTGCGGTCGCCGATCGTGGTGGCGTAGCGGGCGCCGAGATCGAGCCGGGTCCAGTCCGGCAGCGACTGGGTGTTGGCGCTGTCGACATACTGGCGGCCGGTGTAGACCACGGTCCCCGACAGCGTCAGATCCTTGAGCCCCGGCCAATCCCACTCGACGCCGAAGCTCGCCTGGAACGGCGCGACGCCGATCGGCGTCTTGCCGAGATTGGCGAGCGTCGCGGTCTTGGTGATCCGGCCGTCGAGCACGGTGAAGCCGCCGACGGCGCGCAGGTCCGGCGTGATCGCCCCGAAGGTCTCGACCTCGAAGCCGCGGATCCGCTGCTCGCCGCCGACGCTGTAGACGCCGCCGTTGAGCTCGCCGCTCGGCTTGGTGATCTGGAAGGCGCCGAAGGTCAGGCCGATCCGGCCGAGATCGAACTTCACGCCCGCCTCGACCTGCTTGGAGCGATAGGGCGCGAACACCTCGCCGGCGTTGCGCGCCGTGGTCGGCGCGACGTCGCCCTTGCTGAGGCCTTCGATGTAGTTGCCGTAGAACGACACGAAATCGAGCGGCCGGACGACGAGACCCGCCATCGGCGTCGCGGCGCTGCGGTCATAGGCGGCGGTGACGGCGCCGGTCGTGGTCGAGAAGTTGTGCGACTCGACCCGCTGCTGCCGGACGCCGAGCGTCAGCGCGATCCGCTCGTCGAGCACCGACATCGTGTCGACGACCGCGAGACTGGTCAGCGTCGTGTCCGAGAGCTTCGGCACGGTCGACGGCACGACGTAGCCCTGCTCGGCGATCGTCGCCGGGGTGTAGATGTTCGACAGGTAGGCCTTGCCGGCCGGCAACGCGCGATACTGGTCGTCGCGGTAGCGGATGACCTGCACCGAAGCGGCATGGCTGACGAAGCCGGTATCGAACTTGGCGCGGAGCCCGCCCTCGGCCGTGAAGCGATCGACGCGCAGATCGTAGTATTGCGGCGTCGTGGTCGTATCGCCGCGGGCATTGACGATCGTCGGCAGACCGAAGAAGCGCTCGACCTCGCCATGCGCGCCGCCGATATTGGCGAATGCCGTCACCTGGTCCGACAGGTCGACTTCGGTCTTGACCAGCGCGCCGGTATCGAAGGCGTTCGACCATTCCCACGGTTGCGTCGGATTGTTCGCGCCGTTCGGCGCCCGCGGCACGGCGATGCCCTTGGCGATCGCGAAGGGCCGCGTCGGCGCGTCGAGCCGCTCGTTCTGGCCGTAGAGATAGGACCAGATCCGGAAGCGCTCGCCCTGATAGTCGAGCGCCAGCGAGCCGACCAGCGCCTTGTCGCTCTGGTGGGCGAGCGCGGTCTTGCCGCCCGTGAACGAGCCGTTGGCGCGAATGCCGAATTCGCGGTTGTCGCCGTAGCGGCGCGCGACATCGAAATGGGTGCCGAACTGCGCGTCGGTCGCGTAGCCGAAGCCGACGCGGGTGAGATCGGCCTCGGCGCGCTTCGGCACCACGTTGACCACGCCGCCGACGCCGCCGTTCGGCGACATGCCGCCGAGCATCGCCGAGGGGCCCTTGAACACCTCGATCCGGTCAACGTAGTCGGTGAACACGCGGAAGCCCGGCGCCACGCCATAGACGCCGTCGAAGGCGACCTCGCCGGACGTGCCCTCCCCGATCGGCAGACCACGGATGTAGAAGGAATCGAGGATGCCGCCCGGCGGCGTCTGCAGGCGCACCGATGGATCGAGCACCAGCGCATCGCCGACCGTCGCGGCCTGCAGGTTCCGGATCGTTTCGGAGGTGTAGCTCGTCTGCGAGAACGGCGCCCGGAACGTGTCCTTCGCCCCGAGCAGGCCGAGCGCGCCGCCGCGCGCGACCTGGCCGCCGGCGAACTCCGGCAGCCGGTTCGAGCCCGCCCCGCGCCCTCGATCACGATCTCGGGCAGCGCCACCGTCTCCTCGGCGCGGACAGCCCGCGCGCCTGCGACCACGCACAGGGCCGTGACGAGCGCCGTCGTCGTCTGCATCAGGACGAGGCGGGATGGCCCCGTGACAATGCTGGCCACGCCCCCGGAACGAATACGACGATCGACTGACATATCTTCCCGCCCAACCACACAAGAACACGACTATTTAACCGCCGAATAGCTGTCTATTTCGGCACTCTTCGATGCATGCTTAGCGGATATATACTCAGAGTCAACGAGAATAAGAACTGATATGCGCTTTTTGATTGTAATTATTATAAGTCTTGACTGCGAAATAACATGAATACCGCAGCGTATTGCTTCGCATAACACGCGAAGCCCCGCGCACAGGACGCGTGTGTCGTCCGCGCGCAAAGGCCGGTGCGCTGGTCCGCCGACGCAGCGCCGGGTCCGATCCGGGAGGAACCGACGGGACTCGACGGCCGGACGCCGCAAGGGGACCGCGCCCCGAGGCCGTTCGGCTTCGGAACTGTAGGATGGGGAGATCGCCTCTCGGCGCGAATCCCGCGCGCTATGCGCCAGAGACGATCAGCTTGCCGGGCGTGACGCCGACGGTGCGCTTGAACTGGCGATTGAGGTGGCTCTGGTCGGCGAAGCCGCAAAGCGCGGCGACCTCGGCGAGCCGGAAGCCGCGGCGGATGAACTCCCGCGCCCGATTGACGCGGTGGACGCGCAGATACTCGTGCGGGGTCACGCCATAGTCGCGCTTGAACTGGCGCAGCAGCACGAAGGGATTGGCCCTGGCCACGTCCGCCAGCTCCTGGAGTGTGACCGCACGGTCGTAGTTCTCGCGCAGGTAGTCGACGACGATCGCATGGCGGCGGTCACCCGGCAGGTTCGCCACCCGCCCGGCCGTCGCCTCGGCGAGCGAGAGCACCATCGAGGCGAGCGCGGAGGAGCGCAGCAGCGCGCAGCCATCGGTCTCGTGGGCGCTGTGGGTCGCCACCACCTGCTCGTAGAGCAGCCGATTGCCGAGCACGGCCTGGCCGAAATCGATCGACAGGCCGACCTCGCCGAGCAGATCGGAAATCTGCTTCGGCGCCAGATGGATCTCGCGGCAGAGCGAGCCATGGACCGGATCGACCTCGAGCGTGCGGGTGTCGAACACCTCGCCCGCATCGCGCAGCACGACCGAGCCCGGCACTTCCAGATAGTCGCGCCCGCCCTGCCGGCTGTGCCAGACCGACCCGACGAAGGCGATCACCACGACCGTCTCGTGAAAGATCCGATTGAGCTCGACCCGCCCGCCCGGCGGCAGTTCGAACCGCACGAACGACGCCTGCGGCTCGGTCTTCTCGACCATCTTCGGCGCCGTCGATCCGCTTGTGGGCATAGGCGATGTCCCCTCTTCGCCGCTGCTCGCCGCCTGGAGCCTGACAGTGCTTACGCCGATCGGCGCCGACCGTCGATCGTACCGCTACGTCGCTTCGCCCGTCGAACTCGCACGATGCTCGCTCCGGCGCGCAATTCCGGGACCGCGCCTCAAACCGCCCAGCAGGCGCAGCCGAGCGCGCCCCAGAACGAGGCGAGATCGCCGGCCGGGACGCGGCTGCCCCAGGCGCTCGCGTGGGCATGGCCGTGGACATTGCAGCGCGACGCGCAGCCGCAGGCGGCCGAGAGGCGCTGCGCCGTCGCCTGCCCCTCGCCGCGCTCCCGCTCGCCCCAGGCCGCATAGCCCTTGAACGTCCGGACCGGCGACCAGTCCGGCATCGCCGGCGGCGGTTCGCACCGGTCGAAGCGGGCGAAATCACCCGCGCCCCAGACCACCTTGCCGCCGACCACGGTCATCGCGGCGGTGATGTCCGCGATCTCCTCGTCGCGGCAGGCGAAGTAGTCGCGCTCCAGCACGATCAGGTCGGCCAGCATGCCCGCCTCGATCCGGCCCTTCTTGCCCTCCTCGTCGGAGAACCAGGTCACCTTCTCGGTGATCATCCTGAGCGCCGTCTCACGATCGAGGCAATTGCGCTGCGGCGTGAGGCGCGTGCCGCCGACGGTGCGGCCGGTGACCAGCCAGGCGAGCGCGACCCAGGGGTTATAGGAGGCGACGCGTGTCGCATCGGTACCGAGCGAGGTGCGCGCACCCATCTCCAGCATGCGCGCGACCGGCGGCGTCGCCTCGGCCGCGCCGAAGCCGTAGCGCTCGATGAAAAATTCGCCCTGGTAGGCCATACGGTGCTGCACGGCGACGCCGCCGCCGAGCGCCGCGACCCGGTCGATCGACCGTTCCGAGATCGTCTCGGCATGGTCGAAGAACCAGTTGATCCCATCGAGCGGCACGTCCTGCGCGACCCGTTCGAACACGTCGAGGGCGCGCGAGATCGTCTCGTCGTAGGTCGCGTGCATGCGCCAGGGCCAGCGGTTCTCGGCGAGGATCCGCACGACGGCCTCGAGGTCGCCCTCCATTTCGGGCGGCATGTCCGGCCTCGGCTGCCGGAAATCCTCGAAGTCGGCGGCGGAGAACACCAGCATCTCGCCGGCGCCGTTGTGGCGGAAATAGTCGTCGCCCTGCTTGTACTTGGACGTCTTCGTCCAATTCAGGAAGTCGTCCTTCTCAGCTTTCGGCTTCTGCGTGAACAGATTGTAGGCGAGCCGGATCGTCAGCTGGCCGGCCTCGGCGAGCTTGGCGACGACCTCATAGTCGTCCGGATAGTTCTGGAAGCCGCCGCCGGCATCGATCGCGCCGGTGACGCCGAGCCGGTTCAGCTCGCGCATGAAATGGCGCGTCGAGTTGATCTGGTAGTCGAGCGGCAGCTTCGGCCCCTTGGCGAGCGTCGCATAGAGGATGGCCGCGTTCGGCTTGGCGATGAGCAGGCCGGTCGGATGGCCGGCCGCATCGCGCACGATCTCGCCGCCGGGCGGCTCCGGCGTGTCGCGCGTGTAGCCCACCGCCCGGAGCGCCGCGCCGTTCAGGAGCGCACGATCGTAGAGATGCAGCAGGAACACCGGCGTATCGGGCGCGATCGCGTTGATCTCGTCGAGTGTCGGCAGGCGCTTCTCGGCGAACTGGTGCGCGGTGAAGCCGCCGACCACGCGCACCCACTGCGGCGGCGGCGTGATCGCGACCTGCCGCCTCAGCATGTCCATGGCATCGGCGAGCGACGCCACGCCGTCCCAGCGCAGTTCGAGGTTGAAGTTGAGGCCGCCGCGGATGATGTGCAGATGATTGTCGATCAGCCCCGGCAGGATGCGTCGGCCGCCAGCATCGACGATCGTCGTCGCGGGACCGGCGAGCGGCATGACCTCGTGGTCGCGGCCGACCGAGACGAAGCGGCCATCGCGGATCGCCACCGCCTCGGCGACCGGATTGGTGCGGTCGAGCGTGGTGATCAGACCGCGATGGATGATCAGATCCGGATGGCGGGGATCGGTCATTGGTGGGCTCCCGGAACGGCTCCGGCCGACCGGAGACGCCGGTGGCCCGGCGCAGGGCCGGGCCACCGGAACAAATGGTCACTCAGGCGCGGATGAAGGCGAGCAGCGCCTCGTTGACGACGTCCTTGTTGACCGTGCAGAGGCCATGGCTCGCGCCCGGCACAACCTGCAGCGTCGCGTTCGGCGCGAACTCCGCAACCCGGCGCGCGGTCGTGTCGATCGGCACGACCTGGTCGTCGTCGCCGTGCAGGACCAGGAGCGGCACGGTGATCTTCTTGAGGTCCTCGCGGAAATCGGTTTCCGAGAAGGCCGTGATGCAGTCGTACTGGGCCTTCAGACCGCCGAGCATGCCCTGCAGCCAGAACGTCTCCCGAACGCCTTCGGAAACCGCGGCACCCGGCCGGTTCGCGCCATAGAAGGGCACCGTCAGATCCTTGAAGAACTGCGCGCGATCCGCCTGCACGCCGGTGCGGATGCCGTCGAACACCGCCATGTCGACGCCCTGCGGGTTCCAATCGGTCTTGGCCATGATCGGCGTCACCGCGCCGATCAGCACCGCCTTGCCGACGCGGGCCGTGCCGTGGCGGCCGATGTAGCGCGCGACCTCGCCGCCGCCGGTCGAATGGCCGACATGCACCGCGTCGCTGAGGTCGAGCGCCTCGGTGAGTGCGGCCAGATCGTCGGCGTAGTGGTCCATGTCGTGACCGTCCCACGGCTGGCTCGACCGGCCGTGACCGCGACGGTCATGGGCGATCACGCGGTAGCCGTGGTTGCCGAGAAACATCATCTGGTCTTCCCAGGCATCCGAAGTCAGCGGCCAGCCGTGGCTGAACACGATCGGGCGCCCCTGCCCCCAGTCCTTGTAGAAGATCCGGACGCCGCCGCGGGTCGTGATCGTATCGTTGGTCATGGTTGGAACTCCCTGGCCGCCATTCGGGCCACAATCGTTGAGGGCTCATCTCAGCCCCCGGCCGGGATGGCCACGGACTGACGGAGAAAAAGAAGAAAAGAGCAGGCACCCACCGCGCACGCTCGAGAACAAACCCTAAAGAAGATCGCCCACTCGACGCCGAGGCGATCTTACATTCCCCAAGGGTAGATTACGGCAACATGCCATCTCCACAGAGTCACCTGCCATTACTTTATTTGCGATGACTCAATTAGATCGACAATTGCCGCACGACCTGTTCTTATCTCGCCGCCACCTTATGCCTGCGCAAAATCACATAGACGAATAGCGCGGTCTTGGATCGGATTGACCTCCCGCGCCCTCCAATCGCGATCATCGTGTGACGTTCAAAGAACAAAGGCGAATACGGCCGCTGTCGAGCCCGTTCCGGCCGAACTCCGCAACGAGGAACAGCTACCGCGCAGAAAGAAAGAAGAAAGCAGGAAAGCAAGATCCTGAACCGAGCGGACCTATGCCATGAAGAACACGAAACTCTTGAATTTCATCCTGTCGACACTCTCCGGATTCGTCGACACGGCCGTCTTTGTCTACATGGGCGGATTGTTCGTCGCGCACGTGACCGGCAACTTCGTACTGCTGGGTGCCACGCTTGGTCGAGGCCTCGGCGCCCATGCCGATATCGGCGGCGAACATGCCTCTACCGCCGTGCTGCAGCTCTCGTCGTTTCCGCTGTTCGTCCTCGCCGTCATCGCCGCCGCGGTGATCGCCGGACGTGCCGGTGGCGGACGGCCCGGCACGCGGCGGCTGCTCGCAGCCGCGACCGCGCTGTTCCTGCTGGTGACGATCGCGGCCTTCGCCATCGGCCCGCGCGCCGACACGGCGTCGGCGATGGTGCTCGTCGTCGCCATGGGCCTGCTCAATGCCGCTCACCGCCTCGAGCCGGGCATGGGCCCGCCCTTCACCGTGATGACCGGCAATGTCACCGGCTTCGCGGTGGCGCTCGCTCACGCGCTGCATCTCGCCCCGAAGCCGCCCGCCCCCAAGAGTCAGGCCGGCACGGCCGTGCCCGCGTCGCTCGCCGCAACGCTCTGGACCGCCGCGGCGCCCGTGGCGGGCTTCCTGGCCGGATGCCTGCTCGGCGCCCTCGCCCAGGCCCATCTCGGCCTCGGCGCGATGGTCGTGCCGGTCGTCCTGATGACCGTGGCGCTGCTCGTCGCCGTCTGAGGTGCAGACACGGGGCCGGTAAAAAAGCGAACCGCCGAGGCGCGTCCTTTTCGGACGGCTCGGCGGTTCGTTCTTCGGAGCGCGCCGGCTCACCCGACGTGCGACGGTACCTCGATGGGCACCCCGGTCCTGCGCCCGCCGACGCGCGCGGCGAGCTTCATGACCAGCACGTAGAACAGCGGCACGAAGAAGATGCCGATCAATGTGGAGGCCAGCATGCCGCCGAGCACACCGATGCCGATGGCGTTCTGCGCCCCCGAGGCGGCACCGGTCGCGATCGCGAGCGGCAGCACGCCGAGGATGAAGGCGAAGGACGTCATCACGATCGGCCTCAGACGCAGCCGGACCGCGGTCAGCGTCGCGTCGATCAGCTCGCGGCCCTGCGCCTGCAGATCCTTGGCGAACTCGACGATCAGGATCGCGTTCTTGGCCGCGAGGCCCATGGTCGTGAGCAGGCCGACCTTGAAGTAGACGTCGTTCTGCTGGTTGAACAGCACGGCCGCCGCCAGCGCGCCGAGCACGCCGACCGGCACCGACAGGAGCACCGAGAGCGGGATCGACCAGCTCTCGTACAGCGCCGCCAGGCACAGGAACACCACGATGATCGAGATCACGTAGAGCGCGGTCGCCTGGTTGCCCGACAGCCGCTCCTGGAACGACAGATCCGCCCATTCGGCCCGGAAGCCCGGCCCGGCGGCCGCGACCAGTTGCTCCATCGCGTCCATCGCGGCGCCGGAGCTGGTGCCGGGCATCGGGCTGCCCTGGATGTTGATAGCCGACAGGCCGTTGAAGCGGTCGAGCCGCGGCGGCCCGAACGACCAGCGCGTGGTGGTGAAGGCCGAGAACGGCACCATCTCCCCGTTGGTATTGCGGGCATACCAGCGCAACACGTCCTCCGGCTGCATGCGGAACGGCGCATCGGCCTGGACATAGACGTTCTTCACGCGGCCGCGGTCGATGAAGTCGTTGACGTAGGTTCCGGCCCAGGCCGTGGTGAGGATCGCGTTGACATTGGAGACGGCGAGGCCGAGCGCGCCCGCGCGTTCCTGATCCACGTCGATCTTGAACTGCGCCTGATCGGCCTGGCCGTTCTGGCGCACGGCCATCAGCCGGCCGTCCTGGTTGGCCTTCATCAGCACGGTGTCGCGCGCCTTGGCGAGGGCGCCGATACCGACGCCCGACGCATCCTGCAAATACATGTCGAAGCCGCTCGACTGGCCGAGACCCGGGATCGCGGGCGGCGCCAGCGTGAAGATGCGGGCGTCGCGGATCTGCGACAGCGCGCCCATGGCACGGCCGACGATCGCATCGGCGTAGAGTGCCGGGGTCTTGCGCTCGTCGAAGTCCTTCAGCCGCACGAAGGCCATCGCGACGTTCTGGCCACTGCCGCCGAAGCTGAAGCCCATGGCCGCGAACACCCCATCGACCGCATCCTTCTCGTCGACCAGGAAGTGCTGGACGACCTTGTCGACGACCGCGGCCGTGCGTGTTTCGGTCGCCCCGCTCGGCAGCTCGATCGAGACCATCAGCATGCCCTGGTCCTCGTCCGGCACGAACGAGCTCGGGATCGCCTTGAACAGGAACGCGGCACCGCCGAGGATCAGGACGTAGATCAGCATGAGCCGGATCGGGCGCTTCAGGATGCCGGCGACGCTGCCGACATAGCCACCGGTCAGCGCGCCGAAGCCGCGGTTGAACAGGCCGAAGAAGCCGGTGCGCTTCTCGCCGTGACCGGGCTTCAGCAGCGTCGCGCAGAGCGCCGGCGTCAGGACGAGCGCCACCACGACCGACAGCAGCATCGCGGTGACGATGGTCACCGAGAACTGCCGGTAGATGATGCCGACCGAACCGCCAAAGAACGCCATCGGCACGAACACCGCCGACAGCACCAGCGCGATGCCGATCAGCGCGCCGGTGATCTCCTTCATCGACTTCTCGGTCGCCTCGCGGGGCCCGAGCCCCTCTTCCGCCATGACGCGCTCGACGTTTTCGACCACGACGATCGCGTCGTCGACGAGCAGGCCGATCGCCAGCACCATGGCGAACATGGTCAAGGTGTTGATCGAATAGCCGAACAACGCCAGCACGCCGAAGGTGCCGAGCAGCACGACCGGCACCGCCACCATCGGCACGAAGGTCGCGCGCAGGTTCTGCAGGAACAAGAGCATGACCACGAACACGAGCCCGATCGCCTCGAACAGCGTGTGCTCGACCTTCTGGATCGACAGTTCGACGAAGGGTGTCGTGTCGTAGGGAATCACCACCTCGACATTGGGCGGCAGCGTCTTCTTGAGATCGTCCATCGCCTTGCGCAGACCCTTGGCGGTGTCGATCGCATTGGCGCCGGTGGAGAGATTGACGCCGAAGCCCGCGGCCGGCTTGCCGTTGTAGGTCGACGAGAAGCTGTAGCTCTTCGCGCCGATCTCGACGCGCGCGACGTCCGAGATGCGGACGATCGCGCCGGTCGTGTCGGTCTTCAGGATGATCTGGCGGAACTGCTCGGGCGTCGAGAGCTGGCTCTGCGCGGTGATCGTGACGTTGAGCTGCTGGCCGGTCGGGTGCGGCAGGTCGCCGAGCTGGCCGGCCGACACCTGCGTGTTCTGCGCCCGGATCGCGGCCGTGACGTCATCGGGCGTCAGCTGGTACTGCCGCAACCGGTCGGGATCGAGCCAGATGCGCATGGCATAGGCCGACCCGAACACTTCCAGCGAGCCGACCCCGGACACGCGGCGGATCGGATCCTCGATGTTGCTCGAGATGTAGTCGCCGAGATCGACCGAACTCAGCGATCCGTCGGTCGACACCAGCGACACGACCATGAAGATGCTGTCGGAGCCCTTGGTGACGGTGACACCCTGCGCCGTGACCGCGGTCGGCAGGAGCGCGGTGACGAGCTGCAGCTTGTTCTGCACCTGCACCTGGGCGATGTCCGGATTGGCCTTGTTGTTGAAGGTCAGCGTGATGGTCGCCTGACCCGACGAGGTGCTCGACGCCGACATGTAGTCGAGATTGTCGAGCCCGGTCATATTCTGCTCGATCACCTTGGTGACCGAGTTCTCGACCGTCTCGGCACTTGCGCCCGGATAGGTCGCGGTGATGCGGACCGTCGGCGGCGCGATCTCGGGGTATTGCGAGATCGGCAGGGTGTAGAGCCCGAGGACGCCGCCGAGCATGATCGATATCGCGATCACCCAGGCGAAGATCGGCCGTTCGATGAAGAAGTGCGACATGGTCGATCCCCTCAATTCGCCGCCGGCTTCGGCTGGACCAGACCGGCCGCGTCGACGACGACCTCGATCGGCTCGACCGGCGCGCCGGCATGGGCGTTCTGGAGACCGTCGACGATCAGCCGATCACCGTCCTTGATCCCGGCGCGGACCAGCCAGGCCGACCCGTGCGACTGGCTGGTGTCGAGAATGCGCGCCTCGGCCTTGCCGTCCGCGCCGACGAACAGCGCCGTCGCCTCGCCGCGCGCGTTGCGAGACACGGCCCGCTGCGGCACGAGGAACACGTTCTCGTCGGTGCCGACCTCGATCTCGGCGCGGACATACATGCCAGGCATCAGGATGTGGTCGGGATTGGGAAAGCGCGCGCGGATCGTGAACGAGCCGGTGGTCTCGCTGACGCTCGCCTCGAGGGACTCCACCACGCCGGCGGGCGCGAAAGCCGAGCCGTCCTCGAGCGTCAGCCTGACCGCCGGCGGCTTGTCGGGACGCCGTGCGATCTCGGGGCCGAGGATCTTGCGCAGCCGGAGCAGATTGGCGCTCGATTCCGTGAGGTCGACGAACATCGGATCGATCTGCCGCACGGTTGCGAGCGCCGTCGTCTGGCTCGCGGTGACGAGCGCACCCTGCGTGACCGACGAGCGGCCGATCAGGCCGGAGATCGGGCTGGTGATGCGCGTGTAGTCGAGATTGATCTGGGCGGTCTCGACATTGGCGGCGGCGGACTCGACGTCGGCATTGGCCTGCAGCAGCGTGCTGCGCGCGTCGTCCAGATCCTGCTGGCTGACGCCCTTGACCTTGGCGAGCTCCTCATAGCGCGTCACCTTGGCCTGCGCGCTCGGCACCGCCGCCTTGGCGCGGGACAGCGCCGCCTGCGCCGAGGCGAGGCTCGCCGCATAGGGCCGCGGATCGATCTCGTAGAGCAGATCGCCGGCCTTGACCTGCGATCCCTCCTTGAACACGCGTTGCTTGAGGATGCCGCCCACCTGCGGCCGGATCTCCGCCGTCGCAAAGGCGACGGTGCGGCCGGCGAGCGAGGTGACCAGCGGAACCGATTGCGGATGCAGCGTCACGACGCCGACCTTCGGCGTCTGCGCCGCCCCCATGCCCGGCGGCCCGCCCGCCGGCGGCTTGCCGCCACCCGACTGGTCGCCACAGGAGGCGAGGCTCGCCGCGACGGCGGCGACCGCGAGGCCGAAGATCGGACGGGTCATGAAAGGGCGCATGGATGGACCGCTCTTAACTTTGTCGCGCAAGGTTTTGCCGCACATGGCATTTTCGCTTTCGGGCTCAGGGCTCATGGCGTCGCCGGCGCCGAAGCGGCGCCGCCCTCCGGTGTGGTGACATTGGCGAGCCGGGCGAGATTGTCCGGCCGGTTCCACCAGCCGCCGCCGAGCACGGAAAACAGCGTGACCGCATCGGTGTAGCGCTGGGCCTGCGCCTGGACGCTGCTGATGCGGGCGTTCTGATAGGTCTGCTGGGCATTCAGCACGTCGGTGTAGGACCCGGTACCGGCCTTGAACTGCGTGCGCGACAGTTCCAGGCTCTCGCGCGCCGCGTCTTCCGCCGCCCGATAGGCCGCGACCGCCTCGGCATCATGCTGGATCGCCCTGAGCGCATTGGCGACGTCGCGATAGGCCGCGATCACCACCGACCGATAATTGGCCAGCGCCTGATCGAGCGCCGCCTCGTATTGCTTCTGCTGGTGCTGGAGCTTGCCGGCGTCGAACAGCGTCTGCGACGCGCTCGCCGCGAGGCTCCAGCCGGTCGCGCTGGAATTGAGCAGCTTGGCGATGTCGGTCGTCGAGGTCGGTAGCGCCGCCGACAAGGACAGGGACGGCAGCCGCGCGGCGATCGCCACGCCGACCAGCGCGCTCGCCTGATGGAGCTGCGCCTCGGCGGCACGGATGTCCGGCCGCTGCCGGATCAACTCGGCCGGCAAGGTCAGCGGCAGCTTGTGCGGCAAGGTCAGACTGCCGAGCGTGAAGGCCCCGCCGCGATAGCTGCTCGGGAATTCGCCCGCATAGGCCGCGATCCGGTTGCGCGTCTGCGCCAGCGTCTTCTTGAGCCCCGGCAGCGTCGCCCTCGCCTGCGCGAGCGTCGCGCGCTGCTGCAGCACGCTCGCCCGCGACGCCGAGCCGACATTGGCCTTGGTGTCGAGCACCCCGAGCAACTCCTCGAGCGCCTTGATGATGTCCTCGGTCGCTGCAATCTGCGCGCGCGTCGAAGCCTCGGTGATCACCGCATTGGTGAGATCGGTGGTCAGTGTCAGATAGGTCGCCTCGGCCGTGAAGGCCTGCGCTTCCGCCGCCGCGCGCGACGCCTCGGCGGTGCGGCGCTTAGCCCCCCAGAGATCGACGTCCCAGGAGGCGCCGATCTGGCCGGTGTAGAGCGTGTAGGGCCCGACATTGGTGGCGAGCGCGCCGGTGTTGTCGGCTCGCGTCGCCGTGCCCGAGGCCGAGACGGTCGGGAACAGGCTGGCCTGATCGCTCGCGGCCGCCTCGTTGGCCTTGCGCAAGGCCGCGCGCGCCGCCTCGAGGTCCGGATTGTTGGCGATCGCGACCTTGATCAGGTCGTTGAGCGGCCGGTTGCGGAACAGCTCCCACCAACGGCCGGGGATATCGGCCCCGTAGACGAGCCGCGCGCCGCCGACCGGCGCGATAGCCCCGCAACGGCGGATGCGCCCGGCAGATAGCCGGCCGCCGGATCGGCCTTCGGCGTTTCGAAATCGGGTCCGACCGCGCAGCCGGCGAGCGCGGTGGCGAGCAGGAGCGCGGCGACCGAGGCCGCGCTGGAAGGCAAAGACAGAGACATGAGCGTCCGTTCCGTATGACCGGTCGTGCGGACGCGCCCCACAACGCCCGCCTCTATAAGTGACAAATCACGTAAATCGTCACTTATCAAGGCAAATGTTTGAGACCTGCCACCAGCAGCTTGACCAGCCGCCGCGCCAACCCCTCGGCGTCGAAGCCCGGCTCGGTGGTCAGCCGACGCACGAGCAACAGCGGATCGGTGAACGCCATGAGCGCTTCGACCACCGTTTGGCCCGAGGCGACGGGATCGCCCGGTGCCAGTTCGCCACGCGCCACGCCGGCCGCAAAAACGGCGGCGAACCGCGCCGCGAGACGGCCCCGGAAGCTCCGCAAGACCGGCGGTTCATCGAACACGGTTGAGGCGAGAACGTCGAGAATCTGTGGAGTTCCGTCGAGGCTCAGGCGTCGGGCCAGGTGCAGCACATCCGCCAGGATCTGCTCCTCGACCGGCCGCGCCAGGTCGAGCGGCCCGAGATCGCGCTCGATCTCCTGAAAATGGTGCTCGGCGATGAAATGGATGATCGCCGCCTTGTTGGGGAAATGCTTGTAGACATTGGCCGAGGACATGCCGGCCTGGGCCGCGATATCCGCCATGGACGTGTTGGAATAGCCGACGGTGTCGAACAGTCCGGAGGCTGCGTCGAAAATCGCTTGGCGGGTCTCGGCGGTGGTGTGGCGGGGACGGCGGCTCATCGGTATCCACTGTTTCTAATGAAACATTCCGACAAACTATCACTATCGATCGAACCTTTCATCGGGCATTCCACATAAAATGCGGCGGCCCGATCCGAGCCGCCGCATGGGCCTGTGCGCGATCCGGTCCCGTGCCTCAGGTCCGGAGCACCCGATAGATCGCCGGGATCACCAGCACGGTCAGCGCGGTCGAGGACGCGAGCCCGAACAGGAGCGAGACGGCGAGCCCCTGGAAGATCGGGTCCGACAGGATCACGATCGCGCCGATCATCGCCGCGAGTGCGGTGAGCAGGATCGGCTTGAACCGGATCGCGCCGGCCTCGATCAGGATCTCGACCGGGTCGCGCGGCCGCTTAGCCCCCGCCCCGTCGTCGACCACGCGCGGCGCATGCCGGACGAAGTCGACGAGCAGGATCGAGTTCCGCACGATGATGCCGGCGAGCGCGATGAAGCCGATCATCGAGGTCGCGGTGAACGGCGCCCCAAACAGGAAGTGCCCGCCGAGAATGCCGATGAAGGTCAGCGGGATCGGCGTCAGCACCACCAGCGGCAGCTTGAACGAGCCGAACTGCGCGACGACCAGGATGTAGATCCCGAGCATGGCGACGCCGAAGGCCGCGCCCATGTCGCGGAAGGTCACCCAGGTGACCTCCCATTCGCCATCCCAGAGCAGCGTCGGCCGGCTCTCGTCGGCCGGCTGGCCGTGCAGCGCGATGGTCGGCTTGACGAGCCCGGTCCAGTCCTGCGCGTCGAGCGCGGCCTGCACCGCCAGCATGCCATAGAGCGGCGCCTCGAAGGCCCCGGCGAGTTCCGCCGTCACCATTTCGGCCGCGCGGCCGTTGTGCCGGAAGATCGGGAACGAGGCCTTCTCGCTTGAAACCTTGACCACGTCGCCGAGCTCGACCACGCCGCGGTCGCCGGGCAGCACGTTGGCCGGGATCGGCGTCGACAGATAGCGCTCGTCGAGCACCCGGTCGCTCTTCGGCCGCTCGAGCCGGATCGGGATCGGCATGCGGCCGCCGCCGCGATGCGAATAGCCGACGGTCGAACCGTTGCCGAGGATCGCCAGCGTGTCGAAGACGTCCTGTTCCTCGACCCGGAAGAACTCCAGCGCATCGGTCGACACGGTCGTGCGCAGCCGGTTCGTCGGCCGGCCGTAGGAATTGTCGACATCGACCACGAACGGCACCGAACGGAACGCCGCCTCGACCTTCTCGGCGGTCCTGCGCCGCGCCTCCGGATCCGGCCCGTAGATCTCGGCGAGCAGCGTCGCCAGGACCGGCGGCCCAGGCGGCAGCTCGACGACCTTCAGCACCGTGCCGTCCGGCACCGCGACCGCCTTGAGCCGCTCGCGCAGGTCGAGCGCGATCGCATGGCTCGAACGCTTGCGCTCGTCCTTCGGCGCAAGGATCAGATGGACATCGCCGAGTTCCGGGCTCGCGCGCAGGAAGGAATGGCGCACCAGACCGTTGAAGTCGAACGGCGCAGCGGTCGCCGCATGCGTCTCCGCCGAGATCGCCTCCGGCAGCGCCAGCGCGGTCCGCGCGACCGCCTGCACGACCGCGTCGGTCGCCTCGACCGACGCCCCTCGGGCAGGTCGACCATGACGGTCAACTCCGGCTTGTTGTCGAACGGCAAGAGCTTGACGGTGACATCCTTGGTGTAGAACAGCGCCAGCGACCCGAGCGTCGCCGCCCCGACGAGGAGCAGGAACACCCAGGACGCGCGTTTGGAGGCGAGGACGGGCCGAGCGACCGCCGCGTAGAGCCGCCCGAGCCGCCCTCCCGCGCCGACACCATCGTGGCCGCGGCCAATCTGGTCGTGGCCACCATGGCTTTCGCCAGGCCCGCCCTCGCCTGCCCCGCCGTGGGAGAGCGTGGCCCGGCCGGCGATCTTCATCATCAGCCAGGGCGTCACGATCACCGCGACGAAGAACGAAAAGATCATCGCCGCCGAGGCATTGGCCGGGATCGGGCTCATGTAGGGCCCCATCATGCCGGACACGAACAGCATCGGCAGCAGCGCCGCGACCACCGTCAGCGTCGCGACGATGGTCGGGTTGCCGACCTCCGCGACCGCATCGACCGCCGCATCCATGCGCGAGCGGCCGTCCGCCATGCCCCAGTGCCGGGCGATGTTCTCGATCACCACGATCGCGTCGTCGACCAGGATGCCGATCGAGAAGATCAGCGCGAACAGCGACACGCGATTCAGCGTGTAGCCCATCGCCTTGGCGGCGAAGAGCGTCAACAGGATCGTGACCGGGATCACGATCGCCACCACCAGCGCCTCGCGCCAGCCGATCGCGATCAGCACGAGGCCGACGATCGAAACGGTCGCGAGCGCCAGATGAAACAGAAGCTCGTTGGCCTTCTCGTCGGCGGTGTGGCCGTAGTTGCGCGTCGTCTCGACCGCGATCGACGACGGGATCACCCGGCCGCGCAGCATGTCGACGCGCGCCAGCACATCGTGCGACACGGTGACGGCATTGGCGCCGGCACGCTTGGCGATCGCCAGCGTCACCGCCGGCCGGCGCTCGAAGCCACCATCCTTGCCGCGCACGACCACGCCGACCAACGGATCGGCGGTGTCGGTCGCGAGCCCGACGGTTGCGACATCGCGAACGTAGACCGGCCGGCCGTCGCGCGTGGTGACGACCAGATTGCCGATCTCGGCCGGATCGCGCAGCGTCTCGCCGGCGACCAGATCCGCCATGCCGCCGTCGCGCCGAACGGTGCCGGCCGGGAATGCCCGGTTGGCGCTGGCGACCTTGGCGGAGAGCTGCTGCAGCGTGACGCCATAGAGCGCGAGCTTCTCCGGATCGGGCGCGACGCGGATCGCCTCCGGCGTCTCGCCGACCAGATAGGTCAGGCCGACATCCGGCACCTTGGCGATCTCCGAGCGCAGCTCTCGCGCGACCCGCGTCAGATCGGCCGGCGTGACGCCGGTCTCGCCCGGCGTCGGCGTCAGCGTGAGCGCCACGATCGCGACATCGTCAATGCCGCGACCGGTGACGGTCGGCTCCCGAATGCCCACGGGGATGCGATCGAGATTGGCGCGGATGCGGTCGTGCACGCGCAGCACCGCCGCGTCGGCCGGCGTACCGACCAGAAACCGCGCGGTGACCAGCACCCGGTCGTCCCAGGTGGTCGAATAGACATGATCGACGCCGGGAATCGCGGTGACGATCGTCTCCAGCGGCTCGGTGATCAGCTTGGCCGCGTCTTCGGCCTTGAGACCGGGTGCGCCGACGGCGATATCGACCATCGGCACCGAGATCTGCGGCTCCTCCTCGCGCGGCAGCGTGATCAGCGCGACGGCGCCGACCGCGAGCGCGGCGACCAGGAACAGCGGTGTCAGCGCGGAGCCGATGAAGCGCCGCGTCAGCCCTCCGGCGAGCCCGAGCTTCATGGCGTCACCACCTCTTCCCCGGCATCGAGCCCGCTCAGGATCTCGACCTGATCGGCCCCGGAGGCCGTGCCCGGCACCCCGTCCCGGCCGCCCAGCACGACCGCCCGCTCGACCTCGCCGGCCGGCGTCTTGACGCGGACCAGATCGAGCCCCGAACGGGTCGTGATCGCCGTCGCCGGTACGGTCAGCGCCCGACGGGTGCCGACCGGCAGGCGCACGAGCACACGCGCGTCGACGAAGTCGGTCGGCAGGTCCGCCACCTCGACATCGGCGATCACGCGCCCGTTGGCGATCTGCGGATAGAGCTTCTTCAGGCGCCCCTCGATCGAGCCGCCGCCGGTCTCGATCGCGAGCGCCGCCCCTGCTTCAGCGTCGCCGCGTGCCGCTCGGGCACGGCGAGCCGCAGGAAGAAGCCGCCGCCGCCGATGGTCGCCATGGTCTCGCCCGGCATGACCACGGCGCCGCGCGTGACCGGCACGGTCAGCACCCGGCCGTCGACCGGCGCGGTGACGTCGCCCTCGACACCCTGCTGGACCTGGACGCGCCGCTGCGCCTCGGTCGCGGCGATCTGGCCGCGCAGCACGTCGGCCTGGGTCGCGAGCTGGTCGAGGCGCTGCGTGGTGACCACGCCGCGCTCGACCAGCGCCTTGCCGCGCGCCAGTTCGCTCTCGGCGTTGGCGAGCTGTGCCGCGAGCGAGCGCAGCTGCGCGTCGAGCGCATCGATCTGGAACGCGATCTTGTCGTCGCGGACGGTGGCGATCCTGGTCCCGGCCTTGACGAAATCGCCCTCGGTCACGGCGAGCGCGACCAGCGTGCCGCCGATCCGGGCACGCGCAGGGATCGTCTCGCGCGCCTCGACCCGGCCGTAGACCGCCTTCCATTCGGTCAGCGATCGCGCTTCGACGATCGCCGAACCGGCGACGGCCGGCCCCGTCGCGCCGGACAGGATGACGGCCGCGCCGAACGCGGCGACGAGACGAACCAATGCGGACATGCGAACCCCCTCCGCGATCACGATGTCAGAACGCGGTGCCCGGCTTCACGCCG
Organism: Ancalomicrobiaceae bacterium S20; assembly: GCA_040269895.1. Classification (NCBI taxonomy): domain Bacteria; kingdom Pseudomonadati; phylum Pseudomonadota; class Alphaproteobacteria; order Hyphomicrobiales; family Ancalomicrobiaceae; genus Methyloraptor; species Methyloraptor flagellatus. The sequence goes on along the minus strand of CP158568.1, from coordinate 1,117,360 downwards.
ATCATCTTCAGGATCATGGCCGCCGGGCAGAAGCCGGTGAAGGCGGCCTGCAGCATGTTGGCGCCGACGAACACGGTCAGCCAGACGAAGGCCGGATGCACGAACAGGGTCAGCGCGACGGACACGAGGACCATCAGACCGGCGAAGGCGAGAACGGACTTGTCGAGGGTCATGGCACGGCTCCTTGGGCGGTGAGCGCCGCGACCGCCGCGACGCATCAATGTATCTGCGAATATTCTAATATAAACGATGCAGCGTCATTGCAAGGGCCCCGTTCCCGGAATCGCGGCGTCTAAGGCTTTGCGCGGATCGATGATGCGACTGCGGGCGGACCGCCGGGATCGGCGCTCGCCTCACGGAGCGGACGGCCGCGCGCGACCTCGGCCCGCAACGCTCCGCGCAGGCTCGACGTCGTCCCCTCCATGATCCGGGACGGAGAAATGCGCGCCGCTTGGGCCCGCGTTCAGCGGCAATAGATGTCGTAGAGCACGCCGATCAGGCGCCGGGCGTCATCGGAGGCGAGACGGTAGTAGATCGTCTGGCCATCGCGGCGGGTCGCAACGATGCCGAGGTCACGCAGCCGCGCGAGATGCTGCGACAAAGCCGACTGGCCGAGCCCGACGGCTTCGGCGAGCGCGCCGACCGCCATCTCGCGATCCATGAGCCGGCAGAGCGCCAGCAGGCGCTTGGCATTGCCGAGCGCGGAGAGCATGCGCGCGACCCGCTCGGCCTTGCCTTCGAGAATGTCGAACTCGCTCTGCGACACCGCACATACCGCGCCGTCGCCGTCCTGAACGGCCGGCGATCCGGCCGCGCTTTCGGTCGAAACAGCCATCGGTGAACCCTGTCCTGTCGCGCGGCCGGTCGCGCCGGTCCGGCGCACCACGTTGAACCGCAGCGAATATTAGCGGGCTCTAACATAATCGCGCTCGCCGGCAAGGACAAGCCAGTCGCGCAGACGCGCGGCGCGCATCGCCGCGATCCTCCATACCGAAGTCGCCAGGCGCGCGCTCAGCTCAGCGTCCGCCCTACCGCCCTCTTCCAGCCGGCCCATTTGCGATCCCGCGTCGCGGCGTCGAGATGCGGCACGAACCGGCGGTCGAGCGCCCAGGTCGCGGCGAAGACGCCGGGCTCCGGCAGCACGCCCGAGGCTAGCCCGGCGAGATAGGCCGCGCCGAGCGCGGTCGTCTCCATGACCTTCGGCCGGTCGACCGGCGCATCGAGCATGTCGGCCAGGAACTGCATGGTCCAGTCCGACGCGGTCATGCCGCCATCGACGCGCAGCACCGTGTCGGCCGATCCGGCCCAGTCGCCGTGCATGGCCTCGATCAGGTCGCGGGTCTGGTAGCCGACGCTCTCCAGCGCCGCGCGCGCCATTTCGCGCTTGGTGGTGCCGCGCGTCAGGCCATAGAGCGCGCCGCGCGCATCGGCGTCCCAATAGGGCGCGCCGAGGCCGACGAAGGCCGGCACCAGATAGACGTCCTGATGCGGATCGGCGGTCGCGGCGAGCGCGCCGGTCTCGGCCGCCTCGGCGATGAGCCCGAGCCCGTCGCGCAGCCACTGCACCGCCGCGCCGGCGACGAAGATCGCGCCCTCGAGCGCATAGGTGCGCTTGCCGTCGAGCTGATAGGCGATGGTGGTCAAGAGCCGGTTCTTGGAGGCGACCGGCGTCGCGCCGGTGTTGAGCAGCGCGAAACAGCCGGTGCCGTAGGTCGCCTTGGCCATGCCGGGCGAAAAGCAGGCTTGGCCCACCGTCGCCGCCTGCTGGTCGCCGGCGATGCCGCGGATCGGCAACGGCCGGTCGACCAGATCGGAGATCGTGGTGCCGAAATCGGCCGCGCTGTCGCGCACCTCCGGCAGCATCGCCATCGGCACGCCGATCAGCCGGCACAGATCCTCGTCCCAGGCGCCGCGATGGATGTCGTAGAGCAGCGTCCGCGACGCATTGGTGGCGTCGGTCGCGTGGACCGCGCCGCCGGTCATGCGCCAAAGCAGGAAACTGTCGACGGTGCCGAAGGCGAGCTCGCCGGCCTCCGCGCGCTGCCGGGCGCCGGGCACCCGATCGAGGATCCAGGCGACCTTGGTGCCGGAAAAATAGGGATCGAGCAGCAGCCCGGTCCGGGCCGCGACCATCGGCTCGTGGCCCTCGGCCTTGAGCCGCGCGCAGGTCTCGGCCGTGCGCCGATCCTGCCAGACGATGGCATTGTGGATCGCCCGGCCGGTCGAGCGCTCCCAGACGACGGTCGTCTCGCGCTGATTGGTGATGCCGATCGCCGCGACGGCCCCTGCCCCGATCCCGGCGCGGGCGAGCGCCTCGCGCATGGTCGACACGGTCGTGCGCCACAGATCCTCCGGGTCGTGCTCGACCCAGCCGGAGGCCGGATAATGCTGCGGGAACTCTTCCTGCGCGACCGCCGCGATCGAGAGATCGGCGCGGAAGACGATGGCGCGCGACGACGTGGTGCCCTGGTCGACGGCGAGGATGTGGGTCATGGCGGTCTCTGGGCGATCTCTGGGCGTTTCCGACGGTCTTCTTGTTGAAGCGGCAGCGTCGCTGTCTCGGCCGGCCCCGTCAACCGCGTCGCTCCTCAACCGCGTCGCGGACGGCGCCGAGAAGGCCGAAGCATGGCCGCGCCGATCGTGCAGGGGACGGCGCGGCCATGCTTCGGAAGTGCGCTCGGGAGGAGCGCCGCGACGGCCGATGCCCGGCCGTCGCGGTTGGTTTGGTCCCTGGGAGGACCGTCCCGTCGATCAGTTCTTCGGCGGGGTCGCCGGCCAGGACTTGATCAGCGTGTCGTAGTCGATCGTCTCGCCCTTCGGCTTCTCGTTGGCGAGCTTGCGCTGCGGGGCGATCGTGCCGTCCTTCTCCGCCTTGGCGAACCAGAACTCGGCCGTCTCCTTCTTGTTGAGCTTCGGACCGCAGGCACCCTGCACGCCCGACTTCTCGAGACGCTCGAGCACCGAGTCCTGCGCGGCGGCGAGCGCATCCATGGCGGCCTGCGGGGTCTTCGCACCCGAGGCGGCGTCACCGATGTTCTGCCACCAGAGCTGCGCGAGCTTCGGATAGTCTGGAACGTTGTTGCCGGTCGGGGTCCACTGCTTGCGCGCCGGCGAGCGGTAGAACTCGATCAGGCCGCCGAGCTTCGGAGCGCGCTCCGTGAATGACTTGTCCCAGATGTCCGATTCACGCGTGAAGGTCAGGCCGACATGGCTCTTCTTCAGCGACACGACCTTCGAGTTGATGAACTGGAGGTAGAGCCAGGCCGCCTTGGCGCGGTCCTTCGGCGTGGACTTCAAAAGCGTCACCGAGCCGACGTCCTGGTAGCCGAGCTTCATGCCGTCCTTCCAGTAGGCACCGTGCGGCGACGGCGCCATGCGCCACTTCGGCGTGCCGTCGGCGTTCACGACCGGCGTGCCGGGCTTCACCATGTCGGCGGTGAAGGCGGTGTACCAGAAGATCTGCTGGGCGACGTTGCCCTGGGCAGGCACCGGGCCGGCCTCGCCGAAGGTCATGCCGGCAGCGGCCGGGGGCGCGTACTTCTTCAGCCAGTCGAGGTACTTGACGATCGAATAGACCGCGGCCGGACCGTTGGTGTCGCCGCCGCGCTCGACCGACGAGCCGACCGGGCGGCAGCCTTCCATGCGGATGCCCCACTCGTCGACCGGGATGCCGTTCGGCAGGCCCTTGTCGCCGTTGCCGGCCATCGACAGCCAGGCGTCGGTGAAGCGCCAGCCGAGCGACGGATCCTTCTTGCCATAGTCCATATGGCCGTAGACCTTGACGCCGTCGATCTCCTTGATGTCGTTGGTGAAGAACTCGGCGATGTCCTCATAGGCCGACCAGTTGACCGGCACGCCGAGTTCGTAGCCGTACTTGGCCTTGAACTTCGCCTTGATGTCCGGGTTGGTGAACCAGTCGTAGCGGAACCAGTAGAGGTTCGCGAACTGCTGGTCCGGCAGCTGGTAGAGCTTGCCGTCGGTCCAGGTCGTGAAGGACGTGCCGATGAAGTCCTTCAGATCCAGATTGGGATCGGTGACGTCCTTGCCCTCGCCGGTCATGAAGTCGGACAGGTTGACGGTCTGGTTGTAGCGGCCGTGCGTGCCGATGAAGTCCGAGTCGTTGATCCAGCCGTCGTAGACGTTCTTGCCCGACTGCATCTGGGTCTGGATCTTCTCGACGACGTCACCTTCCTGGATGATGTCGTGCTTGACCTTGATGCCGGTGATCTCGGCGAAGGCCTTGGCGAGGGTCTTCGACTCGTACTCGTGCGTCGTCAGCGTCTCGGAGACGACGTTGATCTCCATGCCGGCGAACGGCTTGGCGGCGTCGATATACCACTGGAGCGCCTTGAGCTGCTCCTCCTTGGAGAGCGTCGAGGGCTGGAACTCGTCGAGCCACTTCTTGGCCTCTTCGGTACCGGCCATGGCGCTGGTCGTCATCAGCAGGGCGGCGAAGGCCCCGAGCGCCGACCGCTTGGTCATCCTGGTCATGAATTCCCTCCCAACCTCTTTTGCGTGCGCTTCTGGACGTGCGTCGGGGCGGCGCGCACGGGGCCGCCCTTCCGATGCATTGCCCGTCACACCCAGCGGAACACCGCCGCGGCATAGACGAGGGAAATCAGGCTGCCGATCCAGAGCTTCGAGACCTCGAGCCCCTCGCCGACCGGCAGGGTCGCGATCGTGTCGGCGCCGAACAGCGCCAGAAAGCCGAGATGGATGAAGGCCGCGCCGAGCAGCGAAATGAACAGGCGATCACCCCGCGTGGTCGGGATCGCCAGCACCCCGACCCGCTCGGTCTCCGGATAGCGGATCGCCAGCACCGTCAGCAGCGCGAGAAGGAACGCGATGCCGGCGTAGAAGGCGATCGTCGCCGGCGTCCAGGCCATCCATGCGAGGTCCATGACGTGCCTCCTCAGACCCGACCCAGGGCGAAGCCCTTGGCGATGTAGTTGCGGACGAACCAGATCACGAGCGCGCCGGGGATCAGCGTCAGCACGCCGGCGGCGGCGAGCTGCCCCCAGTCCATGCCGGACGACGAGGCGGTGCGCGTCATGATCGAGGAGATCGGCATGTTGTTGGTGAGCGTGCGCGCGAGCAGCAGCTCGACCCACGAGAACATGAAGCAGAAGAACGCCGCGACACCGATGCCCGAGGCGGTCAGCGGCACGAAGATCTTCAGGAAGAAGCGCGGGAACGAGTAGCCGTCGATATAGGCCGTCTCGTCGATCTCGCGCGGCACGCCCGACATGAAGCCTTCGAGGATCCAGATCGCCAGCGGCACATTGAAGATCGTATGCGCCAGCGCGACCGCCCAATGGGTATTGAACAGGCCGATCGCCGAATAGAGATTGAAGAACGGCAGCGCGAACACCGCCGGCGGCGCCATCCGGTTGGTCAGGAACCAGAAGAACAGGTGCTTGTCGCCCAGGAACCGGTAGCGCGAGAAGGCATAGGCTGCCGGCAACGCCACCGCGAGACTGATCGCGGTGTTGAGCACCACGTAGATCAGGCTGTCGACATAGCCCATATACCAGGCCGGATCGGTGAAGATGTTGACGTAGTTCTTCACCGTGAACTCGCGCGGCCACAGCGTCAGGTCGGCGCCGGTGATTTCGGAGTTCACCTTGAAGCTCATGTTGGCGAGCCAGTAGATCGGCAGCATGAGGAAGATCAGATAGGCGATCAGGATCAGGGAGCGCGCGCGCATCAGTGCGTCTCCTCCTTCGGCCGGTCGGCATCGACCTGCGTCATGACGGTGTAGAAGATCCAGCAGACGGCGAGCACGATCAGGTTATAGACGATCGACATGGCCGCGGCCTTGCCGAGGTCGAACTGACCGAGCGCGATCTTGACGAGATCGATCGATAGCACGGTGGTCGAGTTGCCCGGGCCACCGCCGGTGACGACGAAGGGCTCGGTGTAGATCATGAAGCTGTCCATGAACCGGAGCAGCACGCCGATCAGCAGCACGCGGCGCAGCTTCGGCAGCTGGATGGTCGTGAACACGGCCCAGCGCGAGGCGCCGTCGATGCGAGCCGCCTGATAATAGGCGTCCGGGATCGACTTCAGGCCGGCGTAGGAGAGGAGCGCGATCAGGCTCGTCCAGTGCCAGACGTCCATGACCACGATCGTGACCCAGGCCGACAACACACCGGCGGTGTAGTTGTAGGGGATGCCGAGCACGCGGTTCACGACGTAGCCGAGCAGGCCGATGTCCTCGCGGGCGAAGATCTGCCAGATCGTGCCGACGACGTTCCACGGCACCAGCAGCGGCAGCGCCATGATCACGAGGCAGGCCGCGACCGTCCAACCCTGGCGCGGCATCGACAGGGCGACGACGACGCCGAGCGGCACCTCGATCGCAAGGATGATCGCGGAGAACAACAGGTTGCGGCCGAGACTGTCGTAGAACCGGCCGCCGAGCTCGGTTGAGGGGCTGAGCAGCTCCTGATACCAGCCGATGCCGTTCCAGAAGAACTGGTTGTTGCCGAACGTGTCCTGCACCGAGTAGTTCACCACCGTCATCATCGGCACGACGGCGTTGAAAACGACGATCAGGAACGCCGGCAGCACGAAGAACCAGGCGGCCTGATAGATGGGCTTGTCCATCGTCACGCCTCCCCTGCGACGCGCCGGCTGTCGGCGTAGACATGGATCTGCGCGGGATCGAACACGATCCGCGCGGCGTCGCCGTCGAGCGCCACACCGGGCGGCGCGACCACCGACAGCCGCGCCTCGCCGAGCCGGACCTTGGCGAAACGGATGCGGCCGAGATCGTCGATGCGCTCGACCTTGACGGCGATCCCCTCGCCGCCCGTCAGCCGCGCATATTCCGGGCGAATGCCGATCTCGATCTTCGCCCCCGACGGCAGCGCGCCGTAGCCGCGGCCGAGCGGCACCGCGACGCCGCCGACATGCGCCGAGCGGCCCGCCACGTCGGCCTTCAGGATGTTCATGCCCGGCGAGCCGATGAAGTGGCCGACGAACGTGTGTTCCGGCCGCTCGAACAGCTCGTCCGGCCGCCCGGCCTGGACGATGCCGCCGTCGTGCATGACCACCACCGTATCGGCGAAGGTCAGCGCCTCGGTCTGATCGTGCGTCACATAGATCATCGTAATGTCGAGCTTGCGGTGGAGCGCCTTGAGCTTGGAGCGCAGCTCCCACTTCAGCGCTGGATCGATCACGGTCAGCGGCTCGTCGAACAGGACGGCCGCGACGTCTGCGCGGACGAGCCCGCGGCCGAGCGAGATCTTCTGCTTGGCATCCGCCCCGAGGCCGCGCGCGCGGCGATCGAGTTCGGCGCCGAGATCGAGCAGATCGGCGATCTCCTTGACGCGCGCCTCGATCTCGGCCGCCGGCACGCCGCGGTTCTTGAGCGGGAACGCCAGGTTCTGGCGGACCGACATCGTGTCGTAGATGACCGGAAACTGGAACACCTGCGCGATGTTGCGCTTCTCGGTCGGCAGACGGGTCACGTCGGTGCCGTCGAACATCACCTTGCCCTGCGTCGGCACGACGAGGCCCGAGATGATGTTCAAAAGCGTGGTCTTGCCGCAGCCGGACGGGCCGAGCAGCGCATAGGCGCCGCCCTGCCGCCAGGTCATGGTCATCGGCTTCAGGGCGTAGATGTTGGCCGCCTGGAGCGCCGGGCTGTAGCTGTGGGCGAGGTCGACCAGATCGATGCGTGCCATGGTGCCCTCCCCTCAGCGGTCCGCCGCCGGCGCGGCGACGAGCCGGCCGTCGGTCGAAAAGACGAAGATCGCTTGCGGGTCGACGAACACCGAGATCGGCGCCCCCGGCCCGATCTCGTGCACGCCCGGCGCCAGCGCGACCCACTTGAGCCGCCCGGCATGGACGTGCACGAAGCTCTCCGAGCCGGTGATCTCGGTCACGTCGACCGTGCCCTCGATCTCGATGTCGCTCTCGGCGCGGCGGGCGAGCCCGAGCGCATGGGCACGGACCCCGATCGTGTAGGTGCCGTCGGCAAGCCCCGCGAGCATGCCGCCGGCCGCGGCCGGGCGCCCGGACGGCAGCCGGATCTCATCGCCGCGCTTCTCGACCGTCATCTCGTTGAGCGGCGGATCGGAGAAGGTCTCGGCCGAGCGCAGGCTGACCGGACGGCGGTAGACCGCCGCGGTCGGGCCGAACTGGACCAGACGGCCCTCGGAGAGCGTCGCGGTATTGCCGCCGAGCAGCAACGCCTCGCTCGGCTCGGTGGTCGCATAGACGAAGATCGCGCCGGTCTCGGCGAAGATGCGCGGCAGTTCCTCGCGCAGTTCCTCACGCAACTTGTAGTCGAGGTTGGCGAGCGGCTCGTCGAGCAGCACCAGATCGGCGCCCTTCACGACGGCGCGCGCGATGGCGCAGCGCTGCTGCTGGCCACCGGAGAGCTGCAGCGGCGTACGCTCGAGCATGGGCGTCAACCGCAGCATCTCGGCCGCCTGACGCACGCGCTTGTCGATCTCGGCCTTGTCCTTCCTCTGCACGCGCAGGGGCGAGGCGATGTTCTCGTAGACGCTGAGCGTCGGGTAGTTGATGAACTGCTGGTAGACCATCGCCACCGAGCGGTCGCGCACATGAACGCCGGTCATGTCGCGGCCGTCGACCAGCACGCGGCCCGATGTCGGCCGATCGAGCCCGGCGAGCAGCCGCATCAACGATGTCTTGCCGGACAGCGTCGGTCCGAGCAGGACATTGAGCGTGCTGCGTTCGAACGTGATCGAAACGTCCGCGATATGGGTTTCGCGGCCGACCACCTTCGATGCGTGTTCCAGTGCGACGCTCACCGCGCTCCCCCTCCGGTCATGGCTTCCGCGCGCGCCCCCGTCCGGGCATCGCGCATGAAGGTTTCGAGTTCGGCCGCGCCATCCGCCCCGACGAACAGCCCGAGCTTCGAGCGCCGCCACAACACGTCCTCGGCATCGACCGCCCATTCGCGGGCGATCAGGTGCCTGACCTCGGCCTCGGTCAGGCCGGCGCCGAAATGCCGGCCGAGATCGGCGAGGCTCCGCGCCGTGCCGAGAAAGCCGAACGCCGTCGTGCCGTAGGACGAGGCCAGCCGCGCCGCGGTCCGCTCGTCGAGAAACGGATACTTGGCCGCGATGTCGGCCGCGAGACGCGCCCGGCCGTCGACCGCGAAATTGCCGCCCGGCAGCCGGCCCTCGGCCGTCCAGGGCGCACCCATTTTCGGGAAATGGCGGCCGAGCTTTTCGAGCGCGGCCTCCGCCAGCCGGCGGTAGGTCGTAATCTTGCCGCCGAAGATCGACAGGAGCGGCGCGCCGGCGACCGCCTCATCGACGTCGAAGACATAGTCGCGCGTCGCCGCCTTGGCCTCGCTCGCGCCGTCGTCATAGAGCGGCCGCACGCCGGAATAGCTCCAGACCACGTCCGAACGGGTCACGGCGCGGGTGAAATACTCGCTCGCCGCCTGGCAGAGATAGTCGATCTCGCCTTCCGTCGCCCGGACCAGCGCCGGATCGCCCTCGTAGTCGCGATCCGTGGTGCCGATCAGCGTGAAGTCGCGCTGATAGGGGATCGCGAAAATGATGCGGCCGTCGGCGTTCTGGAAGATGTAGCAACGGTCGTGGTCGTAGAGCCGCTTGACCACGATATGCGAGCCCTGCACGAGCCGCACTTTCGCTTTCGCATTCGAACGAAGCGTACCCGAAAGAACGTCCGCGACCCACGGCCCCGCCGCATTGACCAGCGCCTTCGCGCGGATCGTCCGCCGCCGGCCGCTCAGACGATCCTCGATCGTCAGGGTCCAGCCGTCGGCCGAGCGCTCGGCCGACACCGCCTTGGTGCGCGTCTCGACCACGGCACCGCGATCGGCGGCATCACGAGCGTTGAGCGCGACCAGCCGCGCGTCGTCGACCCGGCAGTCCGAATATTCGAAGCCGCGCCGGAACAGGCCGGGCTTCAGCGGCGCGCCGGCGACGTCGCGGGTCAGGTCGAGCGTCCGCGTCGCCGGCAAGAGCTTGCGGCCGCCGAGATGGTCATAGAGGAACAGGCCGAGCCTGAGCAGCCAGGCGGGGCGCAGGCCGGTGTGGTGCGGCAGCACGAAGCGCAGCGGCTCGATGATGTGCGGCGCCGAGCGCCACAGCACCTCGCGCTCGATCAGCGCCTCGCGCACCAGCCGGAACTCGTAATATTCGAGGTAGCGCAGGCCGCCGTGCACGAGCTTGGTCGACCACGACGACGTGCCGCTCGCCAAGTCGTTCATTTCGCAGAGATAGACCGACAAGCCCCGGCCGACCGCGTCGCGCGCGATGCCACAACCGTTGATGCCGCCGCCGATCACGGCGAGGTCATAGACCTCGTCCATCCGTTCCTCCCCTCGAGCCACTGACGGGCCCCGCGCCATCGCGGGCCGTGCAGCCCGTCATAAGCGCTTTTTGTTACATTGAGGAGTATCGGTGTTTCGTTTTTTGCGCAATCGAAAATCAAAACGAAACCAGCGAAAACGATTCCGCGCCGCGGTAAGCCGTTCGTCAGTCTGCTGTTCTTCAGTCCGTCAGTTCGGGTTCGGATGCGTTTTCGGGCATGGTCTCGACCAGCCGAATCCCCTTTTCGCGGCAGAGCGCGCGCAGCCGGTCCGACGGCATCCAGTCGGTGACGAACGTGTCGATCTGGTCGAGATGCGCGATCCTGACCGGCGCGGTGCGCTCCAGCTTGGTCCGGTCCGCGACCAGGATGACCCGGCGGGCGTTCTCGATGATCGCCTGCGCGACCCGCACCTCGCGGTAGTCGAAGTCGAGCAGCGAGCCGTCCTCGTCGATCGCCGAGGTGCCGATCACGGCCGTATCGACCTTGAACTGCCGGATCAGGTCGACCGCCGCCGAGCCGATCACCGCGCCGTCGGCGCCGCGCACCGGCCCGCCGGCGACGATCACGTCGAAGCCCTCGCGCCGGCTGAGGTTCATCGCGACGTTCAGATTGTTGGTGATGACGAGCAGGTTCTCGTGGCCGGAGAGCGCCTCGGCGACCTCCTCGGTGGTGGTGCCGATGTTGATGAACAGCGAGCTGCCGTTCGGGATGAGTTCCGCCGCCGCCCGGCCGATGGTGCGCTTCTCCTCGGCGGCGACGAAACGGCGCGCGTCATAGGCGAGGTTGCGCACGCCCGACGAGATCACCGCGCCGCCGTGAATGCGGCTCATCAGCCGGCGGTCGCAGAGTTCATTGAGATCCTTGCGGATCGTCTGCGCGGTGACGTCGAAGCGTCGCGCCAGATCCTCGACGTTGACCCGCCCCGCGGCGCGCGCGATCTCGATGATGTCCGTCTGTCTGGCCGTCAGCGCATCCATGGTCCCGTCCCGCGCGAGCCCCGGTCTTGGGCCGGGTTCGATCCTGCGCAGGATAACCGTTCGGGGATCGCGGTCCAGTCTTGGCCCGGGCAGTGACCAGGCGGGGAAAGAACAGCGGCGCCCGGGATCACCACCCCCGGCGCCGCCGTTCCGAACGCGTCGCGCGGATCAGCGCGCCAGATAGTCGTGGATGACGCGGCCGTAGGGCAGCGTCAGGTCGGCGATGAAGTGATGAGCGCCGACGATCTTGCGCACCGGGAGATCGGCGACCGGCGCGTTGACATGCGGCACCAGATGCAGCCGGCCGGGTCCGATCCAAGAGCCCTTCACGGTGATATCGACGAGGTTGTAGGCGACGAGTTGGGCGAGCGCCGGACCGCCATCGACGCCAGGGATCAACTTCAGATTGACCTGCGTCTTGCTCAGCGTCGCCGTCGTGCGCTCGCCGTTGCCGGCCATGCTCTCGTGCTTGTAGCCCATCGTGCCCATGGCGACGAGCTGGCCGGCGTATTCGAGCGTGCCGGTCAGCGTGTCCTTGACCACTTCGAGCTTCGGATGGGCATATTTCTTCGGAAAACCCCAGATCTCGCGACCGGCGACGATCGGCGGATCGTCGTCGAGATACATCTGGGCGACGAAGTTCATCTCCTCGCCCTTGAAACGGCACGGGATCACCATGCCGGATTCGGTGTAGCTGCCAAAGCCGGAGCTGTCCGGCATCTTGATCCACTCGTAGTGGACGACCGGCCGCTCGAGCGGTTCGAGCGGCTCGGGCAGCTGTTCGCGGACGATCTCCGCGTCGGTCTCGTAGGTGAGGACCATATACTCCCGGTTGACGAACCGGTACGGCCCCTTGGGATAGCTCGGGCCGGCGAGCGGCATGGACGGCAGATCGAGAATGTCCTCGACGCGCATGGGAACGCCTCCGTTCGAACGGATCGGTGAAAGGTCTCGGTGAAAGGGCTCAGTGCGCGGTCCAGCCGCCGTCGATCGGGATGATCGCGCCGGTGATCGAACCCGCCTCGTCGCCGGCCAGGAACAGCGCGAGCGCCGCGACCTCGTCGACGGTGACGAAGCGCTTGGTCGGCTGCGCGGCGAGCAGGACGTCGCGGACGACCTCCTCCTCGGTGATGCCGCGGGCTTTGGCGGTGTCCGGGATCTGCTTCTCGACCAGCGGCGTCAGCACGTAGCCCGGGCAGACGGCGTTGACGGTGACGCCGAAGGTGGCCGCTTCGAGCGCCACGGTCTTCACGAGACCGGCGATGCCGTGCTTGGCGGCGACATAGGCCGACTTGAACGGCGAGGCGACCAGCGCGTGCGCCGAGGCGATGTTGACGATCCGGCCGAAGCCCCGCGCCTTCATGCCCGGCAGCGCGGCACGCATGGAATGGAACGAGGCCGACAGGTTGATCTGCTGGATCAGGTCCCAGCGCTCCGGCGGGAAGTCCTCGATCGGCGCCACGAACTGGATGCCGGCGTTGTTGACGAGTACGTCGAGCCGCCCGAACGCCGCCTCGGTGCGATGCACGAGGCCGACGATGTCGTCGGGCTTCGACATGTCGGCTCCGTCGAACACGACTTTTGCGCCGGTCTCGGCTTCCAGCTCGGCCCGGGTCTTCTCGATCTCGCCCGTGTCGCCGAGGCCGTTCAGCACCACGTCGTGGCCGGCATGCGCAAACCGCCTCGCAATGCCGAGGCCGATGCCGCTCGTCGATCCCGTCACGATCGCCACTCGCCGTTCCGTCATGTCCGTCCCCGTCCTTGTTGGCCGATCCATGCGGATCGTCGGTCCAGTGCCGTTCCGGGGCCGCGACGGTCCCGAACGGTGGCTCGCCCCTCTTCGCAGGTGCGAATTCCGGCGGATGGTCATCGTTTTCCACGCTCGCGGCAGCTTGCCGCAAAGCTGACAAGAACCTTTCAAAAGTAACGAGGCCCATCCGACATGCCGGCGATAAAGCCATGACCTGTTTGAAATTCGCATGACGCACTGCGTCATATTTTTGTTTTCTTTCGTGTGTTTGATCCCTCACACAATAAAAAGGGACCGAACCACCTCGCTCGCTCAACTCGCACCAGAGACATGGCGCGGGACGTCTTTCTGTAATCTTAGAGGGACCGGATCGGCTATGGATCAGCGCGTCGACGCCAACAAGCACACTCACGCGGGCCCCGATGGTTCGGTGGTCGGATGGAAGCCGGCCCGCTGTGATCGGATCGCGCTGATCTTCCAGGGCGGCGGCGCGCTCGGCGCCTATCAGGCCGGCGTCTATGAGGCGCTGCACGAAGCCGGCATCGAGCCGGACTGGGTGACCGGCGTCTCGATCGGCGCGATCAATGCGGCGATCATCGCCGGCAATTCGCGCGAGAAGCGGCTGGAGCGGCTGCGCGAGTTCTGGCGCCGGATCACCGATCGCACGGTCTGGCACTATACGCCCGACGGTGACGTCTACCGCCGCGCCCGCAACGCCACCTCCTCGATGATGACGATGATGCTCGGCCAGCCCGGCTTCTTCAAACCGCAGTCGATGAACGCCTGGATGAGCCCGGCCGGTGCCGCGACCGCGACGAGCTTCTACGACGCCGGTCCGCTGAAGGAGACGCTCGAGGATCTCGTCGACTTCTCGATGATCAACGATCGCGCCTGCCGCTTCGCGGTCGGCGCCGTCAATGTGCTGACCGGCAATTTCATCTACTTCGACAACACCGAGGAGACGATCGCGGCCGAGCATGTGATGGCCTCGGGCGCGCTGCCGCCTGCCCTGCCGATGGTCAAGATCGGCACCGACTACTACTGGGATGGCGGCATCGTCTCCAACACGCCGCTGCAGCACCTGCTCGACCACGACGACCGCAAGGACACGTTGGTGTTCCAGGTCGACCTGTTCAGCGCGCGCGGCGCCCTGCCCCGCGACATGCACGACGTGCTCGGGCGCCAGAAGGACATCGTCTATTCCTCGCGCACGCGCCACAACACCGACGTCTACCGCAACCTCCAGACCTGGAAGATGCGGCTGAAGAAGGCGCTCGACCGGCTGCCGGACGACCAGCTCACCGACGAGGAGCGGCGCCTGAAGGACGAACTGTCCGACCTGCCGTCGATCAACATCATCCACCTGATCTACCAGCAGAAAGCCTACGAGGGCCACGCCAAGGACTACGAGTTCTCGGGCACCTCCATGCGCGAGCATTGGCAGAGCGGCTACGAGGACACCAAGCGCACGCTGGCGCATCGCCGCTGGCTCGAGATGCCGGCCGACAGCGGCCTGGTCGTCCACGACGTCCACCGCCTGCGCGACAGTTGACATTCGGGGAGCCGGCCCGCCCGCACTCCCGTGCGGGATCGGGCCGCGCACAATGAAGGGGGCTGACCTTGTCCGATATCGCACTCGATCCGGCGCTCGCCGGATCCGCCACCAAACGACCGAAGCTCGACCATAATTCCGGTATGGCGACGATCCTGCTGTTCGTCGGTCTCCTGACCGCCGGCCTGCTCTACGTCGCCTATTCGCTCTATGTCGACGCGACCGCCGCGCCGGACGACCATCGCACCTTCCTGCCGTTCCTGCTGCTCGGCGTCGCGCTCGTAATCGCGCTCGGCTTCGAGTTCGTGAACGGCTTCCACGACACGGCAAACGCGGTCGCGACGGTCATCTACACCCACTCGCTGCCGGCCAACGTCGCCGTCGTGTGGTCGGGTGTGTTCAACCTGCTCGGCGTGCTGGTCTCGACCGGCGCCGTCGCCTTCGGCATCATCTCGCTGCTGCCGGTCGAACTGATCCTGCAGGTCGGCTCCTCGGCCGGTTTTGCGATGGTGTTCGCTCTGCTGATCGCCGCGATCCTGTGGAACCTCGCGACCTGGTGGTTCGGCCTGCCGGCCTCGTCGTCGCACACGCTGATCGGCTCGATCATCGGCGTCGGCATCGCCAACGCGCTGCTGCGCGGTCGCGACGGCACCTCGGGCGTCGACTGGTCGAAGGCGACCGAGATCGGCTACTCGCTGCTGCTGTCGCCGCTGTTCGGCTTCGCCTGCGCCGCCGGCCTGTTCCTGCTGCTCAAGTTCGCCATCCGAAACCCGGCGCTCTACGAGGAGCCGAAGGGCAACCAGCCGCCGCCGTGGTGGATCCGCGGTCTGCTGATCCTGACCTGCACCGGCGTCAGCTTCTTCCACGGCTCGAACGACGGCCAGAAGGGCATGGGCCTGATCATGCTGATCCTGATCGGCACGGTCCCGACCGCCTACGCGCTGAACCGCGCCATGCCGGAGAGCCATACCCTCGCCTACCAGCAGGCCTCGGCCGGCGCGGTCACGGTGATGCAGGCCTTCGTCAAGGCCCCGGCGCCGGAGAAGTATCGCGACGATCTGACCGAATACATCCGCACCAAGCAGATCACCGACACCACGGTCGCGTCGTTCCAGAAGCTGGCGCTCGACATCTCCGACCAGGTCGCCGCCTACAAGACGCTCGCCAAGGTGCCGGCCGCCGCGGTGCAGAACGTCCGCAACGACATGTACCTCGCCTCCGAGACCGCGCGTCTGCTCCTGAAGACCCACGGCGCCAAGATGGACGCCGCTTCGGAAGCCAAGATCAAGACGCTGCAGAAGGCCTTCGACGACTCGACCAAGTTCATCCCGGACTGGGTAAAGGTGGCGGTCGCGATCGCCCTCGGCCTCGGCACGATGGTCGGCTGGAAGCGCATCGTGATCACGGTCGGCGAGAAGATCGGTAAGTCGCACCTGACCTACGCGCAGGGCGCCTCGGCCGAGATCGTCGCCATGGCGACGATCGGTGCCGCCGACGGCCTCGGCCTGCCGGTCTCGACCACACACGTGCTGTCGTCCGGCGTCGCCGGCACGATGGCCGCCAACAAGTCCGGCCTGCAGCTCTCGACGCTGCGCAACATGCTGCTCGCCTGGGTCCTGACCCTGCCGGTCGCCATGGCGCTCTCCGCCGGCCTCTACGTGCTGTTCGCCAAGCTGTTCGCCTGATCGGCCGCGCAGCCTCAGCTTTCGACAAGCCCCATCCGCCGGCCGCGAGGCCGGCGGATCCATTTCAGGGTACGCGCCTGACGGAATCGTCAGGCCGGACCGCTGACGAGATCCTTCCCTTCCCGCTCCGTCCGGGCCGCCGCGCCCGCGCCATCCCTCGAGGCTGCGGCGCGAACGACGCCTGCGAGATGCCGCCCGAGGAGGCCGCCATGAGCGCCGACGACCTGCCGATCCCCGGCCTGATCTGGGCCTATCATTTCCCCGCGCACGCCGCGCCGCGGCTGCTGCCGGCCGAAACCGTCACGCCGAACGAACTGCCGGCCGACGGCTTCCTGTGGCTGCATTTCTCGCTGACCGACGCGCGCCTGCCGGTCTATCTGCCGAACCTCGCGCTTCTTCCCGCCGACGGCTGCCGTGCGCTGCTCGCCCGCGACCGGCACCTGTCGTTGTCGGTCACCCCGCATGCCATCGTCGGCGTGATGCCGGACTTCCGCCGACTGGAGCTCGACGAGAGCGCGGTCGAGTACGACCGCTTCCGGTTCCTCGCGACCGATCGGCTGCTGGTCACCGCGCGCACCCATCCGCTGCGCGCCATGGCGACGGTGCGCTCCGAGATCGACGCCGGCCGTCGCTTCGCCGGCCCGGCCGACCTGTTCGGCGCGCTCTCCGAGACGTTCGAGCTGACGATCGGCGACATCGTCCAGGGCTACAACGACGAGATCGACACGATCGAGGAACAGATCTTCACCGAGCGCCGCGCCGACCTGCGCGCCCGCGTCGGCACGCTGCGGCGCGGGCTCATTCAGGTGCACCGCACGCTGCGCACCACGGCGCGGCTGTTCCACCGGCTCGACGCCGTGCTGCCGGCCGAGCTCGGCCCCGCGACGCGCACCATGTTCGAGCAGCGCGGCCATCACTTCGCCGCGCTCGATCAGGACGTCGTCTCGCTGCAGGAGCGCGCCCGCCTCCTGCATGAGGAGATCGACACGCGTCAGCAGCAGGAGACCAACCGTCACCTCTACATCCTGTCGATCGCGACCAGCCTCCTGCTGCCGCCGACGCTGGTGACGGGCTATTTCGGCATGAACACCAAAGATCTGCCCTTGCAGGACATTCCCGACGGCGCGCTGTGGGCGACCGGCCTGATGCTCGCCTCGGCGGCCGCCGCCGCGTTGGCACTCTGGCGCGTCGGCGTCGGCCGCCGCTGAGATGCCTGCGGCGAGGTCCGGCTCAGGCCTTGGCGGGCACGGGCGTCGGCGCTCCGGCGGCGAGCGCGGCGGACTCGGCCCCCCAGCGCCGCGCGAGCACGGCGCAGACCATGAGCTGCATCTGGTGGAACAGCATCACCGGCAGCAGCACCATGCCGAGATCCGGGCCGGCGAACAGCACGCCGGCCATCGGCACGCCCGAGGCGAGGCTCTTCTTCGAGCCGCAGAACACGATCGCGATCGTATCGGCGCGATCGAAGCCGAGCCGACGGGCGACGAAGCGCGTCGTGACCAGGGCGAAACCGAGGATCACCGCCTCGATCACCACCATGAACAGGAGCCCGCTCGGGGGCAGCGCCTGCCAGATGCCGGCGACCACCGCATGGCTGAACGCGCCATAGACCACGAGCAGGATCGAACCGCGATCGGTCGCGCCGAGGATCTGCTTGTGGCGCGCCACGAAGCCGCCGATGAACGGCCGCGCGAGCTGGCCGAGCACGAAGGGAATGAGCAGCAGCTTGACGATCTCGCGGATCGCATCCGCCGTCGCGACCGATCCGTGCGCGGAGGCGAGCCAGGCGACCAGCAGCGGCGTCAGCACGGTGCCGAGGAGGCTCGACAGCGTCGCGGCGACCATCGCGGCGGCGACATTGCCGCCCGCGATCGAGGTGAAGGCGAGCGACGACTGGATCGTCGACGGCAGCAGGCAGAGATAGAGCAGCCCGAGCGCCAGCGGCGCCGGCAACAGCCAGGTCGGCAGTTTGGTCACCGCGACGCCGATCAGCGGGAACATCACGAAGGTCGCCGCCAGCACGACGAGATGGAAGCGCCAATGCGCCATGCCCTCGATCACCGCCTTGGTCGCGAGCCGCGTCCCGTAAAGGAAGAACATGAAGGCGATCGCGATGTCGGTGACGACCGCCAGCACGGGCACCGCCTCGCCCTTGGCCGGCAGGACGCTGGCGAGGATCACGGTCGCGATCAGGAAGGTGGTGAAGCGATCGGGCAGGAAACGGGCGAGCGACATCGACGGACCGGCTGATGAGAGAGCGGAAGACCGACTTATGACGGTTCGGCGGCTCATTCGGAATACCGTTCATCGAAGTTTCGGTCATCATGTTCTATGATAACCGGCATGTATGATCCCGACCTGCTCGTCTCCTTCCTTGCCGTCGCCGAGACCGGCTCCTTCTCGGAGGCCGCGCGCCGGCGCGGGCTTCGGCAATCGACCGTCAGCCAGCATGTCCGCCGCCTGGAGTCCGCGACGCGCCGGCGCCTGTTCGATCGCGACACGCACCGGGTCGCGCTGACCGTCGACGGCGAGAGCTGACGCGGCTCGCCGAGGAGATCCTGGCCGCCCATGCCCGCGCCGAGCGCTATTTCACCGGCGCCGAGCTGCGCGGTCGCGTCCGGCTCGGCGCCTCGGAGGATTTCGCGCTGTCGAGCCTGCTGCCGCAGGTGCTGCGCGCCTTCGCGGCGCGCCATCCGGGCGTCGACCTCGAAATGAGCGTCGGCCTCGCCGCCGATCTCTATGAGCGGCTCGATCAGGGCGCGCTCGACCTGATCTTCGCCAAGCGCCGCGCCGGCGACGGCCGCGGCCGCACGGTCTGGCGCGAGCCGATGGTCTGGATCGCCGCGCCCGACTGGCGGCGCGATCCGGAACGGCCGCTGCCGCTCGTGCTCTATCCGCCGCGCAGCATCACGCGCGAGGCGGTGCTCGCCGCGCTGGCGACCGCCGACGTGCCCTGGCGCATCGTCTGCACCTGCGGCTCGCTGTCCGGCCTCGTCGGCGCAGTTGGCGGCGGCCTCGGCGTCGGCGCGCAATCGGAGTGCCTGAAGGCCGACGGTGTCGTCGTACCCGGCCCGGCGGCCGGTCTGCCGCCGCTCGCCGAGACCGAGTTCGTTGTCGTGCCCGCGGTCGGCCGGCCGAGCGCGCCGGTCGAGGCGCTGGCCGAGACGATCCTCGAGCACGGCCGCGCCTTTCGCGAAGCGCGGCTCCGCATGACCGGGTGAGAGGCGGGCCGGAGCCGGAGGCGTGGCCCCGCCTACCCTGCCCGGCCCCATGTGCCGCTTCAGAAATCCAGCAACGCGTTGTCGATGACCTCCTTCATGACGAAGAAGGTGCGCGTCTGCCGCACGCCCGGCAGCGCGATCAGCTGTTCGCCGTGCAGCCGGTTGAAGTCGGCGATGTCGCGGACGCGGATCTTGAGGAAGAAGTCGAAGTCGCCCGCCACCAGATGGCAATCGAGCACGAAGGGCAGCTTGCGGATCGCGATCTCGAACTCGGCGAAGGCCTCGGGCGTCGAGCGGTCGAGCTCGACGCCGACCATGACCAGCGTGCCGCGATCGACCATGCGCGGCTCGATCTCGGCCCGGACGGACTTCACCACGCCCAGTTCGAACAGCCGCTGCGTCCGGCGATGGCAGGTCGCCGGGCTGACGTTCACGGCAGCCGCGAGATCGGCATTCGAAATCCGCCCATCCCTTTGCAGGAATTGGAGAATCTTACGGTCGACCCGATCGAGTTCCAAGGGTTCGGAAGATTCTTTCATCAAAATCGTGATTTTAAGCCCTTTCTTCCACAAAATGCCAATTCTGCGGAAGAGTCACAAAAATCAGACATCCACTTCGAGAGCACCTTTCATAGCAAACTTGCTAGCGTCGCGCATCCTCATTCTGGAGACCGCGATGCTGCGCCTCGACAAGTTCGAACGTTACCCGCTGACCTTCGGCACCACGCCGATCGAGCACCTGCCGCGCCTGACCGCCGCCCTCGGCGGCAAGGTCGAGATCTACGCCAAGCGCGAAGACTGCAACTCCGGTCTCGCCATGGGCGGCAATAAGCTGCGCAAGCTCGAGTACATCGTGCCGGACGCGATCAAGTCGGGCGCCGATACGCTGGTCTCGATCGGCGGCGTGCAGTCGAACCACACCCGCATGGTCGCCGCGACCGCCGCCAAGATCGGCATGAAGTGCGTGGTCGTGCAGGAGAGCTGGGTTCCGCACGAGGACGCCGTCTATGACCGCGTCGGCAACATCCTGATGACCCGCCTGATGGGCGCCGACAGCCGCATCGTCGAGGACGGCTTCGACATCGGCATCCGCAAGAGCTGGGAAGACGCGATCCAGTCGGTCAAGGACGCCGGCGGCAAGCCCTACGGCATCCCGGCCGGCGCCTCGGTCCATCCCTACGGCGGCCTCGGCTACGTGAGCTTCGCCGAGGAAGTCCGTGCCCAGGAAGCCGAACTCGGCTTCAAGTTCGACTATGTCGTCGTCTGCGTCGTGACCGGCTCGACCCAGGCCGGCATGATCGTCGGCTTCGCCGCCGACGACCGCGCCACCC
The DNA here is from genome assembly GCA_040269895.1 of Ancalomicrobiaceae bacterium S20. Classification (NCBI taxonomy): domain Bacteria; kingdom Pseudomonadati; phylum Pseudomonadota; class Alphaproteobacteria; order Hyphomicrobiales; family Ancalomicrobiaceae; genus Methyloraptor; species Methyloraptor flagellatus. The sequence continues at coordinate 1,096,519 of CP158568.1, read as the reverse complement.
GCGTGATCGGCATCGACGCCTCCGGCACACTCGAGCAGACCCGCTCGCAGGTGCGCGAGATCGTCGACCGCACGGCGAAGCTGGTCGAACTCGGCCGCGACGTCCGCGACGACGAGATCGTGATCCTGCCGGACTACGCCTATCCGGCCTACGGCGTGCCGAGCAAGGAGACCAACGAGGCGATCCGTCTCGCCGCCCGCACCGAGGCGATGATCACGGACCCGGTCTACGAGGGCAAGTCGATGCAGGGCATGATCGACCTCGTGAAGAAGGGCTACTTCCCGGAAGGCTCCAAGGTGCTCTACGCCCACCTCGGCGGCGCCCCGGCGATCAACGGCTACGCCTACACCTATCGCAACGGCTGAGCCGGAGCGGACTGTGTGTCTCCCAGACACAGGAAGAGCGCCGGGAACTCGGGTTCCGGCGCTCTTTTCTTTGTGCGGTGGATGTCGACGGAGCCGTCAGGGATCGGCGCCGCCCTCGCCTCAGAGCCCCGCGATCGTCACCGCCAGCGCCTGCGCGCGCGGCACCAGCGTATCGAGCCGGCACCATTCCTGATCGGTGTGGGCACCGCCGCCGACCGGGCCGAGGCCGCACAGCGACGGCACGCCGAGCGCGGCCGTGAAGCCGGAATCGGCGCAGCCGCCGGTGAACTCACCGCCGACATCGAAACCGACGTCGGCCGCCGCTTGGCGGTAGCGCGCGAAGAGATCGGACGAGTGCCGCTCCTCGAGCGGCATGAACAGGTGGCCGCGCTCGTAGGACGCCGCCGTGCCCGGCACATCCTCCGCCGCCAGAATCGCCTCGACGCGCGCCAGGATATCGTCGAGCTGCCCGACCGCCACGAAACGGATGTCGAGCTCGCATTCGGCGCGATCGGCGACCGTGTTGTGGGTGCGCCCGCCGCGGAACGTGCCGACGTTGGTGGTGATCCCCGCCGCGTAGTCGGTCATCGCATGCAGCCGGCCGACCTTGGCGGCGAGCGCGCCGATCGCGCTCGCGCCATCGGCATGGTTCACGCCCGAATGCGCCGCCTTACCGGTGACGGTGATGTGCAGCGTCAGCCCGCCCTTGCGCGCGGTCACGACATTGCCCGAGGCCCGGCCCGGTTCGGTATTGAACGCCGCGCGCGCCGGTCGCGATCCGCTCGATCATCGGGCGACCGGACGGCGAGCCGATCTCCTCGTCGGCCGTGAACAGGCCGATCAGCGGGAAGTCGGTGCCGCCCGCGGCTTTGAGCGCGCGCAGCACGAACAGGTCGACGACGAGCCCGCCCTTCATGTCGGCGACGCCCGGCCCGAACGCCGTGTCGCCGTCGCGGCTGAACGGCCGGAACGCGACCGTGCCCTTCGGGAACACCGTGTCGCGATGCCCCATCAGCAGCACCGGCGCGCCGCCGACCTTGCCCGGAACCTCGGCCTTGAGCACGGCGCCATAGGTTTCGTCCGGATAGCGCTCGACGGCGATGCCGTCGGCTTCCAGCATCGCGGCCATGGCATCGCCGACCGCGTCGATGCCGGCGCGGTCGCGGCTGCCGGAATCGATGTCGACGAGCCGGCGGAGAAAGTCTTCCATCTCGCCGCGACGGGTGGCGAGCCAGGCACTGGCGGCAGCGGCGAGCGGGCTCATGCGCGACGGGCCTCCCGGATCGTGCGGCCATGCTCGCCGAGGTCCCAGAACAGGCCCGCCATCAGGCGCAGCGCCTCTTCGGCAACGGAGCCGAGCAGATGCTCGTTCGGGGCGTGCTGCGAACAGGCCGGATAGGAATGCGGCACCCAGATCGTCGGCAGGTCGAGCACGTCGGAGAACACGTCGTTGGGGATCGAGCCGCCGAGGTTCGGCAGCAGCGCCGGCTTCTTGCCCGTGGTCTCGGCAAGCGAGGCGAGCGCGAAGCCGACCCACGGGTCGGCCGGATCGAGCCGGGTCGCCGCGAACATCTCCATGCGGCTCGCCTTGACCTCGATCTTCTCGAAGCCGTTGGCGTCGAAATGCGCGCGGATCGCCTCGATCGCCGCCATCGGATCGGTGCCGACGACGAAGCGGAGCTGCAAGGTCGCCTTGGCCGAGGGCGGCACGGCATTGACCGGCGCGGCCGGAGTGCCGGTCTCGTAGGCGAGCACCTCGAGCGTGTTCCAGCCGAACACGCGCTCTTCCGGGGTCAGACCCGGCTCGCCCCAGTCGCGGTCGATCGCCGGATCATTGGGCCCGCCGCCGACGGTGAGGTCCGCGATCGCCTGGCGCACCGCATCCGGGATCGCCGGCGGCCGGAGCGCCGGCAGCAGGATCTTGCCGCGCGCGTCGACGAGCGAGGCGATGGCATTGGCGAGGATGGTGCCCGGATTGGCAAGGAGCCCGCCCCAGTTGCCCGAATGATGCGCGCCCTCGCGCAGGTTCAGCACCAGATCGATGTTGAGCGCACCGCGCGAGCCGAGAAACACGGTCGGCCGTTCGGCCCGGAGCCGCGGGCCGTCGGAGGCGATCAGCACGTCGGCGGCGAGCACGTCGCCATGGGTCTCGGCGAGCTTGCGCAGGCCCGGCGACCCCGCCTCCTCGCCCATCTCGATCAGGATCTTGGCGTTGAAGCCGAGCGTACCGCCGCGCTCGGCCATTACCTCTTCGAGGGCTGCGATGTTGACCGAATGCTGGCCCTTGTTGTCGGCCGTGCCGCGACCGTACCAGCGGTCGCCGTCAACCGTGATCGACCACGGATCGAGCCCGTCGCGCCAGCGGCCCTCGTGACCGAGCACGACGTCGCCATGGCCGTAGACGAGCACGGTCGGCAGTGTCGCGTCCTCGATCCGCTCGGCGACCAGGAACGGCCCCTTGCCGGCAACCGCATTGTCAAAGATCCGCGACGTGAAGCCGAGCTTGTCGAGCGTCGGCACCATCTCCTCGGTCAGATAGGCGCGGAGCTCCGCATCCCGCGCGCCCGACTGGCTCTCGGTCTTCATCGCCACGCGGCGGCGCATGTCGGCGAGGAAGCGGCCGGAGGAATAGTGGGCGGCGGCGCGGGCGACGGCGCCGGCGCGGGACGGGGTCTCGGACATGAAAACGAACCTTGGACTGATGTCGATGGAACGGCGGAAGGCGGCGTCAGGCGGCCAGATGGCAGGTCGCGAAGCCGTCGGGGACGGCGGCCGCCTTCGGCACCTCGACCTTGCAGCGGTCGGAGGCGCGCGGGCAGCGCGGATGGAAGGTGCAGCCGGGCGGCGGCGCGATCGGATTGGGGAAGGCGCCGGTGATGCCGGCCTCGGGCATGCCGAGCTCGGGATCCGGCGTCAGCACGCTGTCGAGCAGCGCCTGGCTGTAGGGATGGCGCGGCGCCTCGAACAGCCCTGCCCGGCTCCGCTCCTCGACGATCCGGCCGAGGTACATGACCGCGACCCGGTCGGCGAGATGCTCGACCACCGCCAGATTGTGGCTGATGAAGAAGTAGGTGAGCTTGAACTCGCGCTTCAAGTCCATGAGCAGATTGAGGATCTGCGCCTGCACCGAAACGTCGAGCGCCGAGGTCGGCTCGTCGCAGATCAGCACGTCGGGCCGCATGATGAGCGCCCGCGCGATGGCGACGCGCTGGCGCTGCCCCCCCGAGAGCTGGTTCGGATAGGCGTCGATCACCCGGCGCGGCAAACCGACCGCGTCGAGCATCTCGAACACCTTGGCCTGCCGCTCGGCCGGCATGCCGATGCCATGCGCGACCAGGGGCAGCGCGATCAGGTCGGCGACCGACTTGCGCGGATTGAGCGACGAATACGGATCCTGGAACACCGGCTGGATGCGCCGGGCGACCTCGCGCCGATCGGTCTTGGCGATCGGCACGCCGTCGATCAGGATCTCGCCGGAACTGGCCGGGATCAGCCCGAGCAGCATCTTGGCGAGCGTCGACTTGCCCGATCCGCTTTCGCCGACCAGCGCATGGACCTCGCCGCGGGCGACCGTCAGCGACACGCCGCCGACCGCGGTCAGCGTCGCCATCGGCTTGAAGTAGCCCTGCGGCACCTTGTAGGTCTTGGTGACGTTCCTCAGTTCGAGGACGGGAACCGGAGCGGTCATTGCGGCCTCGCGAGCGACGGTTCGAGGATGCAGGCCATGCTGTGGCCGGGAGCGAGCGCGACATCCGGGATCGCCCCGGCGCAGGCTTCGACCGCGAGGTCGCAGCGGTTGCGGAAGGCGCAGCCGGAGACGTTGCCGATCAGGCTCGGCACCTGGCCCGGGATGGTGCCGAGCGGCTCGCCCGGCGCGGTCCGGCCCGGCACCGGGATCGAGCGCAGGAGCCCGCGCGTGTAGGGATGGCTCGGAGCGCCGAACACGGCCCTGGTCGTGCCGGTCTCGACCAGCCGGCCGGCATACATGACCGCGACCTTGTCGGCGACGCGCGCGACCACGCCGAGATCGTGCGTGACCAGGATCAGCGCCATGCCGAACTCGCGCTGGATATCGCGCAGGAGCCGGAGGATCTGCGCCTGGATCGTCACGTCGAGCGCGGTCGTCGGCTCGTCGGCGATGATCAGGTCCGGCTCGCACATGAGCCCCATGGCGATCATCACGCGCTGGCGCAGGCCGCCGGAGAGCTGGTGCGGGTACTGCCCGAGCCGCGAGGCGGCGGCCGTGATGCCGACGCGCTCGAGCAGGTGCACCGCCCGGTCGCGCGCCTCCGTGCGGGAGACCTTGCGATGCCGGCGCAGCGCCTCGGTCAGCTGGTCACCGATCGTGTAGGCCGGATTGAGCGAGGTCATCGGCTCCTGGAAGATCATGGCGATCCGGTCGCCGCGCAGATCCTCCATCTGCCGATCCGAGGTGGCGGCGAGGTCGATGCCGTCGAAGGAGAGCCGCGTCGCGCGACGGATCGCGCGGCCCGGCAGCAGGTCCATGATCGCGAGCGAAGTCAGCGACTTGCCGGATCCGCTTTCGCCGACGATCGCCAGCGTCTCGCCGCGATCGAGGCTGAACGACACGCCGCCGACGGCATGCAACAGGCCGGCCTCGGTCGGAATGTCGATGGTGAGGTTTTCGACGTCGAGGAGCGCCATGGGTCTCAGCTCCTGTTCTCGGGCGCGGTGATGTCGCGCAGGCCGTCGCCGAGCAGGTTGATCGCGAGCACCAGCACCGCGAGCGCGGCGCCCGGAATGGCGATCACCCACGGGCTGAAGAACATGAATTGCTTGCCCTCGGCGATCATCAGGCCCCAGGACGGCAGCGGCGGTTGCACGCCGAGGCCGAGGAACGACAGCGCCGCCTCGAGCAGGATCGCGTGCGCCATTTCGAGCGTCGCGACCACGATCAGCGGATTGAGGATGTTCGGCAGCACCTCGGAGAACACGATGCGCTTGGTCGTGCAGCCGATCGCGCGCGCCGCCGCGACATAGTCGGCATTGGCGACCTGCTGCGTCGCCGAGCGGGCGACCACCGCGAAGCGGTCCCAGAGCAGCAGGCCGAGCACGATGATGACGATCTCGAGCGACGAGCCGACCAGCGCGGAGGCCGCGAGCGCCACCAAGACCACCGGCAGCGCCAGGCGGACGTTGATGATGTAGCCGATCACCATGTCGACCCGGCCGCCGAAGAAGCCGGCGGCGACGCCGAGCGCGGTGCCGATCACGCCGGAGACCGCGACGGTCGCGACGCCGATCAGGAGCGAGATGCGCGCGCCGTAGAGCAGCCGGGCGAAGTAGTCGCGGCCGAGCTTGTCGGTGCCGAGCCAGTGCTCCCACGAGCCCTTCGGCTGCCACACCGGCGGGATCAGCCGGCGGGCGATGTCCTGGCCATAGGGATCCTGCGACGTGATCAGCGGCGCGGCCAGCGCCGCGACCAGGATCACGATGAGCACGATCGCACCGGCGAGAAAGCTCGGATTGCGCGCGGCGCGGCGGGCGAAGCGGGCGAGCGGCGAGCGCCGCACGAAGCCCGCATCGGCCGCGGCCATGGTCGGGGCGGAGGCGCTCATGCGACGCGGATCCTCGGGTCGAGCCAGGCGTTGAGGACGTCGGCCAGGAAGGTCAGGCCGATGTAGATGGTGGCGAGCAGGAGCACGATCGCCTGCACGACGGGGAAGTCCTTGCGCCCGATCGCCTCCCAGGCCAGATGCCCGATGCCGTGCATCGAGAACACCGCCTCGACCACGATCGAGCCGCCGAGCATGAAGCCGAACTGCACCGCCGCGACCGCGACCACCGGCACGACGGCATTGCGCAGCGCATGCTTGAACAGCACGGTCGAGCGGCGCAGCCCCTTGGCGCGCGCGGTGCGGATGTAGTCGGAGGCGAGCACGTCGAGCATGCCGTTGCGGGTCAGCCGCATCACCGCCGGCGCCGCGTACCAGCCGAGCGCGATCGCCGGCATGACGTAATGCGCCCAGGTGCCGCTGCCCGAGACCGGCAGCCAGCGCAGGTTCACCGCGAAGATCAGGATCAGGCTGAGCCCGAGCCAGAAGGTCGGGATCGCCTGACCGAGCACGCAGAACATCAGCGCCGCGCGATCGATCCAGCCGCCGCGATTGACCGCCGCGATCACGCCGAGCGGGATCGCGACCAGGAGCGCGATGCCGAGCGAGATCGCCCCGAGCGTCAGCGTCACCGGGATGCGCTCGACCACCAGCGCCGCGACCGTCTCGCGGAAATAGAACGAGTTGCCGAAATCGAACCGCACCGCCCCGGCGAGCCAGTCGAGGAACTGCACGACCAGCGGCTTGTCGAGACCGTACTGGACGCGGATCTGCTCGACCTGCGCGGGCGAGGCCTCGGGGCCGGCGATGGCGACCGCCAGATCGCCGGAAAGATGCAGGAGCAGGAACGCCACGATCGAGACCGTCAGCGCCACCGACAGGGCGACGGCCAGACGGCGCAGAAGAAACATCAGCATGGGTTGGAGCCCTTCCTCGGAGGGAGGACGAAACACGCCGCCGGAACGGCGGCCCGCGTGGTCAGCCGCGGGGCCACCGCCCTCGCGCCCTGCCCCCGGCAAGCGGCGGCAGGGCCTTCGATCCGGCGCCTTACTTCTTCCAGCGCGCCGCGTAGAAGCGCGGCACCTCGTCGGGCTGGGCCTTGAAGTCGAGGTCAGACGAGAAGGCGTAATTGGTCGAATAGGAGAACATCGGCAGCAGGTAGGCCTTGGCCGCGATGATCGACAGCGCCTGCTGGTAGAGCTTCTTGCGGTCGGCGAGTTCGTTGGTCGTGTCGGCCTTGTCGAGCAGCGCCTTGACCTCGGCGTCGTTGGACATGTCGTCCTCGTCGCCCTTGAACCACGCGCCGGTGAAGGCGGAGGCGTCGTTGACCGAGAACGAACCCCAAGTCTGGTAGTAGATCGGCACCTTGCCGGCGCGGTTCAGCTCGCGCAGCGCGGCATACTTCAGATAGTTGAGCTTGGCGCGGATGCCGACCGCGCGCAGGTAGCCGATCACCGCCTCGGCGTAGTCGCGCTCGCGATAGGCATAGAGATCGATGTCGAAGCCGTTCGGATAGCCGGCCTCGGCGAGCAGCGCCTTGGCCTTGGCCGGGTCGTACGGATAGCGCGTGACGCCCTCGTCGGTGCAGCCGGTCTGCTCGATGAAGCAGGCCGAATTCATCACGCGGGCGCCGCCCTTGACCAGGTTGTCGACCATCGCCTTGCGGTCGATCGCGTAGGAAATGGCCTGACGGACCTTCTCCTTCTTGAGCGGCGAATTCGGATCGGTGCGGCCGATCGCGTCGAACTGCAGGAAGCCGACGCGCATGGTCTCGGCCGCGAGCACGGTGACGTTCGGCACCGCCTCGAGCTGCTTGGCCTGATCGGTCGGCACACGCCAGATCCAGTCGACGCCGCCGGTCATCAGCTCGGCCATGCGGGTCTCGCCGTCCGGGATGATGCGGAATTCGAGCTTGCCGATCGCGACATCGCCGATCGGGCTGCCCTTCCAATAGGTCTTCGACTTCTCGAGCTTGACGCCCTTGCCGCTGTCGACCGAAACGATCCGGTACGGCCCGGTGCCGATCGGCGCCTTCGCGAAGCCGTCGAGGCCCACCTTCTTGAAATAGGCCGCCGGCAGGATCGCGTCCGGGCCGGAGAGATATTCGAGCGCGGCCGGGAACGGTCCCTTCAGGTGGATGCGGACCTTGTAGTCGCCGAGCTTCTCGGTCGAGGCCATCCAGGCGACGTTCTGCTTCGTCACCACCTTGGCTTCGGGCGTCAGAACGTAGTTGAACGTGAAGACGACGTCGTCGGCGGTGAACGGCGAACCGTCGTGGAAGGTCACGCCCTGGCGCAGCTCCAGATCGAGCGTCACCGGATCGACCCAGGTCCACGACGTCGCCAGATAGGGCTCGTAGGCGCCGGTCGTGGGGTTCCGGTAGATCAACGTTTCCCAGGCGTGCCGGGCGATGATGACGCCCTCGCGCAGGTTGTTGTGATAGGGGCTGATGTTCTCCGGCTCGCTGTCCGAGGCGTAGACCAGCGTATCGTTCGCCTTGCCGGCGAAAGCTGCGCCCGACAGGCCGAGCGACAGCGCCGCCGCAGCCAAGATCGACTTCCCGAATGTCACTGCCGTCATGCCCCAACCCCCGTCCGATGTTGCGGTGCAAACAAATTGGCCATGACACGGTATTGAGCACAAAGGCATGCCGCAATTATAATCTATCGAATGTTTCGTTGCCAGATCGGCAACGCTCTCCACCTCCGCCGGCGGGCGCGAGTCGAGGCTGACCGGCGTGCAATGCAGCAAAAGCAGCGCATTTTCGCGGATTTTCGATGAACAACACGGCCTTGCGCTATTTTCTTGAAGTCGCCCGCACCGGCTCGATCGCGGAGGCCTCGAGCCGGCTCAACGTCGCCTCTTCGGCGATCAGCCGTCAGATCGCCGGGCTCGAGGCCGAACTCGGCGTCGAATTGTTCGAGCGCCGGCCGCGCGGCATGGTGCCGAGCCCGGCCGGCGAGATCCTCGCCCGCCATGCCCGCCGCGCCTTTCTCGAGGAAGAGGCGATCGTCACCGAGCTGAAATTGCTGCAGGGCCTCGCCACCGGCGCCGTCCGCATCGGCGCGACCGAGGGCTTCGGCATGATGCTGGTGCCGGCCGCGATCCGCAGCTTTCGCGAGCGCTATCCGGGCATCCGCTTCGAGCTGAAGATCACGGCACCGGCCAACGTCACGCGCCTGGTGCGTGACGGTGATGTCGATATCGGCGCGACCTTCACCTTTGCGCCCGAGGCCGACGTGCGCCTGATCGGCTCCGGCCGGGCGCCGATCCTGGCGGTGGCGCCGATCGACCATCCCTTCGCGGGCCGCGTCGCGGTCTCGCTTTCCGAACTCGCCGCCGAACCGCTCGCGTTGCCGGAAAAGAACACCACCGCGCGCCAGCTGTTCGAGATCGCCTGCGGCCTCGAAGGCATCGCCGTGCAGCCGATCCTGGAATCGAACTACATCGCGGGTCTGTGGAGCTTCGTCGAGGAAGGCGGCGGCCTGACCGTCGCGAGCGCCTTTACCGTGCATTCGCGCCGGACCGGCAATCGCGTCGTCTCGGTGCCGATCAGCGGCCCGTCGATCGACCAGCGCCATTATCAGGTCCAGGCCATGCTCGGCCGCCGCCTGCCCGACGCGGCCGAGGCTTTCGCCGCGCATCTGCTCGCCGCCGTCGAGAGTTCCGGCTCGCCCTGATCCGACTGCCCAACCCCGATTGGCCCAACCCTGATTGGCCCTGCCCCGATTGGCCCTGCCCCGACGGGCGCCGAGCCTGTACACGGCTCAGGCGACGCGCGCGTCGCGCCGCTCGAAGGCGCTCTCGGCCTCGACCAGCCAGTCGCGGAACAGGAGCGCCAGCGGCGACTGCACCTTGCGGCGCGGGATCAGCACGTGGTGGCAGCCGTCATGGCCATAGGAAAGGCCGGGCGGCGCCACGATGCGGCCCTCCGCGAGATGGCCGCGCGCCAGATCCGGCGACACCAGCGCCGTCCCCATGCCCGCCGCGACCATCGACAGCGCCACGACCGTGCTGTCGACCAGCACGCCGGTGCCGAGCGAGCCTTCCGGCCAGCCCTCGGCACGCGCGAAACTGCTCCAGAGATTGTCGCAGCCGAGGATATGGATCGGACACACGGCCGCGAGCCGACGCACCGCCTCGGCCGGGTCCGGACCGAAAACCGTCCCCGGCGGACACGCCGGGATCGAAACCGCGCGATCGAGCGGCGTCGCGTCGAAATTCTCCCAGCGCCCGTCGCCACTGGCACCGCTGCCCCAGCGAATGTCGAGATCGATGCGATCGTCGTCGAGATCGTCGGCCCAGACCGACGAATAGACGCTGATCTGCACGCCCGGATGCATGGCGCGAAACGCCGGCAGCCGCGGCGACAGACAGAGCGTCGCGTAGCTGACCGGGCAGCGGATGGTCAGGCTGCGCGAGCCCTTGGTGCCGAACAGGCCGGCGGTCGCCGTGGTCAGTTCATCGAGCGATTTTCGCACGGAGGGCAGATAGGCGCGGGCGATCGCCGTGAGCCTGACCCCGCGTGGCAGCCGCTCGAACAGCGAGAAGCCGAGATGGGCCTCGAGCGCCTTCATCTGCTGGCTGACCGCCGCCGGGGTCAGCCCGAGCTCGACCGCCGCCTTGGCGAAGCTCAGATGCCGGGCCGCAGCCTCGAAGCTGCGCAGATTGACGAGCAATGCCAACGAATAGGCCATCGGCCGAACCTTCCCATCACGGTCGCGCGGTGTGTCCGCGCGACCCTCGATCCGTGCGCACGAGGCCAAAGAGGAACAAGGCCTGAGACCGGTTTGATATTGATGGTTTGACGGCTGCCCCGGTGTCAACATCCCTCGCCGAACAAGTTTGCCACGGACGGAACGACGGGGGCCGCGCTTGCAGGAGTTCGACTACATCGTCGTGGGGGCCGGGTCCGCCGGCTGCGTGGTCGCCGACCGGCTGAGCGCCGATCCGCGCCGCTCGGTCCTGCTGATCGAGGCCGGCGGCAGCGATTTCCGCTTCTGGATCAAGACCCCGATCGGCTACGGCAAGTCCTTCTTCGACCCGGCGGTCAACTGGCGCTTCGAGTCCCTCCCCGACCCCGGCCTCGGCGACCGCGTCGTCTACGTCCCGCGCGGCAAGGTGCTCGGCGGCTCGAGTTCGATCAACGCGATGGTCTATGCGCGCGGGCTGCCCGGCGATTTCGACGACTGGCGCGATGCCGGCAATCCCGGCTGGGGCTGGTCCGACGTCGAGCCGGTGTTCCGTTCGTTCGAGCGCCGGGTCGCCGGCGACGGCAGCGCGCGCGGCGACGGCCCGCTCTGGGTCTCCGACCGCGAGGCCGAATATCATCCGCTGAAGCGGCACTATCTCGCCGCCGCCCGCGAGGCAGGCCTGCCGATCGTGTCGGACCTCGGCCTGACCGAGGCCGAGGGCGTCGGCCCCTACCTGATCAACACGCGCAAGGGCCTGCGCTGCTCGGCCGCCGACGCCTTCCTGCGCCCGGCCATGAAGCGGCCGAACCTGACCGTCGCCACCGGCCTGATCGTCGACCGCATCGGCTTCGAAGGCCGCCGCGCCCGCACGGTCGAATGCCTGATCGGCGGCGAGCGGCGGAGCTACCGCGCCCGCGCCGAGATCGTGCTCTCGGCCGGCGCGGTCGGCTCGCCGGCGATCCTGCAGCGCTCGGGCGTCGGCCCGGGCGCGCTCCTCGCCGGTCTCGGCGTGCCCGTCGTCCATGACGCGCCCGGCGTCGGCGGCCATCTGCAAGACCATCTCGGCATCAACTACTACTACCGCGCCACCGAACCGACGCTGAACGCCGTGCTCGGCACCTGGCCCGGCCGCATCGCCGCCGGCATCCGCTTCCTGGCGACCCGCACCGGCGCGCTCAGCCTGTCGGTCAACCAGATGGGCGGCCTGGTTCGCTCCTCGCCGGAGCTCGCGCGCCCCGACATGCAGCTCTATTTCAACCCGCTGTCCTACTCGACCGAGATCGCCGGCCAGCGCAAACTCTCCAAGCCCGACCCGTGGCCGGGCTTCATCCTGAGCTTCAACGCCTGCCGCCCGACCAGCACCGGCCGCATCGACATCGCCGGCGCCGATCCGCTCGCCCAGCCGCGCATCCGCCCGAACTACCTCTCGACCGATCGCGACCTCGCCGACGTGCTCGCCGGCGCCCGGCTGGTCGCGCGCCTGCAGGAAACCCGCGCGATGAAGGCGCTCGCGGCCGCGATCACCCTGTTCGATCCCGCGCGCGCCTCCGACGAGGCGATCGTGGAGGATTTCCGCAAGCGCTCGGGCTCGGTGTTCCACCTCTGCGGCACCTGCCGCATGGCGCCGCAAGCGGCCGACGGCGTGGTCGGCCCGGACCTCAAGGTCCACGGGGTCGAAGGCCTGCGCATCGCCGACACGTCGATCTTTCCGAATGTCACCTCCGCCAACACCAACGCCCCGGCGATCATGGTCGGCCACAAGGCCGCCGCCATGATCGCCGCCGGCTGAAACGCCTCTCCGGAGCCCGGACCCGCGATATGCCCAAGATCGCCAAGCTCGAGACCTTCACCAACGCCTACGTCTGCTTCGTCAAGCTGACGACCGACACCGGCGACGTCGGCTGGGGCCAGACCTCGACCTACCATGCGGACATCACCGCGACGGTGTTCCATCGGCAGGTCGCGCCGTGGGTGCTCGGCCGCAGCGCGCTCGATGTCGATGCGCTGATCGATCTCGTCGAGGAACGCGAGCACAAGTTCCCCGGCAGCTATCGCTGCCGCGCGCTCGCCGGCCTCGACACCGCCATGTGGGACCTGCGCGGCAAGCTCGAGGGCAAGCCGGTGGTCGAGCTGATCGGCGGCAAGCCGGGCTTCCTCCGCGCCTACGCCTCGTCGATGAAGCGCGACATCACGCCCGAAGCCGAGGCCGCCCGCTTCGTCAGGCTGCGCGACGAAAAGGGCTTCGACGCCTTCAAGTGGCGCGTCGGCGCCGAATGCGGCCGCGACATCGACGAGTGGCCCGGCCGCACCGAGGCGGTGATCCCGACCGTCGCCCGCGCGCTCGGCGACGGCATCGCCAAGCTGGTCGATGGCAACAGCGGCTTCTCGCCGGCCCGCGCCATCGAGGTCGGCCACATGCTCGAGGCCGAGGGCATCAGCCACTTCGAGGAACCCTGCCCGTACTGGAAGCTCGAGCAGACCAAGCAGGTCACCGACGCCTTGTCGCTCGACGTCACCGGCGGCGAGCAGGACTGCGAGATCGGCATCTGGGAACGCATGATCGAGATGCGTGCGGTCGACGTGCTGCAGCCCGACATCATGTACATGGGCGGCCTGTCGCGCACGCTCAGGGTCTGCCGCCTGGGCGAAGCCGCGGGCCTGCCGGTGACGCCGCACAGCGCCAATCTCTCGCTGGTGACGATGTGCACCATGCACATGCTCGGCGCGATCCCCAACGCCGGCAAGTACCTCGAATTCTCGATCGAGGGCGACGACTACTACCCGTGGCAGGACGGCCTGTTCCTCGGCGATCCCTTCGCCATCGATGCCGGCCGCGCGAAAATCCCGGATGCACCCGGCTGGGGCGTCGAGATCAACCCCGCCTGGCTCGACAAGGCCGTCCGCCAGGTCAGCGAGGCCGAACAGTGAGCACCACCGCCGAAACCCTCGCCGCGGCCTATTTCAAGGACGGTACGCTGCCGGCCCTGCCCTCCGGCCATTTCATCGACGGTGCCTATCGCCCCTCGGCGAACGGCGGCACGATGGAAGCCTTCGATCCCGGCCTCGGCAAGGCCTTCGCGAGCTTCGCCGCCGGTGATGCCGAGGACGTCGAGCGGGCCGTCGCGTCGGCGGCGCGCGCCGCCGTGCTCTGGCGCCGCTCGACGCCGATCGAACGCCGCCGCGTGCTCGCGGCGGCCGCGCGCCTAGTGCGCGAGCGGGCCGAGACGCTGGCCTTCATGGAGGTGCTCGATTCCGGCAAGACCATCGCCGAGGCGCGCGGCGACATCGCCAATGTCGCCCGCCTGTTCGACTATTACGGCGGTCTCGCCGAGCTCCACGAGGGCGCCTCGATCCCGCTCGGCCCCGACCTGACCAGCTTCACGGTCAACGAGCCGGTCGGCGTCACCGCGCACATCATCCCCTGGAACTATCCCTCGTCGACCTTCGCGCGCGGCATCGCGTCGGCCCTCGCCGCCGGCTGCTCGGCGGTCGCCAAGCCGGCCGAGACGACGCCCTTCACCGCGCTGCTCTTCGCCGGCATCCTGTCGGAGGCCGGCCTGCCCGCCGGCGTGCTCAACGTCGTGACCGGCCTCGGCACCGATGCCGGCGCGCCGCTGGTCGCCCATCCGGCCGTCCGCCACATCACCTTCACCGGCTCGGTCGCCACCGGCGTCCGCGTGGCGCAGTCTGCCGCCCCCAACGTGGCGAGCCTGACGCTCGAACTCGGCGGCAAGTCGCCGGTCGTCTGCCTCGGCGATTGCGACCTCGACGCAGCCGCCGAAGGCGTGCTCTGGGCCATCTTCTGCAATGCCGGCCAGGTCTGTTCCGCCGGCTCGCGCCTGATCGTCGAGCGGTCGATCCATGGCGCCCTGGTCGAGAAGATCGTGACGCTGACCAAGGCGCTGAAGGTCGGTCACGGCCTGCGCGGCGCCGACGTCGGCGCGATCAATTCGCCGGCTCAGCTCGCGCGCATTCGCACCCATGTCGATGCGGCGCGCGCCCGCGGCCGCAGCATCGTGACCGGCGGCGGCATCGGCGCCGATGCGATCGCCGATACCGGCTGGTTCTACCGCCCGACCATCATCGACGACCTGCCCGCCGACGATGCTTGCGTCTGTGAAGAGATCTTCGGTCCGGTCCTGTCGGTGCAGGTGGTCGATGACGACGACGCGGCACTGGCGGCGGCGAACGGGACGGAATACGGTCTCTATGCGGGGATCTACACACGCGACATCGGACGGGCCATGCGGCTCGCCCGGGAGATCGTGGCGGGTCAGGTCACCGTCAACGATTATTGGGCGGGGGGCATCGCGCTTCCGTTCGGCGGCATGGGCAAATCCGGCTACGGCCGGGAAAAGGGCCGGGAGGGCATCGACGCCTATACCGCCACGAAGACGATCACGATCCGCGGCTGAGGCGCGTGCGCGCACCACGCCGAGGACGACGAGGAACTCGAAGGACGGTCTCTCCCGGACGAGCACGATCGGCGATCGTGGCGGGGCGACCAGCCGGATGAGGGGTGCCCGACACCCGGTCATGCAGTTCAAGCGAAGCAAGGGAGTCGTTCGATGTCACGTATTCGTTCTGGCGGTCTGACCCGTCGTCACCTCCTCAAGGGCACGGCCGCGGCCGGTGCCGTCGGCCTCGCCGCCCCCTTCATCGTGAAGGGCTCCCTCGCCTCCTCCGGCGAGCTGAACTTCCTCGGCTGGGCCGGCTACGACGAGTTCCCGCAGGTCTTCGCCGCCTTCGAGAAGAAGACCGGCATCAAGATCAAGTTCACCGGCCTCGGCAGCCAGGACGAGATGCTCGCCCAGGCCAAGACCGGCGCCGCCACCAACGGCAGCTTCGACATCTCCGAGCCGACCGTCGACCGCCTGTCGAACTGGGCCGAGAACGGCTTCCTGCAGGCCTGGGACGAGAAGAAGATCAACATCGACGGCGTCGAGCCGTCCATGTCCACCGGCAAGCTCGCCACCGCGATGACCGCCGACGGCAAGCGCATCGCCAGCCCCTCGGTCTGGGGCACCGAGGCGCTGATGTACAACACGGCCGAAGTGAAGCTCGAATACGGCAAGGCCTCGCTCGGCGATCTGTTCGACGACAAGTACGCCGGCAAACTCGTCCTGCGTGGCCACTCCGGCCTCGCCGCCGCCGGCCGCTGGCTCGAGGCCCAGGGCAAGCTGCCGTTCCCGTGGGACGACAGCTATGTCGACGAAGCCAAGATGGTCAAGAACTGGGACGAGGCGCTCAAGTTCGCCGTCTCTAAGCGCAAGAACATCGCGCAGTTCTGGTCGAACGAGAACGAAGCCCAGGGCGCCTTCCGCACCAACGGCTGCGTAATCGGCTTCAACTGGGATTCCTCGGCCGGCTCGCTCTTGAAAGAGAACTTCCCGATCGGCTATCTGGCGCCGAAGGAAGGCGCGTTCGGCTGGCTGCAGAACTTCGTGCTGCTGAAGGGCGCCAAGAACCTCGAGCAGGCGCACGCCTGGGTCTCCTGGATCAACACGCCGGAAGGCTCGAACCTGTGGGGCCACGCCTTTGGTTCCAACCCCTGCGCCAAGGGCGCCGTCGACCTCATGGAGCCGGCCGCGAAGAAGTTCTTCCAGGCCGCCTATCCGGGCGATGCGCTGTCGAAGCTCTGGTGGTGGCCGGCCCAGCAGTCCTGGTTCGTCGCCAAGCGCACCGAATACGCCAAGAAGTTCGTCTCGGCCTGATCGACCCAGCGCGAAAACACCATGCGGCCGCCCCCGAGGGGGGCGGCCGCATTCATTTGTCTGCTCCTATCCGAAATCCGCGTGGCAGCCGGGTTCCCCTGCCCGGCGCCGGAATCCTTGACACGCAAGTCGGCCCCCCCGAGAGGCCGGCCCAATCCGACTTTGCGCGTCGGCCGTCGGCGGCGGTCCTCACACGGTCATCCGGACCGGTCGCGCCACGGCATTGTCTCGTTCCATCCTCAAGCCGACCGTATCGGCCGACCGTTCGCCCGTCCGGCATCGACCGGACCGCGCTCTTGGGCCGGCATGCCGCCGGCCATGGTCTTCAGAGTCCCGGCCGCATGCGCCGAGGCTCGCGTCGTTCCGCCATGCGGAAGCGCCTTGCTCATCAATCCGCGTGACCGCACCCGCCTCCCCAGACGGCGCGCCCCTCGTTCGGATCCGTGCCAAGCGCCGATCGCGGTTCAGTGGCGGGTCATCATCGCGAGGTGCTCGCGCGCCTGGCGCTGCGCCTCGGCGATATCGGCCGACGACATCTCGCGGGCGACATCCTGGCGATACTGCGCGGCTTCCGACTTGCCCTGCGCCGCGGCGAGGTTGAACCACTTGTGCGCGGCGATCATGTCCGCATCGACACCGCGGCCGGTCGAATAGCTGATACCGAGCTGGAAATAGATCTCCGGCGACAGGTTCTGCTGTCCCATCACCGCCATTTCAGCTTCCTGGATCTCAAAGCGAGCCATGATACGCTCCCCAACGCTTCTCGTTTACTTCTGACGTCCCCATCGAAGAACCGTTCGTCCTCGATCTGATGTGGGTAAGTCTGCCCCCCGAGCGTTGAAGTCGGCGTTAACGTCCAAGATTAACAAGCACACAACGCCAGCGAAACCATTCGTTAAGTTGACGAAGGATTCATCTTGGCCGCGCCGATTCCGCAGTGATTTCAAAGACCCCCGCCGAAAATGCCGGAAATCGCGGCAACCCTTCGTTCACCGCGTTTTCCGGAACCGCGTTCATCACGCATGATCCGTCTGCGATCGGCGGACGGCGGCATTACGGCCGTCGGCCCATCAAAAGGGGCCCCGGGCACGGCCGATCGCCATTCACGCCGCACGGACAGCGAGGATCTGTCCGGCGAATTGATCGGTTGCCAGCGTGCGATCGAAGGCGATGAAGCCCTCGGCCCGCAGAACCGCGAGCAGATCGTCCTGCGACAGGGCCGGCGACCAGCTCCGGTGCCATTCGAGCATGATCGCGGTCACCGACCGGAACAGGCTGGCGGAGCGCAGAGATTCGAAAATCGGGAACTCGGCCCCCTCGCAGTCGATCTTCATGACGATGTCGTCGCCGCGCGCCTTGGCTGCGGCAAACAGCGGGGCGAGCACATCGGCGGCCGCGCGCACATCGATCGTCTCCGTACGGACTCCATCGCCGCGCCCGCGGATCGAGGTCGAAATCGTCGCCTGGTCGCTGACCGCCACCGCGATCTGATCGTCCTTGTCGGAGAGACCGAACGGATGAACGGTGATCTTGTCCGCGAACCGACCGTTCAGCGCAAAATTCTCGGCCGCACGCCGCCTCGGCAGCGCAAATGGCTCGAAGGAATGAACCTCGGAGACCTGCGGGTTCGACGCCATGAACAGGGACAGCAGCCCGACATTCATGCCGATATCGAAGACGGTGCTTCGTCGCCGCAGGCAGGCATTGTACTCCCGGACGATGAAGACCTCATAGGCGATCTGAAAGTCCTCAGGGTTCGCCACCTTGAAGCGAACATCGCCGAACTGCGCGATTGTACCCGTCTCGACGACAGCGAGACGTGCGCCGTTCTCATACATCTTCCGGAAATGCTCGGCATTGTCGACGAAGAACGCATCGGGCACCGGTGCGCCCGGCGGCAGCATCGGCGTGAAGTCGGGAACATCGGGGGCGCGAGCGCTCACGTCGCGCTGCTCGTCGACGACCAGTCCGGCCCTCCCGATGTTGAAGACGCGGAACTCGACTTCCGTTTCCCGATCGAGGTCAAACGCGAGATGGATCTCCCGCAGCTCTTTCGAAAGCCTGGAGTGGAACAGCTCGGTCCGCGCCAAGATCACGTTTCCGCAATCGATGCAGACGTCCAGATAGCCGCAGCGCACATCCGCCGTGCCCGCCGGCTCTTCGGTGAGGCCGACCCTGAAGGTGACCACGTAGCGTCCCGGCGCCATCCGCACATAGGGGCCGGTGACCACGGGTCCATCGACGCCCCGGTTCGACCGGATCAGGGTTCGCCCCATGTCGCTCGACCCAGCCTTGTTCTTCCCCGCACTGAATAATTTCAAACCGAACATCGACGATCCCCAAAATCGCATGCAATCGCGAGGCAAATTGTTGCTGCAGCATCAAATCACACCGCTGAGGAAACAGTCGACCACAAAACCGCTTTTGCGCGAAACGCGCGATCCTCATACAAAAACGGCGCCCGATCGCTCGGACGCCGTCCCACTCACCTGTCTCTGGCGATCCGCCGCGCCTCAGCGCTGGCCGAACAGCACCTTCTTGGCTTCCTCGTCCTGCGCGATGTCGCGCCGCATGTCGCGGCCGACCGCAAGACCGCGTGTCACCGCCGGCCGCGCCAGCATGCGGTCGTACCATGCCTTGAGGTTCGGGAACTCGGCGAGATCGATGCCCTGGCGCTCGTGGCCGGTCGCCCAGCCGATGATCGCCATGTCGGCGATCGAATAGTCGCCGGCGACGAAGTCCCGGCCGGCGAGCCGCTTGTCGAGCACGCCGTAGAGCCGGTGCGTCTCGTCGCGATAGCGCTTGATCGCGTAAGGGATCTTCTCCGGCGCATAGAGCGCGAAATGGTGGTTCTGCCCGAGCATCGGGCCGAAGCCACCCATCTGCCACATCAGCCATTCCTCGACCGCGACGCGGGCACGCTCGTCGGTCGGGTAGAAGCGTCCGTGCTTGCGGCCGAGATAGAGCAGAATCGCACCGGACTCGAACACCGAGATCGGCTGGCCGCCGGGTCCGGCCGGATCGATGATCGCCGGCATCTTGTTGTTCGGCGAAAACGCCAGGAACTTCGGCTCGAACTGCGCACCGCGCCCGATGTCGACATAGCGCACGCTATAAGGAAGCCCGAGTTCCTCCAGCATGATGGTGATCTTCCAGCCGTTCGGCGTCGGCCAGTAGTAGAGTTCGATCGGGCTCACGGTCTCTTCGGCCATCGGGGATCCCTCCGGATAGGGCGTCGGCTGACGGCCGGACGCCTGAAATGGTGCAGGTCCGGCCCATGGTGCGGAGCGCGGCCCTGTCGGCTGACGCGAGAGCACGTCAGCAATCGGTCAGACGAGGCGGAACGCCTCGACGTTACAGTCTTGCAGTCGCACGAAGACATGCCGTCGACATCTTCGCTGCGCGAGATAAAGTGATCACGGGAGGAGCGGGACGGCGACTCGTCGTCTCCCGCCGGACGCCCACGACGATCGATGCCCAGGCATTCCCTCTGAACCGGCACGGGAGGCGTGCTCGGCCATGGAGCGGCACCGATCGGGAAGTCACTGCTTTGGAAGCCGTTCAGTTGGAAGTCGTTCTGGAAGTGCATGGGGTCGTGGTCCGGGAGAGCCGGCCGGCGCAACGCCGATCCGGTCGGGCCGCACGCGCAACAATACCCAACCGGGGAAACAGATCCATGTCGATCCGCTTCTATGCCGCCGCCCTCACCGCCGCGATGCTCGTCGCCTCGCCCGCCCTCGCCCAGACCAAGCCGGCGCCCGCCGCCGCCAAGCCCGCCGCCGCCGCGCCCGCCGCGGCCGAGGAAGAGGCCGGCAGCGGCGCCCAGAAGAAGGCCTGCGACGCCAAGTGGAAGACCGAGAAGGAGAAGACCGGCGCGAAGGGCTGGAAGGCCTACTTCACCTTCATGGCGAAGTGCATGTGATCGCCTCTTCGCCCGGCCCGACGACGGGCTGGCGAAGACGGGACGAGCGCCGGAGCACGAACGAGACCGGCCGCGCGCGCCGAGCGCCGGCCGGTCTTTTCGTTCGCGCCCATGCGCCGGAGCCGTCGCACCCGCCGCCATCAGGCCTCCAGCGTGAGCTTGAACCCTTCGTGGCTGCGGGCGAAGCCGAGCCGCTCGTAGAAGCGGTGCGCATCCTTGCGCGTCTTGTTCGAGGTCAACTCGACCACGCCGGCGCCCTCTGCCTTGGCGACGGCGATCAGATGCCGCATCAGCGCCGCGCCGACCCCACGCCCGCGCAGCTCCGGAGCGACATGCACGGCCTCGATCAGTGCCCGTGTGCGCCCGCGATGCAGCAGCGTCGTGATCAGCGACAGTTGCGCCGTGCCGACCACGGCGCCGTCACCGACGACCACGAACAGCTTTTCCCCGCTCCGCGCGCGGATCCGCTCGAATGCCGCCGCATAGACCGGCGCCGCGGCCGGATCGGTCGTGTCGCCGTGGCCGCCGAGCGTGTCGGCCGCGAACAGCGCCACGATACCGGCGACGTCGGCTGCCTCGGCTGCGCGGATCGTCATGCCGGGTAGCGGCGACGGCTCGGCAGCCCGCGCCGCTGTCGCAGGGCGGTCCGCGGCGCTCAGGGCCGGGACTCCGCCGGCACGATCTCGGCCATGGTGCCGAAACGCGGCAGCGCCTCGAAGCGCTCCTTCCAGGCCTTCAGCGCCGGCCGCTCCGACAGGTCGAAACCCGCCTCCTCGGCGAAGCAGACGACGCCGTAGACATCGATGTCGGCGATCGTCGGGCTGCGGCCGACCAGCCACTCGTGCGCGGCGAAATGCGCCTCGAGCACGCCGAGCCCGGCCTCGCCGACGCCCTTGAAATAGTCGATCAGCGAGTCGTCGCCGGCGAGGAAGCCACGCTTGATCGCGCGCGACCGGTAGATGCCGGGCGCCAGGCGATCGAAGTCCCAGAACAGCCACTCGCGGATGCGCAACTCCTCCTCGACCGAGCGGCCGGCGAAAACGCCCAGCCGGTCGGCGAGGTATTCGAGGATCGTCGCCGACTGCGCGACGAAGCGTCCTTCGTGCGACAGGCACGGCACCTGCCCGAACCGGTTCTTGGCCAGATAGTCGGGCTGCTTGTGGGCGCCCTCGCGCAGATTGATCGCCTCGAAGGCGAAGGGTGCATCGGCGAGCGTCAGCATCAGCGCGACCTTGTAGGTCGGTCCGGAGCCGAGCATGCCGTAGAGTGTGAAAGGTTTGTCAGCCATGGCGCTCCCCGTTCCGCCGGACCCTGGCGGCCGGTTCGGTCGGCAAGAGACCCGATCGGCCCGGTCGCGGTCAAGCGGCTCGCAATGTCAGAGCCGACCTGCGTCAAACGAGGACGTCGCCGGCCGCTATTGACGATAGTCCGAATGGCAGGATCGGCAGTCGGCTCCAACCGTTGCGAAGGCTTGCTTGAATGTCTCCAGATCGCCCGTCGCAGTGGCCGCGGCGCGGGCATCGGCCTCGAACTTGTCCACAGCCGCCTTGAACCCGGTCGCGTCCGACCAGATCTCGATCATTGCCTTGGTATAGCCGCCCTCCTCCGAGCCGGCCGGGAACAGGCCGGCGATACGGCTCGACGCCGCCACGTAGGTATCGAGGATGCGCTTGGCCTCCGCAGCGTCGTAGGGCCGCGCGCCCTTGACCATTTCGGCACCGGCCTTGGTGGCGGTGCCGAGCGTCTTCATCAGCGCCTGGCGCTCCTCGATGGCGGGATGGCCCGCCCGTGCTCCGTCCCAGGCCAAGACCACACCGAGCATCGTCAAGGTCATGACCGCCAAAGACCCGTTTCTCATGACCACCCCTTCCAACTCCATTTTGCCCGGCACCGATGACGTCCAAAAGCAAAACGTCGCCGCGGAGATACTCCGCGGCGACGCCCGAATGCGCAGTTGCGCCAAGGATCAATCGTCGTCGCCGCCGAACTTGCGCACCACGCGGACGTAGCCGACGAGGCCGTCGTCCGAGCTCCGGGCGACGTTGGTCGGCCGGCGATTGAAGTAGTTGTTGGCGGTGGCGTATTCGACGCGGCGATACTCGCCGCCGACGCGGACCAGGAAGTTGTCCGCCGGCGTCCAGTCGAAGCTCGCGCCGAGGTCGAGCTGGGTGTAGTCGGCCGACTTCGGTCCGTAGATCGCATTGGCGCCGGTGAAGGTGTTGCGCCACACCCAGCCGCGCGAGTCATGCCAGGACGCCAGCAGGTTCACGCCATACTGCTTCGAGAAGCCATGGTGGAAGCCGCCGGTGAGCGACCAGTCGGTGCGCTGGAACAGGCCCGTGTTCGAGCGGTCGGCGAAGTCCGACTGCCAGTAGGGATCGGCGCCGGTGTAATCGACCGCGCCCTTGGCCCAGGCCGCCTGCAGCCACAGCTTGTCGCCCTTGCCGAGCTGCGGCAGGCGGAACATCAGGCCGACGCCGAAGGCGTAGCCGTCCTTCTGCCAGGGGCCGGTGCCGGCCGCCGTGCTCTGCTGCGAGCCGTAGTCCTGGTGGTAGGCCGCCATGGCCTGGAACATGCCCCACTGCTGGTCGATACGGACGTTCGCGACGATATCCGGCACCTTGTGGCCCGCCGCATATTCGTCGGAGCCGTTGGTGGCGCGGCGGAACGTACCGTCTTCGATCGAGATCGTCGCGGTGATCTCGCGCGAGAAGGCGAAGGTGTAGGCGAGCAGGTTGGTCTGCCGGTTCGACACCGACGGGGCGAAATACACCGGATCATCGAAGCCGGTGAAGAAGTCGAAGAACGACTGCGACCGACCGGCGGTCAGCCCGCCGAACTGGACGAAGGCCTTCTCGATCTCGATCTCGACCGCGCGCGTCGCGCTTCCGACCGACCAGTGCAGTTCGGCGTAGCTGCGCACGAGGCCGTATTCGGAAGCCGTGCGCGCATCGAACGACAGGCTCGCCTGCGTGTTGGTCAGCGCATTGTGGAACGACCGCCCGGAGCCGATCACCGGGCCTTCATGGGCCGACTCGACCTCGGTCCACAGGCTCGAGTCGTTGAAGTTCTGATAGCCCTTGCTGGTCGAGCCGGCCATCGCGTCGAAGCGGACGTAGCCGCCGATCGCGAGGCACGTCTCGGTGCCCGGGATGTAGAAGAACGCATCGCCGTATTCGCCGCAGACCTTGACGTAGTCGATCGCGCCGGGCGCAGGACCCGCGACGGCCGGCACCGCCGTACCGGCGAGAAACACGGCCGCAAGGCCGCAGAGGGTATGCTTCGACATGGTTTCCCCCCAGAGTCACGGCGTCGTCTTGAAGCGGCGCCCGTGTGTATCGGAGGATCACAATAAAGCCGACATCATCGCGGCCAATGTACAATTCGCCGCAGGTGAAGCAGATAGCGGCCGCTATCCACACCTGTCACCACGACGCAACACAATCGGCTCAGCAGTAAAATTTCTCTCAACGTTCTCTTATAAAGATTGGGCTGAATCGACGTCTTTGCCTCGATTTTCATGAGAATAGAATAAAACCACATTCACGGGCACCATAGGCTTGGCCAGGACCCGACCACCCCGTTCCCATTCTCGCGCCGCGCGTGCGCGGCGGACCGCAGAATCGTGCAAAGCCGACGCGCGCCGGAACGGCGCGGCACCGGACGACCAGATCGCGGGACCGGGGAACGGGAATGACCGGATCCGCCGCGCAGCGCGGCTCAGTGCAGCCCGGTCGGCGGCATCGGCGGGGCCTCGGCGACGAGCAGGATGTCGATGCGCCGGTTGGCCGCCATGTTCGGCTCGTTGGGGAACAGCGGATCGGTATCCGCCTTGCCGACCACCGATTCGAACCGGTCGATCGGCACGCCGTAACCGGCGAGAATGTCCTGCACGACGACCGCACGGCCCGACGACAGATCCCAGGGCGAGGCGCCCTTCCCCGTCCAGCGCCGGCCGCCCGAGGTATGGCCGGTGATGCGAATGCGATGCGGCATCTTCGCGAGCACGGGTGCGATCTTGGCGAGCACCTGCCGGGTATATTCGTAAGGGAGCTTGGAGCCTTCCGGGAACATCGACCGGCCGTCCTGATCGACGATGCGGATGTTCAGCCCGTCGTCGGTCTCTTCCATGATGATGTGCTTGGAAAGCTCGGTGATCTCGGGCATGTCGGAGAGCGCCTGCCTCAGCGAGGCGGCGGCGGTCAGGAACTGCTTGGGCTTTTCCTCTTCCGCCCGCTCGAAATCGTGGGTGTTCTTTTCCGGGCCCTGCTTGGCGTGCTTCTCGTTGCGCTCCTGCGAGAAGTCGGAATCCGCCTTCTTCTCGACCACCGACGTGTCGCGCAGGAACTTTCGGACCGGCAGGCCGTCGCGCTCGATCATGCCGGCGCGGCGCGGCTCGGGCTGGACGCCGAACGCGGTCTTCAGCGAGCCCGCGGCATCGGCGAGCTTCTGCTGGTCCTGGTTGGCGGTCGCCACCAGCATGACGAAGAAGGCCATGAGCAGCGCCATGAGGTCGGCGAAGGTGATGACCCACGCGCCGCCGTGGCCGCCGCCGCCGTGTCCTCCCTTCTTCTTCGCCATGGTCTGTCCGTTCCGCCTGATTGAGCGCGGGATCCCTGCCCGCCGTCACGCCCGCCAGCGCAGGCTCCGTCGAGGCCGCTCAGGCGGCCTCTTCCATCAGCGCCGCGCGGCTCTTGTGCGGCAGATAGGCGAGCAGCATGTCGCGAATGACGCCCGGGCTCTTGCCCTCGCGGATCAGCAGCACGCCGTCGATCACCAGCGTCTGGTTGATCGATTCCTCGGCCGCCTTGATCGACAGCTTGTCGGCGATCGGCAGCGCGACGACGTTGGCGATGACGGCGCCGTAGAGCGTCGTCAGCAGTGCCACGGCCATGCCCGGACCGATCTTCTTCGGGTCGTCCATGTGGGAGAACATCGACACGAGACCGATGATGGTGCCGACCATGCCCATGCCCGGCGCCGCGTCGCCCATGAACTTGAACAGCTTGTGCGCGTCCTCGAGCCGCTCGATGTGCAGGTCGCGCTCGCGCTCGAGCGTCTCGCGGATGACGCCGAGGTCGAAGCCGTCGGCGATCATGCGCATGCCCTTGTTGAGGAATTCGTCCTCGATCTGGACCTGCTCGAGGCCGAGCGGTCCCTGCTTGCGCACCACGTCGGCGAGCTCGGAGATCTTCTCGATCATCTCCCGCGCCGAGACATGGTGATTGAAGGTCACGGACTTGAGGCCGGTGCCGAAGGCCGACAGGAAGCCGCCGAGCGTGAAACGCGCCAGCGTCGTGGTCAGCGCGCCGCCGATGACGACGTTGGTGGCGAGCAGGTCCATGAATTGGCTCAGCTTGGAGCCTTCCATCATGACCGCGAGAACCAGCACGCCGAAGCCGCCGCCAATTCCCAGGAACGTCGCGAAATCCATCGGTCCACCCGAACGCAGCACAAGTCGAGGTCTGGTCCGGACGATTGCATGGGAGACGGAAAGGAAGCGTTACCGCTGACGCCGCGGGCGGTCACAACAAAACGCCGGCTTTCGCCGGCGCTCGCCCTTGCGGAACCTCGGTGCAGCGACGCGGGCGGCGAAACACGCCCGCGGCGCACGCCGTCTTCACTCGATGCCGAGCTTCTTCTTCAGGATGTCGTTGACCGCCTGCGGGTTGGCCTTGCCGCCGGTCGACTTCATCACCTGGCCGACGAACCAGCCGGCGAGCGTCGGCTTGGCCTTGGCCTGCTCGACCTTGTCGGGGTTCGCCGCGATCACCGCATCGATCGCGGCCTCGATCGCGCCCGTGTCGGTCACCTGCTTCAGGCCGCGCGTCTCGACGATCGCGCGCGGATCGCCGCCCTCGGTGAACACGATCTCGAACAGATCCTTGGCGATCTTGCCCGAGATGGTGCCGTCGCCGATCAGGTCGATGATCGCGCCGAGCTGGTCGGCCGAGACCGGGCTATCCTCGATGCCCTTGCCGTCCTTGTTCAGGCGACCGAACAGCTCGTTGATGACCCAGTTCGCCGCGATCTTGGCGTCGCGGCCCTTGGCGACCTGTTCGAAGAAGTCGGCCGAGGCGCGCTCCAGCGTCAAGACCATCGCGTCATAGGGCGTGACGCCGTAATCCCTCACGAAACGGGCCTTCTTCTCGTCCGGCAGTTCGGGCAGCTCGGCGGCGAGCGCGTCGACGTAGGCCTGCTCGAACTCGAGCGGCAGGAGGTCCGGATCGGGGAAGTAGCGGTAGTCGTGCGCCTCTTCCTTCGAGCGCATCGAGCGCGTCTCGCCCTTGCCCGGATCGAACAGCCGCGTCTCCTGCACGATCGTGCCGCCGTCCTCGAGGATGCCGATCTGCCGGCGCGCCTCGTATTCGATCGCCTGGCCGATGAAGCGGATCGAGTTGACGTTCTTGATCTCGCAGCGCGTGCCGAACGGCTGGCCCGGCTTGCGGACCGAGACGTTCACGTCGGCGCGCAGGTTGCCCTTCTCCATGTCGCCGTCGCAGGTGCCGAGATAGCGCAGGATCGTCCGGAGCTTGGAGACATAGGCCTTGGCCTCCTCGGCCGAGCGCATGTCCGGCTTCGACACGATCTCCATCAGCGCGACGCCCGAACGGTTGAGGTCGACGTAGGAGAAGGTCGGCGACTGGTCGTGGATCGACTTGCCCGCATCCTGTTCCAGATGCAGCCGCTCGACGCCGACGACGACGGTCTCGCCCTCGGGCATGTCGAGCACGATCTCACCCTCGCCGACGATCGGGCTCTTGTACTGCGAGATCTGATAGCCCTGCGGCAGGTCCGGATAAAAATAGTTCTTCCGGTCGAACACGCTGCGCAGATTGATGTGCGCCTTCAGCCCGAGCCCGGTGCGCACGGCCTGCGCCACGCACTCCTTGTTGATGACCGGCAGCATGCCCGGCATCGCCGCATCGACGAGGCTCACATGGCTGTTCGGCTCGCCGCCGAACTCGGTCGACGACCCCGAAAACAGCTTTGCGTTCGAATTGACCTGCGCATGGACCTCGAGGCCGATGACGATTTCCCAATCGCCGGTGGCGCCCTTGAGAAGCTGCGAGGGTTTGGCGGAACGGACGGGAGCGTTCATGGACGGCAGGCCTGTTGCGTACGGAAGCTGGAGGTCGAGGGGTAGCGGGAGTTGGGGGCGGGATCAAGGGATTCGCCGATTTTGGAGCGCCCGAAAATCGGACGGCATGACCGCCGGTTCGCAATGCGACCATTCTTTAGCGAACCCCGACGCGAGCAACCCAATCCTTTTGCAACCAGCTAGACACGGTTCCGTAGTTATTGTTAAGCTCGCGCCAAAATCGAGGGCAATCAGAAATGAATCCCGAGTCTGGCGCACTCTTAACAGTACGAATTCATGCACGACCGTTAAGCCTACTCGAACTTACGACATCTCTACGGGCAATCGATTCTCAATACAGGCAGTTAAACCAAATCAGCGAGCCCGCGGTCGATATTGACAACGCCCTGATAGTCAAAGACGTTAGAAGCGGATCTGTAATATTCGACCTAGCGCCTTATATGGGACTTCTCGCATCAGATATTCAACAAGTAAAACAAATTGTAGAATATGTAGAATTTTTTAAATCAAGGATCGAACCGTGGCTAACACCAGGGGGACGAAACCCGGAACTCAGCAACAAAGACATAAACTCATTTCACGACGCATTGAAGGCAATAGTAAAAGACACAAGCGGAGGCAATTTAGATTTAAAAGCACGACTCATTCACAAGACGGGCAAGGAAGAGATTCGCAGTGAGTTCTCTGTTACGTCAGACCAAGCAAGAATAATCGACGTAAATATCACAAAGGAAAAAATCGAACGGCGAATTTCCGATCAGGAGATTCATAAGCAGGTATTCATGACGCTTCACCAAGCGAGCCTCGACGAAGCGCGGGCGGGAAAATCGGCAGGAGAAAAGGGCATAATTGCGACGATTTCAGACCGCCCTCTACGCCTTGTTTACGCATCTGATCTTGCAGGTCAGCTGATAAAATCAGAACTCAGAGGAACTACAAATCCGTTGAAAAAAGCATTTCTGATAGACGTAAACGTAGAATACATCAACGGCACCCCGCATGCCTATCGCGTACTTAATGTCCACTCTATCGAAGAAATTGAATAGTAAGATTCTTACTTAACATCCCAAATACAGAACTGTGCGCTCTTGGGCTGACGGCAATCACGCGTCCGGCGTCCGCGCAGTTGTCCCCAGTTCCTCCATACCGAGTTCCATAAGCTCCGGCGCGGTCCGCGACACACCCGCGACCACCATCAGCGTCACGACGCCGCCCATCCCGTTTGTCACGCCCGGGCTCGACCCGGGCGTCCAGAACGGCGGGCGCTTCGGCCGGTAATGCGCGAGGGGACGCGCGTCCCTCGCCCTGGATTGCCGCGTCGCGCGCGGCAATGACAAAGGCGACGCGGCCGTCGCCACGCTTCGTCCTCGGTTCGATCGACGACCCGCCCGTGGCACGAAACGCAAAACCCGCCCAATCGCGATACAACTCATGATTTCCTGACAAAACAGTCATAATAGAAAAGAAAAACAGGCCTTGCCGCCGCTAGAGCGACAATGCATTTTGCGAAGAGATGACGAGACGTCATCGCGTTCTATCCATCACAATATTTTCGGGGTTCCTTTATGACTGTTCGCAATTCCGTTCGCGCCGCGGCACTGACGTCGCTGCTCGTGATGTTCGGCCCCCTCTCCGGTCCAGCGCAGGCTCAGACCAAGACCGAACTCGGCGCCGGCGCGCTGAGCGGTTACGCGACGATCCTGGCGTTCGGCGCCGTCTGCAAATTCGATGTCGAGAAGCCGATCGGCGCCGTACTCGATAAGAACATCGGCGCCATCATCACCACGCTGAAGGTACCCGATGGCACCTTCGAGATGATGGTCAAGAACAGTATCACCCAGTTGAGCGGCCACGACGCCGAGACCTGCGTCTGGGGCACGGACAAGTTCAACGCCATGATCGCCGAGATGGCCAAGGAGCCGATTACCGCCGCGACCGCGGCCGGCATCGCCCAGGCGCCGATCCCGCCCTCCAAGCGCCCGCTGTCGTCGTTCCCGCCCGATGGCGCCCCGGCGACCGCCGCCGCCGCGCCGGCGAAGGGCGGCGCCGGAGCGTTGATCGACGGCACCGATGTCGACGCGATCCTGGCCGTCGCCAAGAATTACGGCGAGGCGACCGCCAGCAAGGACAGTCACGGCGATCCGACCCTGAAGCTGAAGTCGAAGGGGAACGGCTGGGCGATCTACTTCTACGGCTGCGACAAGGGCGCCTCCTGCAGCTCGATCCAGTTCTACTACGGGCTCTCGACCACGACGAAGCCGACGCCGGCGCAGATCAACGAGTGGAATCAGACCAAGCGCTGGGCGCGCGCCTATATCGACAAGGACGGCGATCCGAACATCGTGCAGGACGTCAACCTGAGCGCCGGCGTCGCCCGCGCCAATCTCGATGCCAGCATCGCACGCTGGACCGACACGATCGTCGACTTCAAGGCGTTCCTCGCCAAGAAGTAAGGCCCGCAAACGCGTGCGCCCCGCCGGCATCACGGCGGGGCGTCGCTCGAAAGACCCCCGGCTCACTCACGCGCTCGCTCGGTCACACATGGGCGCCCTGCCCCGCCGCCTGCCGCCGCCCCAATTCCTCGATATCCAGCCCCATCAGCTCTGGCGCCAGCCGCGACACGCCCGCGACGACCATCAGCGTCACGACGCCGCCCATCCAGACCGCGCGTGCCGGGCCGAGCCACGCGGCCGCGAGGCCGCTCTCTACCGCGCCCAGTTCGTTCGACGAGCCGATGAACACCATGCGCACCGCCGCGACCCGGCCGCGCAGGTGGTCGGGGGTCGCGAGGCGCACGATCGACTGCCGGATCACCACGCTGAAGCCGTCGCAGACGCCGGAGACGAACAGCGCGACGAGCGAGATCACGATGTCGGTCGACAGGCCGAACACGATCATCGCGACGCCGAAGCCGGCGATGATGACATGCAGCGCGAGCCCCGCCCGCTCGCGCGGCAGCACGCGCCAGGCGAGCACGGCGGCGACCAGCGATCCGGCGGCGGCCGCGGCGCGCAAAAGGCCGAAGCCGACTGGGCCGACATGCAGGATGTCGGTCGCGAACACCGGCAGCAGCGCCGTCGCGCCGCCGAAGAAGACCGCGAAGAGATCAAGCGCCATCGAGCCGACCAGCACCTTCTCGCGGAACACGAAGACGATGCCCTCGCGGATCGCGCGCGCGGCCGAGATCTTCTGCTCCGGCTTCGCCGGCGTCGGTTTCGCCGCGATGCCGATGAGGATGGTCGCGAACACGACCGCGAACAGCACGGCGAGCACGCCATAGGTCGCCGACGGCCCGGCCGCCGCATAGGCGAAGCCGACGAACACCGGCCCGGCGATGTCGCCGATGCGGCCGGCGACCGCGACGATCGGAATTCCGGCGAACACCTGATCAGCCGGCAGCACCTGCGCCTCCAGCCCCTGCATGGCCGGCGACAGGAACGCCTTAGCCGAGGCGGCGACCAGCGCCGCGCCGAGCAGGAAGACGAGCGTCAGGCCGAATTCCGAGGCGATCGCGAGCCCCGCCGCGATCGCCGCCAGCGCGGCCCCGCAGCCGATCACGATCAGGCGCCGGTTCAGGACATCGGCGAGATGGCCGCCATAGAGCACCAGCGTGATGCCCGGCACCGCCTCGAACAGGCCGAGCGTAGCAAGGTCGAGCGGCTCCTTGCGCAGCGCATAGACCTGATAGCCGAGCAGCACGACGAGACCCGCGGCCGCGAAGCGCTGGACGGTCGCGGCGGCGAGATAGAACCGGAACTCGCGCTCCGCCCAGATGCTGCTCATGGCCTGCTGCTCATCGGCTGCTGCTCATCGGCTGCTGCTCATAGCCTGCTGCTCATTGGCCTGCCGCTCATGTCAGGTGCCGCAAGGGATCGGCGCTGCCCCGCGCGATCGTCCGGCGCCGACATGACCGGTGCGCAGCCGCGACGGCAAGGGCGCGCGCGGCATGGAGGCCATGCGGCGACGCCCGCGCTCGCGGCCGTCATTCGCGCCCCTCACTCGCGCCCGAGCGCGCGGTCGGTGTGGCCGAGGTTCCTGTCCGGCTGGACGATATCGCGCACCTTGGCCCGCAACACCTTGATCTCGGGGAAGCCGCCGTCGCGGACGCGGTCCCAGATCAGGTCGCCGTCGAGTTCGATCGTGAACACGCCGCCGGTGCCGGGCACCAGCGTCACCGCGCCGAGCTCTTCGGAAAAGGTCGAGAGCAGCTCCTGCATCATCCAGGCGGAGCGCAGCAGCCAGTTGCACTGGCGGCAGTAGGTGATGGTGATCCGCGGCTTCGACATGGTCGCGTCCTCGCTCACGGCGGCGGCAGGTCGTCCGGACCGGTGCCGCCGTAGCGCTTGAGGATCGCGGCGTCCGGCGCCCCGGCGATGCACATGGCAGCCGAGAACATCGCCTTCTCGGTCACCGCATGATGCTGCGCGCCGCGCCCGCCGGTGAACATGGTGGTGACGCGCCCGCCCGCGGCCTCGACCGCCTTGGTGAAGGCCGATTGCGAGGCCGGCGGCACGGCAGTGTCCTTCGGATCGGTGATCACGAACAGCCGCGTCCCACCGCCCTGCCCGGTGCTTCCGGCGGCATCCCCTTCGTCCGCGCCGCGATCGCGGCCGCATCCGGCACGGCGTCGTAATGCGCGCGGCGGCCGTCCTTGCGGATGGTGATGCCGTAGGTCTTGGCAAAGACCGGGAACGACAAGGGCGCCGAGCCGATCATCGCGCAGCCGACATCCGATCGCGCCGCCAGCGCCGCCGCGACCAGGATGCCGCCGCCGGACTGGCCGACGAGGTGATAGCCCGTGACGCCCTCGCGCGCCTTGATCGCATCGAGTGCAGCCCGCGTGACGGCGACCTCGAGCGCGGTGCGCCGGTCGCCGTGCCAGCCGGACGAGCCGTGCATGCCGAGCCGGCCGAAGAAGATCACTGGCACATTGAGCCGCTGCGACCACACCCGCACGGCCGCATCGACGAATTCCGGCGCCTGCGTCAGGTAGCCCGGATCCGGCGCGATCTTGCCGCGTTCGTCGAAACCGAAGGCGTCGCCGGGAAAGAACACCGCCGCCGACCGGCCACGCGGATTGCCGCCGACATAATAGCGGACGCAGAAGCCCTCGCCGAAGGCCTCGACCCAGACGGTCCGCTCGATCTTGAGACAGGCGTCATGGCCGATCTTGACGCCGTTCATCAGCGCCTCGCCCGAGAAGGTCTGCACGGCGCCGGCCGGTGCGGCCGAGCCGGCTGCGGCCACGATGGCGAGCGCCATGGCCGCACCGAGGCGACGCAGGCACGCCCCGAACGGCCGCGCACGCGACGGCCGGCCGTCGCGGCCACGAGAAAGATCACTCGATACTGTCACCGGACCTCCACCGCCCCCTGCGCCTGGCTCGCCGCGCCGGCCGGCGGCTGCACCGGCGGCGTGCCGGCGGTCGCAAGGCTGGACGCGCCGACGACCGCGGCAGGCACCTCGGCCGCCGGCACTTCCGGGCTCGCGACCAGCGTCGGTGTAGCGGCCGGCTTTGCCGGCTCGACCGGCGGCTGCGTCGCCATGACCACCTGCTTGATGCCTTCGAACGGCGTGCCCTTGGCGCAGGCGATGGCCGCGCGGATGCCGTGGCGGGCGAGATCGTGACCGGCGTCGTCGAACGAGCGCGCCTCGATCGTCGCGACCGGGATCGCGCGCTTGCGCAGCGCCTCGACATAGGCGAGCTGGGTATCGATCGGCACGGTGCGGTCGTCCGGATTGGAGACGACGATCATGCGCAGACCGGGCCGCGCCCGGATCTCGGCGACATGGTCGATCGGGTCGTAGAGCGTCGCGCGGTACTTCTGCGCGATCGGCCGCCCCGCCTCCTCGGCGCGCTTGGCGACCGCGAGCACCGCCGACGCCATCACCGCGCAGCCGACATCGTGCCGGCGCGCGACCATCGCCGCGACCAGATGGCCGCCGCCGGACTGGCCGACCAGATTGAACGCGCGGTAGCCGTGGCGGGCCTTGATCGCATCGAGCGCGGCGTCGACCAGCTGCGCCTCCCGGTTCGAGCGCCGGTCGAGTTCGCGGCCCGACGACCCGTAGGTGCCCGGCCGGGCCAGCAGGATGTACGTGCCCTGATAGACGCGCGACCAGCTGTCGACGTTGCGCTGCAGCGTCTCGTAGGTCTCGTCGATATAGTATTGCGGCACCGCCGGATCGCGCCCCGCCTGCGGCGACGGCAGAATGTCGCCGCGCATGTAGACGACCGGAACCTTCGACGGCCCGCCCGCGTTGGAAAGGTAGTAGCGGATGCACTCGCCGCGACCGCCGACGCTGACCCATACGCCGAGCGGGCCGCTCGCGCACTGTGCTTGCGTCGCGGTCTTGCCGTGGATCAGATCCTCCGAGGAGAACACCTGAGACTGCTCCGCCCGCGCACCTTGGTCGGTCACGACGGTAGAGGCCCCGAGCAGCACCGTGGCGATCACGAAGGCGCCGACGATCCGGGAACGATCCGGACGTAGGCCGAACGCGAGTCGGGCGGCGAGGAATCGAGCGGAGTGCTTGGCGATCATGGGCTTTTCCCGATCGCCCGCGTTGTCGTGCGACCGGTTCGCATTTGATACCGGGAGCCGGCCCGGCACTAGCCCGTAATCATCCCATTTGCCGGGTTTGCCGGCTTCCGTTGCAGCGGAAACACGCCTAGGAGCGCGTCCAGCGCGAGCTCGGCAGCATTTTCCGTCGCCAAGCTCAGGCTGGCGGCCTCGTCGGCTTTACCCCGCCCCCCCCCGCTCCGCGCGCCTTCAGCCCCACCAGGCTTCCGGCGCGAAGGTTCCGGCGGCGTCCTCGATCACCTGCGCGACCTGGAACAGCGTCTCCTCCTCGAACGGCCGGCCGATCAGCTGCAGGCCGAGCGGCAGCCCTTTCGGGTCGAGCCCGCCCGGCACCGCGATGCCCGGCAGGCCGGCCATGTTCACGGTCACGGTGAAGATGTCGAGCAGGTACATTTCGACCGGATCGCCGCCCGACTTCTCGCCGATGCCGAAGGCCGCCGACGGAGTAGCCGGCGTCAGGATCGCATCGACGCCGGCGTGGAAGGCCAGATCGAAGTCGCGCTTGATCAGCGTGCGCACCTTCTGGGCGCGGACGTAATAAGCGTCATAGTAGCCGGCCGACAGGACGTAGGTGCCGATCATGATGCGCCGGCGCACCTCGTCGCCGAAGCCTGCGGCGCGCGTGCGCTCATAGGTGTCGACGATGTCGTCGCCCGGCACGCGCAGGCCGTACCGGATACCGTCGTAGCGCGCGAGGTTCGACGACGCCTCGGCCGGTGCGACGATGTAGTAGGCCGGCAGGGCGTATTTGGTGTGCGGCAGCGAGATCTCGCGGATCTCGGCGCCGGCCGCCTTCAGCCACGCGATGCCATCGGCCCAGAGCTTCTCGATCTCGGCCGGCATGCCATCGACGCGGTATTCCTTCGGAATGCCGATCACCTTGCCCTTGATCGACTTGCCGACCGCGGCCTCGTAGTCCGGCACCGGCAGGTCGACCGAGGTCGTGTCCTTCGGATCGACCGAGGCGAACGACTTCAAGAGGATCGCCGCATCGCGGACGGTGCGCGCGAACGGGCCGGCCTGGTCGAGCGACGAGGCGAAGGCGACGATGCCCCAGCGCGAGCAGCGGCCATAGGTCGGCTTGATGCCCACGGTGCCGGTGAAAGCCGCCGGCTGGCGGATCGAGCCGCCTGTGTCGGTGCCGGTCGCGCCCGCGCAGAGCCGCGCCGCGACCGCGGCCGACGAACCGCCCGACGAGCCGCCCGGCACGAGCGGGGTCGGATCGATCGATCCATCGTCGCCCTTGCGGCGCCAGGGGTTGGTCACCGGACCGAAGGCGCTGGTCTCGTTCGACGAGCCCATGGCGAACTCGTCATTGTTGAGCTTGCCGAGCATGACGGCGCCGTCGTTCCAGAGGTTCGACGTGACGGTCGACTCATAGGGCGGCACGAAGTTGCCGAGGATCTTCGAACAGGCGGTCGTGCGCACGCCCTCGGTCGCGAACAGGTCCTTGACGCCGAGCGGGATGCCCTCGAGCGGCCGTGCCTCGCCCTTGGCGAGGCGATCGTCGGAGGCCGCCGCCATGGCGCGCGCCTTCTCGGGCGTCTCCAGCACATAGGCGTTCAGCGAACGCGCCTTCTCCATGGCGCCGAGATAGGCCTCGGTCAGTTCGGCGGCCTTGAAGGTCTTGGCCTTGAGGCCGTCGCGGGCCTCGGCGATGGAGAGCTTCGTGAGATCGGTCACGGCGGAAATCCCGGATCAGGAGAGCGTTGGCGTGCGAAACGGAGCGGCGGCGTGGATGCGCCTCACTCGACGACCTTCGGCACGACGAAGAAATGGTCCTCGGTCATCGGCGCATTGGCGACAACCTTGTCGGCGATGAAACCGTCGTTGACGACGTCGTCGCGCTTCTTCATCGCGATCGGCACGACCGAGGTCATCGGTTCGACGCCGGAGACGTCGATCTCGCCCAGTTGCTCGACGAAGCCGAGGATCGAATTGAGCTCGCCTTCGAGCTTCGCCGCCTCCTCCTCCGTGACCTTGATACGGGCGAGATGGGCGACGCGGACGACGGTCGAGCGATCGACGGACATGGAGGGCTGATCCCGTTCGATGAGAAGGCGGAAAGCGCGGGTGAGCGGGCGCGAACGACCGCAACCCGTTCGGTCCGCCTTCTAGCACCGCGCTTCGCGCGGGCGCAAGGAACGGGGCTTCGCGCGGGCGCAAGGAACGGGGCTTCGCGCGGGCGCAAGGAACGGGGCTTCGCGCGGGCGCAAGGAACGGGGCTTCGCGCGGGCGCAAGGAACGGGGCTTCGCGCGGGCGCAAGGAACGGGCTTCGCGCGGGCGCAAGGAACGGCGTTTGGCCCCGAGGCAACGAACCGGCGCTTCGCGGCGCCGGCGTTCAGCCGATCTCGACCGTCCCGCCCGGCGCCGGTGCGTGAACCGCGACGCCCGAGCCTTCCATCGCCGCGACGAAGGCGTCGGGCGTCTGGTCGAGCAGGCCGAAGGTCATGTAGTGACACGGGACGACGTCGGTGAACTTGAAGAACCGTCGCGCGGCGAGCGCGGCCGACTTCGCGCCCATGGTGAACCGGTCGCCGATCGGCAGGATGCCGATTGTCGGCTGGTAGAGCTCGGCGATCAGCGCCATGTCGCCGAAGATGTCGGTGTCGCCGGCGTAATAGAGCGTCGGCTGGCCCGGCGCGGCGATGACGATGCCGTGCGGATTGCCGAGATAAGCGAAGGTGCCGTCGCCGTTCGACTTGGCCGAGGAATGATGCGCGGTC
Source organism: Ancalomicrobiaceae bacterium S20 (assembly GCA_040269895.1). Lineage (NCBI taxonomy): Bacteria > Pseudomonadati > Pseudomonadota > Alphaproteobacteria > Hyphomicrobiales > Ancalomicrobiaceae > Methyloraptor > Methyloraptor flagellatus. The sequence goes on along the minus strand of CP158568.1, from coordinate 1,059,835 downwards.
GTCAGCGACACCTTGAAGGCGCCGAGATCGACCGTGCCGCCCGAGTTCATCGGATTGATCGCCTCGATGCCATTGGAATTGGCGAACATCGCGATCTCCCAGTTCGCCGTCACCGTCGCGCCCGAGGCGCGCGCAAGCGGCAGGAGATCGCCGATATGATCGTCGTGGCCATGGCTGACGATGATGTGGTCGAGCCCGGCGGCCGCCTCCTCGATCGTGACCGGCGCCTTCGGATTGCCGTTCAGGAACGGGTCGAGCAGGATCTCGACCTTGCCCTTGTCGTTCTCGGCCGGGATCTCGATGCGGAAGGTCGAATGGCCATACCAGGTGATCTTCATCTCGGGCGCTTCCTCGTCCACGGGCCTAGTAGCCGACAATAGTCCCGAGATTCGGCCCGTTGAAAAGAGGGTCGTTCGGTCGGCTGGGCGTGTCGGCGACATGTGATATGCTCAGCCGGCAATATTGTTCGACGAGGTTTTTCGATGTCGCAATCGGCCCTGCCGTATCCCTGGTCATGGTGGACGCTCAATCTGCCGGACAACGTCCAGAGCATCGCGCCCATGACGAACTGGGGCCAGATCACGCAGGTCAGCTACCAGGGCAATCCGGCGATCGAGAAGCGCGTGACCGAGCAGGTCGCGAGCTTCGGCAAGCAACTCGGCATCATCTCGGAAGCGGTGCTGACCATCGCGCGCCGGCTCGACGGCGTCGAGCACGAGCCGGAGATCCAGCGCCTGATCGAACTCGCCCGTCAGGTCGACAAGGTTAAGGCCGAGAGCCGCCAGGAGGTCGAAGCGCGCATGCTCGAGGAGATGAGCTTCGTCGCCGAGCTGGACGAGGGCGAGGCCGAGATGCTGGTCAGCCGCCTCGCCAAGGTGATCAACGAGGTCCGCCGCAAGAAGAAGCGCGTCGCGGTGAAGCCGTGACCGCACACGCCGCCGCGACGCGCCTTCCCGGCCGCGCGTCCCCGGTGTAAGGACGGCCATGGCCAAAGACACCGCGATCACCCTCGCCGAACTCGCCGAACGGCTGCCGCCCGCCGCGCGCCTGATCGGCCTCGACCTCGGCACCAAGACCATCGGCCTCGCCCTCTCCGACCTCGGTCGGCGCATCGCGACGCCTTTGGAGACGATCCGGCGCGTGAAGTTCAAGGCCGATGCCGAAGCGCTCTTGAAGATCTGCGCCAAACACGAGATCGCGGCGCTGGTCATCGGCCTGCCGCTCAACATGGACGGCTCCGAAGGCCCGCGCGTCCAGGCGACGCGCGCCTTCGTGCGCAATCTGGAGCCCCTGTCGAACCTGCCGATCGTCTACTGGGACGAGCGCCTGTCGACCGCCGCGGTGACCCGCACGCTGCTCGATGCCGATGCGAGCCGCGCCCGCCGCGCCGAGGTCGTCGACAAGATGGCCGCCGCCTACATCCTGCAAGGCGTGCTCGACCGCATGCAGGGCATGGCGCGGGCCGCCGCGGCCGAAGGCGTGCTCGGCTCGGCGGACACGGCCGGCACGCGCGACTGAACAAAGCCTCGCAGTCGATTGAAGAGGCTTAGTTTCACATCAGCAGGCTGACCCGCCCTTGGCCCTGCCGCTCGAGCCGGCCGGCGAGGTCGAGTTCGAGCAGCACATATTGCACCGCGCCGGGCGACAGCCCGGTCGCGCGGATGATCTCGTCGACCGCCGTCGGGGTCGGCCCGAGCGCCTCGATCACCAGGCGCCGCGCCGCATCGGTCGGCTCGCCGGAAAAATCCAGATCGTCGCGCGCCGGCTCCTCCGCCTCCGGCAGCGCGAAGCGCTCGCCGATCAAGGGCGCCAGTGCCTCGACCACGTGATCGGGCTTGGTCACCAGGGTCGCGCCTTCGCGGATCAGGTCGTTGGCACCTTCCGCACGCGGATCGAGCGGCGACCCCGGCACCGCGAACACTTCGCGGCCCTGCTCGGCGGCGAAGCGCGCCGTGTGCAGCGAGCCCGAGCGCGCGGCGGCCTCGACCACCACGACGCCGAGCGACAGCCCGGAGATCAGCCGATTGCGGCGCGGAAAGTCGCGGGCGCGCGGCTCCCAGCCGAACGGCATTTCGGAGACGAGCGCCCCGTGTGCCTCGCGGATCCGGCGGGCGAGATCGATGTTCTCCGGCGGATAGAGCCGGTCGAGCCCGCCGGCGAGCACGGCGATCGTGCCCGTATCGATCGAACCTTCATGCGCGGCCGCATCGATCCCGCGCGCGAGCCCCGACACGACAACGAAGCCGGCCGACCCGAGCCCGCGCGCGAACTGCCCGGCGATCTTGCGCCCGGAGATCGAGGCGTTGCGTGCCCCGACGATGCCGATGCCCGGCCGGACCAGCACGCCCTCGCCGCCCGCCACCGCGATGATCGGCGGCGGTCCCTCGATCCGGCGCAGGAGCGGCGGAAACGTCGGCTCGCCGAGCGCCACGAACCGCGCGCCCGCAGCCTCGGCGGCGGCGAGTTCGCGATCGATCTCGGCATCGGTCGCGATCCGCACCCGCCGCTGCGCCCCGCCCCGCCGGGCGAGATCCGGCAAGGCGTCGAGCGCCGCACTGGCAGCGCCGAAGTGGTTGATCAGCTGGCGGAATGTGACAGGCCCGACGTTCTCGGAGCGGATCAGCTTCAGCCACGCCCGCCGTTGTCCCTCGGAGAGCGCGACACCCCCGGGCTCGACGTCGGCAAAGCGGATCTCCATGCGGATCTGGTCCTGGTTCGGCGGCCTCGCCCGATCGACCGGGCAGCAGAATTACAACCGAATGGGATCACGCTCGCCGAAAGATTGCAAATCTTTTCTCCGCGTCAGTTCCGACCGGCCCGGCCGCGGCAGCGAAGGCATTCGGCCAGACATGCGCGAAAGACTGACATTCCTGGCCTGACTCCGATCGACCACGCGCGCATGCTCACTGCAGTGGCGCGGCGAACCAACACCGCGTGCGATTGCACATCCTCGGATTGAATGCAGGGTGATCAGGTTGCAGGCGAAAGCAGCCGCGGTCCGCCAGGGGAGCGCATTCGGGGGATGGGCCGCCCGAACCGAGGCGACGGCCTCGCCTGCAAACCGGAGGTGAAGGCGATGCGGCTGAGACCGTTCGCAATCACGTTTGAAGTGAAAAGGACCCGGACGTCCTGGCAAGTAACCGTCCGGATCCAGATCATCTAGCAACAAACGAGAGGCGGGCGCGAGCTCGCCTCTCACTCCGGAATATAGCACGGCAACCGACGGTTTCCAGTCCGCTCAGCCCTTGGCGCCGCCGATCTTCGGTTCTGTGCCGGCGAGCAGCCGCTCGATATTCGGCCTATGGCGGATGAACACAAGCGCCGCGAGCAGCGCCAGGACGATGGCGGTCGGACCGTTGGCATAGCCGGACAGGAACGCGCCGGCGGGCACGACCACGCTCGCGGTCAGCGCCGACAACGACGAGATCCGGAACAGGAAGGCCATCGCCAACCAGACGAGGCAGAAGGCGACGGCAAACGGCCACCAGAGCCCGAGCAGCACGCCGATGTAGGTCGCGACGCCTTTGCCGCCCTTGAAGCCGAGCCAGACCGGGAAGGTGTGGCCGAGGAAGGCGCCGACCGCTGCGACCAGCGCCGCCGTCTCGCCGCCGAGCCATCGCGCGATCAGCACCGCTGCCGTGCCCTTCAGCGCGTCGGCGACGAGCGTCGCGACCGCGAGGCTCTTGCGGCCGGTGCGCAGCACATTGGTCGCGCCGATATTGCCCGAGCCGATTGCGCGGATGTCGCCGAGGCCGGCGAGCCGTGTGATCAGCAGGCCGAATGGGATCGAGCCGAGCAGGTAGCCGACAGCCGCCAGCACGGCGATGCCCGGCGTGGTCGCGAAAAAGCCCGTCAGCGTCTCCGGCATGTCCCCTCCCCGTTCTGCCCCCGACAAGGGGTTCAGCCGAACACGGTCCGGCCGCCGACCAGCGTGTGCAGCACGCGACCGGAGAAGCGGCCGTCCTCGAACGGCGTGTTCTTGGACCGCGACTTCAGCGCATGGCGATCGAGAATCCAAGCCTCGTCCGGGTCGATCAGCACGAGATCGGCCGGCGCGCCGGCAGCCAGCGTGCCCGCCTCGAGGCCGAGGCGGCGGGCCGGACGGGTCGACAGCGCATCGATCATGCGCAGCCACGACACCCGGCCGTCGTGGACGAGCCGCAGCGCCGCCGGCAGCAGGGTCTCCAGGCCGACCGCCCCGTCGGCGGCTTCCGCGAACGGATGCCGCTTGGTCTCGACGTCCTGCGGATCGTGGCTCGACACGACGATGTCGATCGTGCCGTCGGCGAGCCCCTCGATCACGGCCTGGCGGTCGTCCTCGGCGCGCAGCGGCGGCGAGAACTTCAGGAACGACCGGTAGGTGCCGATATCGAGCTCGTTCAGCGACAGATGCGCGATCGAGATGCCGGCCGTAACGTCGAGCCCGCTCGCCTTGGCGGCGCGGATGATCTCGACCGAGTCCGATGTCGAGATCTGCGCGGCGTGATAGCGCCCCTTGGCGAGCGCCACGAGACGCATGTCGCGCTCGAGCATGATCGTCTCGGCCTCGCGCGGGATGCCCGGCAAGCCGAGCCGCGTCGCAAATTCGCCTTCGGTCGCGACGCCCGCACCCGCGAGCGAGGGATCCTCCACATGCTGGACGATCAGCGCCTCGAAGTCGCGGCCATAGGCGAGCGCCCGGCGCATCACGAGGCTCGAGGCGACCGACTTCCGCCCGTCGGTGAAGGCGACCGCGCCCGCCTCGGCGAGCAGGCCGATCTCGACCGTCTCCTCGCCGGCGAGCCCCTTGGTCAGCGCCGCCATCGGATGGACGCGGACCGCCGCCTCTTCGCGCGCCCGGCGCAGCACGAAATCGACCAGCGCCGGATCGTCGATCACCGGATCCGTGTCCGGCATGGTGATGATGGTGGTGACGCCGCCCGCCGCCGCCGCGCGGCTCGCGGAGGCGAAGGTCTCGCGATGCTCGTGGCCCGGCTCGCCGACGAAGACGCGCATGTCGACGAGGCCGGGAATGACCACCTTGCCGCGCGCATCGACGATCTCGGCGCCGTCCGGGGCGCCCTGGTTCAGCGCCTCCGGTCCGGCGGCGAGGATGCGCCCGTCCGAGACCAGCACAGCGCCGGTCGCATCGAGCCCGCGCGCCGGATCGATGATCCGCGCGCCGGAAAACAGGATCGGCCGCGCCGCGGCGCCGCGTGGGTCGAGGGTCGTCGGAGCGGTCATCGGCGTTCCCGTCACGCGTTGGGCAGATGTTCGGCGAGCGCCTCGAGCACCGCCATGCGCACGGCGACGCCCATTTCGACCTGTTCGGCGATCAGGCTCTGCGGGCCGTCGGCGACCTCGGGGTCGATCTCGACGCCGCGGTTCATCGGCCCCGGATGCATGACGAGCGCATCCGGCTTGGCATAGCCGAGCTTCTCCTGGTCGAGGCCCCAATAGCGGAAATACTCGCGCACCGACGGTACGAACGAGCCGTTCATGCGCTCGCGCTGCAGCCGCAGCATCATGACGATGTCCGCGTCGCGCAGGCCCTCGCGCATGGTCTTGTGCACGGTGACGCCGAGCCGGTCGATGCCCTTCGGCATCAGCGTTGAGGGCCCGACCACGCGCACCTCGGCGCCGAGCGCGTTGAGCAGCAGGATGTTCGAGCGGGCGACGCGCGAATGCAGCACGTCGCCGCAGATCGCGACCACGAGACCGCGGATGTCGCCCTTGTGACGGCGGATGGTCAGCGCGTCGAGCAGCGCCTGGGTCGGATGCTCGTGCGCGCCGTCGCCGGCGTTGATCACCGAGCAGGACACTTTCCGCGCCAGGAGATGCACCGCGCCGGCGGCGTGGTGACGCACGACCAGAATGTCCGGGCGCATGGCGTTCAGCGTCTGCGCCGTGTCGATCAGCGTCTCGCCCTTCTTCACCGAGGACGAGGCGACCGACATGTTCATGACGTCGGCACCGAGCCGCTTGCCGGCGATCTCGAAGGAGGATTGCGTCCGGGTGGACGCCTCGAAGAACAGGTTGATCTGCGTGCGACCACGCAGAACGTTCTTCTTTTTCTCGACCTGCCGGGAAACGAGCACCTCTTCCTCGGCCTTGTCGAGCAGGTCGAGGATGTCCGAGGGCGCAAGGCCCTCGATCCCGAGGAGGTGCTTATGGCGGAAGGCCGGCACGGCCGCGTGTCGATCGCTGGTCATCGAGGCCGATCCAATAGGTGGAGTCGGGGGCCGGGGCAAGAAGTTGCTCGCGACGAGCGACCGCTTCTCTTCGACACCGCGACTGAAAATGCCGCTCCCCCGAGCGCGGCCGGAGCTGTGACGGGCGTGTTATATTGCGTCGCGAGGCGAATCGGGAGGCGGAAATGACGGCGACGACGTTCGAGACCCACGAGGTCGTGAACCAGCCACCGCCGCAGCCCTCCGTCAATCTCTATGAATCCGACCCGATCCTGATCGGCGCGCTCGAAGGCGTGCTCGACTCGACCGTCGAGGTCGCGCTCGGCGATTACGGCAAGTTCTGGGGCTCGGCCGAGGCGCGCGAACTCGGCCGCATGGCCAACCTGCACGGCCCGGCGCTGAAGCCGACCGACCCGTTCGGCCACCGCGTCGATCAGGTCGAGTTTCATCCCGCCTATCATGCGCTGGTCCGTCGCGGCGCGACCGCCGGCCTCGCCGTCTCGCTGTGGGACGAGGAGGACGAGACCGAGAAGAAGCGGCGCCACGCCTTGCGCGCCGCGCGGCTGATGATGGCGGCGCAGTCGGAATGCGGTCACCTGTTCCAACTGTCGTCAACCTCGGCCGCGCTGTCGGTGCTGACCGCGGCCGGCGACATCGGCACGGAATGGCTCGCCCGGGCCCTGCCGCGCCGCTACGACCACCGCTTCGCCCCCGCCGCCGACAAGGCCGGCATCACCATCGGCCTCGGCATCACCGAGAAACAGGGCACGCTGCCCTTCATCGAGCCGAGCACGCGCGCGACCCGTGACGAGGAGACGGCCGGCTGGACGCTGACCGGCCACAAGTGGTTCCTGTCGGCGCCGCAGTCCGACGCGTTCCTGGTCACCGCCCATGCGCCGGAGGGCGCCTCGCTGTTCCTGGTGCCGCGGCTCCGCGCCGACGGCAGCGTCAACGCGATCCGTTTCGTCCGCCTGAAGGACAAGCTCGGCAACCGCTCGAGCGCGACCGTCGAGGCCGAGTTCGCCGACGCCGAGGCCATCGTGGTCGGCACGCTCGGCACCGGCAACGAGGGCCTGGCGACCATTCTCCAGCACGTGCGCTTCGACGCCGCCGCCATGGCGGTCGGCGTCATGCGCGGTGCGCTGGCTCAGGCCGTCCATCACGCCCGCCACCGCGCCATCGCCGGCGAGCACCTGCTCGACCAGCCGCTGATGGCGCGCGTGCTCGCCGACATGACGCTCGACGTCGCCGCCGCGACCGCACTGACCATCCGCATCGCCCATGCCATGGACAAGGCCGCCGAGGACGACGGCGAGGCCGCTTATGCGCGGCTCGTGATTCCGGCGGCGAAATACTGGATCACCAAGACCGCCATTGCGGTCTCGGCCGAAGCGCTGGAGGCGGTCGGCGGCAACGGCTACGTCGAGGATCACGATCTCGCCCGCCCCTATCGCGACGCCCCCGGCTGGGCGCTCTGGGGCGGCCCCGGCAATGTGCTGGCGCTCGACGTGCTGAAGACGGTCGAGGATGGCGCGGAGGCGTTCGACGCCGCGGTCGGCGAGATCGCCGTCGATCTCGACCGGCAAGCGAGCACCTCCGCCGACCTGATCCGCGAGGCGGCCCAGGCCTGCATCGCCGATCAGGGCTCGGCGCGTATCCTGGTCGAACAGATCGCGCTGACGGCCGCCGCTGCGGCACTGCACCGCTTCGCGCCGCGCCCGATCACCGACGCCTTCGTCGACACGCGCCTGTCCGGCCCGTGGCGAGCGAGCTACGGCATGCTGGATGCCCGCTTCGACGCACGCGGCATCGTCGACTACGCCTTCCCGGCGAGCTGACCCCGCGCCGGCTCGAGAGCCTCCGGCGCAACCTGCTCTAGCACCCGCACCGGCCGGTCATGTCGCCGACCGGCAGGCGAGCCGGACCACCGCCGCACCGGCGACGCCGACCAGCAGGCCAGGCACCAGTGCGCGGCGGCCGAGGCCGCCGGTAGCGGCGTGGCCGTTGACGATCACCATCGCCAGTTCCGCCGCCACCAGCATGGCGACGACGACAAGGACATGGGCAACCCAGCGATCCGGATCGATGGCGGCGGCGAGCGCCAAGCCGAAGAACAGCGGGATCGCGACCGGTTGCGCCTCGGCGCCGCTGACTTCCAGAACGATGGTCAGGAGTGCCGTCGCGCCGGCGACGGCATAGGCCCCCGCTCGACGGCGGTCGGTTCGTTCGAACATGGAACGGCTCCTCGATTCCGTCCCATGATCGACCGACAATCTGTCGCGGTCACGGCAGACGACGGCCGCAACACGACAGCAACATGGCCGAGACCGGACTCGCGGAGCGTGCAACATCACATTTCGATGAGGACCGGGTGCGTTGCGAGCGGGAGCGGCGCCGATAGCCCGCGGACAGGCGACGCGCGAACGGCGCCGGGCGATGCGCGAACCGCGCCGGGCGATGCGCGAACCGCGCCGGGCGATGCGACGAGCAGGACGGCTCGAAATGGCGTTGGAGACTGCGCTCGCGGGCCACGCTCGGGCGGCTCAATCACCACTCGACGACCGGGCCCGTCCCTCAGGCGCGACCGCCCGGCTCGCGACGATAGGTGCCGGTCTCGGCCGCGGCCTCCTGCCGCGCCATGTCGAGCAGATAGGCGATGAACGGCAGCCCGGTGCGATGCGCCATGTCGCGCAACTCCGCCGTGGCCTGCTCGATATACATCGCGGCGTCGGCGGCCTTCATCGGCTGTTTGACAGGAGCCACGGACATCCAAGCCTCGACGGTTCGATCCCAAACCCTGAGCCACGCAGCAGTTGTCGAATCGCGAGGGACTGCCGATACTTGCCCAGGGACCACACACCCTAGGATGCATACTAGCAGTCGACGGAACCACGTCCATTTATCACAGGTTGTATTTTCAGGTTCCGGGTTGGTCCGTATGCCTGCGGCACCACCGTGAGACTTGACCGCGGAACTTCGTCCGTCCAATTCAAGAGGCTGCGAACCGCCGCCCGGCGGCGTTCGCACAGGCATTGATTGCAAGAACCGGTATCCTGACAACCGGAGTATTGCATGCAGGCATTGAATTTCCAACGCGCCCCGGCCCTTCCGACCGGCGGCCCGCGCCGCGCCGAGCGGCGGCTTCGGGAATGCGGCCCCCCCCCCGCATTCCGGAGGCGAGAGACGAAAGAAGCGGCACCCGCATGAACCTCGTGATCGTCGAGTCTCCCGCCAAGGCCAAGACCATCAACAAATACCTCGGCAAGGATTTCGAAGTCCTCGCCTCCTACGGCCACGTCCGCGATTTGCCCGCCAAGGACGGTTCGGTCCGCCCGGACGAAGACTTCGCCATGGACTGGGAGGTCGACGGCCGCGGCGGCAAGCGCCTCGCCGAGATCGCCAGCGCCATGAAGGGCGCCTCCAAACTGATCCTGGCGACCGACCCGGATCGCGAGGGCGAGGCGATCTCCTGGCACGTGCTGCAGGTGCTGCGCGAGAAGAAGGCGCTGAAGGGCCAGCCGGTCGAGCGCGTCGTGTTCAACGCGATCACCAAGCAGTCCGTGCTCGAGGCGATGAAGAACCCGCGGGCGATCGACGAGAGCCTCGTCGACGCCTATCTCGCCCGCCGCGCACTCGACTATCTCGTCGGCTTCACGCTGTCGCCGGTGCTCTGGCGCAAGCTGCCGGGCGCCCGTTCGGCCGGCCGTGTCCAGTCGGTCGCGCTGCGCCTGATCTGCGACCGCGAGCACGAGATCGAGACCTTCGTCAGTCAGGAATACTGGTCGATCATCGCGCGTCTGGCCACGGCCAAGCAGGACGAGTTCGACGCCCGCGTCGTCGGCTTCGAGGGCCGCAAGCTCGGCCGTCTCGACCTGAACAACGGCGGCGAGGCGACCCGCATCAAGGAGATGCTGGAGCGCGCCAGCTTCAAGGTCGCCTCGATCGAGTCGAAGCCGGTACGCCGCAATCCGTGGCCGCCGTTCACGACCTCGACGCTGCAGCAGGCGGCGAGCTACGCGCTCGGCTTCTCGGCGAGCCGGACCATGCAGCTCGCCCAGCGCCTCTACGAGGGCGTCGAGCTCGGCGGCGAGACCGTCGGCCTGATCACCTACATGCGTACCGACGGCGTGCAGATCGCGCCCGAGGCGGTCCCGCAGATCCGCCAGGTGATCGGCCAGGACTTCGGCGACCGCTACGTGCCGGAGAAGCCGCGCCACTACGAAACCAAGGCCAAGAACGCGCAGGAGGCCCACGAGGCGATCCGCCCGACCGACCTGACCCGCCGGCCGAAGGACGTCGCCCGCTTCCTCGAGCCCGATCAGGCCAGGCTCTACGAGCTGATCTGGAAGCGCACGGTGGCGAGCCAGATGGAGGCGGCCGTGCTCGAGCGCACCACCGCCGAGATCGTCGCCACCAGCGGCGCCGAGCGCTGCGACCTGCGCGCCACCGGCTCGGTCGTGCGCTTCGACGGCTTCCTCGCGCTCTATTCCGAAGGCCGCGACGACGAGGAGGACGAGGAGAACCGCCGTCTGCCCGCCATGACGGCCGAAGAGGCCCTCGCCCGCCGCCGCATCACCGCCGACCAGCACTTCACCGAGCCGCCGCCGCGCTACACCGAGGCGACGCTGGTCAAGAAGATGGAAGAGCTCGGCATCGGCCGGCCGTCGACCTATGCCGCGACGCTGCAGGTGCTGCGCGATCGCGAATACGTCGTGCTCGACAAGCGCCGCCTGCTGCCGCAGGACAAGGGCCGCCTGGTCATCGCCTTCCTGGAGAGCTTCTTCCGCCGCTACGTCGAATACGACTTCACGGCCGATCTGGAAGAGAGCCTCGACAAGATCTCCAACGCCGAACTGTCCTGGAAGGAGGTGCTGCGCGCCTTCTGGCAGAACTTCTCGGCCTCGGTCGAGGAGATCAAGGAGCTGCGCGTCTCCGACGTGCTCGAGGCGATCAACGAGCTGCTCGGTCCGCACATCTTCCCGGCGCGTGCCGACGGCGGCGATCCGCGCGTCTGCCCGACTTGCGGCACCGGCCGCCTGTCGCTGAAGCTCGGCAAGTTCGGCTCGTTCATCGGCTGCTCGAACTATCCCGAGTGCCGCTACACCCGCCAGCTGCAGGCCTCCGGCGACGACGAGAACGCCGACGGCACCGGCGGCGACGGCACCAAGGTGCTCGGCGTCGACCCGGCCTCCGGCCTGCAGGTGACGCTGCGCGCCGGCCGGTTCGGGCCTTACGTCCAGCTCGGCGAAGGCGACAAGCCGAAGCGCTCCAGCCTGCCGAAAGGCTGGGAGCCGGCCTCGATCGATCTCGAGAAGGCGCTGAAACTGCTCAATCTGCCGCGCGAAGTGGGTGTGCACCCCGAGAGCGGCAAGCCGATCACCGCCGGCATAGGCCGCTACGGACCCTTCGTCGCCCATGACGGCACCTACGCCAATCTGGCCGGCATCGAAGAGGTGTTCGAGGTCGGGCTCAATCGCGCGGTCAGCCTGATCGCCGAGAAGCAGGCCGGCGGCCGTGGTCGCGGCGCGCCGGCCGCGCTGAAGGATCTCGGCGCCCATCCGAACGGCGGCGGCGCGGTCACGGTCCGCGACGGCCGCTACGGCCCTTACGTCAACCACGGCAAGATCAACGCAACCCTGCCGAAGGGCACCGACCCGCAGTCGGTGACCATGGATCTGGCCGTCAAGCTCCTGGCCGAGCGCGCCGAAAGGCCCCCGCCTCCGCCAAGCGCGGCGGCGCCCGCGCGGCCGCCAAGCCGAAGACCGCCAAGGCGACCGAGGCCGACGACGGCGAAACCAAGGCTCCGGCGAAAAAGACCGCGACCAAGGCGACGGCTGCCAAGAAGGCTGCTCCGAAGGCAAAGGCGGCACCGAAGGCCAAGGCGGCCAAGGAATGAGCGCAGCCGCGCCCCCGCGCGGCTGCTCCACCCCGGGGACACGCGACAGCGGACCCGTCTGGCGTTATGGTCGGGCTTGACGAAAAACAGGACGCCCGATCTTGCCACGCAGCCCGAAGTCTCCGCCTTCCGCCACCCCGCGCGTTCCCGGCCAGTTGCCGACCAAGGAACAGGTGCTCGCCTTCATTGCCGAGCACCCCGGCGAGGCGGGCAAGCGCGAACTGGCGCGCGCCTTCGGCATCAAGGGCGCGGCCAAGGTCGCGTTGAAGCGGCTGCTGAAGGAGCTCCAGGGCGAAGGCATCCTCGAGACACGCCGCAAGCGGCTGATCCGGGCCGGCGAACTGCCGGAAGTCTTCGTCTGCGACGTCACCGGCCGCGACGCCGACGGCGATCTGCTGGCGACCCCCGATGAATGGGACGAGGAGGAGCACGGCCCCGCCCCGACCGTGCTGATCGTCGACGATCGCGAGCGTCGCCGCCACGGCACGCCGACCGCCGGCGTCGGCGACCGCTTGCTGGTCCGCCGCACCGAACGCGGCGCCGATCTGCCCGAGGGCGTCGGCTACGCGGTGCGCATCATCCGCGTGCTCGACAAGAAGCCGGCCGCCGCCCTCGGCATCGTGCGTCTGGCGCCCGGCGGCGCCCGCATCGTGCCGGTCGACAAGAAATCGAAGGAACTGGTCGTCGGCGAGGCGGACCTGAAGGACGCTCGCGAGGGCGACCTGGTCGCGCTCGACGTCGTCTCGTCGAGCCGCCTCGGCCTGCCGCGCGCCCGGGTGCGCGAGGTGATCGGCCCGATGGCCTCGGAGAAGGCCGTCAGCGAGATCGCGCTGCACACCCACAACATCCCGCACGTCTTCCCCGTCTCGGTCATGGCCGAGGCGGAGGCGGCCGAGGCCGCGACGATGAAGAACCGCGAGGACTGGCGCGACCTCGCCCTTGTCACGATCGATCCGCCGGACGCCAAGGACCACGACGACGCCGTCCACGCCGAGCCCGACACGAGCCCGGACAATCCCGGCGGCTTCATCGTGACGGTCGCGATCGCCGACGTCGCGGCTTACGTGCGCCCCGGTTCCGCGCTCGACCGCGAGGCGCTGCATCGCGGCAACTCGGTCTATTTCCCCGATCGCGTCGTGCCGATGCTGCCCGAGCGGATCTCCAACAATCTCTGCTCGCTGAAGGAAAAGGTCGATCGCCCGGCCATGGCCGTACGCATGATCTTCGCGGCCGACGGCCGCAAGAAGGACCACACGTTCCACCGCATCATGATGCGCTCGGCCGCCAAGCTCTCCTACCAGCAGGCCCAGGCCGCCATCGACGGCCGCACCGACGACAAGACCGAGACGCTGCTGAAGGGCGTGCTGAGGCCGCTCTGGGCCGCCTACGCCGCGCTGAAGCGCGGCCGCGACGCCCGCGAGCCGCTGGACCTCGACCTGCCCGAGCGCAAGATCCTGCTGAAATCCGATGGCACGGTCGACCGCGTGATCGTCCCAGAACGCCTCGATGCTCACAAGCTGATCGAGGAATTCATGATCCAGGCCAACGTCGCCGCCGCCGAAACGCTGGAGAAGTTCCGCACGCCGCTGCTCTATCGCATCCATGATGCGCCGAGCCCGGAGAAGCTCGAGGCGCTGAAGGACTTCCTCGCCACGATCGACATGAAGATCGGCGCCAAGGGCGGCATCAAGCCGGCGAACTTCAACGCCATCCTCGCCCGGGTCGCCGAGACCCCGCGCGCGGGCCTCGTCAACGAGGTGGTGCTGCGCTCGCAGGCGCAGGCCGAGTACAACCCGGTCAACATCGGCCATTTCGGCCTGCACCTGAAGCGCTACGCCCATTTCACCTCGCCGATCCGCCGCTATGCCGACCTGATCGTGCATCGTGCGCTGATCCGGGCGCTGCGGCTCGGCAACGACGGCCTGCCGGAAGCGCTCGACGAGAAGCTGGAAGGCATCGGCGCGGAGATCTCCGCCGCCGAGCGCCGCGCCATGGCGGCCGAGCGCGAGACGATCGACCGGCTGATCGCCCGCTGGCTGATGGACCGGATCGGCGCGGAGTTCCGCGGCCGCATCGCCGGCGTCACCAAGTCGGGCCTGTTCGTGCGCCTGAACGAAACCGGCGCCGACGGTTTTATTCCGGCCTCGACCATCGGCGACGACTACTATGTCTTCGACGAGGTCTCCCATGCGCTGGTCGGCAGCCGCACCGGCGAGACCTACCGGCTCGGCGATGCCGTTGAAGTGCGGCTCGTCGAGGCACAACCCTTCGCCGGGGCTTTGCGCTTCGAGATGCTGTCGGAGGGCGCCTTCGAGAAGCCGGCCAACCAGCGCCGCGACCTCGGCTTCGGCCGCGGCGGCGCGACCGGTCGCGGCGGCGGTCGCGGCCGCGGACCGACCCGGCCCAAGGGCGGCGGCGGCTCGGCCGGCAAGCGCGGCACCCCGTCGCGTGCCGGATCGGGCGCAAAACGCGGTAGAGGTTGATCGTGCGCGCCGAACCGCCATCTTTGAGGCAGGACGACACCCGGACGGAACCAGGGTGCATTCCGGCCAAATCCTAAGCGTGCGCAAGGCGGCCGCGCCGATCCAGCCGGGTCGGGCGCGCGGTGTGCCATCCGCCGCTTTCATCCCCGAGGAGGGACGCATGGACGTGATCTACGGTGAAGGCGGCACGGCGGGCGGCGGCGACATCCCGCTGCCCAAGCGCGACGTCTGGACGGCGCTGAAGCACGGCTTCCGCTGCCGCTGCCCCAAGTGCGGCGAAGGCGCGCTGTTCGACGGCTACACGACCGTGAAGCCCTATTGCGACGCCTGTCACGAGCCGCTCTACCACCACCGCGCCGACGATTTCCCGCCCTACCTGACCATCATGGTCGTCGGCCACATCATCGTGCCGGCGATGCTGCTGGTCGAACAGGCCTGGCACCCGGAGATGTGGATCCACTGGATCCTCTGGCTGCCGCTGACCCTCGCCCTGACGCTGGTTCTGCTCCGGCCGATCAAGGGCGCGGTCGTGGCGCTGCAATGGGCGCTCTACATGCACGGCTTCGACCCGAACGCCGGCGAGGCCGCGCCCGAGCCCGAGCCGAAGCCGGCGGCGGCCGTGCGCACGGTCGGCTGATTCGGGATATCAAGAAACACCCACAACAATAAGAGAAGACGAAGGAAACGCCGATGACCGATACCACCGACGCGCCCGCTTCCGGATCCAATGCTCAGGCGCTCGACGAGCGTCTGAAGCGCCTCAATGCGGTCGAGCGCGACAAGGTGGCGGTCAATCTGCGTCCCAAGGACGCCGCGACGCTGCTGATCCTCGATCGCGTCGCCGGCGGCGAGCTGCGCGTGCTGATGGGCCGCCGGCACATGCGCCACAAGTTCTTCCCCGGCGCCTATGTGTTCCCCGGCGGCCGCGTAGACCGCGGCGACAGTTTTGTACCCGTGGCCGAGGACTATCATCCGGACGTGCTGGCCAAGGTCTCGCACGCGATGAAGGGGCCGAAGACGACCTCGCGCGCCCGCGCCTTCGCGGTCGCGGCGATCCGCGAGACTTATGAGGAAGCCGGCGTCTTCGTCGGCACCAAGGGCGCCGCCGCCGATCCGCGGCTCGGTGGCGAGTTCGCCGCCTTCGTCGAGCGCGGCGTCGCGCCGAGCCTGGCGCCGTTCCGACTGGTCGCGCGCGCCATCACCCCGCCGAAGCGGCCGCGCCGCTTCGACACCCGCTTCTTCGCCGTCTTCGCCGACGCGATCGCCGAGACGCTGCCCGAGGGCACCGGCCCGTCGGGCGAGCTCGAAGACGTCGCCTGGGTGACCTTCGACGAGGCCAAGGCCAAGTCGCAACTGCCGCCGATCACGCATACGATCATGGACGAATTGGTCGCCCGCCTCGCCCGCGACCCGAAGCTCGCGCCCCAGACGCCGGTCCCGTTCTATCAGTGGGTCGGCAACGGCTTTCGCCGCGCCGAGGTCTGAGCGGCGGAAATCGGGCTTCGACATGACTTTCGGGGTGTTGATCGCCCGAAAAGTCGCGTCTGATACCCTCCGCATGGCCGAAATGCACCATTCGCACCCGGCTGCCGGTGACATTTGC
Source organism: Ancalomicrobiaceae bacterium S20 (assembly GCA_040269895.1). Classification (NCBI taxonomy): domain Bacteria; kingdom Pseudomonadati; phylum Pseudomonadota; class Alphaproteobacteria; order Hyphomicrobiales; family Ancalomicrobiaceae; genus Methyloraptor; species Methyloraptor flagellatus. Next base: position 1,043,683 of record CP158568.1, on the reverse strand, counting down.
CTGTCACCGGCCTAGATCATGCCTCCCCTCGCCGCGCCCCACCGGGCGGCCCGGCGGCACTCGACGTGACCTCGACCGGTGCAGATCCGCCGGGCGATCGCGGCGGAGGATCGCAGCGGCAGGGGGTGATGGAGATGATCATGACCGGCGTTTCGGCAACCAAGACGGCAGGCTCGACTGCCGACGGCAGGCTCGACCGCGCCCAGGCCGTGATCCTCGGCGCGATGATCGCGACCGTCGCCACCGTCGGCACCGGCGTCAGCCTGGGCATGCCGCTGCTCGCGCTCGTGCTGGAAGCCCGCGGCATCGACGCGACCTGGATCGGCATCAACACCGCCTTCGGCGGCCTCGCCTCGATCGTGGTGACGCCGCTCGTCGCCCCGCTCGCGCGCCGGATCGGCACCGGCCGGCTGCTCATCGCCTCGCTGGCGCTGACGCCGGCGACCTTCCTCGCCTTCTATTTCGCCGAGGCGTTCTGGCTCTGGTTCCCGCTGCGCATCCTGCTCGGCTTCGGGCTGACCGCGAGCTTCGTCCTGTCCGAATTCGGCCTCAACTCGCTGTCGCCGGCGCATCGGCGCGGCGCGATCATGGGCATCTACGCGACCGTGCTTTCGATCGGCCTCGGCGTCGGTCCTATCATCCTGGCCTCGGTCGGCGCACACGGCTTCGCGCCCTTCGCGGTCGGCACCCTCGTGCTCGCGCTCGGTATCCTGCCGGCGCTGGTGGTGCTGAACGCCATCCCCGTGCTGGAGGAAGCGCCGCAGCGCTCGGTGATCGGCTTCGTGGTCGGTGCGCCGGTCGCGACGCTGGCCGCCTTCTCGTTCGGCGCGGTCGAATCGGGTGGCATGACCATCCTGCCGGTCTATGGTCTGCGGCTCGGCTTTGACGAGACCACCGCAGCACTCCTGGTGACCGCGGTCGCCTTCGGCAACGTGCTGTTCCAGATCCCGATCGGCCTCCTGTCCGACCGGATCGACCGGCGCAAGATCCTCGCCGCCTGCGCCGCCGTCGGCGTGCTCGGCGCGGCCGCGATCCCGACCGTCGCCGGATCGCCGTGGCTGCTGATCGCGGTGCTGTTCGTCTGGGGCGGCGTCACGGCCGGGCTCTACACCGTCGGCCTGATCCACCTCGGCGCGCGCTATTCCGGCGCCGATCTGGCCTCGGCCAACGCCGCCTTCGTCATGATGTACGCGGTCGGCATCCTGATCGGCCCGCCCTCGATCGGCGCCGGCCTCGACCTCTGGCGCCCGCACGGCGCGGCGGTGGTCATGGCGGCGCTGTTCGGCCTCTATCTCGCGGTCGTGGCGGGCGATCTCGTCCGCCGGCGCCGCTGAGCGAAAATGCCGGGCCGCCGGCGCGCCGACCGCCCGGTCGAGCGCGTCGTCGACCTTGACTTTCGCGCCGCGATCCGCGAGAAGATCGCCGACGAACGCACGCTCATCCGGCCCGCGGCACACCGCGGGTCGTTCTGTTGATGGCGGGCGCCAGAATCACCAGACCCATCCCGAGGCGCAGCGACGCCGACGGACACCGGAGGCCGCCGCGAGGCTCGACCCTTCGGGCGCATTTGAGGAACGAAGACGATGGCCAAGGCGACCACCATCAAGATCAAGCTCGTGTCGACCGCCGACACCGGTTACTTCTACGTGACCAAGAAGAACTCGCGCACCATGACCGAGAAGCTCTCGGTCAAGAAGTACGATCCCGTCGCGCGCAAGCACGTCGAGTTCAAGGAAGCCAAGATCAAGTGATTTTGGCCCGGCCGGTCACGGCCGACCTCGGAACGCAAAAGCCCCGGTCCTCCGGGGCTTTTTTATTGGCCTCCAGCCCGATCCGCGACGCCGTTCAGGCCGAGCGCGCAAGCCGGAACGAGAATCGCGCCCCGTGCGCGGTCGGCTCGCAGACGAGCTCGCCGCCGTGCTGGCGGACGATCAGGTAGGAGATCCAGAGGCCGAGCCCGGTCCCCTCGCCCACCGTCTTAGTGGTGAAGAACGGCTCGAAGATCTTGTCGGCATGGCGCGGATCGATACCCGGCCCGTTGTCGACGATCGCGATCTCGACCGTGTCGTCCAGCAGGGCCACGCGCACGTCGACCGCCGGCTCGGCGACGCCCTTGACCGCGTCGAGCGCGTTCTCGACCAGATTGACCAGCACCTGGTGCAGCTCGCCTTCCTGGCCCTCGACGATCGCCTCCTCCGGCGCCTCGACCGTGACGCGCGCCGCGCCGCCGCGCGCCTTGGCGGCCCAATGCGCGGCGTTGCGCACCACCCGCGCGATATCGACCGCCGCATGTTCGCCCGGCCGGCTGAACGACAGCCGGCGCAGGTTGCGGACGATCTCCGAGACGCGGCCGGCGCCTTCGAGCGTACCGTCGATCAGCGACGGCAGATCCTCGACCATGGCGTCGATCCGGTGCTGTCGGCGCAGTTCGGCCGGATCGCCACCGCGTGCCAGATCGTCGAGAAAGCGCGTCAGCCGCTGCCGATAGCGGTCGAGCGCATGGATGTTGCCGCAGACGAAGCTGATCGGGTTGTTGAGCTCGTGCGCCACGCCGGCGACCAGGCGGCCGAGGCTCGCCATCTTCTCCTGCTCGACCAGCTTGCGCTGCGCCCGTTGCAGGTCGGTGTGCGCCCGGTGCAGGGCCTCGTAGGCGCGCCGGAGCTCGCCGACCGGGCGTCCCGTCACCACGGCGCCGGCGCGCCGGCCGGCATGGTCGAGCCGCGGCGATGCAGCGACCGCGAACAGGTCCGTGGACGTCCCGTCCGCCGCGACGAAGCTCAGCTCGAAATCGCCCGATCGACCGGCGGCCAGTGCCGCGCCGCTCGGCCGATCCGCCCCGGCCAGCCGCTCGGCGAGCGAGGTACCGACCAGCGCCGGCTCGGTCGCGCCGACCAGCCGTTCGAATGCCGGATTGACCTGCAGGATGCGGCCGTCCCCATCGACGACGATCAGAATGTCCGAGATCGAGGCGATCACGCCGGAAATGAACGCCTGCGCCTCTTCGAGCTCGGCGTTCTTGGCTTCGAGATCGGTCTCGTAGCGCAGGAGATCGGAATAGACCTCCTCCATGCGGCCGATGACGTCGATCCACATCGCCTCGCGCTCGCCGTCGAGTTCGGCGAGCCGGTCGACCGGCAGCGCCAGCCGCAACGGATCGGCGAAACGCGCATCGCCACGCGCGGGTCCGTCCGACGGATCCGGCGCGGCAGCGGTGCGGCGATCGCTTCGGTCAGTCGTCATCCACCCAATCCCGGCGCAGCTCGTAGCGCTCCATCTTGGCCCGCAAGCCGACCCGCGACAGCCCCAGCTCCTCCGCCGCCCGCGAGATGTTGCCACTGGTCCGGCGCAGCGTCTCGTCGATCGCGGCCCGTTCGAGAGCCTCGACGCGGTCCTTCAGCGTGCCGCCGGCCGGCGCGGCCGAGGGCGGCGCCCCTGCCACCGGCGACAGGCCGCGCACGAGCGGCGACAAGAGCTCGAGCCCGAGCAGCCCGTCGTCGTCGGAGAGCGCCACCATGCGCTGGATCTCGTTGGCGAGTTCGCGCACGTTGCCCGGCCATGGATAGGCCGCCATGGCCGCCAGCGTTTCGGCCCGAAAGCCCGCAACGCGGCGATCGAAGGCGCGATTGACCTCGCCGAGCAGCCGCTCGGCGATCAGCGGCAGGTCGATCGGCCGATCCTTGAGATCCGGCAGATGCACGGGGAACGCCGCGAGCCGGTAATAGAGGTCGCGCCGGAACCGGCCGGCCGCGACCTCGCCGAGCAGGTCGCGGTTGGTCGCCGAGATGACGCGCACGTCGACCCGCCGCGGCCGCTGCGCCCCGAGCGGCCGGATCTCGCCCTCCTGCAAAACGCGCAACAGCTTGACCTGGAACGACGGCGATGTCTCGCCGATCTCGTCGAGGAAGATCGTGCCGCCGTCGGCCAGTTCGAACAGGCCGATCCGGTCCTGATAGGCGCCGGTGAAGGCGCCCTTCTTGCAGCCGAACAGCTCGCTCTCGAGCAGTTCGTCCGGCAGCGCGCCGCAGTTCTCGACCACGAACGGCTTGTCGGCGCGATGCGAGCCGTAATGGATCGCGCGCGCGAGCAGTTCCTTGCCGGTGCCCGAGCCGCCGGTGATCAGCACCGAGATGTCGTAGTCGGTCGCTCGCCGGGCGAGCGAGATGACATCGGCAACCGGGCTCGACGGCGCATGCACGATGCGCTCGAACTCGTAGCGGCCGCGCTCGATGCGCCGCTTCTCGACCACCCGGCTGTGCAGATTGGCCGGCGTCGGCTTGGTGTCGGCCGCGGCGCCCCCCGCCTCGCGCTGGAGCCGGAACAGCTGCGCGGCCTCGCGCACGCGCTCGATCAGCCCGTCCGGATCCCACGGCTTGGTGATGTACTGGTAGATCCCGGCCTCGTTGACCGCGGTGATGATGTCCTCGCTCTCGGTATAGCCCGAGATGATCATCCGCACCGGATCCGGCCAGGTGTCGCGCACCCGGCGTAGGAACGAGACGCCGGTCTCGCCCGGCATGCGGTGATCGCACAGGATCACCTGCACCATCTCGCCCGCGAGCACGGTCTCCGCTTCGCTCGCCGAGCGCGCGCCGATGACCGCGAACTCGTCGCCGAGCACGCGCCGGAGCGTTTCGAGCGAGCGCACCTCGTCGTCGACGACGAGGACGGTCGGATGTTCGGTCACGCTGCCTCCCGCCGCTCTCCCCGGAGCGCGCGCGATCCCGGAGGAACATCGCGCGCGGAAGCCGAAGAGTGGGTCATTCCGATCGGCGAAACGGACGCGATGGTCCGTTCCTGCCGAAGCTTTAGCAGATCCGCGGCAACTGTTCGCCCGACAGCCAGTCGACGATGCGCCCGCCGCCGAAGCCGGTGGTCATCTGGACGAAGCGCTGGTCGTCCTCGACCGCCGTGCCGACGATCGCGGCCTCGGCCCCGAGCGGATGCGCGCGCATCGCCGCGAGCAGGGCCTCCGCCCCTCCGGCGCCACCACGGCGACGAGCTTGCCCTCGTTGGCGACGAACAGCGGATCGAGCCCGAGCAGTTCGCAGGCCGCCGCGACCTCCGGCTTGACCGGGATCGCCGCCTCCTCGATCCGGAACCCGACGCCCGACTGGTGCGCCAGTTCGTTGAGCGTCGCGGCCAGCCCGCCGCGGGTCGGATCGCGCATCAGCCTGAGATGCGGCCCGGCGGCCGCGACCATCGCCGCGACGAGGCCGTTCAGCGCCGCGCTGTCGGACAGGATCGCAGTCTCGAACTCGAGATTTTCCCGGCTCGACATGATCGCGACGCCATGATCGCCCATCGAGCCGGAGACCAGCACGACGTCGCCCGGCCGCGCGCGGTCGCCCGAGAGATCGAGCCCGTCCGGCACCACGCCGATGCCGGCGGTCGAGATGAACACGCCATCGGCCTTGCCGCGCTCGACCACCTTGGTGTCGCCGGTCACGATCGCGACCCCGGCCGCGCGCGCCGCCGCCCCCATCGAGTCGGCGATGCGCTTCAGATCGGCGAAGGGAAAGCCCTCCTCGATGATGAAGCTCGCCGAGAGATGGAGCGGCACCGCGCCGGCCATGGCGAGGTCGTTGACCGTGCCATGGACCGCGAGCGAGCCGATGTCGCCGCCGGGAAAGAACAGCGGCGACACGACATAGCCGTCGGTGGTCATCGCCATGCGGCCACCCTTCGGCGTCGGGAACACCGCCTGGTCGTTGCCCTGTTCGAGCAGGTCGCTCGCGAAGGCGTCGCGGAAGATGCCCGCGATCAGATCGGCCATGGCCCGGCCGCCCGAACCGTGGCTGAGGTCGACGCGGCCGTTCTTGAGATCGAGCTTGCGGCGATGCGCCTTGATCGGCGCCCGCGCGTTCATGACGCCCTCCGGAGCGGCGCCTTCTCGGCGCCTTTCTGGTGCTCGCGGAACCGGCCGTAGGTCCAGTGCGCCGCGCAGGCGCCCTCCGACGAGACCATGCAGGCGCCCATCGGCGTCTCCGGCGTGCAGGCGGTGCCGAACAGCCGGCAGTCGGCCGGCTTCTTTTGGCCGCGCAGAATCGGCCCGCATTCGCAGGCCGGATTGTCGGCGGCCGCGACGGTCTCGACCGCGAAGCGCTTCTCGGCATCATAGAAGGCGAAGGCATCGCGCAGTTTGAGCGCGCTTTTCGGCACAACGCCGAGGCCGCGCCACTCGAATTCGTCCCGCAGCTCGAAGACGTCTTCACACAGCGTCTGCGCCGTGACATTGCCGGCGCGGGTGACGGCGCGGATATACTGGTTCTCGACCTCGGCGCGCTGCTCGTTGACCTGCCGGATCAGCATCAGGATCGCCTGCATCACGTCGAGCGGCTCGAAACCGGCGATGACCACGGGCTTGCGATACTGTTCGGCGAACTCCCGATAGGGCTCCATGCCGATGATGGTCGAGACATGCGCCGGCCCGACGAAGCCTTCGATGGCGATCGGCGGCTCGCCCGGCGCGGCCGGCGTGTCGAGGATCGTGCGCATCGCGACCGGCGTCAGCACGTGGTTGCAGAAGATCGAGAAGTTCTCGAGCCCCTTCTCCATCGCGATCTTCAGCGCCACCGCCGTCGGCGGCGTCGTGGTCTCGAAGCCGATCGCGAAGAACACCACCTCGCGGTCCGGCTCCTTCTCGGCGATCTTCACCGCGTCGAGCGACGAATAGACCATGCGGATGTCCGCGCCGGCCGCCTTGGCCTTGAGCAGGCTCCCGCCCTTCGAGCTCGGCACGCGCATCAGGTCGCCGTAGGTCACGAGCGTGACCTCCGGACGGCGGGCGAGCCGGATCGCGTCGTCGATCCGGCCGACCGGCAGCACGCAGACCGGGCAACCGGGACCGTGGATCATGCGCACGTTCGCCGGCAGCAGATCCTCGATGCCATAGCGCGAGATCGCATGCGTGTGGCCGCCGCAGAACTCCATGAAGGCATAGGACCGGTCCGGCCGGACCTCGCGGGCGATCGCCTCGGCGATCTCGGCGGCACGCGCGCCGTCGCGATATTCGTCGACGTATTTCATGCCGCGACCTCCGCGTTCGAGTGACCCGTGCCGATCTCGGCGATCAGCGCGAGCGTGCGCTCGGCCTCCTCCGGATCGATCTTCGACAGCGCATGGCCGACATGGACGATCACGTAGTCGCCGGGGACGACGTCCGCGACCAGCGCGACCGAGATCGTCTTGACGACCCCGTCGAGGCTGATCTTGGCCTGGGCGTCCGGCAAGACCGCCGTCACCAGCGCCGGAATGGCGAGACACATGGCATTTCCCCCTCTTGTTATCCGTCCAGCCGGTCGGCCGTGTCCGACACCCCGGCCCGCTCCTGCATCGTCCTGCGCGTCATGGTCATGCCGATAGCGGCCTGTCCGAGCGACAGTCCGCCGTCGTTCGGCGGCAGGCGCCGGGCGAGCACGGGAATCAATCCGCGCCGGCCCAGCGCCTCGACGAGACCTTCCGCGAGCACGCGGTTCATCAGGCAGCCGCCGCCGAGGAGCACTCGATCGAGCCCGGCCGCAGCCGCGCCTGCCGCCGCCCAATCGGCCAAGCCCTCGATCAGCGTGCCATGGAACAGCGCCGCGCCAGCGCGCACATCCGGCCGCTCCGCGACGAGGCGACCGAGCAGCGGCCGGAACGACAGCACGCCGGCATCGATCGCAAAGCCGCCGTCGAGCGCGACCGGCCGCTCGACCAGCGCTTCCAGTTCCATCGCGGCCTGTCCCTCATAGGCCTGCGCATCGGCGACGCCGATGAGCGCCGCGGCCGCATCGAACAGGCGACCGAGCGAGGTCGTCGTGATCGTCTCGGCGCCGGCCGCGAGCCGCGAGGCCAAGGGACCGGCGAGCGGCCGGCCGGCGAAGAAGCGGCCCGCCTCCGCGCCGCGCCCGAGCGCGTGCAGGGCCGCGACGCCCATGCGCCAGGGCTCGCGCGCCGCACGATCGCCGCCCGGCAGCGCCAAGGGTTCCAGATGGCCGAGCCGGCGGAAATCCGCACCATCGACCAACAGCATCTCGCCGCCCCAGGCGCCGCCGTCGGCGCCGAGCCCATGGCCGTCGAGCGCGAGGCCGATCTGCGGGCCGGAGAGACCGTGCTCGGCCGCGATCGCCGCGACATGCGCCGCGTGGTGTTGCACGCGCAAGGTCGGCGCGCCGAAGGCCTCGGCCAGTTGCGACGAGCGATAGTCCGGGTGCAGATCGCAGATCACGCGCTCGGGCGTCACGCCGACGATCGCCGTCAGGTGCGCGATGGTCTCGCGCCAGAACCGCACCGTCTCGGCCGTGTCGAGATCGCCGACATGCTGCGAGACGAAGGCCTCGCGGCCGCGCGTCACCGTGACGGTCGCCTTCAGATGCGCGCCGAGCGCCAGCACCGACGGCCCGTCCTCGGCGAGTTCGATCGGCTCGGGGACATAGCCGCGCGCCCGGCGCAGGAAGGCCGGCGCGCCGGCGATCACCTGCACGACGCTGTCGTCGGCGCGGATCGCGATCGGCCGGTCATGGCCGACGATCAGGTCCGCGATGCCGCCGAGCCGGCGCGCCGCGTCCGCGTCGTCGACCACCAGCGGCTCGCCGCCGGGGTTAGCCGAGGTCGCGACCAGCGCGATCGGATTCGGGGCCTGAGCATCGTGGCCGGCGAGCGGCCCGTCGGCGAGCGCGGCGAACAGGAGATGATGGACCGGCGCATAGGCGAGCATGACGCCGATCCGCGTCAGCCGCGGCGCGACCGAGGCGGCGAGCGGATCGGCTTCCTCTCGGTTTTTCGCCATCACCACGATCGGCCGCGCATGGTCCGTCGCAAGCATGATCTCGGCCGCGGTCGCCTGCGCGACGAAGGGCACCGAGGCCGCATTGGCGACCATCACCGCGAAGGGTTTCGCGTCGCGCGCCTTGCGGCGACGAAGCTCGGCGACGGTCGCCTCGTTGGTGGCGTCGCAGACGAGATGAAAGCCGCCGATGCCCTTCAGCGCGACGATGCGGCCGGCCCGCACGGCCGCCGCGATCGTCGCGACATCGTGCGTCAGCCGCGGCCCGCAGGCGGGACAGGCGATCGGCTCGGCGTGGAACCGCCGGTTCGCCGGATCGGCGTAGTCGCGCGCACAAGCCGGGCACATCGGAAACCCGACCATCGACGTCTGCGGCCGGTCGTAAGGCAACCGCCGCGTGATCGTGTAGCGCGGGCCGCAATGGGTGCAATTGACGAAGGGATAGCCGAAGAACCGGCTCGCCGGATCGAACAATTCGTCGAGACAAGCCGCGCAGGTCGCCGCATCGGCCGGAATCCGTGTCGCGACCGGACCGTCGAGGCTTTCCAGGATCGCGAAACCGGCCGCCTCGCCCTCGCCCGCGACCTCGTCGATCGCCTCCACCGCGAGCCGGTCGATGCGCGCGAGCGGCGGCGCCTCGGCGCCGAGCCGCGCCAGAAACGCCGCGACGCGCGCGCCTTCGACCTCGATCGTGACGCCGTCGGCGCCGTTGCGCACGAAGCCGGCGAGGCCGCAGTCGGTCGCCAACCGGTGCACGAACGGCCGCATGCCGACGCCCTGCACGGCACCGCTGACCCGGACGCGCACGCGCCGGGTATCGGGGCCGATCGCGAAGGGCGCCGGCGCGGTCATCGGGTCACGCGCTCTTCGACCGGCCGCGCGCCGCAGCCGCCGCCGAGGCGGCCGCGGCCGCACGGGCCTCGATCCAGGCATAGAAGGCCGGCAGGCCCTCGCCGGTCTTGGCCGACACGGTCAGGATCTGGATGCGCGGGTTGACCTTGAGCGCCGCCGCCATGCAGGCGCCGAGGTCGAAGTCGAGATGCGGCAACAGATCGGCCTTGTTGATGAGCATGAGGTCGGCAGCCGCAAACATGTCCGGATACTTGGCCGGCTTGTCCTCGCCCTCGGTCACCGACAGCACGACCACCTTGTGCGCCTCGCCGAGATCGAAGGCGGCCGGGCAGACCAGATTGCCGACGTTCTCGATGAACAAGAGCCCGCCGCCGTCGATCGGCAGATCGTCGAGCGCGTGGCCGACCATATGCGCATCGAGATGGCAGCCCTTGCCGGTGTTGACCTGCACGGCCGGCACGCCGGTCTTGCGGATGCGCTCGGCGTCGTTGGAGGTCTGCTGGTCGCCCTCGACCACCGCGATCGGGAACGTCGCCTTCAGATCCTCGATCGTGCGGCAGAGCAGCGTGGTCTTGCCCGAGCCGGGGCTGGACACGAAGTTGAGCGCGAAGGTGCCGGTGGCGGCGAAAAGCGCGCGATTTTCGCGCGCATAGCCGTTGTTCTTCGACAGGATGTCGCGCTCGATGCGGACGATCCGTTCCTGACCCATGCCCGGCACGTGCACGCCCGCGATGCCGGCACCGCCGTCGACATGGCCGGGACGGACGACGAGACCGTCGTCGTCGTGACCATGATCGTGGTCGTGCGCGTGGTCGTGCCCATGATCGTGATCGTGAGCATGGTCATGCCCATGGTCATGATGATGATCGTGACCGTGGTGATGGTGGTGGCCCCGCCCCTCGCCGAGCGCCCGGCCTTCGATCGTCTCGGTGCCGCAGCCGCAAACCGTACACATCACTCCACCTCCAGTTCCTTGAGCCTCAATTCGTCGCCCGCCGTCATCTGCACCCGGTGCCGGCCGCAGTCCGGGCAGGCGCCGAAGCGTTCGGTGAGCGGCACCGTCTTGCCGCAGTCGAGACACCAGCCCGCGCCGGGCACGCGCACGATGTCGAGCCGCGCGCCCTCGACAATCGTGCCGCGCCCGACCGCCTCGAAGCAGAACAGCATCGCCTCCGGCTCGACATGGCCGAGCGCGCCGAGTTCGAGCACGACGGTGCGGACCTTCGAGAAGCCGCCCTTGCGCGCCTCCTCCTCAACGAGCCCGACCACGCTCTCGCAGAGCGACATCTCATGCATGGCGACCGTCCCGGATCGTGAGCGCGAAGGCGACGCAAGGGTCGAAGGCGGCGATGCGCGCCTCGATCGCCGCGGCGAGATCGCCGGCAGCCTCGGCGGCGATCGCATCGGTCCGCCGGCCGACCAGGCTGCGGACCAGCGGCCCGCCGGCCGCGAAATTCCATTCGGTCGGCGCCAGCACGCGCGCCTCGCCGAGCCGCCGCCCTCCCCGACGGCCAGCCGATAGTGCAATCGGCCCCGGGGCGTTTCCACTGCGGCGAAACCCGTAGCGTCACCGAGGCGCTCGGCCCGGATCCAGTCCTGTACCGTCGCCGCCGCGAGGTCCGACGCACCGCCGGCGAGGATGTCGATCGCCTCCCGGACCTCGGCCACCCGCGCGGCGCGCGCCGCGTCCCGGTCCGCGGCCGAGACCCCGGCCCGCGCCGCCGGCCCGGTCTCCGGCGCCCGCCCGCCGAGATGCGGCCGGGCCGCGAAGGCGAGATCGGTGCCGAGCGCCGCGATCACCGCGGCATCGTCGGTCGCCGTCAGCCGATCGACCGGCGCACCCGCCTCCGCGCTGTCGCCCCCCGCCTCCGAGGCTCCGATGAGCCGATCGCAGGCCTTGTGCAGACGGTCGCCGTCCTCCGCCTCGATCCGCCCGTCGCGCGCCGCCTTGCGGCCGAGGGCGACGGCCTCGCGCAACGCGGCAAGTCCCGTATCGTCGCGTCGATCGGCGAACATCACGCGCAGATGCTCGGCGAGCCGTTCGCCGGCGAGCCGGCCAACCCAGAGCGCGGTCTCGTCCGCATCGATCGGCTCGCCGAGCGCTGCCGCCGCGCCGAAGCGCATGGCAGCGCCATGCGATCGGCCGCAGAGGCCATGAAGCGCCACCACCGCGGCCTCGACCACCGCGAGTTCGCGGCCCGCGAACATCGCCGCCGCCGCCATCAGCCGCGTCGAGGCGATGTCGACGCGCGCGATCGCCCCGTCGGCGACCGAAACCGTGATGCGGATCCGCCCTGGATCGGGCAGAACCGAGCCCGCCGTCCCGACTGCCCCGCCCGCGCCCAAGCCCGACGCTGCCGACGACGTATCGAGCGTCATGGCCTCGCCTCCGGACGACGGCCAAACAGCAGCGCCCGGCGATCGACCGCGACCGCCATGGCCGGCTTCGGCGGCGGAGGCGGCGGCGCCAGCAGTTCCTCGAGCGCCGCTTCGCCGACCGCCATGGTCGCCTCGGCATCCGCGAAGTCGTCCATCGGCGAGAACAGCGAGGCCATGGCGAGGCGCCCGAACCCGTCGAGATCGGCCGCGATCGCATCGAGCACGCCGTCCGGCAACTCGATCGCGACCTCGTGCCCCGCCGGCGGCAGCGCCTCGACCGCGTCCGGCACAGCCACGACATTCATGAACCACGGCGTCGTCACCACGCCGATCCGCCAGGCGCCATGCCGGCGAAACGCGGTCGTGTGCACATCGAGGCGCGGATTGTAGATCGGCAGATCCGCCATCCGTGCCGCCACACCTCGCCACAACGCCACCAGCCGGGCGCCCGGATCGGCGTCGCCGGCGGCCGTCGGGCCGGGCGCTGGGCCGATGTCCGAGCCGCCGTCGGCTTGCGCGTCAATCATCGTCGAGCCTCAGGAACTTCGTTCTCGGCCCGTCGCAGTTCGGGCAGCACCACGCCTCCGGCAGATCCTCGAAGGCAGTCCCGGCCGGCACCTGCCAGACCGGATCGCCCTCGGCCGGATCGTAGACGTGCCAGCACACGCCGCATTCGAACCTGGTGGCCCCCTCTTGGCCGTGCTTGTCCGCCGCGACCGCGCTCATTTGAAGTAGGCCTCCTCGATCTCGCGCAGCCGCTCGGCGGAATCGCGGAAGTCTTCTTCCGCGGCGCAAGCGACCACGGGCACGTCGCCGATCTCGAGCGTGTCGAGCAGGATCGTGTCCATCGAGTTGAAGAACTGCACGCCCCAGACGTTGTGGACCGCGGTCGCCTGGATGCGGCAGGTGCCGTAGCCGCGCGACACGATGCGGACCGGGCCGGCGCCGAGCGTCGCCTGCAGGAACTCGATGTCGTCCGGCGTCATCGGGAACAGCGAGAAGGCGATCGTGTGGTTCGCCTCGCCGGGCCGGTAGCTCGCCATGCGATCGCGGATCTCGGCGAGCACCGGCATCACGTTCATCGCGCCCTCGGGCGGCGTGCCGATCTCGATGTCGGCGAGTGTCATGCCGGCAGCGCGGCGCACCGCGACCGGGATCGAGGCGACCTCGGCATAGTCGGCGACCAGCCGGTTGCTCGCATCGGTGAAACGCACGCGCCAGAGGCCGGGGAAGATGCTCTCCTGCACCTGCGCGACGACGCCGTCCGGCAGCGCGACGGTCGCGGCGACCTCGCCCTCGCCGAGCACTTCGCCGATCAGCGCGCGTTCCTCGCGGCCGAGATGTTCGAGATCGAAGATCCGGCCGACCTCGTTGGCCTTCTGCGTGTCGAGCGCGTCGGCGAGCTTCGGCAGCAGGGCCGCAACGCCGGGACAGCGCGCGATCATCTCCTCCGCGCCGGTCGTCGCCAGGAACGACAAGGCGCCGGTGCCGGTGGTGCCGGACTTGCGGATCTCGGCCGCTTCGCCGCCGATCGGCAGCATGGCGATGGCATCGTCGGCGCCGTCGGGCGCCACCCAGAATCCGGCCTTCATGCGTCGGTCCTCCGCCCGTTGTAGGTGATCTCGATCTTCGGCCGCGCCGGCTTCGGCGGCTCGGCATCGACCTTGAGGTAGCCGGCGAGCGTGTCGGTGTAGTCGGACCAGTCGCGGATGCGCGGCATGACGCCGAGCGCCGCCTGGCCGCGCGTCACCGCGAGGCTCGGGAACACCTGCACGCCGAAGCGCGCCTTCAGCGCCTCTTCCGCCTCGCGATCGACCACCGCGGCCCGGAACCGGCCGGCGAAGGCCGCGAGCAGCTCCGGCAGCACCACCGCGACGTCGGTCGTGTCGGACCGCGTCTCGGGATCGCCGGTGAAGAACAGGATCGTGTGCTCGGCCTCGCCGGCGGCGGGCGCCAGGAAGGTGTCGACGGTCGCCGCATCAACGGTCGGCAGGCCGTGGCGGCTCGAAAGCGCCGCGATGAGCGGATGCATGGGCTTCCTCCTCGAACGTCACATTCTTGGGTATCGCGCTTCGGGTATCGCGCTTGCCCGTATCGCCGGAGCCCGGTCGGCGCCGTCCTGCGCCCGGGTCCCCTCGATCAGGCGTCCGGCCTCACGATCTGAGATGCTCGGGCAGTTCCGGCTCGCGATCGATCAGATCGGCGAACAGGTGGTCGAAGGCCCGGCCGTCCATCGCGGCGGCGAGGCCTTCGAGCGCCCGATCGATCGCTTCTGCCTCGTCCGCGTCGAGGACGCGGACGGCGCTGTCGATATGAACGAGCACCTTGGTGCCCACGGCCTGCGCGCCGACGAGCAGCATCGAGACCCGGCGCACCTCCTCGCCGCGCCCGCAGAGCGCGGTGAAGGCACCGTCGTCGAGAACCGTCATCGGCACGCCGAGGCACATGGGGATGCTCCTTCCCTCGCCAGAGGCTCAGCCGGCGGCGAGCACGACGCCGAACACGGCGACCGCGGCACCGGCAACGCGCGCGAGCACGCCCGTGGTGCGGCCGGCGACGAGGCCGAGACCGAGACCGGCGCCGTGCAGCAGCGCGGTCGCGACCACGAAGCCGAGGCCGTAGAGCATCGGGTTCGCCATCGACGGCATTTCCGCGCCGTGGGCATGGCCATGGAACAGCGCGAAGAAGCCGACCAGCGCGGCGGCGGCCGGCATCGGCACGCGCACCGCGAAAGCGGTGAGCAGGCCGAGCGCGATCACCGAGACCGCGATCATCGGCTCGACCGCCGGCAGCGCGACGCCCATGACGCCGAGCACGGCACCGAACGCCAGCACGCTGACGAAGGCCGCCGGCACGGCCCATATGGCCCGGCCGCCGAGCGCCGCCGCCCACAGGCCGACCGCCACCATGGCGGCGATATGGTCGGGGCCGGTCAGCGGATGCAGCGCGCCGGCGATGAGGTCGCCATGGATATGCGGCTCGACGCCGACATGGGCCTGGGCGCCGGTGGCGGCGAGAACGCCGGCGGCGAGAGCGGTGAGACGAACGATCGAACGCATGATTCCATCCCCTCGTGAGTGGCGGTTCGGTGGCCGCGCGACTCTCGCGGCGGCCTCCCCGGCTAGACGGTAGCAACGGCCGCGCGACGCTCATAGGCGGCGTGGCCGATGTCGTTGATAAGCAATTCCTGTTCCGGTTCGAGCGGCGCGGCGCGCGGCTCGACCGCCACACCCCAGCGCTCCAGCACGGCGATGGCCTCCGCCAGCGCCGGCTCGATCGCGGCGCGGACCGGCTCGGTCAGCGGACCGCCCCAGTCCTCGAGATCGACCGGCTGGCAGCCGATCAGCACCAGCTTTTCCGGGTAGCCGCCGAGCAGATCCGCCGCCGACAGCACTTCCTGGAAGCCGGTCTGGTGCAGGCTCATCTTCTTGGCGCCGGTGAACTTCGGCACCTCGTCGTCTTCCACGACCTTGAGCGTACCGGGTTCGAGCCCGTAGTCGATCGCGTCGAACACGATCAGCCGATCGGCTTCCTGCACGAAATTGACCAGGTAGAGCCCCTGCGTGCCGCCATCGAGCAGCGTCACGGCCTCCGGCAGCTCGAACTGGCGGTGGAACGCCTCCACCGCCCGGACCCCGAAGCCCTCGTCCGCCCACAGGATGTTGCCGATGCCGAGCACGAGGATGCGCGGCAGGGGCTCGGCGGTCGCGGCAGCATTCGAGACGGCGCTGGACATGGGTCAGTCCTCCCGCTCGTCGCGGAACTGCCGCTCGCCGGAGATCATGGTCGAGATCATGGTCTGGCGGCTCATGATGTCCTCGCGGATCGCGGCGTAGACGTGCACGATCACGAAGGTCACGATCACCCACATGCCGAGATGATGCAGCGTGTGGACGTCCTGGCTGTTCGGGAAGATCGAGAACACCCAGCCGAACAGCTTGCCCTGCCAGCTGTCGCGGCCGGTGCCTTCGGAGTAGAGCGCGAAGCCCGAGATGATCATGAACACGGTGAACAGCGTGAACATGACGAACATCGCGATCTGCGCCAGCGGATTGTGGCCGACGTACTTCTTCGGCTCCTTCTCCAGGAACATGTACCAGCGCAGTTCCTGCAGCACGCCCTTGGCCCAGGTCCGGCTCCAGAACGGCACGTAGAAGATCTGCCGCGCGTGGCTGTTGCCGACGAAGCCCCAGTAGATCCGCATCAGGAAGCCGACCGCGAGCACGTAGCCGGCGGCGAAATGCGTGAAGCGGATGTAGCCGAAGATGAAGGTGTCATAGGCCTCGCCGCCGACCGCGGGCGGCGGCGATCCGATGAAGTAGCCGGTGATAGCCAACACGACGATCGCGGCGGCGTTGACCCAGTGCCAGAGACGCACCGGCGCCTCGTAGACGTAGATCGTCGGCCGGCCGACCATGTGCCCCCCGGCGAGGTCGACCACGCCGGGGAAGTGATTGTGCGGCTCGCGACCGCTGTTGGAGTGGGCGGTGTCCGTCATGGCACCCTCCCCTCAGCGCACGGTGACGGTCGCCATGTCCTGCCCGTCGGGCGACATGACGTGGGTCGAGCAGGCCAGGCACGGATCGAAGGAATGGAGGGTGCGCAGGATCTCGAGCGGCTGCGTCGGATCGGCCATCGGCGTATCCATCAGCGAAGCCTCGAAGGCGCCGATGTTGCCCTTCGGATCACGCGGGCTGCCGTTCCAGGTCGTCGGCACGACGCACTGGTAGTTGTCGATCTTGCCGTCCTTGATCTTGATCCAGTGCGCGAGCGCGCCGCGCGGCGCCTCGGTGAAGCCGACGCCCTTGACCTCCTTCGGCCAGCTCTCCGGCTTCCACTTCTCGGTGTTGGCCGTGTTGAGATCGCCGGCCTTGATGTTGGCGAGCAGCTTGTCCTGGAAGTAGCGCAGCTGCTGCGCCGCCCACACCGCCTCGAGCGCACGCGCCGCGGTGCGGCCGAGCGTCGAGAACAGCGCCGTGACCGGCAGGCCGAGATCCTTGAGGAACTTGTCGGTCGGATCCTTGAACTCGGCCTTGCCCTGGGCATAGCCGACGATGTAGCGGGCGAGCGGCCCGACCTCGACGGCGTTGCCCTTCCAGCGCGGCGACTTGATCCAGGAGTACTTCGCCTCCTCGTCGAGCGCCTCGATGTTGGTCCGGGTGCCCTTGGTCTTCGGGCCGAGCGCGTAGTGCGGCTCGGTGACGCCGTCCCACGGATGCAGGCCCTTGGTCTCGTCCGGATACTTGTACCAGGAGTGGGTGACGAACTCCTGGATCTGGTTCGGGTCGGTGTGATCGACGGGATAGATCTCCTTGAGGTTCCCGTTCAGGATCACGCCGTGCGGCAGCTTGAGCGAGGCCGGCGAATAGTCGTTGGCGTGTTCGGGGATGTCGCCATAGGCCATCACCGACTTGCCCGACAGGCCGCCGCCATAGAGCCAGTCCTTGTAGAACGAGCCGATCGCCGCGACGTCCGGCAGGTAGACCTGCTCGCAGAACGTCACCATGCGATCGATGATCTCGGAGACGAGGTTCAGCCGCTCCATGTTGATCGCGCCGACCGCGCCCGTGCCGTCGATGTTGATCGCGCAGGGCACGCCGCCGACCAGCCAGTTCGGATGCGGGTTCTTGCCGCCGTAGATCGTGTGGATCTTGACCATGTCCTTCTGGAAGTCGAGCGCTTCCAGATAGTGCGCGACCGCCATCAGGTTCGCTTCCGGCGGCAGCTTGTAGGCGGCATGGCCCCAGTAGCCGTTCTTGAACGGCCCGAGCTGGCCGGACTCGACGAATTTCTTCAGCCGGGTCTGCAGGTCCTTGAAGTAGCCCGGCGACGACAGCGGCCAGTCGGAGACCGACTGCGCCAGCTGGCTGGTCGCCTTCGGATCGGCGGAGAGCGCCGAGACCACGTCGACCCAGTCGAGCGCATGCAGGTGATAGAAGTGCACGACGTGGTCATGCACCTGCAGCACGAGCTGCATGATGTTGCGGATCGAGTTGGCGTTCTCGGGGATCTTGATCGACAGCGCGTTCTCGACCGCGCGAACCGAGGTCAGCGCGTGGGTGCCGGTGCAGACGCCGCAGATGCGCTCGGTGAAGGCCCAGGCGTCGCGCGGATCGCGGCCGCGCAGGATCACCTCGATGCCGCGCCACATGGTGCCGGTCGAGACCGCGTTGCGGATGACATTGTTGCTGTCGACGTTCACCTCGACGCGCATGTGGCCTTCGATGCGGGTGACCGGATCGACGACGACACGCTTGCCCGAATTGTCGAGATTGAAGCCGTTGGGGGTCTGAATGCCCATGGCGCTGTTCCCTGTCCCTGAAAGTCGGTGACGGAAGCCCGGCTCCCCCGCGCCCGCCGGCCGAGCGAAGGCTCAGCGGCGGCGCGGGTTCGAAGCCGGCTCGCGGAAAGTGCAGTGACGGATCAGCCGTCGCGCTTGGTCGTGACGCGCTTGACGGCGGTCACCGCCGCATGGGCGACCACTGCCGCGCCGACCACGCCGGCGACCGTGCCGCCGATCTTGTCGGCGTTCGCCTCGACGCCGAACTGGTTGATCGTGGTCAGGCGGTCGTAGAACGAGCCCTTGTCCCAGAAGCCCTCTTCCGAGCAGCCGATGCAGCCGTGGCCCGACTGGATCGGGAACGACACGCCGTCGTTCCAGCGCGTGGTCGAACAGGCGTTGTAGGTCGTCGGACCCTTGCAGCCCATCTTGTAGAGGCAGTAGCCCTTGCGCGCGCCCTCGTCGTCCCAGCTCTCGACGAACTGGCCGGCATCGAAATGCGGCCGGCGGTAGCACTTGTCGTGGATGCGCTGCGAATAGAACATCTTCGGCCGGCCCTGCCGGTCGAGCTCCGGCAGACGGCCGAAGGTGGTGATGTAGGTCACGACGCCGGTCATCACCTCGGCGATCGGCGGGCAGCCCGGTACCTTGATGATCGGCTTGTTCTTGATGACCTTGTCGATCGGGGTGGCCTGCGTCGGGTTCGGCTTGGCCGCCTGCACGCAGCCCCAGGAGGCGCAGGCACCCCAGGCGATCACCGCCATGGAGTCCTCGGCCATCTCCTTGAGCTTCTCGACGAACGGACGGCCGCCGTCGATGCAGAACATGCCGTCCTCGTTGAGCGGCGGATTACCCTCGACGGCCAGGATGTACTGGCCCTTGTACTTCTTGCGCGTCTCTTCGAGGATCGCCTCGGCCTGATGACCGGCGGCGGCCATGATCGTGTCGTCGTAGTCGAGCGAAATCATCGACAGGACGACGTCCTTCACGAGCGGATGCGCGGAGCGGATGAAGCTCTCCGAGCAGCAGGTGCACTCGAGGCCGTGCATCCAGATGACCGGCGTGCGCGGCTTGGTCTCCAGCGCGTGCGCCATCTCGGTCGCGGCGATCGGGCCGAGCCCGAGGCTCGCGGCGGTCAGGTTGCAGAATTTCACGAAGCTGCGGCGCGTGATGCCCTGACGACGGATGACGTCATAGAAAGTCTCGGTGCCCAGGCCCATCTGGTCCTCCTCCCCGGCGTGGCTGAGACGACGGGCGTTTCGCCCGCGTTCTGATTGCCACCCTGTCCGCAAGGAGCATGCCAGCGTGGGCGCTGGCACGGGGAGGAACGCATAAACCGCGATTTAACATGCACTTAAAATTGGATGCTCACACGCGCCCCGATCGAAGATCCGACACGGTGCGGAAGCTTTCTTTCCAATCATTGTAAAGTAGCCGACCACCCGGTGTCGGACGGGACCGATCCGAGCCCCCCGCTCAATGGGCGGTGCAGACCATGCAGGGATCGAACGAGCGCACGACATGCTGGACCGCCGGCGCCTCGGCCCCGAGCGCGCCGACCTCGGTGCCGGCAAGCGCGGTTTCGAGCGGCCCCGGAACACCGTCCGCATCGCGCGGAGAGAAGTTCCAGGTCGTCGGCGCGACGATCTGATAGTGGCTGATCCGGCCGCCGCGCACCGCGATCCAGTGCCCGAGCGCGCCGCGCGCCGCCTCGACCAGGCCCTCCGCGCGGCCCTCGGTGAAGCGCGGCGTGTCCGGCGCCGCATAGGGGCCTTTCGGGTCGAGCGCACGCACCCAGGTCTCCAGCGCCAGCACGAGCCGCGCCGTCTCGACCATGCGCGCGACGATGCGCGCGGTCACGCCCGAAGCGCCGTCGCGCGCGATCAGGGCCCGCACGAGCGGCTGGCCGTCGACCGCCTGCCGCGCCAGCGCGCCGACCTCGACCGGCCGCCCGCCGAGCCGCGGCGCCTTGGCGAAAGTGTAGCTCTCCGGCCGGTCGACATCCGGCACGGTCTCACCCGCCGCCGGATGCAGGGACGGATTGGCGCGCATGAAACTGTGCGAGACGTCCTCGGCGATCGCGTCCGGATCGAGCGGCCGGGCGCCCTCCGCGGCGCTGTAGACGCCGGGCTGGAACAGCGTGCCGTCGATGCCGTGATAGGCGCCGAAGCTCATCAGCGGCCCCGGCCCGGGCCCGAGCCGGTCGAGCCCGAGATCGGCCGCGATGCGCAGGAACGCCGGCAGATCGGCGCTCCGCTCCTCGGCGTAGGCGGCGAGCGCATCCGCGGTCTCGATCGCGAGAAAGTCCTCGACGCCGATGCCGAGCACGACGCGTTCGAAGAAGCTGCGGAATTCGCGCACGACGCCGAGCAGCCGGGTCCGCGCCCCGAGATCGAGCGCACGCGTCGTGCCGCCCGGCTGGAAGGCGAGGCTGTGCGGCCACTTGCCGGCAACCTCGCCGAGGATGGTCAGGAGCCGCGCCCGCGCCGGGAGCACGTCCCCGGCGATCGAACCCTTCACGGCGGCGAAGCGCTCGACCGCCGCGCCGTACCACGGCCGGCCGGCATAGGACGGGCGCGTGAAATCCGGCATGAAGAACACGGCGAAATGGATGAGATGATCGGCGATGTTCTCCGCCGCATGCGCGATGTTCGCCGCGATCACGCCATTCGGCGCCGGCAGCACGCCCGACAGCGCCCGGAGCGCCGTCATTGCCGCCATCGACTGCGACACCGAGCAGATGCCGCAGATGCGCGGCGCGATCACCAGCGCGTCCATGGCCGGCCGGCCGACCAGCATCTCCTCGAAGCCGCGATAGAGCGGCGTCGTCACCCGCGCCGACCGCACAACCCCGTCGGCAACGTCGAGCGTCACTTCCAGATCGCCCTCGACCCGGTTGAACGGCCCGACCACGAGGCGCCGAATGCCCTGACCCGTCTCCGCCATGCTCATTTCGGCCCCGCGGTCCGGCGCGGCGGAACGACCACCCGGTCGCTGCGGGCATTGACCGCAACCCGCTTCGGCGTCGCGGACTTCGACAAGGCCGCGAGCGCGACGAACCACGCTTTCGGCATGTCGAGCGGCAGGCCGACCGGGATGCCGGCGAGCTTCGGCGTGACCAGATAGTCGCGCGCGTTCTCGAAGCCCGGCGCCGTGCAGGCGACGCAGGCATAGCCCGCGTGCGTGCAGGATCCGGCACCGTTCCAGACCCGCTGATTGCAGTCGCCGACCGCCTGGGTCGCCTTGCAGCCGAGATGTTCCATCAGGCAGCCGCGATCGGCCGGGCTCTCGGCGCTCGCCTTGAACTCGTAGAACTCGTTGCGGCTGCAGCCGTGATGGGCGAGATGGTCGGCGTAGAAGCGCGGCCGGCCGAAGCCGTCGAGATCATCGGCGCTGATCATCTGGCCCGCGACCGCCGCCAGCGTCTCGGCGATCCAGCCCGGATGCGGTGCGCAGCCCGCCACATTGATCACCGGCAGCCCCGCGCGCGACCGGAAGCCCGCGCCGAGCACGCCGCCGGCTTCCGCCTGCTTGAACTGCAGCCCGCAAGCATCTGTCGGATCGGGCAAACCGGCCGATACACCGCCATAGGCCGCGCAGCTGCCGACCGCCACGACCACCCCGGCCTGCGGCGCGAGCCCCTTGATCCAGTCGAGCATGCTGCGATCGGTGCCGGACAGGCGATTGAACCGGCCGGTGCCGTTCGGCCCGCGCAGGATCGCGCCTTCGAGCACCAGAATGTCGAGCGGCCGCTCGCCGGCTTCGATTGCGGTCAAGAGCTCGCGCACCGGCGCACCGGTGTCGAGGCTCAGCGAAGGATGCCAGAGGAGTTCGATGCCGCTCTCGGCCAGATCCTCGAACCAGCCGTGCGCGCCCTGCTCCAGCACCGCCATGGTGCAGCCGCCGCAGCCGCCGGCTTGCAGCCAGAGCATGGTGGCAGGTCGGGTGGAACCGGTCGATGACATGACGATCTCCGCGCGGCCGGCCGGATCGACCGGCGGCCACCGCGAGATTAGCCGGGCATCGTCTGTGGGGAAGTGGAAATTTTTCGCCGCCGCATCATCCGCCACTCGCCGCGACCGACGTCGGTATGGCGCGAGCACGGGACCGGCCGGGAGAGGGTCGCAACGAGGAGGCCACTCAGACCCCCTCCCGGCCGGCACCACTCGACCCGGACAGTTGCGGCGGATCCGGGACGAGTTTGCCTTGAGCCGGATCGGGAACCCCCGCGCCCGGCCTTCGAGCAAACCCTACGGAACGACCGGCCGAATGCAATCGGAACCCGCATGCGCTGCACGGGAAAGCCGATTGTTCGTAAATCGTTAAGCCTAACGGCGCGGCGCCGCTGTCGCGGGCCGCCCCCCCTGCCCGCGCATCTCCCGACGGTCGAGCCGCGCGTTCTGCCCTCAGGCGGCTTCGGACACGACCCGGTTGCGGCCCGAGCGCTTGGCCCGATAGAGCGCCAGATCGGCGCGCTTCAGGATGTCGTCGCCGGTGTCGGTCGCCGCCTCCAGCGTGCCGAGCCCGACCGAGATCGTGACTTCGATCTCGTTGGTGCCGCGCGCGATGGTGAAGGGCTTGTCGGCCACGCCCTTGCGCAGCCGCTCGGCGACCATGTAGGCGAGCGCCATGTCGGTGTCGGGCATCACCACGACGAATTCCTCGCCGCCGTAGCGGCAGACGAGATCGATGCCGCGCACGCTGGCGCGCAGCCGCTCGGAGAACTCGCGCAGCACCTCGTCGCCGGCGTCGTGGCCCCAGGTGTCGTTGATCGACTTGAAGAAATCGATATCGACGATCAGCGCCGACAGCGGCTTCGATCGCTGGTGCGCCTGGTCGACCAGCGCATGCAGGTGAATGCCCATGTAGCGACGATTGTTGAGGCCGGTCAGCGGGTCGGTGACGGCCATTTCGATCGACTGCTGGACGTTGTCGCGTAAGTGATCGGTGTAGCGCTTGCGCCGGATCTGGGTCTTGACCCGCGCCAGCATCTCCTGCCGGTCGACCGGACGAACCAGATAGTCGTTCGCGCCCATGTCGAGACCGCGCATGAGCCGCGCGGTGTCCTCGGCCTCGGCGAGCAGCAGGATCGGCAGCGCGCGCGTGCGTTCGAGCGAGCGCAGCTGCGCCACCAGCCGCAGGCCGTCGTAGTCGGCGAGACCGAGGCTGACCACGATCAGATCCCAGTCCTTCTCGGCCGCCAGGAACAGCGCCTGCTGGGCGTCCGGCTCGATCGAGACATCGTGGACGACGCCGAGCACGCTCTTCATCCGCTCCGCCGACGACCGCCGGTCGTCGACGAGCAGGAGCTTGCCCTTCTGGGTGCCTTCGAGCGCGCCGAGGTCGAACGGCTCGTCTATGCCGATCTCGCGGCCGGTCTGCGATCTCAGACGCAGTTCGTCGGTCAGCATCTTGAGCCGCACGAGACTGCGCACGCGCGCCACCAGCGCGACGTCCGAGACCGGCTTGGTCAGGAAGTCGTCGGCGCCGGCCTCGAGCCCTTTCACACGGTCGGCGATCTGGTCGAGCGCCGTGACCATGATGATCGGAATATGGGTCAGCCGCGGATTGGACTTCATCCGGCGCGCGACTTCGAAACCGTCCATGCCCGGCATCATGACGTCGAGCAGCACGATGTCCGGCAGGTCGCGCTCGCAAATCGCCAGCGCCTCCGGCCCGGAGGTCGCGGTCAGGACCTCGAAATACTCGGCGGTGAGCCGCGATTCGAGCAGCTTCACGTTGGCCGGGATATCGTCGACCACGAGCACGCGGGCGGTCATCGAAGCACTCCTGAAAAAGGGATGGCGTCCGCACGTCGCGGATCGGCCGGCGCCAACCGCCGCCCGGGCTCGTCTTGACCGGAGCGTCGGATCGTTCCCGTCGATCAGCCGGAATACCGCTCAGGCATCCCCAAGATACGAGCGAACGGTTTCCAAAAACTTGGCGACCGAGATCGGCTTGGAGATGTAGGCCTCGCAGCCGCCCTGCCGGATGCGCTCCTCGTCGCCCTTCATGGCGAAGGCGGTGACCGCGATCACCGGGATCGACCTGAGATCGTCGTCCTCCTTCAGCCACTTGGTGACTTCGAGCCCCGAGACCTCGGGCAGCTGGATGTCCATGAGGATCAGGTCGGGCCGATGCGCGCGGGCGATATCCATCGCCTCCATGCCGTTGCGGGTCTGGAGCGTACCGTAGCCATGCGCCTCGAGGAGGTCGTGGAAGAGCTTCATGTTGAGCTCGTTGTCCTCCACGATCAGCACCGTCTTCGCCATCCGCGTCTCCTTCAAGGCTGCGGCGACCGGAGACCGGTCCGAAGCGCCTGTTATATGGGGCCGCAGACCGATCCGCGCATCCCCTTGTTCAAATTCCCCGAAAACCCCGGCCCGTAGCTGGAGCGCTCCGGCCGGCCCGGACACACCGGTCCGGATCCGGTCGCAAACGCAGAGGTCGCGCGGATCGGTGGCAGCCGGGCATCGGCACCGTCTCGTCGGAACCGATTGCCCGCAGTATGATGTCCGCCCGATGGTTGCCCGTTCGCAACCACGGTCAACGGCGCGGGCGGCAGTTCCGGCTCCGGCCGAGCTACCGCGAAAACGCTCGGTTTTGGTAGCCTTCGCGCCGTTCGGAAGCTAGCCGCGATTCCTTAGAGAAAGGCAAACCCCATGATTCGCGACCGCTCCGGCCAGATGCCCGTCGAGCATGCCGAGGCGCTGGCGATCCAGGCGCTGGCCTTTCTCGCCGAGGACCCGGAAGTGATCGGCCGTTTCCTGGCCGAGACCGGCCTCGGCCCGGAGAACCTCCGGCTGGCCGCCCGCGAACCGGGTTTCCTGACCGGCGTGCTCGAATATGTCATGGGCGACGAAAGCCTCCTGCTCGTGTTCTCCGAGCGCGTCCGCATCCGTCCTACCCTGATTGCGGTCGCCCGCAACATCCTGTCGAAGTCATCGGGCGAAGAATGACCGCTCTCCACAGCGCGACCGTCGCCGGCCTCGATGCGCTCAGCCTCGGCGACCGCCCGCTCGTCGTCTGCGACGTCGACGAAGTGGTGCTGCATTTCCTGAAGCCCCTCGAGGCCTGGCTCGACCGCCGCAGCCTCTGGCTGCACGCGGTCTCCTACGGGCTGACCGGCAACATCAAGCGCAAGGGCAGCGCCGACGCGATCCCCAAGGACGACGTCGCGCAGCTGCTGATCGACTTCTTCGACGACGAGGTCGGCCGCCAGGACGCCGTCGAGGGCGCCGGCGCGGCGCTCGCGAACCTCGCCGGGCGCGCCGACGTCGTGCTGCTGACCAACGTGCCGCACCACCACCGCGATCGCCGGATGGAAAACCTCGCCGCCCACGGCCTCGGCTTTCCGGTCGTCACCAACGATGGTCCCAAGGGCCCGGCCCTCGCCCGCCTCGCGGCCCGCGCGACCGGGCCGATCGTCTTCATCGACGACAGCCCGACCAACCTGAAATCCGTGCTCGCCGCCGTCCCGGAGGTGCACGCGATCCAGTTCGTCGCCGACGAGCGCTTCCTGGCGCTGGCGCCCGACGTGCCGGGGGCCAGGCTGAAGACCAACCGCTGGCCCGAGGTGGAGACCTATGTGGCGGCGTTGGTGGCAGACTGAACACTCTCCCTGCCCATCCCGATCCACCGTCTCGCCCGCCACGAAATCTCGGGAAAAGCCGTCCGAGCAGGGACTGCGCCCTGTGCGCTCGCCCCGATCGACGCTATGATCCCGTTCTGTTCGCTTCGCACGTCCCGGCCGGTGGGCGGCGGGAGGGCGCGGCGGACGATCCGGGTGGGCTCGAACAATGCCCGCGCTGTGCAGGGACTGCTTCTCGCCAACGAAACCCGGCGCGTTCCGCTGTGCGCGCTGCGGCAGCCCGCGTGTGGTCGATCACCCGGAGCTCGATGCGCTGTCGATCGCGCATGTCGATTGCGACGCCTTCTATGCCACGATCGAGAAGCGCGACGATCCCGCCTTGCGCGACGTGCCGGTGATCGTCGGCGGCGGCAAACGCGGCGTGGTGTCGACAGCCTGCTACCTCGCCCGCATCCGCGGCGTCCGCTCGGCCATGCCGATGTTCAAGGCGCTGGAGGCCTGCCCCGAGGCGGTCGTGGTCAAACCGAACATGGAGAAATACGCCCGCGTCGGCCGCGAGGTGCGCCAGCTCATGGGCGAGCTGACGCCGATGGTCGAGCCGGTGTCGATCGACGAGGCTTTCCTCGATCTGACCGGCACCGAGCGCCTGCACAAGGCCGCGCCGGCCGTCATGCTCGCCCGCTTCGCCCGCAAGGTCGAAACCGAGATCGGCATCACGATTTCCGTCGGCCTCAGCCACAACAAGTACCTGGCCAAAGTCGCCTCGGATTTCGAGAAGCCGCGCGGCTTCTCGGTGATCGGTCGCGCCGAGACGCTGACCTTCCTGGCCGACAAGCCGGTGACCATGATCTGGGGTGTCGGCAAGGCGCTCGCCGCCCAGCTCGAGCGCGACGGCATCCGCCTGATCGGCCAGCTCCAGACCATGGACGAGACCGACCTGATGCGCCGCTACGGCGTCATGGGCCAGCGTCTCGCCCGCCTGTCGCGCGGCGACGACAACCGTGTCGTCACCCCGGACCGCGAGGCGAAGAGCATCTCGGCCGAGACCACCTTCGACACCGACGTCGCCGACCGGCGCCGGCTAGAACAGACGCTGTTCCGCCTCGCCGAAAAGGTCTCCGCCCGCGCCAAGAAGGCCGATCTCGGCGGCCACACCGTGGTGCTGAAACTGAAGACCCACGACTTCAAGCTCTCGACCCGCAACCGCCGGCTCGGCGACCCGACCCGGCTCGCCGACCGGATCTACCGCACCGGCCTCGACCTGCTCGGCCGCGAACTGGACGGACGAAAATTCCGCCTGATCGGCATCGGCATCGCGGATCTGGTCGCGGCCGACCGCTGCGACCCGCCCGACCTCGTCGATGCCGACGCCGCGAAACGCGCCAAGGCCGAAGCCGCGATCGACGCGATCCGCGCGAAGTTCGGCGGCGCCGCGGTCGAAAAGGGTCTGGTGTTCGGCACGAAGCGCATCCGCGAGCCGGTCGAGGAGGAGTGAACCGCCTCCCCTGCACGGCAGCCGCGGCAGACGATCCGACGGCAAGGCTCAGGGGCAGCTCTTCGCCTCGAGCGGCTTCAGCTCCGACAGCGTGCCCGACAGGACGAAGTCGCCGTAGTCGAGCTTCAGCTTGCGGGTCACGCCGTTCTCGTAGAGCAGGAACGACAGCTGGTACTCGGGCAGGCCGTCGTCGGACTTCTTGCGCACATCGTAATAGGAGATCGTCACCGGCCAATGGCGCTTGCCGGCGAACACGACCGAGTCCTTGCCCGCTTCGTCGCCGAACTCGTCCGGCCCGGTCTGTTCCTTGCCGATCACGATCGCGGTCTGGTAGACGCGATCGCCGTTCTCCGAGCCGTCGTAGAGCTTGATGTCGGCGAAGCTCTGGCCGGACTTCGCGGCCGCGATCAGCGTCGCCATGTGCCGGGTCGGGAACAGCGCATCCGCCGCGAAGTCGACCGTGTGCTTCTGCGGCTTGGAGACCTCGGCCGTCGCGCCGGTCCCGGTCAGCTTGGCGACGCCCTTGCTCTCCTCGACCAGCCGCTGGTCGACATAGTTCTGGTTCAGGAAGTTGAAGCTCTTGCCCTCGCCGTCCTCGAAGGTCGATGTGCGCAGGTCGGTGATGCGCGTCTTGCCCTCGTTGTTGACGAAGCGGGTCACGAAGCGGAACTGGCTGGTGAACCCTTCGCAGACCGAGCCGGTGAACTCATAGACGAGCCGGCCGTCGACGCCGGTCAGCCCCGAGCGTTCGGATGCCTTGATCAGCTTCAGCTCGTAGACGGCCTGATGCGAGGCGAGCGCCGAACCGAGATCGGCGGGCGCGGCCGCGGCCGGAAGAACCAGTCCAACGCCAGCCGCGGCGGCGAACGAGATCCGGCCCAAGGCGGCGGTCATCCGGGTACGAAGTTTCATCGCTCTGTCGTCCTCTCGCCGCCGCGGGCGCCGACCATGCGTCGAACACCCCCGTCATATCTGAGCGGCTTTGCGAGGAAATTCAACCGCGCGCACCAGCTCGACCTCGACCGGGCGCCTCGCGCCGGGCCTTGCCCACCGGCCCGCCCGCCGCCGCAAGCCGGCCCGGCGCGCGGCGGCGATTGCTCTTCCCCGCGCGATCGGCCATGACGGTGTCCTCCCATTTGTCGCGATCATCCGGTCGCGATCCCGCAATCGAGAGGAGATGAACCTCGTGAGCATCGAAGCGCGCCTGCAGGAACTCGGCGTCACCCTGCCGACCCCGGTCAAGCCGGTGGCCAACTATGTGCCGACCGTCCAGACCGGCAACCTCGTGTTCATCTCCGGCCAGATCCCGGCCGGCCCGAACGGTCCGGAGTTCATCGGCAAGCTCGGCGCCGATTGCGACATCGAGACCGGCCGCGCCGCCGCGAGGCTCTGCGCCATCAACCTGATCGCCCAGCTCAAGGGCGCGGTCGGCGATCTCGAGAAGGTCGTCCGCGTGGTCAAGCTGACCGGCTTCGTCAACTCGACCGGCGATTTCACCGACCATCCGAAGGTCGTCAACGGCGCGTCGGATTTCTTCGTCGAGGTGTTCGGCGACAAGGGCCGCCATTCGCGTTCGGCCATGGGCGTCGCCGGCCTGCCGTTCGGCGTGGCCGTCGAGGTCGAAGGCATCTTCGAAGTCGCCTGAGCCATGAAGCGGGACCTCGCCTGGATCGGCAGCCGGCCGATCGCGCATCGCGGCTATCACGACGCGGCCGCCGGCCGCATCGAGAACACGCTCTCGGCCGTCCGCGCGGCGGTCGAGCGCGGCTTCGCGATCGAAGTCGATCTGCTCAACGCCAAGGACGAGGTCCCGGTCGTCTTCCACGACGACACGCTCGACCGGCTGACCTTCGAGACCGGCCGGGTCGACCGGTTCACAGCCGCGGAGCTGAAGGAAATTCCGTTCCGCGGCACCACCGACCGCATCCCGACCCTCGCCGACCTGCTCGATGCGGTCGCCGGCCGGGTCGGGCTGGTGCTCGAACTGAAGAGCGAGTTCCCGCGCCAGGCCGACGATCGCCTCGCCGCCCGCGTCGCCGAGGTGCTGGCCGGCTACGCCGGCCCGGTCGTGCTGAAGTCGTTCGATCCGGAGGTGGTGATCGCCTGCCACCGATTCATGCCGGATATCCCGGCCGGCATCGTCGCCGACCGCACCGACGATCCCGACTGGCGCCGCCTGTTCGGTCCGATCGAGCGATTCGCCCTGCGCCACCTGCTGCACGGCTTCCGCAGCCGGCCGAACTTCGTCTCCTACTGCGTCGGCGACCTGCCCGCGCCCGGCCCATGGGTCGCGCGACGTCTCCTCGGCCTGCCGGTGATGAGCTGGACCGTGCGAACGCCCGAACAGCGGGCGCATGCGCTGAAATGGGCCGATCAGATCGTGTTCGAGGGCTTCGACCCCGACCGAACCTGACCTCGGGGTCGTATTTCGGCCCGAAATATGCGATCTTCTCGGCCCGAGGGACATGAACGGCCGATGAATGGCGCGCTCATGCCGCGTCGATGTCCGGTCGGCTATAACCAATGCCAACAGGGACGGACGGGGCGCTGCGCACCGGCGGACCGCGCCCCAGGGAAGAGAGGGACTTTCGATGTTGGCCAAGAAGTTCGTCATCGCCGCTGCGGCGGCCATCACGATCGGCACCGGCATGATCGGTGCCAGCACCCCGGCCCGCGCCGACCGCGGCGGCGATATCGCTGCCGGCATCGTCGGTGGCCTGATCGTCGGCGGTGTCGTCGGCAGCGCCATGGCGAACGATCCGCCGCCGCCGCGCCGCTACTATTCGCAGCCGCCGGCCTATGTCGACGAGGAAGTCATCGTCCGTCGTCCGCGCTGCTGGCGCGAGACCTGGTACGATCGCTACGGCGACGAGCACATCCGCCGCGTCTGCCGCTGAGCGGGATCGCTCCACACGATTTTCGAACGGCCGGGCCCTGTGCCCGGCCGTTTCGCTTTTGCGGCCATCCCGCGAGCGAGCGGCAGCGGCCGTCCACCCGCATCCGTGCCCCCGCGCATGTGACTGGGCAAGCGGCGCGCGCCGACCTATCTTGTTCTCGGCACTGACACTTTCCCCAACCGGGTCCCCCATGCCGAAACACACCGGCGACGAGGTCACGCTGCGCGTGGTCGAGAGCCTCGGCGACATCGCTCGAGCCGACTGGGACGCCTGCGCGCGTGCCGCTGCGCCGCCCGGCGCCGACGGCACGCCCGGCTACAATCCCTTCGTCTCGCATGATTTCCTCTGGTCGCTCGAGCAGTCGGGCTGCGCGACCGAGGCGACCGGCTGGCGCGGTCTGCATCTCGTCGTCGACGGCGCCGACGGCCGGCCGCAGGCGATCGCGCCGGTCTATCTGAAGACCCACAGCCAGGGCGAATACGTCTTCGACCACGGCTGGGCCCATGCCTACGAGCGCGTGGGCGGCCGCTATTACCCGAAACTCCAGGTCTCCGTGCCGTTCACGCCCGCGACCGGCCCGCGCCTCCTGGTCCGCGCCGGCACCGAGGCCGAGCGCGCGACGCTGCGCCGGGTGCTGGTCGCCGGGCTATCGACGCTGGCGCGCCAGAACCGAATCTCGACCGTGCACGCGACCTTCCTGGAGTCGCCGGACGTCGAGGCCTTCGAGGCCGCCGACTGGCTGCCGCGCACCGACAAGCAATTCCATTGGCACAACCGCGGCTACCGCGACTTCGACGACTTTCTCGGCAGCTTCGCCAGCCGCAAGCGCAAGCAGGTCAAGCGCGAGCGGCGCGAGGCGGCCGAAGGCGTCGAGATCCTGCGCCTGACCGGCAAGGCGATCACCGAAGCGCATTGGGATGCGTTCTACGCCTTCTACATGGACACCGGCGGCCGCAAATGGGGCCGGCCCTACCTGAACCGGCGGTTCTTCTCGCTCGTCGGCGAGCGCATGGCCGACGACATCCTGCTCGTGATGGTGGCCCGCGAGGGGCGCTTCATCGCCGGGGCGCTCAACTTCATCGGCTCGGATGCGCTCTACGGCCGCAACTGGGGCGCGATCGAGGATCGGCCGTTCCTGCATTTCGAGGCCTGCTACTATCAGGCGATCGAGTTCGCCATCGAGCGCGGCCTCGCCCGCGTCGAGGCCGGCGCCCAGGGCGAACACAAGCTCGCCCGCGGCTATCTGCCCGAGACGACGCATTCGGCGCATTTCGTCACCGATCCGGGCTTCCGCGCCGCGATCGAGCGCTATCTGACCGAGGAGCGCCGCGAGGTCGCGAGGGTCGGCGAGGCGCTCGCCGAAGCCTCCCCCTATCGCCGCGACCTCGAGGATTTCTGACGCCGTCGCTGGAGTGCCGCCGGCGCCGGCCTTGCAGGCCCGCGTTCCCCCGCCTTGACCGGGCGGGGGCGCGGGCTAGATTGCCGGCGTCCATCAACCTGCCGAGGGCGACCATGACGACGGGCTACGACGATACCAACGTCTTCGCGAAGATCCTGCGCGGGGAGATCCCCTGTCACAAGGTCTACGAGGACGACCACACGCTCGCCTTCATGGACATCATGCCCGCGGTCGACGGCCATACGCTGATCATTCCGAAGGTGAAGGCGCGCAACATTCTCGACTGCCCGCCCGAGGCGCTGAAGGCCGTGATCGCGACCACGCAGAAGATCGCCATCGCCGCCAAGCAGGCCTTCCTCGCCGACGGCGTGACCGTCCAGCAGTTCTCCGAGGCCGCCGGCGGTCAGGAGGTGTTCCACCTGCACTTTCACGTGCTGCCGCGCCAGATGGGCGAGCATGTGAAGCCCCTGCCCCGCCCCTTCGCCGACCACGGCATCCTCGCCGCCCACGCCGAGAAGATCCGCGCCGCGCTCTGAGGCGGCGCGCAGGCGATCAGGCTCGGCCGGGCGTCCAGAACGCCCTGCGGCTCAGCCGACGACAAGCCACCAGCCGATCACAAAGACGACCTCGCCGGCGACCACGCCGACGAGGATGCGGTTGCTGCCGAGCCGGTAAGCCGCGAAGCCGATCACGGCCGCGCCGACGCGCAGCCAGAGCGGCGCGCGGGCGAGCGAGCCGCCGGGAAACAGGATCAGCTCCGCAATGACGCCGGCGACCAGCGCCGTCGCCACCGCTTTGACGAAGCCGAAGATCTCGCTGTCCTCGCGCATCCGGCCGGAGAACACCACGCCGAGGATGCGCCAGATGTCGTTGGCGACGAAGCCGGCGATCAGGATATAGACCGCCGGCCACCACGGCGCGTCGATCGAGGTGAAGGTCGGGTTCATGCCGCCTCGCCTCCCCCGTCTTCGGCCCCGCCGCGCCGCCTGGTCCAGCGCCCGATGCCATAGGCGGCCGAGCCGCCGATCAGGCCGACCAGCAGCAGTTCGTAATCCGGGCTGACCTTGTTCATGACCGGCGCGAGCACCATGCCGAACACCAGCGCCAGCCGGTCGGACGGCAGGCGCGAGGCGCCCCACAGCGAAAGGATGAAATAGAGCGGCGTCAGCAGGCTGAGCGCGGCGGCGAGCGCCGGCGGCAGCGCGCCGGCCGCGATATAGGCGACCACCGTGACCCCGATATTGACCGTGGTCAGCGTGATCGCGAAGCCGGCGTAATAAGGCACGCGCGCATCGCGCGGCAGGGCCGGCAACTGCGTCATGCCGAAGACCCAGGAGGTCACGGCGACGAAATGCGAGAGCGCCAGCAACGTGATCGTGCGGGTGCGCGGCCCGCGCAGGATCGGCACCAGCGCCATGGTCATCGGCATCAGCCGGACCGCCGACAGCGAGACGGCCAGCATCGCGGCGAACAGGGTTGCGTTCGACTTGATCGCCGCGACCATGATGACCGTCGAGGGCAGCGCCCAGACCAACGCGGTCAGCATCGCCGCATATTGCACCGGCACGCCGCTCTCGCGCGCGAGCCCCGCGAATCCGACGAAGGCCGCCATCAGCACCAGCGCCGGCACCGAGACGATCTGTGCCATGCCGCGGCCGAACCACAGCAGGCGATCGACCCGCTCCTCGGAAGCGGGATCGAGAACCGCCGGATCTCTCGCGGTATCGGCGTGCGGGTTCGGCGCGTCGGCGGGCATGCTGGCGGGTCGGACCTTTCACGAAACACGGCGGCTCGCGGTGGAGGGGCCGGATGCGCGCGCCGCCCGACACGGGTCGGGCGCGCGCCGGAACGACTCCGGACCGCCGGATCAAAGGCGAATTTGCCCGCCGCTGCAATCCGTGCCGTGCATGGCACCGTCGCGCCGGATCAGAAGTCCCTGTCGCCGCCCCCGCCGGCAGCTGCCATATCCGCCGCGGCGCCGTCCCCGGCCGTCGCATCGGCCGCCTCGCCCTCGACCGCGCGCGCCTTGAGCCGCACGACCGTGACCGTGCAATGCGCCCGCGCGACCACCGCGGCAGAGACGCTGCCGAGATGGCGCCGGAGCGCCGAGGAGCCGCGGGCGCCGAGCACGATGTGATCGACGCGATTGTGCTCCGCATAATCGAGGATCGCCCCACCGGGATCGATCGCCTCGACCACGTGATAGCTGACCGCCTCCTCAGGCACGCCGAGCGGCTGCGCCCAGTCCTTTAGCGCGAGCAGCCGGCCGACATAGGCGGTGCGCCCGGCTTCGTCGACCGTGTCGTCATCGCCCGCGAGCTTGGTGCGCAGCACGGTCAGGCAGGCGAGCCGCGCCTCCGGCGCGCTGTCGAGCACGCGGCGGACATGCACGCGGACGTCCTCCGCGAGCGCGGCCTGCCCCGGCCCGAGATCGACCGCCGCGAGCACGATCGGCGCGCGGCTGGCCGCCGACACCTCGATGCGCTGCGGCATGAGCCCGGCGACGTCGACGGTCTTGCGCTTGGCCGCGAACCAGCCGACGAGCCGGGCCATGAGCCCCTCCGGCTCGTCGCGGCTGCCGCGTTCGGTGAGGGTGACCTGTTCGCCGTGATTGAGGTCGAACAGCAACTGCCCGGCACTGGCGTAGCGCCGGCGCGGGTCGACCTCCAGGCACTTGAGCACGATCTCCTGCAGCCAGCGCGGGATCGATCGCACGATCGAGCGCGGCGGCTTCGGCGCCTTGTAGAGCCGCCGCTTCATCCCCGAGGTCGATTGCGGATCGCCGAAGGGCAGTTCCTTGGTCGCGAGTTCGTAGAGAATGGCACCGAGCGCGAAAATGTCGCTCGCCGGGTCGCCGCGATGGCCGAGCACCTGCTCCGGCGCCATGTAGGGCGCGGAGCCCATCGGCAGCGCGCTCTCCTCGCCGAGCAGGTCCGGCAGATCCTCGTGGCGGGCGAGGCCGAAATCGAGCAGCACCGCGCCGCGTTCGGCGAGGATGATGTTGCCGGGCTTCAGGTCGTGATGGACGACCTTCTGGTGATGGACGTCGTCGAGCGCCTCCGCGATCATCGCGCCGATCCGCGCCACCTCGACCGGCGCCACCGGCGCCTGCCGCACCCAGTTGTCGAGCGGCGTGCCGGCGACATATTCCATGGCGAGATATGGCAGCGCCGCGAGATCGCCGGCGCCGACGAAGCGCGGCACATGCGGCCCCTCGAGCCGCCGCATCACCATCTCCTCGACCTCGTAGCCTATGATGTTGGAGACGTCGTCGCCCGGCATGAAGAACGGGATCTTCAGGACGAGCGGCATCTTCAGATCCGCCCGCGTCGCGCGCCAGATCGAGCCCATGCCGCCATTGGCGAGCCGCTCGCCGAGCACGTAGCCGTCGATCCGCTGGCCGGGTTCGAGTTCGCTCGGCCTCAGCATCGCCCCTGCCCCTTCTCCCACCGGCCCGCCCGCAAGACCGCCTCCCGCGATCAGGCGTCAGACGCCTTCCACCAAGCGTCTACCCAGCCACTCCGGCAGCCCGGCGTCCTTGATCTTCCGCATGGTGACCTCGACGTCGTAGACGGCGCGATGCAAGGTCAGGCTCGATTGCGCGGTGTCGTAGAGGCCCCAGCAGGCGGCCGGGTTGTGGTCGCGCGGCTGGCCGACCGAGCCGATCACCGACACATAGCGGCAGACCTTCGAGAACGGCACGGCCACGCGCGGCTTCGGCCGGAAGTGCTCGGGCGGCGCCTTGCCGGCGGTGTGGTAGATCGCCGGCACATGGGTGTGGCCGCAAAAGACGAGCCGCGCCTTGGTCGCGGCCAGACAGTCGGCGGCGCTCTCCCGCTCGAGGATATAGATCCAGCGCCCGGGCTCCTTGGCGCTCGCATGGACGAACAGGATCTCGCCCTCGGTCGCGGTCAGCGGCAGCCGGTCGAGAAACGCCTTCTGCGCCGTGTCGAGCGCTCCGCGCGTCCATTCGATGGCGCGGGCGGCATTCTCAGACATGCCGGCCATCATCCGGACCGCCGCCTCGTCGTGATTGCCCTTGATCGCGATCGCCCCCTCGCCGACCAGCTCCACGACCCGGTCGACCACCCGCGCCGGATCCGGCCCATAGCCGACGAAGTCGCCGAGCAGCGCCAGCCGATCGAAGCCGACCGCGCGCGCCTGCGCGAGACAGGCTTCAAACGCCTCGGCATTGGCGTGAATGTCGGTCATGAGCGCGATACGCATGAACGGAAGCCTCGGCGACGGGAACGGGGACCGACCCTGCACCCGCGACGGGTTGGAGCGCAACCACGCCATGAGTCTCACTCACGCAGCGCGAATCCGGCATGCGGGCACGAAATCCGCAAAGAAAAGCCGCCCGACGCGCGGCGCGTGGGCGGCTTTCGATCTTTTGGTCCGATCGCCCGCAGGCGACCGACGCAATCACCCGAGCGGCACCTTCGGCACCAGGCTCTTCGGCAGCGCCGGACCGGGGACACCGGTCTTCTTCGGCTTCGCCTTCGAAGCCGCGCGCGGCTTCTTGGCCTTGACCTCGGGCTCCGGCTTCGGCTCGGCGGTCGGCCCGACGTCGGCGATCGACTCGAGCTTCAGCCCGGGCTTGCCGTTCTCCTTGATCTCGGTCGTGACCTTGACCACGCCGCCCTTGCGGAGCTTGCCGAACAGGACCTCGTCCGCGATCGGCTTCTTGATGTGCTCCTGGATCACGCGGCCGAGCGGACGCGCGCCCATCTGGGCATCGTAGCCGTTCTCGGCCAGCCACTTCACGGCGCTGTCGTCGAGTTCGAAGGTCAC
Organism: Ancalomicrobiaceae bacterium S20; assembly: GCA_040269895.1. Classification (NCBI taxonomy): domain Bacteria; kingdom Pseudomonadati; phylum Pseudomonadota; class Alphaproteobacteria; order Hyphomicrobiales; family Ancalomicrobiaceae; genus Methyloraptor; species Methyloraptor flagellatus. The sequence goes on along the minus strand of CP158568.1, from coordinate 1,007,232 downwards.
GCCGCGGTCGGCGAGCTGCGCCTCGAGCTGCATGACGAACTTCGACACAACCTGATGGATGACCTCCATCGGCAGCTGCTGGAACGAGATCGTCGCGTCGAGCCGGTTGCGGAACTCCGGCGTGAACAGCCGGTTGATCGCCTCCTGATCGTCGCCCTCGCGCTTGACCCGGTTGAAGCCGACCGGCGCCTTGGCGAGGTCGGCCGCGCCCGCATTCGTGGTCATGATGATGACGACGTTGCGGAAATCGACCTGCTTGCCGTTATGGTCGGTCAGCTTGCCGTGGTCCATGACCTGCAACAGGATGTTGAACAGGTCCGGATGCGCCTTCTCGATCTCGTCGAGCAGCAGCACGCAGTGCGGATGCTGGTCGATGCCGTCGGTCAGGAGACCGCCCTGGTCGAAGCCGACATAGCCCGGAGGCGCGCCGATCAGCCGGCTGACCGTGTGCCGCTCCATGTACTCCGACATGTCGAAGCGCAGCAGCTCGACGCCCATCAGCTTGGCGAGCTGACGCGCGACCTCGGTCTTGCCGACGCCGGTCGGGCCCGCGAACAGATAGGAGCCGATCGGCTTCTCCGGTTCGCGCAGGCCGGCACGGGCGAGCTTGATCGCGGCGGCCAGCGCCTCGATCGCCTTGTCCTGACCGTAGACGACGCGCTTCAGATTGGCCTCGAGATGCAAGAGCAGCTCGGCGTCGTCCTTGGAGACCGACTTCGGCGGGATGCGCGCGATCGTCGCGATGGTCTCCTCGACCTCCTTGACGCCGATCACCTTCTTGCGCCGGCTCTCCGGCAGCAGCATCTGCGCCGCCCCGGACTCGTCGATCACGTCGATCGCCTTGTCCGGCAGCTTGCGGTCGTTGATGTAGCGCGCCGACAGCTCGACCGCCGTCTTGATGGCGTCGTTGGTGTAGCGCACGCGATGGTGCTCCTCGAAATAGGGCTTGAGCCCCTTGAGGATCTCGATCGCGTCCGGAATCGTCGGCTCGTTGACATCGATCTTCTGGAACCGGCGCACCAGCGCGCGGTCCTTCTCGAAGAACTGCCGATATTCCTTGTAGGTGGTCGAGCCGATGCAACGCAGCGAGCCGTTGGCAAGGGCCGGCTTCAGGAGGTTCGAGGCGTCCATGGCCCCGCCCGACGTGGCACCCGCACCGATCACGGTGTGGATCTCGTCGATGAACATGATCGCCTTCGGATAATCCTCGATCTCCTTGACGACCTGCTTCAGCCGCTCCTCGAAGTCGCCGCGGTAGCGCGTGCCGGCGAGCAGCGCGCCCATGTCGAGCGCGAACACGGTCGCGCCGCGCAGCACCTCGGGCACCTCGTTGTTGACGATGCGGCGCGCGAGGCCCTCGGCGATCGCGGTCTTGCCGACGCCGGGATCGCCGACGAACAGCGGATTGTTCTTCGAGCGCCGGCACAGGACCTGGATCGTGCGCGCGATCTCGCTGTCGCGGCCGATCAGTGGGTCGATCTTGCCCTTCTTGGCCTTGTCGTTGAGGTTGACGCAATAGGCCTCGAGGGCGTCGGTCTTCTTCTTCGGCTGCTCGCCGCTCTCGGTCGACGTGGTCTCCTCCTCGGCGCCGCGTGGAGCCCGGTTCTCCGACATGCCGACCCGCTTGGCGATGCCGTGGCTGATGTAGTTGACCGCGTCGTAGCGGGTCATGTCCTGCTCTTGCAGGAAATAGGCCGCATGGCTCTCGCGCTCGGCGAAGATCGCCACCAGCACGTTGGCGCCGGTGACCTCCTCGCGCCCCGAGGACTGCACATGGATGACCGCGCGCTGGATCACGCGCTGGAAACCGGCGGTCGGCTTGGAGTCGTCCTCGCCATCGGTGACGAGGTTCTCGAGCTCGGTGTCGATGTACTCGACGAGGTTACGGCGCAGCACGTCGATGTCGACGTTGCAGGCGCGCATGACCGCGGTGGCGTCGCCGTCGTCGAGCAGCGCCAGGAGAAGGTGCTCCAGCGTCGCATATTCCTGCCGGCGCTCGTTGGCGAAGTGGAGCGCCTGGTGAAGAGCCTTTTCAAGGCTGCGGGAGAAGGACGGCATCGGACCTCACTTCTTTTCCATGACGCATTGCAGCGGATGCTGATGCTTGCGCGCGAAGTCCATGACCTGGGTCACCTTGGTTTCGGCGACTTCATAGGTATAGACCCCGCACTCCCCCACCCCATGATGATGAACGTGCAGCATGATCCTGGTCGCTTCCTCGCGACCCTTGTTGAAGAACCGTTCCAGCACGTGCACCACGAATTCCATCGGCGTGTAGTCGTCGTTGATCAGGAGCACGCGATAGAGGTTCGGGCGCTTGGTTTTCGCCCGCGTCTTGGTGACGACGATCGAGCCCGGGTCGTTCTCGCCCGGGCGTCGCGTTTCCTTGCTCATGGTCGGTTCGACGCGCATCGCTTCTTTAGGGAACTGGCCGGCCACGTCGGCCGACACACTCGTTTTCACTTGGCCGGAAACCAACGGCCGAACCGCCCGTTTCCGACAGAACCACCAACCGGCCAAGACCTCCGAACGAACGGCTGCAAGGACGATGCCGGCGCGGTCGAGGCGGCGCGAATGCCGGAAAACCGGCGGTTTCGGGCTGCTTCGTCTCGGTATTGTACGGCTTTGTGCCGCGCCCGCAACGACAGTTGAACCCCTTGGGGCGCGTCCGAATGGCAGATGGTCGATCGCCGGCCCTGCGGCCCGCTTTCGTGCATATGGGACAGAGCCAGGAGACGGAAAAGGGGCGCGCCGGTCGCGGGCCGGCCGTCGGCGCGCATGGGTGCCCTGCCGGGCTGCGCTCTTGAAAGGGCGAGGCGCCGGCGAAACGACGCGCGACGAGGCCCCCGTATACCGCGAAGGGCGATGCGTCCGGCCGTCGCGCCGACGGGCCGCGTGTCATTTTCGGGGGCCGCGTTCCCCTGCAAGGTTAATCAAAAGCAAAAGGGCCCGGAGAATGTCCGGGCCCTTCAAATCGTTCCTTGGTGCCGGCCGTCGCGGCGCCTTATCAGGCAAGCTGCTTACGGCGCTGCACAAAAATCACTTCGCGGCAAACTTGCCGAACGCGCCTTCGAAGGGCTTGTAGAGCTCCTTCGCGAGGTCCGTGTAGAGCTCGCCGACCTTGGTGAACTCGGCAACAGCGCCTTCGTACGAGGTCTTCACGAAATCCGACTGGATCTCGATGGCCTTGTCGAGGGTCTTCGCGCCGAACAGCTTCTCGATCGTGGCGGTGCTCTGCTCGAACGACTTCTTCGAATAGTCCGCGACTTCAACCGCGATCGCCTGGACGCCCTTGGTCAGGGTGCCGAAGGACTTGACCGAGTTGTCGACGCTTTCCTTGGCGGCTTTCTGGAACTCTTCGGCGTTGATCATGGTCGTTTCTCCTTGCGACTGACGTTTCCCGGGCCGTCCGCTCCGGCGCTTCATATTGCGCTGCAACATAGCGCCTAATGCTTGTGCACGTCAAGATCGTTCCCGCACCGCAAAATGGATGCGAGCGCAACCATTAGAATTTACCCTTCCTCAACCTCGTCGACTGCATCCTGACCTGTGTGGGACGGATGCAACGCGAAGGCGAAGCTTCCTCCCTTATGCCGGCGAGCGGTCCAGCCGACCCATCGTGACCCGACCCGGCAATCGTCCGTCCGAGCCAGAAGAAGGGCTCGCGGGCGGACGAGAGAACAAGGAATGGGCGAGATCGGTCCGTCCGGATCGGTCGTGTTCGCCACGGGGACATCGACACGTTCCAGGACAGGAACGGCGGCGTCGGGGATGTTGACGTGCAGTATCAGCGTTTTCTGGGAAGCGTCCGCCTGGCCAAGGCGGTTCTCGTCGGTCTCGCCCTCACCATGGTGGCGACATCCGACGCGGAGGCCGCGCGCCGGCGCCATCACCGTGTGGTGACGCGCGCCGCCGCGAGCGACGACGGCGATATCTCGGGTTCCGCGCGCTACGCCGCCTACGTGGTCGACGACAAGACCGGCCGCGTCCTCTATTCCAAGAATGCCGACAGCCCGCGCCATCCCGCGTCGCTGACCAAGATGATGACGCTCTATGTCCTGTTCGAGGAACTCGAAAAGGGCCGCCTGAAGCTCGACAGCGAACTCGAGGTCTCCCGCCACGCCGCCAATCAGGCGCCGACCAAGCTCGGCCTGCGCCCCGGCTCGACCATCGACGTCGAGGACGCGATCAAGGGCGCCGTCACCCGCTCGGCCAACGACGCCGCCGTGGTCATCGCCGAGAACATCGCAGGCTCCGAGGAGGCGTTCGCCCGCCGCATGACCGAGACCGCCCGGCGGATCGGCATGAACTCGACCACCTTCTACAATGCCTCCGGCCTGCCGGATTCGCGCCAGATCACCACCGCCCACGACATGGTGACGCTCGGCCGCGCGTTGCAGGAGCGTTTCCCGCGCTATTACACGTTCTTCGGCGTCCGCTCGTTCGTCTATCGCGGCGAGACCGTCACCGGCCACAACCGCGTCATGACCCGCCTCGAGGGCGTCGACGGCATCAAGACCGGCTACACCGGCGCCTCGGGCTTCAACCTCGTCTCGTCGCTGAGGCGCGACGGCCGCCACCTCGTCGCCGCCGTGCTCGGCGGCTCGAGCGGCCGCTCCCGCGACGATCACATGATCAAGCTGCTCACGCAGTCGCTGCCGGCCGCCAGCAGCGGCCCGAAGGTCGCCTCGGTCTTCGCCGAGGGCCGCCTCGCCAAGGTCTCGACCGACACCGCCAACGACGCCGAGCCGCAGGAGATCCAGCCGAAGCGCGCCGTCGCCGCCGCGATGATCGCGACCGTCCCGGCACCCGCGCCGACCCCGGTTCCGGCCCCCACCCCCGCCCCGTCCGCGCCCCTGGTGCTGACGCCCGTCTCCGCGCCGATGCCGCTCGCGCCGGCTCCGACCGCCGCCCGCCCGTTCAACCCGAACGCGCCGCGCATCGTCAGCAGCGAGGCTTCGGCCCCGTTCCGCCGGCCGGCATCGCCGCGCCGCGCGTCGGTGAACACGGCGCCGCGGTCGCGATGGCCAAGGCGATCCTGCTCTACGAGACCAAGCAGGTCTCCGGCCCGATCCCGCCGGCCTCGATCGGCCCCGCCCGCGCCGAGCCGCCGCGCGGCCGCGCCGGCGAAGCCAAGGTCGCCTCGCTCGCCGATGCCACGATCAGCCATCGCGAAGTGATGGAATACACGAACACCACCCGCGCGCCGTCGAAAGCCGACGACGTGGTCCGCAAGGACCGCGACACCGTCGCGCCGATCGCCTCTGGCCGCACCGGCTGGATGATCCAGATCGGCGCCTTCGATTCTAAGGGCGCCGCCGAGGCCAGGATCGACAAGGCGAAGTCCGCCGGCGTGCGCGAGCTCGCCCGCGCCGAGGGCTTCACCGAGACCGCCGCCAAGGGCGGCACCAAGATCGTGCGCGCCCGGTTTGCCGGTTTCGCCGACCAGAATGCCGCCAATGCCGCTTGCAGCTCGCTGAAGCGCAAGGACTTCGAGTGCATCGCCTTGCGTCAGTGAGCGATGCGATCGCCCCCGTCACAGGGGACGATCTGGAATAGCCGTGAGTGAACCGTACCCCGCTCTGCGTATCAGTTTTTGGAGCGCGTCCCATGTCTGCCGACCAATCGGTCCTTGGCTTCGTTGATCTTGGCGGCAAGGAAGGTCGATCCTCCCATGTCGGGATGGACCGCCTTCATCAGGCGGCGATGCGCGTCCCTGACTTCCGCATCACCGGCTCCCGGCTGAAGCCCCAGAATCTGGTAGGCTTCCTCCTCGGTCATGGCGCCCGCGCGCGCCGGGCCGCGCGACCGCGCTGCCGGGTCGTCCTGCAGGTCTTCACGCCAGGCGGGGCTCCGGCGATCCAGATAAGCCTCTAGGAGCGCCCGGCTCTCCGCGTCGTTGGCGATCTCGCGCCTGAGCGCCAGCAGATCGGCGACCGAGAGCCGCGCCAGGTCCCTGCCCTCGAACCGCCCGACCAGAACCCGCCCGCTGATCACGCCGCTGTCGTGGTCGACCTCGACCTCCAGCGCGGCCGAACGCATGGTCGAGCGCCGGCCGCGCGGCCGCGCCCCGAACAAGCCGGCGAGCGCACCGAGCGGGCTCAGCCGCACCGCCTTCCAGACCGGTCCGAGCGCGCCCGGCTCCGAGCCGAGCAGCGCGAGACCGCCGATCACCAGCGCCGCCCCGAGCGCGATCCGCCCGGTCGCCGCGCAGAAGGCGCCCGCCGCCACCGCGCCGGTGCCGATCCAGCGGCGCGCCTTCCGGCCCGCGGTCCTGAGGTCGATCAGGCCGAGCTTGCCCGCAACGACCAGGAGCGCGACGAGAACGAGGAGCGCGACGACAGGCAGGTTCATGACAGGGCGATCCGATCGGGCGACGAAAGCCCCGGGCGCGAGCCGCCCGGGCGCCCCGGCAATAGCATCCCTTGCCCCGGCCGGAAATGCAGGCCCGCGCGCCGCGCGGGCGCCATTGACGCGCCGGCGGGGACCGACCATCTGATTCTCGGGCGTCTGAATTCCGGCATCCGAAAACCGCGACTTTCGCGCGGCTGGCATTTGCGCCGACGATCTGACAGTGTCCGCGCCGCCGCGCCGGACGGTCGGCACCGACGGCCGGCGACTTGATTGTGGAGGAAGGCACGATGATCGACGCTTCGAAGGCGGGTATGCGCGGCGAGACGCCCCGGATCGCTCCGGCCGGCGGCCGGCGGCCCGAGGTCGTGCGCACCATCGCCGATCTGCGCGCGCGCGTCCTCGACTGGCGCCGCCGCGGCGAGACCACGGCCATGGTGCCGACCATGGGCGCGCTGCACGAAGGTCATCTGTCGCTGGTGCGCGAGGGCTTCCGCCGCGCCGACCATGTCGTGGTCACGATCTTCGTCAACCCGACCCAGTTCGCGCCCCACGAGGATTTCCAGAGCTACCCCCGCACCGAGGCGCACGACCTCGAACTCCTGACCGGTCTTTCGGCCGATCTGGTCTTCGCGCCCAATGCGGCCGAGATGTACCCTCTCGGCTTCGCGACCCGGATCGAGCCGCAGGGCGCCGCCCTCGGGCTCGAGACCGAGTTCCGCCCGCATTTCTTCGGCGGCGTCGCCACCGTCGTCGCCAAGCTGCTGCTCGCCGGTCTGCCGGATATCGCGATCTTCGGCGAGAAGGACTTCCAGCAGCTCGCCGTGGTGCGCCAGATGGTGCGCGATCTCAACATCCCGACCGAGATCGTCGGCGCCCCGACCATGCGCGAGGCGGACGGCCTCGCGCTGTCGTCGCGCAACGCCTACCTCACGGCCGGGGAACGCGCCGCCGCGCCGATCCTCTACGCCACCATGACCGACGCCGCGCGCCGCATCCGCGCCGGCGAACCGGCCGCTACCGTGCTCGTCGAGGGCAGCGCGGCGATCCTCGACGCCGGCTTCGACAAGGTCGACTACCTGACGCTCCGCGACGCCGCGAGCCTCGCGGCCGTCGAGCATGTCTCGCGCGAGCCGCTGCGCCTGTTGGTCGCCGCCTGGATCGGCCGGACCCGGCTGATCGACAACATCGCGGTCTGAGTCCCGAGCCGTATCTCGCGCCGGCCGTGCGAACTGCTCGGCCGCCGAAGCCCTGCGCGCCTGTGTCTCCCTCAGCGGATGCGGCCGAGCACCTCGACCTGCACCGAACCGCCGATCGTCACGGTCGTGCCGTCCTGGAACCGATAAACGCTTCTGCCGTCCGCATCGGTCTCCGGCTTCGGCCGCGCCGGCTGCCGGTCCTTGAAGGTCAGCGCCGAGACCGGTCCGCCCTCCTCCGGCCGGACCGGCGCCTGCGTCGCGGCTGGCTTGCAGCCGAGCGGCACGGGCCGGCCGTCCGCGCCGGTCCGGCACGGCCTGGTTCCGGCCGATGCCTCCGGCTGGCCGGCGAGCAGAAGCGCCAGCGCGGCGCCGACGGCGACGAGCACGGCCCTTGGCGACACGATCGAAAAAGGACGTCGCGCCATCGCATACCTCCGGGTCAGAGCAGGCCGAGCGTGGCGAGTTCGCGCCAGAGCTCGGGCGACAGATCGTGGCTGCGGGCGCCGGGTATGTCGCGCGGCCGCTCGTGGTCGGCGAGATAGCGCCAGCCCTGGAACGGCCGGCACGGCCGCGGCTCGACCTGCACCAGGTCGCCCGAGAGCATGATATCGCAATGCGGCACGCCCGCGGCGTCCTCGACCTGCACCAGATCGACGATCGTCTCGCGCACCATCACCTGGCCCTTGATCACCCAGTAGAGCGATCCGCCATCGAGGATCTCGTCGCGCTTCTTCGGGCTCTGGCGGGTGCGATGGATGTGGACCGGCCGCTCGCCGCGACGTCGCCGCTCGGCCAGCCGCTCGTCGATCCAGCCGGCGAGATCCGCCACGCTGTCGCAGCCGACGCAGAGTTTGATCAAGTGGAGAGTCATGCCGCGACCATGCTCCGGGAGGCGCTGCCGGGTCAATCCGACCCGGCGCGCTCCTCCACACTGTCGGTCACGAGCGCCCTTTCGGGACCGCGGGACGCGCCCCGCCGGGCCTGACTGATGTTGCACCGCACCACCGGAGCGGTATACGTGTTTTCACATATAAACGAAGTGTCAACCCTGTCCGGTATGGCGATGTCGGAACCCTGACGGTATCGTCCAGCGTCGAAGTTCCGCCGTTTTTCGCTGATCGGCGCCGATCCGGGTTCCCGGACAGGTGGTACACATCGAAATGGCGGAATGAGACCAGACCGAGCCGCATCGATCGCCGGGAGGACTTCCCGAAGGATAACGTAACCGAGGGTTGCGGCGATTGGCGAGCGACGAGGGAGGAGTTTCGATCAGATCCGGACCACGAGACGGCGGCGCCCTGACGTTCCACCGTTCTCGACCGGTCCGAAGCGCCTCCGGTCATGCCGGGGCGCGGAAGTGCGCGGCAATGCGAAGTTTGGCCGGGCACTAAATCGGTTCGCTGGTGCCTCGGTCTACGGAGCAGAGCACCGCGACGGGAATTCCAGGAAGTCGAAATCCAGGACGTCGAACCAAGGGAGCCACTCCCGAACCATCCGGCAGGTCGCCGCCTCGTCATCCCTGAAGACGTGGCGACGGCTGCGCAGGCGATGGCCGGGAGCACTTCGAAAAGCAACAGAGGAAACCCCAATGTCCGTAACCAGCATGCCCGCCAAAGGCGCCGCAGCGCGCCCCATGACGGCAGAAGAGCGAAAGGTGATTTTCGCCTCCTCGCTCGGCACCGTCTTCGAGTGGTACGACTTCTATCTGTACGGCTCGCTCGCCGCGATCATCGGCGCGCAGTTCTTCTCGCAGTATGACGAGTCGACCCGCAACATCTTCGCGCTGCTCGCCTTCGCCGCCGGCTTCCTGGTTCGTCCGTTCGGCGCTCTGGTGTTCGGCCGCATCGGCGATCTCGTCGGCCGCAAGTATACCTTCCTGGTCACGATCCTGATCATGGGTCTGTCGACCTTCATCGTCGGTATCCTGCCCGGCTCGGCCCAGATCGGATTTGCCGCCCCGGTCATCCTGATTTCGCTGCGCCTGCTGCAGGGCCTCGCGCTCGGCGGCGAATACGGCGGTGCCGCGACCTACGTCGCCGAACACGCCCCCATGGGCCGCCGCGGCTTCTACACCTCGTGGATCCAGACCACCGCGACGCTCGGCCTGTTCCTGTCGCTGCTGGTCATCCTCGCCGTGCGCTCGATCGTCGGTGAGAAGGACTTCGCCGACTTCTACTGGCGCGTTCCGTTCTGGGTCTCGATCCTGCTGCTCGGCGTGTCGGTCTGGATCCGCATGCAGCTCAACGAGAGCCCGGCGTTCCAGCGCATGAAGGCCGAGGGCACGCATTCGAAGGCGCCGCTCACGGAAGCCTTCGGCCAGTGGAAGAACGCCAAGATCGCGCTGCTCGCCCTCCTCGGCCTCGTCGCCGGCCAGGGCGTGGTCTGGTACACGGGCCAGTTCTACGCGCTGTTCTTCCTGCAATCGATCCTGAAGGTCGACGGCTACACCGCCAACCTGCTGATCGCCTGGTCGCTCCTGATCGGCACGATCTTCTTCGTCGTGTTCGGCGCGCTCAGCGACCGCATCGGCCGCAAGCCGATCATCCTGGCCGGCTGCCTGATCGCGGCGCTGACCTACTTCCCGCTGTTCACCAAGCTCGCCGAGACCGCCAACCCGGTGCTCGCCAAGGCGGTCGAGACCGTCCAGGTGACCGTGACCGCCGACCCCAAGGACTGCGGCGACCTGTTCAACCCGGTCGGCACCCGCAAGTTCACCTCGTCGTGCGACCTCGCCCGCGACTACCTGTCGAAGTCGTCGATCAAGTATACGACGACGCTGACCCCGGGCACCGTGCCGGCCAAGATCACGCTCGGCGGCACCGATGTCGCGTTCGACACCACCAAGCTCGCCGACAGCCAGAAGGCCACGCTCGCCGCGGCCCAGGCCGCCGGCTACCCGAAGGCCGGCGACCCGAGCATCGTCAAGATGTCGAACCCGTTCGATATCTTCCGGCCGCAGGTCGCGACCATCATCGGCATCCTGTTCGTGCTCGTCATCTTCGTGACGATGGTCTACGGCCCGATCGCCGCGGCGCTGGTCGAACTGTTCCCGACCCGCATCCGCTACACCTCGATGTCGCTGCCCTACCACATCGGCAACGGCTGGTTCGGCGGCCTGCTGCCGGCGACGGCCTTCGCCATGGTGGCCCAGACCGGCGATATCTTCTACGGCCTGTGGTACCCGATCGTCATCGCGGCGATGACCTTCGTGATCGGTTTCCTGTTCATTCCGGAAACCAAGGATCGCGACATCTTCACCTTCGAAAACCGCTGATCATCGCGGACGAGCGATCCCGGGGCACGGCTTGCCCGCCCCGGGATCCCGACGGGTGCACTCGGGCACCCCGCCTTCCAAGGCCCCCGGCGACGGGGGCCTTTTTCGTGGGCGGAGTTCCACTCCGGTCCGGACACACCTGAACGGGCGCGCGGCTCCCTACCGTGGGGCCGGCCGGCGTCGCGGCGTCGCGGCGTCGCGGCGTCGCGGCGTCGCGGCGTCGCGGTGCCCACGCACGAAATCACGTTAACGACCGATGAACGACGCCTTGGCGCCGCATTCAGGGCCTCTCCTCGATGGTGCGATCGAAACGAACCATCCGCTCGTCCGGGACCATCCGGCCGGGCCGGAAGGTCAGTGAGGGAGACCGCCGATGACGACCGACACCGCCGACCGCCCGCGTGCGCTGCTCGTCCGGATCGCCCGTTGCGATATGCGCATGCGCCGCGACCGCCGGATCGCCGACGCCTTCCGGAGCCGGTTCGAAGGCCGGACTGCCGGATCGCGCGGCAACGCCGCCGCGCGGAGCGAAGCCGTGCCGGCGCCGAGCCTCGCCTGGTTCGAAAACCTGTCCGGCACGCTGCATTGAACCGGCGCGCGGGCCCCTCATCGACGGGCCTGCTTCGCCGCCCCGCGCTGCGCCGCCGTCAGACCTCGTCGGACGGCACGATCCAGGTCTCGGTCGCCGCCGCGTCGCACCAGGCGCGCATGGCCGGCAGGTCGAACACAGCGTCGATATAGGCACGGATGTCCGGCTCGACCGGCCAGGAATAGGTCTTCAGCCGCGTGACCACCGGTGCATACATGGCGTCGGCGGCCGAGAAGGCGCCAAACAGGAACGGCCCGCCCTGCCCGAATCGAGCCCGCGCGTCGCGCCACAGCGCCACGATCCGCGCGACGTCGGCGGCGGCCGCCGGACCGCCCCAGTCCTGCCAGGGGAAGGTCTTGCGCAGGTTCATCGGACACGCCGACCGCAACGCGCCGAAGCCCGCGTGCATCTCGTTGGCGATCGACCGCGCGAGCGCCCGGGCCACCGGATCGCGCGGCCAGATCGCGTGTTCGGGGAAGCGCTCGGCCAAGTATTCGATGATCGCCAGCGTTTCCCAGATCGCGATCTCGCCATCGACGAGGCACGGCACCCGACCGGACGGCGAATAGCGCAGGATCTGCTCGCGCGTGTCCGGCATGTCCAGCAAGATCATCGTCTCGTCGAACGCGATGCCGAAATGGCGTGCCACCAGCCACGGCCGGAGCGACCACGACGAATAGTTCTTGTTGCCGATCACCAGTCTCACGTCGACGGCCTCCCGTGCTTTGGACCCGCGCAGAGAGAAGCCCCGCGCGGCGGGCACGTCCAACGCCTTTTGCTGACGGAGGTCATCAGCCGCGTTGAAATAGGCTCCGATCGCGCAGGGGAAGACGACGCAGCGTCATCCAAAAAAGCCCGAAATCCGCCAGAAAAGCTCTATCGCCCCATCGCTTATTGTCAGATCTTACAGTAATAGAGCGATCAAGAGCGTCCTCGCAGCGACGGGGCGCGCGGCCCGTCCGGCATCGAAGCCGACGAAACTCCCCACCTGACGACAAAGCGACGACGCGCCGGCCGGCGGCCCGCGCGCGTCCCGGACCCATGTTCATGCCGCGCATCGACGATATCGAAGTCTTCATTGGCGTCTACGAGCAGCGCAGCCTCACGCAGGCGGCGCGCAAGACCGGCCTGCCGGTGGCGACCATCAGCCGAAAGCTGCTCGAGCTCGAAAAGCGTCTCGGCACCGTGCTGATCAACCGCACCACCCGCAACGTGTCGCCGACCGAGGCCGGAACGGCGTTTTACGAGAAGGTCTCGCAGGCGGTGGACGTCATCCGCGACGCCGAGTCCGAGATCCGCGGCCTGACGCGCGCGCCCGCGGGCACCGTCCGGCTGGTGCTGCCCTACGCGCTCGGCATCACCGTCGTGCAGCCCTGGCTGGCCGAATTCGCGGCGATCCATCCCTCGGTCGACTTCGCCGTCCTGTTCGACAACGCGCGGCACGATCCGGTCGAGTTCGGCGCCGATATGACGCTGCATATCGGCGCCGTACCCGACTCCGCGCTGTTGCTGCGCCGGCTCGGCACGGTCGGCATGATGCTGGTCGCCTCGCCGGACTACATCGCGCGCCACGGCGCGCCACAGGAGCCGGAGGCGCTGCTCGACCACCGGCTGCTCGCCGCATCGCTGCGCCCGGGACCGGAGATCTGGTCCTTCGACGGCCCCCGGACCGTCGATGTCCGTATCGCCCCGCGCATCTGCGCCAACGATCCCTTGCTCGGCCTGCGCGCGGCGGTCGCCGGCTTCGGCATCGCCCGCGTCAACACGCTGGTCGCGCGTGCCGACGTCGAGCGCGGCGCGCTCGTTCCCGTGCTGCCCGACTGGCGGCTCAAGGCGCTCTACGACCTCTCCCTGCTCTACCCGAAGCGCGCGACGCTCGATCTCAAGATCCGCCTGTTCATGGACTTCCTGACCGAGCGCCTGACGCCCCTGCTCTGAGAGGAGCGGCGCCGGGCGCGGGCCGTGGCTCACGCGGGGCACACCCCGCTTCAACCTTGCGCGAGGCGACGAAAAAGCGGCCGTGCCGGGTGTGCGGCGGCGAACTTACGGCCGCGCCGTGGGTTTTGCTGACAACCGCCTCCGCGCGGGATCGCAAACCGGAGATGCACGCCATGCGCAAACTCGTGTCGATCGCCCTCGCCGCCTGCTTCGTCGGCCTCGCGCCGGCAGCGGCCTTCGCGCACACCACCAAGAAGAAGCACCACCACGTGCGCCAGCACCACGTCCGGACCTACAACGACCGCGCCTCGGGCGCCTATGCCGACAATCCGGCCACCGCCGGCTCGGACTATGTGCGCGGCAACGGACCCGCATGGGCCGAGCGCAACGCCGCGGCGGCCTATCGCATCCAGCAGCAGCTCTACTGGCAGAGCCTGCGCCACTGATCGGCCTGCCCTGCCCTCGGCCCCGTCGTCCGGCCCCGGCGCACCGCCGGGTCCGGATGAGGCTCGTTTCCCGGCAATGAGCCGATGCGCCGGGACTGGCGAATCCGGCCTCGAATGGGGCATGGTGCCGCCATGCCGATCCCGATCTTTCCCGACGCCTTCGCCCTCGCCTGGTTCATCTTCGCCTGGTTCGGCGTCGGCTATTTGGTCGACAAGACCAGCCTGGGCGACCGCAGCCTGTCGCGGCGCATGGACATGCATCGTCGCGTCTGGGCCGCCCGCATGCTGGAGCGCGACGTGCGCATCGTCGACACGGCGATCATGTCGAGCCTTCAGAACGGCACCGCCTTCTTCGCCTCGACCTCGCTGATCGCCGTCGGCGCCGCTTTCGGTCTGCTCAATCAGGCCGACCGGCTGCTCGAGATCCTGTCCGAGATCCCGCTGCATGTCGCCACCAGCCGCATGGCGCTGCAGACCAAGGCGCTGGGCCTGGTTGTGATCTACGGCTACGCCTTCTTCAAGTTCGGCTGGTCGTACCGGCTGTTCAACTACGCCGCGATCCTGATCGGCGCCGTTCCGAACGCCTCCGACGACCACGATCCGGCGCAGGGCGTCGTCGCCGCCCGGCGCTTTTCCGAAATGCAGATCGACGCCGGCCACCATTTCCATTGGGGCCTGCGCGCGCTGTTCTTCTCGCTCGGCTTCATGGGCTGGCTCGTCAACGCCTGGATCTTCATGGCGACGACGACCGTCATCCTGCTCGTGCTGCTGCGCCGTCAATACCTGAGTCACGCCCTGCATTCGCTCGAGGACGGCCCGGATCCGTTGATGCCGCCGCCTCGGGGGCAAAACCCGGAAACCGGGATCACGGCGCCGGGAACCAGGCGTCGGACCGCCCCGCCATCCGATAGACGGCAAGCCCTATGATCTCCTTGGCCAGGATGTCGAACAGCGCGAGCGACTGACCGGCGCCCGCGTATCCGGCATTGAGCGCCTCCGGCCCACCGGTCACGAAGTCGACCGGATAGGCGACGACCCCGTCCCATCCGGCCGCGCGAAACGCGCCCATGGCGCGCGGCATGTGCCAGCCGGAAGTCACCAGCAGCCAGCGGCTGCCGGGCTCCGGATTGACCAGCGCCTTGGTGAAGGTCGCGTTCTCCCAGGTGGTCCAGGACCGTCCCTCGGTCGTGATCCGCTCCGGCGCGACGCCGGCCGAGACGATCAGCTGGCGCATGATCTCCGCCTCCGACAGCGACACGCCGTGCGCCTCCCCGGCATTGCCGCCGGTGAGCACGATCCGCGCCTGCGGATAGAGCCGGGCGAGGTCGGGGACCACCAGCGTCCGCTCGGCACTGGCATTGACCTGCGGCGCCCCGCGCAGCGCCGTCAGATGGGTCTCCTGCGCCCCGCCGAGAACGATGATGCCGGCCGGCGGCGGGTCGAGCTGCGCCGGGATCGGAAACCGGTCCTCGAGGATCTCGGCCACCCATCCGGTCGTCGGCGGGAACCCGATGACAACGAGGCCAGCAATCGCCAGACCGGCCAACAGACGCACGACGATGCGGCGCGAGATCAGCGAGGCCAGGAAGCCGAGCGCCGCGAGCGCAACGAGAAGATTGCTGGGCTTCAGGAACAGATAGGCGATCTTGGTGAGCAGGGCGAACATCGGCACGAGCCTTGGTCTTGCAAACGGACAAGCGGCGCCATTGACGGGCGGCCGCCGAAGGCCCTCTCGCTCCCGCAGCGGAGGAAGGGCGAGCGCTTGGCGTCGCATGATAGAGACATAGCTCGCCGCAGGCGATCCGCGATGACATATCTAAGTATCGCAATATGGAAACGATGTTCCCCGCCACCAAAACGATCGATGCACCGCAGCAAGACCACGCATCAAACAAAGTTCAAAGATAAATACTCAAAATAGACATGAATAAAGACGTCGACTGGCAATTCTCGCGAACATGAATGACAGCGACACGTGAGGCGCGAAGTTACCGCGACCTGATACAGGTTGCAGCGCAACCATTGGTCAAGACATTTCCCGTATCGTCCAGCTCCGATGACCAGCATGATCAGGCAGGACCCCGAGGGAGCCGGATGTCGACCAAGATCAATCTTTCGATCCGTAAGCGTGTTCTCCTGTTGGCGGTCCTTTCCGGTCTCGGCGTCGCCTCCGTCGGCGGTATCGCCTTGTGGGGCGAGGCGGCGCTCGGCCGTGTCGAGGCGGAGGCCGACACCTATGCGACGCTCGCCACCCGCGCGCGCGACCTCAAGGCCGACATCTTCGGCCTGCGTGGCGCGGCGACCGAACTCGCCGGCGCGCGCAGCGGCCCGCTGATCGACCTGTTCCAGAAGCGTTTCGACGAGACCGCGACTTCGGTCCGCGACCTCGGCCAGCTCGGCGGCGCCGCGGCGGTGACCACGCAGATCCGCGCCCTCGAGCAGCGCCTCGCCGAGGTGAAGGGCCTGTTCGATCCGCTGGCCAAGTCCTACCGCACGCTCGGCACCAGCCAGAACGACGGCCTCAACGATGCGGTGCGCAGTGCCGCGGGCGAGATGGAGGCGATCTCCCGCGCCAAGGTGCTCGGCGGCGGTGGCGAGGCCGAGTTCCGGCTCGCCTACGCGCTCGCCGCCGCCCGCCTCGCCGAACGCCGCTACATGGCCGACCACGACCAGGAGCTGCTCGGCGAGATGGAGACCGCCGCCGGCCGACTCGAACGCGCGATCGGCCGCGTCGAGCTCGACGACGCCGAGAAGGCGACCATGACCAAGGCGCTGGCGACCTATCGCGGCGCGCTGGCGGCCTGGGTCGAGGAGGATCGCGCCGCCTTCACGACCTACGAGAAACTGATCGGCGCCTTCGACCTGATCGCGCCGGTGTTGGAGGAGATCGGCAAGATCGCCCTCGACGGCCAGGCGGCGAGCCACGACGCACTCGCCGAGGCGCGCGCCGCCAACGCGCGGCTCCTGCTGTTCGCCGCCGGCTTCGTGCTCATCGGCACGGTGGTGCTGAGCCTCCTGACCGGGCGCTCGATCTCCAGGCCGCTCGGCGGCCTGCGCGGCGCGATGGACCAGCTCGCCACCGGCGATCTCGACTGCGCGATCGACGGCACCGACCGGCGCGACGAGATCGGCGATATGGCCCGGCCCTGCTCGTCTTCCGCGACGCCGCCGCCGAACGCCGCCGGCTCACGGCCGAGCGCACGCGCGCCGCCGACATCCAGGCCGAGCGCGCCGAAGCGATGGAAGCGCTCGTGCGCGGCTTCAACGCCCGTGCCGAGGCCGCGATCACCACGGTCCGCCAGACCGCCGCCCGTCTCGCCGGCGCCGCCGAGGTGATGGACCGCACCGTCGGTTCGGCCGCCGGCCACGCCCGTGACGCCGGTCGCGCCGTCGACGAGGCCGCGGGCCGGCTCGGCGATGCCACCGGCTCGACGCAGGAGATCGCCCACTCGATCGCCGAGGTCGCCTCGCGTGCCCAGCAGTCGACGGGCGTGGCGCAGACCGCCGTCGAGCGCTCGCGCAGGACCGCGGAGAGCATGAGCGCCTTCGCCGCCAGCGCGGCGCGCATCGGCGAGGTGGTGGTGCTGATCCGCTCGATCGCCGAACAGACCAACCTGCTCGCCCTCAATGCCACGATCGAGGCCGCCCGCGCCGGTGAGGCCGGCCGCGGCTTCGCCATCGTCGCGAGCGAGGTGAAGGCGCTCGCCGGGCAGACCCAGCAGGCGACGACCGAGATCGCCGAGCAGGTCGAGGCGATCCGCACCAGCTCCGGCGATGTGGTCGAGGCGATCCGCTCGGTCGACGACACGATCGGCGAGATGTCGGCGATCGCGACCGCCGTCGCCGCCGCCGTCGAGGAGCAGAATGCCGCGATCGCGACGATCTCCGCGCATATGGCACAGGCGACCGGCGTCGCGCGCGAGGGCGCGAACGCCATCGTAGGCGCCGAGAGTGCCGCCGCGAGCGCGGTCGGCACGACCGGCGAGGTCGCCTCCCTCGCCGAGACGCTCGCTGGCGAGGCCGAAAGCCTGTCGCACGAGATCGAACGCTTCATCGGCGCCGTCCGAGCCGCCTGATCGAGGCACGCGGCTCCGCCCTTCCGAAGCCGCGCGCTGCCCTGTCGGAGCCTGAAACAAGAAACCCCGCCGCGGCGCCTGCCGGGCGGGGTTTTGTTCTTGGTCGCGTCCGCCTGCGGCGCGGGGCAGGATCAGGCGAGATCGGCGGTCGAAGCGACGACCTTGCCGACGAGACCGTAGGCGATCGCCTCTTCCGGACCCATCCAGAAGTCGCGATCGGTATCCTTCTCGATCCGCTCGAACGGCTGGCCGGTCGCGGCGGCGAAGATGTGGTTCAGGCGGTCGCGCATCTTGAGGATCTCGCGCGCCTGGATCTCGATATCGGTGGCCGGGCCACCGGCGCCGCCGGACGGTTGATGCAGCAGGAAGCGCGTGTTCGGCAGGCAGAACCGGCGCTCCTTCGGCACCGAGACGTAGATCAGCGCGCCGGCCGAGGCGACCCAGCCCACACCGATCATGCGCACCGGCGCCGACACGAAGCGGATCATGTCGTGGATCATGTCGCCGGATTCGACGTGGCCGCCGGGCGAGCAGACGATGACGTTGATCGGATCCTGGCTGACGTGGCTCAGCGCCAGGAGCCGCGCGGTCACGTCGCGGGCGAGCTCCTGGGTGATGGTGCCCGTGATCAGGACCGTACGCGCGTCGAACAGGTGCTTGTCGACCGGCACCGACTGCGGGGTCTTGGTCTTCTCCTCCTCTTCCTCGTCGTCGAGGCGGGTGGTCCAATAGGTCTTCGGGCTGAGGATCATGGATGTATCCGAGCGTGGGCGGCCGGACGGCCGCGAAAATCATCTGGCGGGATCTCACATGTAAGGGCGCCCCGCGCCCGAGTCGACCCCGCCTCTCCCAATAGTCTTAAGGGAAGGAATCCGCCGGGGCAAACCGGGGATTCCCCACCCTCGCGCCCTCATGCAGGAAGCGTTCCTGTCGGATCTCCGACATCCCCGACGAGGGAGCCCGGCGGTGGGAGCCTGCGGAGGGAGCCTCAGCCCCGCGACGCCCGCCACGCCTGATAGCGCGCCTTGGTCTCCTCGTTGGGCGGATAGAGCCCCGGCAGCGCCGCGCCGCCGATGACCTCGCCATGGACCCAGCCCTCGAACAGTTCCTGCTCGAGCGCGGCTTCCGCGACCGCGGCGACCATGGCCTGCGGGATCACCACCGCGCCGTCGCCGTCGGCGACGATCACGTCGCCCGGAAACACCGCCGCGCCGCCGCAGCCGATCGGCTCGTTCCAGCCGACGAAGGTGAGCCCCGCGACCGAGGCCGGCGCCGCGACGCCCGCGCACCAGATCGGCAGGTCGACCGAGCGCACGCCCGCGCCGTCGCGCATGACGCCGTCGGTGACGAGCCCGGCGACGCCGCGCACCTTCATGCGCTGCACGAGGATGTCGCCGAAGATGCCGGCATCGGCCACGCCCATGGCGTCGGCGACGCAGATGACGCCCTCGGGCATCGCCTCGATCGCGGCGCGCGTCGAGATCGGCGAGGCCCAGCTCTCGGGCGTCGCGAGATCCTCGCGCGCCGGCACGAAGCGCAGTGTGAACGCCTCGCCGACGATGCGCTCGAACCCGCCGGAGGTGTAGGGCATCGGCCCGCTGAGATAGGAGCGGCGCACGCCCTTCTTGAGCAGCACCGTGGTCAGGGTCGCGGTCGTGACCTTCTCGAGCGCGGACTTCAGTTCGGGCGTGAGCGACATGGAGAACTCCGGTTGGCGAAACAGCAAAACGGTGAGCAGGCGGTCCTGCGGGCGCAAGGCCGCCCCGGACGAGATCGAATGCGGCGTTACATAAGCCCGAACCACCAGGTCGCCAGACCGAGCACGGCGAAGAAGCCGACGCAGTCGGTGACGGTGGTGACGAACACGCCCGAGATCACGGCCGGATCGCCGCCGACCTTCTCGACCGCGAGCGGGATCGCGACGCCCGCGAGGCCGCCGGCGACCAGATTGCCGACCATGGCGCCGCCGATCACGAAGCCGAGCCGCGGGTCCTGATACCAGGCCCAGACGATCAGGCCGACGATGACCGCGAAGGCGAGGCCGTTGATCAGCGAGACCATGATCTCGCGGGTGACGAAGCGCTTGAGATTGAGCCGACCGAGCTCGCGCGTGCCGAGCGCGCGCACGGCGACGGTCATGGTCTGGGTGGCGGCATTGCCGCCCTGCCCCGCGACGATCGGGGCGAGCGCGGCGAGCGCGACGATCTTGGCGATCGTGTCCTCGAAGGCGCCGATCACGGACGCGGCCAGGAACGCGGTCAGCAGGTTGACGAAGAGCCACAGGAAGCGGTTGCGCGTCGTGTACATGACCGACGACGACAGTTCCTCGTCGCCGACGCCGTGCATGGCGCGGAAGTCCTCTTCGGCCTCCTCCTTGACGACGTCGACCACGTCGTCGGCCGTGACCACACCGACCAGCCGGCGCCCGTCGTCGACCACCGGCAGCGAGATCAGATTGTGGCGTTCGAACAGGCGCGCGACCTCCTCGCGGTCCTGGTCGGCGCGGACGACGAAGCCCTCCTCCTCGACCAGATCCGAGATGCCGACCGGCCGCTTCGACCGGAGCAGCCGGTCGAGCGGCACGACGCCGACGAGCCGGTAGGTCGGGTCGACGACATGGATCTCGTAGAAGTCGTCCGGCAGGTCCGCGGTTTCGCGGCAATAGTCGATCGTCTGGCCGACGGTCCAGAACGGCGGCACGGCGATGAAGTCCGTCTGCATCAGACGGCCGGCCGATTCCTCCGGATAATCGAGGCTGCGCTCGATCGACAGGCGCTCGGCCGAGGGCATGCGATCGAGGATCGCGCCCTGATCGGCCGCGTCGAGATCCTCGATCAGATAGACCGCGTCGTCGGAATCGAGCTCGGAGATGCCCTCGGCGACGGTCGCCGGCGGCAATTCCTCGATCAGGGCCAGACGCACCGAGTCGTCGAGCTCGATCAGCACGCCGAAGTCGAAGTCCGGTCCGAGCAGACGCACGAAGTCGGTGCGCCGCGCCGGGGTCAGCGCGCCGATCAGATCGGCGAGATCGGCGCCGTAGACATCCTCGGTCAGCTGCTTCAGACGCGCCGAATCCGCGGCATCGACGGCATCGGCCACGGCTTCGACGTATTCGGACCGCATGGTCCCATCCGCGTCGCGCGGTTCAGGCGACGCTTCCCGCGCGATGGTGGGCGACGGTTTTTCAGTCTCGTCGAGGCTCAAGATCCCTCCTCCACCCTCCCCGGGAGCCGGTCCGCCGGGAGATCTAGCCCTCTCGCGGACCGGATGCCACGCAAAAACGTCACACCGGCCGAGATCGACCGCACGGGACGAATTTTGCTGTGGCGCCGAAACCCGACGACGCGTTAACCCGCTGGTCAGAATAAACCGACTAACGTGGTTAACAGCGTCTTGCAGGCGCAAGTGGATGGGTCCATCCGCCGGTGCCATGCGGTAGAATTTGAGCGGAACGCGGGACGACGAGCCCCGCGACCAGGGTCGGGCGCCGCGGCGCCCCGGACGGGCGACCGCCTCGGATTGCGGCGAGCGCCGGCCCTTGTGATCGGAGTGCACGATGTCTTTGAAGCGGATCGGACAGTTGGCCGCCCTGATGGGTGGAGTGGCGATCGGGGCCGGCGCGGCCTTCGCGCAACAGGCGCCGTTGATGCTGGGTCCGTCGTCTCCCGCGCCGCGTCTGGCGACCGCCGATCCGATCACGACCGGCACGGCCACGCCCGCCGATCCCGCCCTGAAGAAGGTGCAGCAGAAGCCGAAGCCGGCCGCCGCCGGTGCCGCCAAGCCCGTCGCCCCCGGCGCGGCTGCCGCCCCGGCGCGGCGCCGAAGCCAAAGACCGCCAAGGCTGCCAAGCCGGCGAACCCGGCCGCCAAGGTGCCGGCCGAGGCGCGCCGCGCGATCCAGATCGCCAACCTGACCGCGCAGGCGACCCCGCCGGTGCACAATCACGTCTCGATCCCGGTCAAGACGCAATGCCCGGGCAACCCGGACGCGATCGGCGTCAGCCGCGTGATCAAGGTCGACACCACCGGCGGCTTCTACGTCGGCCAGACCTACCTGACCCGCATGCCGACGCTCGAGCCGAAGGAGGTCATCCTGACCTTCGACGACGGCCCGATGGCCGGCCGCACCGACCGCGTGCTCGCCGCGCTCGACCACGAGTGCACCAAGGCGACCTTCTTCATCGTCGGCCAGATGGCCAAGGCCTATCCGGAGACGCTGCGCAAGACCGCCGCCGCGGGCCACACCATCGGCTATCACACGATGACGCACCCGCTCGAGCTCCGGAAGTGGCCGTTCGAGAAGGCGTCGGGCAACATCCGCGACGGCTGGCAGACGGTCGACCACATCCTCTACGGCACGGCGGGCGACAAGCCGGCGACGCCGTTCTTCCGCTATCCGGGCCTGTTCAATTCGCGGCCGGTCAACGAGTGGTTCAACCAGATGGGCGTCGGCGTCTTCGCCATCGACGCCGCCGGCAACGACTGGCTGAAGAACCATCTGACGCTGGCCGACGGCCCGAACGTGCTGAACGAGGCGCTGAAGGAACTGGAAGCGCGCAACGGTGGCATCCTGCTCCTGCACGACATCAAGGATTCGAGTTCCTCGATCGTCGCGCCGCTGCTCGTCGAGCTGAAGAAGCGCGGCTTCAAGATCGTCCACATCATGCCGAAGAACCCGCCCCCGGCGCTGGTCGCCGGGCCGGTGCAGGCGTCGTTCCCGACCATCGCCGAGACCACTCTGCCGGTCCAGGAACGCCGCGTCGGCACCTACGGCACGGCCCAGCAGCTCGCGCAGGAACAGGCGGGCCGCTCGGGCAAGAACTCCGCGCAGCCGCTGCCGACCTATCAGCCGCAGACGGCGCTCGCCGTGCCCGCGGCGCCGGCCGTGAACGCCCGGCCACTGCCCAGCGCCGCTGCCGCCGTCGAACCGCTGACCACGCAGTCCGTGCCGACCACCCAGGCCGCGGCCCTGCCGCCCCAGCCGGCCGACGACGGCTGGTTCGCCTCGACCGCCTCGGCGTTCCGAGGCATGGGCAACGCGATCGGCCTGTGGTGAGCGTCGTGCGCCGCCCCGATATCAAGACGAGCCGCCGGCGAGCCACCGCTCCCGGCGGCTTCTTCATGCGCGCGCTGCTGCTGGCCCTGGCGCTCGCGACGGTCGCCCCATCGCGCGGCCACGCGGCCGATTGCCCGAATCCGAATGCGCTCGGCACCAGCCGCGTGATCGAGATCGACACGCGTCATGGCCGCTTCTTCGGCACCAAGAGCTATCCCGAGACCCTGCCGCTCGGCGATCATGAGATCGTGCTCACCTTCGACGACGGTCCGGCCGGCAAGACCACCGATGCCGTGCTCGAGGCCCTGCGCAAGGAATGCGTGAAGGCGACGTTCTTCATCGTCGGCGACATGGCCAAGGCGCATCCCGAGCAGCTGAAGCGCATCGCCGCCGAGGGCCACACGATCGGGCATCATTCGATGACCCATGTGATCATGACCACGGTCCCCTTCGCCCGCGCGAAGGACGACATCGCCGGCGGCTGGCATACCGTCGACCGCATCCTCTATGGCGAGGCGCACGACCGGCCGCGAACGCCGTTCTTCCGCTTCCCCGGCTTCGCGCCGACGAAGGAGACCGCGGCCTGGCTGTCGGATCTCGACGTCGGCGTGTTCGGGGCCGACTTCTGGGGCTCGGACTGGATGCCGATGACCGCGCAGCAGCTCCTGGATCAGGTGCTGCTCCGGATCGAGACGCGGCGCAGCGGCATCCTGCTGCTGCATGATATCCACGCCCATACGGCCGCGATGGTCCCCGAGCTGCTGCGCGAGCTGCACCGTCGCGGCTGGAAGGTCGTCCACATTGTGCCGAAGGGCGGCGCCTGAGGCTCGCGCCGTCAGGCGAGCGACTCGACCACCTCGCCGAACACCGCCACCAGCGCCTGATCGAGCTTCGGCCCCATCGCCTGCAGGATGCCGTAGGCCTCACGGGCCGGCATCGGCGGCTTGTAGCTGCGCCGTTCGATCAGCGCCGCGAACACGTCGCAGATCGTGACCAGCCGGATCAGATCCGAGATCTCGCCGCCCTTCAGGCCGTTCGGATAGCCCGAGCCGTCGAGCATCTCGTGGTGGTAGAGCGCGACGTCGGCGATCTCGCCGGCCGTCTCCGGGAACCGGCGCAACATCTCGTAGCCGACGGTCACGTGGCTGCGCACCAGACGGATCTCGTCCGGCGTCAGCTTGCCCGGCTTGTCGATGACGTGCTTCGGCACGACCGACTTGCCGATGTCATGGAAGAACGCAGACAGAAACAGCCGTTCCATGTCGGCAGCGCCCAGCCCGAGCACGCCGCCGAAGGCGACCGCGATCGTCGTCACCAGCGAACAATGCTGGATCGTCGTCTCCTGGTTGGCGGAGATCGCGTCGACGAGCAGCATCAGCGGCGCCACCTTGAGCCGCTTGTCGAACTCGCTGCTCAGGTTCTCGTAAAAGGTCGCGTCATAGTGCGTCACGGAGGCGAACATGCCGAACGCCGCCGTCGTGGCGTTGAACACGGTGTTCGCGACATCGTGCGCCTCGGCGATGCGTTCCTTGCGCGTCGAGATCGTCTCGGCGTCGATATAGCCGACCAGCCGCAGCAACCCGTCGATGTTGGGATGGGTGTTGCAGGCGTAGCGGATGCCGAGGTCGTCGAGCCGCAGGATGTCGCGGCCGTTCAGCAGCCGTCCGCACGCGATGGTGCGGTTCAGTCGGGTCGCCCCGCCCTGCCGGCTCCAGCGCCGCGCCGTCTCGGCCGTGCGGCAGTCCCACACGATATAATGCGAACTCTCGGGCAGTTCCGGCTCGTCGAGCGGAACGACACGCACGTCCAGTCCCGACCGCTTCAATTGGGCGGACAGGTCGATCACCTCATCAGGTGCTTGGCAGATCAAAGGCGTGACGGCCATGAGATGTCCCAGCGATTTCCAGCCGGGCTATTATGCCGCCAAGATCTATCCAAAATTACAACGCATGCCCTCGCGTCGCGCTTTAGTATGAGGATTGATCGTCAGTTCTACTGAGGGCCGAAGCGCAGCGCCCCCATTCCGAAAATGCAGAACGCGAACCCCGAGCGCGAATCGCACGTTCGGATCGGACGCCTGGCATTCCGGGCGCGGCGAGAGCAGGCCGGTGCCGGCCCTGCGGTGCCGACAAACGAAAACCGGCCCCGGATCGAATGATCACGGAGCCGGTTTTCGTTTGCGCATCCGATCTCTTGTGGGATCGGATGGTGCGGTCGAGAGGACTCGAACCTCCACCCTGTTACGGACTAGCACCTCAAGCTAGCGCGTCTACCAATTCCGCCACGACCGCAAACTTCGTTTCCGCCGCCGAACCCGACGCCGGTTCCGAAGTGGCGCCTCTCTAACAAATCGGATTCGGCGGGGCAAGCCTCCCCTTGTGGATAAGAGAGGAAAAGTTCCCCGACCCGCATCGGGCTGTCACGCACCGCCCGACTTGACCCGCTTCACGGTCTCCCGCGGCCGGCTGGTCGGCGGGCGGAACAGCACTTCGGTGATGGTCACGCCGATGTGGTCGCCGCGCAGGATCACCTGCCCACGCGCCACCGGAATGTTGTTGGCGAGGATCGAGACGTCGTCGCTCTCGCGCGCGTCGAGCTCGATCACGGCGCCGCGGCCCATGCGCAAGAGCTGGTGGATCGGCACCAGCGTGTTGCCGAGCTGGACCGAGATATCGACGACGATATTGTCGAACGGTGTCATTGACTGTTCCCGCCGCCGCGCGGAGTGATTACCTGAAGACCGACCAGCCGGGACCAACCGCGACCGACGCTCGCTCCGCCCGACGATTCCCGCCTGAAGGAGTTAACGAAACCTTGCCTGCCGATGGTTACCGGATCGTTAAGACGCCCGATGGAACGGCCGCGCCGGCCGAGGGTCCTGCCGTGGCCGTGGCCGCCAGCGATGCCCCCGCCGCGCGCCGGCGCGACGATCTCGGCGCGGGCGCCGGCCTTCGGGCCGCGCCCGACGCACCGCCGGTCGAATGGGTGATCGCCGACGGTCTCGTGGACTATCCGGACGCCGTCGCCGAGATGGAGGCGCGCGTCGCCGCCATCGCCGAGGGCCGCGCCGCCGAACGGGTTTGGCTGGTCGAGCATCCGCCGCTCTACACGGCCGGCACCAGCGCGATCGCGACCGACCTGCTCGCGCCCGACCGCTTCCCGGTCCACGAGACCGGCCGCGGCGGCGAGTTCACGTACCACGGCCCCGGCCAGCGCGTGGCTTATGTGATGCTCGATCTGAAGCGCCGCCGCCCCGACGTCCGGCGTTATGTCGCCACGCTGGAGGAATGGCTGATTGCGACGCTCTGGGCCTATCACCTGCGCGGCGAACGGCGCGACGACCGCGTCGGGGTCTGGGTCCGCCGCCCGGACAAGCCCGACATCGCGCCCGGCGTCCCGGCCGAGGACAAGATCGCCGCGATCGGCATCCGGATCCGCAAATGGGTCACGTTCCACGGCATCGCGCTCAACGTGGAACCGAACCTCGAGCACTTCAGCGGCATCGTGCCGTGCGGCATTGCGGGCTATGGCGTGACCAGCCTGGTCGACCTCGGCCTGCCGGTGACCATGCCGGAAGTCGACATGGTGCTGCGCGAGACCTTCGAGGCGCTGTTCGGCCCGACGGTCCGCGCCTGAGCGCGGGTCGCGTGCGTTCAGATCGTCGCGATCACGTCGAAGCCGCCGTTCGGCCGCGGTCCGTCCCAGGGCAGCCGCGTCACGCGCGTGACCGCCGCGGCGCGCGGCCCCGTGCCGCAGCGCGCGATCATGGTCTCGACCGCCGCCGCCTCGCCGCAGAACAGCGCCTCGACCGAGCCGTCGCGGCGATTGCGCACCCAGCCGACAAGCCCGAGCTCGGTCGCGTGGCGCCGCGTCCATTCGCGGTAGCCGACGCCCTGCACCCTGCCCTCGATCCCGATCCGCGCGACCGTCAGTCCGGATGGCATGCTTGGATGTCTCCCGTCGGGGCGCGCAGGCCCGTCCGCCGCCGCGCCCTATGCATGGTCCATGAAGTGACCTAAGGAGATGCGGCAAAACCCCGGATTCCGGCGCTGTCTGCGACAGAATAGATCGGGCGCCGAGGCAGCCGCAACGTGGTTTGATCTGGACGGACGACAGGTTTCCGCTAAGCTTCGGCGCCCCTCGGAAAGCCCCCTCAGGCGTCCATGGACCTGTTCGATTTCAATACGGTGAGCATGCTCGTGCTGGACGCGACCGAGGATGGGGTCGCGGCGGTGCGCGAGTTCGCGCGCGGCTGGACGACGCCGATCGATCTGGTCGAGACGGCGACGGTCGATGACTGCCGCCGGCGCCTCGGAACCCACCGCTTCGACATCGCGCTGATCGACATCGACACCCCGCGCGCGGCCTCCGACGATCTCGGCGAGGCGCTGCGCCGCCATGGCCGCATCTTCGTCGCCGCGACTTCGGCCCAGCCGCTGCGGCCGCTGTCGCAGTTCAAAACGCTGCGGCCTTACGACCTGCTGCTGAAGCCCTATCGACGGGACGCGCTCGGCGCCCTTTTCGCGCCTATGACAAGGTCTCCGCGCCGGTCCGCGCGCTGGTGGTCGACGAGTCGGAGACGGTCCGGCGCGTGATCGCGCGGGTCGTCGGCATGAGCGCCTTCGCGATCGCCGTCGAGGAGACCGGCGACGGCGCCGACGCACTGGCGCGGCTCGGCGCCTCAAGCCCGACGGAACGCGGCTACGACCTGCTCGTCATCGATGTCACGGCCGACAGCTACGACGCCGTCGAGCTGATCCGGCGCGCCCGCGATCTGCCCCGCCCCCCGCATGTGATCGCCATGTCGGACGAACCGGAGCCGGTGGTGCGCCGGCGCGTGCCGGCCACGCTGTGCGAACCCTTCCTGCACAAGCCGTTCTTCCCGGTCGACGTCGATCGCAGCCTGCGCCGCTTCCACGGCCTGCCCGAACCGATCGCCGCCAGCCTGGACGCGGCTCAGCGGCCCGCGGCGGCGCGCTGACGCTCGGGCGCAGCCGGTGGGCAATCCGATGCCGATCTAGGTCGCGGCCTGCGGCGCCGGCTCGCCGGCGAGCGTCGTGATGATCGCGCCCGGCAGCTGGTCGACGCGCTCGAGCACCATGCGCGCCCCGGCCCGCGTCAGTTCCTCGACGCCGCCATAGCCCCAACCGACGCCGATCGTGCCGATGCCGTTGGCGGCCGCGCCGTCGACGTCGTGATGGCGGTCGCCGATCATCACCTTCGACACCGCGGCGAGCCGCTCGGTCTCGACGATGTAGCGGATCAGCGCCGGCTTCTCGGCCCGCGTGCCGTCGAGTTCCGAGCCGTGGATGGCGCGGAACCGGCGCGCGAGGCCGAAATGCGCCAGGATGCGCTCGGCATAGACCCGCACCTTGGACGTGGCGAGCACCAGCTCGACGCCCGCTTCGGCCAGCCGGTCGAGCGCCGCCTCGATGCCCGGATAGACGGCGTTCTCGTAGAGCCCGACCGTGCCGTAGCGCTCGCGATAGGCGGCGACAGCCGCCGCGACGAGGCTCTCGTCGGTCGTGTCGAGCAGCTTGCGGAAGGCGTGGGTGAGCGGCGGGCCGATCACCCAGGAAAGATCCGCATCGGCCGGCAGCGGCCGGCCGAGCTTCTCCATCGCGTGGCGGACCGAGCGCGTGATGCCCGGATAGGGATCGGTCAGCGTGCCGTCGAGATCGAACAGCGCCACCGCCTGCGGCCGGCGCCCCTCGTCATCGGGCCCGTTTCCGTCCCGGTCGGAAGCGGCGCTCACGCGAATTCCATGATCACGGCGTCGACCGCCAGGCTGTCGCCCGGCTTGGCCTTGACCGCCTTGACCGTGAGATCGCGCTCGGCGCGCAGCACGTTCTGCATCTTCATGGCCTCGACCACCGCGAGCGTCTCGCCGGCCTTGACCTCCTGGCCCTCGACCACCTCGATGGTGACGACGAGGCCCGGCATCGGGCAGAGCAGGAAGCGCGAGGTATCCGGCGGCGCCTTCTCGGGCATGAGCTTGTCGAGCTCGGCCACCTTCGGCGTCAGCGTCTTCACGACCGCCGAGACGCCCCGATAGCCGAGGATCGCGCCATTGGCCACCGGGCGGACCTGGATCGCCACGGCCTCGCCGCCGATCTCGCCCTCCCAGATCAGATCGCCCGGCACCCAGCGCGAGACCACCGTCACCGGCTCGGACGCATCGCCGATCGTGAGATCGAGCTCGATCGGCACAGAGGCAAAACCCTCTTCGATCGAAACCGGGACATAGTCCTTGTCGATCTTCACGACCCAGTCGCTGCGCAGCGCGCCCGCCGACGGCCGGAGCCGGTTCGGCAGCGCCTCGAGCCGGTCGCGGCGGATCACCTCCATGGCGACTGAAGCGGCCGCGAGGATGCGCTTGGCCGCGGCGTCGGCCTGCGTGACCGCGAAGCCGTCCGGATACTCCTCGCGGATGAAGCCGGTCGACAGCCGGCCCTCGCGCCAGCGCTCGTGCTGCATCAGCGAGGTCAGGAACGGGATGTTGTGCTGGATGCCGTCGATCACGAAGGCGTCGAGCGCATCGGCCTGCGCCTCGATCGCCTCGATGCGGCTCGGCCCATGGGTGACGAGCTTGGCGATCATCGGATCGTAGAACATCGAGATCTCGGAGCCCTCGACGACGCCCGTGTCGTTGCGGACCGTGATCGCGCCGTCGGAGCCCTCCTCCGGCGGCCGATAGCGCACGAGGCGGCCGATCGACGGCAGGAAGTTGCGGAACGGATCCTCGGCATAGATGCGGCTCTCGACCGCCCAGCCCGACAGCTTGACGTCGGTCTGCCTGATCTCGAGCGGCTCGCCGGCGGCGACGCGGATCATCTGCTCGACCAGATCGATGCCGGTGATCAGCTCGGTCACCGGATGCTCGACCTGCAGACGGGTGTTCATCTCGAGGAAGTAGAAGTTCCGGTTCTGGTCGGCGACGAACTCGACCGTGCCGGCCGAATCGTAGTCGACGGCCTTGGCGAGCGCCACCGCCTGCTCGCCCATGGCGCGGCGGGTCGCCTCGTCGAGCAGCGGCGACGGCGCCTCCTCGATGACCTTCTGATTGCGGCGCTGGATCGAGCACTCGCGCTCGCCGAGGTAGACGACGTTGCCGTGCTTGTCGCCGAGCACCTGGATTTCGATGTGGCGCGGGTCGACGATGAACTTCTCGACGAACACGCGGTCGTCGCCGAACGACGCCGCCGCCTCGTTCTTCGACAGCGTGTAGCCCTCGCGGCACTCGGCGTCGTTCCAGGCGATGCGCATGCCCTTGCCGCCGCCGCCGGCCGAAGCCTTGATCATGACCGGATAGCCGATCTCGCGCGAGATCTCGACCGCATGGTCGGCGCTCTCGATCACGCCGAGGAAGCCCGGCACGGTCGAGACCTTGGCGGCGTTGGCGAACTTCTTCGATTCGATCTTGTCGCCCATCGCCTCGATGGCGCGCGGGTTCGGGCCGATGAAGACGATGCCCTTCTCCTTCAGCGCCGCCGGGAAGGCCGCGCGCTCGGACAGGAAGCCGTAGCCCGGATGCACCGCCTCGGCGCCGGTCTTCAGGCACGCCTCGATGATCTTGTCCTGCAAGAGATAGGACTGCGCCGCCGGCGGGGGCCCGAGATGCACGGCCTCGTCGGCCATCTCGACGTGCACCGCGTCCCGATCCGCATCCGAATAGACCGCCACGGTCTGGATGCCCATCTTGCGCGCGGTCTTGATGACGCGGCAGGCGATCTCGCCGCGGTTGGCGATCAGGATCTTCTTGAACATGGAAGGGACCCGGCCCCGTTCTTTTTGGGTTGTCGTGGGCTGTTGTCTTAGGCGCTCGCCGAGACGACCGCAACTTGGCCATAAGCCGCAATTCGTCGCTCCCCCGCCCCCTTTTCGGGGGCTCAGGGCAGCACGGACGGGCCGCCCTTCAGCGGCAGAGCTTCATGCGTTCGTTGAGCGTGATCTGCGCGATGCGGTCGCGGTCCTGCGGCGTGTAGGCGAGCGTGTTCGGATCCTGCACCTTGCAGCCGTCGTTGCCGAAGGCCGCGATGCCGCGCGCGTCGGTGAAGCAGAAGCCGAGCCGCTTCATGATCGAGGCGCGCTGCCGCCAGAGCTCGGTGCAGGACATGGCCTGATAGTTCTGCGCCATGGCCGGCGCGACCGTGGCAACAGTGACCAGACCCAGCAGGACGGCGCGCGCGGCGATCGCGCGCGCGCGCCGGACGGAGACGATCCGATCCGACGCCCCGGTCACAGGCAGCCCTTCATCTGTTCGACGCGCTTGATCGTCGCGGCGTTGGTGCGCTCGATGCGGCTCAGCGGCACGGCGTTCTCGGAATCATACTGGCAGCCGGCATTGCCGAAATGCCGGATCGCGCGCGGCGTCTTGAAGCAGTAGCCGCGCTCCTTGTAGATCGAATTGCGCATCTCCCAGAGGATGTCGCACTGGGCCCGCCGCATCAGGAAGCCCTCTGGAAACACGTCCTGATCGGTGCAGCCGATGTCCTCGTAGCAGGCAGCCTCGGCCACCGCCGGGATCAGCAGCGCCGCGGCGAGCGACGCCGCGAACAGACCCGCCCGCGAAATGTCGGCTCTCGCAGCCCCGATTCTCGAAACGCCAGTTCTCGCAACCATCGTCATATCTCCTGTCGAAATCCGGCAGCAAAAACAGACGGGACGAGGATCACGGTGACCGATAGGCCGCCCCGCGCCGGTCCGGACGTTTTAGACCAACGCCGGAGCGGCGTGAAGGCGCCGTGCCCACGCGTCCGGCGTGCGGCCGCCGATCGCCGAGGCGGAAACGCAAAACGCCGGGCACGAGGCCCGGCGTTCGGATCGGTTGTCGTGAGGCGACGCGCCCCGCTCAGAGCGGGATGTTGTCGTGCTTCTTCCAGGGGTTCTCGAGCTGCTTGTCGCGCAGGAGCCGCAGCGCGCGATTGATGCGCGAGCGGGTCGAGTGCGGCATGATCACGTCGTCGATATAGCCGCGCTCCGCCGCCACGAACGGGTTGGCGAAGCGGTCCTGGTACTCCTTGGTGCGCGCCGCGATCTTCTCCGGATCGCCGAGCTCGGAGCGGTACAGGATCTCGACCGCGCCCTTGGCGCCCATCACCGCGATTTCGGCGGTCGGCCAGGCGTAGTTGAAGTCGCCGCGCAGGTGCTTGGAGCTCATCACGTCATAGGCGCCGCCATAGGCCTTGCGCGTGATCACCGTGATCTTCGGCACCGTCGCCTCGGCATAGGCGAACAGGAGCTTGGCGCCGTGCTTGATCAGGCCGCCGTATTCCTGCGCCGTGCCCGGCAGGAAGCCCGGCACATCGACGAAGGTCACGACCGGGATGTTGAAACAGTCGCAGAAGCGCACGAACCGCGCCGCCTTCTTCGAGGCGTCGATGTCGAGCACGCCGGCGAGCACCATCGGCTGATTGGCGACGATGCCGACCGTGCGGCCCTCCATACGGGCGAAGCCGACGAGGATGTTCTTGGCGTGATTGCCCTGGACCTCGAAGAAGTCGCCCTCGTCGACGACCTTCAGGATCAGCTCCTTCATGTCGTAGGGCTTGTTCGGATTGTCCGGCACCAGACTGTCGAGCGAGGCGTCGACCCGGTCCGGATCGTCGTGGCTCGGGATCTCGGGGAGCGCCGCCTTGTTGTTCGACGGCAGGAAGTCGATCAGCCGGCGCATCTGCAAGAGCGCCTCGACGTCGTTCTCGAACGCGCCGTCGGCCACCGAGGACTTGGTCGTATGCACCGAAGCGCCGCCGAGCTCCTCCGAGGTGACGATCTCGTTCGTCACGGTCTTCACGACGTCCGGGCCGGTCACGAACATGTAGGACGTGTCGCGGACCATGAAGATGAAGTCGGTCATCGCCGGCGAATAGACGTCGCCGCCCGCGCAGGGACCCATGATCACCGAGATCTGCGGGATCACGCCGGAGGCGAGCACGTTCCTCTGGAACACCTCGCCATAGCCGCCGAGCGCCGCCACGCCCTCCTGGATGCGCGCGCCGCCGGCATCGAACAGGCCGATGATCGGCGCGCGGTTCTTCAGCGCCATGTCCTGCAGCTTGACCATCTTCGCCGCGTGGGTCTCGGAGAGCGAGCCGCCGAACACGGTGAAATCCTTGGCGAAGACATAGACGATGCGGCCGTTGATGGTGCCGGAGCCGATCACCACGCCGTCGCCGGGGATCTTGGTCTCGCCCATGCCGAAGTCGTTGCAGCGGTGCTCGACATAGATGTCGATCTCCTCGAACGACCGGTCGTCGAGCAGGCACTCGATGCGCTCACGCGCCGTGAGCTTGCCGCGGGCGTGCTGGGCCTCGATGCGCTTCTTGCCGCCGCCGTCGCGCGCCTGCTCGCGCCGACGCTTCAGTTCCGCGAGGATCTCTTTCATGGAAGGCCCGTTCGTATCCGTCAGATCGTGCAACCAGCTGCACCAAGTGGCGCAGCAATTACCACGCACCGGAATGCCGGCAAAGTGAGCCGAAGGGCGAAGGGCGGAGGCTTTCGGTCGCGGGGGCGGCCCTCGGCCGATGGCGGGGCTGATCGGCAGCCGGATCGCCCTCGCCCCGCCGCCGCACACGGCAACGCCGCCCGCCCCGCCCTCGCGCCGCACGAGCGGTGGGGGAGCCGCGCCCGCCGAGCGGCGCGGCTCGTGTCATCAGACCGTCTTGCCGCTCAGTTGAACCACTTGGCGTAGACCTTTGCGGTCGCGCCGGTCTCGCCCGAGATGTGCAGCCACTGGTCGACGAAAGCCTTCAACGCGCCGTCGCGCTGCAGCCAGTAGCCCTTCTCGGCGAAGTCGAACGGCTTGTCGGGATGCACCGCGCAGAGCACGCCGGGATGCAGCTTCTGCTGGAACAGCGTCTCGGACGCGTCGGTGATCATGACGTCGGCGTTGCCCTTGGCGACCTCGTCGAACACCTCGACGTTGTTCGGATGCACCTTGATCTCGGCCGTCTTGAAGTTCGCCCGGTCGAAGCGCTCGTTGGTGCCGCCCGGATTGACGATCACGCGCACGCCTGGCTTGTCGATGTCGGCGACGGTCTGGAACTTCGCGACATCGCCGCAACGCACGATCGGCGTCTTGCCTTCCCGCATGATCGGGATCGTGAACAGGCCCTTCTTCTGCCGGTCGAGCGTGATCGAGACGCCGCCCATGGCAACGTCGAACTTGTCGGCCTCGAAGTCCTTGGCGAGCGTCGGCCAGGAGGTGCCGACCAGCTCGAGCTTGACGCCGAGCGCGGTCGCCAGCGCATTGGCCATGTCGATGTCATAGCCCTCGTACTGGCCGGTCTCCTTGTTCAGATAGGTGAAGGGCCGGTAGTCGCCGGTCGTGCCGACGCGCAGCACGCCGCGCGAGACGATCTCGTCGAGCCGCGAGGCTTCGGCGGCGACGGTGGGAGCGGCCAGCGGCGCGGACACCGCGACCGCGAGGCCGGCGGCAAGGGCGAGGGTGCGGACACGGCGGGGGATGGACGCGAACATGCGGTCGGGCTCCTCTCGGACAGACGGCCTCTTCCGGGCCGCCGCCTCAGCCTAGCCGAGCCGTGGGCGCTGTCGACGGGCGCCCGCGCCGGCGACGGAAAATTCCGAGCGCCATCCACACCGCCGACGCTCAGTTCTTGTCGCCGCGCGCGATCTTGTCCCAGCCGAGTTCCTGCAGGATCGACATGCCGTTGTCGGTTTCTGTCGGCTTGGTCTCGTTCTTCACGACCTTTTCGCGCGCGACCGCGGTCTTGTGCAGATCCTCGTCCCCGTACTGCCCGACGCGCGACGACAGGTCGTGCTTGCCATTTTCCGAGTCGAGCTTGTTCAGGATGTCCGACATGGTCGACGAGATCGATCCATGCTCGTGCCACATCGTCTGGATGTCGTCGATCGACGCGTTCTCCTTCGACATGGTTTCGAGCGAGGGCTTCTCCTGCTCCTCGATGTCACGGCTGATCACGGAGAAGATGTCCTCGGACTCGCGGCTCTGGACGCCGCCGGTCTGCGAAAAGTCGTGATCGGTTTCGACTGACAAGATCGCCTCGTTGACGATTTGGTCGACCTTCCGCTGCTCGGATTCGGTCAGATGCAGCCCGCCGCCCTTGTATTCGGGGACATAGGCGGTCACGTCGTCGCCGAGAACCTGCGTGGAATCGAATTTCGAGTCATCGAGGCTCAGCGCCAGGTTCTCGGCATTCTCCTGCATCTTCATGGCATGGGCGATCGCCAGCTTGGCGGTCTCCATGGTCAGCGGCGTACCCTTGTCGGCCTTGATCTCGCTCTTGAGCGCGATCATGTCGAAGCCGTTGAGACCGAACTCCTTGCCGGGGGCGTTGAGGAAGTCGCTCTTGATCTGCTTGTTCTCATCGCGAACCGACGACGAGAAGAAGCTCTTGACCCGCGCCAACCCGACGTGGCTGTCGCTCTTGGCGATCAGGCCGCCGTCTTCGCTCTTGCTGAGGCCGACCAGTCCCGAAATGGTGTTCTGATCGAAGATCCGGGCAATACTCGAATTCGAGATCGACGATGCAGACATGGCGCCCCCCCGTTGTTGGCCTCAGCCGCGGATAATCGTGAAATTGAAATCGTCGGCCGGCTCGGCCTTTGCGGCCTCCGGTGCGATCAGGGTCGGCAGCCTGCCGCGCCAGAACCGGATCGCCTTGACCGCCTCGAGCAGGCGGCTGTGCAGTGTCTCGGCCGTGAGGCCGCGCGGATCGGCGTGGTCGATCCAGACCCAGGCGCCGACGTCCTCGTCGATGCCCATCACGCCGCTGCCATGCAGCATCGAGGCGACGTTCGCCATCAGCACCGCCGCGACGAAGCGCGCATCGGTGCGGATGCCGGTCATGTCGAGGGGCGAGCGCAGGATCAGCTTGGTCCCGCCCTCTTCGAGCGAGACCGTGATCTCGACGTCGTCGAAGCTCAGCGCGAACAACCCGTCCTCGAAGGCGAGGCCCGGCAGGCCGGCGTAACGACCATAGTCATCGATCAACCGGTCGATCTGCGCACGCTCCTCCGTCGAAACCGCCATACCTCACCCCAACGCCTCGGCCGGACCCCGGCGACCTCGGCCAGTCGGGGCGAAAATGACGCACCTGCGGTAGGCTGCGTGTGCCGTTGGCAACAGGGCTTTCGATTCGGGGAATTTTGTGCGGTCGCGATCAGACGCGCCGATCGACCGCCAGGAAGGAGACCGCCGCGTCGAACTCCGTCCGGCGATGTGCCAGCCGCGCCTCGGCCTCCGCGTCGCGACCCCAGACTTCGAAGCTCCAGTGCTCGTCGACGTGGGCGGCCTCCCAGGCCGCATCGGCATCGAGCCGGCCGCGCGCCAGCGCCAGCGCGACCAGCGCCGAGCCGGTCAGTGTCGTGACCGTGTGCAGGCCCGCCAGCGCCCAGGGCCCGTAGGCGCCGAAGGCCTTGCGCACCGCCATCAACGCCTCGGCATCCTGCGCCACATGGATGACGCCGTCGGCGACCAGGAAGCGCGCGCCGAGCGCCTCCTCGGCCCAGTCGAGGATCGGATCCCACAGCGCCGTCTGCCGTTCGACCAGCCGCTCGGGCTGCTCGGCGCGGTAGCAGATCAGGTCCGTGCCGGCATATTTCGCGGCGTCCTCCGCGACCTCGACCATCCGGTCGACGACGCCGTCGACCACCGAGTTGGCGAGACGCGTCACCGGCATGGTGCCCGGATCGATCTCGCTCCCCTGCCCGCGCCACTCGGCCGCGATGACGTCCGCGAGCGCCGCGGTCGGCACGACGAGCGGCCGTTTCGCCGGTGTCTTCATCGCCCGGCCGTCGAGCGTCACGCGGAAACCACCATCGACCGTCTCGACCGCAACGTCCTTGTAGAAGCGCTTCGGCAGATCGCGCTTGGCCAGGTTCTTCGCCCGCCGGATCGGGTCGGCCTCGCCCCCCTCGGGCCCGTCGCCCACGTCGAGGGAGAAGAAATCTCTCGGATCGGACATGTCTCTCACCAACCGAACAGCCGCGCGATCGTCGGCGCGACCTCCTCATAGGTCTCGACCACCGCATGCGCGCCGGCGTTGCGGAGCGCCGCCGGATCCTGATAGCCCCAGCCGACCCCGATCGCCAGGATGCCGGCCGCGCGCGCCATCAGCATGTCGTAGCTGGAGTCCCCCACGATGACGGTCCGCGTCGCCGGGACACCGGTCTCGGCCAGCGCGCGCATCACCATCGAGGGATGCGGCTTCGACGGGTGGTCGTCGGCGGTCTGCACGGTCACGAAACGCCCATGCAGCCCGTGCAGATCCACGATCGCGGCGACCCCGCGCTTCGACTTGCCCGTGGCCACGCCGAGCAGCACGTCCGGCCGCGCCGAGAGCGCATCGAGGCAGGCGGCGGCGCCCGGAAACAGCGGCTCGTGGTGGTCGGGAGCCATCCGCAGTGCATGGAAGGCGTTCTTGTAGGCGTCGGCGAGGCCCGCATGCGGCGCCTCGGCCGGCGCGAGCGCCCGGATCGCCTCGGCGATCGACAGGCCGACGATCCCGAGCACCGCATCGCGGCCGGGCGCCGCGAGCCCGTGCGCGGCGAAGGCGCGCGTCATGGCGGTGACGATCATGTGCTGGCTGTCGACCAGCGTGCCGTCGACATCGAACAGGACGAGATGAGGATCCACGCGGCGTTCCGGACTGACAGGTTGGGGCGTCGGCATCCCGACGCCGGGCCCGCCATCGGATGGCCGCCCGACGCGCTTGCCGCGAGGTCTCCGGTCGAGACCCGGCGTTCCTATCATGCCGAAGGACGGCTTGCGACCGTCAAGGCGGGCGACGCCCCGACGGCCCGTGCCTCACGCCGCGGCCGATAGCGCACGAAATCGCATACCGCCGCCGGCCGCAATGCGCCACGGAGGCTCGGTCGGCAATCGGACGGATCGGTGCGGCGATCAGTTGCCGACGGCGCGGAACTTCTGCAGCGAGGCGAGATCGCGCTTGCGCGATTCGATGACACCGTCCGCGAGGCGCCGCAGCTCGGGATTCGATCCCTTGAGCTTGACGATCTCGGCCAGCGACACCGTCTCCTGGTAGCGCGAGATCAGGGCATCGACCAGCTTGGAGTCGACGTCCCGCCCCTGCGGGCCGGACGGCGCCGAGCTCGGCGACAGCGCGACCACCGGTGCCGGAGCCTGCGGCTCGGCCGCGGGCGGCTGCACGTCGGCGGCCGCCTGAGCCGCGGCGCCAGCGGGGCGGCCGCATCGGCGACGGGCGGCGGCTCGGTCGCGGGCGTGCCCGCGACGGCGGCTTCAGGGGATCGCGGCGCCCACTGCTGGGCGACATAGGCGACCTCGAGCGCGAACAGCGCGCCGATGATCGCCGCATAGACGAAGTTGGCCTTGTTCATGGCCTGATCTCTCTCTCCCGGCGCCCCGCTCTTTCGGCGGTTGGCTGACAGTGTCGTCAGCTCGACAGTGCCTGAGCGCAGGCGCCGCTGCAACAGCGACTTCACATGCCGCTCCCGAAAAGTTGACGAAACGGCGATTGACAAACGAAGACCGCCCACGGCCGAGCCGGGGCGGTCCCATTGTCGGAGGATGCGTCCCGCGAGCCGATCAGCCGAAGCGGCCGGTCACGTAGTCCTGTGTCTTCTGATTCTTGGGCGAAACGAAGATGTCGTTGGTCGGCCCGTATTCGATCAGCTTGCCGAGCAGGAAGAAGGCGGTCTGGTCGGAACAGCGCGCCGCCTGCTGCATGTTGTGGGTCACGATCACGATCGTGAACTCGCTCTTGAGCTCGTCGACGAGCTCCTCGATGCGCGCGGTCGAGATCGGGTCGAGCGCCGAGGTCGGCTCGTCGAGCAGGATCACTTCCGGCTTCACCGCGATCGTGCGGGCGATGCAGAGGCGCTGCTGCTGGCCGCCGGACAGGCCGAGCGCCGAGGCGTGCAGCCGGTCCTTGACCTCGTTCCATAGCGCGGCCTTGGTCAGGCACCACTCGATGCGCGCTTCCATGTCGGCCTTCGACAGACGCTCGTGCAGGCGAATGCCATAGGCGATGTTGTCGTAGATCGACATCGGGAACGGCGTCGGCTTCTGGAACACCATGCCGACACGGGTGCGCACCACGGTCGGCTTGGCCTTGGCGTCGACCAGGTTCTCGCCGTCGAGCAGGACCTTACCCACGGCGCGCTGGCCCGGGTAGAGGTCGTACATGCGGTTCAGAACGCGCAGCAGCGTGGACTTGCCGCAGCCCGACGGGCCGATCATCGCGGTCACGCGCCGATCCGGCACGTCCATGTTGATCTTATGCAGGGCGTGGTTCTCGCCGTAGTAGAAGTCGAGATCCTCGATCTTGATCTTCGGCGCGGCATTGGGGTCGAGCCCGGCGCGTCCCGTGGCGGCTGCGAGCTTACCGATCTCGGCGCTGTTGATGTTCATGGCTCAGACCTTCTTTCCACCCGACAGGACGAGACGAGAGACGATGTTCAGCGCGAGAACGCCGACAGTGATGATGAGGGCGCCGGCCCAGGCGAGCGCGACCCATTCGTCGAACGGGCTACCGGCGTATTGATAGATCGCCACCGGCAGACTGGCCATGGGCTTCGTCATGTCGAACGACCAGGACAGGTTGCCGAGCGAGGTGAACAGCAGCGGCGCCGTCTCGCCGGCGGCGCGGGCGATCGCCAGCAGCACGCCGGTGACGATGCCGGCGCGGGCCGCGCGCCACAGCACCGAGCTCACCACCATCCAGTGCGAGGCGCCGAGCGCGAAGGCCGCCTCGCGCAGCGCCGAGGGCACCAGGCGCATCATGTCCTCGGTGGCGCGAACGACCACCGGCAGGATGACGACCGCGAGCGCGATCGAGCCGGCCGCCGCCGAGAATCCACCGAACGGTTTGACGACGAGCTGGTAGACGAACAGGCCGATCAGGATCGACGGTGCCGACAGGAGCACGTCATTGACGAAGCGCACAGCGCCCGCGACCCGGCTCTTCTCGCCCATCTCGGCGAGATAGGTACCGGCGAGCACGCCGAGCGGCGCGGCGATCACGACCGCGATGCCGACCTGCACGAGCGTGCCGACGATCGCGTTGGCGAGGCCACCGCCCTTGCCCGGCGGCAGGGTCGGCATCGTGAAGACCGACAGGGACAGCGCCGAGAAGCCGCGGATGAACAGCGTCCACAGGATCCAGGCGAGCAGCACGAGGACGAAGACCGCCAGCGTCGAGGCGACGGACTTCATGATCGTGTCGTGGAGGGTACGGCGTTGCAGAAGGTTCATGGCCTATCCCCTCACTTGAGCCGGCTCTTCACCAGCCAGCGCGCGAGCGCCAGCACGATGAACGAGATCACGAACAGGGCGAAACCGAGCTCGAGCAGCGCGTGCAGCTTGAGGCTGCCCGGACCCGCCTCGGGGAACTCGTTGGCGATGGTCGAGGCGATCGAGGAGCCCGGCGCCAGGAGCGACGTCGACAGCCGGTTGGCGTTGCCGATCACGAAGGTGACGGCCATCGTCTCGCCGAGCGCGCGGCCGAGGCCGAGCATGCCGGCGCCGACCAGGGCCGACCGGCCGTAGGGCAGCGAGATGTTGCGGTAGACCTCCCAGGTCGTCGAGCCGATGCCGTAGGCGGCTTCCTTGAGCACCGGCGGCACCGATTCGATGATCTCGACGAACATCGCGCTCATGAACGGCACGATCATCAGCGCCAGGATCAGGCCGGCGGTCAGGATGCCGGTGCCCATCGGGGCGCCCTGGAACAGCATGCCGATGAACGGGATCGGCCCGAGCGCGGCGATCAGCGCCGGCTGGATCGTCGAGGCCATGATCGGCGCCACGACGAAGAAGCCCCACATGCCGAAGATGATCGACGGGACGGCCGCCAGAAGCTGGATCGCCATGCCGACCGGCCGGCGGATCCGCTGCGGCGCCACTTCGGTGAGGAAGAAGGCGATGCCGAAGGAGACCGGGACGCCGACGATCACGGCGATGATCGAGGTGATCAGCGTGCCGTAGAGCATGACGAGCGCGCCGTAGCGCTCGGTCACCGGGTTCCAGTCGGGCGAGGTGAAGAATTCGAGCCCGAACGCCTGCAGGACCGGAAAGCCGCCCTGGAACAGGAGCACGAGAATGGCGCCGAGCGTGACGAGCACGACGGCACCCGAGGCGATCAGGACAGCGCGGAACAGCGTGTCGCGCCAGAGCCCGCCACCATGGAAGATCGACGGTTTGTCGCCGTCGTGTGTCGCGGACGGTGTGGGCAAGGCTGCGGTCTGGTCTGTCACGACGTCCCCCGAAATTGAGCTCTGCGAATGGCCGAACGCTCCGGCCGGTTCCCGCTTGACGAGCCGAAACCGGTGCGCGGTCACCCGCGCACCGGCCCCGAATGTCAGATCACTTGAAGATCGCGGCGCCCGAGGCGTCCTTGATCTCGGCCTTCCACGCGGCGCGGACGGCGTCCTGCACCGACTTCGGCAGCGGGATGTAGTGCAGCTTGGTGGCAACCTCGCCGCCCGAGGCGTAGGCCCAGTCGAAGAACTTCATGACCTCGGCCGAAGCCGCGGCGTCCTTCGGGTCCTTCGGGAGCAGGATGAAGGTGGCCGACACGATCGGCCAGGTGTTGTCACCGCCGGTGTTGATCATGCTGGCGGCGAAGTTCTTGGCGCCGGCCCAGTCGGCGTTCGAGGCGGCAGCCTGGAAGCCTTCGACGGTCGGCGACACGAACTTGCCGGCCTTGTTCTGCAGCTGGGTGGTGGTGAGCGCGTTGGCGGCGGCGTAGACGTACTCGACGTAGCCGACCGCGCCCTTGGCGTTCTTGACCGCGCCGGCGACGCCGTCGTTGCCCTTGGCGCCGTTACCGGCCGGCCACTGCACCGACGTGGCGGCGCCGACCTTGCCCTTCCAATCGGCCGAAACGTCCGAGAGGTAGGTGGTGTAGACGTAGGTCGTGCCAGAGCCGTCCGAACGGTAGACCGGCAGAACGGCGAGGTCCGGCAGCTTCACGCCTTCGTTGAGCTTGGCGATCGCCGGGTCGTTCCACTTGGTGATCTTGCCGAGGTACATGTCGGCGAGCACCGGGCCCGAGAGCTTCAGCTCGTTCGGCTTGATGCCGTCGAGGTTCACGATCGCGACCACCGAGCCGATGACGGTCGGGAACTGCAGCAGCTTGCCCGAGGCGAGCTTGTCGTCGGCGACCGGCGCGTCCGAGGCGCCGAAGTCGACGGTGCGGTTCAGGATCTGGGTCTGGCCGCCGCCCGAACCGATCGCCTGATAGTTCAGGCCGTTGCCGGACTTGGCCTTATACTCCGCCGCCCAGGCGGTGTAGACCGGGGCCGGGAAGGTCGCGCCCGCGCCGGTGAAGTCGGCGGCATGGGCGGTGCCGGCGGCCATGCCGACGGCCACGAGCGGGAGGGCGAAGCGACGGACCGAAGCCGCGAACGCGGTGAACATGGGAAAGTCTCCGTTTTGACCGGCACTGCGCGGGGGCGCGTACCCGTTCGGAACCCGATGAGAGGCCCCG
This sequence comes from Ancalomicrobiaceae bacterium S20, assembly GCA_040269895.1. Taxonomy (NCBI): domain Bacteria; kingdom Pseudomonadati; phylum Pseudomonadota; class Alphaproteobacteria; order Hyphomicrobiales; family Ancalomicrobiaceae; genus Methyloraptor; species Methyloraptor flagellatus. The sequence continues at coordinate 964,853 of CP158568.1, read as the reverse complement.
TGGCCCACCCATCGATTTGCGCGGCGACTTTCCTCACGGTCTGTGAAACTTCGATGACAAACGTGACGAGAAACCGTCATTTTGACTATGACACGGCATCCGACACGGAAAAACGGCCGGAACGACGCCGTTCCGGCCGCAAGACCGACGATTTCACTCGGATTAGCGATCGTCAGCGACCGATGCGCCGGATGTCCAGGCGCACGTCGCCGACGGGGAAGAACAACAGCGACACGGTCGCGGTGTTGAGCGCCCGGCCCGGCCCCGCCGGCACGATCTCGTCGGCAAAGCGCAGGTCGTAGGCGCCGCCGTCCTTCTTCCTGACCGTCGCGGTGTAGTCGAGCGTGATGCGACCGCCGAGGTCGCGCACCGTCGCCTCGCCGATGACGTCCTCGCGCGTGCCGACGTAGCGGCCAGGCCCAACCTTGGTGAAGCGCCAGGTCTTCCGGTCCCGCTCGCCGTCGGCATAGACGAAGTCCTCGACCAGCGTCAGCGTCTTGCCGTCCCAGGAGCCACGCATCTTGGCGACGAGATCGCGGCGGTTGCCATCGATGCGGCTGACGAACGAGCCCTGCGCGACCAGCCGGCCGACGAAGAAGCTCTCCAGCGAGAACGGCTTGTCCTGGCGTTCCTTCGTCATCGGCGCCGGACGATGATGCTGCGCGGCCGCGGCCGGCGTGGTCGTCGAGACCGTCCCGGCGACACCGGTGACGGCGAGCGTGGCGAGAGCGATCAGGATCTTGCGCAAGACGGTCCTCCCGGCCGGATCCGCATCCGGCGCGTCACGGTTTCGATGTCCGTCTTACGCAAGCGCGCGCCGAGGGGATCACGTCGCCGCTCGAGCGCGTCCTTCTTCGCCGGTGCGAGAAGGCCGTCAGCGAAAATCGGCCGGCAGCGGCGCCTCGAAGGTGACCGCACCGCGACGCGGATGCCGGAACGCGATCCGGTATGCATGCAGCATGAGCCGCGGCGCCGGCCAACCGTCGTAGAGCCGGTCGCCGAGGATCGGATGACCGATCAGACGCGTGTGGACGCGGAGCTGGTGCTGGCGGCCGGTCTCCGGGAACAGCGCCAGATCCGAGACGTCGTCGGCCGTGCCGACCACCTCGTAGCGGGTCGCGGCCGCGAGCGCACCCGGCGCCCCCGGCTCGGCCGCGACCATGCGGGCCGCGCGGCGTCTCGACCTTGACGAGCGGGATCTCGATCCGCCCCTTCGCCGGCTCCGGCCGGCCGGAGACCCGGGCGCGATACTCCTTCTCGACCGCGCGCGTCGCGAAGGCCTTGCCGAGCACGGCCGCGATCGCCCGCGACTTCGCCGCGACCAGCAGCCCGGACGTGTCCTTGTCGAGCCGGTGCACCAGCACAGGCCGCTCGCCGCGCTCATCGACGAGGCGGGCGAGCAGATGGTCGAGATCGCGGTCGGTGCGCGTGCCGGCATGGACCGCGAGGCCCGAGGGCTTGTCGAGCACGAGGATGTCGTCGTCCTCATGGAGGACGAGCCCGCGCAGGAAGGCGAGATCCTCGGGCCCGAGCGGCTCGACCGGAGCGGCCGCGGCTGCCTCCCGCGGCAACCGCGCCGCTCGCGTCGCTTCGTCCCCGGCTCGGGGAGACGTCGTGTTTCGTCCGGCCGCGCCCCCGGATCGGCGATCGCGACGATCGCCTCCGCCGCGAGCCGGTCGGTCGCCTTGGCGCGCTTGCCGTCGACCGTCAGACGGCCCCGCTTGAGGAGGCTCGACAGCGAGCCGAACGGCACGTCGGGAAAATGGATGCGCACGAACCGGTCGAGCCGCATGCCTTTTTCAGAGATGTGGACGCGACGCTCGGCCATCGGCTCGTCTCCTGATACCCGAGGCGCCGGCGCCCAGGCCGGCGCCCGTGTCTCAATCCTCGTCGCTGTCCGCGGCCGGATCGTAGGCCGAGGCGTCGAGGCCGAGCAGGTTCCAGGATTGCAGCATGTGCGGCGGCAGCGGCGCGGTGACGTCGATCGTCCCCCGCCCGCGCGGATGCGGCAGCACGATCCGCCGGGCGAGCAGATGTAGCTTGTTCTGGATGCCGCCGGGCAGCTCCCAGTCGCGCTTGTCGAAATATTTCGGATCGCCGACGATCGGATGGCCGATATGGGCGGTATGGGCGCGCAGCTGATGGGTCCGGCCGGTGACCGGCTTCAAGGACAGCCAGGAGAGCCCCTGCCCCGCCTGATCGACGACGCTGTAATGCGTCATGGCATGGACCGCGCCCTCGTCGCCGTGGCGGGCGATCTTCATCCGCTCGGCCTCTTCCTCGCGGGCGAGCCAGGTGGAGATCTTGCCCTGCCGCGGCTTCGGCACGCCGGCGACCAGCGCCCAATAGATCTTGCGGGCATTGCGCGACCGGAAGGTCGCGGCGAGCTCGGCCGCGATCGCCCGGCGCTTGGCGATGACCAGACAGCCGGCGGTATCCTTGTCGAGCCGGTGCACGAGCCGCGGCACCTGACCCTGCTTGTCGGCCAGCGCCTCGAGCATCTTGTCGACGTGGCGCGTGATGCCCGAGCCGCCCTGCACCGACAGGCCGGCCGGCTTGTTCAGCACCATGACGTCGTCGTCCTCGTAGAGCACGATCGACTTCAGGAACGCCGCATCGCCGTCCGACGGCTTCAGCGGCCGCTTTTTCGCGATCTCCTCGGCCTCCGCGCCGGCGTCCTTGCCGTCGGTCGGCAGCGGCGGCACGCGCACCATCTGGCCCGGCAGCAGCCGCGTCGAAGTCTCCGCGCGCTTGCCGTCGACGCGCACCTGGCCCGTGCGCACGAGCTTCTGCAGCGCGCCGAAACCGAGCCCGGGAAAATGCGCCTTGAACCAGCGATCGAGCCGGAGCCCGGTCTCGTCCTCGGTGACGGCGATGGTCTGAACGGTGGCCATGATCGTTCCTGTTGCGATCGTTCCCGTGTCGCCGATCAGGCCGCCGCTTGCAAGGGGCGGCACCTCATGGACGAAGCATCGCCTCGCCGCAGGCCCGCGAAAATCTAGCCGGCAGGGTATGACGGCGCCTGATCCTGTAAGATCAGGCGGCCGACCGAGGCTGAATTCGATCAAGCTTATCGGCGAGCGCCTCCGCAGCGAGGCCGAGGTCGTAACGGCTCTGCATGTTCATGAACCACTGCGGATCGACATCGAAAAAGCGCGCCAGCCGAAGCGCGATATTGGCGGAAATGCCTTGGCGTCCCCGACAAATGTCGTTGACCCGGCTGCGCGGCACCTCGATCGCCTTCGCGAGCGCGTAGACCGACAGCCCCATCGGCTCCAGGAACTCCTCTCGCAACACGGTGCCGGGGTGGGGGATCGGAATGTCACGCGCCATAGCTGACCTCAATGATAGTCGCAGAATTCGACGTCGAACGCGTCACCCTCACGCCAGACGAAGCAGATGCGCCACTGTTCGTTGACCCGGATCGAATGTTGTCCGGCCCGATCGCCAGAAAGCGCTTCCAGACGATTGCCCGGCGGAATGCGCAGGTCTGTGAGCCGCGTCACGGTATCGATCAGGAACAACTTGCGAAGCGCGCGCTCGGCCACAGTCCGGTCGATGCCCTTGGGCACTATACCTGCGTGCAGGTTGGCGGTCCTCTTGTCCTTGAACGACCTGATCATCGCACCCCCGCGATCAACGTACCTCATCATAGTACGTCAAGCAAGCGATCCGCCTCCCGCCCCTTTGCGGCCGCGTGCGCGATCGCCTAAATCAGCTCAGTCGTTCCGGAGACCCTGCATGCGCCGATTCTCGAGCGTCCTGACCGTGATCGCCCTCCTCGCCGCGACCGGCGCCCCTGCGCAGGCCGAGACCCGCGTTGTCCCGGAGTCGAAGGCGCAACTCCAGCTCTCCTTCGCGCCGATCGTGAAGCGCGCCGCACCGGCGGTCGTCAACGTCTATGCCTCTCGCACGCTGCGTGCGCAGGGCATGTCGCCGATGTTCGACGATCCGGTGTTCAAGCGCTTCTTCGGCGACAACCCCTTCGGCATGCCGCGCGACCGCGTCGAATCCTCGCTCGGCTCCGGCGTGATCGTCGATCCGAGCGGCCTGATCGTCACCAACCATCACGTCATCAAGGACGCGACCGAGGTGAAGGTCGCGCTCGCCGACAAGCGCGAGTTCGAGGCCGAGATCGTTCTGAAGGACGAGCGGACCGACCTCGCGGTCATCCGCATCAAGGAACGGGGCGCCTTCCCCTTCGCCCAGCTCGGCGATTCGGATGCGCTCGAGGTCGGCGATGTCGTGCTGGCGATCGGCAACCCTTTCGGCGTCGGCCAGACCGTGACGCAGGGCATCGTCTCCGCGCTCGCCCGCACGCAGGTCGGCGTCGCCGATTTCCGCTTCTTCATCCAGACCGACGCCGCGATCAATCCGGGCAATTCGGGCGGCGCGCTCGTCGACATCAACGGCAAGCTGGTCGGCGTGCCGTCCGCGATCTACTCGCGCTCCGGCGGGTCGATCGGCATCGGCTTCGCGATCCCCGTCTCGATGGTGAAATTCATCGTCGAGCAGGCCCGCAACGGCGGCGTCGTGCGCCGGCCCTGGCTCGGCGCGACGCTGCAGACCGTGACGCCCGACGTCGCCGAGAGCCTCGGCCTGAAGCGCCCGCAGGGCGCGCTGGTCACCGGTGTGGTCGCCGGCGGGCCAGCCGCTCGCGCGGGCCTCAAGGTCGGCGATCTGGTGCTGACCATCGACGGCATCGACGTCGACGATCCCGACGCCTTCGGCTATCGCTTCTCCACCAAGCCGCTCGGCGGCGTGACCAGGCTCGACGTCCAGCGCGGCAGCGCAACCCGGCCGATCGAGGTGCCGCTGATGAGCGCGCCCGAGACCACGCCGCGCGACGAGCGCAAGATCGACGGCTATTCGCCCTTCGGCGGCGCCACGGTCCTGAACCTGTCGCCCGCCGTGATCGAGGAACTGCACGTCAACCTCTCGGGCGAGGGCGTCGTCGTGAAGGAGGTCGTCCCCGGCTCGCCGGCGAACCGCGTCGGCTTCCAGAAGGGCGACGTGGTGCTGGAGGTGAACGGCCAGAAGGTCGACACGACCCGGACGCTGGCGCGCATCGCGCAGTCCGATCCGGGCATCTGGCGGCTGGCCGTCCAGCGCGACGGCCAGGTGATCCGCATGGCGTTCCGGTGACGCCGAACAAGCAGGAGACGAACCGGTGAGCGATCTCTTCGCGGCCGCAGGCATGGAGAAGCAGGCCCCCCGCCCGCTCGCCGACCGCGCGCGCCCGAAGACGCTCGCCGAGGTGGTCGGCCAGGACCATCTGGTCGGCCCGGACGGCACCATCACACGCATGCTCGAGACCGGCACGCTCGGCAGCCTTATCTTCTGGGGCCCGCCCGGCACCGGCAAGACCACCGTCGCGCGCCTGCTCGCCCACGAGACCGATCTCGCCTTCGAGCAGGTCTCGGCGATCTTCACCGGCGTCGCGGATCTGAAGAAGGTGTTCGAGACCGCCCGTGCCCGCCGCCAGATGGGCAAGGGCACGCTCCTGTTCGTCGACGAGATCCATCGCTTCAACCGCGCCCAGCTCGACAGCTTCCTGCCCGTGGTCGAGGACGGCACCATCGTGCTGGTCGGCGCCACGACCGAGAACCCGTCGTTCGAGCTCAACGCCGCGCTCCTGTCGCGCGCCCATGTGCTGGTGTTCAAGGCGCTCGACGAGGACGGCATCGAGAAGCTCTTGCAGCGCGCCGAGGCCGAGATCGGCCGGCCGCTACCGCTCGACGAGGATGCGCGCGCGAGCCTCCGCCGCATGGCGGACGGCGACGGCCGCGCCTCGATCACGCTCGCCGAGGACGTGTTCCGAGCCGCCCGCGCCGGCGAGATCTTCGACGCCGCAAAACTCGGCGAGATCGTCCAGCGCCGCGCGCCGATCTACGACAAGGGTCAGGACGGTCACTACAATCTGATCTCGGCGCTGCACAAGTCGGTGCGCGGCTCCGATCCGGATGCCGCGCTCTACTATCTCGCCCGCATGCTCGACGCCGGCGAGGACCCGCTGTTCCTCGCCCGCCGCATCGTGCGCATGGCCGTCGAGGACATCGGCCTCGCCGATCCGCAGGCGCTGGTGGTCGCCAATGCCGCCAAGGACGCCTACGATTTCCTCGGCAGCCCGGAGGGCGAACTGGCGATCGCCAACGCCGTCGTCTATGTCGCGACCGCGCCGAAATCGAACGCGGTCTACACCGCCTGGAAGGCCGCGCAGCGCGTCGCCAAGGAGGCCGGGTCGCTGCTGCCGCCCAAGCACATCCTGAACGCGCCGACCAAGCTCATGAAGGCCGAGGGCTACAGCGACGGCTATCGCTACGACCACGACCAGCCCGACGCCTTCTCCGGCCAGAACTATTTCCCGACCGCCCTCGGCCGAAAGACCTTCTACGAGCCGGTCGAGCGCGGCTTCGAACGCGAGATCCGCAAGCGGCTCGACTACTGGTCCCGGCTCCGGCGCGAGCGCGGCGAGCCGTGATCGGCGCCGCAGTCGACGCTGGGCCAACCCGCAGGCCGTCAGCCGTGCTGCCGACATTTCAATCACGAGCCCGCGACGGGGCCATTTTCGAGCCCTTCCGCCTTTGCGGGAAGCGGAGCCTTGCCGCTATGCTCCCGCCGCGTTTCGGCGCTCCCACGGCTGCGCTTTGACCCGAAGGGCCCCATGACTCCGTTGAACTTTCTCCTGGTCTTCGTCGGCGGCGGCATCGGTTCGGTGCTGCGCTATCTGGTCAGCATCACCGCGCTCCGGCTCTATGGTCCGCATTTCCCGCTGGGCACGCTCGCGGTCAACGTGATCGGCTGCGCCACCATGGGCGCGATCGCGGCCTTTGCGATCTGGCGCGGGCCGGGCGGCACGAGCGAGACGATCCGCATCTTCTTCATGACCGGCATTCTCGGCGGCTTCACCACCTTCTCGGCCTTCGCCCTCGACACGATGGTGCTCTGGGAGCGCGGCGATGTCGTGCTTGCCGGTGCTTACGTCCTGATCTCGGTCGGCGTATCGCTCGCCGTCATCGCCGCGACCATGGCCGGCACCCGCATGCTGCTGGTCGGCTGAGCGCCGCGGCGCTCTGTTCGCCCCACCGAAACCCGCCTACATCGCTTCGCCGCGGGCCGCCCCCCCGAGCAAACAAAACCCCCGCCGAAAGGCGGGGTTCGAGGGAAAGTGGACGAGCGGCCGAGGCCGCCCTCCCCTTCATGTCCGGCGGCTCACGCCTCGGCGGCTTCGGCCGCTTCGGCGCGGGCGCGATCGGCGGCGCCCTTGGCCGAGACGTCGCGATCGACGAACTCGATCACGCCGACGGCGGCGTTGTCGCCATGACGGAAGCCGGCCTTGAGCACGCGGGTGTAGCCGCCGTTGCGCTCCTTGTAGCGCGGGCCGAGCACGTCGAAGAGCTTCTTGACGGCCGCCTCGTCGCGGATCTGCGCGACGGCGTTACGGCGCGAGTTCAGGTCGCCACGCTTGGCGAGCGTCACCAGCTTCTCGACGATCGGACGCAGGTCCTTCGCCTTCGGCAGGGTGGTGACGATCTGCTCGTGGGTGATCAGCGAAGCCGCCATGTTGGCGAACATCGCCTTGCGATGTTCCCAGGTGCGGTTCAGCTTACGGCCGGCGTTGCCGTGACGCATGGTATCTCTCCGGTCTTCTCCGGGGCCGCCTCGCGCGGGCCCGGGCGGCAATGCCGCTCGTCTGGCCAGTCCCGGCGACATGGCCGGGACCCCAGTCGCCGGCGCGAAGCCGTCGAACCGAAGTTCCCCCGGGCATGTCACATCCGGGTGTCGAAGTCTTTGTCGGCGCTCCTCCCGAAAGACGAGCCGCCTCAGTCCTGTCGACCGGGTTCCTACCCGATCCACACCGGAGCCGCAACCGCGGCTCCGGAAACCTCAATCCATCGCCGCAACCGCGGCTCCGGAAACTCGCTCCAATGCCGCAACCGCGGCTTTGGAAAAGCGTGTCGGTCCCTGCCCCCGTCCGAAACGGACGAGGATCAGAGCTGGTGATCCTCGTAGCGCTTGGCGAGCTCTTCGATGTTCTCCGGCGGCCAGTTGGTGACCTCCATGCCGAGATGGAGACCCATCTGGGCGAGAACTTCCTTGATCTCGTTGAGCGACTTGCGACCGAAGTTCGGGGTGCGGAGCATCTCGGCTTCGGTCTTCTGGATCAGGTCGCCGATGTAGACGATGTTGTCGTTCTTCAGGCAGTTCGCCGAACGCACCGACAGCTCGAGCTCGTCGACCTTCTTGAGCAGCGCCGGGTTGAAGGCGAGCTCCGGAACCTTCTCCTCGACCGATTCCTTGCGCGGCTCTTCGAAGTTCACGAAGATCGCGAGCTGGTCCTGGAGGATGCGCGCCGCATAGGCGACCGCGTCTTCCGGCTTCACCGAACCGTCCGTCTCGACCGACAGCGTCAGCTTGTCGTAGTCGAGAACCTGGCCCTCACGGGTGTTCTCGACGCGATACGAGACCTTCTTGCACGGCGAATAGAGGCTGTCGACCGGGATGAGGCCGATCGGCGCGTCCTCGGGACGGTTGCGGTCGGCCGGGACATAGCCCTTGCCGGTGTTGACCGTGAACTCCATGCGGATCTCGGCGCCCTCGTCGAGGGTGCAGATCACGAGCTCGGGGTTCAGGATCTCGACGTCGCCGACGGTCTGGATGTCGCCGGCGGTCACGACGCCCGGGCCCTGCTTGCGCACGACCATGCGCTTCGGACCCTCGCCCTGCATCTTGACGGCGATTTCCTTGATGTTGAGGACGATGTCGGTGACATCCTCGCGCACCCCCGGGATCGACGAGAACTCGTGCAGCACGCCGTCGATCTGCACGGCGGTCACGGCCGCGCCCTGCAGCGACGACAGCAGGATGCGCCGCAGCGCGTTGCCGAGGGTCTGGCCGAAGCCGCGCTCGAGCGGCTCGGCGACGACGGTCGCGACCCGCTTGGCGTCATCGCCGGCCTTGACGTCGAGCCTGTTCGGGCGGATCAGCTCTTGCCAATTCTTATGGATGGTCACGGTCGCACCCTTCACGGTTTCGGGCGGCTCTCCGGACCACGATCGGACCAGAGACCGCCCTACCCTATCGAGGGGAAGATCGGCAGCCGAGGCGTGACGCCGCGCCAAAGACCTTCCTCTTTCTGCTCTTCCATCTCGCGGATCCCCGCGCCCACACGGCGCTCGGGATCCGGAACGCCCGTGCGGTCGACGAGGACCGCGCGGGAATTGCGGTCCCGCACGGCCGGACGGCCATGCGGGACAGATCGAACGATCAGACGCGACGACGCTTGCGCGGACGGCAGCCGTTGTGCGGGATCGGGGTCACGTCGCGGATCGAGGTGACCATGAAGCCCGACGCCTGGAGGGCGCGCAGCGCCGACTCACGACCGAGACCCGGACCGCGGATCTCGACCTCGACGGTGCGCATGCCATGCTCCTGGGCCTTGCGCGCCGCGTCCTCGGCCGCGATCTGCGCGGCGTAGGGGGTCGACTTGCGGGAGCCCTTGAAGCCGAGCGCGCCGGCCGACGACCAGGCAATCGTGTTGCCCTGCGCGTCGGTGATGGTCACCATGGTGTTGTTGAAGGTCGCGTTGACGTGCGCGACGCCCGACGAAATATTCTTGCGCTCGCGGCGGCGAACGCGCTGGGCTTCCTTGGCCATATCAGTTCCTTGTCTTCGATCTCGACGCCGCCGTACTGCCAGCGGCTCCACCGGGTGACCGCGCTCAACAGCGCGGCGCCCTCATGATCACTTCTTCTTGCCGGCAATCGGCTTCGCCGGACCCTTGCGGGTGCGGGCGTTGGTGTGGGTGCGCTGACCGCGGACCGGCAGGCCGCGACGGTGGCGCAGGCCACGATAGCAGCCGAGATCCATCAGCCGCTTGATGTTCATCGCCACTTCACGGCGGAGGTCGCCCTCGACCATGTAGTCGCGGTCGATCACTTCACGGATCTGCAGCACCTCGGCATCCGTCAGGTCCTGCACGCGACGCTCGGGCGCGATGTTGACCTTCTCGGTGATGTCCTTGGCGTTCTTCGCGCCGATCCCGTGAATGTACTGAAGCGCGATGATCACGCGCTTGTTCGTCGGAATGTTCACGCCTGCAATGCGGGCCACGGCTCTTCTCCAGTCGCTCCGTCCGGCGGTCCCGGACGTTTGTCTGTGGCGCCCGCTCCGGATCCCCGGCTCGGTCACGCCACCCCTCCCCGTCCCTCGGCTCACGCCGGCGGACGTCTCGGGGCTCATCCTTCCAGCCCGCGTTCCCACGCGGGCGACGAAGGGCCGATCACAGACGAAAACGTCGGCGCCCGGCCCCTTCCGGTTCCGGCACCGATCGCTGATGTCTCGCGATTGAGTGCCGGTAGATACGGATTCCCGAGCCGGGCGTCAACACCCGACCGTGAATTTTCCAAGGCGGTCGCTTGACAGCGCCCGCCACGACCCTATCGCGATCGGATCCCGCGTCGCCCGGCGCTCACGCGCCGAGGATCTTCTCGATCTCGGCCGTCACGGTGTCGATCGGCTGCATGCCGTCGAGCACCTTGAGCTCGCCGGTCGAAGCGTAGTAGCCCGACAGCGGCGCGGTCTTCTCGCGATATTCGACGAGACGCTTGCGGAACGCCTCCGGATTGTCGTCGGCGCGCGCCTGACCGCCAGCGGCGATCGTTTCGCGAACGCGATTCTCCATGCGCGACACCAGCGCATCCTCGTCGACCTTGAGCTCGATGACGGCATCGAGCTTCAGGCCCTTCTCCGCCAGCATCCGGGTCAGTGCCTCGGCCTGCGGCACGGTGCGCGGGAAACCGTCCAGGATGAAGCCCTTGGCGCAGTCCGGCGCCTCGATGCGGTCCGCCACGATGCCGACGACGATCTCGTCCGACACGAGCTGGCCGGCATCCATCACGGCCTTGGCCTTGAGGCCGATCTCGGTGCCGGCCTTGACGGCGGCACGCAACATGTCACCGGTCGAAAGCTGGACGATCCCGAACTTTTCGACCAGCCGCTGGGCCTGGGTTCCCTTGCCGGCACCCGGCGGCCCGAGCAGAATCAACTTCATCGACGTCCCCCCCGAAGCTTCGCTCGCTTGATCAGTCCTTCGTATTGATGTGCGAGCAGATGTCCCTGGATCTGCGACACCGTGTCCATGGTCACGGAGACCACGATCAACAGCGATGTGCCACCGAAATAGAACGGCACGCCGGTCCAGGAAATGAGCAGTTCGGGTAAGAGACACACGAGGACGATGTAGATCGCCCCGACGACGGTGATGCGGGTCAGTACGTAGTCGATGTACTCGGCCGTGCGCTCACCCGGACGGATGCCCGGAATGAAGCCGCCGTGCTTCTTCAGATTGTCGGCCGTGTCGGTCGGATTGAACACGATCGCCGTATAGAAGAAGCAGAAGAACACGATCAGGCCCGCGTAGAGCGCGATGTAGAGCGGCTGGCCGTGGCCGAGCAGCGCCGTGACCGTGTTGAGCCACTGCGGCCCCTGCCCCGACTGGAAGTTCGCGATCGTCGCCGGCACGAGCAGCAGCGACGAGGCGAAGATCGGCGGAATCACGCCGGCCGTGTTCAGCTTCAGCGGCAGATGCGACGACTGCCCCTGCATCACCTGATTGCCGACCTGGCGCTTCGGATACTGGATCAGCAGTCGACGCTGCGCGCGCTCCATGAACACCACGAAGGCGATCACGGCGACCGCGACGATGATGATCAGCAGGATCACGCCGGTCGAGATCGCGCCGGTGCGGCCGAGCTCTAGCGTGCCGGCGATCGCATGCGGCAGACCGGCCACGATGCCCGCGAAGATGATCAGCGAGGTGCCGTTGCCGATGCCGCGCGAGGTGATCTGCTCGCCGAGCCACATCAGGAACATCGTGCCGCCGGTCAGCGTCAGCACCGCCGAGATGCGGAAGAACACGCCCGGATTGGTGACGACGTTGGTCGAGCCCTCGAGGCCGACGGCGATGCCGTAAGCCTGGAACACCGCCAGGATCACCGTCAGGTAGCGGGTGTACTGGTTGAGCTGCTTGCGGCCCGACTCGCCCTCTTTCTTGAGGTTCTCCCACGACGGCACCACGGTCGTCATGAGCTGCACGATGATCGAGGCCGAGATGTAGGGCATGATCCCGAGCGCGAAGATCGCCATGCGGCCGACGGCGCCGCCCGAGAACATGTTGAAGAGGCCGATGATGCCGGTCTGGGCGTTGTGGAACGCCTGCGCAAGCGCGGCGGCGTTGATGCCCGGAAGCGGCACGTAGGTGCCGAGCCGATAGACGAGCAGCGCGCCCAGCGTGAACCAGATACGCTTCTTGAGTTCGTCGGCCTTGGCGAAGGCGCCCCAGTTCAGGTTCGCCGCGAGTTGTTCGGCTGCAGATGCCATCTCTTACGCGTCTCCGGTCCGACCGCCCCTGGAGATAAGGACCCTTTGGTCGAAATGGAACCCTCGAGGCTTGAGCCCCCGAGCGCTCGACATCGAACAACCGGCCCCGGAACGAGCGAAAGGCCGAGGCAGGCGATCTCGTCGCCCGCCCCGACCCGTGACCCGTGTCCGTGATCAGGCGGCCTCGGCCGCCTTCTTCTCCGGAACGACGACCTTGCCGCCGGCCTTCTCGACCGCCTCGAGCGCCGGCTTCGACGCACCGGCGACCTCGAAGGTCAGCGCCGACTTGAGCTCGCCCGGGCCGAGGAGGCGCACGCCGTCCTTGACACGACGGATGAGCCCGGCCGCCTTGAGCGCCTCGGCCGTGATCGCGGCCTTGGCGTCGAGCTTGCCGGCATCGACCGCCGCCTGAATCTTGGCCAGGCTGATCTCGTTGTAGTCGAGACGGAAGATGTTGTTGAAGCCACGCTTCGGCAGGCGGCGATGCAGCGGCATCTGACCACCTTCGAAGCCCTTGATGGCCACGCCGGAGCGCGCCTTCTGGCCCTTCACGCCCTTGCCCGACGTCTTGCCGAGGCCGGAGCCGATGCCGCGGCCGAGACGCTTCTTGGAATGCGTCGCGCCGACGTTATCGCTGATTTCGTTGAGCTTCATTTTGAGACTCCGGCCCTTCAGTTCCCGTCCACCACGCGGACGAGATGCGCGACCTTGGCGATCATGCCGCGAACCTCGGGGGTGTCCACGAGGGTCGACGTGCGATGACGCTTGTTGAGGCCGAGACCGATCAGCGTGCGGTGCTGATGGTCCGGCTTGCGGATCGGGCTGCCGATCTGTTCGATCGTGATCGTCTTCGCCCCGGCGTTCGTGGACATGGGTCCTGCCCTTCACTCGTTCATACCGGTCGCACGGCCCGAGGCCTCGACCGAAATCGTCTGATCCGGCGTCACGGAGCCCCTGCCCCACCGCCGGCTTCTCTCCCGAGAATCCGAAGCGGGCCTTTTAAGCCCAAACCGTGTCCCCGGCAATGGTGAGGCGGAGCCGATCATCTCGGCCCCGCCGCATCTCGTCTTCCGCTGATCGCTGCGATCAGGCGTCGGCGTTGGCGTCGACGCCCTCTTCGCGGCGGCGGCCCTGCAGCGTCGAGACCTTGAGGCCACGACGCGCGGCGACCGTGCGCGGGCTGTCCTCGTGCTTCAGGGCATCGAAGGTGGCGCGCACCATGTTGTACTTGTTCGACGAGCCGAGCGACTTGGCGACCACGTCCTGGACGCCGAGCGTCTCGAACACGGCGCGCATCGGGCCACCGGCGATGATGCCGGTACCGGCCGGAGCGGCACGGATCAGCACGCGGCCGGCGCCGTGATGGCCCGTGGCGTCGTGATGAAGCGTGCGGCCCTCGCGCAGCGGGACGCGGATCAGGTTCCGCTTCGCCGCATCGGTCGCCTTGCGGATCGCCTCCGGCACCTCACGGGCCTTGCCGTGGCCGAAGCCGACGCGGCCCTTCTGGTCGCCGACGACGACGAGCGCCGCGAAGCCGAAGCGACGGCCACCCTTCACCACCTTCGCGACGCGGTTGATGTGCACCAGCCGATCGACGAATTCGCTATCGCGCTCTTCGCGCTCGCGCTCACGCGTTGCCATAGTCGTTCTTTCCCTCGCACGCCGGAGCGTGACCAAAACCGATCATCAGAATTCGAGGCCGCCTTCGCGAGCGGCGTCAGCCAGCGCCTTGACCCGGCCGTGGTAGATGTACTGGCCACGGTCGAACACGACCTGGGTCACGCCAGCCGCCTTGGCACGCTCGGCGACGAGCTTGCCGACGGCCTTCGCAGCCTCGACGTCCGCGCCGGTCTTGAGCGATCCCTTGAGGGCTTCCTCGAGGGTGGACGCCGCAGCCACGGTGTGGCCGGCGACGTCGTCGATCACCTGCGCGTAGATGTTCTTCGAAGAGCGGTGCACCGAGAGGCGCAGGCGGCCGTTGGCCGCCGCCTTCACGGCCCGGCGAACCTTGGCGCGCCGGCGCTCCGTAGTGGTCAAATGAGCCATTGGAGCTGCTCCTTACTTCTTCTTGCCTTCCTTGCGGAAGATCTTCTCATCGGCGTACTTCACGCCCTTGCCCTTGTACGGCTCGGGCCCGCGCCATTCGCGGATCTCCGCCGCCACCTGGCCGACGCGCTGCTTCTCGATGCCGGACACGATGATCTGGTCCTGCTTCTGGCCGGCCACCTGGATGGTGATGCCTTCCGGAACCGGGAACAGCACGTCGTGGCTGTAGCCGAGCGACAGCGTGAGCGTCTTGCCGTTGAGCGCCGCCTTGTAGCCGACGCCGTTGATCTCGAGCTTCTTTTCGAAGCCCTTCGACACGCCGGTCACAAGGTTGGAGATCATCGTACGCGACATGCCCCACAGCGAACGAGCCTGCTTGGACTCGTCACGCGGCGTGACGGAGATGCCGCCCTCCGCGGTCTTCTCGACCGCGATGAGCTCGTGGACGTCGAAGGAGAGAGCCCCCTTCGGACCCTTGACCTTGACGGTCTGGCCGGCCACCTCGGCGGTGACGCCGGCCGGAACCGGAACGGCCTTCTTTCCGATGCGCGACATGGGTTCGCCCTCTCCGTCAGAACACGCGGCAGAGAACTTCGCCACCGACGTTCTCATCCCGGGCCGTGTGATCGGCCATGACGCCCTTCGGCGTCGACAGGATGGTCACGCCGAGGCCGTTCGCCACGCGCGGAATGTTGCCGACCGAGGTATAGACGCGGCGGCCCGGCTTGGAGACGCGATGGATCTCCTTGATCACCGGCTCGCCGTCGTAATACTTGAGCTCGATCTCGAACTCGGACTTGCCCGCGTCGAACTCGACCGCCGCATAGCCACGGATGTAGCCTTCGGACTTGAGCACGTCGAGGACGTTCGCGCGGAGCTTCGAAGCCGGGGTGTTGACCTTCGACTTGCGACGCATCTGCGCGTTGCGGATGCGGGTGAGCATATCACCCAGCGGATCGGTCATCGTCATTGGACCGTTTCCCTCACCAGCTCGACTTGACCAGGCCCGGGATCATCCCGAGGTTCCCGAGCTCGCGCAGAGCGACACGAGACATCTTCAGCTTCCGGTAGTACGCACGCGGACGGCCCGTCACCTCGCAACGATTGCGGATGCGAACCTTGGCACCGTTGCGCGGAAGCTCAGCGAGCTTCATCACCGCCTGGATGCGCTCCTCCGGGGAGGTCTCGCGGTTCATGATCGCAGCCTTGAGATCCGCGCGCTTCTTCAGGTCGCGAGCGGTCATCGCGCGGCGGCGATTGTTCTTCTCGATCGAGCTCTTCTTGGCCATGTCTTTCCTATCCTCTGCCGTAACGGCTTACTGGCGGAAGGGGAAGTTGAAGAGACGCAGGAGTTCCCGCGCTTCCTCGTCCGTCTTCGCCGTCGTACAGACGATGATGTCCATTCCCCAGATCTGATCGACCTTGTCGTAGTTGATCTCCGGGAAAACGATGTGTTCCTTGACGCCCATGGCGAAGTTGCCACGGCCGTCGAAGCTCTTGGGGTTCAGGCCGCGGAAGTCGCGGACGCGCGGCAGCGCGATCGTGACCAGGCGGTCCAGGAACTCGTACATGCGCGTCTTGCGAAGGGTGACCTTCGCGCCGATCGGCATGTTCTCGCGGATCTTGAAGGTCGCGATCGCGTTCCGGGCGCGGGTGATCACCGGCTTCTGGCCGGCGATCTGCGCGAGGTCGGCCGCCGCGACGGTCGGCTTCTTGGAGTCAGCCGTGGCTTCGCCCACGCCCATGTTGAGCACGACCTTGTCGAGGGTCGGCACTTCCATGGGGTTCTTGTAGCCGAACTTCTCGATCATCGCCGGCCGCACCACGTCCTGGTAGTGCTTCTTGAGCCGGGCCTCGTAAGCCGCCTCAGCCATCGATCAGATCTCCAGAACGCTTGGCGAACCGGACCTTGCGGCCGTCGTCCAGAACCTTGAAACCGACCCGGGTCGCCTCGCCGGACTTCGGGTCCGCGATCGCCAGGTTGGACAGGTGGATCGGAGCCTCCTTCGGCACGATGCCACCCTCATTGACGCCCTGCGGCTTGGTGTGCCGCTGGACGACGTTGACGCCGCGCACGACAGCGCGCTCTTCCGCCGGAATGACGCGCAGGACCTCACCGGTCTTGCCCTTGTCACGGCCAGCGAGGACGACGACCTTGTCGCCCTTCTTGATCTTCGCCGCCATCACAGCACCTCCGGCGCGAGCGACAGGATCTTCGTGTGGTTCTTGGCGCGCAGCTCGCGCGGAACCGGTCCGAAGATACGGGTGCCGATCGGCTCTTTCTGGTTGTTGATGAGCACCGCAGCGTTGCGATCGAAGCGGATCACCGAACCGTCGGGACGGCGGATGTCCTTCGACACGCGAACGACGACCGCCTTCATGACGTCGCCCTTCTTCACGCGGCCGCGCGGGATCGCCTCCTTGACGGAGACGACAATGATGTCGCCGACGCTCGCATACTTGCGCATCGATCCACCGAGGACCTTGATGCACATGACGCGCTTGGCGCCGGAGTTGTCGGCGACGTCGAGGTTGGTCTGCATCTGGATCATGACCGACCGCCTTTCCTTCTCTTACGTCGCCAAAATCACGCTTCGCCGACCGGTCCGAGGACCACCCAGCGCTTGTTCTTGGAGAGGGGACGCCCCTCCTCGATCGAGACGATGTCACCGGTCTTGCACCGGTTCTCCTCGTCATGCGCATGGTACTTCTTGGACCGGCGCACGGTCTTCTTCAGCAGCGGATGGGTGAAGCGGCGCTCCACCATGACCACCACGGTCTTGTCGTTCTTGTCGCTGACGACGACGCCCTGCAGCACACGCTTCGGCATGGCACCCCGCCCCTCTTAGCTAGCGCTCTTGGAGCGCAGGATGGTCTGGATCCGGGCGATGTCGCGACGGACTTGGCGCACACGCGCCGTGTTCTCGAGCTGTCCGGTGGCCTTCTGGAAGCGAAGGTTGAACTGCTCTTTCTTGAGCGTCGCGAGCTGATCGTTCAGCTCGTCGGCGGTCTTGTTGACGATTTCGGCGGCCTTCATCGGTCGTATCCTCGATCAGTCGGCGATGCGCTGGATGAAGCGCGTCTTGATCGGAAGCTTGGCGGCGCCGAGCCGCAGAGCCTCCTCGGCCGTCTCGAGCGACACGCCGTCGATCTCGAACAGGATGCGGCCCGGGTGGACACGCGCTGCCCAGAATTCGGGAGCGCCCTTGCCCTTACCCATGCGCACTTCGGTCGGCTTCTGCGAAACCGGCACGTCGGGGAACACCCGGATCCAGACGCGTCCCTGACGCTTCATCTGGCGGGTGATCGCGCGACGGGCGGCCTCGATCTGCCGGGCGGTGACCCGCTCGGGCTCGAGCGCCTTCAGTCCGAAGGCACCGAAGTCCAGCGAGGTCGCGCCCTTCGACGCGCCGTGGATCCGACCCTTGAACTGCTTGCGGAACTTCGTGCGCTTAGGCTGCAGCATCGTCGTTCTCTTTCACTTTTCTCTGTCGCTCAGCCGATCAGCGCTCGCCGTCGCGATCGCGGTCGCGATCACGCCGGCCGCGGCCGCGGCGGTCACCATCCCGATCCCGATCGCGGTCACGACCGTCACGCGACTCACGGCGGCCCGGTTCGGCCTCCAGAGCGCGGCGTTCGGACGCCATCGGATCGTGCTCCAGGATCTCGCCCTTGAAGATCCAGACCTTCACACCGCAGGTGCCGTAGGCCGTGATCGCGGTGGCGATCCCGAAATCGATGTCCGCACGCAGCGTGTGCAGCGGAACCCGACCCTCGCGATACCACTCCAGGCGCGCGATCTCGGCACCGCCGAGACGACCGGAGCAGTTGATGCGGATGCCCTCGGCGCCGAGACGCATCGCCGACTGGACGGCGCGCTTCATGGCGCGGCGGAACGCCACGCGGCGCTCCAGCTGCTGGGCGATCGAGGCGGCGACCAGGTTGGCGTCGGTCTCGGGCTTGCGGACTTCCACGATGTTGATGTGGACTTCCGAGTCCGTGATCTTCGCCACGCCCTTGCGCAGCTTGTCGATGTCGGTGCCCTTCTTGCCGATCACCACGCCCGGACGGGCGGTGTGGATCGTCACGCGGGCCTTGCGATGCGGGCGCTCGATCACGATCTTCGAGACCGCCGCCTGCTTCAGCTCTTCCATGAGGTACTTGCGGATCGCAATGTCCTCGTGGAGCAGCTTGCCGTACTCGTGCTTACCGGCGAACCAGCGGGAATCCCACGTCCGGTTGATGCCGAGCCGAAGCCCGATCGGATTGACCTTCTGTCCCATCAGGCGGACTCCACTTCACGGACGACGATCGTCAGGTTCGAGAACGGCTTCTCGACACGGCCGGCGCGGCCACGGGCACGCGCATGGAACCGCTTCATGACGAGGGCCTTGCCAACGTAGGCCTCGGCGACGACGAGGCTGTCGACGTCGAGCTCATGGTTGTTCTCGGCGTTCGCGATCGCGCTCTCGAGCGTCTTCTTGACGTCGCCGGCGATACGCTTGCGCGAGAAGGTCAGCTCCGCGAGCGCGGTGGCGACCTTCTTGCCACGGATCAGGCCCGCGACGAGGTTCAGCTTCTGGGGCGACACGCGCAGCATGCGGGCGACCGCCTGAGCTTCGATGTCCTTGAGCGCCCGCTCGGTCTTCGGCTTCGACATGGGGCTTACTTCCTCTTCGCCTTCTTGTCGGCCGCATGACCATAGTAGGTCCGGGTCGGCGAGAACTCACCGAACTTGTGACCGACCATGTCCTCGGAGACGAGAACCGGGATGTGCTTCTGACCGTTGTAGACGCCGAAGGTGAGCCCGACGAAGTGCGGCAGGATCGTGGAGCGACGGCTCCAGATCTTGATCACTTCGGCGCGCGTCGCAGCGCGCGCCTTCTCGGCCTTCTTCAGGAGGTAACCGTCGACGAACGGGCCTTTCCAGACAGAACGAGCCATAACTTAACCTCAACCCTTCTTGGCGTGACGCGAGCGGACGATGAACTTGTTCGTCTGCTTGTTGGACCGCGTCTTCTTGCCCTTGGTCGGCTTGCCCCACGGGGTGACCGGATGACGGCCGCCCGAGGTGCGGCCTTCGCCGCCGCCGTGCGGATGGTCGACCGGGTTCATCGCGACACCGCGGTTATGCGGACGGCGACCCAGCCAACGCGAGCGACCGGCCTTGCCGATCGAGGTGTTCATGTGATCCGGGTTCGACACCGCGCCGACCGAAGCCAGGCAGGTGCCGAGGATCAGACGCTGCTCGCCCGAGTTCAGGCGAACGATCACGTAGCCCTGGTCGCGGCCGACGATCTGCGCGAACGTGCCCGCCGAACGGGCGATCTGCCCGCCCTTGCCCGGCTTCATCTCCACATTGTGGATGATGGTGCCGACCGGCATGTTGCCCACCGGCATCGCGTTGCCCGGCTTGACGTCGACGACGTCGGCCGAGGCGATGACCGTGTCGCCGACAGCGAGGCGCTGCGGCGCCAGGATGTAGCTCAGCTCGTCGTCCTGATACCGGATCAGCGCGATGAACGCCGAACGGTTCGGATCGTACTCGAGCCGCTCCACCGTCGCCGGAACGCCGAACTTGCGACGCTTGAAGTCGACGATGCGATAGGTCCGCTTGTGACCGCCGCCCTTGAAGCGGGCGGTGACGCGGCCGAGGTTGTTGCGGCCGCCGGTCTTGTTCAGACCCTCGGTCAGGCTCTTGACCGGCTTGCCCTTGTGCAGCTCCGAGCGGTCGACGATGACCAGCTGGCGGATCGAGGGCGTGACCGGCTTGAAGGTCTTGAGCGCCATTTTATCCTTCTCCCGATCCTCAGAGGCCGGTCGTGATGTCGATCTTGTGGCCCTCTTTGAGGGTCACGATCGCGCGCTTGAAGTCGTCCTGCTTGCCGACGAAGCCGCGGAAGCGCTTCACCTTGCCCTTGCGGACGAGCGTGTTGACCTTCTCGACCTCGACCTTGAACAGCGCCTCGACGGCGGCCTTGATCTCGGGCTTCGTGGCGGTCTTCGCGACGTTGAAGACCACCTTGTTCTGCTCCGCCGCGATCGTCGCCTTCTCGGTGATGACCGGCGAGCGGATGATGTCGTAGTGCGCGAGGTTCGTCGCCATGATCAGGCCTCCACCCGGAACCGGGCTTCGATCGCGTCCACGGCGTCCTTGGTCAGGACCAGGGTCTCGCGACGCAGGATGTCGTAGACGTTGAGGCCCTGCGCCGGCAGGACATCGACGTTCGGCAGGTTGCGGGTCGCCAGACCGAAATTGGCGTCGACCTCGTTGCCGGCCACGAACAGGACGTTCGAGAGACCGAGCTTGGCGAGCTTCTCGGCCGCCACCTTGGTCTTCGGCGCGTCCAGCGCGGCCGCATCAAGGACCACCAGCGACGAAGCCGCGGCCTTGGCCGACAGCGCGTGCTTGAGGCCGAGGATACGCACCTTCTTCGGCAGCTCGTGCGCATGGCTGCGCACGACCGGGCCGTGGGCGCGGCCACCGCCGCGGAACTGCGGCGCGCGCGCCGAGCCGTGACGGGCACTGCCGGTGCCCTTCTGCTTGAACATCTTCTTGCCGGTGCGCGCGATCTCGGCGCGGCCCTTCACCTTGTGGGTGCCGGCCCGGCGCTTGGCGAGCTGCCAACGGATCACGCGCTGAATGAGATCAGTGCGCGGCTCGAGGCCGAAGATCTCGTCGGAAAGCTCGATCGAGCCGGCCGCGGCGCCGTCGAGCGTCTTGACGTCGAGCTTCATCACTCGGCCCCCTTCTCTTCCGTAGCGGTCTGAGCCGCGGCGGCCTTGGTCGGCGCGCGGAACGCACCCGGGAGCGGCAGCTCCTTGGGGGCGGCGCGCTTGACGGCGTCGCGGACGATGATCCAGCCGCCCTTCGAGCCCGGAACGGCGCCCTCGACCATGATCAGGCCGCGGTCGACGTCCGTGCGGACGACCTTGAGGTTCTGGGTCGTGACGCGCTCGGCACCGAGATGGCCAGCCATCTTCTTGCCCGCGAACGTCTTGCCCGGATCCTGGCGCTGACCGGTCGAACCGGCCGAGCGATGCGAGACCGAGACGCCGTGCGTGGCACGCAGACCGCCGAAGTTCCAGCGCTTCATGGCGCCCTGGTACCCCTTGCCGATCGACTGCCCGGTGACGTCGACGTACTGACCGACGACGAAGTGGTCGGCGGTGATCTCCGCGCCCACGTCGATCAGGTTCGCCGGGTCGACCCGGAACTCCACCAGCTTCCGCTTGGGCTCGACCTCGGCCTTGGCGAAGTGGCCACGCATCGGCTGCGTGGTGTTCTTCACCTTGGCGAGACCGGCACCGAGCTGCAGCGCGGTGTAGCCGTTCTTCTCTTCGGTCCGCTGAGCGACGACCTGGCAGCTGTCGAGCTTGAGCACCGTCACGGGCACCTGCTCGCCGGCCTCCGTAAAGATCCGGGTCATCCCCAGCTTCTGTGCGATCACACCTGAACGCATGGCGTTCTCTCTATCGTTGTCGGACCGTCACGGAACGGTGATGGTCCGGGAGTACGTCAGCCTCGGCTCTGATGAAGAATCAGAGCTTGATCTCTACGTCGACGCCAGCGGCGAGGTCGAGCTTCATGAGCGCGTCCACGGTCTGCGGCGTCGGATCGATGATGTCGAGAAGCCGCTTGTGGGTGCGGATCTCGAACTGCTCGCGGCTCTTCTTGTCGATGTGCGGCGAGCGGTTCACCGTGAACTTCTCGATCCGCGTCGGCAGCGGAACCGGACCACGGACATTGGCGCCGGTGCGCTTGGCCGTGTTGACGATCTCGCGCGTCGAGGCGTCGAGGACCCGATGGTCGAACGCCTTGAGGCGGATGCGGATGTTCTGACCGTTCATTTCCGAACCCTCGGAGCTTCCTGGGAACGAGAAGGGCGCGCGACTGAGGCGCGCGCCCCGCTCCGGTTGTCGATAATCAAGCGATGATCTTGGCGACGACGCCGGCACCAACCGTGCGGCCGCCTTCGCGGATGGCGAAGCGGAGCTTCTCTTCCATCGCGATCGGCACGATCAGCTCGACCACGAGCTTCACGTTGTCGCCCGGCATCACCATCTCGGTGCCTTCCGGCAGCTGCACCACACCCGTCACGTCCGTCGTGCGGAAGTAGAACTGCGGACGGTAGTTGCCGAAGAACGGCGTATGACGGCCGCCCTCTTCCTTCGTCAGGATGTAGGCCTCGGCCTCGAACTTCGTGTGCGGCGTCACCGAACCCGGCTTGCACAGCACCTGGCCGCGCTCCACGTCCTTGCGCTCGATGCCGCGCAGCAGCGCGCCGATGTTGTCGCCGGCCTGGCCCTGGTCGAGCAGCTTGCGGAACATCTCGACGCCCGTGCAGGTCGTCTTGCGGGTCGGACGGATGCCGACGATCTCGATTTCCTCGCCGACCTTGACGATGCCGCGCTCGACGCGACCCGTCACGACCGTGCCGCGACCCGAGATCGTGAACACGTCTTCGACCGGCATCAGGAACGGCTGGTCGACCGGACGCTCAGGCTGCGGGATGTACTCGTCGACGGCCGCCATCAGCTTCAGAACCGCATCGCGGCCGAGCTCGGGGTTGCCGTTGTTGAGCGCTTCCGTGGCCGAGCCGCGGATGATCGGGATGTCGTCGCCCGGGAACTGGTACGACGACAGAAGCTCACGGACCTCGAGCTCGACGAGCTCGAGCAGCTCCGGATCGTCGACCATGTCGCACTTGTTCAGGAACACCACCAGCGCCGGGACGCCGACCTGACGGGCGAGCAGGATGTGCTCGCGGGTCTGCGGCATCGGGCCGTCGGCGGCCGAAACGACCAGGATCGCGCCGTCCATCTGGGCGGCACCCGTGATCATGTTCTTCACGTAGTCGGCGTGACCGGGGCAGTCGACGTGCGCATAGTGGCGGTTCGTCGTCTGATACTCGACGTGCGCCGTGTTGATCGTGATGCCGCGCGCCTTCTCTTCAGGCGCAGCGTCGATCTGGTCATACGCCTTGAACGTCGCGCCACCCGACTCCGCGAGCACCTTCGTGATCGCAGCCGTCAGCGACGTCTTGCCGTGGTCGACGTGACCGATCGTGCCGATGTTGCAGTGCGGCTTGTCGCGGTTGAATTTCTCTTTGGCCATCGGATGAACTCCGTGATCTCTCTATTGCCGATCGCTATCGAAGGATCAGGCGAACTTCTTCTGGACTTCCTGGGCGACGTTCGACGGCACTTCTTCGTAGTGGTCGAACAGCATGGTGTAGCTCGCGCGGCCCTGCGAGAACGAACGCAGGGTGTTGACGTAGCCGAACATGTTCGCCAGCGGGACCATGGCATTGACGATCTGCGCGTTGCCGCGCGTATCGGTGCCGGCGATCTGGCCGCGGCGGGAGTTGAGGTCGCCGATGACCGAACCGAGGTACTCCTCGGGGGTCACGACCTCGACCTTCATGACCGGCTCGAGCAGCACCGGGTTGGCCTTCTGCAGGCCTTCACGGAACGCCGCACGCGAGGCGATTTCGAACGCGATCGCCGAGGAGTCGACCTCGTGATACGCGCCGTCGATCAGTGCCACCTTGACGTCGACGACCGGGAAGCCGGCCACCGGACCCGAGGTGAGGACCGAGTTCAGGCCCTTCTCGACGCCGGGGAAGTACTCCTTCGGCACCGAACCACCGATGATCTTCGACTCGAACTCGAAGCCCTTGCCGGTCTCGTTCGGCTCGATCGTGAACTTCACCCGCGCGAACTGGCCGGTGCCACCGGTCTGCTTCTTGTGGGTGTAGTCGATCTCCGTCGACTTGCGGATGGTCTCGCGGTAGGCGACCTGCGGGGCGCCGACGTTGACTTCGACCTTGTGGGTCCGCTTCAGGATGTCGACCTTGATGTCGAGATGGAGCTCGCCCATGCCCTTGATGATGGTCTGGCCGGACTCCGGATCGGTGTTGACGCGGAAAGACGGATCCTCCGCGGCGAGCTTCGCCAGCGCGATGCCCATCTTTTCCTGGTCGCCCTTCGCCTTCGGCTCGACCGCCATCTCGATGACGGGTTCCGGGAACTCCATCTTCTCGAGGATGACCGGCTTGTTCGGGTCGCAGAGCGTGTCGCCGGTGCGGGTGTCCTTGAGGCCGACCAGAGCGACGATGTCGCCGGCATAGGCCTCCGAGATTTCCTCGCGGCTGTTGGCGTGCATGAGAACCATGCGGCCGACGCGCTCGTTCTTCTCGCGCACCGAGTTCAGCAGCGTGACGCCCTTCTCGAGCTTGCCCGAGTAGATGCGGCAGAAGGTCAGGATGCCGTACTGGTCATCCATGAGCTTGAAGCCGAGCAGCGACAGCGGCTCGTCGTCGGACGACTTGCGCTCGACCTCTTCGCCGGTCTTGACGTCGATGCCCTTGATCGCCGGGCGATCGATCGGCGACGGCAGGTAGTCGACGACGGCGTCGAGCAGGGGCTGGACGCCCTTGTTCTTGAACGCCGAGCCGCACAGCACCGGATAGAAGGCGCTGGTGAGCACGGCCTTGCGCAGTAGGCGCTTGATGGTCGCCTCGTCGGGCTCGTTGCCCTCGAGATACTGCTCCATCGCGGTCTCGTCGAGCTCGACGCAGGCCTCGATCATCTCCATGCGCGCGGCCTCGGCACGATCCTTGAGATCGGCCGGGATTTCCTCGTCGTGGTACTTGGCGCCGAGCGCCTCGTCTTCCCACACGACCGCGACCATGCGAACGAGGTCGATGAGGCCCTTGAAATTGCTCTCCGAGCCGATCGGCAGCTGGATCGGGATCGGCTTCGCGCCCAGGCGGGTCTTGATGTCCGAGATGCAGCGATCGAAATCGGCGCCGATCTTGTCCATCTTGTTGCAGAAGACGATCCGTGGGACCTTGTACTTGTCGCCCTGACGCCAAACGGTCTCGGTCTGCGGCTCGACGCCCTGGTTCGAGTCGAGCACGCACACGGCGCCGTCGAGCACGCGCAGCGAACGCTCGACTTCGATGGTGAAGTCGACGTGGCCGGGGGTGTCGATGATGTTCAGGCGCTTGCCGTTCCAGAACGTCGTGGTGGCAGCCGAGGTGATCGTGATGCCACGCTCCTGCTCCTGCTCCATGAAGTCCATGGTCGCGGCGCCGTCGTGGACTTCGCCGATCTTGTGGCTCTTACCGGAGTAATAGAGCACACGCTCGGTCGTCGTCGTCTTGCCGGCATCGATGTGCGCCATGATGCCGAAGTTGCGGTAGTCTTCGATGGCGTGAGTGCGGGGCATGTCGAACCTCGTCGGAAGCGTCGAAGAGAAGGATCACCAGCGATAATGGGAGAAGGCGCGGTTCGCCTCCGCCATGCGGTGAGTATCCTCCCGCTTCTTCACCGCGTTGCCACGGTTGTTCGACGCATCGAGCAGCTCACCGGAGAGGCGCTCGGTCATCGTCTTTTCGTTGCGCGCACGGGTCGCGGTCAGCAGCCAGCGGATCGCCAGCGCCTGACGACGCTCCGAGCGGACCTCGACCGGGACCTGATAGGTCGCGCCGCCGACGCGCCGCGAACGGACCTCGATCTGAGGCATCACGTTCTCGAGCGCCTGATGGAAGACGCCGAGGGGATCCTGGCGGGTCTTCTTCTCGATGATGTCGAAGGCGCCATAGACGATCGTCTCGGCGGCCGACTTCTTGCCGTCGCGCATGACGTTGTTCATGAACTTCGAAACGACGACGTCGCCGAACTTCGGATCCGGATTGATCTCGCGCTTTTCGGCACTGTGACGACGGGACATGGACTATTCCTCGGTCGTGAAACGGGTTGCGGCTTCGAAAAGCCGGATCACTTCGGACGCTTGGCGCCGTACTTCGAACGGCGCTGCTTGCGGTCCTTGACGCCCTGGGTATCGAGCACACCGCGCAGGATGTGATAGCGCACGCCCGGCAAGTCCTTGACGCGGCCGCCACGGATCATGACGACCGAGTGCTCCTGCAGGTTATGGCCCTCGCCCGGGATGTAACCGATCACCTCGTAGCCGTTGGTGAGACGAACCTTGGCCACCTTGCGGAGCGCCGAGTTCGGCTTCTTCGGCGTCGTCGTGTAGACGCGCGTGCACACCCCACGCTTCTGCGGGCAGGCCTCCATGGCGGGAACCTTGTTCCGCTTGGTCGGCGCAACCCGCGGGCTGCGGATGAGCTGGTTGATCGTCGGCATTCGTCTTCAGCCTTCTCGTATCCGGGCCATTCGGCCGTTCTCGTCTCTCGCTCGGGCCGATGCAGCACACCTCAGCAGGCGCCACACCCTCCCCTGCCCCGGCGCGCGCCTTGTGCGCCGCACGGGATCGACATGTCCACCGCCCCCCCGATAGGAACGAGCGAAAGCACCGGACCGCGGATCCGAAGATCCCACGGTCGGCGCGAAAAGTCAGAGGACCGGGATGGGTTCATCCACCCAGGTCATGATTCCTCGGCTTTTCCAGGTCGCGTCCCGGCAGCGTCTCGGCGCCCTGTTCCGCCATCCCTTCTTGCGAAGGTGCCCCTTAGAGGGCGCTGGCGAAGCATCGGCGGCCGACGGGCCTGCCGCGAAAGTGCGCCGCTTATAGGTTGCCCCGTCCCGGCCGTCAAGCGAAATCGGCAGGAAAGCGTCCGGTTTCGGGACAGGCGCGCGGCGCCACGGCACAGGTGCCGAACGGCGCAAGATTCACCATGGGCCGCGGCAACGCGCTTTGCATTTCATGCGCACCGACGCCATCGAATCCGCCACCGCCGGACCATGCCGCTGGCCGATCGGACGCTGGCGGGTGTAAGGGGCCGCCGATTCTATCGCTGAGGCGGCCTTCGCGACGGGTGCTCGCCAGGCGAGTCGGTCCACACGCGATTCTCGACCTCGGCAGCCCGAGTCGCCGGTCCCTCGGGATGGGAAAAGGACCCGCCGGCCTTGTCAGCCGGCGGATCAGACGAAGGCAACTGATCTTGAGGATCGAAAGGGTCAGTGGCGACCGACAAGAAACCCGCAGGTCGCCCGAACGCGGCGGTTCTGACACGGCGACATTGCAGCGAAATGACACCCGCTGCAGTGCAGCATGCCAGCGCTACCGGCGGGCTTCCCGCGTGGTCGCCGGCATCAGCCCCCACCCCGCCTCTTCGGCCGGAACCGTCGCCCCGAACGCCATCTGCTCCCCGTGAACGCGCCCCCCGTGAACGCGAAAGGCCGCGGATCGCTCCGCGGCCTTTCCAACTGTGTCGATCGTTGTTCAATCACTCGGCCGCCGGCAGCGCCGGCGCCTCGGCCGGAACCGGCTCGACCTGCTGGCCCTTGCGCTCCTCGAGGATGAGCTCGTCGCGCCGGGTGGCGATCTGGCGGACGCGGTTCATCACCGAGCCCGTGCCGGCCGGGATCAGACGGCCGACGATCACGTTCTCCTTCAGGCCCTCGAGCGAGTCGATCTTGCCGGCGACCGCCGCCTCGGTGAGGACGCGGGTGGTCTCCTGGAACGACGCGGCCGAGATGAACGACCGGGTCTGCAGCGACGCCTTGGTGATGCCGAGCAGCACCGGGCTCGCCGAAGCCGGCTTCTTGCCTTCCGCGACCAGCGCCTCGTTGACGGCGTCGAAGTCGATCTTGTCGACCTGCTCGCCGACGATCAGGTCCGTGTCGCCGGCATCGGTCACTTCGACCTTCTGCAGCATCTGACGGACGATGACCTCGATGTGCTTGTCGTTGATCACGACGCCCTGCAATCGGTAGACCTCCTGGATCTCGTTGACGAGGTAGGCCGCGAGAGCCTCCACGCCCTTGATCGCCAGGATGTCGTGCGGGGCCGGGTTGCCGTCGAGAATGAAGTCGCCCTTCTCGACGATGTCGCCGTCCTGCAGATAGACGTGCTTGCCCTTCGGAATCAGGTACTCGACCGGCTCCAGGCTCGCATCCGCCGGTTCGATCAGGATCCGACGCTTGTTCTTGTAGTCGCGGCCGAAGCGGATCGTGCCGTCGATCTCCGCGATGATCGCGTGATCCTTCGGACGCCGGGCCTCGAACAGCTCCGCGACGCGCGGCAGACCGCCGGTGATGTCGCGGGTCTTGGCGCTCTCGAGCGGGATACGGGCGATGACATCGCCCGCCCGGATCGAACCGCCCGGCTCGACCGAGAGGATCGCATCCACCGGCAGGGTATAGCGAGCCTCGCCGCCGCGCGACAGGCGCAGGATCTTGCCGTCGGCGCCCTTGATGACGAGCGCCGGCTTCAGATCGCCGGTGCGCGCCGAGGTGCGCCAGTCGATGACGACGCGCTTGGTGATGCCCGTCGCCTCGTCGGCCGTCTCCTGGATCGTCTGACCGTCGATCAGGTCCTCGTAGCCGATGATGCCATCGACTTCGGTCATGATCGGACGGGTGTAGGGATCCCACTCCGCGATACGCTGGCCGCGCTTGACCTTGTCGCCCTCGTCGACGAACAGGCGCGAGCCGTAGATCAGGCGGTGCACCGCCCGCTCCGACCCGTCCGCGTCGACGACGACGACCGAGGTGTTGCGGCCCATGACGACCAGACGGCCTTCCGAGTCGCGCACCACGTTGCGGTTGCGCATCTTCACGGTGCCTTCGAAGTTCGACTCCACGAACGAGGAGTCGACCACCTGCGCCGTGCCGCCGACGTGGAAGGTACGCATCGTGAGCTGCGTGCCCGGCTCGCCGATCGACTGCGCCGCGATGACGCCGACCGCCTCGCCCATGTTGACGGGCGTGCCACGCGCCAGGTCGCGACCGTAGCACTGCACGCAGACGCCGATCTTGGTCTCGCAGGTCAGCACCGAGCGGATGCGCACCGACTGGATGCCGGCCGCCTCGACCCGCTTGACATGCGCCTCCTCGAGCAGCGTGCCCTTCGGAACCACGACCGTGCCAGCATTCGGGTCGACCAGATCCTCGGCGGTGACGCGGCCGAGGATGCGCATCGCCAGCGACGCCACGACCTGACCCGCATCGACGATCGCCTGGACGCGGATGCCCTGATCGGTGCCGCAGTCCTGCTCCGTGATGATGCTGTCCTGCGCCACGTCGACGAGACGACGGGTCAGGTAGCCCGAGTTCGCGGTCTTCAGCGCCGTGTCGGCGAGGCCCTTACGGGCACCGTGCGTCGAGTTGAAGTACTCGAGAACGGTCAGGCCTTCCTTGAAGTTCGAGATGATCGGCGTCTCGATGATCTCGCCCGACGGCTTGGCCATCAGGCCGCGCATGGCGGCGAGCTGGCGCATCTGGGTCGGCGAACCACGGGCACCGGAGTGCGACATCATGTAGATCGAGTTGATCGGCTTCTGCCGCTTGGTCTCCTGGTCGATCTGCACCGTGGAGATGCGCTTCATCATCTCCTCGGCGATGCGGTCCGTGCACTTCGCCCAGGCGTCGACGACCTTGTTGTACTTCTCGCCCTGCGTGATCAGGCCGTCCTGGTACTGCTGCTCGAACTCCTTGGCCGCAGCCTGGGTCTCGGCGACCATCCGCGGCTTGGTGTCCGGGATCACCATGTCGTCCTTGCCGAACGAGATGCCGGCCTTGAACGCATTGTGGAAGCCGAGCGACATGATCTTGTCGCAGAAGATCACGGTCTCCTTCTGGCCGCAGGTGCGGTAGACCGCGTCGATCATTCCCGAGATGTTCTTCTTCGTCATCAGCTGGTTGCAGACGTCGAAGGTGATGCCCGGGTGCCGCGGCAACAGGTCACCGATCAGGAGACGACCCGGGGTCGTCTCGTAGATCTTGGTGAACGACTTGCCTTCCTTGTCCACGCCCGACCAGCGGCCGCGGATCTTGGTGTGCAGCGTGATCGCCTTGGCGGCGAGCGCGTGGTTGAGCTCGCCGAGATTGCCGAAGGCCATGCCCTCGCCCGGCTCGTTCTCCGCCATGATCGACAGATAGTAGAGGCCGAGGACGATATCCTGCGACGGCACGATGATCGGCTGACCGTTGGCCGGGTGCAGGATGTTGTTGGTCGACATCATCAGGACGCGCGCTTCCAGCTGCGCCTCGAGGCTCAGCGGAACGTGCACGGCCATCTGGTCGCCGTCGAAGTCGGCGTTGAACGCGGTACAGACCAGCGGATGCAGCTGGATCGCCTTGCCCTCGATCAGCACCGGCTCGAAGGCCTGGATGCCGAGGCGGTGCAGCGTCGGGGCGCGGTTCAGCATGACCGGATGTTCGCGGATCACCTCGTCGAGGATGTCCCAGACCTCCGGCCGCTCCTTCTCGACCAGCTTCTTCGCCTGCTTGACCGTCGAAGAGAGGCCCTTGGCGTCGAGGCGCGAGTAGATGAACGGCTTGAACAGCTCGAGCGCCATCTTCTTCGGCAGGCCGCACTGGTGCAGCTTGAGCTCCGGACCGACGACGATGACCGAACGGCCCGAATAGTCGACGCGCTTGCCGAGCAGGTTCTGACGGAACCGACCCTGCTTGCCCTTCAGCATGTCGGCGAGCGACTTCAGCGGGCGCTTGTTGGCGCCCGTGATCACGCGGCCGCGACGGCCGTTGTCGAACAGCGCATCGACCGCTTCCTGAAGCATGCGCTTCTCGTTGCGGATGATGATGTCCGGCGCGCGCAGCTCGATCAGCCGCTTGAGGCGGTTGTTACGGTTGATGACGCGGCGATAGAGGTCGTTCAGGTCCGAGGTCGCGAAGCGGCCGCCGTCGAGAGGCACGAGCGGACGCAGGTCCGGCGGGATCACCGGAACCACGGTCAGGATCATCCACTCCGGACGGTTGCCGGACTCGATGAAGCTCTCGACGAGCTTCAGCCGCTTGGCGAGCTTCTTCGGCTTCAGGTCGCCGGTGGCTTCCTGAATGTCGATACGCAGCTGGTCGGCGATCTTCGGCAGGTCCATCGCCGCGAGCATGTCGCGGATCGCCTCCGCGCCGATCATGGCGGTGAAGCTGTCCTCGCCGTACTCGTCCTGAGCCTTGAGGTACTCCTCCTCCGTCAGCAGCTGATGCAGCTTCAGCGGCGTCAGGCCCGGCTCGATGACGACGTAGTGCTCGAAGTACAGGATGCGCTCGAGATCCTTGAGCGTCATGTCCATGAGCATGCCGATGCGGCTCGGCAGCGACTTCAGGAACCAGATGTGCGCGACCGGGGCGGCGAGCTCGATGTGGCCCATGCGCTCGCGGCGCACGCGGCTCAGAGTGACCTCGACGCCGCACTTCTCGCAGATGACGCCCTTGTACTTCATGCGCTTGTACTTGCCGCACAAGCACTCGTAGTCCTTGATCGGTCCGAAGATACGCGCGCAGAACAGACCGTCACGCTCGGGCTTGAACGTGCGGTAGTTGATGGTCTCCGGCTTCTTGATCTCGCCGTAGGACCACGACAGGATCTTCTCCGGGCTCGAGATCGAGATCCGGATGGCGTCGAAGCTCGGCGCCACCTGAGCCTGCGGGGTGAAGATGTTCATCACTTCTTGGTTCATCGGCCGTCTCCTGGCGGAAGCGGGGTCCGGTCGCAAAAGTGCCGCATGCGCCCGGCCCGCCCAAGAATTCCCAGTGGATGTCTCGTTTCGAAACATCCTACACGACAATTAAGTCCCCGAGACGGCGGCGATCCGCCGCTTCCCGGGTCGCCCCGGTCAGGGCGCGAGGCCGCCGACCGGGGTCGCGACGCAGCGGATCACTCCGCGGCGTCGATGCCGAGCGTGCCTTCTTGCGGCACGCCCGCCTGGTTGTCCTGGTTGACCAGTTCGACGTTGAGGCCGAGCGAGCGCATTTCCTTGACGAGCACGTTGAAGCTCTCCGGGATGCCCGCCTCGAAGGTGTCGTCGCCGCGAACGATCGACTCGTAGACCTTGGTACGGCCGGCCACGTCGTCCGACTTGACCGTGAGCATCTCCTGCAGCGTGTAGGCCGCGCCGTAGGCTTCGAGCGCCCACACCTCCATTTCGCCGAAGCGCTGGCCGCCGAACTGCGCCTTGCCGCCCAGCGGCTGCTGGGTGACGAGCGAGTACGGGCCGATCGACCGGGCGTGGATCTTGTTGTCCACCAAGTGGTCGAGCTTCAGCATGTAGATGTAGCCGACGGTGACCTTACGGTCGAACGGCTCGCCGGTACGCCCGTCGAACAGCGTGACCTGGCCCGAACCGGCGAGGCCGGCGCGGGTCAGCAGCGCTTCGATGTCGTGCTCCTTGGCACCGTCGAAGACCGGGGTCGCGATCGGAACGCCCTTCTTGAGCTGATCCGCCAGCCGAACGATGGAGTCGTCGTCGAACTGCGCCGGATTCTCGCCCTTGATGTTCGGTCCGAACACTTCGACGATCTCGGTCTTCAGAGGCGCGAGGTCGCCCGACTTGCGGTAGGCCTCGAGCATCTTGTCGATCTTCTTGCCGAGACCACGGCAGGCCCAGCCCAGATGCGTCTCGAGGATCTGGCCGACGTTCATGCGGCTCGGCACGCCGAGCGGGTTCAGCACGATGTCGACGTTGGTGCCGTCTTCGAGATACGGCATGTCCTCGACCGGCACGATGCGCGACACGACACCCTTGTTGCCGTGACGGCCGGCCATCTTGTCGCCCGGCTGGATCTTGCGCTTCACAGCGACGAAGACCTTGACCATCTTCATGACGCCCGGGGGCAGCTCGTCACCGCGCTGCAGCTTCTCCACCTTGTCGATGAAGCGCTGCTCGAGGCGCTTGCGGCTCTCGTCGTACTGACCGCGCAGGGCTTCGATCTCGCCCATCATCTTCTCGTCGGCGACGGCGAACTGCCACCACTGCGAGCGCGGATACTCCTCGATCAGCTCCTGCGTCAGGGTCTGGTCCTTCTTGAACCCCTTCGGGCCCGAGATGGCGACCTTGCCCAGGAGCTGGTCGGCGAGACGGCCGTAGACGTTGCGGTCCAGGATCGCCTGCTCGTCGTCACGGTCCTTGGCGAGACGCTCGATCTCCTCGCGCTCGATCGCCATAGCACGTTCGTCCTTCTCGACGCCGTGGCGATTGAACACGCGCACCTCGACGACCGTGCCGGTCACGCCCGGCGGCACGCGCAGCGACGTGTCGCGGACGTCCGAGGCCTTCTCGCCGAAGATGGCGCGGAGCAGCTTCTCCTCCGGCGTCATCGGGCTCTCGCCCTTCGGCGTGATCTTGCCGACCAGGATGTCGCCCGGGCGGATCTCGGCGCCGATGTAGACGATGCCGGCCTCGTCGAGGTTCTTCAGCGCTTCTTCCGAGACGTTCGGAATGTCGCGCGTGATCTCCTCCGGCCCGAGCTTGGTGTCGCGGGCCGCCACTTCGAACTCGTCGATGTGGATCGAGGTGAACACGTCCTCCGAGACGATCTTCTCGGAGAGCAGGATCGAGTCCTCGAAGTTGTAACCGTTCCACGGCATGAACGCGACGAGCACGTTCCGGCCGAGCGCCAGATCGCCGATGTCGGTCGACGGACCGTCGGCGATGATGTCGCCCTTCTCGATGAAGTCGCCGACACGCACCAGCGGACGCTGGTTGATGCAGGTCGACTGGTTCGAGCGCTGGAACTTCATCAGCCGGTAGATGTCGACGCCCGACTTCGACGGATCGAGGTCCTGCGTGGCACGCACGACGATACGGGTCGCGTCGACCTGGTCGACGACGCCGGTCCGCTTGGCCGCGATGGCCGCGCCCGAGTCACGGGCCACGACCGCTTCCATGCCGGTGCCGACGAACGGCGCCTCGGCGCGGATCAGCGGCACGGCCTGACGCTGCATGTTCGAGCCCATGAGCGCGCGGTTGGCGTCGTCGTTCTCGAGGAACGGGATCAGCGCCGCGGCGACCGAGACGAGCTGCTTCGGCGACACGTCCATGTAGTCGACCTTGTCGACCGGCACCATTTCGTTCTCGCCGGCGTGACGGCAGACGATCAGGTCCTCGACCAGCTTCCCGGTCGGATCGAGCACGGCGTTCGACTGCGCGACGTAGTGCTTCGATTCCTCCATCGCCGACATGTAGACGACGTCCTCGGTGACCCGGCCGTCGCGGACGCGACGATACGGGGCCTCGATGAAGCCGTACTTGTTGACGCGCGCGAAGGTGGCGAGCGAGTTGATCAGGCCGATGTTCGGGCCTTCCGGCGTCTCGATCGGGCAGATGCGGCCGTAGTGCGTCGGGTGCACGTCGCGCACCTCGAAGCCGGCGCGCTCGCGGGTCAGACCGCCCGGGCCGAGCGCCGAGAGACGCCGCTTGTGCGTGATCTCGGAGAGCGGGTTGGTCTGGTCCATGAACTGCGACAGCTGCGAGGAACCGAAGAACTCGCGCACGGCGGCGGCGGCCGGCTTGGCGTTGATCAGATCCTGCGGCATGACCGTGTCGATCTCGACCGAGGACATGCGCTCCTTGATCGCGCGCTCCATGCGGAGCAGGCCGACGCGGTACTGGTTCTCCATCAGCTCGCCGACGGCGCGAACGCGACGGTTGCCGAGGTTGTCGATGTCGTCGATCTCGCCCTTGCCGTCGCGCAGCTCGACGAGCGTGCGGATGACCGCAAGGATGTCGTCCTTGCGCAGGATGCGCACGGTGTCCTCGGCGTCGAGGTCGAGACGCATGTTCATCTTCACGCGGCCGACCGCGGACAGGTCGTAGCGCTCGGCGTCGAAGAACAGCGACTGGAACATCGCCTCCGCGGTGTCGACCGTCGGCGGCTCGCCCGGGCGCATCACGCGATAGATGTCGAACAGCGCGTCCTCGCGGGACTCGTTCTTGTCGATCGCCAGCGTGTTGCGGATGTAGGCGCCGGTGTTCACGTGATCGATGTCGAGGACTTCGATCTCGAGATAGCCGTTGTCGAGCAGCTGCTTGAGCAGCTTCTCGGTGATCTCCTGGCCGGCTTCGGCATAGATGAGGCCGGTCTTCGGATCGACCATGTCCTCGGCGAGATACTGGCCGACGACGTCCTCGTCGTTGACCTTGAGCGCCTTGAGGCCCTTCTCCGCCAGGATGCGCGCCTGCCGCGCGGTCAGCTTCTTGCCGGCCTCGATCACCACCTCGCCGGTATCGGCGTCGACCAGATCGACGGTCGCCTTGTAGCCGCGCATGCGATTGGCGTCGTAGGCCACGCGCCATGCATTGCCGTCGCGGATGTACGACAGCTTGTTGTAGAAGGTCGACAGGATGTCCTCGCCGTCCATGCCGAGCGCGAACATGAGCGACGTGACCGGGATCTTACGCCGGCGATCGATACGCGCGTAGACGATGTCCTTGGCGTCGAACTCGATGTCGAGCCAGGACCCGCGATACGGGATGATGCGCGCGGCGAACAGGAGCTTGCCCGACGAATGGGTCTTGCCCTTGTCGTGGTCGAAGAACACGCCCGGCGACCGGTGCATCTGCGAGACGATGACGCGCTCGGTGCCGTTGACGATGAAGGTGCCGTTGTCGGTCATGAGCGGCATGTCGCCCATGTAGACATCCTGCTCCTTGATGTCCTTGACCGACTTCGCGCCGGTGTCCTCGTCGACATCGAACACGATCAGGCGCAGCGTGACCTTCAGCGGCGCGGCAAAGGTCATGTCGCGCTGCCGGCACTCGTCGACGTCGTACTTCGGCGGCTCGAACTCGTAGCGGACGAACTCGAGCAGGGCGCGGTTCTGGAAGTCGGAGATCGGGAACACCGACTTGAACACGGCCTGCAGACCCTCCTCGGGCCGGCCGCCCTTCGGCTCGTCGACCAGCAGGAACTGGTCGTAGGACGCCTTCTGCACCTCGATGAGGTTCGGCATCTCCGCCACATCGCGGATCGAACCGAAGAACTTGCGGACACGTCTACGACCGTTGAACGTCTGAGCCATTGTCGTTCCTCGTCAGCGTACCGGACGGCTGTCCGGAGGTCCGCCTCGCCCCTCTCCATGGGGAGCGATGCGGCTCTCGGGATCGCCGTCCCCGGATCCATGCCCTGGATCCAGGCCGCTACCTGCGCCTCGCCTCGGCCGGGGACGCCCCCGCTTCGGCACCACTTGCCGGGATCACCGTCCGGTCGCCTTTCGGCTTCCACCCCGCTCTCCCGCTTCCCCTCTCGCGCCTCGCCTCGGATCCCGCCGAACGTGGCGGACACTTTGCGTGACGCACGAAGAAATGCCCCGAAGTCCTTCGGATCATTCCCTCTTCTCGCCGGGAGACCCTCCCGACGACGGTATCCCCGGCCGCGCGTGGGTGAACCACGAACGTCCGGGGATACGCTGAACTCAGGCCGCCCGGTTTCCCGGGCGGGAGAAAATCACTTGAGCTCGACCTTGGCGCCAGCGCCTTCGAGCTGCTTCTTGATCTTCTCGGCTTCGTCCTTCGACACGCCTTCCTTGACCGGCTTCGGCGCGCCCTCGACGAGGTCCTTGGCTTCCTTCAGGCCGAGCGCGGTGATGGCGCGCACTTCCTTGATGACGTTGATCTTGTTCGCGCCGGCGTCCGTGAGGACGACGGTGAACTCGGTCTTCTCCTCGACCGGGGCGGCAGCGGCCGGGGCACCGCCCGCGGCAGCGACGGCGACCGGAGCGGCGGCGGAGACGCCCCACTTCTCCTCGAGGATCTTCACGAGCTCAGCGGCCTCGAGGATGGTCAGCGACGAGAGATCGTCGACGATCTTGGCGAGATCAGCCATTGTCATTCACCTTTGATGTGTTCGAACCAGAATGATGGGGATCCACACGGCGATACCGCCGTGCGGGAATGTCGAAGACGGATTACGCCGCCTGGTCCTTGTCGGCATTGGCCTGGATGACGCGCGCGAGCGCGCCACCCGGGGCCGCGATGACGGACGCGAGCTTGGCCGCCGGCTGATTGATCATGCCGGCGATCTTGGCGCGCAGTTCGTCCAGCGACGGCAGGGTCGCGAGCGCCTTGACCCCATCGGGGCTCAGCGCCTGCGTGCCCATGCCGCCACCGAGGATCACGAACTTCTCGTTCGCCTTGGCGAACTCCGCACAGACCTTCGTGGCCGCGACCGGATCGCTCGACGAGACGATGACGGTCGGACCCTTGAAGAGATGCGCGATCGGTTCGAGATCGGTGCCTTGAAGAGCCAGTTTGGCGAGACGGTTCTTGGCCACTTTGACCGAGCCGCCAGCCGCCCGCGCCTTGCCGCGCAGGTTGGTCATGTCGGCGACCGTCAGGCCCGCGTAGCCGGCCACGACCACAACGCCAGTCGTCTTGAACTGGACATTGAGGGTCGAGACCAACTCGCGCTTTTCCGCTCTATCCACGGACTGCCTCATTTGCCTTTGGCCGTTGGGCGCGAACCCCATCGACCGGTTTCGGGGGTGCCGCCCCGCCCCTCGCCCGCCTCGGGGATACCCCCTCGGCCGGATCGGATCGGATCGGCGCTGGTCTTCCTGTCCCCTCCGGCCGCGGGTCCGGTCGCCCGGTCGACGGCAAAGGCGTCACGGTTCGAACGCATCGTCCGGAACGCATGCGCGTCCCTTCGGAAAACTTTCTCACCCGTCTAGTGCAGGCTCCCTTGGCGAGACGTCTTCGCGACACGCTCGCCCGGACTTAAGCCGGTCTCCCGGCACCTGCAGTCTCGGACAGGAACGGAACGGCCGGCCGTGAGACCGGATCGCTCCGCTTCCCCGCCCGGGCGAACCCGGGCGGAAACTGAAGTCCCTCCCCGCCTTGTCGGCGCGGAGGGAGAAAAATCACGCCTGCGGCGCGGTGACCGACGACGGGTCGATCTTGACGCCCGGCCCCATGGTCGAGGACACCGACACGCGCTGGACGTAGGTGCCCTTGGCGCCGGTCGGCTTGGCCTTGATGACCGAGTCCGCGAAGGCGCGGATGTTCTCGATCAGGGCTTCGGTCGTGAACGACTTCTTGCCCACGCCGGCATGCACGATGCCCGCCTTCTCGGCACGGAATTCGACCGCGCCACCCTTGGCGTCCTTGACGGCCTTGGCGACGTCCATGGTCACCGTGCCGACCTTCGGGTTCGGCATCAGGCCGCGCGGGCCGAGTACCTTGCCGAGACGGCCGACCAGCGGCATCAGGTCCGGGGTCGCGATGCAGCGATCGAAGTCGATCTTGCCGCCCTGGATCTCCTGCACGAGCTCTTCGGCGCCGACGATGTCCGCGCCGGCGGCCTTGGCCTCGTCGGCCTTGGCGCCCTTGGCGAACACGGCGACGCGCAGCACCTTGCCGGTGCCGTTCGGCAGGTTGCAGACGCCACGGACCATCTGGTCGGCGTGACGCGGATCGACGCCGAGGTTGAACGCGACCTCGATGGTCTCGTCGAACTTGGCGGTCGCGCGATCCTGCACCAGCTTCACGGCCTCCTCGAGGCCATAGAGCTTGACGCGGTCGATGCCCTCACGGGTCTTTGCAATACGCTTGGCGATCTTCGGCATGATCTTACTCCGTGACCCGGATGCCCATCGAGCGCGCCGAGCCTTCGACCATGCGCATGGCCGCCTCGACGTCGTTCGCGTTCATGTCGCGCATCTTCTTCTCGGCGATCTCCTTGACCTGGCTCTTGGTCACGGAGGCGACGAAGGTGCGGCCCGGAGTCTTCGAGCCCGAACCCGGCTTCTTCGGCGTCGGCAGCTTGGCCGCCTGCTTCAGGAAGAACGAGGTCGGAGGAGTCTTGATCTCGAAGGAGAAGCTCTTGTCCGTGAAGTAGGTGATGACGGTCGGGCACGGCGTGCCCTTCACCATCTCCTGGGTCTTGGCGTTGAAGTCTTTGCAGAACGCCATGATGTTGAGACCGCGCTGGCCGAGCGCCGGTCCGATCGGCGGCGACGGGTTCGCTGCACCCGCCGGCACCGTGAGCTTGATATAGCCCTGGATCTTCTTCGCCATTCCTGGCTCCTCGTGTCATGCCGGCCGGGCGAGGCCCTTGACCGGCGGTTCGGGAGTTGGCGGTCGGATCTCCCGGAGCCGGCGAATGGCCGACCGGTCGATCTCCCGCCCGTCCGTCTCCCGCTCCGGCCAAAGCCGAAACGAGCCTCCGGACGACTCGATTCGGCGCATCCACCACCCCTCCCCACCGTCCTCGTCGGATCGGCCGGGGATGAGCGACGGTCGCGCCGCCTTCCCGCGCGGACGTCGCCTCACGACGCATCCGCACGAAACTCTTCACTCGTCAGATCTTCTCGACCTGTCCGTACTCCAGGTCGACCGGCGTCGCGCGCCCGAAGATCGACACCGCGACCTTGAGACGCGACCGCTCCTCGTCGACCTCCTCCACCACGCCGTTGAACGACGCGAACGGGCCGTCCGACACCCGGACGTTCTCGCCGACCTCGAACGAGACCGACGGCTTCGGGCGTTCCACGCCTTCCTGCACCTGCTGCAGGATGCGCATCGCCTCGTTCTCCGAGATCGGCATCGGCTTGTTGTCGGCGCCGAGGAACCCGGTGACCTTCGGCGTGTTCTTGATCAGATGGAACGCCTGATCGGTCAGGTCCATCTTCACCAGGACGTAGCCGGGGAAGAACTTGCGCTCGGCGTCGACCTTGCGGCCGCGCCGGACTTCCACGACCTTCTCGGTCGGAACCAGGATCTGCTCGAACAGATGCGAGAGCCCCTGCTGGGAGGCGCGATCGCGGATCGATTCGGCGACCTTGTTCTCGAAATTCGAGTACGCGTGGACGATGTACCAGCGCATGGCCATGGATGTCAGTCCGTCCGTCGTCAGCTGCCGAGACCGAGGACGAGGCTGACGCCCCAGCCCATCAACTGGTCCGCAAGGAGAAAGAAGAGGCTCGCGACGAAAGCCATCACGAACACCATGGCGGTCGTGATCAGCGTCTCGTTCCGGGTCGGCCAGGAAACCTTGGCGACCTCGGTACGAACCTCTTGAAGGAAGGTGAAGGGATTGGTCTTGGCCATCCGCCGCTCACGACAGGCAGGCGCGCGGGATCGGAACGTCCCACGCGCCGGCTAGGAATGTGTCACTTAATGCTTTCACGCGCCGTACACAAGAGCAAATCGACTGGCAGGGGCAGTAGGACTCGAACCTACGACCCTCGGTTTTGGAGACCGATGCTCTACCAACTGAGCTATACCCCTTCAGTCGAACCGCGCCGCCTCGCGGCAGCGCGACCCTCGGCCCCGGCGCGCGGGGTTCGGACGCGGACATAGACCGTGGCCGCGCATTTTGCAAGCGAACGATCGGCCGAGATGGGGATAACTATCGATACCCGCGCCGAAACCAGAGACCACGGCGGACGCCAGGGGCCCCGGCGGACGAGGGTCGCGGGCGCGCGCCCTCCCCGCGGTCGGTTCTCTTCGGTCCGCGCGAGCGGCGCACCTGAATTCACGGGCCCTCAGCGCGACAGCCGCACCACCAGCGGACCGGTCGGCCCCTTGGTACACTTGAGCGTCAGGGAGAAGTCGGCAAAGTCGTTGTCGCCGCCGTCCTCCCAATTGTCGGTCTGCCCCGACGAGGTCGAGCAGTCGCCGGTGCTCTTGCGGAACTTCGCCGCGTTCGGATCGTCGCTCCACGACGTCACCGGATTGATCCGCTTGCCGTAATAGGTCGTGTCCTGATAGGCGATCATGTAGTAGCCGTAGGTCTGGTACGGCTGGATCGTAATCGTCTTGCTGTTTCCGATCGGCGGCGTGTAGACCTTGGTCGACGTGTAATTATATCCATTCAGCGTATAGTCGTAGTCGAGCAGCAGAGACTGACTGATCACCTTGCCATCGGCATCCTTGGTGAAGAAATAGATCTGCTTGTCGAATGCGCCTTTGGCACTGACCGTCGATGCGGTGAGCGTGGCTATGCCCTGGCTCTGTTCCGCCAGCGCGGTCGACGAGACCGCGATGTCGAGCGAGGTGATGCCCGCCATCGACAGGAACGCCGGCTTGTACTTGGCCGTCACGCTTCCCTTGATCGAGCTCGCGTTGGGATTGGTGAAGGTCGGAATATCGACCTTCAGCGCCGGATCGAAGGTCCGGCTGGAGAACACCTGCAGGGCGACGGCATTGTTCGGCACGGTCGTGGTCTTGAAAGCCGACAGGACGGACAGATCCATCGCGTCCTGCACCTGCCGGCGCAGCGAGCCCATCCGATTGAAGTCGACGAAGCCGCCCGTCGCGGAGGCGACGATGGGAACGGTCAGCGCGAACACGACCACCACGTTGCCGCGGCGGTTACCCCATAACTTCTTGAACGTATCGAAGCCGAGCATGGTCCGAAATCCTGTAATTTCGGCATCAACCCTACGTCAGCGTCATTTAAAGTTTCTGCGGAACAATGCTTAAAATTATACGCAATATCTAAATTGCAGCGCCTCGCCGATATCAAAGGTGCAACGACACTCTTTGCGCTCCACGCGGATCCCGCAGAACGAAAAGCCCGCCGGCGAGCGCCGGCGGGCTTTCCATGTCGATTACCATGCGGACGAAACGCCCGCCGAGATCGTCAA
This sequence comes from Ancalomicrobiaceae bacterium S20, assembly GCA_040269895.1. Taxonomy (NCBI): domain Bacteria; kingdom Pseudomonadati; phylum Pseudomonadota; class Alphaproteobacteria; order Hyphomicrobiales; family Ancalomicrobiaceae; genus Methyloraptor; species Methyloraptor flagellatus. The sequence continues at coordinate 923,122 of CP158568.1, read as the reverse complement.
GCGATGATCTTGGCGACGACGCCGGCACCGACGGTGCGGCCGCCTTCGCGGATGGCGAAGCGGAGCTTCTCTTCCATCGCGATCGGCACGATCAGCTCGACCACGAGCTTCACGTTGTCGCCCGGCATCACCATCTCGGTGCCTTCCGGCAGCTGCACCACACCCGTCACGTCCGTCGTGCGGAAGTAGAACTGCGGACGGTAGTTGCCGAAGAACGGCGTATGACGGCCGCCCTCTTCCTTCGTCAGGATGTAGGCCTCGGCCTCGAACTTCGTGTGCGGCGTCACCGAACCCGGCTTGCACAGCACCTGGCCGCGCTCCACGTCCTTGCGCTCGATGCCACGCAGCAGCGCGCCGATGTTGTCGCCCGCCTGGCCCTGGTCGAGCAGCTTGCGGAACATCTCGACGCCCGTGCAGGTCGTCTTGCGGGTCGGACGGATGCCGACGATCTCGATTTCCTCGCCGACCTTGACGATGCCGCGCTCGACGCGACCCGTCACGACCGTGCCGCGACCCGAGATCGTGAACACGTCTTCGACCGGCATCAGGAACGGCTGGTCGACCGGACGCTCCGGCTGCGGGATGTACTCGTCGACGGCCGCCATCAGCTTCAGAACCGCATCGCGGCCGAGCTCGGGGTTGCCGTTGTTGAGCGCTTCCGTGGCCGAGCCGCGGATGATCGGGATGTCGTCGCCCGGGAACTGGTACGACGACAGCAGCTCACGGACCTCGAGCTCGACGAGCTCGAGCAGCTCCGGATCGTCGACCATGTCGCACTTGTTCAGGAACACCACCAGCGCCGGGACGCCGACCTGACGGGCGAGCAGGATGTGCTCGCGGGTCTGCGGCATCGGGCCGTCGGCGGCCGAAACGACCAGGATCGCGCCGTCCATCTGCGCCGCGCCCGTGATCATGTTCTTCACGTAGTCGGCGTGGCCGGGGCAGTCGACGTGCGCATAGTGGCGGTTCGTCGTCTGATACTCGACGTGCGCCGTGTTGATCGTGATGCCGCGCGCCTTCTCTTCAGGCGCAGCGTCGATCTGGTCATACGCCTTGAACGTCGCGCCACCCGACTCCGCGAGCACCTTCGTGATCGCAGCCGTCAGCGACGTCTTGCCGTGGTCGACGTGACCGATCGTGCCGATGTTGCAGTGCGGCTTGTCGCGGTTGAATTTCTCTTTGGCCATTGCCTGGTCCCCGGTGGGATAGTCGGTTGAACTCGCGCGAGCCGAGCCGCGCCGCCGTTAATGCGTGCGGCTCTTTATGGGATTTCCCGCGACAGAGCAAGGGCCGATCCGTGCGCCTGTCACGGATCGGAAATGAAGGATAATCGAGGCATCGCGCCGCTGATCGGCAGGGTCGGCGGCAACGTCGAACCCCGAGATCGGCGCCCGCGCCGAACCTCGAGATCGGCGCTCGCGCCGCCCGGTTCAGATCGCGGCTTCGACCATGATCTCGACATCGAGCCCCGGCGAGGCGAGCCGCGCCTCGACGGTGGCGCGCGCCGGCGTCTGGCCGGGCACGACCCACGCGTCCCAGGCCTCGTTCATCTCGGCCCAGGTGTCGATGTTGGTCAGCCAGATGTTGGCCTTCAGGATCTTGGTCTTGTCGGTCCCGGCCTCGGCGAGCGTCTCGTCGATCTGGGCGAGGATGTCGGCGGTCTGTTCCTTGACCGACTGGCCCTTGGCCGCCTCGGCGACGTAACCGGCGAGATAGACCTTGTCGCCGTGGATCACGGCGTGGCTCATGCGCGGACCGGCGCCGATTCGCTTGATGGTCATGATGTCTCGTCCTTGGGAGCCCTGAGGCAGGCGGCGATCGTTCAGGGAGCGCCGGCGCCCGAGGTGTCTCGGAAAGTGAGCGTCTCGGAAAAGAGCGTCTCGGAGGGTTGGAGCGGGTAGCGGGAATCGAACCCGCGTATTCAGCTTGGAAGGCTGCTGCTCTACCATTGAGCTATACCCGCATAGGCCGCCCCTATGTGCGACAGCGCGGCCGTCATTGCAAGACCTGCACGAGCAGCGATGCACAAGCGGCATGCCCGCCAATGCCCTCGCGAACCGCGCCCGAGGCAGTACGCGACGCGACGAACCGCATCGGGAGCCTTGCCTGATCTGATCGGAAGAGAATGGTGGGGGAAGTAGGACTCGAACCTACGAAGGCTTAGCCAGCGGATTTACAGTCCGCCCCCTTTGCCGCTCGGGACATTCCCCCATTCGAGTGCGGCCGTTTGGGGCCGGTCCCGATGTGGCGCGTGTTATGGCGACCGGGGTTCCCCGTGTCAACAGCCCAAATGCATCGATCCGTGAAAGGCGTGGAGCATCCGCCCTGCCCTGTGGATGAAGTGCGCCCGGCCGCGTTCGCGCACCACGGGGACGGCAGGTTGCCCGTCCTCGACAGGATCGAGCAAGGCCGCACCGGTTCCGGACCGCATCGGTTATGGGCGGCACCGGTTCCGGGCGGCGCGTCGCGCAAACGGACGCGCGGCCGTTGCCCGCCTGCCGCGCCCGGTCTATGACCTCGGCTTCGAGCCTCGAGGAACCGCCCCTTGTCCGACGACCATTCCGACGACCACTCCGGCAACAGGCGCCCGCCGCGCGCCGATGGCGCCCGCTTCGCCCGCGCCGGCCGGCATCCCTCCAAGCCGCCTGTGCATCAGAGGCGCAAGGGACGGCCGGGATCGGGCGCGCCCGACGGTCGCGTGTTCCTCTATGGCCTGCACACGGTCGAGACCGCGCTCGCCAATCCCGAGCGCGTCGTGCATGCGATCTATGCGACGCGCAACGCCCTCGCCCGGCTCGCCGAGCGCGGTGTCAATTTCCCCGTCGAGCCGCAACTGGTCGAACCGCGCTGGATCGACGCCCGCGTCGGCGAGGACGCGGTGCATCAGGGCATCCTGATCGAATCGAAGCCGCTGGAGCCCGTCGCGCTGACCGATCTCGGCCGCGCCAGGCTCGTGCTGGCGCTCGATCAGGTCACCGACCCGCACAATGTCGGCGCGATCATGCGCTCGGCGGTCGCGCTCGGCGCCGACGCGCTGATCACGCCCTCGCATCATTCGCCGGACGAATCGGGCGTGCTGGCCAAATCGGCCTCCGGCGCGCTCGACCTGATCACCCATATCGAGGTGGTCAATCTCGCCCGCGCGCTCGGCACGCTGCGCTCGGAAGGCTTCCGGGTCATCGGCCTCGACAGCGAGGGCCCGGCCGATCTCGAAGGCACCGAGGTCGGCGCCCGCACGGTCGTCGTGCTCGGCGCCGAGGGCAAGGGCCTGCGCCCGGTGACGCGCGAGGCCTGCGACGCGCTGGCGCGCATCGACATGCCCGGCGCAATCAAGTCGCTCAACGTCTCCAACGCCGCCGTGCTGTCGCTCTATATCGTGCGTGCCAAGCAGGCCGCCGCCAAGCAGGCAGCCTCGGGGACGTAATCGAACCGATGCGGAGACGCCGCGCCACGCGCCGCAGCGCGACCGGCGCGAACGGGTTTATCGCCGCCGACGCATGTGCTAAGCGGACGTCGACGCCGGCTTAGCACAGCGGTAGTGCAGCGGTTTTGTAAACCGAAGGTCGGGGGTTCGATCCCCTCAGCCGGCACCATCACGCGGCGATTCATCGGCAAGAGTCGCAGCGCGGTCGCCTCGCATGGTCGCTCTATCGCCTCGCACGTCCAGCCCCCCGGGCATGGCCGGCCTGCCGAAACCAGATGTGCAAAGGGCGCCGATCCGGTCGGGTCCGCATTGACGGCGGCGGTCGATCTGCGCAGACACCTGTCCGGATACTGACGACGACATCGCGACACATCCGGCGGCTAACATCGGGTCGCCAGCGCGCGCGGGCGCATATGAACGTGGGGGATCTCCGGGTGAACAAGACCACGACCATCGCCGTCGGCAGCCTGTTCGTCGGCATCATCGTGCTGGCGCTCAAAGGCGTCGCCTACTGGCTGACCGGCTCGGTCGCCCTGCTCTCCGACGCGCTCGAGAGCACCGTCAATGTCGCGACCGCGGTCGCCGCCCTGATCGCGATCAAGGTCGCCGAGCAGCCCGCCGACGACAACCACCCCTACGGCCACCACAAGGCCGAGTTCTTCAGCGCCGTGCTCGAAGGCGTGATGATCATCGTCGCCGCGCTGCTGATCATGAACGAGGCCTACAAGGGCTTCCTGGCGCCGCATCCGCTCGATGCGCCGATCGAGGGCCTGCTCGTCAACGGTCTCGCGACCGGCATCAACGGCGCCTGGTGCTGGGTCCTGATCAGCCGCGGCAAGCGCCTGCGCTCGCCGGCGCTGGTCGCCGACGGCCATCACCTGCTCTCGGATGTCGTCTCCTCGGGCGGCGTCGCCGTCGGCGTGCTGCTGGCGGTCGTCACCGGCTGGGCCGTGCTCGACCCGCTGCTCGCCGGCATCGTCGCCCTCAACATCCTGTGGTCCGGCTGGAAGGTGACCAAACAGTCGCTGAGCGGCCTGATGGACGAGGCGGTCGACGCCGATGTGCTGCGCCGCATCCGCGAGATCATCGGCACGGAGGCGACCGGCGCGCTCGAGGCCCACGATCTGCGCACGCGCCATGCCGGCAAGGCGATCTTCATCGACTTCCATCTGGTCGTGCCCGGCCAAATGGCGGTCGTCGATGCCCACGCGATCTGCGACCGCATCGAGACCGCGCTGAAGGCCGACGTCGATGCAGCGATCATCACGATCCACGTCGAGCCGGAGAACAAGGCCAAGCACTCCGGCGTGCTGGTGCTCTGAGCCCCTCACCCGACCGGAGCCCGATCCCGAACGAGCGACCGCGTCACCCCGTGCGGCTGCCGGTCCAGCCGAGCAGCCGCATCGCATTGGCGGTCACCAGCACGGTCGCGCCGGTATCGGCCAGGATCGCCGGCCACAGGCCGGTGATGCCGAGCACCGTCGTCGCCAGGAACACGGCCTTGAGGCCGAGCGCGATCGTGATGTTCTGGCGGATGTTGGCCATCACGGCACGCGACAGCGCGATCATGTCGGCGATGTCGAGCACGCGACCGTGTAGCACCGCCGCGTCGGCCGTCTCCAGCGCCACGTCGGTGCCGCCGCCCATGGCGATGCCGATATCGGCCGCGGCGAGCGCCGGGGCGTCGTTGATGCCGTCCCCGACCTTCGCCACCCGTTCGCCGCGCGCCTGCAGCTCGCGCACGATCGCCTGCTTGTCGTGCGGAAGCAGTTCGGCGCGCGGCTCGATGCCGAGCTGGGCCGCGATCGCCTGCGCCGTCGCGCGATTGTCGCCGGTCAACATGACCGGCGTGACGCCGGCGGCCTTCAGCGCATCGATGCCCTGGCGCGCATCGGTGCGCGGCTCGTCGCGCAGGGCGATCAGCCCGAGCGCGCGGCCGTCGGCGACCAGCACCGAGACCGATTTGCCCTCGTCGGCCCGTGCCGCGACCAGCGCCTGCGCCGCGGCGTCCAACGGGGCGAGTTCCGATGCGGCCGCAGCCGAGCCGAGGAAGGCGACCCGCTCGCCGATGCGGCCCGCGACGCCCTTGCCGGCGACCGCCGCAACGGCCGTCGCCGCCTCCAACGCCAAGCCGCGCCTCGCGGCTTCGGCCAGGATCGCGGCCGCGAGCGGATGGCTCGATCCGGCCTCGATGGCGGCGGCGAGGCGAAGCACCGTCTCGGCACTCGCATCGTCGAAGCCGGTGACGTCGGTGACCTTCGGCCGCCCTTCGGTCAGCGTGCCGGTCTTGTCGAGCGCCATCGCCGTGACGCGGCCGACCGTCTCCAGCACCGCGCCGCCCTTCATCAGCAGCCCGCGCCGCCGCGCCCGCCGACAGGCCGGCCGCGATCGCCGCCGGCGTCGAGATCACCAGCGCGCAGGGGCAGCCGATCAGCAGGATCGCGAGGCCCTTGTAGATCCAACCGCTCCAGTCGCCATCGACCAGGACCGGCGGCGCGACCGCCACCAGCGCGGCGACCGCGACCACGCCGGGCGTGTACCAGGTCGAGAACCGATCGATGAAGCGCTCGGTCGGCGCCTTCTTCTCCTGCGCCTCCTCGACCAGCTTCACGACGCGGGCGATGGTGTTGTCGGCTGCCGTCGCCGTGACGCGGACGCGCAGCAGCCCGTCGCCATTCACGGTGCCGGCAAAGACGCCGTCGCCGGCCGTCTTGCGCTTCGGCACGCTTTCGCCCGTCACCGGGGCCTCGTCGATCGCGCTTGCGCCCTCGAGGATGGTGCCGTCGGCCGCGACCCGGTCGCCGGGCCGGACCACGATCGTGTCGCCGATCGCGAGCGCCGCGGCCTCGATCTCCTCGATCCGCCCGCCGCGCTCGATCCGCGCGGTCGCGGGCACGAGCCTGGTCAGCCCCTGGATCGAGGCCCGCGCCCGCGAAGCGGCGACGCCCTCCAGCAGTTCGCCGACCAGGAACAGGAACACGACCGTCGCCGCCTCCTCCGTGGCACCGATCACGATGGCGCCGGCGGCGGCGATGGTCATCAGCATCTCGATCGAGAACGGCGTGCCCGCGAGCGCGGCCATCACGGCCCGGCGCGCGATCGGCACGATGCCGACCGCGATCGCGACAAGGAAGGCAGCGAACCCTGACTGCGGCAGGACATGGCCGATGCCGTAGGCCGCGACGAGCGCGAGCCCGCTCGCGATCGTCAGCCGTGCCTTCGGCGTCGCCCACCACGGCCCATGGGTCGGGCCATGGTCGTGCAGATGGCCATGGAGCCCGGCCGGCTCGCGCGCCGACGTGGTTGCTCCATCATCGTGCCCATGATGGTCGCGGGGATGGCCGGTCTCGCCGTGAGCGTGATCGTGATGGTCGTGAGCGGGGCGATCATGCCCCGCGTGGGAGCAATCATGGCCTCCGTCCTCGTGGGCGTGGTCGTGGCCATGATCATGCCCCGCGCAACCCGGCCCGTGGACATGTGAATCCGGCTTCGCCCGCTCGGGAAGCGGTGACAGGCCGCCCGCGAGCGGCGCGGTCTTGTAGCCGAGCCCGTCGATCTTGCGCGCGAGCGCCGCGAGATCGGCCTCCGGGCCGTGCATGACGGCCAGCGTCCCCGCCGTCACCGACACAGCCACATCCGAGACGCCGGGGACGCGCCGCGCCGCACGGTCGATCTTCTGGGCACAAGAGGCACAATCCATGCCCTCGACCCGGAAGCGGGTGGTCAGTTCCGTCGCCATCACGGTCTCCTTGAGTCTGATCGGCGGAGACCGTACATCCTCTAGCGACTAGAGGAGCAAGCCCTGTCATGACCGGTGTACCGATCGGCGAGGCCGCGCGCGCGAGCGGCGTCAAGGTACCGACCATCCGCTACTACGAGCAGGTCGGCCTGCTGCCCGAGCCGCCGCGCAGCGACGGCAACCGGCGGCTCTACGACGCGACCCACCTGAAGCGCCTTGCTTTCATCCGCCATGCGCGCGAACTCGGCTTCGAGGTCGACGCGATCCGCACCCTGCTCGATCTGCAGGACAATCCGGGCCAGTCCTGCTCGCCGGCCGATTCGATCGCGCGCCGGCGCCTGCAGGACGTCGAAGCCCGCATCGAGCGGCTGCTGGCGCTGAAATCCGAGCTCACACGCATGATCGACGGCTGCGGCCACGGCACCATCTCCGACTGCCGGGTCATCGAGGTGCTGACCGACCATGCGCAGTGCGAGCATGATGCACACTGAACCGGCCTCCGGCCGCCGACCGCGGCACCATGATGGCCTGCCGAAGGCGGGCTTCACCGGAAATCAACGCGCCGAGGGGATGCTGCCGCACCGTTCGGCCAACGAGATCCGACATGGCAACCGTTCATGAAAGCACGAAACCTGGTCGGCCTGCCGACGCCCGGCAAAGCCTGCCGGATGGGGCGGTGCTCGCCTGCTTCGCCGCGCTGGGCATGGCGACCCTCGCCTACGACCTTGCCATCGGTCTGCCGTTGCGGATCGCCGACCATAACTGGCTCGGCATGGACTTCGTCAACATGTGGTTCGGCGCCCGCCTCGCTTGGGCCGGTGATTTGGCGACCTTGTTCGACTGGCCGCGCTACATGGCCTATGTGCGCGGGATCGCCGGGCCGGACTATCCGCTGCACAACTGGTCGTATCCGCCGCATGTCCTGTTGTTCGTCTGGCCGCTCGCCCGGCTGGACTACGGCCCCGCGCTGCTGCTCTGGAACGGGCTCGGGTATCTCGCCTATGCGCTGGCGCTCCGGACGCTGTTCGCAGCCCGCGCGATCCGTCCCTCCCCCATGCGATTCGCATTGGCGTTCGTGGCCCCCGGCGCGATCGCCAACATCGTCTTCGGCCATGTCGGCCTGTTCGTCACGGCGCTGTTCGCGGCCGGCATGGCGTGGCGCGATCGCCGTCCGTGGCTGGCCGGACTGATGTTCGGCCTGATGACCATGAAGCCGCATCTCGGCGCGGTCGTGCCGATCCTGCTTCTCGCCGAGCGTCGCTGGACGGTGATCGTGTCGGCCGGCCTGTCCACCGCGGTCCTGGTGGCGATCACCTCCGCGGTGTTCGGCTGGTCGGTGTTCCCGGACTATCTGCGTCAGGTCGGTCCGGTTCAGACCGCGATTCTCATGACCGAGGTCGGTCTTGAGCACCTGTCCCCGACCTGGTTCGCCGGCATCCGCACCTGGAACCTCGCGCCGGAATGGGGCTGGCCGGTGCTCGCCGTCACCGCGCCGCTCGGCATTCTCGCCGTCGTTCTGGCGGTCAGGCGCGACCTGCCGCCGGTGCGGCGCGATCTGGTCATCGCATTGGCCGCCTTCATGGTGACGCCCTACGCCTTCCTCTATGATCTCGCGCTGACCGTTCCCTTTCTCGCGGTCTATCTCGGCTTGGCGTCGACCTCTCGCGCGCGGACGTTGGCCGTGCTCGCACTGCTGAGCCCCCTCCTGCCACCAGTGACAACCCATTTGCCGATTCCACTGACGCCGATCATCCTGACTGCCATGCTGGTCGAGGCCCTGTTCGGCGAAGCGCTGTCCGATGCCGCCGCCGGAGCCGACACCCCCGCCGGATCGGATCAGCGCGTGCGGGCGTAGACGCGCGTCCCGAAGGCGAGCGCGGCGCCGAGCGCCGCACCGAGCGGCAGCGTCAGGTGTCCGGTGTAGACGAGCCCCTGCCCGACCAGCCGCCACAGTTCGATGTCATCGACGCCGGTGCCCGCGCCTTCGGTCAAGGCGGTGATGCTGCGGAACGCGAGCGTAGCGATCACCAGACCCGGCACATAGGCGGCGACGAACGCGACGATGCCCGCAGCCAACCCGCCGACCACGGAGATGCGCGTCGCGGTCACGGCGAGAAGCGGCCAGACCAGCACGGTCGCAGCCGTCGAGGCGGCGCCGACCACCAGCGCGTAAGGGGTGGTGAGGAACACTTCCGCGATCAGGAAGGCCGCGAAGCCGAGCACGGCCGCGGCCAGATTGCGGCTCTTCACCCGCAACTCCGGCGTCGGCACCGGTCCCCAGCCATCGTCCTCGTCATCCTCGACCTTCATGCGCGCCCCGCCGCCTGCCTCGCCGCCCTGCGGGCGAGATCCCTTGTCCCAAGGCGTAGGCCGAACCTGCCGTGCCGTCCATCGGGAATAGTCCCGGTTCGCGCGGGCAGGGCCGTCGGCCACCGGCGCTCAGCGCCACAGGACGGTCAAGCGGCGCCTCGGCATTCGGCGTTCAGCACGCAGCACTCAGCACTCAGCACTCAGCACTCCGGCACGTTGACCGCGAGACCACCCTGCGAGGTCTCCTTGTACTTGGAGCCCATGTCGCGACCGGTTTCGCGCATGGTGCGGATCACCGAATCGAGGCTGACCTTGTGCGTGCCGTCGCCGCGCAGCGCCAGCGAGGCGGCATTGATCGCCTTGATCGCGCCGAAGGCGTTGCGCTCGATGCAGGGGATCTGCACGAGGCCGCCGATGGGATCGCAGGTCATGCCGAGATGGTGCTCCATGCCGATCTCGGCCGCGTTCTCGATCTGGGCGTTGCTGCCGCCGAGCGCGGCGCACAGCCCCGCCGAGGCCATCGAACAGGCGACGCCGACCTCGCCCTGGCAGCCGACCTCGGCGCCCGAGATCGACGCATTCATCTTGAACAGCCCGCCGATCGCGGTCGCGGTCAGAAGGAAGACGCGCACGCCCTCGTCCGTCGCATCCGGACAATGGTCGCGGTAGTAGCGCAGCACCGAGGGCACGACGCCGGCCGCGCCGTTGGTCGGCGCGGTCACGACGCGGCCGCCGCTCGCGTTCTCCTCGTTGACCGCGATCGCATAGAGGCTGACCCAGTCCATCACCTCGTGCGGCGGCCGGATGTTGCGCTCCCGATCGGCGGCGAGCCGCTCGGCGAGCGCCTTCGCTCGCCGCTTGACCCTGAGCCCGCCCGGCAGTTCGCCGCCGGTGCGGATGCCGCGATCGATGCAGGCGAACATCGATTGCGCGACCCCCGTGATATGGCGATCGACCTCGGCCTTCGGCCGGCGCGCACACTCGTTGGCATAGACGATCTCGGCGATGCTGCGGCCCGACGACAGGCCCATGCCGAGCAGTTCCGCGCCCGAGCGATAGGGGAACGGCAGCCGCACGTCGTCCGCGCCGGCGCCTTGCGTATCGCCGTCGCGCAGCACGAAACCGCCACCGACCGAGTACCAGATCTCCATCAGGAGCGTTTCGCCGCTCACATCGAGCGCCGCGAAGCGCAGCGTGTTCGGATGGACCGGGGTCTGCCCCTCGTAGTCGAACACGACGTCGACGGTCGGATCGAAATCGATCGCCGAACCGTCCGGCAGCGTCAGCCGCTTGTCGGTCGCCAGACGCTCGACGAGACCGTCGGCCTCGTCGGGGTCGACGGTGTCGGGCAATTGCCCCGCGAGCCCGAGCACGACCGCCTTGTCGGTGCCGTGGCCGCGACCGGTCCAGGCGAGCGAACCGTAGAGCCGCGCCTCGATCCGCGCCGTGCGGCCGAGGAGACCGCTGCCGGCGAGCGAGGTGACGAAGGCCTGGGCCGCGCGCATGGGCCCGACCGTGTGCGACGACGACGGGCCGATCCCGATCTTGAACAGGTCGAAGGCGCTGATCATGCCGGTTTCGCGTGCCCCTCTGGTGCGAACGGCCGAACCCGTTCCGCGTGCTTGGCCGGCGCCCGTCCGCGCCGTGCCCGCAAACAAATATCGCCTTGTGGCGAACCACTGTTCTTCAGGCGACATTCGTTTCGCAGCCGCCCTCACATCCGAGAGAAGACGACAGCGGGATTCGCCGCAAGGCAAATCGTCGGCCCGATGGACGCAGGACCGATCCACGTGGCAGCGAACGATGCAACCCCAGTCTCTCGAGACGCGAACCCCGGCGTCGCCGATGGCGAACGCCGGGGTTCGGATACGTCGGAGTGACCGTGCGCTCAGGCCGCGTATTCGAGCACGGCCTCGCCGAGGAACGCGTGCACGTAAGGCGCAAACGATCGCCAGCACTCGATGTGGAAGCGGTCCGCCGCCTGCCGCCACAGCACGATCTCGACCTTGCCGAGGAGCGTGCGCGTCGCCATGCCGACCGGGAATGCCGCGAGGCTCAGATCGAGCGGGCAACCGGTGTTGAGCGCCGCCTCGACGCGGCTGCCGGCGAACACCATGCCGACATTGCGATGCGAGACGTCGACCAGCGAATGCGCCTCGCCGGCGGCCGCCGCCACCGTCGCGGCGATCGCCGGGCCCTCGTCGCCGAGGCCGAGGATCAGCCACTCGTCCGGCCCGATGCGCAGCGTCGCCCGCGTGCCGGCGACCTGCGCCTGATTGAGCGGCTGGCCGAAGTTGACGCCGAGCGCGGTGCCGACATTGGCCGCGGCCGTCTCCGGGCCGCGGAACACGAAGACCGGGCGCGGTCCGACCGGCTCGAGCGTGTGCCGCGTGCCCTTGGGCCATGCGGCGAGGCCGTCGAGGGCCCCCTTGCGGGCGAGAGCGTCAGCCATGGAGGCGCTTCCCTTCCTTGTCGTAGAAGATCGGATCGACCACCGTGACCGCGATCGAGCCCTGCGGCATCGGCACATAGATGGTCTCGCCCATGCGGGCGCGGCCGCGTTCGACCTGCGCCAGCGCGATGCCATGGCCGAGCACCGAGGAGTGGTAGGCCGAGGTCACGTGACCGATCGCATGCGTACCCGCCGGCGGATCGTTCATCTCGGTGATCTGCGCGCCCTCTTCGAGCACCACCTTCGGATCCTTGGCGACGAGGCCGACGATCTGCTTGCGGTTGGCGGCCTTGAGGTCCGGGCGCTCCAGACCGCGCTTGCCGACGAAGTCGCGCTTGGCCTTGCCGACGGCCCAGCCCACGCCCGCCTCGTCCGGCGTCAGCGTGCCGTCGGTGTCCTGGCCGACGATGATGTAGCCCTTCTCGGCGCGCAGCACGTGCATCGCCTCGGTGCCGTAGAGGCAGCCGCCGGCCGCCTCGACCGCCGCGACCAGCTTTTCCCAGACCGCCGCGCCGAACTCGGCCGGCACGTTGATCTCGTAGCCGAGCTCGCCGGTGAAGCTGACCCGCCAGAGCTTTGCCCCGACGCCGAGGATCTCGACGTCGCGCACGCTCATGTGCGGGAACGCCTCGTTGGAGAGGTCCACACCGGGCAGGAACTTGGCCACGATCTCGCGCGCCTTTGGTCCCTGCACCGCGAACACCGCCCACTGTTCGGTGGTCGAGGTCAGCCAGACCTTGAGATCCGGCCATTCCGTCTGCAGGTAGTCCTCCATCATCGCCAGCACGCGCGGCGCGCCTCCGGTCGTGGTGGTGACGTGGAAGCGGTCCGCCGCAAGGCGCGCGATGACGCCGTCGTCGTAGACGAAGCCGTCGTCGCGGGTCAGGATGCCGTAGCGCAGCCGCCCAGGCTCGAGCTTGAGGAACGGATTGACGTACATCCGGTTCAGGAACTCGGCCGCGTCCGGCCCGACCACCTCGATCTTGCCGAGCGTCGAGGCGTCGAACAGACCGACGGTCGAGCGCACCGTCTTGCACTCGCGGGCGACCGCGGCATGCATGTCCTCCCCGGCCTTCGGATAGTACCAGGTGCGCTTCCACTGCCCGACGTTCTCGAACGGCGCGCCGCGGCCGACCGCGAACTCATGGCTCGGCGTCTTGCGGATCGGATCGAACAGATCGCCGCGCGCCGTCGAGGCCAGGATGCCGAAGGTCGTCGGCGTGTAGGGCATGCGGAAGGTCGTCAGGCCGACCTGCGGGATCGACCGGTCGAGCGCGGTCGCGGCGATCGCGAGCGCGTTCATGTTGGAGGTCTTGCCCTGGTCGGTCGCCATGCCGGTCGTGGTGAACCGCTTGACGTGCTCGATCGACTTGAAGCCCTCGCGCACCGCGAGCTTGATGTCCTTGGCGGTGACGTCGTGCTGGAAGTCGACGAAGGCCTTGACCTTGCTCGGGTTACGGCCGTGCGGCACGACGCCGAGATGGCTGCCGGCGGGCGCGGTCGCCCCGCTCGCATCGAAGGTCTTCTTGAAGCCCGAGCCGAAGCCGGCCGCCTTCGCGGCCTCCGATCCGGCCGCATAGCCGTCGTCGATCACCGCCGCGAGGTCGGTGAGGCCGCGACAGGCGCCGGCCGAGCGCTCGTGCTCGTGGCTCTTGCCCGGCAGGTAGGTCGAGGTCGCCGCATCGAAGGCGAGCTTGCCGCGCGACTGCGAGAACAGGCTGACGTTGGGCGTCCAGCCGGCGGAGTTGAGCACGAGGTCGCAGGGGACGACGTCGCCGCTGGTGACGTCGCCATTCGGCTTGACCCGGCCGATCTCGACCGAGGTGACGCGCTTGCCGCCCGAGGTCGAGCGGATGGTCGCGCCGGTCTCGACCCGGATGCCGGCGGCGCGCGCCTTGGCCGTCAGCGCCCCGCCCTCTGAGCGCAGATCGACGATCGCGGCGATCTCGACGCCGGCAGCCTTGAGATCGAGCGCCGCCAGATAGGCCGTGTCGCAGGCCGTGAACACCACCACGCGCGATCCGGCCTTGACGCCATAGCGGTTCAGATAGGTGCGGCCGGCATCGGCGAGCATGATGCCCGGCCGGTCGTTCTCCGGGAACACCAGCGGCCGCTCGATCGCGCCGGTCGCCAGCACGACCTGCTTGGTGCGCACCTGCCACAGCCGCTCGCGCGGGCTGTTGCGCCCGGGCGTCGCCAGATGGTCGGTGATGCGCTCGGCAAGCCCGATCATGTTGTCGGCGTAGTAGCCGAACGCGGTCGTGCGCGGCAGGCAGGTCACCTTGTCGGAGAGCGCCAGCCCCATGAAGATGTCGGCCGACCAGGTCCGCGCCGGGCGGCCCTCGATCTGGGCTTCGGTCTCGGCGAGCAGCGAACCGCCGAACTCGGCCTGTTCATCGACGATGATGACCTTCGCCCCGGCCTCGGAGGCCGCGAGCGCGGCGGCGAGGCCGGCCGGCCCCGAGCCGACCACCAGCACGTCGCAATGGGCGTAGCGATGCTGGTAGCGGTCGGGATCCGGCAGCGTCGGCGGGTTACCGAAGCCGGCGGCGGCGCGGATGTTCGGCTCGTAGACCGACTTCCAGAACGACCGCGGCCACATGAAGGTCTTGTAGTAGAAGCCCGAGGCGAGCAGCGGCGAGGCGAAGCCGTTGATCGCGCCGATGTCGAAGTCCAGCGACGGCCAGCGGTTCTGGCTCTCGGCCTTCAGGCCCTCGTAGAGCTCGACCTGGGTGGCGCGCAGGTTCGGCGTGGTGCGCGCGGTGTCGCGCACCACGGTCACCATCGCGTTCGGCTCCTCGGACCCGGCGCTGACGATGCCGCGCGGCCGATGGTACTTGAACGAGCGGCCGACCAGATGGATGCCGTTGGCGAGCAGCGCCGAGGCGAGCGTGTCGCCCTTGACGCCCTGGAGCGGCTTGCCGTCCCAGGTGAACGACACGGGCTTCGAACGGTCGATGCGGCCGCCTGAAGCGGTGCGGAACGAGCCGGTCATCGGGCGGCCTCCGTCTGGGCGGCGGCGAGCGCCTCGAGGTCGGGCTTCGGCTCGCCGACCTTGTAGGTCATGACGAACTTGTCGGTGACGGTGTGGCGCACCGCATTGAAGAACCGCGCGCAGCCATGGACATGGCGCCAGCGCTCGGCGATCAGGCCCTTCGGATTCGAGCGCAGATAGAGGAAGTTCGCCATGTCGGCGTCGGTCGCAGTCGCCGGATCGGGACGCGCGATATGCGCCTCGCCCATGTTCCGGAACTCGATCTCCGGCCGCGACCCGCAATAGGGACAGGTGATCAGAAGCATGGGGTCCGACCTCAGTGCGCGACGGCGGCCGCGGCCGCCTCGTCGATCAGGCGGCCGGTGGTGAACCGGTCGAGCGAGAAGGGAGCGGCGATCGGATGCGGTTCGCCGCGCGCGATCGTGTGCGCGAACACGTTGCCGGAGCCCGGCGTCGCCTTGAAGCCGCCGGTGCCCCAGCCGCAGTTGACGAACAGGCCCGGCACCGGCGTCTTCGAGATGATCGGCGACCGGTCCGGCGTCACGTCGACGATGCCGCCCCACGAGCGCATCATCCGCACGCGGCGGAACATCGGGAACAGCTCGCAGATGGCCTCCAGCGTGTGCATGTCGATATGCAGACCGCCGGTCTGCGAATAGGACACGTACTGGTCGGTGCCGGCGCCGATGACGAGGTCGCCCTTGTCCGATTGCGAGATGTAGGCGTGGATCGTGTTCGACATGACCACGCAGGGGAACGCCGGCTTCAGCGGCTCGGAGACCAGCGCCTGCAGCGGGTAGCTCTCGAGCGGCATGCGCACGCCGGCCATGCCCATCACGACCGAGGTGTGGCCCGCCGCGACGACGCCGACCTTCTTGGCCCTGATCGTGCCCTTCGAGGTCTCGACCGCCTCGACCGCGCCATTGGCGCCGCGGCGGATGCCGGTCACCTCGCAGTTCTGGATGATGTCGACGCCGAGCGCGGAGGCGGCGCGGGCATAGCCCCAGGCGACCGCATCGTGACGGGCGACGCCGCCGCGGCGCTGCAGCGCGCCGCCGAGCACCGGATAGCGGATGTTGTCGGAGATGTTCAGCGGCGGGCAGAATGCCTTGCACTCTTCCGGCGACAGCCACTCGTTGTCGATGCCGGCGAGCCGGTTGGCGTGCACGTGGCGCTTCGAGGTCTGGATGTCATGGATCGTGTGCGCGAGCATGAGAACGCCGCGCGGGCTATACATGACGTTGTAGTTGAGCTGCTGGGACAGGTCCTTCCAGAGCTTCAGCGCGTGATCGTAAAGCGCCTCGGACTCTTCCCAGAGATAGTTCGAGCGGATGATCGTCGTGTTGCGGCCGGTGTTGCCGCCGCCGAGCCAGCCGCGCTCGATCACCGCGACATTGGTGACGCCGCATTCCGCCGCCAGATAGTAGGCGGTGGCGAGACCGTGGCCGCCGGCGCCGACGATGATGACGTCATAGGCCGGCTTCGGCTCGGGGCTCCGCCATTGCTCGGGCCAATTCTCGTTGGCCGAGAAGGCGTTGCGGAGAAGCGATAGGAACGAGAAGCGCAAGGCCTGCCTCCGTCTCGACGTGAGCCCGACCACCTGTTCGAGCGGCGCGGAACGCTGCGGAACCGTGAGTGCCCGCCGCGACCCGAATGCCCGCGACGACCCGCCGATATCGTCATGTTCGCCCTCGCATCTCTTGCGCAGATGCGACGGATGACTTGTCGCATTTCGACGCTACCCGGAACAAGGCCCCCGCAATTTTTGGATACCCGAATGCACGATCGACGAGGCGTGGGGTGCGAGCCCACCCGAGGGCGCGACCCAGACTGTTCGACATTCAGAGACAATCCGTCTGACATTCCGGATATCACAATGCTTTGAATGGCGGATCACGCTAGCATTTCGTCATCATTCCGCGTTGACGCAGGTGCGATCACCGAGCGTCGATGATCGTACCGGGAGGAGATCCGATGTCGAAATTGAAGTCTGCCGTCGCCGTTCTGGCCCTGCTCTCCGTCGCCGGCACCGCGTTTGCGGCCGGTGACGTCATCAAGGAGCGCCAGGACAAGATGAAGGCCATCGGCGGCGCCATGGGCAAGGTC
This sequence comes from Ancalomicrobiaceae bacterium S20, assembly GCA_040269895.1. Classification (NCBI taxonomy): domain Bacteria; kingdom Pseudomonadati; phylum Pseudomonadota; class Alphaproteobacteria; order Hyphomicrobiales; family Ancalomicrobiaceae; genus Methyloraptor; species Methyloraptor flagellatus. Next base: position 906,096 of record CP158568.1, on the reverse strand, counting down.
CTGGTCAAGATGGTCAAGGGCGAGGAGCCCTATGACGCGGCCAAGGCCAAGGCCGCGGTCGAGACCATGAGCACCAACATCAAGGGCTTCACCGACCTGTTCCCGGCCGGTTCCGAGAAGGGCGGCGACACCGAGGCCGCGCCGAAGATCTGGTCCGACATGGCCGGCTTCAAGGCCGCCGCCGCCAAGCTCGAGCAGGTCGCATCCGTGCAGGCCGCCAATGCCGGCAAGGACCTCGACGGCCTGAAGGCCGCGGTCGGCGCGCTCGGCGCCACCTGCAAGGGCTGCCACGACGACTATCGCATCAAGAAGAACTGATCCCGACCGTTCCGGCCGGGGTGCGGCGCCCGACACCGCACCCCGCGCCTTAAGATCCCCTACGCAACCGGAATCAACAGCCGGATCGCACCCGAGCGGAGGACACGCGCCCATGAAACGACTGCTGATCGGCGCCGTCGTCCTCGCAGCCGCCGGCGGCGCGGCCTTCTGGGCGCTGACCGCCCCGACGCGGCTCGGGCCCGACGAGAAGCCGACCCCCGCGCCCGATGCGACCAAGGGCTCTTACGTCTTCGCCATGGCCGGCTGCGCCTCCTGTCACGCCGCGCCGAGCGCCAAGGGCGACGAGCGCCTGAAGCTCGGCGGCGGGCTCGCCTTCAAGACCGCCTTCGGCACCTTCTACGCCCCGAACATCTCGCCCGACCCGAAGGCCGGCATCGGCGCCTGGTCGGTCGAGGACATCGTCACCGCGATGCGCTACGGCACCTCGCCCGGGGGCGCGCATTATTACCCCGCGTTTCCCTACGCCTCCTACCGGCGCATGACGCTCGACGACAGCTTCGACCTCGCCGCTTACCTGAAAACGCTGCCGGCCGTCGACACCATATCGAAGCCGCACGAGGTGCCGTTCCCATTCAACGTCCGCCGCGGCCTCGGCCTGTGGAAGCTCCTGTTCGTCGACCCAACCCCGGTGATCGCGCTGCCGAAGCCCGATCCGGTGCTGGAGCGCGGCCGTTATCTGGTCGAAGGCCCCGGCCATTGCGGCGAGTGTCACACCCCCCGCAACCCGATCGGCGGCATCGACCGCTCGCGCTGGCTCGGCGGCGCCCCGGCGCTCGAGGGCGATGGCTTCACGCCCGACATCACCCCGCATCCGAAGGCGATCGGCGCATGGTCGATCTCCGACATCGCCTTCTATCTGGAACAGGGCCTGACGCCCGACGGCGACGCGGTCGGCGGCGCCATGGCCCATGTGGTCGAAAACACCGCCAAGCTGACCAAGGACGACCGCACCGCGATCGCCACCTACCTGAAGGCGGTCCCGGCGATCGAGCCGCCGCCGAAGAAGCCGAAGTCCTGAGGCCTGGGCGGCCCCCGTCCCCCCCTTTCTCGTCCGGCCGCTCCTCCCCCAGCCGCATCGGGAGACCGGCATCCCGGCGAGGCGCCCCGCCCGCGCCGATCCCCCCTCAGTCCGAGCACCGGCCTGCGCCGATCGGTCGCCGCCATTCGGCTGCGATCATTTCGGTTTTCCACAATAGGAGTTCCGCTAGGCCCGGCTCTAGTGTCCAGCCGCCGCGGCAGGCCGGGCCGTGGCGCGATCCAACCTTCCATGCAGGGGCGGATTCTTCAGGGCGGCAGGACCGGGCGGCGAGAAGCCGCCGCGATCCCGCGGGCCTGCTTGCGCGTTTCCGCTCCGGGAGACCGCGGGCCGCCGGCCGAGGCGATCGAGACCAGAGCCGCGCCCACGTGGCCAGGAGGGATGGAATGACGGACAAAACGGTAGACGCCGATCCGACGCGGCACGGCTACGACCCCGCCGACATGGCGCGCCGGGTCAAGGCGATCCTGATCGGATCGACCGGCAATCTGATCGAATGGTACGACGTCTACGTCTTCGCCGCGTTCCAGCTCTATTTCGCCAGCTCGTTCTTCGCCGACGTGCCCCCTGAGCGCCAGCAACTGTTCGCCTCCATCGTCTTCGCGCTCGGCTTCATCGCCCGGCCGTTCGGCTCGATGCTGTTCGGGGCGCTCGCCGACATGTACGGCCGCCGCTCGGCGCTGACCATGTCGGTGATGCTGATGTGCTTCGGTTCGCTGATCATCGCGCTGACCCCGTCCGCGCACACGATCGGCCTGTGGGCGCCGACGCTGCTGACGCTCGCCCGCCTGCTCCAGGGCCTCAGCCAGGGCGGCGAGTACGGCGCGAGCGCGACCTATCTCTCCGAGATGTCGCATCCCGAGCGCCGCGGCTTCTATTCCGGCGTCTGGTACATGACGCTGCTCGGCGGCCAGTTGCTCGCCCTGGTCACGCTGCTCATCATTCAGAAGGCGCTTCTGACGCCCGAACAGCTCAAGGACTGGGGCTGGCGCATCCCGTTCTTCATCGGCGCGGGGCTTGCGCTCTACACCTTCTACATGCGCCGCGACATGCACGAGACGGCGCATTTCGAACAGGCGCAGGCCGTCCGCAAGGGCCGCGCGCCGCTGATGGAGCTGGTCCGGCACTGGCGTGAGATCCTGATCGTGGTCGGTGTCACGATCGGCGGCACCTCGGCCTTCTACACCTACACGACCTACATGCAGAAGTTCCTGAAGCTGTCGGTCAAGCTCACCGACGACCAGACGACGCTGGTGACCGCCGGCTCGCTCCTGGTCGCCGTGCTGATGCAGCCGCTGTTCGGCGCGATCTCCGACAAGGTCGGCCGCAAGCCGCTGCTGATCTACTTCGGCGTCCTCGGCACGCTCGGCACCTACCCGCTCCTGTCGACGCTGCGTGCGACGCAGGATCCCTGGACCGCGTTCCTGTTGATCTGCGCCGCCTGGGCGATCGTCTCGGGCTACACCTCGATCACCGCCGTGGTGAAGGCCGAGATGTTCCCGACCGCCGTCCGCGCCATGGGGGTCGGCATTCCCTACGCCCTGACCGTCGCGATCTTCGGCGGCACGGTCGACGGCGTCGCGCAGTACTTCAAGACCGTCGCCGGTCACGAGGACTGGTTCTACTGGTACGCCACCGCCTGCATCTTCATCTCGTTGCTCGTCTATCTCCGCCTGCCGGACACCAAGCACAATTCGAAGATGGAGAAGCACGTCTGACGAGGCGTTTCGCAAGCCGCGAAGACACGATCGGGCCGCGTAAAGCGGCCCGATTTCGTTTTCGGAGCAGACTGTCAGAGGCCAGCCCCGGTGCCGGCAAGCGGCAGGCCGACGATCACCACGACACGATCAGGGCGTCGCAATCACTGCTTCTTGTCGGCCAGCACTTCGATATCGCGATCGACACCCGATTCCACCGTGAAGGTGCGGGTGTAGACATCGTTGTTGTGCTTGGCGACGACCGAATATTCGCCCTCGGCGAGCACCACGGTCGGGAAGGCGCCGACCGACTCGGTGATCTGGTCGCCGGACGGCGTCAGCACCAGCCAGTTGGTGTTGGCGAGCGCCTCGCCACCGCCCTCCGCGACCAGCTTGAACGTCACCGCCGCGGCCTTGTGGTACATGGTCGCTTCGGTGAGCTTGCCCGGATTGACGTGGATCTCGGCGCGCGACACCGCGTTGAGATCGCCGTAGTGGCTGACCACGTGGTAGGTATCGGCGTTGAGCCGGATGACCTTGCCCGGCTTGGCGCCGACCACCAGCGCCTGGCGCTCGCCGCGCGCATCGACGTCCTTGGAATAGATGTCGAAGGTCACCCGCGACGGGTTGACCGGCAGATCGCCCGCGACCGAGGCGGTCAGTTTCAGCCCGCCGGCATTGAGGATCAGCGTCTCCTGCCGCGACATCCGGTCGATGGTCACGCGCGTGGTCGCGCCCGCCCGGCCATAGGCGGCGTGCACCAGATAGGAGCCCGGATCGAGCCGGATCTCGGCGTCGCCGCCGGCCATGGTGGCGAGCAGCTTCAGCCGCGTGTCGTCGCCGTCGCGCTCGTCCTTGTAGATGCGCCAGACGAGACCCGAACGGATCGGCCCGCTGTCCTCGGTGACCAGCGCGGTCAGCTTCAGGAGCGGCTTGGTCGGCTTGGACGCCTCGATCGGGGCCGGCGGCGCGGCGGGCGCGGCCGGCGCCGGATTGGGCGCATAAGGGATCGCGGCGTCGGGAACCGCCGGCTTCGCCGTGCTGTCGAGCGCGAGCGGCGCGCCGGCGAGGCCGCCGGATCCGCCGGAAGGGACGGCAGGTCCGGCCGCACCCGGGCCACCCGCCGGACCAGCGCCCGCGCCGCCCGACGGACCGCCGCCCGGACCGTGCCCCTGCTGCGCGAGGGCGTCGCCGGTGCAAAGGCCGACCAGCAGCATCGCGACCGCCGTCGCGGCGACAGGCCGACGCGGCATCAGGGGCGATCTCGAAACACGGCGCGAGGCCATCGGCTGCGGAAACCTCCCGAACGGAATGGATGCGGACGACATATGGCACGGCGCGCGGCCGATCGGCGAGGATCGGACTGCGAACCGAATCTGCCGCCGCTGATGCGCGACACTTTCGGAAGACAAGCATGGCGATTTCAAGTCGCCAGACAAGATCGGAACCCCACGTTCCGAACACGGGATCGCTGCCCTCGAGATCCGGGGACCGCCCCCGACCCCTACCGTCAACGCTGCACCGCCCTGCGGCGGGTCCGCGTTGACACGCCGTCGCCGGAGCGGCACGAATTCGTTCCTTCCCGCGCGTCCCGGCTCGGCCTATCTAACGAGCCTCACGCCCACCGACGCGAAGCGACCCGCCGGCAGCTTCGCAGGTCTCAAGCGCCCTTCCCGCCCCTCGTCGCCCTCCCGAAGCCCGGTTCCCCATGTCCGACACGCCCGACGCTCTCACCCTCCTTGAAACACGCCGCACGATCTCGACCGTCGCGCTGACCAACCCCGGCCCGACCGACGATCAGATCCGCACGCTGATCCGGATCGCCTCGCGCGTGCCCGATCACGGCAAGCTCGCGCCCTGGCGCTTCATCCTGTTCCGCGGCGCGGCCTCCGCCGCTGCCGGCGAAAAGCTCGCCCACCTGCTTGCCGCGCGCGATCCCGCGACGCCCGAGGATCGCCTCGCCTTCGAGCGCAACCGCTTCACCCGCGTGCCGCTGACCATCGCGGTCGTGTCGAAGGCCGGCCCGCATGTGAAGATCCCGGAATGGGAACAGGTGCTCTCGGCCGGCGCCGCGACCATGAACCTCGTGCTCGCCGCCCACGCGCTCGGCTTCGCCGCGCAATGGCTGACCGAGTGGATCGCCTACGACGCCGAGGCCGGCGCCCTGCTCGGCCTCAAGGACGGCGAGAAATTCGCCGGCTTCGTCACGGTCGGCACGCCGACCACCCCGCCCGTCGACCGGCCGCGGCCGGCCTATGACGATGTCGTCACCGAGTGGCAGGCCTGAAGGATCGCACGATGTTCTATGAAGTGAAGAACGGCCACGGCCTGCCCCACGACCCGTTCAAGGCGATCGTCGCCCCGCGCCCGATCGGCTGGATCTCGTCGATGGGCAAGGACGGCTCGGTCAATCTGGCGCCCTACAGCTACTTCAACGCGATCGCCAACCGTCCGCCGATGGTGATCTTCTCCTCCGACGGCATGAAGGACAGCGTCTCCAACATCGCCGAGACCGGCGAGTTCGTCGCCAACCTCGCGACCTGGGACCTGCGCTTCGCGATGAACCAGACATCCGCGCCGCTGCCGCGTGGCGTCGACGAATTCGTCCACGCGGGGCTGGAGAAGGCGCCGTCGCAGATCGTCAAGCCGCCGCGCGTCGCCGCCGCCCCGGCCGCGCTCGAATGCAAGGTGCTCGAGATCGTCAACCCGACCACGCTCGCCGGCACCAAATCGACCAACTTCATGGTGATCGGCGAGGTCGTCGCGGTGCACATCGACGACGCCTACCTGACCGACGGCATGTTCGACATGACCAAGGCCCGCACCATCGCGCGCTGCGGCTACATGGACTACGCGGTCGTCGACAGCCTGTTCTCGATCACGCGCCCGACCGCCTGATCACCATCCACTGATCACCAGCGCCTGATCCGGGCTCGGATCAGGCGACCCCGGCCGAAGCGGCGCGGGCGAGCAGACGCTCGGCCTGGCGCAGGTGCGGCCGGTCGAGCATCGCGCCGTCGAGACCGATCACGCCGGCGTCGCCCGCCGCGGCGAAGGCCTCGACGACGCGCCGTGCCCGTTCGACCGCGTCCACGGAGGGCGTGAACGCGTCGTTGATCACCGCGACCTGATCGGGATGGATCGCCATCTTGGCGGTGAACCCGTCGCGCACCGCCTCCGCGCATTCCCGGCGCAGCCCGTCGAGGTCGCGGAACGCGGTATAGACGCCGTCGATCGGCACCACCTCGGCGCCGACCGCGCCGAGCAGCGCCAGCGTGCGCGCCAGCCGGAACGGATCGAGGAAGGCGCCCGTTGCATCGCGGTTGGCGGGCACGCCGATGTCGGCGGCGAGATCCTCCGCGCCCCAGGCCAGACCCGCGAGCCGTCGCGAGGCACCGCGATAGCTGCCCATCTGGAACAGCGCCGAGGCCATCTCGGTCGCAATCGCGATCACCCGGATCGCGCCGTCGCCGAGCCCGTGGATCGCCTCATGCACGGCGATCTTCGCATCGAGCCGCGTCACATCCTGCCCGCCGCCGGCCTTGGGCAGCATGATGCCCTCCGCCCCCGCCCCGAGCACCGCATCGAGATCGGCATCGACGAGCCCGGTGACGAAGGCATTGATCCGCACATAGAGCTTCGGACGCTCGGTCGTCGCCGCGACCTCGCGCAGGAAGGCCGCCGCGCTCGCACGCGCCGCCGCCTTGGCGCCGGCAGCGACGGAGTCCTCGAGATCGACGATCAGCACGTCGGCGCCGCTCGCGAGCGCCTTCTCGAGTTTGCGCGGGCTGTCGGCAGGGACGAACAGGAGCGAGCGCATCGGCACCTCGATGAGGGAAGACGGGAAAGGCGGGATCAGACGTCGTGGGCAGCGGCCGGCAACCGCCGCATGAAAGCCTGCCGCCGGCATTCTGCGACCAGGACGCCGTCCTGATTATAGGCCCGATGGTGAAGATCGACGATTCCGGCATCGGAACGCGAGCGCGATTCGCGCTTCGCCATCACCTCGGTCTCGACCCGGATCGTATCGCCATGGAACACAGGCGCGGGAAACCGGACGTCGGTCATGCCGAGATTGGCGATCGTGGTGCCGAGCGTGGTCTCGTGCACTGATATTCCAATCATCAACCCGAGCGTGAACAGCGAGTTCACCAGCGGTCGCCCCCATTCACTCTTGGCGGCGAAGTCGAAATCGATATGCAGCGGCTGTGGATTGTAAGTGAGACTGGAAAACAGGACGTTGTCCATTTCCGTCACACTTCGCGTGATGGCGTGTCGAAACACATGACCGACGACAAATTCGTCGTAATACAATCCCGACATTGGTTCCTCCCGCCGCGCTCATTATAGCCAAATGTTGGCGCCGTGATGAATTAACCCTTTGTTTACCCTGTCGCGCGACGTTAACCGACATTAACCATCGTGGCTTCGGGGCCGCCCATGCAGATCGACGTCAACCAGTCGGTCAACGACAGGATCGAACAGGCCTTCCGCACCGCCGGCGAAGCCACGGGAACGTCGTTCTCGTTTCTGCTCGACGCCGCGCACCGGGAGTCGAGCCTCGATCCATCAAAAGCCTCGAACACCTCTTCGGCCCGCGGTCTCTTCCAGTTCACCGAACAGACCTGGCTCGAAGTCGTCAAGACCACCGGCGCCTCGGTCGGCCTGGATCAACAGGCGAACGCGATCAAGCAGGATTCCAGCGGCACCTATACGGTCGCCGATCCCGCTGCCAAGGCGAAGATCCTGGCGCTGCGGCACGATCCGCTCGTCTCGTCCGTGATGGCGGGCAAGCTGACGCAGCTCAATGCCGAGCGTCTCGGCACCGCCCTCGGCCGGGCGCCGACCGAGGGCGAATTGCACATCGCCCATGTGCTCGGCGCCAGCGGCGCGGTGAAGCTGGTGCGCCTCGCCGCCTCCGACCCGAACTCGACCGCCGCGCAGGCCTTCCCGAAGGCCGCCGAGGCCAACAAGGCGCTGTTCTACGACGCGGCCGGCAAGCCGAAGACCGTCAAGGAGCTCGCCGCCCGGCTCGCGACGACCCGCATCGACGCCGCCGACATCGGCAGCGGCCGCATCCTGTCGGGCCACACGGTATTCGGCGAGACCAGCGCCGGCGACACCAAGGCCGTGGCCGACGCCGTCCGCGCCGCCGCCGAGCGGTCGAATGCCGAGGGCGCCCGGACCGACCCGGCGCGTCTCGGCCGTCAGGTGGCGAGCGCCAGCGCCTCCACCGCCGTCGCCTCGACAGCAACCGCCACCGATGCCGACCCCGGCGTATCGCCGGCCGGTCGCCTCGACGGCTGGCGCGCTCACACGCCGACGGACGCGTTCAGCGCGCTGATGCGCAACGACGAGGCCTCCGATCACGCGCCGAAGCCGAAGCCGACCGGCATCCTGGGTTACGGAGAGATCGCGCAGCCGACGGAACCGCCGCCGATCAGGCTCTCCCCCACCGAGGTGCCCGTGGCGACGACGGCCACCGTCTCGACCGGTTCGACCGGCGGCGCTGCGGCGACCAACGCGGCATCGACCGGTCTTTCGCCGGACGAGCCGATCCGCCTCATTCCGGGCGACACCGGTCCGACCCGCGCTCCGCTGCTGCCGCCGGTCAGTACCCCCGCGCCGGCGCCGGTCCGGACCGCCTCGCTCGCCGCGGGGGGCTTGCGGCGGGCGCCGCGATCGCCGGCGCCGAGACCGTCGTGCCGCCAGCCAGCGCCCCGTCGGCGACCGACGCCGCCGCGACCGCCCAGACCGTGCCGATCGCCCGGCCGAGCCGCGTGCTGAACTCGGCCTACGGCTCGCACAGCGCGCCGTCGCAGCCTGCCGCGACGGGCGCCGCGCCGAGTGCAACGGGCAGCCGCCCGAGCCGCTATGCCTCGCTCGATCCGAGCGTGATCGGCGGCCGCAACGGGCGCACCGGCATGCCGAGCCTCGATGCGGCGAGCCCGCGCGCCGCCCGCGCGCTCGAACAGGCCCGGACGACCGCGACCGGCACCGCCGCGTCGACGCAGCGCATGATGGCGCCCGGCATGCCGGCGCTGCCGCCGCTGCCCGGCGAGTTGCCGCCGGGCCTCTCTGCGCCCTTCGCCTCCGCGACCGGCCTGCCGCTCGGCCCCGAGATCGGTGCCCGCGCCGCAGCGCCGGCCGGTCCGGCAACCGCCACATCACGCGGGACCACATCGGCCTCGAACCACACCGCGCCGACGCGCTCGACCACGCCGGCACCCGCCGCCGTGTCGAACGCCGCCACGCCATCGTCCCCGGCAGCGACGTCTCCTACGGCGGCGCCGGCCGCAGCACCTGAGACCGCCGCGGCCAAGCCGCTCAACGGCGCCCGCGCGGCACCGATCGGTCGGCCGCTCGATCTCACCCGCTTCATGCGGAAGTCGTCCGATGTTTGAGCGGCGCCCTGACGCAGCGGCGGCGCGGCAAAAATGCATCGCCGACCGCGCAAGCCGGTTTATGGTGAACCGAACATTAAGGAAGCGCGTGCCACGCTCGGGCTCGAGGATGGGTCGTGGCGTTCCGTTGCGACCCGGTCAGTCGGTGCCCGGAGTCGTGCGTATCATGAACGTCGAGCAGTTCTTCGCCTGGTTTTCCAATGCCGACGCGAACGCCCGCGCCGGCGCGCCCGGAGTTCTTCTGCAGGCGTGGGCCAACCCCACGCTCAATGCCGAAGCGCGCGAAGCGCTCGAGGTCGCGATGACCGTGCTCGCCGAGGATGACGATCCCTGCGTGCGGATCGCCTTTGCCGAAGCGATCGCCGACTGCCGGTTCGCCCCGCGCTACGTGGTGTTGATGCTCGCCGGCGACCATGCCGAGATCGCCTGCCCGGTGGTCGAGCGCAGCCCGGTGCTGATCGATGCCGAACTGGTCGATCTGATCGGCCGCGGCTCGGCCGAGATCCAGTTCGCGGTCGCCGGTCGTGCTCGGGTCGGCATCGGCGTCGCCGCCGCGCTGGCCGAGGTCGGTGACATCGAGGCGGTGCGCCGGCTGCTCGGCAACCCCGGCGCCACCCAGATCCAGCCCTTCAGCCTGCAGCGCATCGTCGAGCGCTTCGGCGAGGATCGCGAGATCCGCGAACACCTGCTCGGCCGCCCCGACGTGCCGGTCGAGCTGCGCCACCAGATCCTGGAACGCCTCGCCGCCGTGGTCGACAACCTGATCGTGCTGCATTCCGCCCTGCCGGAAGCACGGCGCATCACCGCGCTGCGCGATGCCAAGGACAAGGCGACCGTTGCGCTCGCCGCGGAGGCGACCGCACGCGAAGTGCCGGCACTGATCGCGCATCTGCGTCAGAGCGGCCAGCTCACCACCAGCCTCGTGCTGCGCGCGACCTGCGCCGGCAACATCCGCTTCTTCGAAGAGGCCGTCGCCCAGCTCGCCGGCGTGCCGACCGAGCGGGTGTTCGCGCTGATCGCCGAGAACCGCGAGAGCTCGTTCCTGGCGCTCTATCGTCGCGCCGGTCTCGCCGACCGCGCCTATCCGGCCTTCCGCGCGGCCGTCGACGTCTACCGCGATCTGGTGATCGAGGCCGGCCAGCACGATGGCGCGCCCTCCGATCAGTCGCGCTTCGCCCGCCGCATGATCGAGCGTGTCCTCACACACTATTCGAGCTTCGAACAGGCCGAGGTCGAGGATCTCGTCGCGCTGTTGCGTCGCTTCGAAGTCGATGCCGCTCGTCGTCATGTCCGGGCGCTCGCCCGTCAACGTGAGGGCCAGGCCGAGATGACGCTACTGCCGCGCCCCAATGCGGTCGCCGTCTTCTTCGAGTCCATGGCCGAGCTGCGTGGCGACGCCGAACAATTCTTCGGCCGGGGCAATATTCCCGCTCGAAATGACGACGAATCGTCTAACGTCATCATTGCGGAACACATGGAGCCGACGTCCATGGAAGAACACAACAAAGCTTGGGATGCGATCGAGGAAGCGCTGCTGCGTGGCTTCGCCGGCCATGGCACGCATCTCGATGTCGAGGCTGCCATCGCGCTGCCGACCGACGTCGAAGCGATCCTCGAGGTCTCGCTGGGCGAAGTCGTCCGCGCCAATGTCGAGCGCCGGCGCGCCGCCCTCGCCACCCTGCATCAGGCCGCCTTCGCGGCCTGATCGCCCTGCCCCGGACGCGACGCGGCCGCGCGTCGCGCGATGTTCGACGTCCTGATTTGTCGCGTCCCGACAATTCGTCGGACGCCCGGTCGCGAGCGACCCGCGCCGCTGCGGCGCCTTGCTGATCGCCTCCGCCCAACTCGTTCTGTGATGCGACAATCGCGCTCTCCTCGGGAGAAGCTGCGCGGATGCGCGCCGGGATCGGCAACGCCCTACCGGGCGGTGCCGACGCATGATCGGCTGCACGCGGTCAGTTCAGACTGGCGATGAACTCGTCGGTGACTTCCGAGAGCCTGGAGTGCAGCGCCCGGCCGACCGCATGGTCGGTCTCGCGGGCGTTCTCCGCGACCATGGCGCGGATCGCCTGGACATGCTGGGCGACGAGGCTGGTCGGCAGGCGCTCGGTCTCCGGCACGTGGTCGAGCAGATGGCAGAGGCTCTTGGCGACGTGACCGACCAGCGGGAAGCCGAGCGTCGCCGCCTGGCCCTTGATGTCGTGCGCGGCGCGATAGAGCACCTCACGGCTGTCATCGTCGAAACCGTGCTCCTCGGCCGCCTGCCAGGCCGCGAGCAGCGTCTCGGTCTCCGAGGCCATCCAGGGCACGAAGTTCTGCGCCATCTTCTCGAGCGCGGCCTCGGCGGCCGCGACCGGATCGACGTCCGCCTCGCTCTTCTTGCGACGGGTCGACTGGGCCTTCTTCTTCAGCTCCTGCTTCGCCGGGATGATCTCGTACTCCCCCGACAGGACGTCGAAGTCGTCTTCGTCATCTTCGAGCGGCCGGGCTTCGGCGCGCTGGGCTGCGGACATGGGCTCGGTCTCCGGAAAGCCGCGGGTCACCTGCCTCGCCGGGCCGGTCGACCGTGGGCGCGTCGGTCCCGGATCCTGCGATCCGACCGGCACCCCTCGGCCGAAATCATCGCCCCGAGGCGTTTAAGATTAGCTGAACCCGGAGTGCGCAAATCGCGCGATCGACCGTCGAACCGCGTAGGCCGACCGACATGGGAGGGCCGGCCGCGCGCCTGCAAGCGCCGCGTGGGGTCGCTCGCTCGCTCAGTACTGGAACTGTTCGGCCAGAATCCGCTCTTCCCAATTGTGTTCGGGATCGAACATCAAAAAGCTCTCCGACTGCCGATCCTGCCGCACCGTGACCGATTTGACGTTCTTGATCTCGGTGTGGTCGGCAGCGGCGCTGACCGGCCGCTTCTGCGTGTCCATCACGTCGATGCGGATCAGCGCGCGGTCGGGCACCAGCGCCCCGCGCCAGCGCCGCGGCCGGAACGGGCTGATCGGCGTCAGCGCGAGCAGCGGCGCGTTCAAGGGGATGATCGGTCCGTGGGCGGAGAGATTGTAGGCGGTCGAGCCGGCCGGCGTCGCGACGATGACGCCGTCGCAGACCAGATCGTCGAGCCGCTCGACGCCGTCGATGCTGAGCTTCAGCTTGGCGGCCTGGTAGGTCCGCCGCCACAGCGACACCTCGTTGAAGGCGCGCGCCTCGTGCTCGACGCCCTGCACGTCGACCGCCTTCATCAGAAGCGGCCGGATCGAGGTCACTTCCGCGACCGCGAGCCGGTCGAGCAACCCCTCGACCTTGAACTCGTTCATCAGGAAGCCGACGGTGCCCCGGTGCATGCCGTAGATCGGCTTGCCGGTGTTCATGAAGCGGCGCAGCGTCTGGAGTATGAAGCCGTCGCCGCCGAGGGCGACGATCACATCGGCGATATCGGGCGGCGACGAGCCATAGAGGTGGCTGAGCCGCCGGCGGGCGGCCTCGGCCTCCTCGGTCGCGCTGGCGACGAAGGCGATGTTGTCGATCTTCGGACGCTCGATTTCCATGGCCCGCCCCACCTGACCCGTGGGTCGGGTTAGCATGCCCGGACGAGGGCGACAAGGAACGGCCGCCGCCGGCGCCGCCGACCGACCAAACCAGGAGTACGCATGACCGTTCAGGATCTCGTCGTGGTCTACGCCACCTTTCCCGACAAGGACTTGGCGCGCGAGGTCGGCCGCGCCGCGGTCGAGGCCCGCCTCGCGGCCTGCGTCAACATCCTGCCGATGGCCTTTTCGATCTACGCCTGGGAGGGCGAGGTCCACGACGCCGACGAGACCGTCGCGATCTTCAAGACGCGCACCGTCCAGGTCGACGCCCTGATGGCCGAAATCATCCGCCTGCACCCCTATGACGTGCCGGGCATGGTCGCGCTGCCGGTCGTCGCCGCGCCGGAGAACTACGCCGACTGGATCCGCTTCGAGACCGGGGCGCCCTTCCCGCCCCCGCCGCCGGTCGAGGAACCGCCGGAAGATTGAGCGGGGGACAAGCGCCCCTCAGGCCCCGCGCGATCAGCGTCCCGCAAAACCCGAGACCGCCGAGACGACCTGACCGTCGATCCCGTTGAACCCGTGATGCGCGCGCGCCTCGCACGGATTGCCGTCGCTCACGCCGCCGGAGAGCCAGACCACGCGGGCCTTCGAGCCCGCCCATTTCTGGAACGGCTCGACGCCGGCCGGCAAGGTCTTCTTGCAGGCGTCCTGCCGGTGATGCACGACCAGCGTCCTCGGCAGCGCCGCCGGCGAGCCGAGGATGTTCATCACATTGTCGCTGTCGCCCGAGGCGTCGGACAGGAAACCGGAGGTCAACACCAGACCGTCCGGCCGCGCGCCGGCCGCAATGCCGCGCGCCGCACGCTGCGTGCCGCGGCTGGTGCCGACCACCGTGACCGGCCGCTTGATCGCCGCCATGGTCGCGACGGCCTTCGCGAGATCCGCATCCGCATCGACCAGCAGCACCGCGAAACCGGCCGCGACATAGGCCTGCCGCGTGCGGGTCAACTGATTGCCGAGCGTGCCGGAAAAGCTGCCGCCCGCCCCGACATTGACGCGTCCGTCGCCGCCGGGCATCAGGATCAGGCTGGCGCGCGGCTTGCCCGCCGGCCGGATCAGAACGCCCTTGCCGCCGCCCAGATCGACGCTCTCGTCGGCGCGCGCGCCCGCTGAGCCGGCGACGAGCGCCGCCGCAAAGACCGCCGTGCAGACGGCACCGCGAACGATTGTGGTCGAAGACGAACCTGCCCGCATCACGCCCCTCCCGGAACCGCGGCGGCTGCTTTTCCTGTCGCCGCCTTGCCGCTCAGCCTGTGCCCCAGCGCACGTGGGGGCAAGCCCCATTTGGGGGTCGGCGCGCGCGGCGCTGGCCGGCGTCCGTCGTGCCGACAGCAAAAGGCCGGGCGCATGACACCCGGCCTGCTGCATGTCTGCCGTCAGCTACTGCCCAGTCAGTTGGCCGACTTGGCCCGGCGGATATCGGGCGGCGTCGCCTCGTCGACGAGCGCGGCGATCGCCTCGTCGAGGGTCAGGACGCGATTCTCCTGGCTGCCGAGCCGGCGCATCGCGACCTTCTCCTCTTCCGCCTCGCGCTTGCCGACGACGAGGATCACCGGGACCTTGGCGAGCGAGTGCTCGCGGACCTTGTAGTTGATCTTCTCGTTGCGGACGTCGCTCTCGACGCGCAGGCCGGCGCGGACGAGCTTCGCCCGCACGCTCTCGGCATAGTCGTCGGCCTCCGAGGTGATGGTGGCGACCACCACCTGTGTCGGCGCGATCCAGAGCGGGAAATGGCCGGCGAAGTTCTCGATCAGGATGCCGAGGAAGCGCTCCATCGAGCCGCAGATGGCGCGATGGATCATCACCGGCGTCTTTTTGGCGCCGTCGGCATCGACGAAGAAGGCGCCGAACCGCTCCGGCAGGTTGAAGTCGACCTGCGTGGTGCCGCACTGCCAGTCGCGGCCGATCGCGTCCTTCAGCGTGTATTCGAACTTCGGCCCGTAGAAGGCGCCCTCGCCCGGATTGATGCCGGTCTTGATGCGCCCGCCGGATTCGGCCGCGATCTGCTCGAGCACCTTGGTCATCACGCTCTCGGCGCGATCCCAGAGCTCGTCCGAACCGACGCGCTTCTCCGGCCGGGTCGACAGCTTCACGACGATGCTGTCGAAGCCGAAGTCGGCATAGGTCGACAGGATCAGATCGTTGATCTTCAGGCACTCGGCCGCCATCTGATCGTCGGTGCAGAACACGTGCGCGTCGTCCTGCGTGAAGCCGCGCACGCGCATCAGACCATGCATGGCGCCCGAGGCCTCATAGCGGTGCACGATACCGAATTCGGCAAGGCGCATCGGTAGTTCGCGGTAGGACTTCAAGCCATGCTTGAAGATCTGGACGTGACCCGGACAGTTCATCGGCTTCAGCGCGAAAATGCGCTTGTCCTCGGCCTCGTCGCCGGCGGACTGCACCGCGAACATGTTCTCCTTGTACCAGCCCCAGTGACCGGAGGTCTCCCACAGGCTCTTGTCGAGCACCTGCGGCGCGTTGACCTCCTGATAGTCGCCCTTGAGGCGCCGGCGCATGTAGGAGACCAGCTCCTGGAACATGGTCCAGCCCTTGCCGTGCCAGAACACGACACCGGGCCCCTCCTCCTGGAAATGGAACAGGTCCATCTCGCGGCCGAGCTTGCGATGGTCGCGCTTCTCGGCCTCCTCCAGCATGTGGAGATAGGCGGCGAGATCCTTGTCGCTGGTCCAGGCCGTGCCGTAGATGCGGGACAGCATCGGGTTGTTGGCGTCGCCGCGCCAATAGGCGCCGGCGACCTTCATCAGCTTGAAGGCCCCGCCGATCTGACCGGTCGAGACCATGTGCGGTCCGCGGCAGAGGTCGAACCAGTCACCCTGCTTATAGATGCGGATGGTCTGGTCCTCGGGGATCGCATCGACGAGTTCGACCTTGAAGCGCTCGCCCTTGTCGGCGAACACCTGCTTGGCCTGATCGCGCGTCCAGATCTCCTTCGAGAACTTCTGATTGCGCGCGATGATCTCGCGCATCTTCGCCTCGATTTTCGGCAGGTCCTCGAGGGTGAAGGGCTCGTTGCGATGGAAATCGTAATAGAAGCCGTTCTCGATGACCGGTCCGATCGTGACCTGCGTGCCGGGATAGAGCTCCTGCACCGCCTCAGCCATCACATGCGCGGCGTCGTGCCGGATCAGCTCGAGCGCTTCCGGGTCGTCGCGGGTGACGAAGCGGATGTTGGCGTCGCGCGTGATCGGATCGGTCAGGTCCGCCAGCACGCCGTCGACCGTCATCGCGATCGTGCGCTTGGCAAGGGATTTTGCGATCGATTCGGCGACGTCGAGCCCGGTCACGCCGGCCTCGTACACGCGCTGGGCACCATCGGGAAAGGTCAGGGAAATCGACAAGACGGCCTCCGTTGCTCACTCCCGGATACGAGACCGGGTAAGCGGGTCGGTTGATGTCGCGGGCGTTGGAGAAAGCCGGTCAGCGGCGAGCGTCGGCGCCGGGACCCGGGTCCGTTGCGGGCCCGCGATAGCGCCACGGCATATACCAGCAGGCATGGCGAGGCAATTCGTCCGGCACGGGGTCATAGCCCGAGCCGCCCCAAGGGTGGCAGGAGAGGATCCGCCTGAGCCCCATCCAGCCGCCGGCCCACAGGCCGTGCCGCGTGATCGCCTCTTCGGTATACTCCGAGCAAGTCGGCAGATAGCGGCAGGTCCGGCCGATGAAGGCGGACAGCGTGTATCGATAGAACCGCACCATCAGGCGCGCGACGAGGACGTGCGGTCGGCCGAGATCGTCGACGATTCGGCGCGGCGCCGACGGTCGCGGCCCGTCGGCGGACGGCATTTGCCCCTTGCGATCGGAACAGCCGGAGCACACGATCGTTCAGCCTCTCGTTTGCCGTGGTCGAAACCCGCCTGGATCATCACGGGTCCGTTCCGGCCGCTGGTTCGCCGTCATGGGAAGGACACGCCGGCATGATCGGCTCCGCCCGCTCCCGTATCGCTTCCGCCTGCACCGCTTCCGCACGCATCGTTTCCGGATCACATGAGCCCATGACCCAGTCCGCCGACCTCGCCCTCGTGACCCGTGCCGTCCATTTCGCGGCGGTCCGCCACAAGGACCAGCACCGAAAGGGCGAGGATTTCGCTCCTTATGTCAACCACCTGGCCGAGGTCGCGGAGCTGCTCGCCGATGCCGGCGCCGACAGCGAACTGATCGCCGCCGGCTACCTGCATGACACGATCGAGGATACCGGCACGACCCACGAGGAGCTCGCGGCCCTGTTCGGCACCCGCGTCGCCGATCTGGTGCGCGAGGTCAGCGACGACAAGAGCCTGCCGAAGGACGAGCGCAAGCGTCTGCAAATCGAGCATGCGCCGCATCTGTCGCATGCGGCCCGCCGCATCAAGTTCGCCGACAAGACCTCGAACGTGCGTTCGGTCATCCATGCCCCGCCGAAGGACTGGAGCGAACAGCGCCTGCGTGACTATGTCGAGTGGGCGAGAGCCGTCGTCGAGCGCATCCGCGGCGCCGATCCGAAGCTCGAGGCCGCGTTCGACCGGGTGGCCCAGGAGGCCGACGCGCATTTCGCGGCCCGAGACATCGCCTCGCCGCCGCCACAGACCGACGCGCCCGCGGCCTGACCCCGGCGCGGCACCAGCGCAACCCGGAAACACGCCAAAATTGAAAAGCCGCGCATCTGCACTAGGCAGACGCGCGGCTTTCGCGCCAGAGTGACTTGCCGGTGTAAAGGCACCGGTGTGCAAGCCGACACCCTTCGGCAGGGAAGCGAGCGTCATGCGACTGACGATCACTTTCCGGCTCGGCAGGTGGAGAGTGACGATCTCCATCCGCCGGTAAGTCCGGCAGGAGGGGGCCGCAAGGTCCCCTCCTAGCCAGGATATTACCAAAAACCGCCACCGCCCTCAACCGTTCCGGGCGGCGCGCGCCCTTCTCAAGCCGCCGCACCGCGCTTGGCTTCGATCTGATCGAGCGCCGCGCAGACCGCGTCGAAGGTCAGCATGGTCGAGGCGTGCCGCGCCTTGTAGTCGCGCACCGGCTCCAAGAACTTCAGATCCTCGAAGCGCCCCTCGGGCGGCGCGCCGTTCTCCTTGAGCATGCGGCGCATCGCCTCGCGTACCGCTCGGAGCTCGGCCGCGGTCGCGCCGACGACATGGCGCGCCATGATCGACGACGAGGCCTGTCCGAGCGCGCAGGCCTTCACGTCGTGGGCGAAGTCCGACACCACGTCGCCGTCGAGCTTCAGGTCGATGGTCACGGTCGACCCACAGAGTTTTGAATGCGCGGTCGCGCTCGCGTCCGGCTCCGCGAGCCGGCCGAGCCGCGGGATGTTGCCGGCGAATTCCAGGATCTTCTTGTTGTAGATGTCGTCGATCATAACCGACCCTCGAACTTGCGACCGCTTGGAGCCTGACGCGCGCGTCGCGATCGACTATATAGGGATGACGGGGCCACGACAGCAGGTACGCTGAGACGCTGGGATATGTGGTCCGACCAGCGCTCGGAGCCGTACAGTGAGAAAAAGGCTGGACAGCCCGGAGATGTATCCCATGGACGCCATCGTGAATCTCTATCGCAAGGATCGGCCCGCGACCGACACGGCGGATGTCGCCCGTCGACCGACGCGCGAGGAAGCCGAGGCGGCCGTGCGCACGCTGATCCGCTGGACCGGCGACGATCCGGACCGCGAAGGCCTGGTCGATACGCCGAAGCGCGTCGTGAAGGCCTATGAGCAGCTCTACAGCGGCTACAACGAAGATGCCGGCGAGGTGCTCGACCGCGTGTTCGAAGAGGTCGAGGGCTACGGCGACATCGTCGTCGTGCGCGACATCCCGTTCTTCTCCCATTGCGAGCACCACATGGTGCCCTTCGTCGGCAAGGCCCATATCGCCTACTATCCGAGCGGCGGTGTGGTCGGCCTGTCGAAGCTGGCGCGCGTGGTCGATGTCTTCGCCCGTCGCATGCAGACGCAGGAGAGCCTCTCGGCGCAGATCGCCACCGCGATCGACGAATATCTGAAGCCGCGCGGTGTCGCACTGCTGATCGAGGCCGAGCACATGTGCATGTCGATGCGCGGCGTGCAGAAGTCGGGCGTCAGCACGATCACCACCCAGTTCACCGGCGTGTTCCGCGAGGACCCGGCCGAACAGGCGCGCTTCATGATGCTGGTGCGCGGCGCCCGCTGAGGCGCCCGCGGGCGCATCACGCGTTCGCCGAACCGGAAATCGTCAGATGATCGGGAAGCCGCCGCCAGGCGGCTTTTTCCGTCTGGGGCGCGAGTCCCTGCCCCGTGCCGTGCCCCCCGATCAGAGGGCGTTCGTGCCGCGCTCCGCCCCTGGTGCAGCACGAGCAACGCCCCCGGCATTGACCGCGGCCCGTGCCGCGCCTATCCGATGCGGCAACCATCGAGCGGACGAGACCCATGACCACCATGACCGACGCGCCGAATGCCCCCTTCGCCCAGCCGGGCTCCCATGACGAGCTCGAGCTCGGCGATCGCCTGACGCCGCGTTTCGACGCCCACGGGCTGGTGACGGCCGTGGTCGTCGATGCCGACGACGGCGCGGTGCTGATGCTCGCCCATATGAACGCCGAGGCGCTCGCCAAGACGATCGAGACCGGCGTCGCACATTACTGGAGCCGGTCGCGGGCCAAGCTCTGGATCAAGGGCGAGACGAGCGGCAACCTGCAGCGCGTCGCCGAGATCCGCGTCGATTGCGATCAGGACGCGGTCCTGCTCAAGGTCCGGGTCGACGGCCATGGCGCATCGTGCCACCGCGGCTACCGGTCCTGCTTCTACCGCGCGGTGCCGATCGGCGCCCGGGCCGCGACGGCGACGCTCGCCTTCGCCGAACCGGCCCCGATGTTCGATCCCGACGCCGTCTATGGCAGCAATGCCCACGGACATGGCCATAGCCATGACGCAGCCGGGCACGGCACGGACGGGCACAGCCACGACTGAAACCAGGCCACACCGATCCGGCCCGCCGCGATCCAGACAGCCGCGATCCGGACGGGCGCGATCCGGACGGGCGCCGCGACGCCCGTCCGCGCAACGCATCAGCCCGCGGTGATGTACTCGCGCATCTGCGCGGCCTCGCGCTCGATCAGCTGCAGCCGGTACTGAACCACGTCGCCGATCGAAATGACGCCGATCAGGCGATTTTCGCGCGTGATCGGCATGTGGCGAAAGCGACCGTCGCTCATGCGATGCAGCACCTCGAGCGCCGTCTCATGCTCGGTCGCGGTCACGACCTTGCGCGACATGTGCGCTTCGGCGAGCGTCTGCAACACGCCCGGCCCCTCCTGCGACAACGCGCGCACGATGTCGCGCTCCGACAGGATGCCCGCGATACGCCCGTCCGGCTCGGTCAGCACGACCGCACCGATCTTGTTGGCGGCCAGAACCTCGCAGACGTCGGTCAGCGACTGCTTCGGGCTCATCGTCACCACGTGACGACCCTTGTCCTGGAGAATGGCTGCAAC
Organism: Ancalomicrobiaceae bacterium S20; assembly: GCA_040269895.1. Classification (NCBI taxonomy): domain Bacteria; kingdom Pseudomonadati; phylum Pseudomonadota; class Alphaproteobacteria; order Hyphomicrobiales; family Ancalomicrobiaceae; genus Methyloraptor; species Methyloraptor flagellatus. The sequence goes on along the minus strand of CP158568.1, from coordinate 885,566 downwards.
GGTCATGATTTCGATCCTCCCATCTGGTCCGGTTTTCCGGTCCCGTTTGCGCGTGCTCGGCGCCGCAGGGCAGCGAAGCACACGACATTCACCTGGAGGATGTCGACCAAGATCCCCGGGATCGTCTCGAACCGGGACGGTCCACGGGTGCGACAAAGCCTCCGGGCCCGTCGCCCGCGGACGCAGGCCTCAATATGGATGATGGGCACGAGTGCTCATCGGCGCAAGGGTGGTATGACACTGCCGCGACCATTCGCCCTGTCATCCACCGGTAAGCCGCGCAGGCGCTGCGTCAGGTCGGGCCGGCGTCGTCGCCTGCGACCGGCGCATCGGCGCGCGGCGGCTCCGGCGCAACCGGATCGAGCAGGCCGAAGCCGAAGAAACCGGCGACGAAGCCGCCGAAATGCGCCTCCCACGCGACACTGACGTCGCCCATGCCGAGAAGCGCGCCCGCCCCGAAGCCGACCGCGACATTGAACAGCGCCCAGACGGCGAAGAAGCCGATCACCCGCCGATCCGCGAGCACCGTGACGAGCGGCGGCGCCGGCACGCGCCAGGCCGCATCGACCGCCTCGGGCCCGAACCAGCGCGCCGGCCCCATCGGCCCCCGCGCGACGAACATGAAGCGCAACGCAGCGCCCATGAAGCCCGCGACCGCGGCCGAGGCACCGACCACCGGCGTGTCGTCGCCGAAATGCATCACGAGATGGGCGAGCGCCCCCGCGGCCGAGGCGACCGCGAACAGCACGAAGAAGCGCAAGCCCCCGAACCGGCGCGCGACCGGCGCCCCGAACGCAAGCAGGAAGGCACCGTTCATGATCAGGTGCGTCCAGTCGCCATGCAGGAAGGCGTAGGTGACGAAGGTCCAGACCTCCGCTGCGAACCCGCCCGGATAAGGCTGGCCGATCGCCTCCATCGCGATGAACCGCTCCGGAATGAAGGCGAAATAGGCGAGCGTCCAGATGTCGAGCTCGGGCGTCAGCAGCGAACGGACCGCCTGGACCGCCGCCAGCACGGCCGCGAGCGCGATCACCGAGCCGGGCAGGTTGAACACCGGCTCGGAGCGCGGCGGCAGCGCCTCGGGAACCGGCTCGGCGGCGACGGGCAGGGTCGGATCGGCGTCGGACATGCGGCTCCTCGTATCGGGTCGACCCGTCTCATATCGGGCAGCCGGGACGCTGAGGAAAGACGGCAGACGACGAAACCCGGTCCCACGTCCGGATTGCCGGTTCGGCACGCCCGACCGGCCTCGCCGGAATCCCGACCAGCCGACCTCCCGGAATCCCGACCTGCCGGCCTCGCCGGAATCCCGAAATGAAACCGCCCGGCGCGCGCATCGCGCAGCCGGGCGGTGTGGTCGCGTCCCTGCATCTTCCCCGTCGTGTGTTCGACGGTTGTCGTCGCGACATGGCCTTGGCGGCTCTCCCCTCGCGACGTCGGGAAAGTGCCGCAATCTCGACACGCGCGCAAGAGCCGGCCCGTCTTAACCCTAACCGTCGAATGAACGGCGTTAAGCACCCCGTCCCACATCGGGACCACCGCGGCGGCACGCCCCCTGCAACTCATGTGGCGAGACGATCCAAAAGGCCCAAATCGGGACACATCGATTAACGCGACGATACCCGGCCACCGCCCGCGACGGGGCCGGATTTGAGACGATCAAGGGGGCATCCGATATGAAACATGCAGCGAGCCGAGAGCTTTATGGCTATTGGCAACGCGTGCGGCGCGGCCGCCCGGCCCCGGACCGCAGCGAAATCGAGCCCTCCGACATTCGCCGCATTCTCGGCGACACGTTCATTCTCGAAGTCGCCGCCCCGTTCGAATACCGCTTCCGCCTCGCCGGCACCCGCGTCTGCGCCGCCTTCGGGCGCGAGATGAAGGGGAAGAACTTCATGGACTTCTGGACCGGCAAGGACCGGGAGACCATGGCGACCCTGTTCAGCGCCATCAGCGAGGATGCCGCCGCCGCGGTGATCGGCGTGCAGGGCCACGCCGCGCATGGCCGCGATCTGGCCTTCGAGCTGTTGTGCCTGCCGGTCCGCCAGAAGGGCGAAGGCTACAATCGCGTGATCGGCACGCTGGCCCCGATGGACGATCCCTACTGGATCGGTCTGCATCCGATCATGAAGCAGCAGATCACCAGCCTGCGCCTCATCTGGCCGGACGAGAAGCCGTCGTTCCTGCTACGCGGCGCCGATCTCGCGGATGAGATCCCCGAGACGCCGATGTTCCAGCCGGCCATGAGCCGCGGCGTGGCCGATGGTCATCGCCGTGTCGGTCACCTGACCGTCTATGAGGGCGGCAAGGAACACTGAACTTTGATCGGCTCGCCCGCTCCCGGGCGTTCGAGCCGACTGCAAGGCAACGGCGCCTTAACCAACAGCCTCTAGCATCCTCGGTCAGGGACGCGGCACGCGCTGGTCGCGTACCCGGTGTTTCCAGCCGAGGATGCCATGGACGACGCCCGCACGGCCGCCGCCAAAGCGGCTCCCTTCCAATCGGCCAAGACCGATCGGCGGCGTTTCCAGCGCGTCCGCGTGAACCTCCTCGGCCGTTACATGCTCGAGGACAAGCGCGAATACCCCTGCCAGGTCGTCGACATGTCGCCGGGCGGCGCTCGTCTGGTCGCCCCCGTGACCGGCAGCGTCGGCGAACGGGTCGTCGCCTATATCGATCACATCGGCCGGATCGAGGGCCGCTGCACGCGCCTGCTCGACGGCGGCTTCGCCATGTCGGTCGAGACGACCGCCCGCAAGCGCGACAAGCTCGCCGCCCAGCTGACCTGGCTCGCGAACCGGCACGTGCTCAACCTGCCGGAAGATCGCCGCCACGACCGCTTCGTGCCGCGCACCCCCTACACCACCCTGGTCGACGAGACCGGTCACGAGCAGCGCGCCAAGATCATCGACGCCTCGCTGTCCGGCGTCGCCGTTCAGGTCGAGCGCAAGCCGCCGCTCGGCGTCGCCGTCCGTATCGGCCAGCTGCGCGGCCGCGTCGTGCGCCGCTTCGACGAGGGCGTCGCGATCGAGTTCTCGGTGGTCCAGACGCCCGACGGCCTCGACCGCAACCTGTCCTGACGCGTGCCCGGCGCATGGACCGGCGCCGATACCCGTTCCGATTGACGGTTTCTTCACCTCGACATCACGCGTCCCTGCACGTGCCCGAGCGTGATATCGTAACGGCAGACGCCACGAGGCGCACACAAGCCACTGATTTCCAATAAGTTTCTGCCCGCCCCTTTCGGGCGGTGCGCCCGGCCGCGTCGGTCGTTTCAGTTTTAATCGTGCTGGATTCAAACTTTCACGGTCGAATTATCTCGAAATAAGAAGCCCTCGCGTAGAAGAGAGACATCTCCGACGCGGAACATCTTACCCCCTGAAAGATGTTCCCTGTGAGGTGTCCTGATCGGTGACGGAGACGTCGCCGCTGCAGATGGAGGGACTTGAACCATCGGCCGGTCCGCTGCGAAGCGGGTCCGCGGGGTCGGGCTCGAAGCCCGACACGAGGGAGGAACTCGAGCTCCGTTTCGCGGGCCCGGTCGCGTCCCCACCCTCCCCGTCCCCACAAGACTGGGTCCGCTAAAGCCGGGTCGGCGCCGAAAGGCGCCGACCCGGTCGCATTTTGGAACGAGCCTTCCGATCGCGCCGGGCGATGGCCTCGCCCGACGTCCGACGTCCGCCGACCAGTCGATCAGCCGATCTCGACCAGACCGGCCCGGAACCGCCGGGAATTGGCGACGTAGCCGTCGGCCGACCCCTTCAGCCGCAGGATCGCCGCCTCGTCGAGCGTGCGGATCGCCTTCGCCGGCGAGCCGACGATCAGCGAGGCCGGCGCAAAGCTCTTGCCCTCGGTGACGAGCGCGTTGGCGCCGACCAGCGAGGTCTCGGCGATGGCGGCGCCGTTCAGCACCGTCGCCCCCATGCCGATCAGGCTCTGCGCACCCACGGTGCAGCCGTGCAGGATCGCCTTGTGGCCGATCGTGCAGTCGCGGCCGATCGTCATCGGGTAGCCGCGGTCGGTGTGCAGCATCGCCATGTCCTGGATATTGCTGTTCTCGCCGATCTCGATCCACTCGTTGTCGCCGCGGATCACGGCGCCGAACCAGACCGACGCGCCCGGCTTCAGCCGCACCGCGCCGATCACCACAGCGGTCGGCGCGATCCAGTAGTCGCCATTCGCGGGCAGCTCGGGGCGAATTCCGTCGAGTTCATAGATCGGCATGGCGTTTCCCTCGGCTTGTCGTGTCCTGATGGGCGTAAGGCGAAGCCGCGCGCGCCGCAAGCCGGGCGATCACGGCGAAGCCTGCGACAAAAGCAGGGGCCGGGTCTTGGCCGATGCATACGGGCAAAAAAGAAGGGGCGGCGCCGTTGCCGGCACCGCCCCTTCCTCCCCTACTCCCGAAAACGGGAGCGCAATCAGGCGATCAGATGCGAAACGTCCACGGCAAAACGCACGACGACAATGCCCGAGCACAGGCTCCAGCCGGTCGCGATCGCCGCGCTCGCCACCAGCCAGCCGACCGGGCGGCCTTCGATCAGGCGGCCGCGGATCGCGTTGCGCATGATGATGAAGGGGCCGGCGAAGGCGCAGAGCGCCAGCGACAGGAAGCCGTTCCAGAGCGTATCGAGATGGACGGAGAACCGCGGCGGATTGTCGGTGACGAGCTGGTAGAACGACGCGAGCACGCCGGCGGCGACGAAGCCGGACGCCATGCAGTAGATTGCCAGGACGAGGTCGGAGCGCATCGTTCAACTCATTACGTTAACACTTTATTTACCGATAGCACGCTCCGCTCGGTCTGTCTCCGGGCGAGCGTTCGACACACCCGCCGTCTTGTTGGGATGGTTAATCCGCGGCCGGCCCGGACCGACCGGCAGGCGCCCCTGGAAAGGGTTTGGGAGCAGCGATGAAACGGCGGTTCCTGATCGCGACGGTGGCGGCGGCGGCGATCGGCGGCGCGCTCTATCTCGTCGCCTCGCGATCCCATGAACCCGCCGTCGCGGGCGGACCGCTGACGGTCACGATCGCCGGCGAGCCGCTGGTCGTCCCGCCCGACTGGATCCGCTTCGGATCGCAGCGCCGCTCCGGCGCCGCCAGCCGGCTCGACCTCGGCCTGACCTGGCCCGATCTCCAACCGGAGCCCCGGCCGGGATCGGAAAAGCCCGCATCGGGCACCACTCCGGCCGCCGCGCCGAGCTCTGCCGACGCGGCCGCCGCGGCGGAAGCGGGTCTGGCAAAGCCGGTGCTGGTCTTCGCCATCGAACCGCGGCCGACCGAACTCGACATGGCTGGACGGCTCGGCACGGTCTACGCGCGCTTCATCCTGCCCGATGCGCTCGACGCGCCGGACGGATTGAGCGGCCGAAAACTCGCGGCCGGATCGGGCTATGAGGATGAGGAGCTCTATTTCGAGCCGGGCGCGGTGCGCCCCTTCGTGGCGCGCTGCTTCCCGCTCGAGCGCAAGGGGCCGATCGGCACCTGCCTGACCGACCTCAACATCGGGCGGGGGCTCAATCTGTCGATGCGCTTCCCGCGCACCCTGCTGCCGGAGTGGCACGCGCTCCGGCAGGCGGCGGAGACGGTCTCGGACCGTCTCCTCACCAAGGCGGGGTCGCCCTGACGGCGACAGCCCCGGAGGGCCTTGAACCCCTCGCGCCCCGGAGGGCTTCGACCGATCGCGTCGAAGCCGGCCAGGATCCGACCTGTCGGGGACCGAAACGGCGGATCAGCCGTCGATGTCCATCTCGAGAATGGCCATCTGGAAATTCCAGGAGACCTCGCCGTCCTCGTCGTCGCGGAACAGCACGCCGATGAACTCGTCGCCGATGAAGACCTCGGCCGAGTCCTTCTTGCGCGGGCGCGCCTCGATGCGGATCGTCGGAAGGTTGAACTTGCGGCGCAGGTAGGCCTGCACCTTGGTGATTTCCTGCTTGTCCACGGGGCCGCTCCGGTGGGGGTTTTGGATCGGAGGTCCGCCCGCCGGCCGGCGATCCCGCCTGCCGACGCTCTGGACACTCCGCGGGGAAACGTCGGCGTCGTCGAACCGTTCGCTCGGGATCGGCTGACGACCGCCTCGGACCGGATACCGCCCGCGCCGGCTCGCGCCGCCACGGAACCTATCCGCCGTCTCCGGCCGCTTGTGGCACGGGCCGTGCGGCCCGTCAAAGCCGAAGGCCGAGCCCCTTGGGGACAAGCGCGCGCCGAGGTCGCCGCCGATCGGGAACCGGGAGCAGGAGACCCGGAGTCAGCCCTGACGCCCAGCCCGCCCCGACGCCCCGGATCACGCCGAGGTGTCGCTGCCGAGGATCTGGTCCATCGCCCGCGACGGCTCGCTGCACGGCGCCTCGCCGACGACCTTGGCCGGAACGCCGGCGACCGTCTTGCGCGGCGGCACCGGCTTCAGCACCACCGAGCCGGCTGCGACGCGCGCGCAATGGCCGACCTCGATGTTGCCGAGGATGTTGGCGCCCGCGCCGATCAGCACACCGCGGCGGATCTTCGGATGCCGGTCGCCGGTCTCCTTGCCCGTGCCGCCGAGCGTGACGCCCTGCAGGATCGAGACGTCGTCCTCGATCACGGCGGTGGCGCCGATCACGATGCCGGTGCCGTGGTCGAAGAACACGCCCCGGCCCATCGGCACCGCCGGATGGGTATCGACCTGGAACACTTCCGAGGCCCGGCTCTGCAGATAGAGCGCGAAGTCCTCGCGGCCCTGCCGCCACAGCCAGTTGGCGAGGCGGTGGGTCTGGATGGCGTGGAAGCCCTTGAAATAGAGGATCGGCTCGATGAAGCGCGAGCAGGCCGGATCGCGATCGAACACCGCCTGGATGTCGGCGCGCACCATCGAGCCGATCTGCGGCTCGTCGCCCAGCGCTTCCATGTAGGTCTGGCGGATCAGCGTCGCCTTGACGTCGGCATGGGCGAGCCGCTCGGCGAGCCGGTGCACGACCGCCTCTTCGAGCGAGGACTGGTTGAGCACCGTTTCCCAGATGAAGCTGGCGAGCGCCGGCTCGCGCGCCACCACCGCCTCGGCCTCGGACCGGACCCGCTGCCAGATCGGGTCTACAGCGGTGAGCTGCGCGGCCTGAAGGACTTTGCCCTGCTGTTGCATGTCGAACTCCTCGCGCGGGTCAAGACCGCGGTTGCGCGATCCTACCATAGCGACTGCGACGAAACGACCCCGCCACCGGCATACGCGATCGCCCAATACTCGATCGCCCGATACTCGGCCGGAAGTCGCGCTTACCCATAAGTGGGCGCTTCCGTTAAGAAGCGTTGCGCGACGAGAGGAGAAACGCCGATGACCGCAGCCGCCCGCCCCCTTGAGACCGGCGATCGCCGGATCCGCGTCGAGGTCGAGGCGCCGATCGGCTTCCTCGTCATCGACAATCCCGAACGCCGCAACGCGATCGCACTCGACATGTGGCGCGCGATTCCCGACGCCATCGCCGCGCTCGATGCGGCCGAGGACGTCCGCGTGATCGTGATCCGTGGTGCCGGCGACCTCGCCTTCGTCTCCGGCGCCGATATCTCCGAATTCGCCACCGTGCGCCGGGACGCCGAAAGCGCCCGCGCCTACGAGGCGGCCAACGCCCGCGCCTTCGCCAGCATCCGCGAGGCGAAGAAGCCGACCATCGCGATGATCCGCGGCTTCTGTCTCGGCGGCGGCATGGGCGTCGCGGTCGCGACCGATCTGCGCATCGCGGCGGACGATGCCGTGTTCGGCATCCCGGCCGCCCGGCTCGGCGTCGGCTACCCGCCCGAGTGCATTCGCGACGTCGTCAACGCGGTCGGGCCGATGCGCGCCAAGGAGCTGTTCTTCACCGCCCGCCGCATCGACGCGGCGCGCGCGGCCGCGATCGGCCTCGTCGCCGCAGTCCACCCGGTCGCCGATCTGGAGGCCGAGACCCGCCGCCTCGCGAACGAGATCGGCCGCAACGCGCCGCTGACCATCCGCGCCGCCAAGGCCGCGATCGACGCGGTCGCCGGCGACCCGGCCGAACTCAACATGGCGGCACTCGGAGAGCTCACCGACGCCTGTTTCGACAGCGCCGATTTCGCCGAGGGCCGCGGCGCGTTCCTGGAGAAGCGCGAACCGGTGTTCCGGGGCGTTTGATCACGCAAAACAGCAGTCTCGCCCGGCCTGTTCAGAGAGTGCTCGAATCCGCCCTGCGCGGCCGACCAGGCATCGATCGCGCAGGGCGATGCCTGCAGAAGCGCGCAAACAGAGGCGGAATCGGATTGATAACGGCGCCCCCCAAGTGATTCTGTGATCACGGCTTTCGGCGCCACCCGAATCGAAGTCTGAAGCGACGCGGGACGACCTCGGAAGGGTGCGCCGCGCGCCGCACCTCAGAACACGCCCTGCTCTTCCAGGAACTCGATCACCGCGGTCGCGAACACGTCGTTGCGGTCGCCGGCGACCATGTGACCGGCGCCGCGGACGTCGACCGTCCGGGCGTGCGGCACCAGCCGCATGAACTCCTCGACGTGTTCTTTCGAGATCAGCTCCGAGCGCTGCCCGCGCACGAGCAGCGTCGGGATCGCCAGCCGCCGCGCCGCCGCGCTGAGCCGGTCGGTCAGCAGGTGGCCGTCGGTGTCAACCGCGCGCGGCCCGTCCATGAAGCGCGGATCCCAATGCCAGCGCCAGCGACCGTCCGGCGACAGGCGCAGGTTCTTCTTCAGGCCGTCGAGGCTCTTCGGCCGCGGCCGGTGCGGCAGATAGGCGGCGACCGCGTCGGCCGCCTCCTCGACGGTCGCAAACCCCTCCTGCACACGGGCGCGCATGAAGCCGACGATCCTGGCGACGCCGTCGGCGTCCATGCGCTGCGTGATGTCGACCAGCACGAGCCCGTCGAAGAGCGGCCGTCCGACCTCGCCTTCGGCCATCAGCGCCGCGATGCCGCCGAGCGAGGCGCCGACCGCGATCGGCCGCCGGCCGAACCGTCCGGTGATCGCATCGGCGACCTGGATGACGTCCGCGGCGAAATCCTCGAATGCGTAATGCCCGTTCTTCGACCAGGCGCTCGCGCCATGGCCGCGCTGATCGAGCACGATCGCGTCGAGGCCGTGCGCGGCGAGCCGGGTCGCGGTCTCCTCCCATGCGTGCCGCGTCTGCCCGCCGCCATGCAGCAGGAGCGCCGGCCCACGCAAGGCCGCCCGCTCGGCCGGGGCGCTCGCCCGGTGCAGGTCGCCGACCAGATAATTGCCTTCCGCCCCAATGAACTCGATCGTCTCGACCCCGCTCACGGCCGCCTCCCGAGGAACGCCAGCACGCCCTGCTTGTAGACCTTGTCGCCGACCGCGACCATGTGGTCGCGATCCGGGATCGGCAGGATCTCCGCATGCGGAATGAGCGCCGCGAGCTCCTCCGGCGAGCCGGCGACGTCGTCCTTCGTGCCGACCGCGATCAGCACCGGCATGTCGAGCCGCCCGATATCCGCCTCCGCGACCGGCTGGCGCGAGCCGCGCATGCAGGCGGCGAGCGCCTTCAGGTCCGATTTGGTCTGCTTGCCGAACTGCCGGTAGGCGCGCGCCTTCGGGCTCGTCACCGCGTCGTCGCTGTCGGCCTCGAGGCCCTTGGCGATCGTCTCCTGGCCCGCGAGGCCGTTGACCATCGCCATGGCGAGGCCGCCGAAGATCACCGATCGCGCCCGGATCGGATGGGCGATGGCGAAGTGCGCGGAGATCCAGGCCCCCATCGAGTAGCCCATGATGTCGGCGCGCGCGATGCCGAGATGATCCATCAGCCGGCGCACGTCCTCGGCCATGAAGGTCTTCGAGTTGTAGAGCGCCGGGTCGTAGCGCCCCTCCGAGCGACCATGGCCGCGGTTGTCGATCGCCACCACGCGCCGGCCGTCCTTGACCAGCAGGTCGACCCAGCCGGTGTAGACCCAGTTGACGTCCGCATTCGAGCCGAAGCCGTGGACGAGCACGATCGGCTCACCCTCGCGCGGCCCCTCGTCGAGATAGGCGATGCGATAACCGTCGGAGGAGAAATCGGGCATGGGACGGGAGGCTCCGGAGAAGGATGGCAGGCGGACCATGGCGACGCGACTCAGGCCGGCAGCGGGCGGCGCCGGCCGAGCAGCACCTGCGGATGGCCGCGATAGGTGAGATCGCTCTTTCGCTCATAACCGAAACGCGCGGCGAGGCGAAGCGACGGCGCGTTGGTCGGCGCGATGATGCAGACGGTCTCGGCCGCGTCGATATGGGCATCGCCCCAGGCGAGCGCGGCGGCGACCGCCTCGGAGGCGACACCGCGGCCGTGCCAGGCCGGCAGGATCGCCCAGCCGATCTCGGGCGTGCCGGCGAAGGACGGCTCGCTGTCGCGCTTCAGCTCGCGGAAGCCGACCTCGCCGATATAGGCGCCGGTCGCGCGCGCCTCGACCAGCCAGGCGCCATAGCCGACCACCGACCAGCATCCGGCATAGCGCAGGATGCGCATCCATATTTCCTCGCGGCTGCGCGAGCCGCCGCCGAGATGGGTGAGCACGGCGGGGTCGTTCCACATCGTCATGAGATTATCGAGATCGTCCGCCCCGAGCGCGCGCAACCGCAAACGCTCGGTCTCGATCACGGGGACAGGAACGCCGAAGGTCATGGAGTTTCCGGGTAGCGACCAAACCGGGCCGCACCATAAGCGCAGCCGCCCGGCGCCGGAACCACTGCGACCGCGGGCGAGCCGCGCGTGCCATGGGCGGCAGGACCGCCCGGTACGCGCGGCCTGCCCGCACGAAGACTTGCGAGCGAGACTATGCCGGCCTCCGCACCCGGTCGAAGATCGTCATCGCCCCCCCTTGTAGACGGTATCGGCGATGCGAACGAACCCTTGCGCCTGAGCCAGACGGATCGAGACGGCGTTGTCGGGATGGATGATGCAGACGACCCGATCCGACGCGATCGACCGGTCGCCCCAGGCGAGCGCCGCCGCGACCGCCTCGGAGGCGAGCCCGCGGCCGTGCCAGGCCGGGACGAGACCCCAGCCGATTTCGGGCACGCCGACAAAGCTCGGCTGCGTATCGCGCTTCAGCTCGTGAAAGCCGACCTCGCCGACGAAGGCGCCCGTCGCCTTGTCCTCGCAACGCCAGAAGCCGTAGCCGAGCAGCGCCCAGTTGCCGGCATAGCGCAGGAGCCGGAGCCAGACGTCCTCCTCGCCGAGCGGCCGCCCGCCGATGTAGCGGACCACGCCCGGATCGGCCCACATGGCGCAGGATTCGGCGAGATCCTCCGGCCGATGGCCGCGCATGATCAGTCTCTCGGTCTCGAGCACCGGCACGTCCATCTTGGCCCCCTCCTTGCCGCGATGATCCCCTTGTCGACCGCCACGATAGCGGCTCGCAACCGCGGACCCAAGGCCATTGCGGACGTCTTCGCAACCGCCGCATTTCCCCTCTACCCATCCCGCCGCACCGGCACTATGGTGCGCGCCGATTGGATCAGCCCGAGGGAATCCCCATGGCCGGCGCCGTCGTCCCGCACTTCACCAACGATCTCGGCATCGCCCGCGTGCGCATCGGCGCCCGCGAATTCATGTGCATCGGCGCCAGGCCGCCGTTCGATCATCCGCACGTGTTCCTCGACATGGGCGACGAGAACGAGAAGATCTGCCCCTATTGCTCGACGCTCTATGTCTACGACGCGAGCCTCGATGCGCATGCGGCCGATCCGGCGGCCTGCGTCTACGAACCGGCCCTCGCCGCCGAGTGAGCCGCGACCGGGTCTTATGACCCGTCGCCCGTCACGGGCAGCGCCTCGGCCGGCAACCGGACCGGGCTCCGTCTAAAGCACGGCTCGCCGCGGCACGGCGCAGGGTCTATCCAGACAGGCGCGCGATTGCGCTTTCGGCTTCATCTCATCCGAAAGCGCCCGCGCAAGGCTTGATCGGCGCCGGCCGAGCGACCGCCGGGGCCCCTCGTTCCGAACTCCGTCGCGTTCATGAAGGACGTCCCCATGGCGGACGCACTTCCCCTCGTCATCGCGGGGGCCGGCATCGGCGGATTGACCGCCGCCCTCGCCCTCTCCCGTGCCGGCCGGCGCACGATCGTGCTCGAACAGGCCGACCGGCTCGCTGAAGTCGGCGCCGGCATCCAGCTCTCGCCCAACGCCTCGCGCATCCTTGACGCGCTCGATCTCGGGCTCGCGCTCGATCGCCATGCCGTGACGCCCGATTGGCTGAAGGTCCATTCGGTCCGTGCCGGCGGCGAAGTGCTGCGCATGCCGCTCGGCCGGGGCATCGAGCAGCGCTACGGCGCGCCCTACCGCGTGATCCACCGCGCCGACCTGCTCGATGCGCTCGCCACCGCCGCGCAGACCGACCGCAACGTCGAGATCCGGCTCGGTACGCGCCTGCGCCGCGCCGAAGCCGCGCCCGGCCGCATCTCGATCGAGGCTCGCACGCCCACCGGCCCGGCCACGATCGAGGCCGCCGCCCTGATCGGCGCCGACGGCGTTCGCTCGCGCGTGCGCACCCACGTTCTCGGCGGTCCCCTCGCCCGCTATTCCGGCCGCACCGCCTATCGGGCCGTCGTGCCGATCGGCCAGATCCCGGCCGAGCACCGGCGGTCGACCGGCCTGTGGATGGGGCCGCACGGCCATCTCGTGCACTATCCGCTGCACGGCGGCGAGACCTTCAATCTGGTCGCGGTGATCGAGAGCGACTGGGAGGACGACGGCTGGTCGGTGCCCGCGACCCGCCGCGAGGTGCTCGATGCCTTCGCGTCCTGGCCGCAGGCCGCGCGCGACCTGCTGGCCCTTCCGCAGGACTGGACCAAGTGGGCACTCTGCGGCGTCGATCCGGACTTCGCCTGGGTCGGCGGCCATGTCGCCGTGCTCGGCGACGCTGCCCATGCCATGCTGCCCTTCGCGGCGCAGGGGGGGGCCATGGCGATCGAGGATGCCGCGGTGCTCGCCGCCCATCTCGCCGATCCGGCCGCCGACATCGCCATGGCGCTCGCGGCCTACGAGGCCGAGCGCAAGCCGCGCGCCAAGGCCGTGGTCGAACTGGCGCGCACCAACGGCCGCATCTATCACCTGCCCGACGCGCTCGCCTTCCTGCGCGATGCCGGCATGCGCATCGCCGGTGCCGACCGGCTCGCCGCCCGGCAGGACTGGATCTGGCGCTGGCGCCCGCCGGCCGAGACCCTGAGCAAGTCCGGGGGCGCCAAGTCCGCCGGCGGCCTGCGCCGCAGCGGCTGACGGCGACGGCAAGTCACCGCCCGAGCGAGCCGCCCGCAAACCGGCGGTGGAAAACGCCGCGCGACCGCCCCGGGGCGCCGCATGAACCCGTCCCGGCCGCGCGCCTGCCCTTGAGGCGCCCCGGCCCTTGCGCTAACCAATTTCCATCATTCCGGTGGTTCGATCGAAACGCGCGGCTCCGCCCGTTTCGTGAACTCGAACCATTCCCTTGTTGAGGTGGTGGTCGCGATGCCGTCCGACGCTTCGCCGGGCCATGGGTCCGGGCATTCCAGCGCTGCCGCCGCCGCGATCGTGACCGCCGGCATGGTCGTGATCGGCGACGAGATCCTGAGCGGCCGTACCAAGGACCGCAACGTCGGCTTCGTCGCCGACTGCCTGACCGCGGTCGGCATCGATCTGAAGGAAGTCCGGATCGTCTCCGACGACGAGGATGCCATCGTCGAGGCGGTGAACGCGCTCCGGGCGCGCTTCACCTACGTGTTCACCTCCGGCGGCATCGGCCCGACCCACGACGACATCACGGCCGATTCGATCGCAAAAGCCTTCGGCGTCGGCATTGACCACGATCCGCGCGCGATCGAGATCCTGAAGACGCATTATGCCGGCCGGGTCGAGCTCAACGAGGCGCGGCTCAGGATGGCGCGCATCCCCTTCGGCGCCGACCTGATCCTGAACAAGGTCTCCGGCGCGCCGGGCTTCCGGATCGGCAACGTCCACGTCATGGCCGGCGTGCCGTCGGTGCTGCAGGCGATGATGGACGAGATCCTGCCGACATTGCAGACCGGCACGCGGCTCTTGTCCGAGAGCGTCGACGCTCCGTTCGGCGAGGGCCGGATCGCGACGCCGCTCGGCGCGATCCAGAAGGCCAATCCCGACACGATCATCGGCAGCTATCCCTACAATCTGGACGGCCGCTTCGGCACCAACATCGTCGTGCGCGCCCGCGATCCCGAGCGCCTCGCCCTGGTCGCCGCCGAGGTCGCCGAGCTTGTCGAGGCGATGCGCGCCGCCTCCTGATCCCGCCCGTTTCGCAATCGCCGCCAATCGAAGTCGCCCATTCCCGAGGATCCGCATGTCGCAGCCGAACCAACCGAAGGCCTTCCCCGTTTCCTGGGACCAGTTCCATCGCGACGCCCGCGCGCTGGCTTGGCGCCTCGCCGGTCAGGGCCATTGGGACGCGATCGTGGCGATCACCCGCGGCGGCCTCGTGCCGGCGGCGATCGTCGCGCGCGAGCTCGACATCCGGCTGATCGAGACGGTCTGCGTCGCGAGCTACCACGACTACAAGAGCCAGGGCGAACTCAAGGTGATGAAGGGCGTGTCGGAGGACGTGATCAAGCTCGGCGGCGGCGAAGGCGCCGGCGTGCTGATCGTCGACGACCTGGTCGACACCGGCAAGACCGCCAAGGTCGTCCGCGAGATGATGCCGAAGGCGCATATGGCGACCGTCTACGCCAAGCCGATGGGCCGACCGCTGGTCGACACCTTCATCACCGAGGTTTCGCAGGATACCTGGATCTATTTCCCCTGGGACATGGGGTTGACGTTTCAGCCCCCGATCCGCGACGGTGCCGCCTGAGCACCTCGCAGGGCGAGCCCGCGATTCGGAAGACCCGAGAAGAGGAGGCCAACCCATGGCCGGTCCGGACGACACGTTCGACGAAGACAAGGACGACGAGGCCTACGCGGCCGAGCAGGAGGAACACGCGGAGGAAATCCGCGAAATGGTCCTCGAGTATCTCGACGACAACGATGTCGACGAGGCGACCGTCGTCTACACGATGCTCGACCTCGCGCTGTCGATCACCATGTCGGGATACGCGATGTCGGTCGAGAAGCCCTCGGTGCAGGGCCTGCGCATGGAGCTCGACCGCTTCGCCAAGGATTTCGGCGACGCCGTCCGCGACGCCAAGAAGAACGCCGACCAGTTCCTCGAAGAGGTGAAGACCAGCCTCGAGGCCGCGAACGACGACTGATCGTCGGCGCGCGCGGCCGACGGCGACCCGGAACGGCTCAACCGGCGCGCGGCCCCGCCGCAATATCGAAAATCACCGTGAGGCCGCCCGGATCGCCGGGCGGCCTCACGCGCTTTTTTGGGGCATGGCGCGATCCGCGCGCTCAGCGGATCTGATCGCGGATCACCGCCTCGACCACCCGGTCGAAACCGTCGGTGCCGCGCGGCTGCTTGGCCCGCGCCTCGGCGATGAAGCCGTCGCGCTGTGCGACCAGCTTTTCGAGGTCCCCCTGCAGGGCCTTGCGGGTGGCGAGGTGCTTGTCGATCTCGGCCTGGCGCGCCGCCGGCGCGAGCGCCTTCAGTTCGGGCGGCAGATCCTCGGTCTTGATCTCCTCGACCTTGGCCCGACCCGCCGCGACATCGGCGACCAGATCGCCCTCCCCGGTCACGACCTTGCGCTCGGCCGGCTTGGCCGTGCGCACCGAATAGCTCGCCATGTCGGAGGCTGCCGGCGCCGGCGCGGCCGCCGCCACCCCGACCTTTTCCCGGACCATCGACTGCTGCTTCAGCGAGCCGTAGGGAATGACGGTCCGCTGCAACTCGATTTGAAGCTTCAGGATCTGCTGATCGTAGGGCGTCTCGATCACCACCACGCCGCCGGTCTGCGGGATCGGCAGATAGCGGCCGTGGCCGAGATCGGCGATCGTGCGCCAGATCAGCTCGGTATCCTTGGCATTGCCCGCCTGCACGGCATTGACGACGATGCCCTCGCGCTCGGCGATCTTCAGCGTGTCGGTGAACGGCACGTCCTGCGCATAGTCCATGTGCGGTGGCGCATCCCCGACTAGGAATACAATCCGGCGCGTGTCCGCCCCCTTGTTCCAGCCGAGCCGGTTCACCGCCACCGCCAGCGCCTCGTTGACCGATTCCGGCCAGTCGCCGCCGCCGACGGCCTGTACCTGGATCAGCTTGCCGTAGACCGCGCTGATGTCGGAGGTCAGGTCGGTCTTGTCGGTCACGTAGACGTCGCCGCGATCGCGATAGGCGACCAGGCCGATGCGGATCTCGGCATTGGGATTCTGCTTGCGGATCTCGTCGGCGATCGCCCAGATCTTGCGCTTGGCGCCGTCGATCAGGCCGCCCATCGAGCCGGTCGTGTCGAGCACGAAGGCGACCTCGATGCGGTTCGGCAGGCCCGGCGCCGGACGAGCCTTCGCCAGAGCCTCGACCTCCGAGACGTTGGCCCCTGGCGCCGGCGTCTCGGCGCGGGCACTTGCTGCGGCAAAGCCGGCCGCGATCAGGCCGGCGATCAGGATGAATCTGTTCATGAGCAATATCTCCCCGGCCCGGCGCCCCTTCTCCCGAAGGGCGGTACGGTCCCGAAGACCAGCTCACGCTTCGAACGCGATTTCCCTTGGTTCCCGGCGCGGCGGAATTTCGGCGTCGCGAGCCCGATTGCGGCAAATTGGCGATAAATCCGACCGATGCGGTAACGGACGCGCCGCGCGGGCGAATTCGTCAGGCCGGCAGATAAATTTTTCCAGCGGAAAAAAGTCAGATCCGACAAAGGGGTTAGCCGGCCCCTTCAACCAAAGTGTAATATTCCAGCGCCATATCGATAAAATCCTATCGATTTCGTTAGCATCATTGCAAATCGGACACCGTACCCTTGCGTCACTCAAAACAAAGGGGGAAATCGTCCATGCTCAAGCTGATCGACGCCATTTCCGACAACATTCCCTACACCGCGAAGACCACCCTCTCCATGCGCGATCTTCAGCGCCTCAGCGCACGCCAGATCGGTAATTCGATCGGCGCCGGCCGCGAAGTCTATGTCGCGGTGATCGCGATCGACGACTTCCCGTCGCTGGCCCGCCGCTATGGTCCGGCCACGGTCGATCGCATGCTGCGCGCGGCGACCACCGCGATCGCCGGCGCCCTGCGCCCGCACGATGCGCTCGCGGTCCACGGCCCCGGCGCCTTCGTCGCCGTGCTCTCCTATTGCGATCTCGATTCGGCCGAGCGCGTCTGCGAGGATCTCCGCTACGCCGTCACGTCGACGAGCGTGATCGCGACCGACCTGACCGTCTCGATCGGCCTTGCCGACGTCGGCGAGGGTGAGCCGGATGCGGTCCGCGCGATCCGGCGCGGCGAGGCCGCGCTGCAGATCGCCCAGGAGCACGGCGTGAACCGCACCGTCATCGACGATCTCGTGTTCGCCTGAGACACGGGCACACCCGGCGGCAGCCCCGCACGCGGGCCTTGCCATCCGCGCGCGGCGCCGATACCCCTGCGGGACGGCGCGCGGATCACCCGACGATCCCGGCCCGCGCCGTGCGGCCGCTTGGTGAAACTGGTAGACACAAGGCACTTAAAATGCCTCGGGCTACGCCCATGTGGGTTCGATCCCCACAGCGGCCACCAGAAACCCATGATGTCGGCGAACTGGCGGCCGGCCGACCCATGACTTTTCCGTCGCGGCGACAGCCACGACGCGCAGCCCTCACACGCCTCTGCGACCGGAGCGGCCGTCGCCGGCGGCGGCGAGTTCGTCGAGCCAGTCGGTCGCGGCGATCGCCGGCATCGGCCGGGCGAAGTAATAGCCCTGCATGATCGAGCAGCCGAGCCGGCGCAGCGTCTCGACATCCTCGGCGGTCTCGACGCCTTCGGCGACGACTTCGAAGCCAAACGACTGCGACACGCGCAGCACGGCGTCGACCAGCGACCGGCACGAGGCCGACTCGGCGATCCCCGAGACGAACGAGCGGTCGATCTTGACCCGCCCCGCCCGCAACTGTTGCAGCGAGCCGAGCGAGGAATAGCCGGTGCCGAAATCGTCGATGGCGATGCGGACGCCGGCCTGGGCGAGCACGGCGAGCTTGCCCTGTACGGCGCGCGGGTCGACGGCAATCTCCTCAGTGATCTCGATCTCTAGGCGGGTCGGCGCGACCTCCATGCGGGCGAGCGTGCCGAGGATCAGATCGTCGACCGGGATCTGCGCCATCTCGCGCGGCGAGACGTTCATCGCCACCATGACGCTGCCGAGCCCCATCGCGTCGAGCCGCCGGATCATGCCGGCGACCTGGCCGAGGATGAAGGTCATCAACTGTTCCGACAGGCCCGCCGTCGCCGCCTCCGAGACGATCGCCTCTGGCGACACCCAGCCGTGGCGCGGATGCCACCAGCGCAGCAACGCCTCGAGCGTGTCGGGACGCCGACCGCCGTCCGCGAGGATCGGCTGATACCAGACCTCGAGCGCGCCGTCGGCCAGCGCGACCGCGAGATCGCGCTCGATGTCGCGCTTCATCTGGACGTCGCGCCTGAGCGTCTCGTCGAACTGGCGGAAGCGGTTGCGCCCGCTCGCCTTGGCCGCATAGAGCGCGGCGTCGGCGGAGGCGAGCATGTCGTCCATGTCGGCGTGACGCCCGGTGTAGAGTCCGATGCCGACGCCGATCCGCCCCGCATCGAACTTGCCGAACGGGATCGTGATTGCAGCGATGAGATGGGTGGCGAGCGTGGCAGGGTCTTGCGTCGTGCCATCCAGGCCGCCGTCGGACGCCGCATCATCCGGTGCAGCCCCGTCGAGCGCGAAGAAGACCGCGAACTCGTCGCCGCCGATCCGCGCCGCGACCGCGCCCGCCGGCAGCGCGTCGCGGAGCCGGCGCGCGACCTCCGCCAGAACCCGATCGCCGGCCTTGTGGCCGAAGGCGTCGTTGACGGTCTTGAACCCGTCGAGATCGAGCAGCATCAGGCAGACGTCGGAGCGGCCCGGCGCATGTGCCTCGACCGCCTCGGTGAAGCCGCGCCGGTTCAGGAGACCGGTCAGGTCATCGTGGATCGAGCGCTGCTGCATGACGTCGGCGAAGCGCAGCACGCGATCGTTGGCCAGTTCGAGCGAGCGCGACAGCGCGGTCGCCTCGTGCTTCAGCTGGCTCTCGTTGCGCACCAGCGCATCGCCGACGCGCGACGCGCGCGCGAGCGCGGTCAGATAGAGCAGCACCGTCGCGGCCAGACAGTAGCGATCGAAGCCGCCCGCCCAGACCAGACAACCGACCACCGACAGGAGCGGTGGCGTGATGAAGCACAGCGGGATGATCGCGTAGGCGAAGCCGTGGGTGACGGCTCCGGCGGTGATGCCGCACACGACGGTGAGGTAGAACAGCGTCTGCGGCGAGGTATAGCCGTCGCACAGCAGCGGCACCGCCGCCCAGACCAGACCGGAGGCGAGCGCGAGAACCCAGTGGGCGCGCAGATGCTGCTCGGTGCCGAGCGCGAAGGATGTGCGCGGCAGCGCTTCGCCGGCCTCGCGGATCGGAAACCGGCAGAGCAGCAGACGCAGCCCGTTGACGATGGCCGAGACGCCGAACCAGACGGCGCCGTCCCCGCCCCGGCCCGAATTCCAGGCAACGAGCAGCGCGGCCAGGCCCAGGGCCATGTTGACCGGAAGCGAGATCGCCACGGTCTTTCGGACCGCGCGCAGCTGGTCGAGAACGATGGCGCCGTTGAGGTAGGCTGCCGTCATGGCGTCACTCTGCTCGTGTTCGCTGGCCACTTGAGCCATGCGCGGATTAAGAAATCCCTATCCGCGACGAGTAGCCTCGAAATTTCACGAGTCCAATCGTGATGATTACAAAATAGAGACAGAGCTGACACTCAGTAGCCCGCCAAAGACGCACACCCTATTCATCCAATCCTCTTCCGAATGACGCTGTGACCGAACGAGATATATAGATTTTATCAAAAATTTTAGTAAAATTCACCAAGAAATTCCGATCTCGATTGCCCTGTTTGAAGTTGGCGCCGAGGTCGAGCATCGTGGCGCTCGCGACGGAGAGCGCGTCGGGCGCAAGACGATTTTGACCAGACAGAAAAAAGACTTGTACTGGCCAGCCTGACCTTCGCGTGAGGGCAGCGTCCATCGCGGTCGACAGAAAAACAGTCTTCGGGCACCGCGCGCGACCGGCGTTCGCATTTCGCGTCGCAGGATCGGCGCCCCGCAAACGACGGCGCCCCACGAACGACGGCGCCCTGGAAACGACGGAGCTCCAGAAACGACGAAGGGGCCGAAGCCCTCTCAGGCCCGACCCCTCATGATCTCCCGTTCCCCGGATCTCGATCACCCCGCCAGTACATCCGTGGTCGGTGGCGACGGCGCAAGGCCACTGTCGAAGTCCGGATCGGGAAGGACGGATGCGCGGATATCATCGCGCTTCCGTTCGCCGATCGAAGCACAATCTCTTGCGCCTCGGTTGTTTATATGGACGCCCATTGCGGCGAGATCGAGGCAGCGAACGATCTTTTTCGAAAAAGATCCCGCCGCCCGCTATCACTCGGCCGCCTGGAGATTGCCGGCGGCCGATCGGCCGGTCCGACGGTCGGCGACGATCTCGAAGGCGACCTTCTGGCCTTCGAAGAGCGAGGCGAGGCCGGCCCGCTCGACGGCGCTGATGTGGACGAACACGTCCTTGCCGCCGTCGTCCGGCTGGATGAAGCCGAAGCCCTTCTGCGCGTTGAACCACTTGACGGTGCCCGTAGTCATGCGACGACCCTTTCCTGGTCTCGGGTAGACACTCGGCCCGCGGGCGGCCCGCGAGCGCTATTTCGATCGATTTTCAGGAGAGGGGTAGTCGGCGGGCATCGCGAGCGATCCGCGCCACGGTCGCGACCATGCCGACGGGATCGGGATGCAGGCCAAGTCGTCCGGCCGAAACTCGATTTTCCTGAGTTAGGAACAGCCCCGGACGACGGCAACCCCCGTTTCGGTGAAAAACAGTGTCCCGAAATCAGTGCCCGTTACGGTAGCCGTCGACCCCTGCGATCGGGCCGTCCCGCCGTGAACGCTCGGCCGCCGACATCATATGGACTTGACCATCGGAGCCCGAGCCGACATCGATGCGGCTCGCCGACGATAGGGCCCGGCCGTCCGAGCCACCCTATCGGCTCGGCACTCTGTTCACCCCCGGAGATCTCGCATGGCCAATCCTGTGAACCTGCCGCTCGTGACGCTGACGCCCGCCGAGGCGGCCGCGAAATTCGACGCCGGCGAGATCGCGCTCGTCGATGTCCGCGAGGCGAACGAATGGGCGCAGGCGCGCATTCCCGGCGCGGTGCTGAGCCCGCTCTCGACGCTCGCCGCCGACGCCGCCAACCTCCCGACCGACAAGCCGGTAGTGTTCTACTGCATGGCCGGCGGCCGGTCGGCCAAGGCGGTCGCGTTGGTCCAGTCGCTCGGCATCGCGGTCGACACCCATGTCGGCGGCGGCATCACGGCCTGGGCGCAGGCCGGCCTGCCGATCGAGCGGTGACCAAGGCGCCCACTCGTGACGGCCACCTTCGTGCGGCCGACCACCGCTGCGGTCACCGGGAGCACCCCTCTCCGGACCGCGAGGCGGCGCGGAGCATTGCCGTCCTGCTGCTGGCGAGCACGCTGGTGCGGCTCGGCCTCGCGGCATTGCTCGACCTCGGCGTCGATGAGGCTTACGCGCGGGCGATCGGCGCCCGCTTCGACCTGTCCTATTTCGACCATCCGCCGATGGCGTTCTGGATCGTCGGCGCGATGCGCTGGCTGTTCGGCGCCGATGCGCCGAACATCGTGTTGCGGCTGCCGTTCGTCCTCGCCTTCACAGCGACGACCTGGGCGCTCTACGACCTGACCCGCCGTTTGTTCGACGCGCGCGCCGGGCTCTGGGCCGCGGTCGCCCTGACGCTGTCGCCGTTCTTTCTGCTGTCGGCCGGATCCTGGCTGGTGCCGGATGGGCCGCTGGTGCTGTTCCTGGCGCTCGCCGCCCGCTCGCTCGCCATCGCCCTGTTCGAGGCCGGCGGCAACGCGCGCGCGCGCCTGGCTCACGGCCGGGCTCTGGCTCGGCCTCGCCGGCCTGTCGAAGTATCACGCCGCCTTCTTTGCGCTCGGCGCCTTCGGCTTCGTGCTCGCGACCCGCCACCGCCGGCACCTGCTGACGCCCTGGCCCTGGTTCGCGGTCGTCGTCGCCGGCCTCGTCGCCGCGCCCGTTTTCGTCTGGAACGCCGAGCACGGCTTCGTGTCGTTCCTGTTCCAGGCCGGCCGCGGTTCGGCCGGGACCCACATCGCGATCGTGCCGGTCTTGCAGGCGCTCGGCGGTCAGGCCGGCTATCTGCTGCCCTGGACCATGGTCGGTCTCGCCGTCGCGCTCGCCCTCGCCTGTGTCGGCCATCGCGCGAGCGAGCGGACGCGCTTCCTCGCCGCGCTGGCGCTGCCGCCGATCGTGCTCTTCACGATCCTGCCGCTCTGGGCCGGCCGCGGCCTGCCGCACTGGCAGATGCCCGGCTGGCTGTTCGCCTTCCCCTGCTCGGCGTTCTCCTCGACAGGGCGACCGCCGCCGGCCGGCGCTGGCCGACACGGGTCGCCACCGGCACCGTCGCGCTCTGGGCGATGGTGATTGGAGCCGCTGGCGCGCTGATGCTGATCGGCCTGCCGCAAGGGGCGGTCTCCTGGCTCGGCATCGCTGGTTTCGCGGAAGAGAGCTTCGCCTGGCGCGGCCTGAAGCCGGGCCTCGCCGCACGCGGTCTCCTCGAGCCCGGCCGCTTCGTCGTCTCGTCGCGCTGGATCGACGCCGGCCGCATCGCCGAGGCGCTCGGCGGCGTGCCGGTTGCGGTCTTCGATCCCGATCCGCGCGGCTTCGCCTTCCTGACCGATCAGACCGCGCTCGTCGGCCGCGACGCGTTGATCGTGACCAGACCGCACGCGACCGCGAAGACGCTCGCCGCCGCCGCGCCGCTGTTCGCGAGCATCGAACCGCAGGACCGGGTCCCGATCGTCGTGCTCGGCGCGCCGCTGTTCGAGCTCGACGTCGCGCTCGCCCGCGGCCTGAAGGCGCCCTACCCGTCTCCCTACCCGTGAGGCCCGCGCGATGCGCCTGCCACCGCTCGTCACCGGCCGCCTGATCCAGCGCTACAAGCGCTTCCTCGCCGACGTCGAACTCGATACCGGCGAGATCGTCACCGCGCATTGCGCCAATTCCGGTTCGATGCTCGGCGTCGCGCCGCCCGGCGCGCGCGTCTGGCTGTCGCGCTCCGACGATCCCAAACGCAAGCTCGCCCACTCCTGGCTGATCGTGGAGATCGGCACGGCCCTGGTCGGCATCGACACCGGCCACCCGAACGCGCTCGTCGCCGAGGCGATCCGCGACGGCACGATCGCCGAGGCGGCCGGCTACGCGAGCCTACGGCGCGAGGTGAAATACGGCGTGAATTCGCGCGTCGACATCCTGCTCGAGGACGATGCGCGCGGACGCCTGTTCGTCGAGGTCAAGAACGTCCACCTGTCGCGTCGGCAGGGGTTGGCCGAGTTCCCGGACTCGGTGACCGCGCGCGGGACGAAACACCTCGGCGAGCTCGCCGCCGAGGTCGAACGCGGCCATCGGGCGATGATGGTGTTCCTGGTCCAGCGCACCGACGCGACCGAGATGACGCTCGCCCGCGATATCGATCCGGCCTACGGGCATGCCTTCGACAAGGCGCTTCGCGCCGGCGTCGAAGCCGTCGCCTACGCCTGCCGCATCAACCCGCAAGAAATCGTCGTCGATCGGCGCATCCCGCTGGTCGGCTGAGCCCGACGACGACTTGCGCACGCGACGATGTTTCGGCTGAAATCGACGCACGAAAGTCCTATATGCTGTCGGACAGCGAAAGACGCCTCAAACGCAACGAAGCGCGAGTCCGGACCGGCCCGCTGAAAGCACGCACCATGATCACCTACGTCGACGCGGCGACGGCGCCGCTGAAGAACACCGGCGCCATCCGGCTCTACGGCGAAGAAGGCTTCACCGGCATGCGCAAGGCCGGCCGGCTCGTCGCCGAGTGTCTCGACGCGCTCTGCGCCGTCGTGAAGCCGGGCGTCACCACCGACGAAATCGACGCCTTCGTCTACCGTTTTGCGCTCGATCACGGCGCCCTGCCGGCGACGCTGAACTATCGCGGCTATACGAAGAGCGTCTGCACCTCGATCAACCACGTCGTCTGCCACGGCATTCCGAATGACAAGCCGCTGCGCGACGGCGACATCGTCAATATCGACGTGACCGTGATCCTCGACGGCTGGCATGGCGATTCCTCGCGCATGTATGCGGTCGGCGAGCTGAAGCGCGCGGCCGAGCGCCTGCTCGATGTCACCTACGAATCGCTGATGCGCGGCATCGCGGCGGTGCGTCCCGGCGCGACCACCGGCGACATCGGCTACGCGATACAGACCTATGTCGAGGCCGAGCGCTGCTCGGTCGTCCGCGACTTCTGCGGCCACGGCCTCGGGCTCCTGTTCCACGACGCGCCGAACATCCTGCACTACGGCCGCCGCGGCGAAGGCGTCGAGCTGAAGCCCGGCATGATCTTCACCATCGAGCCGATGGTGAACCTCGGCCGGCCGCATGTGAAGGTGCTCTCCGACGGCTGGACCGCGGTCACGCGCGACCGGTCGCTCTCGGCGCAGTTCGAACACGCCGTCGGCGTCACGGACACCGGCTGCGAGGTGTTCACGCTGTCGCCGGCTGGTCTCGACAAGCCGCCCTACGCGGTCTGATCGACGTCTGCCCGGCCTTGCGGCCGGGCGAACGCCTTGACCCTGTGTAACGCCGGGTTCCGGACGAGGTTGTGGACGGTGTAGGCTCGCGCGAACCGGGACGAGCGGCGACGGGCGATTCGTGCGGCTCGGATCGAGGTTTAAGGGAAAACCCCAGAGAAAACCGATGTCCGGCTTCGAAGATGCGTCCGCCCCCCACTGGCACGGCCACCGCGAACGGCTGAAGGCGCGGTTCCGCGACGGCGGCGCGGACGCGCTGCCGGACTACGAGCTCCTGGAGCTGGTCCTGTTCCGGACCATCCCCCGCCGGGACGTCAAGGCGCTCGCCAAGGAGCTGATCGCCAAGTTCGGCTCGTTCGGCGACGTGCTCGGCGCGCCGGAGGACCGGCTGCTCGAGATCGACGGCGTCGGCCCGGCCGTCGTCACCGACTTCAAGCTGATCCATGCGAGCGCCCAGCGCATCGCCAAGGCGGCGCTGCGCAAGAAGATCGCGCTTGGCTCGTGGTCGGAGGTGATCGACTACTGCCGCACCGCCATGGCCTACGAGCGGCGCGAGCAGTTTCGCATCCTGTTCCTCGACAAGAAGAACGCGCTGATCGCCGACGAGGTGCAGCAGGTCGGCACGGTCGATCACACGCCGGTCTACCCGCGCGAGGTGGTCGCGCGGGCACTGAAACTCTCCGCGAGCGCCGTGATCCTGGTGCACAATCACCCGTCGGGTGATCCGACGCCGAGTCAGGCCGACATCGCCATGACCAAGCAGATCGCCGATGTCGCCAAGCCGCTCGGCATCGTCGTGCACGACCACATCATCATCGGCCGCGACGGCCACGTCAGCCTGAAGGGCCTGCGCCTGATGTGACCGGGGCGACGGGGACCGCCGCGGGCGGTTTCATGGGGCCGGCGCCACTCACAGCAACCTGCCGGACCGCACCACCGCGCGCGCCGAAACGCCGAAGCGGGCTTTGAACAGCCGGCTGAAGTGCGCCATGTCGTTGAAGCCCCACCGAAACGCGATCTCGGTGATCGTGACGCCGGCCCCCGCGCGGACGAGATCGCGTCGACAATTGGCCAGGCGCCGCTCGCGGATCCAGCGCCCGACCGTCGTCCCCTGCTCGGCGAAGACCAGATGCAGATAGCGCACTGACACCGCATGCGCCGCGGCGATGCGCGCCGGATCGAGGGATCCATCGCCGAGATGGCGCTCGGCATACCGGCAGAAGCGCCGGAAATCGCCCTCATGCGCGCCGATGCGGTCGCTCGGGCGGTTCGCCGTCATGGCGGCGGCGACCAGCCCGAGGATCGGATCGGTCAGCGCCGACAGCTCCGTCTCGCCGAGACCATGGAAATCGCGCGCGAGCCGGGCGAGCGCGCTCGAGGCGATCGCGCCATTGCGGTCGGCGCCGCGCACGACGGTGCCGGCATAGCCATGCGCGCCGTGGAGCACGGCGTCCATGCGCGGCTTCGGCACCAGCAGCGTGAACTTGTGCAGCCGGTCATGGACGCGGAACTCCATCGCCCGCTCGCTGTCCCACATGACGAAGTCGCCCGGACCGAGCAGCGCTTCGGTGTCGCCCTGCCGGGTCGTCTCGCGACCGCTCAGCTCGAACAGGATGCCGAAATAGGCCTCGTCGCTGCGGCCGATCTCCGCGCGACCGCGCTGGCCCTGGCACGGATCGCAGCGGCATTCGACGAGCCGTAGATCGTCGACCCGCCGCTCCCGGATGCGCGCCTGAAAATCCGCGTCCGACACCGCATCGAGTTCCCATTCCAGGTGACTGTCGTCGAGCGCCTGCCGCCACGCTTCGAACCGCCCGGAGGCGGGATGCGCGCTGGTCGCCCAATGCCGGACCGACATGGTGCCCTCCCCGAGATCGGAATGCTGCGGGAACCGCCTCTGCGGGCGGCTTCATGCACGGATGGTCAAGTCGCCGCGCAGTGGCGAACAAGACGGCTCCGGCCCGGCATCCCAGGATCGTTGCGCGGTTCGGTCGCTCGGACCGCCCAACAACGAGACTATGGGAGGATCATCGGCGCATGCGCAAGGACATCGAGTTCAAGACCGAAGACGGGGTGACGCTGCGCGGCTGGCACTACCTGCCCGAGCGGCGCAGCGGCAGCGTGCCGACCATCGTCATGGCGCACGGCTTCTCGGCCGTGAAGGAAATGTATCTCGACCGTTTCGCCGAGGCCTTCGCGGCCGCCGGCCTCGGCGCGATCGTGTTCGACAACCGCAACTTCGGCGCCAGCGATGGCGATCTGCGCCAGGAGATCGATCCCTGGCAACAGGTCCGCGACTATCGCGATGCCATCACCCATGCCCAGAGCCTGCCCGAAGTCGACGCCGACCGGATCGGGGTCTGGGGTTCGAGCTACAGCGGCGGCCATGTGCTCGTGCTCGGCGCCATCGATCGCCGGATCAAATGCGTCGTCTCGCAGGTGCCGCTCGCCAGCGGCCACCGCAACGCCCGCCGCCTGATCCGCGCCGATTATCTGGCGGGGGTCCAGAAGGCCTTCGATGACGACCGCCGTGCCCGGCTCGCCGGCGCTCCGCCCGCGATGATCCCGGTCGTCGCTGAAGACCCGGCGGCACCGTCGGCGCTGCCGACGCCGGACAGCTGGGCCTGGTTCACCGAGACGGGCCGCACCCGCGCCCCGTCCTGGAAGAACGAGGTCACGCTGCGCTCGGTCGAGATGTTCACCGAATACGAGCCCGGCAGCTACGTGAGCTTCGTCAGCCCGACCCCGCTGATGATGATCGTGGCGCTCGGCGACGTGCTGACCGTCGCCGACCTCGCCCTCGAAGCCTACGAGCGCGCGCTCGAACCCAAGCATCTCGTCACGCTCCCGGGCGGCCACTTCGATGCCTATGTGAAGGACTTCGAAGCCTCCGCCGGCCCGGCGACGGCCTGGTTCAAGCGCCATCTGGGCCTGGACTGACCTGTCGATGGTCGCGGGTGGGCGCAGCCGCATCGCGCCCATCCGCGGTCGGTCCCGCAACGTTTCAGGCCGCGAGCCTGACCTGGTCGCGGCCCTGATCCTTGGCCTGATAGAGCGCGCGGTCGGCATGGCCGAGCAGCAGCTCGAGCAGGGCACCCTCGACGGCCGCGACCGCGACGCCGATGCTGATCGTCGCATTCACCTCACGCTCGTCGTCGACCGGCACGGCCGTTGCGCAGATCGCGGAGCGCAGCCGCTCCGCCAGCGCGGTCGCCCGATCACCGAGGCCCGGCGCGAACACGGCGAATTCCTCGCCCCCGAATCGCGCCAGCACCTGCCCGTCGTCGAGCACCGCCTGCATCCGCCCGGCGATCACGGTCAGCACCCGGTCGCCGGTGGCATGGCCGAACCGGTCGTTGATGGTCTTGAAGTGATCGACGTCGAGCAGGATCACCGCATCGCCAGCCCTGAGCCGCGCCGGCACGACTTCGAAGAAGTGCCGGCGATTGGACACGCCCGTCAACGCATCGACATGCGCGATGCGCTGCAGCGCCTTCTCCGCGCGCTCGCGCACGATCAGCACCGCGTAGAGCGCGACGCCGAAATTGCCGACGATCGAGGCGTAATAGATCTTTTCCGGCGCGAAGAAGAAGGTCGACCGGCCGAGATGACTGAGCGTGGCGAACCACAGGGCGATCGCCTGGAATGTGATGACGGCGGCGAGCAGCGAGCGCGCGAGCAGCGGCTCCGCCGCGCGGTCCAGCAGCAACCGGATCACCGAGCCGGTCAGCACCACGACCATGAAGCCGTCGAGCGTCGCCATCGACATGTCCTGATCGCGATGAAGCCCCGTGAGGTCGCTGGCGACCAGGGCGATCACCGGTGCCATGAGGATCAGGTATTGCCGGCGTTCGATCCGCCGCGTGCTGAGCTCGCAGATGCCGATCCAGAACAGCGACAGGCCCAGGATGCCGAGCAGCAGGCTCGGCAGTTGCGACGCCTCCGGCGAGATGCGCCGGAACAGGCCGAGGCTCGCGAGGCTCGAGCCGATCACATGGCAGAAGAAGGCGGCCGCGAGGAAGCCCGAGCCGTCCGGCCCGGTGCTGGTCGCCCTCAGGTAGAGAAAGCAGACCGTGCCCACGATCAGCGATGTCTTGTACAGGGACAAGACGGTGGCGAAATCGAGCGGCAGATCCATGCCGAGGACCATGAGCGGCGGTGCTCCGAGGTGCGACGCGCCGCTGATATTCCATTTCGGTTAACAGGGAAACAACGAAGCTTGAGCTCGACCATACGCCAAGCTTCCGTAACGGCGTCAGACGGCCTGCTGCATCGGCGCGATTCCGGCTACACAATGTGCAGTTGATCGGATTCGATGCAGATCCGATCGCCGCTTTTGCGGGCAATCTGCCTTTTCGGCCCTCTTGCCCTGTGGCACGGCCTTTGCGGAAGATCCTACGGAAAGAGGATCGCATTCCCGCGCGATCGGGTTCACAGTGGAGACGCGGGAGCCGAGGCGAGCGTCCGGCCGTCGGGAGGACGGACGAACGGCGGTTCCAGCCTCCGAAGCCGGTCGACGGCGCAACGATGCGCCGGCGGGACGCGTTCAAGGGCGAAGACGTTTCAAGGGCGAAGAGAGAGGCGATGGCCAAACCAGCCTACGACGAGATGACAGCCCTCGGCGACGATTGCCGAGCCGGGTATGAGATCGTGAAGAGCTGGCTCGCCAGCACGCCCCCCGAAATGCTCAGACAGCGGCAACGCGAAGCCGAATTGCTGTTCCGACGGATCGGCATCACCTTCGCGGTCTACGGCGACGCCGCCGGCGAGGAACGGCTGATCCCGTTCGACATCGTGCCGCGCATTCTCACCACCACCGAATGGGACAAGCTGGCCAAGGGCCTTCGCCAGCGCGTGACCGCGCTGAACATGTTCCTCAAGGACGTCTACGGCCGCGGCGAGGCGATCCGCGCCGGCGTGGTGCCGGAGGAACTGGTCTACCGCAATCCCTATTACCGGCCCGAGATGCAGGGCATGCAGCTGCCGCACGACATCTACGTGATGATCGGTGGCATCGACATCGTCCGCGTCGACGCGGACACGTTCTACGTCCTGGAAGACAACGCGCGCACCCCCTCCGGCGTCTCCTACATGCTGGAGAACCGCGAGGTGATGATGCGGCTGTTCCCGGACCTGTGCGCCCGGCACCGCATCCAGCCGGTCGACAACTATACCGACGAGTTGCTGGCGACGCTGAAGTCGGTCGCGCCGCTCTCCGCGCCCGGCGACCCGACGGTCGCGATCCTGACGCCGGGCCCGTTCAACTCGGCCTACTACGAGCACTCGTTCCTGGCCGACAAGCTCGGCGTCGAACTGGTCGAGGGCCGCGATCTCTATGTGCGCGAGAACACCGTGTTCATGCGCACGACCGAGGGGCCGAAGCGGGTCGACGTGATCTATCGCCGCCTCGACGACGACTTCCTCGATCCCCTCGCCTTCCGGCCCGATTCGGTGCTCGGCGTGCCCGGCCTGATGGCGGCCTACCGGGCCGGCAACATCACGCTGGCGAACGCGGTCGGCACCGGCGTCGCCGACGACAAGGCCGTCTACAGCTACATGCCGGAGATCATCAAGTTCTTCACCGGCGAGGAGCCGATCCTCAACAACGTGCCGACCTGGCGCTGCCGCGAACCCGAGGCGCTCAAATACGTGCTCGACAACCTCGGCGACCTGGTCGTCAAGGAGGTCGACGGCTCCGGCGGCTACGGCATGCTGGTCGGCCCGAAGGCCGACAAGGCCACGATCGAGGCGTTCCGGCAGAAGCTGAAGCACGACCCGGCCAAGTTCATCGCCCAGCCGACGCTGGCCTTGTCGACCTGTCCGACCTTCGTCGGCGAAGGCGTGGCGCCCCGCCACGTCGACCTGCGTCCCTACGTGCTGACCGGCGCCGACGGCATCCGCTGCGTGCCGGGCGGCTTGACCCGCGTCGCGCTCAAGGAGGGCTCGCTGGTGGTCAACTCCAGCCAGGGCGGCGGCACCAAGGACACCTGGGTGGTCGATCCGCCGCGCGCCGGCCAGGCGCAGAGCCAGACGCAATCGGGCGCGGGAGGCAGTCAGAGCCAATCGCAGACCCAGTCCCGCCCCACGGCCGCCCGCGCGCCCTGATCCTTCTTCCCGCGCGGAGGCCGGCCGGGCTTCCGCGCACGCCGACGAGACCCGCCCCATGCTCAGCCGGACCGCCGACAGTCTCTACTGGCTCTCGCGCTATATCGAACGCGCCGAGAACACCGCGCGCATCATCGATGCCGCCGCCCGCCTCGCCGCCCTGCCCCAGGGCTACGGCTCGACCAACGAATGGGAATCCGCCCTGCTGGCGACCGGTTCTCTGACCGCCTTCACGGAGCGCCACGGCGAGGCGACCGAGGAGAAGGTGATCGAGTATCTCGCCTTCTCGGCCTCGAACCCGTCGAGCATCCGCAACTGCCTGGAGATCGCCCGCCAGAACGCCCGCGCGGTCCGCACCGCGCTGACGGCCGAGATGTGGGAGACGATCAACTCGGCCTGGCTGGAGCTGCGGCAGTTCAACCCGACCGACGTCGATCCGGGCCGGATCTCCGACTTCCTGCGCTTCGTGAAGCAGACCTCGCTCGCCTACGACGGCTCGGCGTACCGCACCATGCTGAGGAGCGAGGCCTATTTCTTCACGCGCCTCGGCGTCTACCTCGAGCGCGCCGACGCGACCGCCCGCATCCTCGACGTGAAGTACCATGTGCTCCTGCCGCCCGGTGCCCCGGTCGGCGGCAGCCTCGACTATTTCCAGTGGTCGTCGATCCTGCGCTCGGTCTCGGCGCTGACCTCCTATCATTGGGTCTACCGGCAGAACCTGAAGCCCTGGCTGGTCGCCGACCTGATGATCCTCAACGCCCAGATGCCGCGCTCGGTCGCCAGCTGCTACGAGAACATCGCCCGCTACCTCGACCTGCTCGCCCGCGCCCACGGCCGCCAGGGCCCGAGCCAGCGGCTCGCCCGCGCGACCTTCTCGCGGCTCTCCAACGCCAACATCGACGAGGTCTTCCAGTCCGGCTTGCACGAGTTCCTGAGCGAGTTCATCGCCGACAACAACAAGCTCGGCGCCCTGATCACCGATCAGTATCTGGTCTGAGGCCCCCTCCCCATGCGCCTGTCGATCACCCACGAGACGACCTATTCCTATGAGACGCCGGCCTCCTACGCGATCCAGACGCTGAGGCTGACCCCGCGCAATTCCGCCCAGCAGTTCGTGCAGGAGTGGCGCATCGACGTCTCTCAGGACTGCCGCCTGTCGCCGGTCGAAGACCCGTTCGGCAACCTGACCCACTCCTTCTCGATCGATGGCCCGATCGAGGAGTTGGTGATCACCGCGACCGGCGAGGTGCTGACCGAGTATTCGGAAGGCATCGTGCGCGGCACCAAGGAACGGTTTCCGCTGTCCCTGTTCCTGCGCGACACCGAGCTGACCCGGCCCGACCCGGACATCCGCGAATTCGCCCGCTCGATCTCCTGCGGCGAGGGCGGCGACCCGCTCGCCACCCTGCACGCCCTGATGCGCCGGATCCACGCCGAGTGGACCTACGACAAGGAGGCGACCGACCCGAGCACGAGCGCTGCGAAGGTGTTCGAGCAGCGCCACGGCGTCTGCCAGGACTTCGCGCATCTGTTCATCGCCGCCGCCCGCGCGCTCGATATCCCGGCCCGCTACGTCGGCGGCTACGTGTTCGATCCCGGCACGACAGAGACTCACGAGGCCGGCCATGCCTGGGTCGAGGGCTTCGTCGCCGGCATCGGCTGGATCGGCTTCGACCCGACCCACGAGGTCTGCCCGACCGACCGCCATGTGCGAATCGCAAGCGGGCTCGACTATCTCGACGCGGCGCCGATTCGCGGAACCCGCTATGGCGGGACCGGCGAATCGATGAAGGTGAAGGTGGCGATCACCCGGCTCGATCGGCCCTGACGGTCCGTGCGGGGCCGGGATCGCTGCGAGCCCGGCTCCGATCGATCTCATGCTCGCCGCCCCCGAGGGCGGCGCCGCGGGTTCGGCGCCCAATGAACAGGCACGACGAAAGATCGAGCCCTGCGACGCGGCGCGGGCTTGCCTCGGCGGGACCTGCACGTATACGAGAACCGCGACCGTAGCCGTCGCGGCCGGTCGGCGGATGGATGGAACAGGCAGACGCCGCCGGCTCGCGAGCGCGGGCGGCGGCGCCTCGAGGGGAACGAGATGACCTATTGCGTCGGGATCCTGGTCCGCGAGGGCCTCGTCATGATCGCGGACACGCGCACGAACGCCGGTCTCGACAATATCGCGACCTTCCGCAAGCTCAACGTCATCAATCGCCCCGGCGAGCGCGTCATCGCGGTCGCCACCGCCGGCAATCTGGCGATCAGCCAGAGCATCGTATCGCAGGTGACCGAGGGCCTCGAAAATCCCGAGACCGGCGAGATCGAGACCTTCGAGAACACACCGTCGATGTTCAAGGCCGCCCAGTTGCTCGGCCGGGCGGTGCGCGAGGTCTACCGGCTCGACGGCCGCATGCTCGAGCAGAAGAACCTCGCCTTCGACTGCACCATGCTGCTCGCAGGCCAGATCAAGGGCGGTCGGCTCCGGCTGTTCATGATCTACTCCGCCGGCAACTTCATCGAGGCGACCGCCGATACGCCCTATCTGCAGATCGGCGAGCACAAGTACGGCAAGCCGATCCTCGACCGAGCGATCAAGTTCGACACCGACCTGCAGGACGCGCTGAAGATCGGCCTGATCTCGATGGATTCGACCATGCGCTCGAACCTCGGCGTCGGCATGCCGATCGATCTCGCGGTCATCCCGCGGGACAAGATCGATGCCGAACTCGTCCACCGCATCGAGCCGGGCGAGCCCTACTTTCACGATCTGCGCGAACGCTGGTCGGCGGCGCTGCGGCAGGCGCATCAAAACATCCCGCGACCGCCCTACGGGATCTGAGCGCGGCCGTCCTCTCCCCGGTCGCAAGCGCCTCGACGAGCGCGGGCTGCGATGGTTCAGCGCTGCTGAACGTCAACTGGCCGCGCTGCGGCACGGTGACACTCGCGCCGCCCCCCCGCCGCACGGCGGTGGCCGCGACCGAGCGTTTGACACCCCCTGACGCGATGCCCATGATGAATTCCCACAGTCAGTCGCAGATATGATCAGACTTGCGGCGGCTGGAATATTTTGCCGAACGACATCTGTCGGCAACACGATGCAGACACTTCTATTTCCGGAGGACTTGATCTTATGAAACACTCTTTCATTGCATTGTTCGCTGTCCTTTCGTTTTCCGTGTCCGTCTGCGCCACGCCGGCATCGGCGGCCCCGACCGGGCCGCGCCCGGTCTGCACCGGCGGCAAGCGCCCGACCATCGTGACCCAGCAGGTGAAGGGGTCGAACTGGACGTGCAAGTACAACAAGTTCGGCAAGTCCTATTCGGGGACCAGCACGAATGAAGGCGACGCCCTCGATCGGGCGAAGAGCGCCTGCCGCGCCGGCGGTTCGGGCGCCTCGGGCCCCAATTGCGAGGTGAACGGCTTCTACGCCTGCGGCCAGCAGACCGTCGAGGTCTGGGCCTGCAAGTGAGAGGGACCGTCTTCTGCGAAGGCGCGAAGCCGAACCAGCCCGACAAGGCCGGTTCGGCCATCGGTTCGCCTCAAAAATCCCTCTACACATTTCATGTGGCTTACGACCATAGTTCCGCCGAACCGCGCGGAACGGACGCGGCCGGGAGAAAGGAATTTGACTTCAATGATTAGATTCGGTCTCGCGACGCTTCTCGTCGCCTTCGTTGCCTCGACCGGCACCGCCTCCGCGCAGTATCAGCCCGGCGGCAGCTATCTGCGCACCTGCCGTGACATCAGCTTCGATGGCGCCAACCTGATGGCGACCTGCCGTGCCCCGAATGGCAATGCCGTCACGACCGTGCTCGACACGCGCGCCTGCGCGCCGCGTGCCGAGGTCAACAACGACTACGGCCGGCTGGTCTGCGCCGGCCGTGGCGGCGGCACGGTCGCCGGCCGCGAGATGCGGCAGCCGCCGCGCGGCAACGGCTGGGACAACGGCCGGTCCGACAATGGCTGGCAGGGCGATCGCCCGCGCCGCAACAATGGCTACGAGGACGACTGGGGCGGCCAGCAGCGCCGCCAGCCGCCGGTTCGCGAGCACAACTGGGGCGGCCCGCAGGCGCCCGGCGGCTCCTACCTGCGCACCTGCCGCGTCGAGTCCTTCGACGGCGTGATCCTGACCGCGCGCTGCCGCGACACCGACGGCGAGATGGCGCGGTCGCGGATCGACGTCCGCCAGTGCCGCGGCGATATCGGCAACCAGGACGGCCGCCTGAACTGCTCGCGCTGAGCGAGGCGCTCCCCCAACGCAAAGACGGCCCGGAGCCCCGCTCCGGGCCGTCTTCTTGTCTGGATACCTGCAAGGGCCGGCTCCAGCGCCGCCTGCTCCGAAACCGTGTAGAGCAAGGCCCGATCGGAGTGATTCACTCCGATCGGAAAAGGCTTGCGTTTACAAGTAGGCTGGGGCGGCATCCGATCCAATCTGATCGGATGCCGCTCCAGCCCCGATCAGATCGGCGAACCGGACCTGTCCGAAATCGGGTGGCCGCCGACGGCCGGTCGCGGGCACGGTCTCGTCCGCGCCGCCACCCGCATCAGCGGGGCCGCGGCGAGACCGACACCGGAGCCCGCCCCATGACCTTCAGCACCATCGCCTCTCAAATCGAGACCTTCCGCATCGAAGCCCTCGCGCCCGCCCCGTTCCGGCCGCTGTTCGCGCTGGATGATGCCGCGCTCGCCGCGCGTGGAGCGGTGCGCCGGACCGCCGACGCGCCGCACGCCTTCCCCTGCCGTGTCAGCCTGGAAGACGCCGAGCCGGGCGAGGAGCTCGTTTGACGACCTTCGCCCATCACGCCGTCGCATCGCCCTATGCAGCCTCGGGACCGGTCTTCGTCCGCCGCGCCGCGCTCGACCGGCAGGCCATGCCACGGCCCGGCGAGGTTCCCGGCCAACTCCGGCGCCGGCTCCTGTCGGTCCGCGCCTATGATGCCGATGCGATGATGGTGACGGCCGAGGTCCTGCCCGGCGAAGCGCTGGCCGACTGGATCACGACCGCCTTCGCCGATCGGCGAATCGCCTATCTCCACGCCCATTTCGCCCGCCACGGCTGCTATGCGGCGCGCGTGGTCCGGGCGTGAGTGCGGCCGCCACCCGGATGGCGGCCGTGCACCTGTTCACCCCGGCAGCTTGTCCGGCGCGCCGCCGACCCGGTGCGGCGCGTTGAGCGCCTCGAGTTCGAGGAGCAGCGCGGAATGATCGTAGTCCGCACCGCCGAGCTCGCCGACGAGGCGGGCGAACCGGTCGCGCACGTTGCGGGTCAGCGGCAGGTCGATGCCGGATTCGGCCGCCGCGTCGAGGATCGTGTTCAGATCCTTGAGCTGGAACTTCGACGGCCCGCCCGGCACGAAATTGCGCTGGACCATGCGGCCGCCGTGGATCTCCAGGATCCGGCTCTCGGCATAGCCGCCGCGGATCGCGTCGCGCACAGCGGCCGGATCCGCCCCGCCGGCCGCCGCCAGCATGAGCCCTTCGGCGACCGCGCCGATCGTCACGGCGACGATCGCCTGATTGGCGAGCTTCGACAGCTGCCCGGCGCCATGCGGCCCGACGCGCACCACGCGTCCCATGGCTTCGAACACCGGCCGCACGCGAGCGATCGCCGCCGCCTCGCCGCCGGCCATGATCGCGAGCGAGGCCTCCGTCGCGCCGACCGTGCCGCCGGAGACCGGCGCATCGATGTGGCTGATGCCGAGGTCGCCGAGCTTTGCGGCGTGGTCGCGCGCGACCGAGGGTGGGATCGACGACATGTCGACGAAGATCGTGCCCGGCCGCGCCGCCTCGGCCGCCCCGCCCGCGAAATAGACCTCCGTCACGGTCGCCCCGTCGGCGAGCATGGTGATCACGACATCGGCGTCCGCGACCGCCTCGGCGATCGTATCGGCGACGACCGCGCCGTCGGCGGCGATCGCCTCGGCCTTGGCGCGGCTGCGATTCCACACCGTGATCGGGATGCCGGCGCGCGCGATGTTGCGCGCCATCGGCCCGCCCATGAGCCCCGTCCCGATGAACGCCACCTTCAATGACATGCCCGCCCTCCTCCCGGCGATTTCTCTTATCGGCCGGGACTGTAGCGGGGCGGCGTCCGGTGTCAAAGCACCCGCCGTCCGGCAGCGGCGCACGGCCGCCATGCCGGTCGGCGTTGCCCTTCGTGCATCAATGCAGGCGATAGACGCCGGCGACCGACTTCCATTCGTTCGGGCCGACAAGTTTCTTGTGAGCCACTTCGACCGAATGGATCGGCCCGGCGAGCTCGCGCTCCCAGAAATCGAGGAAGCGCTCCAGTTCGGGGAATTTCGGTGCCAGATCGTACTCTTGCCAGAGGTAGGATTGCAGGATCGCGGGATGGTCCGGCAGGCGGTAGAGGATATGGGCGGTGGTGAGGCCGTAGCCTTCGAGCTGACGCTGGAATG
The DNA here is from genome assembly GCA_040269895.1 of Ancalomicrobiaceae bacterium S20. Classification (NCBI taxonomy): domain Bacteria; kingdom Pseudomonadati; phylum Pseudomonadota; class Alphaproteobacteria; order Hyphomicrobiales; family Ancalomicrobiaceae; genus Methyloraptor; species Methyloraptor flagellatus. The sequence continues at coordinate 848,341 of CP158568.1, read as the reverse complement.
CGGAATCAACCTGTCTTTCGCGCATGAGCCCCTCCTTGACAGTGCTCGAAGAAGAGTGTGAATGGGCCACGCGAAAATTCAAGCCGGCTTTGATTAATTCTGTGTAAATTCAATGATTTAGCAGCAATCCTCTGAGAGTGCTGCTACCTCCGTCGAGCGACCTTCCGCGAGCGGTTTTTCATGAACGACCTGGCCGATCGGATCATCGAGATCTACCGCGACCACGGCGCCGCCTGGGACGCCGGTCGCGGCCGCAGCCTGTTCGAAAGGGTCTGGCTCGACCGCTTCCGGGCGCTGTTGCCGGACGGGGGCGCCGTCCTGGATCTCGGCTGCGGCGGCGCCGATCCGATCGCGCGCTATTTCATCGAGCGCGGCTTCGCTGTGACCGGGATCGATACCTCGCCCGCCCTTCTCGATCGCGCCCGCGAACGCTTTCCCGGTCATCGCTGGATCTTCGCCGACATGCGCGACCTTCGCCTCATCGAGCGATTCAACGGCATTCTCGCCTGGAACAGCTTCTTTCACCTGCGCGGCGACGACCAGCGGCGGATGTTCGACGTCTTCCAGCGCCATGCCGCGCCCGGAGCTGCGCTCATGTTCACCAGCGGGCCCGCTGAAGGCGAAGCGATCGGCGCGCTCGACGGCGAACGGCTGTTTCATGCCAGTCTCGATCCGAGCGAGTACCGCGCCCTTCTAGACCGCCACGGCTTCGATGTCGTGATGCATGTCGCCGAGGATCCGGACTGCGCCGGCCACACGGTCTGGCTGGCGCGCGCTCGCTGACCCGATCGGGCCGCCGCCGCCGAGCGCTCCTCGGGCACCGCTGCGCAAGGCGCCTGGCACTCTCCACAAGAGAGTGCCAAAATTTTCCGATCTCCCCCTTGAAGCCGTTTTCGCGCACGCCTAACTCCGGCTCGCGTGGTTCGCCGCTCCCGGGTCGATCGAACGGGACCGGCGCCGCGCTCCCGATCAAGGGAAGCGTTCATCCCGAAGCTTTTCCATTCGGAGGAGACATCACATGGCATTCCGTCCGCTCCACGACCGCGTCGTCGTCAAGCGCATCGAGGCCGAGCAGAAGACCGCCGGCGGCATCATCATCCCGGATACGGCGAAGGAGAAGCCGCAGGAGGGTGAGATCGTGGCCGTCGGCTCCGGCGCCCGCGACGACAGCGGCAAGCTCGTCCCCCTCGACGTCAAGGTCGGCGACCGGGTTCTGTTCGGCAAGTGGTCCGGCACCGAGGTCAAGATCGACGGCCAGGATCTCCTGATCATGAAGGAGAGCGACATCATGGGCGTCATCGAGGCGACCGCCTCGGCCAAGAAGGCCGCCTGAACCCGCACCCGACGATCTGAATTGAAGGAGCTAGTCAGATGGCTGCCAAGGACGTGAAATTCTCGCTCGACGCGCGCGACCGCATGCTGCGCGGCGTCGACATCCTCGCCAACGCGGTGAAGGTCACGCTCGGCCCGAAGGGCCGCAACGTCGTGATCGAGAAGTCGTTCGGCGCCCCGCGCATCACCAAGGACGGCGTCACCGTCGCCAAGGAGATCGAGCTCGAGGACAAGTTCGAGAACATGGGCGCCCAGATGGTGCGCGAAGTGGCCTCGAAGACCAACGACCTCGCCGGCGACGGCACCACGACCGCGACCGTGCTCGCCCAGGCGATCGTCAAGGAGGGCGCCAAGGCGGTCGCCGCCGGCATGAACCCGATGGACCTGAAGCGCGGCATCGACCTCGCGGTCGACGCCATCGTCACCGACCTCAAGGGTCGCGCCAAGAAGGTCACCTCCAACGAGGAGATCGCCCAGGTCGGCACCATTTCGGCCAACGGCGACACCGAGATCGGCCGCTTCCTCGCCGAGGCGATGCAGAAGGTCGGCAACGAGGGTGTCATCACGGTCGAGGAGGCCAAGAGCCTGACGACCGAACTCGACGTCGTCGAGGGCATGCAGTTCGACCGCGGCTACATCTCGCCCTACTTCGTCACCAATGCCGACAAGATGCGCGCCGAGCTCGAGGATCCCTACATCCTGATCCACGAGAAGAAGCTTTCCGGCCTGCAGTCGCTGCTGCCGGTGCTCGAGGCGGTCGTGCAGTCCGGCAAGCCGCTGCTGATCATTGCCGAGGACGTCGAGGGCGAAGCGCTGGCGACCCTGGTCGTCAACAAGCTGCGCGGCGGCCTCAAGATCGCGGCCGTCAAGGCGCCGGGCTTCGGTGACCGTCGCAAGGCCATGCTCGAGGATATCGCGATCCTGACCAACGGCCAGGTGATCTCGGAAGACCTCGGCATCAAGCTCGAGAACGTCACGATCGACATGCTCGGCCGCGCCAAGCGCGTGATGATCGAGAAGGAGAACACCACGATCGTCGACGGCGCCGGCTCCAAGAAGGAGATCGACGCGCGCGTGGCCCAGATCCGCGCCCAGATCGAGGAGACCACCTCCGACTACGACCGCGAGAAGCTGCAGGAGCGTCTCGCCAAGCTCGCGGGCGGCGTCGCGGTGATCCGCGTCGGCGGCGCGACCGAGGTTGAAGTGAAGGAGAAGAAGGACCGCGTCGACGACGCCATGCACGCGACCCGCGCCGCGGTGGAGGAAGGCGTGCTGCCGGGCGGCGGCGTGGCGCTGCTGCGCTCGCTCAAGGTGCTCGACGGCATCCAGGTCGCCAACTCCGACCAGAAGACCGGTGTCGACATCGTCCGCCGCGCCATCCAGGCCCCGGCGCGTCAGATCGCCTCGAATGCCGGCGCCGACGGCTCGATCGTGGTCGGCAAGATCCTCGAGAACGGCGCCGACGCCTTCGGCTGGAACGCCCAGTCGGGCGAATACGGCGACATGTACCAGTTCGGCGTGATCGACCCGGCCAAGGTCGTCCGCACCGCGCTGCAGGACGCCGCCTCGGTCTCGGGTCTCCTGATCACCACCGAAGCCATGATCGCCGAGAAGCCCAAGAAGGACGCCGCCCCGGCCATGCCGGGCGGGGGCATGGGCGGGATGGACTTCTGATCCGCAGGATCAGAAGTCCTGAATCACCGCCCACGCTCTAAAGCGCCGAAGTCGGCAAATGCCGACTTCGGTGGCGGGATGGACTTCTGATCCGCAGGATCGAAAGTCCTGAATCACCGCCCACGCTCTAAAGCGCAGGGACGAATTGAAGCGCGGGCTCCGGCCCGCGCTTCTTTTATGTCAGCCACTCAACCGATCCGCATCAGGGCGCGTATCTCCTCCCAAAAAGGAGGAACGCCCATGCCGCTCGACCGCCAAAAGACCTGGATCAGCGCGCCCCGCGCGCTCGCCCTCCTCACCGTGCTGACCCCAGCCCTGACGCCCGCCCCCGCCTCGGCCGAGACCTGCTTCCGGCAATGCCTTGCAAGCCGCGTCACCTCGAGCGAGGCGACTGACGACCAGATCCGGTTCGAGATGAAAGGCTGCCGCGACCGCTGCGAGGCGGAGGTGAAGGCCGAGGCCGAGCGGCGCGGGCTGACGAAGGCGCTCGCCGCCTGCAAGCCCGAACCGGTCTCGATCGAGGAGTTCCGGGCGATCCGCGGCGCGAGCCCGAGCTATGTCGTGCAGTCGAACGCCTTCACCTGGGATTTGAAGAACCCGCTGCCGGACAAGATCGTGCGCGAGGTCGAGATCGTCACCCAGACCATGTCGCTCGCCGACACCGAGATGACCGCGCCGGCGACCGTGCTGCCCGGCGAGCAGTCGACCGCCCTCGTCGCCGGCTTCTTCGACGGCTATCCGAACGCGCGCTACGCAACCCGCGTCAAGGCGATCTGGGCCTGCCCGATCCGCTGACGCCGCGCCGCAGGCGAGGCCCGATCAGTGCGGGATCGACGAGGTGATCTCGACCGACGACCGCGACACGCCGTCGGCGCGCGGCTGACCGAACGAGGCAATGGCGGCGCAAACGCCGAGGATGACGATGAACATCCGGCTCATGACGATGACTCTTGATCGAAAAACGAGGGGTTCGCGCCAAGGCGACCCGATCTGAAAACGAAGGTGGCCGACCAAGGTTAAGATCGCCTTAACCTTCCGAGGCCCGCACCGAAAATGACGACCATTTCAATTGGTTGAAAGACTTTTCTACAGCACATGTCGAAATGGTCATATGCCGCAACAGAATGCGAACGCCCGTCACTCCGAGGCGAGAATGATCGTCGTCGCACGCTGGTAGGCGTCGGCCGAGGCCTTGGCGTCGAAGGCGGAGACAGTCAGCACCAGCGCGCTGGCGGCGACGCTGATGCCGATGCCGAACAGGGCGGCGATGGTGCGGTACATGGGTTTGGCTCCCCGGTTCGCGGCCGAGGTATACCCGGCGACGATGCCGTTCTAGCCGGGTGCGGCTGAGGCGAGCCTGAGCGCCGCGTTCAGCCGGCATTCACCGGCACGGCTCGGCCGCCTGCCCGATCGCCTCGGCACGAACGGATCGCCGTTGCGCCGCAGCACCCCTGGTCTATCCTCGGGCCGAAATGAACCCGGAGGCGACTCGCATGACCCTTCCCGCCGGACCGAAATCCTGGGCCGAATCCGCCACCCGCCTCGTCGATGTCGCGACCGGCCGGTCGCCGGCGGACATGGTGGTGCGCGGCGCGCGCTGGGTGAACGTCCACTCCGGCGAGGTGCTGGGTCGCCACGATGTCGCGATCGCGGCCGGCCGTTTCGCGGCGGTCGCCGAGGATCTGTCCTACTGCATCGGGCCGGACACGGAAGTCGTCGAGGCCGAGGGCCGCTACATGGTTCCGGGCCTCTGCGACGGTCACATGCATGTCGAATCCGGCATGGTGACGGTGACCGAGTTCGCCCGCGCGGTGATCCCGCACGGCACCACCTCGATGTTCATCGATCCGCACGAGATCGCCAACGTGCTCGGTCTTCCCGGCGTCCGGCTCATGCACGACGAGGCGCTGACGCTGCCGATCAACATCTATGTCCAGATGCCGAGCTGCGTGCCCTCCGCGCCGGGGCTGGAGAACGCCGGCGCCTCGATCGGCCCGGCCGAGGTTGCCGAGGCCATGACCTGGCCCGGCATCATCGGCCTCGGCGAGATGATGAACTTTCCCGGCGTGGCGGCGGCCGACGAGAAGATGCTCGGCGAGATCGCCTCTACGATGCGCGCGGCGAAGACCGTCGGCGGCCACTATGCCTCGCCCGATCTCGGCCGCTCGTTCCTCGGCTATGTCGCCGGCGGCCCGGCCGACGACCACGAAGGCACGCGCGTGATCGACGCGGTCACGCGCGTTCGCCTCGGCATGCGCGCGATGCTGCGCCTCGGCTCGGCTTGGTACGACGTCGCGACGCAGGTGAAGGCCGTGACCGAGATGGGTCTCGACCCGCGCAACTTCATCCTGTGCACCGACGACAGCCATTCCGGCACGCTGGTCGGCGACGGCCACATGAACCGCGTCGTCCGCCACGCGATCGCGCAGGGGCTCAAACCCGTGACCGCGATCCAGATGGCGACGATCAACACCGCGACCCATTTCGGTCTCGAGCGCGAATTGGGCTCGATCGCGCCCGGCCGGCGCGCCGACCTGATCCTGACCTCGGACCTGGTGACGCTGCCGATCGAGACCGTGATCGCGCGCGGCACCGTCGTCGCCCGCGACGGCGCGCTCGCCGCGACCATCGAACCCTACGCCTATCCGGCCATGGCCAAGGGCACCGTCAAGCTCGGCCGCAAGCTCGAGCCGACGGACTTCGACATCCCCGCCCACGCCGGCGCCAACGAGGTCGAAGCCCGCGTCATCGGCGTGATCGAGAACCAGGCGCCGACGCGCGCCCTGACGGCGCGGCTCGCCGTCGCCGACGGTCTCGTCCGCGCCGATGCGCGCCAGGACGTCGCCAAGATCGCGCTGGTCGAGCGCCATCGCGGCCTCGGCACCGTGGTGAACGGCTTCGTCTCCGGCTTCGGCTACGACAAGCCCTGCGCGGTCGCCTCGACCGTCGCCCACGACAGCCATCACATGATCGTCGTCGGCACCGACGAGGCCGACATGGCCTTTGCCGCCAACACGCTCGGCGCGGTCGGCGGCGGCGTCATCGTCGTCTCCGGCGGCGAGGTGCTGGCGCTGGTCGAGCTGCCGATCGCCGGTCTCATGTCGGACGAGCGGGCCGAGGTCGTCGCGGCCAAGGCGGACCGGCTGGTCGCGGCGATGCGCGCCTGCGGCTGCACGCTCAACAACGCCTACATGCAGCACTCGCTGCTGGCGCTGGTGGTGATCCCGGAACTGCGGATCTCCGACCTCGGCCTCGTCGATGTCACCCGCTTCGAGAAGGTCGAGCTGTTCGTCTGAGCCGGTGCCGCCGGCCGTGTTCGGATGCCCGGACAGTCGCGACACCGACGTTTGCGAGATCGGCATTCGCACCACCGACATCCGCAATGCGGCCGGAATGATATGTCAGGAAGGCTGCGGATCGGGCGCGCCCCCGCATGGGCGGCCACCCGGACCGATGCTTTCGAAACCGCGACCGGGACACCATGACGCTCAGCCGCCGCAGTCTCCTTCTCGGCTCTGCCGCCGCCCTGTTCGCGCTCGTGGAGAGCGCCGAGGCGCGCTCGAAGCGGCGGCGCAGCGGCGGCCGGAAGGCCAGCCGCGGCAAGGCCTCGCGCGCGGCCGCCGCCAGCGCGCCGCAGACGCCGCCACCGCCGAACGGCACCGCGCTGCCGATCCCGGAGCTCATCACGGTCGCCGCAGACGGCGAGACGACGATCGCCGCCGGCTTCGCTGACCATGCCTTCATCAAGGACAAGCCCGCGCGCGTCGCCGGCTACAACGGCCGCCACCTCGGCCCGGCGCTGCGGCTGGTCCGTGGCCAGTCGGCGACCATCCGGATCGAGAACAAGCTCGACCGGCCGACCAACGTCCATTGGCACGGCCTCAGTGTCGATGCCAAGCTGGACGGCGCGATGCAGCCGCCGCTCGCCCCCGGCGCTTCCGCCACCTACAAGATCACCGCCGATCAGTCGAGCGCGACGCTCTGGTACCACGCCCATGTCCACGGCAGCGTCGGCCGCGACGTGCACGACGGCCTCGCCGGCTTCCTGATCGTCGAGGACCCGGACGAGATCGGCCTCGGCCTGCCGTCGACCTGGGGTGTCGACGACATCCCGCTCCTGATCCAGGACAAGGACTTCGACGCCGCCGGCGCGCCGGTCTACGCACCCGACGCCGACGCGATCGAGCACGGCTTCCGTGGCCGCACGGTGCTGGTCAACGGCGTGCGCGAGGCGGTCGCGCGGGTGCCGCAGCGCCCGGTGCGCTTCCGCCTCCTCAATGCCTCCAGCGCGCGGACCTATCGGCTCTATTGCGAGGACGAGCGCGGCTTCGACCTGATCGCGACCGACGGCGGCTATTTGCCGGGTCCGGTCGAGATCACCATGCTGGTGCTGGCGCCCGGCGAGCGCGCCGAGATCCTGATCGACTTCAGTCTCGGCTCGACCAACCTGATGTCGACCCCGGATGTGCACGAGCACCGCATGGGTGCGACGGCGATGAGCCTGCCCGATGTGATCGACAAGCCGTTCCGGGTCTGCGGCTTCGATCCGTTCTCCGACAACAGGCCGGGGACCAAGCGCCCCGACCGCCTGGTCGTGCTACCGCCGGCCGATCCGAAGACCGCCGTGCGGCGCCGCCGCTTCGAACTGAAGTCGCTCGCCGCGACCGCCATGCCCTACGCGGCCGGCGATCATGCCGCGATGGATCACACGACCATGGATCATGCGGCGATGGGCCATGCGGGCCATGGCCAGACCACGGCCCAGCCCACATCCCGCACCACGAGCGGCGCGTCCGACGGCGCCCCACGTCCGGCCCTCGGCATCAACGGCAAGGCTTTTGCGATGGGCCGGATCGACGAGGAAGTCGGGCTCGGCACGACCGAGATCTGGGAGATCGTCTCGGCCGAGATGGCACACCCGTTCCACGTCCACGGCGTGCAGTTCCGCGTCCTCGGCGAGGATGGCGGGCCGCCGAAGACGTGGAACTCGGGTCTCAAGGACACCGTGCTGGTTGAGAACTCGGCCGAATTGCTGATCACCTTCCCGCATCGCGCCGACCGTTCGGCACCGTTCGTCTACCATTGCCACGTGCTCGAACACGAGGACGCCGGCATGATGGGGACGTTCACGGTCTCCTGACAGACGGCTCGCCCGCCGCCGTCCGCGAGGCTCTCGACCGACCGGTCATCGACGCGAAGGGGGGCGATCATGGCGCCCCGCCGAGGCGGACGCCGTCACTGCTGGATGGTCCGCAGATAGGCGATGAAGGCGCCGATGTCCTTCGGGGTCATCTTGACCTTCGGCATCTCCGGATGGCCGGTGACGACCCCTTCCGCGAGCGTCTCCTCGAGATTGTCGACCGGGTAGTTCCGGCCGATCTCGCGAAACGGCGTCGCCTTCGGATTGGGGCTGGTGCCCGAACGGCCGATCGCATGACAGGGCGCACACGCCGCCTCGGCGATCTCGCGTCCCCGCGCCGCGCCCCCCTCCTCCTCGCTCGAGGCCGGCATCACCGTCAGGAAGCCGATCACAACCGCGATCGCGCCGGCATTGAACAGTTTCATGGATCGCCCTCCCTCCATCGAACTCATCGCCATGGAACAGCGTTCACGGCACGATGGGAATGATGGCGATCAATGCGGGTGAAGGATGGCGACGGCTAGCCTTCACGCATGCGGCGGAACAACACCAAAGATACGCGTATACACCTAGTCTTATTTCATGATATACGTGTTTTCCGTTTTGGAATTCCAGAGAAAACCAGCCCGAATTGTCTTATGATCAGACAAGATTGAGGGCTCGGGTGAGAACATGTTTGCGCGACATATCGAGACATTGATCGATGGGCTCGGTCTCTTCGAGCAGGATCTCGATCTGGCCGCACGTTATGCCGATCTCCTGGTTGCCAAGCTGAGCCGGGTCGCCAGCGACTTCCAGCGCCATATCGCCACCGCGCCGGATCGCGCCTTCTGGCGCGGCTTCGACGATCGGCATCTCGACACGCTGCAGATCGAGTTCTGGCGCAACCTGTTCGGCGGCCGGATGGATCAGGCGCTGGAGGACCGCGCGATCACGCTGGCGATCCGTCACCGCGACGCCGGGCGCACGACCGAGGCGCAGGTCGTCGCCCACGGCTGGATCAGCACCCGCCTCGCCGAGTTGCTCGATACCGAGGTCGGCCGCCCCCGCCCCGAGATGCGCCGGCTGGCGACGGTCGCCAACCTGCTGCTGACCGTCGAACTGGCCTTGGCGAGCCGGACCTTCGCCGCCCAGATGATCGACTGACACACGCGACGGCCGGTCGGCTGCAGCGCCGACCGTGTACTCTCAGGCGACGGCGAGGAACCGCCGCGGATCGACCCTCACCCCGCCGCCGTCTCCGGCCAGCGCCCGGCAGAGATCCGCGATCGATTCGAGATTGTGCACCGAGCGGAACTCGTCGACATGCGGCAGCATCAGCCGCACGCCACGGGCGCGGGCCTCGAAGCCGTCGAACCTGAGCAACGGGTTCAGCCAGACCAGCCGACGGCAGGACCGGTGCAGCCGGTCCATCTCGCGCGCGAGATCCTCGTCGGTGTCGCGCTCCAGCCCGTCGGTGATCAGGAGCACGATCGGCCCGCCCGACAGCACGCGCCGCGACCACAGCCGGTTGAAGCCGGCGAGCGCCGTGGCGATGCGCGTGCCGCCCGACCAGTCCATCACGCTCGCGGAACAGGCCGCCAGCGCCTCGTCCGGATCCTTGGTGCGGAGCTGCCGCGTCACGTTGGTGAGCCGCGTGCCGAACAGGAAGGTGGTGACCTTCCGCTTCTCGGCGAGCGCATGCAGGAAATGCAGGAAGATGCGGCTGTACTGGCTCATCGAACCGGAGATGTCGAGCAGCGCGACCACGGGCGGCCGCTCCTCGCGCCGTTCGCGGTACTTGAGCGCGATCATCGAACCGCCGGTCCTGAGCGAGGCGCGGATCGTCCGGCGCGGATCGATCACGCGCCCGCGGTTCGCCGCGCCCATCCGGCGGGTCAGGAAGGTGTCGACCGGCAGCACCAGATCGCGGATCGCCTGCTTGGCGCGCGCGATCTCCTCCGCGCTCATCAGCGCGAAGTCCTTGGCCTGCAACAACTCGCGCTCGGACACCGTGAAGCGGGCGTCGACCTCGATCTCCGGCCGCTCGGCCTCCTTGGTCGGCTGATCCTGGCCACCGAGCGCCTTGCCGACGCGCGCCTGCCCCGGCTTCGGCTTCTGCGGCGCCGAGGGCAGCGCGACCGGCGACATGATCGCCAGCATCTTCTCGACCAGGCCGCGGTTGCGCCAGAACACGCGGAACGCCTCGTCGAAGATCAGCCGGTGCTCGCGCTTGGTCACGAACACCGCATGCAGCGTCCAATAGAAGTCCTCGCGCACGCCGATGCCGGCGGCCTCGACCGCGCGGATCGCATCGACCACCGATGCCGGCCCGACCGGCAGTCCGGCCGCGCGCAGCACGCGGGCGAAATAGACGATGTTCTCGGCGAGCTTGCCGCCGCTCGCCTCGGCCGGAGCCACCCCGGTAGGACCAGCAGCAGCGATGTGCCCCGTCCCGTCGCCGCGCGCCGCCCCGCTCATGCGCGCCGCGCCTCCTGCCGGATCTCGTCGACGATCCGCCGCGCCTCCGAGCCCTGGATCCGCGCGATGTCGTCCTGATACTTGAGCAGCACGCCGAGCGTATCGGAAACGACGTCCGGATCGAGCGCGAGCTGGTCTAGCTCGGTCAGCGCCGTCGCCCAGTCGAGCGTCTCGGCCACGCCCGGCGCCTTGAACAGCTCCATCTTGCGCAGCCGCTGCACGAAGCCGACGACCTCGGCGGTCAGCCGCTCCGGCGCCTCCGGCACCTTGTTGCGCACGATCGCCATCTCGCGCTCGGTGTCGGGATAGTCGACCCAGTGATAGAGGCAGCGCCGCTTCAGCGCGTCGTGGATCTCGCGCGTGCGGTTGGTGGTGATGATCACGATCGGCGGCTCGGGCGCCTTGACCGTGCCGATCTCCGGGATCGTCACCTGGCTGTCGGCGAGCACCTCGAGCAGGAAGGCTTCAAACGCCTCGTCGGCACGGTCCAGTTCGTCGATCAGGAAGATCGGCGCGCCGGCAATGTCGGGCTCGAGCGCCTGCAGGACCGGCCGCTTGATCAGGAACCGCTCGGAGAACACGTCCGAGGACAGCTCGCCACGATCGACCGCGCCGGAGGCCTCGGCCATGCGGATCTCGACCATCTGCGCCGGGTAGTTCCACTCGTAGACCGCGGTCGAGACGTCGAGGCCCTCGTAGCACTGCAGCCGGATCAGCTTGCGCCCGAACATGCGCGACAGGACCTTGGCGATCTCGGTCTTGCCGACGCCGGCCTCGCCTTCGAGGAACAGCGGCCGACGCATCTTGAGCGCCAGATAGAGCACGGTCGCGAGCGCACGGTCGGCGACGTAGCCGTCAGCGGAGAGCAGCGCGAGCGTGGCGTCGATCGAGGCCGGGATGGAACGGACGGACGTCGAGGTCGGATCGGAGGGCATCGGCGGATCGGTCTCTCGAAGCGCGCGCGGTGCGATCGGGACGGAGCCGCCACGACCGGATCACACGCTGGGGGAAACGGACGCCGCGCCTGTCGCCGGACCGGCGCGGGACCAGAACTCACGGCGAGCGCCGCACCCGCACCATACGCGCCCCGCCCCGGTTGAGACCAGAGGGCTTCGGCGGACCAGAGGGCTTCGCCTGCGGCATGCCCGGCGCGAGAGCATGACGACGGACAAGCGAGGTCCGGGAGACGGGCGACCGGCCGTGATGATCAGAGTGTGCGATAGGCGCGGTCGGCATAGAGCAGCGCGCCGCTCGCATCGCCGAGCGATACGGCGCGGATCTCGCCGAACACGATCGTATGGGTGCCGACTTCGTGGATCGCGGCGACGACGCAGTCGAAGGCGACCCTTGCACCGCCGAGCAGCGGCGCCCCCGTCGCGCCGGTCGTCCAGTCCGCCTGTCCGAACCGGTCCTGGTAGTCGATGTCGATGCGGCCGGCGAAGACGTCGGCGAGCCGCTCGGCGCCGGCGCCGAGCGTGTTGACCGCGAAGACGCCGTTGGCCTTCAGCACGGCGTTGAGCCGGCTCTGGCGCGCGAGACAGACGAGCAGGGTCGGCGGCTGGTCGGTCACCGAGGCGACGGCGGTCATGGTCGTGCCGCCGCGCCCGGCCGGGCCGTCGGTGGTGACGATATGGACGGCCGCCGCCACGCGGCTCATCGCCTCGCGAAACAGGATCGGATCGGGAGCCGTCGGTTCGTCCCGGACCAGTGCCGTCGTCTTCATGCCCGCTCCACCGGCGATGGTTCGCCGGGCCCGCAGAAGCCGGCACGCGCGATCGCCGCTTGAATGTCGTCGCCTCAATATAGGCACAGGGTCTGAAGAGACCATGAGCGGCGTGCCGTTTCGCGCCGGCGCTCCGCGGCCACGCTTGCGCCGCCGCGGTCCGGGTCCCGGATCGGTGGGCCCCGCCGCCCCGGAGACCGGACGGAGCCCGCCGGCCGCAGCTCAGGATGCAGGCACTGCCGTGCCTGACGCATTTGCGGGCATCAACGAGCCGTGATCCTGGGGAAAACCTGGTTTCGCGCGCGGCAAAGTCATCCCCCTCCGGTGGTGCGCGACGCGATAACCATTTCGCGCAGCGCATATGTGAAATGCAAATTCGAGAGGCGTTGCAGCCCTCGCCGCATAGCGTTTTCCACCGTCTATGGACGGAAAAATAGTGAAATCCACGGCGACGCGTGCATGGCTCGCGGACGCCGCACGGTCGAATTCGCATTGCGGCAATCAAACAAATTTTTCCGCCTTTTCGGGGGCGACAGAACGATTTGTTTTTTGTGACGAGCATTTGACGGTGGGAATTGTCTCGCTCGAAAGCGCGGGTTAAGAACGTGACCGAAATGGGGCATCTAGCCCCCGTCACGGGACGGAGTGACGCGGGTGGCGGTCCGATGGGGCCGAAATCCGCGTTTCGGTGTGGGAGCTCGTCTCAGAGTGGAAGTATTCGTCCAGCAGCTCATCAACGGCATCACGCTCGGCTCGATCTACGGGCTCATCGCCATCGGCTACACGATGGTGTTCGGCATCATCGGCATGGTGAACTTCGCCCACGGCGACGTGTTCATGGTGTCGGCCTTCATCGCGATGATCACCTTCCTGGTGATCTCGACCGTGCTGGGCCTCGGCTCGGTCGTCTTCAGCCTCCTGATCTGCCTGATCACGGCGATGGTCCTGACCTCGGTCTGGAACTGGGCGATCGAGCGGGTCGCCTATCGGCCGCTGCGCGGCTCCTTCCGCCTCGCCCCGCTGATCTCGGCGATCGGCATGTCGATCTTCCTGTCGAACTTCGTGCAGGTGACGCAGGGCCCGCGCAACAAGCCGCTGCCGCCGATCATGAACGACGTGATCACGGTCATCCAGTCGGCGAGCTACCCGGTCACGATCTCCTACAAGCAGATCCTGATCATCGTCGTGAACGCGATCCTGCTGGCCGCCTTCTGGTATCTGGTCCAGAAGACCTCGCTCGGCCGGGCGCAGCGCGCCTGTGAGCAGGACCGCAAGATGGCCTCGCTGCTCGGCATCGACGTCGACCGCACCATCTCGCTGACCTTCGTGATGGGCGCCGCGCTCGCCGCCGTCGCCGGCACCATGTACATGGTCTACTACGGCGTCGTGAGCTTCTCGGACGGCTTCACGCCGGGTGTGAAGGCCTTCACCGCCGCCGTGCTCGGCGGCATCGGCTCGCTGCCCGGCGCCGTGCTCGGCGGGTTGCTGATCGGCCTGATCGAGACGCTGTGGTCGGCCTATTTCACGATCGACTACAAGGACGTGGCGACCTTCTCCATCCTGGTCATCGTGCTGATCTTCATGCCGCAGGGCATCCTCGGCAAACCCGAAGTCGAGAAGGTCTGACGACATGGCTTCGAACACGAACGCCGGCGCCGTCGAACTCGACGTCCGCGCCGTCATCAAGGATACGCTGATCACCGGCCTCGTCGCGCTGGCGATCCTCGGCCCCTTCATCGGCCTCAAGACCGTGCAGAACATGCAGAACCAGCTCGTCCTCGAGACGCGCTGGCCCCTGCTCGCGGCCTTTGTCGGCCTGCTGATGGCCGGCCGCCTGCTCATGACGATCTTCGTCTGGTCGCGGCCGAAGAAGACCAAGGCGGCCGCGGCCTCGACCGCCAAGTACGGCTGGGTCGGCCCGCTGCTGCTCGGCTTGGTCTTCGCCTACCCGATGGCCATGCTGGCGATCAACGGGCCCGGCGGCTCGATCAAGTGGATCGACAATTTCGGCATCCAGATCCTGATCTACGTGATGCTCGGCTGGGGCCTCAATATCGTGGTCGGCCTCGCCGGTCTGCTCGACCTCGGCTATGTCGCCTTCTATGCGGTCGGCGCCTATTCCTACGCGCTCCTGTCGCAGACCTTCGGTCTGTCGTTCTGGGTGCTGCTGCCGGTCTCGGGCATTCTGGCGGCCATGTGGGGCATGATCCTCGGCTTCCCCGTGCTGCGTCTGCGTGGCGACTATCTCGCCATCGTGACGCTCGCCTTCGGCGAGATCATCCGCCTCGTGCTGATCAACTGGGTCGACTTCTCGGGCGGCTATGCCGGCATCTCGGGCATTCCGCGCCCGACCCTGTTCGGCATCCCGTTCACCGCGGCCGACAACGGCTTCGCGGCGACCTTCGGCCTCGAGTTCACGCCGATCCACCGCACGATCTTCCTCTATTACGTGATCCTGGTGCTGGCGCTCGTCACCGCCTTCGTCACGACGCGGCTCCGGCGCCTGCCGATCGGCCGCGCCTGGGAAGCGCTGCGCGAGGACGAGATCGCCTGCCGCTCGCTCGGCATCAACACGACCAACACCAAGCTCACCGCCTTTGCGCTCGGCGCCATGTTCGGCGGCTTCGCCGGCTGCTTCTTCGGCGCCCGTCAGGGCTTCATTTCGCCGGAGAGCTTCACCTTCATCGAGTCCGCGCAGATCCTCGCGATCGTCGTGCTCGGCGGCATGGGTTCGCTCTACGGCGTCGTCATCGCGGCGATCGTGATGGTCGGCGGCTTCGAGCTGATGCGCGAGATGGACTTCCTGAAGCTCGTGTTCGGCGCCGATTTCGACCCGACGCAGTACCGCACGCTGCTCTTCGGCGCGGCGATGGTCGGTATCATGCTGTGGAAGCCGCGCGGTCTGATCTCGACCCGCGAACCCACCGCCTTCCTGAAGGAACGCAAGGCCGTGTCCGGCGATCACGTCAAGGAGGGTCACGGCTGATGACCCGCTGGGAAACCAACCCGCTCCTCAAGGTCGAGCACCTGACCATGCGCTTCGGCGGCCTGGTCGCGGTCAACGACCTGTCGTTCACCGTCGGCGAAGGCGACATCACCGCGCTGATCGGCCCGAACGGCGCCGGCAAGACCACGGTGTTCAACTGCATCACCGGCTTCTACAAGCCGACCGAAGGCCGGATCGCGCTGCGCCACGGCGATCTCGCGATCTGGGACGACCTCGACCGGCTGACCGCCAAGGCCGACCGGCAGCTCACCCGCGGCGGCGACGGGCTCTACCTGCTCGAGCGCATGCCGGACTTTCTGGTCTCGGCCAAGGCCAAGGTCGCGCGCACGTTCCAGAACATCCGCCTGTTCTCGGGCATGACGGTTCTGGAGAACCTGCTCGTCGCCCAGCACAATCCGCTGATGATCGCCTCGGGCCTGACCGTGTTCGGCATCCTCGGCCTGCCGGGCTTCCGCTCGTCGGAGAAGGTGGCGATCGATCGGGCCAAGTACTGGCTCGACAAGATCGGCCTGACCGAGCGCGCCGACGACCCCGCCGGCGACCTCCCCTACGGCGACCAGCGCCGGCTGGAGATCGCCCGCGCCATGTGCACCGAGCCGGTGCTGCTCTGTCTCGACGAGCCGGCCGCGGGCCTGAACCCGCGCGAGAGCGCCGAGCTCAACAAGCTGCTCCGCGCCATCCGCAAGGATCACGGCACCTCGGTGCTCTTGATCGAACACGACATGTCGGTGGTCATGGAGATCTCCGACCATGTCGTCGTGCTCGACTACGGTACGAAGATCTCGGACGGGACGCCTGACCACGTGAAGAACGACCAGAAGGTGATCGCGGCCTACCTCGGCGTCTCCGACGACGAGGTGGCCGAAGCCGAGGCGGAGGTGTCGCTGTGACGACGACCCCGCTCCTCTCCGTCCGTGGCGTAAAAACCTACTACGGCAACATCATCGCGCTGAAGGGCGTCGACATCGACGTCCACGAAGGCGAGATCGTCACGCTGATCGGCGCCAACGGCGCCGGCAAGTCGACGCTGATGATGACCATCTTCGGCAGCCCGCGCGCCCGCGAGGGCACGATCACCTACGCCGGCCGCGACATCACCAAGCTGCCGACGCATCACATCGCCCGGCTGCGCATCGCGCAGTCGCCGGAAGGCCGCCGCATCTTCCCGCGCATGACCGTGTTCGAGAACCTCCAGATGGGGGCGGCGATCAACGACTTCGCCTTCTTCGAGGAAGATCTGGAACGCATGTTCACGCTGTTCCCGCGTCTCAAGGAGCGCGTGAACCAGCGCGGCGGCACGCTCTCGGGCGGCGAGCAGCAGATGCTCGCCATCGCCCGCGCGCTGATGAGCCGGCCGAAGCTGCTGCTGCTCGACGAGCCGTCGCTCGGCCTCGCGCCGCTGATCGTCAAGCAGATCTTCGACGCCATCAAGGAACTGAACCGGACCGAAGGCCTGACCGTGTTCCTGGTCGAGCAGAACGCGTTCCACGCGCTGAAGCTCGCCCACCGCGGCTACGTGATGGTCAACGGTGTCATCACCATGAGTGGCACCGGCCAGGAACTCCTCTCCCGCGAGGAGGTCCGCGCGGCCTACCTCGAAGGCGGCCATCACTGAGAGGATCGTTGATCATGCAAGGCATCATCTACGAAGAATCGTCGATCTGGTTGTTCCTGCTCGTGACCTGCCTGATGGGCGGCTGGGCGGCCTGGATGACCGGCAAGGCCTGCGCCTCGACCTGGCGCCCCTACCCCGTGCTCGCGGTCTATCTGGTCCTGCTGACCGCCGCGGTGCGCTTCATCCACTTCGCGCTGTTCGGCGGAACGCTCTTCTCGGCGCACTATTTCCTGGTCGACCTCGTCGTCGTCCAGGCGATCGGCGCGCTCGGCTACCGCCACATGCGCACGCGCCAGATGGTATCCAAATACCGCTGGCTCTACGCCGCGGCCGGCCCGTTCGGCTGGACCGCACGTCAGTGACTTCATCGGGAGCCGTCGCCTTATCCATAGTCGACGGCTTCCTGATTTTTGGGCTTCCCGAAAGGGAGGAAATGGAGTGACATCCCTCGTCTGTCGAACCGGGAGGTTCGGCGCGCCGGGGTTGTCACACGCCGCGACGGAGCTTTCTCGCCCGTCGCGGAGGTCGGACGCCCCTTCGGCGAAAGCCGGGGAGCGCGCGCCGATGGTTCGAAGGAATTGCGGACAGCGGCCGCAGCTTTCGACGGCCGCATCCGTCGGTACTCGTGGAGAGGAGTGTACTTCGATGAAGAAGTCTTGGGTTTCGGGCGTCGTTCTCGCCGCCGGCCTCGCTTTCGCCGGTCAGGCGCACGCCGACATCAAGCTCGGCGTCGCCGGCCCGATCACCGGCCCGAACGCCGCCTTCGGCGCGCAGCTGAAGAACGGCACCGAGCAGGCGGTCGAGGACATCAACGCCGCCGGCGGCATCCTCGGCCAGAAGATCGTCCTCTCGATCGGCGACGACGTCTCCGATCCGAAGCAGGGCGTGTCGGTCGCCAACAAGTTCGTCGGTGACGGCGTCAAGCTCGTCGTCGGCCACTTCAACTCGGGCGTCACCAACCCGGCCTCGGACGTCTACGCCGAGAACGGCCTCTTGATGATCACCCCGTCGGCCACCAATCCGAAGATCACCGAAAAGGGTCTCTGGAACGTGTTCCGTACCTGCGGTCGCGACGACCAGCAGGGCAAGCTGTGGTCGGACTACGCGGTCAAGAACTTCAAGGGCAAGAAGATCGCCGTCGTTCATGACAAGACCACCTACGGCCAGGGCCTCGCCGACGCCGCCAAGGGCTTCATGAACAAGGAAGGCATCAAGGAAGTCCTCTACGAAGGTGTGAACACCGGCGAGAAGGACTACTCGGCGCTCGTTTCCAAGATCAAGGCCTCCGGCGCCGACGTCCTCATGTGGGGCGGCCTGCACACCGAAGGCGGCCTGATCGTCCGTCAGATGCGCGACCAGGGCCTGAAGACCGTCATGCTCTCGGGCGACGGCATCACCGACGACGAGTTCGCTACCATCGGCGGCGACGGCGTCATCGGCACGCTGATGTCCTTCGGCCCGGATCCGCGCACCAACCCGGCCGCCAAGGACGTGGTCGAGAAGTTCCGCGCCAAGAAGTTCGAGCCGCAGGCCTACACCCTCTACTCCTACGCCGCCGTTCAGATCATGAAGCAGGCCGCGGAAGAGGCGAAGTCGCTCGACACCAAGAAGATGGCCGAGGTCATCCACTCGGGTAAGGTCTTCAAGACCGTCCTCGGCGACCTCAGCTACGACAAGAAGGGCGACCGCAAGGACGTCGACTACGTGATGTACACGTGGAAGAAGGTCGGCGACAAGATCACCTACGTCCAGGACTGATCGTCTTGACGAGGCGATCGATCGCCTGATCGATCCGTTACGAAGCCGCCGCGGAGAGCGATCTCCGCGGCGGTTTTGTTTTGAGCCTCGGGAAATGCGACGCCGGCATCGCTCGGGGCGCGCGCCCCCGTGAAAGGACCGGGGTACATCAAGACCTTGGCGGAGACCGGGCATCGGCCCGACGCCGGCTTTCGAGCACGTCCCGGCCTGCGTCTGGCCGTCGATGAACGGGCCGGACGCGCCTTACCTCGTCAGTGACGCCAGCAGATTATGCTGGCCGTTATAAATGATGTTGGTAATGCGCCAGCCCCGATCGCCCGACTGCAAATGGTAGGTGACGGTCTCGACCGGTGCCGGACCCGTGAAGGCGATGTTGCGGAATTGCACGCGAACAATGACGCGATCCTGCTGGCGCGAAACCTCGGTGACCTGCAAATCACCGATCTTGAGCTGATCCTGTCCGCCGCTGAGCAGCGAATAATCCAGTTTGCCCGGCTCGCTGTTGCGGGCGCTGTTCTGCTCGTCCTCGACGATCAGGCGAAGGAGCTGGCGCGATAGATATTGCGCGCGGGTGCGCTTGTCGAAAACATCACGGCCCTCCATCGCGCTGCGGTAGATGCTGTCGACGAGGTCTGCGGGCTCGGGTCCGGCGGTCGCGCCGGGCGTGTCCGAGGCAACCGGCGCGGCGGGTACGGGCGATGGCGCGGCGCTGGCGAGCGCGCCCCCCGGCGATGCAGCGCCCTTGCGCGCGCGACACTCCTCGACCTTGGAGATGGCGGCGGCCATTCCGTCGAGGCTGAAATCGAAGTCGCCCTTGCCGACGCCCAGGACGGCGGTCCTGCCCTGCCGCAGGGCGTCGAGTTGCCCCATGTTCAGCCAGGCGATCGTCCAGTCCCAGACAGCGGTGCCATTCACGTCGGCGCCCGCGCCGTTGGCCGGCTCCCTGCCGTCGATCTCCAGCCGCCCCTGCCAATCCTTCTTGGACGGCAGCTGAACCGCGAGTTGCCACTGCCGGCCGTCGCCCGGCATCGCCTGATCGACGCCGATCTTGACCGTGCGGTCGCCGGCGTTGTTGGAGGCGACGCAGTACATGAACACGCGCCCGGAGTAGGCGGCGCTGACCTCCCATCCGCGCGTCTTGCCGTAGGGCTCCTCGAACTGGCCGGCGCCGATGATGGCATAGCCGCCGTATTCCTCCGGTGTCACCAGCCAGTTGGTGCAGCGGCTCGCGAGCCGGCGGATGTTGACCGAGGCGCCCTCCACGCCTTGCTGCGACGTACGCATGCACCAGTCGAAATGCGACTTCCGGTCGCCATGAACACCCGAACCCGGGTTGAGGCAGGACGGGTTCATCTTGATGGCGTCTTCGGATGCCGTCGCGGCGGTCGCGGCGTACTGCCGGCAGAAGTTGGCGTCATTCGATTGCGCCCGGGCGGGTGCGACTTGGGCGGCGGCGGCCACCGCGGCCGTCGCGGCCATGGCCAGAATGCGAGCTTGAAACATGGGAGCAGCTTTCGATCGTGCGGGCTTCGGATAGCCGCGTCCGGAAGCGAATTCGTGGAACACCGGCGCGGCTTTCGGCAGCGCGGCCGTTACCGCAAAGTGAAGGTCGCGTCCGGGGTCGTCCGTGCGCGGTTTTCCTTCTTCCACCAGAACTCACCGTTCAGGCTGCGGCCCTGATCGTTGGTCACGACCGACATCGCACCCCCTGACACTTCGACGTTGTACGCGCCGTTCGAGTAAGCGAAGGAATACACGTTGCACGGATTGGTCGAGATACAGACCTTCACTTGGTTGTTCGGCTGCAATTCGAACGAAGCCGTCGTGCGCTGGCGTACAGTCACGTCCTGCGGTCCCGGAGCAGGAGGCGGCTGGCCACCGCCGAAATTGAACACGAGGGGACGGATCCAACGCCATTCCCCCGACCACTTGCCAGCGGAGCTGGGCTTGGTCGCCGGCTCGGGCCTGGCGACAGTGTTGGCGCTGGCGCATTTGCGAACCTCGGCCAGGACCTTGGCGACGTCCCCCGAAAACGACACCGAGCCCGACAGGATGCCGCGCGGTCCGGAGACGCGCCACTGGTAGGCGCGCGCCCGCGCAAGAGCCGCATAGTGGCTGTCGTCGATGTGAAACAGCAGCCGCCCGGTCACCTCGGCGTCGATCGGTTCGGCGTTGCCTCCGATGATGATCGAAGCCTTACCTTCCCTGTACCATCCCTGCGGCAGACCGGCGGGCACGGGGACGGAAACATACGAGCGACCGTTCGTGCGGCGCGAGATCAGATTCGCCCCCTGCACCGCACGGCAGTTCACCACGTTGGCGGCTTCCCCGGTCTGCGTGAACTTCCAGCCGGGAACGTTGCCGCCCCATGGCTCTTCCTGCGCGACCGCCGCCGAAGCAGTCAGCATCAGGAAAAGGGCTCCGCACGTTTGGCTTCTGCTCATTTCGTTTCCAGCCCCCCAAAATGACCGATCAGTCAGGTTAGATCATACTTTTTGCCTCGACGTGCACTGTCACTCGGAAGGCTCGGGAACCACGGCATGGACCGCATGCATCAATCGGGATCAGGAGAGCGGCATGCGATCCCGCGGGATCGGATACCGCTCTCGCCGCGATGCCCCGCTTCGCGGGATCTCGTGGTATCCTGGTCGCATTGGTTGGAGGATGGTCAATGAACCGGCCGCTGCGCAAACTGGTCGAACCGGATCTGACGATCACCGACTTTCTCGACCTCGTCTCGGAGGCCAAGGAGGACCGGTTCGAGCTCATCGACGGCCGCGCCGTCGCCATGACCGGCAACACGTTGCGGCATCAGTCACTGGTCGGAAACCTGTATACCGCGCTCCGTGAGCGCTCTCGTCCGCGCGGTTGCCGCACCTATCCCGGCGATGTCTTCATCGGCACTGGATCTGACGACCACTTCCTTGGCGTGCCCGATGTCTTCGTGCGCTGCGGCCCCCCGATCGAGGGCCGGGTGATCACCGATCCGGTGATCGTCGTCGAAGTGCTGTCGCCGTCGACCATCGTGAAGGACCGCGGCTACAAGTTCGAACGCTATGCCTCGATCCCGAGCCTGACGCAGATCCTGCTCGTGCATCAGAACGAGGCGCGCGTCGAATCCTGGACCCGCTCGCCCGGGTCCGAGGACGACGACCCCGCCTGGATCATGACGCCCTTCGTCGGCATCGAGGCCGCGCTGCCCCTGCCCGCGCTCGAGGCGGACCTGCCGCTCGCGCTCGTCTACGAAGACGTCGATCTTTCGCCAGCAGCCGCAGCCTCCGCCTGAACCATGCCCCGTCCCGGACCGACCAATTCCATCCTCGATGTCGCCGGCCTCACCGTCGGCCATGCCGAAGACGCACGCCTGAAGTCCGGCGTCACGGTCGTAATTGCGGACGAGCCGGCGACCGCCTCCGTGCAGGTGATGGGCGGCGCGCCCGGCACGCGCGACACGGAATTGCTGGCGCCGGAAGAGACCGTCGACCGCATCGACGCGCTCGTGCTCTCGGGCGGCTCGGCCTTCGGTCTCGATGCCGTCGCCGGCGTGCAGGCGGCCTTGCGCGAGCAGGGGCGCGGCTTCGCGATCGGCCCTGTGACGGTGCCGATCGTGCCGGGCGCGATCGTGTTCGATCTGCTGAACGGCGGCGACAAGGCGTGGGGCCGCTTCCCGCCCTACCGCGATCTCGGCTATGCGGCGGCCACTGCGGCGAGCCGCGCGCCCTTCGCCTGTGGCACGACCGGCGCCGGCGTAGGCGCCACCACCGCGATCCTGAAGGGCGGCCTCGGCACCGCCTCGACCGTGCTCGCCAGCGGTGCGACGGTCGCGGCGCTCGTGGTGGTCAATGCCGTCGGCTCGACCAATGTCGGCGACGGTGCGCACTTCTGGGCGGCTCCCTTCGAGATCGGTGCGGAATTCGGCGGCCTCGGCCTGCCCTCGCCTCTACCCGCGGATGCCGCCGTGCCCCGCCTGAAAGGCGTCGCACGCAGCGATGCCGCGGATGCCCCTGCCCTCGGCGGCAACACCACGATCGCCATCGTTGCGACCGACGCGGCGATCACCAAGGCGCAGGCCAAGCGTCTGGCGGTGCAGGCGCACGACGGTTTCGCCCGCGCGATCTATCCGGCGCATACGCCCTTCGACGGCGATCTGATCTTCACGCTCGCGACCGGCAAGATCGCGCTCGCCGATCCGCTTCCCGACTTCGTCGCGCTGACCATCGAGGCCGGCAACGTGCTCGCCCGTGCCATCGCGCGCGGCGTCGCTGCCGCGACCCCGGCCGCCGGCGACCAGCTGCCGACATGGCAAGAACGGTTCGGGCACGAGCTGCCCTGAACCCGCGCCCGCCGCTCTCCGGATCTCCGGCCGGACGTCACCCGACCGAGGGGCGGCTCGGTGCGCGGCCGCTCATTCCGCCGCGACGCCGAGCCGTTCGCCGGCATCGACCGGCGCGAGCCGCGCCCAAAGCGCCGCGCGGCGCGCCTTCGCCTTTCCATGTTGGCGTGCTTGACCGGGCCATAGCCCTTGGCCTGCATCGGCACCGCCGCGATCTCGGCGAGCAGGCCATGGCTCGCCGGCGTCAGCGCCGCGACGATGCGCTCGATCTCGGCGACATAGGCCTCGCGCCAGGCGCGCTCGGCCTTGCGCTCGGCCGTATAGCCGAACGGATCGAGCATCGTGCCGCGCAGTCGCTTCGCCGCCGCGAGCCCCTTGAAGGCGGTGAAGACCCAGGGCCCGAACGCCCGCTTGCGCGGCCGGCCGGTCGCCGGGTCGATACGGGCGAACAGCGGCGGGGCGAGCATCACGCGCAGCTTGTCGACGCCGTCGAACTCGGCTTCGAGCTTGGCGCGGAAGGCCGGGTCGGCATAGAGCCGCGCCACCTCGTATTCGTCCTTGATCGCCATGACCTTGTAGAGGCTTTCCGCCACCGCCCGCGTCAGCGTCTCGACGCCCGTCCCCATGGCGGCGGCCTCGGCCGCGCCGACCTTGGCCACAAGATCGCGGAAGCGGCGGGCGTAAGCCGCGTCCTGATAGGCTTCGAGCTCGCCGGCGAGGAAGCCGATCCGCGCCGCGAGCGCCATCGGCGCTGGCGCCGGCCGCGGCTTCACCAGCCGCTCGATCCGCGCCGGATCGGCGGCGAGCGCGCGCCCGCCGCGACCGCGGCGATGTTCTGCGCAACGGACGCGCCGTTCAGCCGGATCGCCGTCTCGATGCCGAGCGGCGAGACCGGCAGCAGGCCCTTCTGCAGCGCGTAGCCGATCAGCATCATGTTGGCGTAGATCGCATCGCCGAACAGCTGCTCGGCGATGCCGGCCGCGTCGAAGGCATCGAAGCCGAGCGAGGCCTCGCCGAGTGTGCGCGCGAGCTTCGCCGCCTCGAACGACTGGGTCTGGCGCAGCACGAATTCCGCCGACGGCGCGACCCGGCCGTTGGCGACGGTGCGGGTGCGGTCGCGATGTGTCATCGCCAGCGTCTCGCCGCCGGCCGCGACCAGCATGTCGGCCGCGATCAGCACGTCGAGCGAGGCGAGCGGCACGCGCGGCCCCTCGATCTCGCGACCGGGTGCGGCGAAGCGGACATGGCTCGTCACCGGGCCGCCCTTCTGCGCGAGCCCGGTCATGTCGAGCGTCAGCGTCTCGATGCCGTCGACATGCGCGGCCATCGCCAGCACGGCCGCGACCGTCGTGACGCCGTTGCCGCCGATGCCGGTGATGAGCAGGTTCAGCGTTCGCTCGAGCGGCGCGATCGCCGGATCGGCCAGCCCGGCGAGCAGATCATGCGCATCGAGCCGCCCGGCCGCCTTGCGCGGGCCCGCGCCGTCGACCCAGACGAACGACGGGCAGAAGCCCGAAACGCAAGAGAAATCCTTGTTGCAGCTCGACTGGTTGATGTGCCGCTTGCGGCCGAAATCCGTCTCGATCGGCTCGACCGAGACGCAGTTCGACTGCACCGAGCAGTCGCCGCAGTCCTCGCAGACGCGGTCGTTGACGAACAGCCGCGTCGCCGGATCCGGGTAATGCCCCTTCTTGCGCCGTCGGCGCTTTTCCGCCGCGCAGGTCTGGTCGTAGATCATGACCGAGACGCCCGGATAGGCCGCGAGGTCCTTCTGCACCGGCATCAGTTCGTCGCGATGATGCACGGTGACGAAGGCCGGCAGGCCGTTGGCGCCGTCATAGCGCTCGGGTTCGTCGGTGACGACGACGATGCGCTCGACGCCCTCCGCGCGCACCAGCGCGGCGATCTTCTGCGGGCTGAGCGGGCCGTCGTGGACCTGGCCGCCGGTCATCGCGACCGCGTCATTGTAGAGGATCTTGTAGGTGATATGCGCCTTGGCCGCGACCGCCTGGCGAATCGCGAGGCTGCCGGAATGGTAGAACGTGCCGTCGCCGAGGTTGGCAAACATGTGGCCGTCCTTGGAGAACGGCTGCTGGCCGATCCAGGGCACGCCCTCGCCCCCCATCGCCACCACGCCGTCGGTCGCGCGCTCGGCGATTTCAGCCATCGCGTGACAGCCGATGCCCGGCATGGCGCGACTGCCTTCGGGTGTCTTCGTCGAGGACGAATGCGGGCAGCCCGAGCAGAAGTAGGGCGAGCGGCGCGCGTCGGTCGCGTGGCCGGCGGCGAACACCGACTGTTCGACGAGCCGCCGCGCCGCAGCGCGCATGTCCTCGCCCTGCTGCGCCTCGGGAATGACCGCGAGCAGCGCCGGCACGATGTCGGCCGAGGACAGTTCGCGCACCGAGGCGAGGAACGGCGCGCCCTTCGGCGTCGTCTTGCCCCAGACCTCCGGGCGCATGTGCTCCGGCCAATGGAACAGGATGTCCTTGATCTGCGGCTCCATGAAGCCGCGCTTGTGCTCGACCACGACCAGCTTTTCCAGCCCGCGCGCGAAGGCGGCGATGCCGTTCGGCTCAATGGGCCAGCTCATCGCCACCTTGTAGATCGCAAGGCCGATCTCGCGGGCGCGCGCCTCGTCGATGCCGATGATGTCGAGCGCCTGCCGCAGGTCGCGATAGGCCTTGCCGGTCGCGACCAGCCCGATGCGCGGCCGGCGCGAGCCGAAGCGCACGCCGTCGAGCCCGTTGGCCCGAGCGTACCCCTGCGCGGCCGGGAGCCGCCTCTCGCGCACAGAGACTTCGAATTCGAGCCGGTTGGCGAGAAAGATCTTCTTGTTGAGGTCGCTGTCCCCACGCGGATCGGCGACGTCGAGCGGCCGATTGAATACGTGGCGGTCGAGGTCGACGTTGATGATGCCGGAGGAATCCATCGTATCGGCGAGCGCGATCATCGCGGTCCAGAGCCCGGACCAGCGCGACAGCTCGAGCCCGTGCAGACCGTAGTCGAGCACGTCCTGCAGATCGGCCGGGTTCAGAACCGGCATTTCGAGATCGGCGAAGGTCAGTTCCGACTGGCAGGCGACCGTCGAGGATTTCGCAAGGTGGTCGTCGCCGGCGATGGCGAGGCACCCGCCGAGCCGCGCGGTGCCGGAGGCGTTGGCATGGCGGAACACGTCGCCCGAGCGATCGACGCCCGGCGCCTTGCCGTACCAGATGCCGAACACGCCCTGATGCGTGGAGCCCTGGCCCGCGAGATCGACCTTCTGCGTGCCCCAGACCGCCGCGGCCGCGAGCTCCTCGTTGACGCCCGGCTGGAACACGATGTCGTGGGCGCGGAGCAGCGTGCGGGCCGACTGGAGCTGCTGGTCGTAGCCGCCGAGCGGCGAGCCGCGGTAGCCGGAGATGAAGCCGCCGGTCTTGAGGCCGGCCCGGCGATCGAGGCGGATGCGGTCGAAGCCGACCCGGACCAGCGCCTGGATGCCGGTCAGATACGCTCGTCCCTGTTCGAGCGTGTACTTGTCCGCGAGATCGATGTTCCGGGCGACATGCGTCATCGGCGATCCTCCTCGCGATCGGCTGCCCCGCCGACGCACTCGCCGTCCCCGAGCTTCGCGTCGGCCGCCGGCCAGCCATCGGCCTATGGTATGATGATGCTCCTCGTTTCGGGCGATTTCCGTGCTATTGTCCCGCTACAATCCATTTTAGCCGTGATTTTCTTCTCGAAACGGACCCATGAGCGAAAAGATCCATCTCGACGCCGGCGACATCCGCATCCTGCGCATCCTGCAGCGCGACGCCTCGCTCGCCATCGCCGATGTCGCGCGCGAGGCCGGCATGAGCCAGACGCCGTGCTGGCGCCGGATCAAGCGGCTGAAGGAGAGCGGTATCATCACGCAGATCGCGGCCCACGTCGACCGCGAAGCGGTCGGTCTCGGCTTCGTGTCCTACGCTTTCGTGAAACTCGCGCTGCCGTCGCGCGAGAACATGGAGGAGTTCGACCGGCTGGTGACGCGCTGGCCCGAAGTCGTCACCTGCGAGCGGATCACCGGGGCGGTCGACTATCTGATCAAGGTCGTCGCCGAGGACATCAAGACCTACGACGCCTTTCTCCGGAACAAGCTGCTCAACAACAATCTGGTCAGCGACGTGCAGTCGCGCATCGTGGTCAACACGGTCAAGGACACGCCGAGCCTGCCGCTCCGCGAAGGCTGAGCCTCCCGACCGACGGGCGCGGCGCCCGCCGGCCGGCAGCGGCCGGCTTCAGGGCTTCACCAGCTCGATGATGTCGAACTTGGATTCGAACTTCGGCCAGGGCAGTTCGAGCCTGAGCCGCTTCGGGCCGAGCTTCACCAGCCGGCCGACGCTGTTCTGGTCGGCATCGGCGCCGTAGCGGCGGGGCTTCTCGCCCTGCACGTAATTGGCGCCCCAGAAGATCATCGACGTGTCGGTGTCGTCGATGAAATGGCCGGAGAAACGCTGCGAACCGGTGGTCTTGTCGAGCCTGTAGCCGAGATCGTCCTCGCCGAGCACGCAATCGAACCAGCCGTAGATGGTCAGCGGCGGCTGGCCGCCGAGCTTGATGGTCCGGCAGCGATACTTGCCGCGGATGTCGCCCTCGCGCAGCGACTGCGGCTTGCCCGCAAGCACCTGATCGAGCACCGAGAGATCCGCCGGCGCGCCGCCGGCCCGCGCCTCGGCGAGCCCGGCGGTCCGCGCCGCCTCGAACCGCTCCAGCCGATCGCGATCGGCCTTCGAGACGTTGTCCTCGAGATAGCTGCTGTCGGCCCGAGCCGAAGGCGCGGCGCCGACCACCAGCCCAGGCACCGTCAGCCCGAGCACCAGCGCGACCACGATCCGCTTCATGAACACCCTCCCCGTTCGCAATGTCCGTCGATGCGCGACCGCACCGGGCCTCGAGGCCCGGTTCAGACGAAGCGCGTCGGCTTCAACGCGGAGACGTCGAGGAAGGGTTGCGCCCCGGTCATCATGTCGGCGAGCAGCCGGCCCGAGACCGGCCCTTGCGTGAAGCCGAGATGGCCGTGGCCGAAGTCGAACCACAGGCCGCGGTGGCGCGGCGCCGGGCCGAGCACCGGCAGGTGGTCGGGCATCGCCGGGCGCCGGCCGAGCCAGCGCGGCGCCCGTTCCTCGGCGAGCGGGAACATCTCGCGCGCAATCTGGTCGAGCTGGTTGAGCTGCCGGTAGTTCGGCGGCGCATCGCGATCGGCGATCTCGATGCCGGTCGTGAGCCGGATGCCCTTCTCCATCGGCGCCAGCACATAGCCGCGCTCGCAATCGACCACCGGCGCGTTGAGGACGGCATTGCCCTCGGAGCCGTAATGCACGTGGTAGCCGCGCTTGGAGGCGAGCGGGAAGCGATAGCCGAACTTCGCGGCCAGTTCCGCCGACCACGGTCCGAGCGCGAGCACGACCTCGGGCGCCGCGATCTCGCCCTCGGCCGTATTGACCGCCCAGCCGGTCTCGGTCTGGCGCAGCGACTGCGCCTCGCCGGTCACGAACCGGCCGCCGAGCTTGAGGAACAGGTCGGCATAGGCGCGCGTCACCGCCTCGGGCCAGGAGACCGACTGCGTCTCGGGAAAACGCAAGGCCTCGAAGACCTTGTCGGCGGCGATATGCGGCTCGAGGTCGGTCAGTTCCTTGGTCGTCAGGTGCTGGTACTTGACCCCGTAGCGATCCGACAGCGCGAGCAGGAGTTTCGTGCCGGCAAAGCCCTGCGGGGTGCGGTAGAGCCGGATCCAGCCGGTCTCGCGGAACAGCCGATCGGCCCCGGCCTCGGCGCTGAGCAGCCGGTGCTCGGCGATGCCCTCCCGGCATAGCGCATCGTTCGCCGCGGCATAGGCTTCCGCCGCCGCGTCGGTCGAGTGCTTGCGGAACGCCCAGAGCCAGGACGCGAGCCCCGGCAGGTCGCGCAGCCGGTAGTTCGCCTCCGGCGCCAGATTGAGCCCGTAGCGCAGCAGCGCGGAGAGCTCGCGCGGGAAGCCGGTCGGCACCAGGCCTTCGCGCTCGAGAATGCCGGCGTTCCCGAAGCTCGTCTCCTGCCCCGGCTCGCGGCGATCGACCAGCACGACCTTGCGGCCGCGCCGCGTCAGC
Source organism: Ancalomicrobiaceae bacterium S20 (assembly GCA_040269895.1). NCBI lineage: Bacteria > Pseudomonadati > Pseudomonadota > Alphaproteobacteria > Hyphomicrobiales > Ancalomicrobiaceae > Methyloraptor > Methyloraptor flagellatus. Next base: position 819,189 of record CP158568.1, on the reverse strand, counting down.
TGGAGGGCGGCCGACACGCCGACCATACCGGCGCCGAGGGCGATCACGTCGATGGAAGACAAGGGACAACTCCCGGACAGGAAAGGCAAAGGGACGAAGCGGACCGGATCATGCGTCGCCGCCGCGGCGCCGGCAACCGCTCCCGCGCATGTCGGCAAAGATGCGTAAGCGCAGCCGTGCCGCGGCGCGGGCGCCGGACCGTCGCGCATCGCAGCCTAGCGCCCGCCGCCGTTCCGCATTGTCGCGAGGGCGACGCGCTCCGGATTGTCGCGAGGGCGACGCTCTGGTAATGCGCGGGCGGCGCCGGCGACGCTCGTCCGCCGAACCCGCTCGCCCGCCCCCGCCGCCCGAACCTGTCCGAGGCCCGCCGATGATCCCGCGCTATTCCCGCCCCGAGATGACCGCCATCTGGGAGCCGCAGACCCGGTTCCGGATCTGGTTCGAGATCGAGGCGCATGCGACCGACGCGCTGGCCGAGATCGGCGTCGTGCCGAAGGATGCGGCCGCCAAGATCTGGGCGATGGCCAAGGATGCGACCTTCGACGTCGACCGCATCGACGAGATCGAGCGCGTCACCAAGCACGACGTCATCGCCTTCCTGACCCATCTGGCGGAAATCGTCGGCCCCGAGGCGCGCTTTGTGCACCAGGGCATGACCTCCTCGGACGTGCTCGACACCTGCCTGAGCGTCCAGCTCGTCCGCGCCGCCGATCTGCTGATCGCCGACGTCGACCGCGTGCTCGCCGCGCTGAAGACCCGCGCCTTCGAGCACAAGCTGACCCCGACCATCGGCCGCAGCCACGGCATCCACGCCGAGCCGGTCACCTTCGGCCTGAAGCTCGCGGAAGCCTTCGCCGAGTTCTCCCGCGCCCGCGCCCGGCTGGTGTTCGCCCGCCAGGAGATCGCCACCTGCGCGATCTCCGGAGCGGTCGGCACCTTCGCCAACATCGATCCGCGCGTCGAAGACTACGTCGCCGAGAAGATGGGCCTCGCGGTCGAGCCGGTCTCGACCCAGGTCATCCCGCGCGACCGCCACGCGATGTTCTTCGCCGTGCTCGGCGTCGTCGCCTCGTCGGTGGAGCGCCTCGCGGTGGAGATCCGCCATCTGCAGCGGACGGAAGTGCTCGAGGCCGAGGAGTATTTCTCGCCGGGCCAGAAAGGCTCGTCGGCCATGCCGCACAAGCGCAACCCAGTGCTGACCGAAAACCTGACCGGTCTCGCCCGCATGGTGCGCTCCTATGCAATGCCGGCGATGGAGAACGTCGCGCTCTGGCACGAGCGCGACATCTCGCATTCCTCGGTCGAGCGCATGATCGGTCCGGACGCGACCGTCACGCTCGATTTCGCGCTGAACCGCCTCGCCGGCGTGGTCGAGAAGCTGGTGATCTATCCCGAGCGCATGAGCCTCAACATGGACCGCCTCGGCGGCCTCGTGCACTCGCAGCGCATCCTCTTGGCGCTGACCCAGAAGGGCGTGAGCCGCGAGGACGCCTACCGGCTGGTCCAGCGCAACGCCATGAAGGTGTGGGACAGCTACCAGAAGTCCGGCACGGCGACCGTCGACTTCCTGACCGAGCTGCTCGGCGACCCGGAAGTCCGCGCCGCGCTGTCGGAGGCCGAGATCCGCGAGAAGTTCGACCTCGGCTATCACCTGAAGCACGTCGACACGATCTTCCGCCGCGTGTTCGGCGACGCGTGAGGCCATTGTCCTTGTCAACCGAGGCCTGCCGGGCTATTTTCTAGCCAGATTTGAGGCCAGAAATGATTACGGTCGGAACGCTCGAAGCGAAAAACAAGCTCTCCGCGCTGCTCGACCATGTCGTGCGTGGCGAGGAAGTGGTGATAACCCGTCACGGTCGCCCGGTCGCGAGGCTCGTTCCCGCTGTCGCGGTTGACGACTTCGGCGAGATCGCACGGGAAATCACCGCCGCCCGGGATGCCCTTGCAGCATCGAACGTCACCCTGACGACCGAGGAGATCCGCGTCCTTCGCGACGAGGGTCGGCGGTGATGGCATCGGACGGCGGCCGCGAGCTTGTCCTGGACGCCAGTGTCGCGCTTGCCATGGTGGCTCCGAACGAAGACGAGCGGACCGCCGCCGCCGTCATCGACGCCATCCGCCATCGCGGCGCGCTGGTTCCTGCGATCTGGCCGCTCGAAATTGCCAATGTCCTGGTCCGAAAGGTATTCAACACGCTGGCGCAGGCTGCTGCCGGCGAGCGTGCATTGATGGCCTTGTTGCGATTGCCGGTGCGGATTCTCGCCGCCGACACGATCGAAGCCGCCGCCATCGCTCGGCTCGCCCGTAAAACCGGCCTCTCGGCCTATGATGCGGCCTACCTGCATCTCGCTCAGACGGAAAAATGTGCGCTGGCGACTTTCGACCGCCAGCTGGCACGCGCCGCAGCCGAAATCGGCGTCGAACTCTGGACGATCGGCTGACAACTTCGTGTTGCCGAATGCGAACACGCATTTGCGACACCTCTGGCCATCGAACCGCCCCACCTCCGCAGTATCGCGGCTTGTGGCGGCGCACACACGCCACTAGTGTCCGCCGCAAACGCATTCGAGGCTGGAGTTCCCCATGCTGACCTGGATCGAGACCGCCGGCGCCGCGCTTCGGCCCGGCGCGGGCTGGACCGAATTCCTCGCCCTGTTCGCGCTCGTGGTCGCCTCGATCGTGGTGATCGGGCTCGTCACCGGCGCCTTTTTCGAGATCATGAACGCGCGCCATCCCGAGCGCCGCATCCAGATCCACCGCACCAACGAGAACAAGTGGGGCGAACTCAAATACGCTCCCGGCTCGATCGGCGTGATCGCGCTGTGCTTCTCGGGCGGCCTGTTCGCGCAAGGACAGGGCTGGGCGCTGACGCCGCTGCCGATCACCTGGTGGTCGGTGCCGCTGACGCTTGCGGCGTCCGTGCTGCTCTACGATGCCTGGTTCTACTGGCTGCACCGGCTCCTGCACTGGAAGCCGCTCTATCGCTTCCACGCGCTGCACCACAAGAGCGTCGCCCCGACCGTCTGGACCAACCACCACGAGACGCTGGTCGAGGCGATCCTGAACCAGAGCTTCTATTTCCTGATCGTCTTCGTGATCCCGATCCCGTGGCCGGTGCTCGTCGCCGAGAAGATCTACGACCAGATCTCCGGCATGCTCGGCCACGCCGGTTACGAGCACTTCGCCTCGCCGATGGGCCGCACGCCCTGGCCCTTCGCCTCGACCGTGTTCCACGATCAGCACCACGGCTATTTCCGCTACAACTATGCCCATTCCTTCTCGTTCTGGGACCGGCTGATGGGCACGCTGCATCCGCGCTACGACGAGACGGTCAAGCGATTCGAGACGGTAACGACGCCGGCGAGCGGCGCGGTCGAACCGCCGGCGTCGGAGCGCCCCGAAACCCGCTGAACCGCGGGAAATGCGCGAACGACCTGCGGGGCCGAAACGGCCCCGTTTTCGTTTGAACGATGCGGTGGTCGAGCGGCAGCGACTCAGCCCGTCGCCTTCAGCCCATCGCCTTCAACATCGTGTCGCAGCCGAGCGTCGTGTAGGCCGGATCGATGCCGAGCGAGACGAGGCGGAAGCCGAGATCGCGCATCGCCCGCGCCCGTTCCGGCGCGCCGCCGAAGATCGCCGCGATCTTGCCTCGCGCCGACGCCGCGGCGACGACCCGGCGCACCGGTTCGTCGATGATCGGATGATGCTGGTCGACGAAGGCGCCGCCCGAGAGTGTCAGCGACAGGTCGGACGGGCCGATGAACACGCCGTCGATGCCTTCGACGTCAAGGATGGCCTCGAGGTTGTCCAGGGCCTCGCGCGTCTCGATCATGGCGAGCGCCAGCGTGCCGGCGTTGGCGCTCTTCAGGTAATGCTGCGCGTCGTCGACGCCGGCGAGCGTCATCGCCCGCGTCGGCCCCCAGCTGCGGCGGCCGAGCGGCGGGTATTTCATGAAATCGGCGAAGGCGCGGGCATCGGCGACCGTGTTGATCATTGGCGCGATGACGCCGCTCGCCCCGAAGTCGAGCGCCCGGCTCGCCATCGCGAAATCGCCGACCGGGACGCGGACGATCGAGGGCTTGCCGGCTCCGGCGACGGCCGTGATGCCGCGCATCACCGAGGCGGTGTCCGCGAGCCCGTGCTGCATGTCGAGGGTGACGGCGTCGAAGGCCGATCGCGCGATCGCCTCCGCAACCAGCGGCTCCGGATTGCCGACCCAGGCGATGGTCGCATGTCCGCCGGCCCGCAAACGGGTAGCGAGGGCGAACGCGTCGAAGGCGGGAGCAGCGCCGATCGCGGCGGTATAGGACATGCGTTTCCTCCGGACCTGTCCCCGGCTTGATCGCCGGGTGTCGTCGGTGGAGGAAAGCATGGTCCGAGGGCGGCGGTCGACCCCTCGCACGCAAGGGGCAGCCGTGTCCCGAGATCCACGCGCCCAGGGATCCAAGTGCCCGGAGATCCACCTGCCCGGCCCCCGGCGCGTGCAGGCGGGGAACGGCGCGCGCGACCAGCGGTGGCGCGCGCCTCGTCTCGTCACCCGGCGGTCTTGATCTGCTCGGCGGCGACCGCCAGCAGTTCCTCCATCGTGCGCCGGATCTGATGATCGGACTGTTCGACCTTGGCGGCGTCGAAATCCGCCCGGATCTTGCGGAAGACGTCCTCGTCGCCCGCCTCCTCGAAATCGGCGCGAACGACCTCCTTCGCGTATTCCTCGGCCTTCTCCGGCGAGAGCCCCATCTTCTGCGCGGCCCAGAGGCCGAGCAGCTTGTTGCGGCGCGCGGTCGCCTTGAACCGCAACTCCTCGTCATGAGCGAACTTGCGTTCGAAGGCTTCTTCACGTTGGTCCATAGACGTCATGGGCAGGAAACTCCTGTCAAACGACCCGACGACAACCTATATGGGCCTGACAGGCAGGTCTGGCCAGACCAAACGCAGCGGAAAGCGCACTGCGGCGCAGCGCGATCGGACTGCACGGACAAGACCATTCACCTCGATCAGGGATCGACGGCCGGATTTCGGCGGAACAGAGCCACGATCAATGCCGCGGCATTGTGGAACCGGGCTCTATCGGATAGTGTGCGAATGGACGCGCGGGCTCGGTGGACGATTCCAACGGCCCGCGCGTATTCCTTCGCCGGGGTTCCGGTCCGGACCGGAGTGACACCGTCCGGACGTCCGAAGTCCATGATCACGACCCTCCGGAGACCTCAGGCTTCATGGATTTTCTCTTCAGACCACGGTACGTCCCCATGAATCGACGTCGGCGCATCTACGAAGGCAAGGCCAAGATCCTCTACGAGGGGCCGGAGCCGGGCACGCTCATCCAGCACTTCAAGGATGACGCGACCGCCTTCAACAACAAGAAGCATGCGGTCATCGACGGCAAGGGCGTGCTCAACAACCGGATCTCCGAGTACATCTTCACGCAGCTCAACTCGCTCGGCGTTCCGACCCACTTCATCAAGCGGCTCAACATGCGTGAGCAGCTGATCCGCGAAGTGGAGATCATCCCGCTCGAGGTCGTCGTGCGCAATGTCGCCGCCGGCTCGCTGTCGACGAAGCTCGGCATTCCGGAGGGCACGCAGCTCCCCCGCTCGATCATCGAGTTCTACTACAAGAACGACGAGCTCGGTGACCCGATGGTCTCCGAGGAGCACATCACCGCCTTCGGCTGGGCGAGCCCGCAGGACATCGACGACATCATGGCGCTCGCCATCCGCGTCAACGACTTCCTGTCCGGCCTCTTCCTCGGCGTCGGCATCCGGCTGGTCGACTTCAAGCTCGAATTCGGCCGCCTCTGGGAAGGCGACATGATGCGGATCGTCGTCGCCGACGAGATCTCGCCGGACAGCTGCCGCCTGTGGGATGCCTCCTCGGGCGACAAGCTCGACAAGGATCGCTTCCGCCGCGATCTCGGCGGCATGCTCGAAGCCTATCAGGAGGTCGCGCGCCGTCTCGGCATCCTGAACGACAACGAGCGCTCCGCCGGTCCGGGCCCGACGCTGGTGCAGTGACCCTGGCCCATGGAGGCCTGACGTGCCCTCGGGCCCGTCGGACCGACAGATGTGATATCGTGAGGCGCGCCGGTTCTAACCGGCGCGCCTCATCGTTTGTCCGGGGCTGTTTTTGTCCGGAGCCATCGCATGAACAAGCGCGTCACGATCGAACTGCCGGCCGAGATCGCACGGGCGGTCATTGCGGCAGCGGAGAGCGGCGCCGAGATCGCGCTCACGGGCGACGGCCGCGAGCTCGGCACGGTGACCGCGACCGCGCCTGCTCCTGCGCAACACGCGCCGCTCGAAATCCCGCCCGCGCCCGACGCAGCCGAGATGGAACGTCGGCGCGTGGCGATCGAGCGGATGCGGGCAAGGTCCGATGCCATGGGCGCAAGCGTGACCACCGACGAGATTCTCGCGTGGATTCGGGAGGGGCGCCGCTGAATGACCATCGTCGTCGTCGACGCGTCGATCGTCATCGCCGGGAGCCTGCGGGACGAGAACCGCGACGATCGTGCGCTGGCGTTTCGCGTTTTCGAACAGATCCGACAGGGCAGTGGCTTGGCGCCGAGCCAATGGTGGGCGGAAATCGCCAACACGCTGGTCGTGGCCCTACGTCGCAACCGCCTCCAGGCGGAGGAAATTGCGCCGATCCTCGACGACGTGGCTGCTCTGGCGGTGACCTGCGAGCCGGCAAGCCTCCGCGCCACACTGGCCGCGACGACCCTCGCCCAGCGCCATGGCCTCACCGTCTACGACGCCGCATACCTCGAACTCGCGCTCCGGACCAAGGCGACCCTTGCCTCACTCGACCGCGCCATGCTACGCGCCGCGGCAGACGAAGGTGTCGCCGTCTTCGCGTGACGCCCTCTCCCCGGCCTCGAGGATCTGCCCATGAAAGCCCGCATCACCGTGACCCTGAAGACCGGCGTGCTCGACCCGCAGGGCAAGGCGATCGAAGGCGCGCTCGGCACCCTCGGCTTCGAGGGCGTCGAGGAAGTCCGCCAGGGCAAGTATTTCGAGGTCGCGCTCAAGACCGTCGACAAGGCCGCCGCCGAGGCGCAGCTCAAGGCGATGTGCGAGAAGCTGATCGCCAACACGGTGATCGAGAACTACCGCATCGAGCTGGTCGGCTGAGGCCGGCGCCTCGCCCCATCGCCCTTCTGCCTGCCGATGCCATGTGACGCGCATTCGAGGATCCGCCCATGAAGTCCGCCGTCGTCGTCTTCCCCGGCATCAACCGCGAACGCGACATGGCCCACGCGCTGGAGACCGTGTCGGGCGTCAAGCCGCACATGGTCTGGCACGGCGATACGGAGCTGCCGGACGTCGACCTCGTGGTCGTGCCGGGCGGCTTCTCCTACGGCGACTACCTGCGCTGCGGCGCCATCGCCGCGCGCTCGCCGATCATGCCGGCCGTGCACGCCCATGCCGGCCAGGGCCGCTACGTGCTCGGCGTCTGCAACGGCTTCCAGATCATCACCGAGGCCGGCCTGCTGCCGGGCGCGCTGATGCGCAACGCCTCGCTGAAGTTCGTCTGCAAGGAAGTGCGCCTGCGCATCGAGAACGCCGACACCGCCTTCACCGGCGCCTACACGGCCGGCCAGGTCGTGCGCACCCCGGTCGCCCACGGCGAGGGCAACTATTTCGCCGACGCCGAGACGATCAAGCGCCTGGAGGGCGAGGGCCGGGTCGTCGCGCGCTATTGCGACGAGAACGGCGAGACGACGGCGGTTGCCGACCCGAACGGCTCGATCAACCACATCGCCGGCATCCTGAACGACAAGGGCAACGTGCTCGGCATGATGCCCCACCCCGAGAACTACGTGGAGCCGATCCAGGGCTGCACCGACGGCCGCGGCTTCTTCGAGAGCCTCGTTCGCGCGATCGGTTGAGCGAATGAGGCTCGAACCAAATGCCACCGTTGATAAAAAATTTTACTTAGACACACCCATTGCGATCAAGAGACGGTGAGTGTTAGCCTCGGCTTGCCAATGGGGAGGCCGACAATGAAACTCAATTTCGCTATCATGACGGGAATAGCTGCCGGTCTTGTGCTGGGCGGCTCGTCGATCTCGCACGCGATCGATGGTCAGGAGACCTACATCACGTTGACGGAGACGGGTTTTTCCAACAAGTCAGTGAAGGCAGCGATCCAGACGACGGATTTCCTCGCGGATCCGACCGTCTGCACGACGACCAACAGCAATCCTTGCAAGAACTCTGAGAAGCAGACGAGCTCGCCCAAGAACATGGGACAGGTCATCTGCATCCCGAATACGATGAGCGTTACTCTGACGTCGGCGTGCCAGTCGCTGCTCCTGACCGGCAGCGGCAACAACTGCACGGCAAACCCGCTCGCGAACTACTGCAGCAGCTCGACCCGCGGCTATGCGTCTTCCTGTGCGTGGCGCACCTCGACCGACAAGACCCAGTCGGCAACGACCAACTGGACGGTCACGCTCAACGCTGACGGGTCCGGCTACTCCGTCGACTGCAGCCAGAGCGGTTACGCCTATCCGTTCACGAGCCAGTGATCGCAACCACTCCCCGACCGCCTCCAACCGGCGGTCGGGGAGCGCACGGATCCGCGTCGACGACCACTCCGATGGCCGCGCCCACGCATGCCGGCCCAGCGCGGCGGAAAACAGCGCCGCGCCCCTTGCCCCCTCCCCCCCTTTCGGCGCAAAAGAAGCCCGACGTTCCGTGACCACACGAGAAGGCCGGGAATGCTGAAGAACGACATCGCCATCACGCCCGAACTCGTCCGCGACCACGGGCTGAAGCCCGACGAATATCAGCGGATCCTGGATCTGATCGGCCGCGAGCCGACGCTGACCGAGCTCGGCATCTTCTCGGCCATGTGGAACGAGCACTGCTCGTACAAGTCCTCGAAGAAGTGGCTGAAGACGCTGCCGACCACCGGTCCGCGCGTGCTCGTCGGCCCGGGCGAGAACGCCGGCGTCGTCGACATCGGCGACGGCCAGGCCGTGGCCTTCAAGATGGAGAGCCACAACCATCCTTCCTATATCGAGCCCTATCAGGGCGCGGCGACCGGCGTCGGAGGCATCCTGCGCGACGTCTTCACCATGGGCGCGCGCCCGGTCGCGGCCATGAACGCGCTGCGCTTCGGCTCGCCCGACCATCCGCGCACCCGCCACATCGTCGGCGGCGTGGTCGCCGGCGTCGGCGGCTACGGCAATTCCTTCGGCGTGCCGACCGTCGGCGGCGAGGTGAACTTCCACCCGCGCTACAACGGCAACTGCCTCGTCAACGCCTTCGCCGCCGGCCTGCTCGACACCGACAAGATCTTCCTGTCCGAGGCCAAGGGCGTCGGCATGCCGGTCGTCTATCTCGGCTCCAAGACCGGCCGCGACGGCATCCACGGCGCGACCATGGCCTCGGCCGAGTTCGGCGAGAATTCCGAGGAGAAGCGCCCGACCGTGCAGGTCGGCGACCCCTTCTCCGAGAAGCTGCTGCTCGAAGCCTGCCTCGAGCTGATGAAGACCGGCGCCGTGATCGCGATCCAGGACATGGGCGCGGCGGGGCTCACCTGCTCGGCGGTCGAGATGGGCGCCAAGGGCGATCTCGGCCTCGAACTCGACCTCGACAAGGTGCCCTGCCGCGAGCCGGGCATGACCGCCTACGAGATGATGCTCTCCGAGAGCCAGGAGCGCATGCTCATGGTGCTGCACCCGGAGAAGGAGGCGGAGGCCGAGGCGGTGTTCCGCAAGTGGGGCCTCGATTTCGCGATCGTCGGCTACACCACGGACACGCTGCGCTTCGTCGTCAAGCACCAGGGCGAGGTCATGGCCGACCTGCCGATCAAGGAGCTCGGCGACAAGGCGCCGGAGTACGACCGCCCCTGGGTCGAGACGCCGAAGCGGCCGATCGTGCTGGCCGCCGACATCGCGCCGCCGGCCGATTATGCCGCCGCGCTCCTGAAGCTGGTCGGCTCGCCGGACCTGTCGTCGCGCCGCTGGGTGGTCGAGCAGTACGACCATTACATCCAGGGCAACACGATCCAGCATCCGGGCGGCGACGCCGGCGTGGTGCGCGTCGAAGGCACGCCGAAGGGCCTCGCCTTCACCTGCGACGTCACGCCCCGCTACTGCGAGGCCGATCCCTATCAGGGCGGCAAGCAGGCGATCGCCGAGGCCTGGCGCAACCTGACCGCCGTCGGCGCCACGCCACTCGCGGTGACCGACAACCTGAACTTCGGCAATCCGGAGCGTCCGGAGATCATGGGCCAGTTCGTCGGCTGCATCCGCGGCATCGGCGAGGCCTGCCGCACGCTCGACTTCCCCGTCGTCTCGGGCAACGTCAGCCTCTACAACGAGACCAACGGCGAGGCGATCCTGCCGACGCCGGCGATCGGCGGCGTCGGCCTGCTGCCGGACGTCACCAAGACCGTCGGCCTCGGCTTCCGCAACGACGGCGACGCGGTGATTCTGGTCGGCGAGACCGCCGGCTGGCTCGGCGCCTCGGTGTTCCTGCGCGAGATCGAAGGCCGCGAGGAAGGCGCCCCGCCGCCGGTCGATCTCGAGGCCGAGAAGAAGACCGGCGACTTCATCCGCGAGTTGATCCGGTCCGGCCGCGTCACCGCCGTGCACGATCTCTCCGACGGCGGTCTGGCGATCGGCCTCGCCGAGATGGCCATGGCCGGGGCCAAGGGCGCACGCCTCGCCCTGCCTGAGACCTCGGTCGCCCCGCATGCCTATCTGTTCGGCGAGGATCAGGCCCGCTACGTCATCACGGCCACGCCCGAGGAGGCTTCGCGCATCCTGGTCGAGGCCGCCATGGCGGCGATGCCTGTCTCCATGCTCGGAAATGTCGGCGGCACGGATTTGACGGTGACGGATCTGTTCTCCATATCTCTGAAGGATCTGAAGTCGGCGCACGAGGGCTGGTTCCCGGCCTTCATGAGCGCCGCCTGACGAAGGGTCCGCGATCTCGGCCAAGCGGGATCGCGGATCGTCGGACCGCAGACAGTCGATCGCAGACAGTCGAACGAACCCGGAGGGAAGCCGCCCCATGGCGATGGACGCACGCGAGATCGAAGCCATGATCCGGGAGGCGCTGCCGGACGCCGTCGTGACGATCCGCGACCTCGCCGGCGACGGCGACCACTACGCGGCCGAGGTCGTGTCGTCCGCCTTCACCGGCAAGACACGTGTGCAACAGCACCAGCTTGTCTATCAGGCGCTGCGCGGCAAGATGGGCGGCGATCTCCACGCCCTCGCCCTGCAGACGAGCGCGCCTAAATAAGGGCCCCCCGATGAGCACGACCGAGACTGATGTTGCCAGCCATCGGCTGCTCCGCGACATCAAGAGGGAGCTCGAGGGCGTGCGAGAGGTGCTGGAACGGCAAGAAACACGCCTTGGCAGGCTGGAGCGCAACACGAACGAGTTGAAGAGCGATCTGGTGCTGATCGAGAATCAGATGCTGACCCGGATGAACGAGTCGATCCGACTGCAACTGAAGATCGAGGAGATCGTCGAGCGGCTGGATGCCAGTCCCGACGACCGCCCAAGTCCGTAATCCCGGCTGCCGGGCCTTGACCCCGGCGAGACGAAAGGAACGAGCCATGGACGCGCATAGCTTCATCGACAACGAAGTGAAGACCAACGACGTGGTGCTCTTCATGAAGGGCACGCCGCAGTTCCCGATGTGCGGGTTCTCCGGTCAGGTCGTGCAGATCCTCGACTACCTCGGCGTGCCCTACAAGGGCATCAACGTGCTGGAGTCCGACGCCCTGCGCCAGGGCATCAAGGACTACGCCAATTGGCCGACCATCCCGCAGCTCTACGTCAAGGGCGAGTTCGTCGGCGGCTGCGATATCGTCCGCGAGATGTTCCAGGCGGGCGAGCTGCAGACCCACTTCAAGGACGCCGGCGTCGCGGTCCGCGAGACGACCGCCTGATCCGATCCGCCATCGGCAAGACATTTCGACCGGCGTCGTGCGGCCCGCACGGCGCCGGTTTCGTTTTGCTGCCCTGCTCGGCAGGATCGCGTCAACCGCGTCTCGGCCGACGGTTGACCAGCACGAGCCCGGCGATCACAAGCCCCAGCGCCATGCCGAGCGTCCAGCCGATCGTCTCGCCGAGGATGAAGTGCCCGGCCGCGACACCGAACAGCGGCGTCAGAAACGAGAACGTCGACAGGACCGAGGCCGAGTGGCGCTGGATCAGCGCGAACCAGACCAGATAGGTGACGAAGGCGACCCAGACGCTCTGGAACACCACGATGGCCAGGGTCGTCGCGGAGACCTGCCAGGCCGGCATCCCCTCGCCGGCCGCCGCGGCGGCGAGCGCGGACACCGGGATCGACAGGGCGAGCTGATACCAGAGCACGCGCGTCGCCGGCGCGGCGGCGAGCGGGCTGCTCTTGAGCACGATGGTCGTCGCGGCCCAGGCGATGGCGGCGCCGATCATCAGCGTGTCACCGAACAAGGTCGGTGCGCCGCTCCCTGCCCGAAGGCCGTCCGCGAAGGCAAAGGCGACACCGCCGAACGCGACCGCGAGCCCGAGCCATTGCAGCGGTCGCAGGCGCTCCGCCTTCAGAAACAGCCAGGCGCCGGCCGCGACGAAGAACGGCATCGTGTAGAAGAACACCACGCCGCGCGCCGCCGTCGTATGCCCGAGCCCGACGAACAGCAGCAGGAACTCCAGTGCGAACAACACGCCGACGATCACGCCGGCAGGCCGTTCCGCCGGGCTGCCCAGCAGCGATTCGCCGCGCGCGATCATGTAGATCGACAGGAGCGCCGTCGAAAGCACGGCTCGGATCAGCGATTGCATGATCGCCGAGAGCTCCGGCAGTGCGATTTTGACCAGCGACAACTGAATGCCCCAGGTCGCCGTCAACACCAGCATCGTGGCGATCGCCGCGGGCGGCAATCCGCGCGCGCCGTGTTCCGAGCCGCTGGTCGTCAATGCCGGTCGCCCCGGCCCGTCGCCCTGGCCGCCCCGCCGGCGGCGCGTTTCCCGTGTTCGTGGTTCCCGTGATCCTGGTGGCCGTGATTCTGGTGCTGGTGCCCGTGATCGTGGGGATGGCTGTGGCCGCCCTCGTGCTCGCCGTGGACGCCGCAGCACGACGGTCCGTCGGTCGCCTCGGCGAGGCCGCGACAGGCCGCGCACAGGCCGCGCAGCTCGATCGTGCGGCCTTCGACGGCGAAGCCCATCGTCTCGGCCGCGCGGGCGAGCGCGACGTCGACGGCCTCGACGTTCCACTCCTCGACCCGCTTGCAGTTCGAGCAGATCGCGAAGACGACGCCCGTCTCCCCGGCATGATGGCCATGGCAGACGAAATAGGCGTTCAACCGCTCCAGGCGATGGACCTGACCGGCCTTCTCCAGCCGGTCGAGCGCGCGATAGACGACCGGCGGCGATTGCACGCCCTCGGTCTTCAGCGCCGCGAGCACCTGATAGGCGGTGAGCGGCGTACCGGCGTCCTGCAACACCTGCAGAACGGCCTCGTCGGTGCCGGAACGGGGACGAGCCATGGGTTCCTCGAAAACGACGCCGTCCACGCGATCAAGCGCGCTGAGACCGGGCGTCCAGAAGCGGTTCTGCCCCTGAAGATAGGCGATCGGGCGTCCCTCGTCACCCTCGCCGCATCTGCGCAGCAAATACTGTGTGCGCTGCAATATATATCAGCGCAGATCTCCAGCAATGTGCAATCCATCCTCGCGATACAAGGAATTTCAGCAAATCATTCGTTGCACGACAGCTCCGAACGAATCATACTGAAAGTCGATAAGCGAAGCACCGAGCACGAAAGCTTGGGCTCGATGAGGGAGTGCTGCGCTCACGCGCATGTGAGGGCCGGCGCCGGCGATCGATCGGGTGGGATTACGTACGCCGCAGCGACATTCACGCCGCTGACATGGCGCGGCGCTAATTTGCCCGGGAGAGATCGGTTCGGGGGCTCCGGTCTGCCGCGTTGCTGCCCGATTGGGCGGCGAGTCTCGCGACGGTGGGAACAGAGGAGGCCGCTATGACCGTTTGCTTCTCGGAAGGAACGCAGCGCCCGCTGGACTGGTGCCGGGTCCAGCGCGACGGAGCCAATCGCTCGACCATCTATCAGGCACTTGCCGGCTTGAACGGCCGGCACACCGGCGAGGGCATGTCCGACGGCGACGGCGCATCCGCGTGGGCCGATCCGGCGACCGAGCCGAGCCTGCACGAGATCCTCGACGACGAGATCGTCGAGGCGGTGCTCGCGCGCGACGGCCTCGATCGCCATGCGGTCGAGCGTTTCCTGGTCGCGCAGTCACTGCGCCTCGCCGGCGGCTTCGCCCCCTCCGCGCGGGCCTGCGCACCGGAGTGCTTCGCGGCCTGAGTTTCGCGCCCGAACCGCGTTCGGCTGCACGGCCGGTGCCGTGTTGTCGATGCCGGCATGTGTACGCTGCTCGTCGCCGCCGTCTCCTCCCAGCAGCCTTGCGCAAGGCCCACGGACGAAAAGCGCCCCAACGAAAAAGGCCGCCCCGGAGGCGGCCTTTCCATTTTGCGGCTCGATGAGCCCGCGGAACCGGTCCGGACGCCGTCCGGACCACCCGATCAGCGCGAGTAGAACTCGACGACCAGGTTCGGTTCCATGTGCACCGGGTACGGCACGTCGGTGAGGCCCGGGGTGCGCACGAACTTGGCGACCATCTTGCCGTGATCGACCTCGAGATACTCCGGCACGTCGCGCTCGGCCGACTGCGAGGCCTCGAGCACCAGGGCGAGCTGCTTCGAAGCCTGCTTGACCTCGATCACGTCGCCGACCTTGACCCGGTACGACGCCACGTTGACGCGGCGGCCGTTGACCAGGATGTGGCCGTGGTTGACGAACTGGCGCGCGGCGAACGGGGTCGGCACGAACTTGGCGCGGTACACGACCGCGTCGAGACGGCGCTCCAGCAGGCCGATCAGGTTCTCCGACGAGTCGCCCTTCAGACGGATGGCCTCGAAGTAGACCTTCTTGAACTGCTTCTCGGAGATGTTGCCGTAGTAGCCCTTGAGCTTCTGCTTGGCCTTGAGCTGGGCGCCGTAGTCCGACACCTTGCCCTTGCGGCGCTGGCCGTGCTGGCCCGGGCCGTACTCGCGCTTGTTGACCGGAGACTTGCCGCGGCCCCAGAGATTCTGGCCCATGCGGCGGTCGATCTTGAACTTCGCGGAATGACGCTTCGACATCGCGTTCTCACGTGTTTTTCGCCCGCGAGGCTTGCGCCCCGAGGCTTTGGGTTTCGAGAACCGCGCCCTCCTCTGCCCCCTCTCGGGGGCCGACAGGATCCGGCATCGAGCGTGCGAGCGGATCCACGGGTGCGCTAAACGGCTTCGCGGGCCGTCGAGGCCCGCGAAGCTGGCGTGGTGTTAGAGCCCGAGGCGCTGGAAGTCAAGCTTCGCCGGCTCTGAACCGGTCGAGCGCCGGGTCAGACGCCGTCGCGCGGCGCGACGAAGCGGACCGGCTCGCCGATCCCGAGCGCGACGAGCAGCGGCGCCAGCGCGGTCGGAACCGGACGGCCGGATGTGAACACCACCCGCCCCGGCCCGACATCGTCGGCCTCGGCATGGGACGCGCGTCCGGCTCCGGCGAGCAGGCTCGACACGCGTCGGGCGATCGCCGGCGCCGGATCGATCCACGTGACCGGCCAGGGCGCGACCCGTTCGAAGATCGCGGTCAGGAACGGATAATGCGTGCAGCCGAGCACGATCATATCGGTGCGCTGGCCGCCCGCGCGCCGGAAGCACGGCCGGATCTCGGCCGCGACCCGCGCCTCGTCGATCGGCTCGCCGCGCATGTGCGCCTCGGCGAGCGCGGCCAGATGCTCCGAGCCGACCAGCGTAACGCCGATATGGCTCGCGTAAGTATCGATCAGCGCGCGCGTATAGTCGCGCTTTACGGTCCCCGGCGTCGCCAGCACGCTGACGAGCCGGCTCTGCGTCGCCGTCGCCGCCGGCTTGATCGCCGGCACGGTGCCGACGAAGGGCAAGGCGAAGCGCGCGCGCAGGCCCGGCAGCACCAGCGTCGAGGCGGTGTTGCAGGCGATGACCACCATGTCGGGCCGGAACGCGTCGATCAGCCGGGCCATCAGCGCCACGATACGCGCCACCAGCTCCGACTCGCCCCACGCGCCGTACGGAAACGCCGCATCGTCGGCGACATAGATGATGTCGGCGCCGGGCTCGGCACGCCGGATCTCGCGCAGCACCGAGAGGCCGCCGACGCCGGAATCGAACACGAGGATCCGCCGGCACGGCGGCTCCGCCGCCAGGAGAGGCGTGGGCGACGGAGCGAGGGGAGCGGAAGCGCTGGGCATGGGCGGTCCGATGAGGGCGACGCCAGCGAAAGGGGTGGGCGCGGGCGCGACGCAAAACCTTCTATCGCCCGGCCTCGGCGATAAGAAGGCATGGACGAGGTTAAGACGCGGTTTCGAATTGGTTGACGAGATATGAATATGAACGGCGCGCCGGGGCCGTGTCAGTCCTTGCGCGCCGCGTCGTCGGCGCCGCCCAACGGTCCCTGCCCACCGCCACCCTGCCCCTCTCCCGCCTGAACCTCGGCCTCGCGCGACAGGGTCAGCCGCGTCGGCCGGCGCTCGAGCGCGGCGACCATGCCGCGGAGCGTGCGCACCTCCTGATCGGAGAGCCGCGCCTTCTGGAAGATCTGGCGCAGGTTGCGCACCATGTGCTGGCGCTTCTCAGGCGGCCGGAAGAACTCGACCGCGTCGAGCGACCGCTCCAGATGCTCGAAGAAGCGCAACACATCCGCCTTCGTCGCCTGCGGCGAGCGCTCCTTCTCGCCGAACGGCGTCCAGGCCGCATCGCCGACCACCAGCTTGCGCCATTCGTAGGCGACCAGGATCACCGCCTGCCCGACATTGAGCGAGGCGAACACCGGATCGACTGGCACCGTGCAGATCTTGTCGGCGAGCCCGACCTCGTCCGAGGTCAGCCCCCACTTCTCGCGTCCGAACACGACGCCCACCCGCGCCCCGCTCGACGCCGCCGCCATCATCTCGCCCGCCGCGACCGCCGGCGACACGACCTCCTTGGCGATGTCGTGCGGACGCGCCGTGGTGGCGAAGACGAGTTCGAGATCGGTGATCGCGTCCTCCAGCCGGTCGAACAGCCGGACCTCGTCGATGATCGTGTCGCCGCGCGAGGCCGCCGCCCGCGCCTTGTCGTTCGGCCAGCCGTCGCGCGGTTTGACGAGCCGGAGCTCCTTCAGGCCGAAGTTCGCCATCGCACGCGCCGCCGCGCCGATGTTCTCGCCCATCTGCGTCTCGACCAGAATGATGACGGGCGGAAGAGCGGACGTCATGGGCTGCGGCGCATCCATCTCAGATTGAAATCCCCGGTTGGCGGCTCGTTGTGGCGCGGAAGGCGTTTCTATATGGCCGTCGCATGCGACGCGAAAGAGTGTCCCGCCCGCCTCGCCGGCGAATTTCGCCCCCGTGCCTCGCCGCGGCCCTGCGCGTCGCGGCGATCGCGCTCGGCCTCGGCATCACGCTCGGCGGTGCCTTCGCCTGCGAGGCCGGCGCGCCGGGCTGGCGCGACGATGCGGGGCACTGTGTCACCTGGCGCCAGCTCGAGGACCGATGCGGCATCCCGCCGAGCACGCATTGCACGCCGGACAACCCCGACCCCGCGAGCGAAACACTGGTCGCCACGCCCAAGGGCGATCCGTCGGCGCCGCCCTGCCGTGGCTGCGGCTGCAAGGGCGGTCCCGGCTACCGCGGCCCGAACGGCCGCTGTGTCGGCTGGAAGGAGCTCGCGCGCGTCTGCGGCGCGGTCCTGCCGGGCGCCTGCAAGGCCGAACAGGTCGACGGCCGCGCCGAGACGATCGAGGCTCAGGAAAATTTCATCGCATCGAAGCCGAAACGGCGCTGAATTCCGCCCTTCCCCGAAACGGATAGCTTGGCGGCGGCAAATCGCCGCGATATAGACCGCCGCATTCGTTTCGCGCCCGCGAAAAGCGATCGGCCGCGCCGGTCCGCGGCCCCCGAACAGAGGGAACTTCCCATGGCGAAGATCAAGGTAGCGAACCCGGTCGTCGATCTCGACGGCGACGAGATGACCCGGATCATCTGGCAGCTCATCAAGGACAAGCTGATCCTGCCTTACCTCGATCTTCAGATCGAATACTACGACCTCTCGGTCGAGAACCGCGACGCGACCAACGATCAGGTCACGATCGACGCCGCCCACGCGATCAAGAAGCACGGCGTCGGCATCAAGTGCGCGACCATCACGCCGGATGAGGCGCGCGTGAAGGAATTCAACCTCAAGCAGATGTGGAAGTCGCCGAACGGCACGATCCGCAACATCCTCGGCGGCGTGATCTTCCGCGAGCCGATCATCTGCAAGAACGTGCCGCGCCTCGTCCCCGGCTGGACGCAGCCGATCGTCGTCGGCCGCCACGCCTTCGGCGACCAGTACCGCGCGACCGACTTCAAGTTCCCCGGCAAGGGCAAGCTGACGATCAAGTTCGTCGGCGAGGACGGCCAGGTGATCGAGAAGGAAGTCTTCGACGCGCCGGGCGCCGGCGTCGCGATGGCCATGTACAATCTCGACGAGTCGATCCGCGAGTTCGCCCGCGCCTCGATGATGTACGGCCTGATGCGCAAGTGGCCGGTCTACCTGTCGACCAAGAACACGATCCTCAAGGCCTACGACGGCCGCTTCAAGGACATCTTCCAGGAAGTCTACGAGACCGAGTTCAAGGCCAAGTTCGACGAGCTGAAGATCACCTACGAGCATCGCCTGATCGACGACATGGTCGCCTCGGCGCTCAAGTGGTCCGGCGGCTACGTCTGGGCCTGCAAGAACTACGACGGCGACGTGCAGTCGGACACGGTCGCGCAGGGCTTCGGCTCGCTCGGCCTGATGACCTCGGTGCTGCTGACGCCGGACGGCAAGACCGTCGAGGCCGAGGCCGCCCACGGCACCGTGACCCGCCACTACCGCGAGCACCAGAAGGGCAAGGAGACCTCGACCAACTCGATCGCGTCGATCTTCGCCTGGACCCGTGGCCTCGCCCATCGCGCCAAGCTCGACGACAACGCCGATCTCGCCCGCTTCGCCGCGACCCTCGAGAAGGTCTGCGTCGACACGGTCGAAGCCGGCTTCATGACCAAGGACCTGGCACTCCTGGTCGGCGCCGAACAGAAGTGGCTGTCGACCACCGGCTTCCTCGAGAAGGTCGCCTCGAACCTCGAAGCCGAGATGGCCAACTGGAAGTGAGGCACCGGCGAGGCGGCCGCTGCGCCGCTTCGCCTGCCCCTACGCCCGCAATGAGCCCCGGCCCGGCCAACGGTCCGGGGCTTTTTCGTGCGCGGCTCTCCTTTCCGGCGCCCCTGGCCCCGCTCCGACGCGTCGCTACGCATGCATCAGACATATCGGGAAACACACATCGACTGGTTCGGCATCTGCCGATGCGGCAAGCTGCGGGCATCGCCTCGATTCGGGCCAGCGCGCCCGCCCGCCCTTCCAGCCAGGACCAGCCCATGTCTTTCGCCCAGCCCGCCGTCAAGGACATGAGCATCGTGCCGATCTTCCCGACCCCCTTCGTGGTCGCCGAGATCGACGACGCCGAGACCCTCAACAGGGCCCTGGAAGCGGCGATCCGCAGCCGCGCCGCAACACAGCCGAGCGTCGCCAAGAGCAACATGGGCGGCTGGCAGTCGACCGACGATTTCGAGACCTGGGCGGGTCCGGCCGGCGCGGCACTGACCGCCGCGATCGCCAAGGTCGCCTCCGAGCTCACTTTCGTGATGGCCGCCGGCAGCTTCGAGCGCGCCGAGATCCCGTGGCGGGTCAGCGCCTGGGCCAACGTCAATCGCCGCGGCGACCGCAACGAGGTCCATACCCACGCCGGCGCCTACTGGTCGGCCTGCTACTACGTCGCCGTGCCCGAACAGGACGAGGACCGCACACCGCACGCTGGCGAGCTGGAGCTGGTCGATCCGCGCGGCGTGCTGCCGATCATGTATGCGCCGAGCCTGCGCATGGGCATCAAGAACTGCATCACCGCCGGTGCCTCGGAATATTACGAGCCGCAACCGGGCCAGTTCGTCGTGTTCCCGTCCTGGATTCCGCATGCCGTGAAGCCGTTCGAGGGCGAAGGCGAGCGGATCTCGATCGCTATGAATCTGGCGGTCTGACCGGCTCGGCCGCGCTCCGGCCCGGCAACTCCTCCGCGGCGATGTCGCCGCGCGGCGTCACTTCCTCGCCTTCGATCCGCGCCTTGGCGACCGCGCGGATGTGGTGGCCGATGACCGGCCGCTTCTGCATCAGGAAGTGCAGATCGTCGGCATCGAGCACCAGCAGTCGGCACTGGGTCAGCGCGATCACGTCCGCCGAGCGACGCACGCGCTTCAGGATCGCGATCTCGCCGAAGAACGCCCCTTCGCCGAGCGTCAGCTTCTTTTGCGGCAGATCGACCTCGACCGTACCGGCGGCAATGAAATACATCGAATGCGCCGGCTCACCGGCCGAGGTGATCACCGTACCGGGCTCGACCGTCTGCGCGCGCAAGAGCCGCATCACGTCGGCGATCTCGGCCGCCGCCAGCTCGGCGAACAGCGGCACCCGCGCGACCATGCCCCAGGTCACGACGAAATCGCGGCTGTGCACCTCGCGCGCGAACGCGGTCGCGACGATGCCGACCGGCAGGGCGAACATGCAGAAGCCGAACAGCATGACGATGCCCGACAGGATCCGGCCGAGCGGCGTTACCGGCACGAAGTCGCCGTAGCCGACCGTGGTCAGCGTCGTCACGGCCCAGTACATCGCGAGCGGGATCGATCCGAACTTGTCGGGCTGGACCGCGCCCTCGATCACATGCATCAGCGAGGCGGCCGATACGATCAAGCCGGCCATGACGACCGCGCTCGCCACCAGCGCCCGCCGCTCCGAGGCCACGGCGCTCCAGAGCGATCTCAGCCCGGGCGAATAGCGCGCGAGCTTGAGGAACCGGAGCAGCCGGAACACCACGAAGACGTTCACGTCCCATACGTCGAACAGGAAGCCGAGCAGCGTCGGCAACACGGCGAAGAGGTCGATCAGCAGCGCCGGCTGAACCATGGCGCGCAGCCGCGCCGCCCCCGACGGCAGCCGCCGGTACGGAGGGCTGAGGTCGGCGACCCAGACGCGGGCGACATACTCGACCGCGAAGAGTGCGACCGTTGCCGCCTCGACAGCGACGAAGTAACGGCCGTAACCGGCCGCAAGGCTCGGCACTGTCTCCAGCACGACCGCCGTCAGATTGAAGACGATCAGCGCCACGATGGTTCGATCGACGAAGCGCGCGACCGCATCGCCGCCCGCGCCGACCTCCAACACCTCGTAGACCCGCCGCTTCAGCGCGCCCGCGGTTCCGAGGTCCGCCATCGATACCCCCTTCCCCGCTCATGTGACGGCCCGCGCAGAGCCGGCCGTAGCCTTGCGATCGACGAAGCCTCCCGTCGGAGCGCACCGCTCCGACGGCCAGCCCGCCGCAACGGACGCGTTCGCGCCCCACGACGCAGGCCTCGTCGCAATCCGCGCCGAAGGTCCCGAAGACCGCCCGAGCACGAACTCGCCGACCGGGCCGCCCCGCCGGATGTTCCCGCGAGGCCTGGACCGACGCCTCGGCGGAGGTGTCGCGTCACGCGCCGGCCAAGGCCTCGACCCGCGCCGAAATCGCCTCGATCGCCTCCGCCGCCTTGGCACCGTCCGGACCGCCGGCCTGCGCCATGTCCGGGCGGCCACCGCCGCCCTTGCCGCCGACGAGCTCAGAGCCGATGCGCACGAGATCGACCGCATTGAACCGGCCGGCGACGTCCGCCGTCACGCCGACGACGATGCCAGCCTTGCCGTCGTCGCCGACGCCCGCGATCGCGACGACGCCCGACCCGATCGAGGCCTTGGCATCGTCGACGACGCCCTTCAGATCCTTCGGCGCGATGCCGCTGACCACGCGGCCGAGGAACTTCACCTCGCCGAAGGTCTTCACGCCGTCGCCCGAAGCACCACCGCCACCGCCCATGGCGAGCTTGCGCTTGGCATCGCCGAGCTCGCGCTCGAGTTTGCGCCGCTCGTCGACGACCGCCTCCACGCGGGCGACAACCTCGGCCTGCGACGTCTTCAGAACCGCCGCCAAGCTGCGCACCCGCTCGTCCTGGGCCACCAGATGCCGACGCGCCGAGCGCGCGGTCAGCGCCTCGAGCCGGCGGACGCCGGCCGCCACAGCGCTCTCCCCGACAACCGAGACGAGGCCGATGTCGCCGGTCCGGTTGACGTGCGTACCGCCGCAGAGTTCGACCGAATAGGACTTGCCGGCGCGGTTGCCGTCTTCGTACGTGCCCATCGAGACGACGCGGACTTCGTCCCCGTACTTTTCCCCGAACAGCGCGCGTGCGCCGGACTCGATCGCATCATCGACCGCCATCAGCCGCGTCACGACCGGCGCGTTCTGCAGGATGATCGTATTGGCGATCTCCTCGACCCGGGCAATCTCCTCCGCCGAGATCGGCTTCGGATGCGAGAAGTCGAAGCGCAGCCGATCGGCCGACACCATCGAGCCCTTCTGCGCCACGTGATCGCCGAGCACCTCCCGCAGCGCCTCGTGAAGCAGATGCGTCGCCGAGTGGTTCGCGCGGATCGCCGACCGCCGCCCATGGTCGACCACCATCTGAACCGCGAGTCCCGCCGCGATCGTCCCGGCCTCGACGACACCGTGATGGACGAACAGACCTTCGCCTTCCTTCTGCGTGTCGGTCACGCGGAAGCGCAAGCCCTCGCCGAGAATGACGCCGGTGTCGCCGACCTGGCCGCCGGACTCGCCATAGAACGGCGTCTGGTTGACGATGATCGCGCCTTCCTGCCCGGCCGTCAGGGCCGTCACCTCGGCACCGCCGGCGACCACGGCCGCGACGACCGCCTCCGCGGTCTCGGTGTCATAGCCCAGGAACTCGGTCGGACCGACCTTCTCCTTCAGCCCGAACCAGATCGCCGCCGAGGCCGCCTCGCCCGAGCCGGCCCAGTTGGCGCGCGCCTCGGCCTTTTGGCGTGCCATTGCGTCCTGGAAACCGTCGATATTGACGTGGATCCCGCGCTGACGCAGCGCATCCTGCGTGAGATCGAGCGGGAAGCCGTAGGTGTCGTAGAGCTTGAAGGCCGTTTCGCCGTCGAGCATGTCGCCGGTGCTCATTCCGTTCGTCGCTTCGTCGAGCAGACCGAGGCCGCGCTCCAGCGTGCGCCGGAATCGCGTCTCCTCGAGCTTCAGCGTCTCCGTGATCAGCGCTTCGGCGCGAACGAGCTCCGGATAGGCACGCCCCATCTCGGCGACCAGCGTCGGCACGAGACGCCACAGCAGCGGCTCCCGCGCGCCGAGAAGGTGCGCATGGCGCATGGCCCGACGCATGATGCGCCTGAGCACGTAGCCACGGCCCTCGTTCGACGGCAGGACACCGTCCGAGATCAGGAAGCTCGTTGCGCGGAGATGGTCGGCGATCACGCGATGGCTCGCGCGCTGCGCGTCATCCGCCGGGCGCCCGGTCAGTTCGACCGAGGCACGGATCAGCGTCTTGAACAGATCGATATCGTAATTGTCGTGAACGCCCTGAAGCACGGCAGCAATACGCTCGAGCCCCATACCCGTATCGATAGAAGGCTTCGGCAGCGCCACGCGGCCACCACCCTGGAACTGCTCGTACTGCATGAACACGAGATTCCAGATTTCGATGAACCGGTCGCCATCGGCCTCGGGGCTACCGGGAGGACCGCCCCAGATATGATCGCCGTGATCGTAGAAGATCTCCGAACAGGGACCACACGGGCCCGTATCGCCCATCTGCCAGAAGTTGTCGGAGGTCGAGATCCTGATGATCCGCCGGTCCGAAAGGCCCGCGATCTTGCGCCAGAGCTCATAGGCTTCGTCGTCCTCGGAATACACCGTCACGAGCAGCTTGCTACGATCGAGCCCGAACTCCTTGGTGACCAGATTCCAGGCGAGTTCGATCGCGCGATCCTTGAAATAATCGCCGAACGAAAAATTCCCGAGCATCTCGAAGAACGTATGATGACGGGCCGTATAGCCGACGTTGTCGAGATCGTTATGCTTCCCGCCGGCCCGCACGCACTTCTGTGCCGTTGTCGCCCGCACGTAGTCACGCTTCTCGATCCCGGTGAACAAGTTCTTGAACTGAACCATGCCGGAGTTGGCGAACATGAGCGTCGGATCGTTGCGCGGCACCAGAGGGCTCGACGGAACGACCGCATGACCGGCCTTTGCAAAATAATCGAGGAATGTCGCTCGGATATCGTTGACGCCGCTCATGGAAACTCTCGGACCTCTCTCATGCTCCGGTCGGCGGTTTTAACGACCGCCCCATCGCCTGTCCAGAAATCCCGACGGTGCGGCATCGACCAAGCACACACAGCGGAACGAAACGACCTCCCTCCGAAGTCGCTCCGACGAACACCCTTCGAATAGATCTCGAAACCGCCGGGCCGACAAACGTCGGCCCGACTATCACATTCAGTCTCCCGAAACAGAAACCGAACCGATCAATCGCCCGTCACCGGTCCGTCCTCGTCCTCGGCCGTGCCGGTCGGTATGATCTTGTCCGCGATCAGGCCGGCATTCTGCCGCAAGGACAGCTCGATGCGACGGGCAACGTCCGGATTGTCCTTCAAAAACTGTTTCGCGTTCTCGCGCCCCTGGCCAATACGCTGACTCTCGAAGGAGAACCAGGATCCCGCCTTCTCGACCACGCCAGCCTTGACGCCGAGATCGATCAGCTCGCCGACCTTCGAGATGCCCTCGCCGTACATGATGTCGAACTCGACTTCCTTGAACGGCGGCGCCAGTTTGTTCTTGACCACCTTGACGCGCGTCTGGTTGCCGGTGATCTCATCCTTGTCCTTGATCGCGCCGATACGACGGATGTCGAGACGCACCGACGCATAGAACTTGAGCGCGTTGCCGCCGGTCGTCGTCTCCGGATTACCGAACATCACGCCGATCTTCTGCCGGATCTGGTTGATGAAGATCACCATCGTCCGAGACTTCGAAATCGAAGCGGTCAGCTTGCGGAGCGCTTGGCTCATCAGACGGGCCTGGAGACCGGGGAGCGAGTCGCCCATCTCGCCTTCCAACTCCGCCTTGGGCGTCAGCGCCGCAACCGAATCAATGACCAGCACGTCGACCGCTCCGGACCGCACCAGCGTGTCCGAGATCTCGAGCGCCTGTTCACCCGCATCCGGCTGGGAAATCAGCAGATCGTCGAGATTGACCCCGAGCTTGCGCGCGTAGATCGGATCAAGCGCGTGCTCGGCATCGACGAAGGCACACACACCACCCTTCTTCTGCGCCTCAGCGACGCAATGCAGCGCGAGCGTCGTCTTGCCCGACGACTCCGGTCCGTAGATTTCGACGATGCGCCCCCTCGGCAGACCGCCGATCCCGAGCGCGATGTCGAGGCCGAGCGATCCGGTCGGCACAGTCTCGACCTCGACGACCTTGCCCTGCCCGAGGCGCATGATCGAGCCCTTGCCGAAGTTCCGCTCGATCTGCGCGAGTGCGGCGTCCAACGCCTTCGTCTTGTCCATGCCGTCCCCTTCGACGAGGCGGAGTGTCGCCTGAGCCATCGCCGCTCTCCTTATCCCATGTCGCCCGAACCCGTTCAACGCAGTTAATGTACATGATTTGTTCCATTCCGCAAGAGGGGCCACACCTTTCTGTTCTCAAAAGGCTTTCGCCATTTTGTTCTTGACACGTTCTCCGTGGCCGTTCATCGTGCCTGAGCTCCATGTCGGACGCCCGGCCGAGGAATCGCCGTCCGGAGAGAGCGAGGGGGGCGGCGTGGATAAGGACTGGCTCGCGTTTTCGACAGAGGTCGCATCGGCACGAACGCAAGGGCGTCCGGTGGTTGCGCTAGAGTCGACAATCATATCGCACGGCCTGCCCTGGCCGCGGAACCTGGAAATAGCCCGAACGCTCGAGGCGACGGTTCGCACCGCGGGCGCGACGCCCGCAACGATCGCGGTGCTCGACGGACGGGTGCGGATCGGGCTAGACGATGCCGATCTGGAACGGCTGGCGCGTGCGTCTTCGGTCATGAAGCTGTCGCGAGCCGATCTGGCTTTTGCCGTGTCCACCGGACGCCCCGGTGCCACGACGGTGGCGGCGACCATGATCGCCGCCGCGGCCGCGGGAATCAGCGTATTCGCGACAGGCGGCATCGGCGGCGTGCATCGCGGCGCCGAAACGAGCTTCGATATTTCGGCCGATCTTCACGAGTTCGCCAAGAGTGATGTCGTCGTCGTGTCCGCCGGCGCCAAGGCGATTCTCGACCTGCCCAAGACGCTCGAAGTGTTGGAGACGCTGGGCGTTCCCGTGGTCGGCTGGGGCACCGATCGGTTTCCGGCATTCTGGTCCCGTGACAGCGGCCTTTCCTGTCCCTTGTCGGTCGAAGATGCCGAGGACGTCGCACGCTTTGTTTCGGCCCGTCGCGCCTTGGGCTTGTCCGGAGGGATCCTGGTTGCCAACCCGGTCGCCGTCGAGGCCGAGATCGCTCGGGAGGAGGTCGAGGGCTGGATCGCACGGGCGCTCGACGAGGCGACGAGCCGCGGCATCTCCGGCAAGGCCGTGACGCCGTTCCTGCTCGGCCGAATCGTGGAGCTTTCGGGCGGCCGCTCGCTCGAGACCAACCGGTCGCTGGTGATCGGTAACGCCGCGGTCGCAGCGCAGATCGCGATTGCCTTGACCGCGACGGAGGACGGTTCGATCCGGGCGTGAACGGTCTGTTTCAAGTTTGCAGGCGACACTCCAGCGGGAGCTTCGCCTATGGGGATTTGACATGAGCGCTCGGCGTTTCGGCCTGTCGGTGCGATTGCCGCTGGTCGCCCTCGCGGCGACGCTGGCAGGCATTGCCATGGCGTTCGCCTCGGCGGCGCTCCCATGGTCTGGATCGCGCGACCATTCTTTGACACAGACCGTTGCTCTGGACGTGGTGGCGATCCGGGCGGAGATGGCCCGGCACGGTTGGCCGCTGCCCCGTTCGGCCTCAACCACGCTCGATCGTCTTGTCATTGAGATGGAAGACGCGGTTCGCGGCCGATCGTTGCCAGCGGAGGCCGGCAATGCGGTCCTGCGCCTGCGCAACGCTCTATCGGAGGAGGAAGCGCGTACGGCCCTCGACCGCGCCGAGGAAGTGCTGGGCGCCGAGGTGACGTCGGCCCAGGCGGCGCGACCCGCGACCCTGGATGGCTGGATCCCGGCGCTCGGGGGTCTTTTGGTCGGCGTTGCTGCGACAGCAGCGTGGCTCCTCGAGCGGCGGTCGCATCGCCGGACGCTCCAAACACTCTCCGATCTCGATGCGAGGTATCTCCGCCTGCGGCCCGAGTTTGCCGCTCTCGAGCGCACCTCGATGCGCCTCGACGCGGCCAACCGAGAACTCGGCATCGAGAACCAGCGACTGCGCGAACGCGAAGCGACATTGGCATTGCGCAATACCTTGGCGGTCGATGCGATGGAGGCCATGCACGAGGGCTTGGCAACGTTCGACGCGACCGGACGCATGGTACTGTCGAACCGACGGTTCGCCGCGATGTACCGCCTACCGAAGGCGCTCGCGGCTCAGGGCACGTCCGCCCGGACGCTCCTGCGACACTGGCTGCGTTCCGGCATTTTCGCGGCGCGGGGCGCCTCCGACGCGCCCCGGCTGGTTGCGCGGGGAACGGCGGCGGCCGGACCTACGTCGTCCGGCTCGCCGACGGCCGGATCCTGGAGGTCAACATCGAACGGAAGGCCGATGGTGGGCGGGTCACAACCCATGAGGATGTGACCGAGCGCCAGCGCGGCCTCGAGCGCGCCAGCTATCTCGCCCATCATGATGGCCTGACGGGGCTCGCCAATCGCGCCGCCTTCTCCGATCGCCTCGAAGGCGCCCTGGCCGAGGGCCGTGCCGTCGACCTGATCATGTTCGACCTCGACCGGTTCAAGCAGGTCAACGACCTCCACGGCCATGCGGCGGGTGATCGGCTGCTCGCCGCCATCGCCGCCCGGATCGGGCCGGTCGTGGCCGGGCGCGGTCTTGCGGCGCGCCTCGGCGGTGACGAGTTCGCAATCCTGCTCGATCCCGCGCTCGCGCCGGGCGCGCTCGACACTGTCGCCGAGCAGATCGCCGCGGAAGTGAGACGACCGATGTCCTTCGAGGGGCAGAGGATCGATGTCGGGATCAGTGGCGGCGTCGCGCGTGCCCCCGACGATGCGGTCGAAGCCGAGGGGCTGATCCGCTGTGCCGATCTCGCCCTCTACGAGGTCAAAAACCTGCGCCTCAACGCGATCCGCCGCTTCGCCCAGCGCATGGTCGCGCCCACCGATGTCCGACGCAGGCTGGAGCAGGACCTCGCAGGAGCCGTCGCTGAGGATCGCCTCACCCTCGACTATCAGCCTGTCGTCGACCTGACCTCGGGCGCCACGGCCGCCGTGGAGGCGTTGCTGCGCTGGCGGCACCCACTGCACGGCGCGGTGCCGGCCGAGACGATCGTGCGCGTCGCGGAGGAGACCGGAACGATCGGGGCCCTGACCGAATGGGTGCTGCGCGCCGGGACGCTCGCCGCGGCTGGCCTGCCGGACAACGTGGGGCTGACGATCAATGTCTCCGCAGCGCAATTGGCCCTGCCCACGTTTCCGCATCTGCTCGTCTCGGCAATCGCGGGCGCCGGCCTCGCGCCGGGCCGCCTCTGCCTCGAAGTCGCCGCGACGTGCCTAGACGACGCCGCGGCCCGTCGTGGCCTTTCGACCGCGACCGGCTTGGGCGTTCGCATCGCGATCGACCGGTTCGACGGCCGGGTCGCCCTCGCCGGGATCACCGAGGATGTCGGGGTCTCGGCCGTCAAGCTCGACCGGGCGCTGATCGCCGATATCGATGCGGATCCGAACGGTCGGACCCTGCTCCGATCCGTCGTCGAACTGGCACGAACCGCAGGGCTCTCGACCATCGCCGTCGGCGTCGAGGCGGATGCAGAAATGCGAGCCGCCGTCGAGGCGGGCTGCGTTTGCGCCCAAGGGTTCCACGTCGCGCCGCCCATGAGCTTCGAGGCCTTGGCCGAACGACTGGGATGTCGGAACGCGGCCGTTGCGCCGGTCGCGTCACCGCGACAGATCGATGTGTCCCTGAGGGAGCTGTTTCCTGATACGACGCTCCCCGAGCGCGCGCGCGCCGAAGCCGCTGTTGCGATCACCACCGTCGCCTGAACCGTCCGGCCGGGACGGAGACCGGCACTTCGGCGCTTGCAAACCTTGCCCCCCGCAACGCCGCATTCGGCCCGTCACCAGGTCACGGCGAGCCGGTCGTAGCCGTTGAAGTGATAGGCGTCGCGACGAACGGGGTCGCACACGAGCGCAAGCCTGGGCATGCGGTCGATCAACCGGGGCAACGCGATGCCGATCTCGGCGCGGGCGAGCGCCGCGCCGACGCAGAAATGGATGCCCGCCCCAAAACTCGCGTGCGGCTGCACCGGCCGGTCCGGATCGAAGCAGTCAGGAATCGTCCAGCGATCCGGATCCCGGTTTGCGGCGGCGAGCAGCAGGCCGACCCGATCGCCGCGTCGGAAGCGCACGGGCCCGATCTCGACATCGTCGAGCGCGTAGCGGGTGAAGAGATGCAGCGGCGGATCGTAACGGAGACATTCCTCCACTGTGCGCTCGGTCGCGTCGTCGTCCCGGAACAGCGCCGGCCGGCGCTCCGGTTCGACCGACAGGATCAACGGCACCGCATTGGCGATCGCATGCACGGTCGCCTCGTGCCCGGCATTGAGCAGCAGGATCGCCGTCGTGATCAGTTCGTCCTCGCTCAGCCGGTCACTCCCGTCGGCGGCAGCGATCAGGTCGGAGAGCAGGTCGTCGCCGGGCGCCCCGCGCCGCGCGTCGATGATGCCCCGCATGAGCTCCGAGAAGGCGAGCGTCGCGGCGACGGCGGCGTCCTCTTCCGCGCGGGTCCGGCCGAACTGGTACATGCCGACCATCGCGTGGCTCCAGGCCAGCATCTGCGGCGCAAGCCGGACGTCGACGCCGAGCAGCGCGCAGATGGTCTCGACCGGCACCGGTGTGGCGAAAGCTTCAACGAGATCGACAGCCTCCGCGCCCACAAGCCCGGTCGCTGCAGCCGCGAACCCCAGTCCGGAGGCAGGCTCGCCCGCTCGTTGATCATGGGTCGTGGCCTGCCCGCGCCGCGCGATCATCCGGTCGAGCGCGGCGTCGACGATCGCCGCGATCGTCGGCTTCAGCCGATCGATCGCCCGGCTCACGAAGGCCCGGTTCACGAGGCCGCGCAGGCGCGTGTGTGTCGGCGGCTCCCGTTCGAGCATGGAGTGCGCCTCAAAGGCGTAGAATGGGGCCAGATGCTCCGGGATCTCCGGCCAGCCGAGCTCTGCGCGGGTCGCGACATGCGTGATCTCGCGGCCGAAACGGCGATCGCGCAGCAGCGCCGAGACGCGCTCGTAGCCGGCCGCGCACCAGAAGCCGTAGTCTTCCCAGAAGACGAGATCGCCGGCCCCGCGCATGGCCGCGTAGGTCGGATACGGGTTCGCATAAAAAGCGGGATCGGTCGGCGCTTGCCGGACGCGGGGCAGAGGCAGGTGATCGGACATGGTCGCAAGGTGCCCGGTCGGCCGCGCGCCGGCAAGATGCCGGTTCGACGTGTGATCCGGCCGCCGTGGCCTCGAGTGGCGCGCCGCGATCGGGCTTGCGGGAGAGCGCGCCCGGCGCCCTCGATCGCAGCGCGAGCTAGGGCGCTCCGACAGCCGAGCCGCCGGCACGGACCGCCCGGCGCAGCGCACGCCGGCCGAGCGCTTGCGCGGGACGCAAAACTACCGCCCGAGCGCTTCCTTGACCGCCGTCGCGAGCTGCTTCAGCGAGAAGGGCTTGGGCAGGAAGTGGAAATGCTCGCCCTCGGGCAGGTTGCGGGCGAAGGCGTCCTCCGCGTAGCCGGAGACGAAGATGATCTTCAGATCCGGCCGCTGCTTGCGCAGTTCGCGCAAGAGCGACGGACCGTCCATCTCCGGCATGACCACGTCGGAGACGACCAGATCGACGCTGCCGCCCGTCTCCTCCATGACGAGGAGCGCCTCGGTGCCCGTCGACGCCTCGTGGACGGTGTAGCCGCGCGAGGCGAGTGCGCGCGAGGCGAAGGCGCGCACCGCCTCCTCGTCCTCGACGAGCAGGATCGTCGCCGAGCCGGTTAGATCCGTGACCGCGGCCGGCGCCTCGACCTTGGCCTCGGGCTCCGGCTGCGCAGTCTCGACGTGGCGCGGCAGGAAGATCAGGAAGGTCGTGCCCTCGCCCGCCTTGCTGGTGCAATAGACATAACCGCCGGTCTGCTTGACGATGCCGTAGACCGTCGACAGGCCGAGGCCCGTGCCCTGCCCGACCGGCTTGGTCGTGAAGAACGGCTCGAAGATCTTCTCGATGATCTCCGGCGGAATGCCCGTGCCGGTATCCTCGACCTCGATCAGGACGTAGTCGCCGGCCGGCATGCCCGGCGTCTTGTAGGGCAGCGTGTCGTTCTCGCCGACATTGCGGGTCGAGATCGTCAGCCGTCCGCCGTCCGGCATGGCGTCGCGGGCGTTGACGGCGAGATTGACGATAACCTGCTCGAGCTGGCTGGTGTCGGCCTTGATCGGCCACAGATCGCGGCCGTGGACGACCTTGAGCTCGACCTTCTCGCCGAGCAGGCGGCCGAGCAGCATGTGCAGGTCGGCGAGCGTGTCGCCGAGATGGATGACCTCCGGCCGGAGCGTCTGCCGGCGCGAGAAGGCGAGCAGCTGGCGGACCAGCGCGGCGGCGCGGTTCGCGTTCTGCTTGATGTTCATGATGTCCTGGAACGACGGATCGGTCGGCCGATGGCTGGCGAGCAGCAGGTCCGAGAAGCCGATGATCGCGGTCAGGACGTTGTTGAAGTCGTGGGCGATGCCGCCGGCGAGCTGACCGATCGCCTGCATCTTCTGGCTCTGGGCGAACTGCTGTTCGAGCTCGCGCTGCTGGGTGGTCTCGAGCGCATAGACGATCGCCGCCTCGCCCTCGCCCGCGCCGTCCTCAACCGCCGAGACGAAGAAGCGCGCCGAGCGCTGCTTGCCATGGTCGCCGGCCAGCTCGGCATCGACATGCTCGATCGCGCCCTGCCCGCCCGCCGCCGCCTCGATCGCAGCCGCGAGCTTGGCGCGGTCGGCCGCGATCAGCAGATCGGCGAGCGCGGTGCGCTGGCCGAGTTCGGTCCGGATCCGGTCGCCGAACAGCTTCAGGAACGGCGCGTTGGTGAGCCCGATGCGGCCTTCGCGGTCGACGGCGGCGATGGCGATCGGCGTGTTGTTGAAGAAGCGGTGGAAGCGCACTTCCGCGGCGCGCAGCGCCTCCGAGACGTCCTCGCCGGCCGAGCGGTTGATCACCAGCGTGCGGCTGTCGCCGGGCGTGCCGCCCGGCGTCTGCGTGACCTTGTGCAGCAGGCGGACCGCGAGACCCTGGCCGTTGCGCTTGACGAGGTCGAGATCGACGATGCGCGTCCGCCCGTCCGCCGGCGCCGCGAGATCGCCGAGCAGGGTCAGGCCGGTGCCCTGCACGATGTCGGCGAGCCGGATCGAGCCGGGTTCGAACTTGGCGAGGTCGTAGCCGAGCCAATCGGCGAGCGTGGCGTTCAGATAGGTGATGCGGCCGTTCGGATCGGCCGAGAAGAAGCCGGCCGGCGCATGATCGAGGAAGGTCACGACCTGCTGCAGTTCCTGGAAGCTCGATTCCTGCGCGTCGCGGTCCTCGGTGGTGTCGGCGACGCGCCAGACGGTCAGGCCGGCGTCGGCCTTCTCGGCGAAGGCGCCGCCGAGCGGGCCCGCCTTGACGCGATACCAGCGCGCACCGCCATCCGGATCGCCGAGCGGCTGGCCGGTGCGGATCTCCTCCTCGCCGGCGCGCCGCTCGCGCGCGGCCTCCGAGAGCCGGAACATCGCCTCGGCCGCGTCGGGAATGCCGGCGAACACGCGTTCGACCGTGCGCACGTCCTTCGGCGTCGCCGCGCGGATCATCTGGGCATAGGCCGGATTTGCGTAGACGATACGGCCCTGATCGTCGGTGATGACGATGCCTTCCTCGAGCCCGTTCAGGAACGCCCGGCTCAGCGACGGCCCGGCCGGACGGGCGCCGAAGCGCACCAGCCCGATCGCGCCGGCAAACAGCGCGAAGACGCCGACGACCGCGAGCAGCCCGAGCAGGATCTGCACATAGGGCGCCGCGTTCTCGGGCTTCACCAGCGCGAGCGCCACGGCCGCGCCGACGAAGGACAAGGCCAGCGCGACGAGCAGACCGACGCTGCCGGTCTTCTCCGCCCGGTCGATCATGGGGTCGCCACCCGAATTTCCGATATTCGCGTCCGACATCTGCTGCGATTCCCTGAAGTCGCCCACAAGATATCCGACACGAACGTGCGGCAGTGAACTTTTTGCTTCCTCTTCCAAAAGTCGCGCGCGGTGTGACACCGCGCCGAAATGCGCCGAGGCGCCTACCGCCGCCCTCTCAGCCGCATCACGAAGCCGATCACCTCGGCGACGGCCTTGTAGTGGTCTTCCGGGATCTGCTTGTCCATGTCGACGGTGGCGTAGAGCGCGCGGGCGAGCGGCGGGTTTTCGACCACCGGCACCTTGTTGGCCTCGGCGATCTCGCGGATCTTGAGCGCGATCAGGTCCACGCCCTTGGCGACGCAGATCGGCGCCTGCATGCCCTTTTCGTATTTGAGCGCAACGGCATAGTGGGTCGGGTTGGTGACGACCACGGTCGCCGAGGGCACCGCCGCCATCATGCGCTTGCGCGCGCGGCTCTGGCGCAGCTGCCGGATCTTCGCCTTGATCTCCGGATTGCCTTCGGTCTGCTTGAACTCTTCCTTGATCTCCTGCCGGCTCATGCGCTGGCGCTGCATCCAGCGATGGCGCTGGAACAGGTAGTCCGCGCCGGCGACGAAGCCCATCACGATCATGACCGCGATCATCAGCTTGATGGCAATCGTCTGGGTGATCGCGAGGAGCCCGAGCGTGTCGGCGGCGACGATCGTGTCGAGCCGCTTCAGTTCGGGGCGGATGGCCCACCACATGGCGACGCCGACCACGATCAGCTTGATGATGCCCTTGACGAAATTGACCAGGCCCTCGACCGAGAAGATGCGCTTCAGGCCCGCGAGCGGCGAGACTTTCGAGAGTTTCGGCGTGAGCGGCTCGGCGGTCCACAGGAGCCGGTGTTGGATCGCATTGCCGACGATCCCCGCGATCAGGAACGCCACCGCCGGCAGGCCGATCGCGGCCAGGATGGCACGGCCGAGATCGAGGTAGACCTCGGCCAGGCCGCGCCGGTCGAGCGAGATCTCGTGGACATGATCGATGAAGGCCGCCAGCGGCTTGGCGAGGTTGCGGCTCATCGGCGAAGCCATGAACGCGATCATGATCGTCGCCGCGCCGAGCACGAAGAAGGCCGAGACCTCCTGGCTCTTGACCACGTCGCCGCGCTTGATCGCCTCGTCGAGCTTCTTCTGTGTCGGTTCTTCTGTTTTCTCGTTCTCGTCGCTGTCCGCCATGGACCGGCCCCCTCGAGAGCAGGATGCGTTCAGGCGCAATCGCCTGAACGCTGAATCACTGCTCTAAACTAATGATAGAGCGCTGATTCAGCTCTTGGAGAGACGCGCGAGGCGCGTTTCTCCAAGAGCATCGCGCTCTAGCTCGCGACCAACTGGCTGAGGCCGTCGCGCACGTGGTCGATGTACCAGAGCATGATGGTCGAGATCAGCAGTGCGAACAGCACCATGCCGCCGCCGATCGACAGCGGCGTCGCGATGAAGAAGATCTGCAGCTGCGGCATCAGCTTGGCGAGCACGCCGAGGCCGAGGTTGAAGACGAGACCGAAGGCGAGGAACGGCGCGGAGACCTGCAGGCCGATCCGAAAACTGTCGGCCACGAGCTTGACCGCGACCTGCGCGAAATCGCCGACCGGCATCCATTCGCCGGGGCGGAACAACGTGAAGCTCGAGCCGAGCGCGGCGACCGACAGATGATGCAGGTCGGTGACGAAGATCATCGTCATCGCCAGCATCGACAGGAAATTGCCGAAGATCACGCCCTGCTGCCCCTGCGAGGGATCGACGGTCATGGCAAAGCCGAGGCCGAGCTGGTTCGCGATGATCGTGCCGGCGACCTGTCCGGCCGAGAGCACGATGCGGCCGACCAGGCCGAGAAAGATCCCGACCGCGATCTCCGCGCCGAGATAGACCACGAGCTTCGGCACGTTGTTGGCGAGCCCGGTCGGGTAGTAGCCCGCGACCGCCGGATAGAACATGAGCGTCAGCAAGAGCGCGAGCGCCAGACGCACGCGCTGCGGGATGCCGCTCTCCCCCGTTCCCGGCATCAACATGCACAGGGCGCCGAGCCGCCCGAAGGCGAGCATGAAGATCACCGCGATGTCGGGCAGGAAGCGGAGCGAGATCATCGGCCCGCCCTCCCCGTCGCCGAGGGACGGGGACCGCCGGCGCCGCCCGGCCGGTCAGCCGGCGGCAACGATGCGCTCCATCAGGCGGGTCATGAAGCCGCCGAGCTGCGATCCCATGAAGGGGAACACGATCAGCATGGTGATGAAGATCGCCAGGATCTTCGGCACGTAGACGAGGGTCGCTTCCTGGATCTGCGTCAGCGCCTGCAACAGGCCGACGACCACGCCAACCGCCAGACCGACGATCATGATCGGCGCGGAGACGAGCACGATCGTCCAGATCGCGTCGCGCGCCAGATCGAGGATTTCGCCGCCGGTCATCCTTGCACTTTCGCTCGAGGCGGCGGCCGGTCCGGGGCGGAACGCCTCAGATCGACATCCGCATGATGTCCTCGTAGGCCGAGATCACCTTGTCGCGCAGCGTGACCATGGTCTCGAGCGCGACCTGGGTCTCCGCGACCGCGGTGACGACGTCGACGACGTCCGCCTTGCCCGAGGCATAGGCGACCTGCTTCGCCTCCGCGGCGCGGCCCTGATCGACCACGCTGCCGACGGCCTGCTTCAGCATGCCGGCGAAATCGGGACGGGTCAGATCGTCGCCGCCAGTCTGCCCCTTGTCGCCGCGATTCGCGAGGTTCTGGGCGAGCTTATAGGCATTCGTCGCATAAGTTGCGGGAATCATGGCCGAAAAGCTCCTCAGGCGCGCAGGATGTCGAGAGTCTTCTGGATCATGCGGCGCGTCGCCGTCACGATGTTGAGGTTGGCCTCGTAGGAGCGCTGGGCCTCGCGCATGTCGACCATTTCGATCAGCGGCTCGACATTCGGATACTTCACGTAGCCGTTCTGGTCGGCGGCCGGATGGCCGGGCTCGTAGCGGGTCTTGAAGTCGGAGGTGTCCTTCTTGACCTGGCCGAGCGCGACCGTGTTGGCGTTGGCTTCCTTGTCGAAATGCGACGTGAAGGTCGGCACCTTGCGCCGATACGGATCGGCGCCCGGCGTACGGCCGGTGGAGTCGGCGTTGGCGATGTTCTCCGAGATCACCCGCATCCGGCCGGACTGCGCCTTGAGGCCGGAGGTGGCGATCTTCATCGACTGGATGAAATCCATGGCCATGACGGCGATCTTTCACATCGAGGCCGGCAACGAGCGGGAACCGGCGGACCCGAGACGGTGGAGCGACGGCGATCAGGCCTTGCGGCCGAGCGCCGTGCGCAGGACCGAAAGCGACTGCTGATAGAGCGAGGTGGCGGTCTGGTAGTCGATCTGGTTCTCGGCCGACTTGGTCATCTCTTCCTCGAGATTGACCTGATTGCCGTTCGGCCGGACCTGAAAGTTCGGACCGCCGTTCTTCTTGAAGCTCGGATCGTCCGACGGCGCGCGCCCGGCCAGATGGCCGGCGGAGGTCTGCACCATGCCGACGCGCGGCGCCGACGGCGGCACCACCGAATGCGGCTGGAAATCGACCTTGGCGAGGTCCTTGCCGCGATAGTGCGGCGTGTCGGCATTGGCGACGTTCTCGGAGAGGACGCGCTGACGGACCTGATGCCACTGCATCTTGGTCTTCAACACATTCATCAATGGAAGATCGCCGATTGCCATTGCGGCCTCTTTGCCTTAGAGCCGGCCGCGAAACGCCGCCGACTGGGCAAAGTTTTCCCGGTTGTTGGTTAACGAAAGGTTAAGCCTCGCGATCGAACCGGGACATACGGAAGCCGGAGGTGGAGAATGGAGGGATTTCCACCGCTTTTTCCGTAAACCCGGGGTTAACCACCCGGAGCGCGACAGGGCAAAAACTGCCGCGCTCCGTTAAGATCATGACGTCCGGCAGATTCGCACGTCGCTCTGGCAGATGCGCGACGCCGGGCCATGGAGTGTCCCAGATGCGGGAATGGTTGAATTCGTTTCTGAGCTCGGACAGTGGCCGCGCGGTCCAGTTTCTGCTGGCGCTCCTGGTCGTGGTCCTCTTGATCGTGATCGCGGGCTGGCTCATCCGCCGGTTCTGGAACGACGGAACGATCGGCGGGAAGGGCCGACAGGGCCGTCTCGCCGTCGTCGACTCCGCTCGGGTCGACACGCGCCGGCAGCTCGTGCTGCTGCGCCGCGACGACGTCGAGCATCTGGTCATGATCGGCGGCCCGAACGACATTCTGGTCGAGAGCCGCATCCTGCACGCCTCCTCCGGCCCGATCGTGCGGCCGCTGCCGCCGACGGCCCGCGACGCCGGCGCGCTCGATGCCGCGCCGCGCCAGGCGATCACGCAGGCACCTGCCGCCGAGCCGGCGCCCGAGCCCGCCGCCGTCGTGCAGCCGCGACCGGTCGATTTCACCAGTCCCAACCGCGGCCGCGATCAGGGCCGCGCGCCGCGGCCCGAGCCGGCGCAGGATCTCGGACCGGTCGCTATGCCGTCCGCCCCGGTGCCCTCCGCCCCGATGCCCGTGCCGGCCGAGGTGGTCGCCGCCGCGCCGCGCGCGACCGCGCCGATCCCGATGCCATCGGCTCCGGCGGCCGTCCATGACGAACCCGCCCCGCGTCAGTCCGCGCCGACGCGCGATGTCGCCGCCGGCATGAGCGCCGCGGCCCGCCTCGACATCCCCTCGATCGAGGCGGAAGCGGAAGAGACCGTCATCATCGAGCCCAAGCCGCGGCCGCGCATGACGCCGCCGCAGCGTCCGCCCCAGCCGGTCGCCCCGATGCAGGCCGCCCCGATGCAGGCCGCCCCGATGCAGCCGGCGCCGGCGGCCCCCGCCCCCGCGAGCCTGCAACCGGCGCCGCGCCCTCAGCCCACGCCGCAGCCGGCCCCCGCGCCGGCCGCGCAGCGCGCAGCGCCGCGCCCGGTCGTGGTCGATCTGCCGCCGGCCGACGAGCTCGGCGCGCCGCCCTACCCGGCCGAGCCGGGTCCGTTCGACACGTCGCGGCCGGCCGGCGGACATGATCCGCAGGAGCTCGCCGGCCAGATCGAGCGCGCTCTGGCCGATCTCGCGATCCAGCCGCCGCGCCCCGAACCTGTCCATGCCGAGCCTGTCCATGCCGAGCCGGTTCATGTCGAGCCGCCGCGTGTGGAGCCGCCCCGCCCCGAACCGGTGCTGACCCAGCCGGCGCGGACCGAAGCCCCGCGGCCGCAGCCGGCTCCCGTCCCGGCGCGCGCGCCCATCGCGGAGCAGCCCGCACCGGAGCCGAAGCCCGTGCGGCGCCCGGAGATGACCGCGCCGACCCGTCCCGCGCCGCAGCGCGAGGAGCCCGTCGCCACCGCCGAGCCCGCCCCGAAACCGGCTCCGGTTCCGCCGCGCCCGGCCGCGGAGCCGGCAGCGGCGAAGGTCGCCCCAAGCCGCAGCCGCAGCCGCAGCCGGGCAAGCCCACCCCGGCCGAGGTCCGTGTGCAACCGGCTCCGCCCCCGGCGCCCGAACCCGCGCCGGCGCCGGCTCCCGCCCCCAAGGAATCTTCGCCCGCCGACGCGCTGGAGGAGGAGATGGCGAAGCTGCTGCAGGAACTGAGCTCCGGGACCAAGTGACCGCCGGTCCGGGGCGGCGGCCAGGACCCAGGCCGACGTCGAAGCGAGACGGTCTCGAAGCAACAGCCTCGAAGCACGGTGGACGTGACGTGACGACGGATTTGAGAGGCAGCGCCGCGACCTCCGCGCCCACCGGCGACAGCCCGCCCGGCGCCGTGCCGGCGCGGGCGACGTCGCGCGGTCCGGCAAGGCCGCCCCGTCGGGCGACCTCCGCGCTCCTGATCGCCGTTGCGACGTTCCTGTCCGCCTTCTTCGTGCTACCCGCCGCCGCGCAGGATATCGCGATCAACTTCGGCCCGGGCACAGGCCTGACCGAGCGCGCCGTGCAGATGATCGCGCTCGTGACGGTGCTGTCGCTGGCGCCGTCCATCATCGTGATGGTGACGAGCTTCACCCGCATCGTCGTGGTTCTGTCGCTGCTGCGTTCCGCGATCGGCCTGCAGACCGCCCCGCCGAACTCGGTGATCATCAGCCTGTCGCTGTTTCTGACCCTGTTCGTGATGGGGCCGGCGTTCCAGCGCGCCTATGACGAGGGCGTCAAGCCGCTGACCGACGGCACGATCGAGATGGAACAGGCGCTCGACCGCGCCGGCACGCCGTTCCACGAGTTCATGCGCACCCACGTCCGGCCGAAGGATCTCGAACTCTTCGTCGATCTTTCGCGCGAGCCGAAGCCGAATGCGCCCGAGGATCTGAGCTACCGCATCCTGATCCCGGCCTTCATGATCTCGGAGCTGCGCCGCGCCTTCGAGATCGGCTTCCTGCTCTATCTGCCGTTTCTGGTCATCGATCTGGTCGTTGCTTCGGTGCTCATGTCCATGGGCATGATGATGCTGCCGCCGGTGACGATCTCGCTGCCGTTCAAGCTGATCTTCTTCGTGCTCGTCGACGGCTGGAATCTGGTCGCCGGCAGTCTGGTCAAGAGCTTCTGACCGACCGAGCGCGGACGC
This sequence comes from Ancalomicrobiaceae bacterium S20, assembly GCA_040269895.1. Taxonomy (NCBI): domain Bacteria; kingdom Pseudomonadati; phylum Pseudomonadota; class Alphaproteobacteria; order Hyphomicrobiales; family Ancalomicrobiaceae; genus Methyloraptor; species Methyloraptor flagellatus. Next base: position 779,244 of record CP158568.1, on the reverse strand, counting down.
CCCTGTACGGCTCCGCCCGGCTCAGCCCTTCTTGGCCGCGCTCTCGGCCTGCGCCGACGGACCCGGCGCGGGCTTGTCCTTGGCCTGCGGATCCGGCTTGGCCTGGGGATCCGGCTTGGCGTCCGGCGCGGGCTGCGTGCGCGGCGCGCCGAGATAGTTGGCGCGGTATTCCTCGAGGAAGTTGCGCATCGTATCGACGGCGGCGAGCTCCTTGGCGATCGCGCGGAATTCGCTACCCTGCGCCTGGATCGGCCGGGTGATCACGTCGAAGGCCCGGGCGTTCGGGCTGTCGCTCATCTTGGTGGTGTACTTCGCCCGGATGCGGTCGAGCGACAGCTGGTCGTTCGAAAGCACGTAGGCGATGCCGGCGCGCATGACGTCCTGCTGCTCCTGCAGATCGAGCGCGGTCTGGTCGCTCCAGCGCGCCCCGAGCATGAGCTCGAGGCGGTCGCCGGCGTCGCGGTAGCGCTTGGCCTTCCAGAGAATGTCGGCCTTCAGCCGGTCCGCGTCGGAGCCGGTCGTGTTGGCGAGCAGCTCGAGCGCGTTCTCGGCGCGGCCGATCTCCGACATGGCACGCGCCTCGACGAGCCGGCGCTGCCGTTCGAGCGAGGCCGGCAGTTGCGACTGGCGGGTCTTGTTGAGCACGCCGAGCGCGCGCTCCGGCTGGCGGTTCAGCAGATAGACGACGGCGAGGTCGGCGGCGACCTGCGCACGCGCCGCGCCCTTGACGCGGTTGTCGATCTGGTAGCTCAGGAGCTCGGCCGCCTGGTCGAGCAGGTCGACCGCGATCAGCCGATCGGCGAGCTTGCGCACGACCTCGTCGCCCTGCCGCCCGATCGGCACCAGCTCGCGAAAGTCGTAATAGAGCGTCAGCGCATCGACCGGCTGGATCTTGGCGTCGCGCTCCTTGGAGCGGTCGAGATAGAGCGACACGAACTCGCGCCCCATCTCGTCCTGGAAACGGCGGGTCGTGTTGGCATTGCTGTCGACCATCAGCGCGGAACGCATCGCGGTGAAGGCGCCGCGGTAGTCGCCCTCCTGCGCCATCAGATTGCCCATGAAGCGCAGGGTCTTCAGTTCGATCTCGTCGCCGCGCCAGCCGAAGGAGAGCGACTTCAGCTTGGCGATCGCATCCGCCGTGGTGATCTTGCCGTCGCGGTGCAAGAGCCGGATCATCCGGTAGTCGGCCTCCGCCGCAACCCGGCGATCGCCGGCATCCTGCGCGCGTTCGAACCGCGCGATCGCATCCTCCGGCCGCCCGGCCGCATCGGCGAGCCGGCCGCGCAGGAGCTCGTATTTGGCGTGCAGATCGTTGTCGATCGCGTCCGGCTCGACCTCGGCGAGACGGCCCTCGGCCATGCCGAAGTCGTTGAGCTCGATCGCCGCCTCCGCGGCGGCGAGATTGAACAGCGCCTGCACCTCGACCGGGTAGAGCCCGACCGCCGGCGTCGCCTTGAGCGCGTTCTCGCGCGCCTCGTCCCAGCGGGTCAGCGCGGCGGCGGAGATGGTGTGCCAGAGTGCGGCATCGGCATTGTCGGCGACCTCGACGCGCGACAGCGCGGCGTTCGCCTGGGTGTTGCGGCCGGCGAGCGCCTGCCCGGCCCCGTAGAGAACGATAAAGCCGGGATCGCGCTCGATCCCGGTGTCGTCATTGGCGAGGATGCGGAGCTGGGCCAGCGCCTCGGGCGCGAAGCGATGGCCGATGTAGAACTCGGCCAGATCGATCCGCGGCTGTCTTCGCTGCTGCTCGGGCGCCGCGATCAGCGCATCGAGCATTTCCTTCTCGCGCTCGCGGAAGCCAAGCGGCCCGAGCTGCTTGAAGGTCTTCGGCGTGATGTCGACCCGGTGCAGGCGCGTGCTGTAGCGCGTCACCGGCTTGTCGGACTCCTCGAGCGCGCCCGTCGACAGGAACAGCCCGCGCTCGCGGCCGATCTGGACCTGCGCATTCTCGAGCAGCACCTGGATGTCGTCCGTATGCGGCACGACAGCGATGCCGTGCGCCGAGGCGAGCGTCTCGACCTGCGCGAAGTTCTGCGCCTTGAGCAGGCCCCGCGCCGGCGCCTGCGCCGTCACCACGACGATGCGGTCGCCGACCTTCGGATCGACCATCTCGTGCACCTTGCCGGCATCCGGCAGGTCGATGCGCAGGCTGGCGTTGCCGTCGGTGCGCACGAAGCGGCGCAGGCGCAGCGGCCGCGACGGCTCGAGCATCATCTCGCCGATCGACAGGATCCAGCTGTTGCCGTCGGCGCCGAGCGTGGTCAGCAGCGGCTGGGTCAGATCGATCCGGATCGCCTGCCACGACCCCTGCGGCGCGGCGACGATATCGGAGGCGAGCGGACCGATGTTGGCGCGCATCGCCGCGAGGTCGAGCTGGCGGGCGCTGTCGAACACCACCCACAGGCTGTCGTCGCGCTTGAACGCCGCGCTCGCCACCTTCTCCTGGAACGGGAACACGATGCGGACCATGTTGCCGATGCGCTTGGCCTCGACGCGCACGATGCGCTCGCCGTTGTCGGCGCGCGGCGGCGGCGTCTCGATGTCGGTCTCGGCCACCTCCGGAGCGCTCTGCGCCGGGATCTTCGCGACCGGTTCGGCCGGCTGCGTCGCCGGGGCCGCGGGCGGCTCGGCCGCCGCCTCGGCGGTCTCGGCCGGTGCCTGTGCCGCGGCGGCGCGCGCGGCCTGGGTGGCAGCGGGCGCGCTCTTCGGCGGGGCGACCGGTGCCGGCGCAGGCGCTTCGGCCGCGGCGACGGCAGCCGGTGCGGGCTGCACGGCAGCCGGTGCCCGGACCGGAGCGGGCGCAGTGGGCTGGACTGCGGCCTGAGCCGGCTGGATGAACTCGCGCGGCGAGCTCGGCGCCTCGATCCGCTGGCGCGCGTTGGCCGGCAAGCCGTCCTTGGCGGCGATCGCCTTGCGGATCTCCTGCTCGGCCGCGCTGCCCGGCGTGACCGGCATCACCAGATCGACGACATAGCTCGAGTCCTCGCGGAACGCGCGGACATCGACCTGCGGCTCGACGACGAACACGACCTTGAGCTTGTCGCCGCTGTCGTCGGCCATGATCTCCTTGAGCCCGACCGGCCGCATCGCGGTGATCGGCGCCAGATCGATGACGGCGGTGCGGTTGAACGTGACGGTGATGCGGTCGTCCTCGCGCGCCATCTGGGTGTCGAACGGCACGTTCCAGGTGAAGGTGAAGCGCGAGAAGGTCGGCAGCTGCGCGACGCGGAAGTCGAGCTTGGCGGCGACGCGGATGCCGAACTGGTTCTTTTCCGCCTCGCGCTGCGCCTTCAGCGCCGAGGCGGCGCGCTTGGCGAGTTCCTGGATCACGGCATCGGGCAGCGACGGCGGCGGGCCGGCCCATTTCGGCGGCAGGAAGTCGATGAACAGCTTGTCGCCGGCCTCGATCGTGTTGACGGTCACCTGCCGCTGCAACGCGAAGCGCAGCGCCTGCCCGTCGGGATCGCGACGGGCGACCATCACGAACTGGCCGAGCGTGGTGGGCACGCGCTCCACATTGACGTCGACCGGCTCGGCGAACTGCAACACGAGCACGCCATTGGCGACCTTGTTGACGAACTGCGGGATCAAGCCGCGGTTCTTGAAGGTCAGCACCATGCGGCCGTAGGTCTTCTCGACCGAGGCGTCGATATCGGCCTTGGCGATATCGGCATGCGCGGCGATCGGTTGCGCGAAGACCGCGGCCAAGGCGATCGCCATGCCGGCGATCCAACGCCTGAACCCGGTCCGAGAGACCGATCCTGTCTTCGCCGAACGCACGCGGTTCCGCCTCCTTCGTCTCGGGCGAGACTAGGCGAAACGGCTGAACCGAGCGTTAAGCGGCGCCCGCGAAAACGCGAGCATTCCGTAAGGGCGCGCACAGCAAGAGGCCGGAGCCGACGGCACGGTCGGCCCGGTCGGCTGTTGCCCTGGATCTTCAGCTCTTGCCCTGAATCTTCGGCAGATCCTTGCCGGCCTGCGGCACGGCGGCTTCGGCGCCCCGGCGATTGGCGAGCTCGACAGTCAGCTTCTCGGCGACTTCCGGGCTCATCTTCGCAATGACGTCGCCGAGCTTCTTCGGGTTCATCTGACGCGCGAGATCGGCGAGCAGGCCGACGTCCAGGCGATCGAACACCCGCGCCGCGTCCTTGGCCTTCATCGACTCGTACATCTTCACGAGATCGGCGAGTTCCTTCTTCTTCGCGTCGTCCTTGCTCTTCAGGTCGCCGTCGATCTTGCCTTCGATCGACTGCAACTCGTCGACGCGCTTGCCCATGCGGTCCTCGGCGGCCTTGACGAGGTCTTCGCGCATCTTGAGCTGGCGCTCCATCTCCTCGAGCTGCTTGCGCCGCTCGGCGAGCTTCTGGAGCACCTCGATCTCGGATCGCAGGTCCTTGCCCGGCAGGGGCTTGGCCTCTTCGGGTTTGTCCTTGGTGATCTTGAACTCGGGCTTGGCCGGCGCCTTGGGCGCGTCGTGGCCGCCCTCCTTCGGCGCCTCGCCATGCGCATCGGGCGGCGGCGCGCCCGATCCGGTGACGATCGGGTCGACCTCGATGCCGGTCGCCGGGTCGACGACCTTGGCTTCCTTGCCCTTGCCGACCGTGACCGGCCCCTTGAAATACTGGATCGCCCCCAGCATCCGCTCCTGCGCCGACACGTCGGTCGCAAGCGAGAAGGCCAGGAACTTCAATCCCAGCAGCAGGCTCGCCGCCAGGATGACCATGGGAATGAGGCGAGGCGATTTCATGCGGCCTCCGTGGTCGAACGCCGGATGTTGGCGAGGCGCTCGGCGGCTTCCGCCGCGCGCGATCTGAGAAGCCCGAGCCGGTCACCCGGCCGAACGGCCTCGACCGGCGGTGCGGCCGCGGGCACGCGCGGCGCGATCGGCGGCATGACCGGGGCAGCCGGCTGGTGAGCCGCGGGGTGATGAACCGGGGCCTGCGCATGGGGCGCCGGCGCGTAAGCGGCCGGCGCGTAGGCCGGCGCCGGCTGGGCCTGGGCGGCCGTCGTCGCGGCCCGCGCGGCCTGGGTGATGGCAGCGATGCGGCCGAGCACCTTCTCGCCCTCGGAGATCTCGCGGCTGATCTCCATAGAGAAGAACTCCGCCTCGCGCAGCCGCTGGGCGAGGGTCTTGTCGCAATCCGACGCGGTCTGCTTGAGGCCGGTGATCGCCCGTTCGGCGATCTCGGTGGCGGTCAGCAGCTCCGAGATGGTCGCCCGGAGATTGGCTTCGTCCGCGCGCAAGCGCTTCAACCGCATGTTGAGCAACATGCAGTAGCCGATCGTCAGGATGAGCAGCACGGAGACGAGGCCTTCGACGGCGATCTGCAGCAAGCTGGTCATGACGCCTGCATCTCCTTCTGCGAGGCCGCCTTCTCGAAGGCGGCCAATGTCATTTTCGGCCGACGCAGGTTGCGCGCGATCCGGACCGAGATGTTCTCGCCCGAACGACCCATCTGCCCTTCCGTCAGCTCGATACCGCCGCACTTGACCATCACCGGGTCACGCGGGCCGACCTCGAACAGCAGCGTCTGGCCGACCTTGAGATCGAGGATTTGCCCGAGCGACATCTCTTCCTCGAACAGCACGGCGTCGACCTCGATCTCGGCCGAAAAGATCTCGGTGGCGAGATGGCCTTCCCAGATCGGGTCGCGGCCGAACTTCTCGCCCATGAACATCTGGAGCAGAAGTTCGCGGATCGGCTCCAGCGTCGCATAGGGGATCAAGACCTCGATCTTGCCGCCCCGGTCTTCCATGTCGATGCGGAATTCGGCCAAAATCGCCGCGTTCGCCGGCCGCGAGATCGCCGCGAAGCGCGGGTTGGTCTCCAGCCGCTCCAGATTGAACCGGACCGGCGACAGCGGCGCGAAGGCATGCTCGGCGTCGGCCAGCACGACCTCGATCATCCGGCGCACGAGGTTGGTCTCGATCGTGGTGTAGGGCCGCCCCTCGACGCGGATCGGCGTCGTGCCGCGCCCGCCGCCGAGCAGCACGTCGATGATCGAGTAGATCAGGCTGGAATCGACCGTGACCAGACCGAAGTTGTCCCATTCCTCGGCCTTGAACACGCCGAGAATCGCCGGCAGCGGGATCGAGTTCAGGTAGTCGCCGAAGCGGACGGAGGTGATGCTGTCGAGCGAGACCTCGACGTTGTCGGAGGTGAAGTTGCGCAGGGACGTCGTGGTCAGCCGCACGAGGCGGTCGAACACGATTTCGAGCATCGGCAGACGCTCGTAGGACACCATCGCCGAGTTGATCAGCGCCCGGATGCCCGACTGCTCGCCGGAAATCTGCTGGTCGAGATCGAAACCGAGCAGGTTGTCGATCTCTTCCTGATTCAGGATGCGGTCGCCGCCGCGGGTCGCCTGGTCGAGGTCGAACTCGGCATCGTCGCCGGCGAGCGAGGCGACCATGTCGTCCGCACCCTCGACGCCCTGCTCGGCGAGCGCGGCACCCCAGTCGGCCGACAAATCATCTTCGTCGTCCGTGCCCTTCTGCTCGGCGAGGGCCGCACCCCACGCGGCATCGAGGTCTTCGAGATCTTCTTCCCCGGCCATTGCCGCCCCTCACTGGACCAGGATTTCCTTGAACAGCACCGCTTCGATCTTCGCCGGATAGATCGCGACGTTGATGCGGCGCTGCAGTTCCTCCTTGACGCGGTAGAGCCCGGCCGAACCGTCGAGGTCGGACGAGCGCAGTTCGCGCAGGTAGAGCTGAAAGGCATCGAGCACGCGCGGCAGCACCGGCTTGATCTTCTCCTCGGTCATCTTGTCGGAGACCTCGAGCGCGATCTTCACCTTCAGGAAGGTGGCGCGGCTGTCGACCGTGGAGAGATTGACCGTCATCTCCGGCAGCTCGACGAACAGCGTCTCCTTCTTGACGTCGTGCGCGGCCGCCGGCGCATGGGGATCGGCGCCGTGCGCCTCCTCCTTCTTGCCGCCCATCAGGAAGAACGCGGCGCCGCCGCCGATCAGCAGCAGCGCGCCGACGGCGCCGCCGATGATGATCAGCTTCTTCTTGCCGCCGCCGGCCTGGGCCTCTTCGCCTTCCGGCGCGTCGGCTTCCTTCTTTTCGGGCTTCTTGGCCATCGCCGCTCGTGCGTCCTCAGAGCCGCGCGATTCCACGCGCGCGGTTCCTTGATAGTGCCGCCCCAAAGGTTAACGACCGGTTACCATTAACCCCATGGCAACCTCGGTAAACGATTCCTGCCGATCCTGCCGCCCGGCAGCTTTTGCCGGGCCCGAACACCTTCCGCGTAACATCATATCACTGTTTTCATTGAATAATTCGACTTGGCACGCATCTCGCTATGGTTAACACGATCCCGGCGGCTGGGGAGTTTGCCGGGGTCATGGGGAGCATACGAGATGGAAAACGCACAGCTCGTCGGGCTGTCGCGCCAGGTGACGCTCAGACGTGAGCTCGACCTGATCGCGAACAACGTCGCCAACGTCGACACGATGGGCTTCAAGGCCCAGACGCTGCTCATGAAGGAGCAGAAGCTTCCGCCCGCCCGCGAAAACTCGTTCGACCGGCGCTCGGATCGCCCGGTGAGCTTCGTGCTCGACGACGGCAACGTCTACGACCTGAAGCCCGGCCAGATGGTCCAGACCGGCAACGAGACTGACGTCGCGATCGACGGCAAGGGCTGGTTCGCGGTGCAGACGCCGCAGGGCGAGCGCTACACGCGCAACGGCTCCTTCGTGATCCGCGCCGACGGCACGCTCGTGACGCGCGACAACAATCCGGTGCTCACCGAGGCCGGCCCGCTGGTGCTCCAGCCGGGCGAGGCGAACCTCACCATCGCCGGCGACGGTCAGATCTCCACCTCGCAGGGCGCCAAGGGCAAGCTGCGCGTGGTCGACTTCGCCCGCCAGTCCGACGTCAAGAAGGTCGGCGAGACGCTGTTCGAGGGCCAGAACCCGCAGGCGGCGACGCTCCCGCGCCTCGTCCAGGGCCAGGTCGAGAAGTCGAACGTCCGCGCCGTCGTCGAGATGTCGCGGCTGATCGAGGTCAGCCGCAATTACCAGGCGATCGCGCAGTGGATGTCGCAGACCGACGATCTGCGCAAGAACGCGATCGAAAAGCTGGCCCAGGTGGCCTGAGCGCGCGGAGAGAACCGATGAAGGCCCTCTATATCGCCGCCTCCGGCATGATGGCGCAGGAACTCAACGTCGAAGTGACGTCGAACAACATCGCCAACATGCGCACCACCGGCTTCAAGAAGCAGCGCGTGGACTTCCAGGACCTGCTCTACCAGGACATGCGTCGGGTCGGATCGCAGGCCTCGGACTCAGGCAACGTGCTGCCGACCGGCGTGCAGGTCGGCTCCGGCGTGCGCACCGCCGCCACCCCCCGGATCATGTCGCAGGGCACCCTGTCCTCGACCGAGAAGGAGACGGACGTCGCGGTCAAGGGCGAGGGCATGTTCCGGATCCTGCTGCCCGACGGCCGCACCGCCTACACCCGCGACGGCTCGTTCGAACTGAACAATTCCGGCCAGCTCGTCACCGCCGACGGCTACTCGGTCGACCCGGCGATCACGGTTCCGGCCAACGCCGCCAACTTCACCATCAACGCCCAGGGCGTGGTGCAGGTGACGGTCGGCAACGCGACGACGCCGACCACCATCGGCCAGATCCAGCTCGCCCGCTTCGTCAACAAGTCGGGCCTCGAGGCGATCGGCAACAACCTGTTCCTGGAAACCGGCTCATCGGGCGCCCCCCAGGTCGCCAACCCCGGCGACGAGGGCTACGGCACGCTGCTGCAGAAGCAGCTCGAGGCCGCCAACGTCAATTCCGTGACCGAGATCTCCGACCTGATCGCCGCGCAGCGCGCCTACGAGATGAACTCCCGTGTCATCCGCGCCGCCGACGAGATGATGTCGTCGACCGTGTCGCCGAAGTGAGGAGGGCTGATTGATGATCGCTCGTCCCGAACCCGCCTGGTATCGCGACCCCGCGCTGCGCATGGCGCGCAACCTGATCGGCGCCGGCGCCATGGCGCTCGCCGCCGCCTTGCTCGCCGCAACGCTGCGCCCGGCCGATGCCGCCGAGCTGCGGCCGTCGCTGAAGCTCTCGGTCGAGGTCGTCGCCGACGTCGTCACCGTCGGCGACTTCTTCGAGAACGCCGGCGACGTCGCCGAGAAGCCGCTGTTCCGGGCCCCCGACATCGGCACCACCGGCACCGTGCCGGCCTGGAAGGTGCTCGAGCTCGCCCGCGCCGCCGGCCTGACCCAGGCCGAGAGCGCGGCCGTCGCCGAAGTGCCGGTCACCCGGCTCGGCCGCGAGATCGGCGCCATGGAGGTCTCAAGCTGATCGCGGCCGAAGGCGCGCGGCAGACCCTGGGCGACCCGGCCGATCTGAAGGTGACTTTCGAACAGCCGTTCGAGCCGCGCCAGGCCGACACCCGGTCGCGGACCCCGGTCCGGATCGCCAACCTCGCCTGGGTGCCGCAGACCGGCCGGTTCGAAGCGCTGGTCACCGTCGACAAGGGCGCCTCGATCGAGCGCGTCCGGGTCCGCGGCGACATGTCGGAAACCGCCGACGTGCTGACGCTGGTGCGCCCGCTGAACCGCGGCGAGATCGTCACCAAGGACGATGTGCAGGTCGAGCGCCAGCCCAAGCGCGTCGTCGGCGCCTACCGCGCCGTCGATCCGACCGAGATCGTCGGCCTCGCGGCGAAGCGCCAGCTCCGCCCGGGCCAGCCCGTCGTCCCTTCGGACTTCAACCGGCCGCTGCTCGTCAATCGCGGCGAGACCGTGCTCATCGTCTACGAGAGCCCCGGCCTCGTGCTTTCCGCCCGTGGTCAGGCGCTCGAGTCCGGCGCCAAGGGCGACCTCGTTCCCGTCATCAATCCGCAGTCGAAGCGTATCGTCCACGGCTCCGTCGCAGGCCCCGGCCGCGTCCTGGTCAATGCCGCGGGCGGCACCGTCGCGAGCCTCGGGAGGGCCGCACAGTGAAGTCTCTCAGCCCGATCAAGCCCTTCGCCCCGCTGGCTCTCGTTGCCGCCCTCGCCCTCGGCGGCTGCGGCAGCACGCTGGACCGGCTCTCCAGCGTCGGCCAGGCGCCGAAGCTGAACCCGATCGCCGACCCGACCGCCCAGCCGGGCTACAAGCCCGTGTCGTTGCCGATGCCGGCGCCCGAGCCGGTCGCCTATGCGCCGAACTCGCTGTGGCGCTCCGGCTCGCGCGCCTTCTTCAAGGATCAGCGCGCGCATCGGATCGGCGACATCCTGACCGTCAAGGTCCAGTTCACCGACAAGGCCAACATCGCCAACGACACCAAGCGCACCCGCACCGAAGGCGAGAACACCTCGGTCGGCGGCGTGCCCGGCGCCGCGATCGACCAGTTCCTGCTGCCGAAGGGCACCGCGGCGTCGAACCTGATCGCCAACAACACGACCTCCTCGGCCGAGGGCGTCGGCACGGTGAAGCGCTCCGAGGAACTCGTCACCAACATCGCCGCCGTGGTCACGCAGATCCTGCCGAACGGCAACATGGTGGTCGAAGGCCGCCAGGAGGTCCGCGTCAACTTCGAGGTCCGCGAACTGATCGTCGCCGGCATCGTCCGGCCCGAGGACATCGGCGCCGACAACACGATCGAGAGCACCAAGATCGCCGAGGCGCGCATCGCCTATGGCGGCCGCGGCCAGCTCACCGACGTGCAGCAGCCGCGCATCGGCAATCAGATCATCGACGTGCTGATGCCGTTCTGATCACCCGGGCGCGTCAGCGCCCGCTCCCAAGAACGAGGGGCGCGACGGCGCCCGTCGCCTCCCCGCCTGTCTCTCCTCTCCACTCCCCTCCTCTGCGCCGGCGGCTCCCCGACCGGCACGAACTCCCCGACGCGGTTAGGAGCCACTCCCCAAATCCGTTCCGACCGCGTCACTCCCCGAAGGCGCGGGATCCTCTCCCCAGGATCCCGCGCCTTTTCGTATCGCACGGCATCGACGTCCCGAGCGAGCGCTGCTCGATCAGGAAGACAGACATGAAAAAGGCCGGTGGCATGCCTGCCCCGGCCTGGAAAGGTTCATTCCGATGCGGCGGCATCGGTGATCGGCTGCGTTGTGGCCGATCGTGATCGTTCGTTCAGTCGTCGCGATAGACGCGCTCGCGGCGCTCGTGCCGCTCCTGCGCTTCGATCGACAGCGTCGCGATCGGACGGGCATCGAGGCGCTTCAGCGAGATCGGCTCGCCGGTCTCCTCGCAATAGCCGTAGGTGCCGTCGTCGAGCCGCTTCAGGGCGGAGTCGATCTTGGAGATGAGCTTGCGTTGACGATCCCGAGCTCGAAGTTCGATGGCGCGATCGGTTTCCGACGAGGCGCGATCGGCGAGGTCCGGATGGTTCTGACTCTCGTCCGCGAGATGCTGCAAGGTCTCTCGCGATTCCTTCAGAATGTCATCCTTCCAGGCAAGCAGCTTCTTGCGGAAGTACTCGCGCTGCCGATCGTTCATGAAGGGCTCGTCTTCCGACGGGTGGTAATCAGTATCGATTACGTCCGACATTATCTTCCCTTCCAACTGCCGGGGGTCCCCCTCCGGTTTCGCGCGGAATATAGCCATGGTCGCAAGCCGTTACAACGCCGGAGGCATGACGCTTCGATGACCGCTCCGGAAATCCGGACGCGTCTTTAAGCGATTGAAAAATCTAGAGGAAGAAGCCCGCTCAGTCGCGACGTCGTTTTCAGTCCGGATATTTTCCGAACTTCGCCAGCTCGACCCGGGCGCGCAACTCGATATCGGCCATGAGCGCGTCGAGCTTCTCGTCGCCCGAGGACTGGCGCTGGCCGAGCAGATGAACCAGCCGGTCGAGCCGTTCTTCCGAGACGTTGCCGGAGAGCAGATCGATCTTCACGCCCTCCAGGACATCGAGCAGATCGAAGCCGCGCTTGACGCTGCGCCGCCGACGTTCGAGCGGATTGTCGACCTGCTGCAGCGCGATCAGGCTGGCGAGATCGGCGACGCCGGTCAGGCCGACCGCGACCGGCGCGGCCTTGGCGTCCTGCGTCTCGGAAGGCAGCGTGAAGCCGCCCTCGGCGCCGGCCGGGCGGCGCACGGAGGTGCCCGTCTGGATGGTGGTCGGTCTGCCCGTCCCGTCGATGCGCATCTGGCCTGCCCTGTCGTCCGACGCGCCCGTACTCCCACCCTCGATCGGTCTCGTCACCCGGCAGGATTTGCCCAGTCCGTTAACGAAGGGTTAACGCTCGCGGCAGCTCCTGCCCGACCGGACTTTCCTGCCGAGCACCCCGCGCGCATGCTCCGAAGACCGACCATCGGGATCGGACCGCAATCCCAAGGACTTACCCGTTCGTGACCGTGCTCTCCCGAATTGGCACGGCCCTCGCAAAGGGAGGTCCGAGATTTGGGGAGATCTCGCTCGATGCAGAAGTTCTTCGCCGTAGTGGCATTCGCAGCAGCCTTTCTGACCGCCTGGACCGCCGCGCCGGACCGGGCCGAAGCGGCCGCGTCGCGAATCAAGGATCTCGCCGCCATCGAAGGCGTCCGCGAGAACCAGTTGATCGGCTACGGCCTGGTCGTCGGTCTCAACGGCACCGGCGACAGTCTCAACAACGCGCCCTTCACCAAGCAGTCGCTGCAGGCGATGATGGAGCGCATGGGCGTCAACACCCGCGGTGCCAACATGCGCACGGCGAACGTCGCCGCGGTGATGGTGACGGCCAACCTGCCGCCCTTCGCCACCCAGGGCACGCGCGTCGACGTCAATGTCTCCGCACTCGGCGACGCCAAGAGCCTGCAGGGCGGCACGCTGCTGGTCACGCCGCTGCTCGGCGCCGACGGCGAAGCCTATGCCATCGCCCAAGGCGCGCTGTCGGTCGGCGGCTTCGTCGCCAAGGGCGACGCCGCCTCGATCACGCGCGGCGTCCCGACCGCGGCGCGCATCGCCAACGGGGCGCTGGTCGAACGCGAGATCGCCTTCAAGCTCGGCACCATGTCGACGGTCCGGCTGGCGCTGCGCAACCCCGACTTCACGACGTCGCGCCGCATCGCCATGGCGATCAACGATCTGCTCGGCGCCCCCGCGGCCGAGCCGATCGCCCCCTCGACCGTGCGCCTCAGCCTGCCGCCCAAGTTCAACGGCAACATCGTCGACCTGATCACCGACATCGAACAGCTCGCGGTCGAGCCGGATCTGCCGGCCAAGGTCGTCATCGACGAGGCGACCGGTATCATCGTCATGGGCCAGGACGTCCGCGTCTCGACGGTCGCGATCGCCCAGGGCAATCTGACCGTCACCGTCACCGAGCAGCCGGAGGTCAGCCAGCCGAACCCGCTCTCGCAGGGCGAGACCGTGGTGGTGCCGCGCACCCAGGTCACGGTCAACGACGACTCCAAGAAGAAGCTCGCCGTGGTGAAGTCGACCGTGTCGCTGCGCGAACTGGTCGACGGCCTCAACGCCCTCGGTGTCGGCCCGCGCGACCTGATCACCATCCTGCAGGCGATCAAGGCCGCCGGCGCGCTCCAGGCCGAGATCGAGGTGATGTGATGGCGATCGGCCTCATCTCCTCCCCCGCCTCGCCCGCCGTCTCCCCATCTGCCGCGCTCGCGCAGATGCCGGATCCCGGCACCGCCGCCAAGGATCCGAAGGTCCGCGCCATGGCGCAGGCCCAGCAGTTCGAGCAGGTCTACCTCAACACCATGCTGTCCCAGATGTTCTCGACGCTGCCGACCGAGGGCGCCTTCCACGGCGGCCTCGGCGAGGAGACGTTCCGCGGCTTCCTCGTCGACGAATACGCCAAGACCATCACCCGTGCGGGCGGCGTCGGCATTGCCAAGCCCGTCTACGATCAGTTGCTCCGTCTCCAGGAAGGACGCGCGTCATGATGCGCCCCCCGCCAGCCCAGAACCCCGCCGATGTCGCCGTTCAGACGAGCGAGGAGGCCGAAGTCCTGCTCGCCGAGCTGGAACGATCGATGGACGCGCTGATCGCCGTGATCGATCGCGAGACGGCGCTGGTGCGCGACGGGCTGCTGTTCGCCGCCGGCGATCTCGAGAAGGAGAAGTCGGATTTCGCCGCCGCCTACCTGAAACTGCGCGGCCGGCTCAAGGCGAGCGCCGAGGTGATCGGCTCGCTCGCGCCTGCCTCGGCCGAACGGCTGCGCCAGCGCCACGAAGAATTCGCGGCGCTGCTCAGAATCAATCTCGCGGTGCTCGCGACCGCGCGCGAGGTCGCCGAGACCATCGTGCGCAACGTCTCGACCGCGGTCGGCAAGCGCACCGCTCCGCCGGTCTACGGCCGGAATGCGGCACCCGCGGCCCCCCGGCTCGGCGGCGCACGCGGCATCGCCTACGACCGCAGCCTCTGAACGGCTCGTCGCTCCTGCCGTAACGGAAAAGTCCTTCGTCGAGTCGATCAGGCACGACTTCATCGGCAAGACTCGACCGAAGGCGGCTGTCGACAGGCCCACATTGACGGACGACTTCGACAACTTGCGGCGCGACGTGTCACCGCAGCCGGACCATCGATTTTTACCATGATACTTTACCGATGATTCAAGTCGCCGCGATAGAGTGCCCGTGATCCGTAATGCCGGGGCCAGGAGGGCCTAGGAGGCAAAGATGGAAACGGGACTCCTGCGAGCGGCGTCGTCGACACCGCTCCAGCCGTTGCCGAGGAGCGGAGAACCCGCCCCCGACACGGTGAAGACCGAGCTGCCGGCGAGCCAGAATGTTCAGGCCGCCACCGACACGGCCGCCGCGCTCGTCAGGGACGAGCGCGCGGCGAGCGAAGACGTGCGCCTCCAGATCGCCACCGATAAGTCCTCGCAGGATCCGGCCCTCGCCGAAGCCCGCCAGCGCGTCGTCGACCGCGACGCCGCGACCGGCCTCACCGTCGTGCGCATCATCGAAGAACGCTCCGGCGTCACGGTCGACCAGGTGCCGACGGAAGCCTATCTGCGCCTGAAGGCGAGCATTCGCGCCATGTTCGACGCCAAGACCGGCGCCAGCACCGAGCGCAGCTTCGACAAGAGCGCCTGAGCGCCCTCTCCTTTCGACATCTCGAACATCCGATGCGGAGGCCGATGAGATCGGCGCGCCGCTTTCCGCGTTTTTCTCCCTTATGGTTAATCGAACGGAGAGCCCGTTAATATTACCGGTTCAATAGAGCAATTTACATGGACTTAACCGTAAGTCGACGAGGCGTGAATACAAACGAATTGACCTTCGATTTCTCCGATTGAATTAACCTCTACGCAAGAGCCCCAACATGAAATGGGATCACTTCTTCAGGACGAAGAAGACCTCCACGCCACCCCAGAATGGGAGCTAGCAGACATGTCGGGAATCGTTCTCTCCAAGGGTATCCGCAATAACCTCCAGCAGCTGCAGAGCACGGCTGCCAACATTGCGACCACCCAGAGCCGCCTCGCCACCGGCAAGAAGGTCAACTCGGCCCTCGACAATCCGGCGAACTTCTTCACCTCGAACTCGCTGAACGACCGCGCCGGCGACCTGGGTGACCTGCTCGACGGCATCGGCAATGCGATCCAGACCATCAATGCCGCCAACAACGGCATCCAGGCGATCACCAATCTGGTGAAGTCGGCCCAGTCGACCGCCAAGCAGGCGATCCAGTCGGCCCCGACCACCGGTCGCCTGACCGGCTCGGGCACCTCGGCCGCGACGCTGACCTCCTCGACCTCGCTGACCAGCTCGCTCGGCTTCACCGCCGGCGACACGATCACCGTCGGTGACGGCACCAACACGCTGACCCTGACGGTCGGCGCGGCCGGCAGCTACGCGGGCGTCACCGGCGGCGGCACGGCCACCCAGACCGCGACCGTCGGCAGCGTCCAGGACATCCTCGACGCCGTCAACGCCAGCACCGGTGGTACCTCGAACCTGAAGGCCACCGCCGCCCTGACCAGCGACGGCAAGCTGCAGATCGAGTCGGTCGGCTCGAACGCGGTTTCGCTGCAGACCAACAGCAGCGCGACCAACGCCTCCGTGGCCGCCCTCGGCTTCGTCGGCGCCAACGGCGCCACCGCGCTGAGCGCGACCGGCACGACCAACGCGAGCCGCAACACGCTCTCGGCCCAGTTCGACCAGATCCTGAGCCAGATCGATCAGCTGGCGAAGGACTCGGGCTACAACGGCAAGAACCTGCTGTCGGGCGACTCGGTCAAGGTCACGTTCAACGAGAAGACCGGCGGCCAGCAGAGCTCGCTCGCCATTTCCGGCGTCGACGATAGCTCGACCGGCCTCGGCATCAGCAAGTCGGCCAACAGCTTCCAGACCGACAAGAACATCAACGACTCGCTGAACAATCTGTCGAACGCGCTCGACAAGCTCCGCACCCAGTCGTCCACGCTGGGTTCGAACCTGTCGGTGGTGCAGGCCCGCCAGGACTTCACCAAGCAGACGATCAACACCCTGAAGCAGGGCGCCGACAATCTGGTCCTCGCCGACCAGAACGAGGAAGCCGCCAACCTGCTCGCGCTGCAGACCCGTCAGCAGCTCTCGCAGACGGCACTGTCTCTCGCCAACCAGGCCGACCAGGGCGTCCTGCGCCTGTTCTGATCGAAACGGACGACAGTCCATCGAACGACATCGAAAGGGGCCGGAAACGGCCCCTTTTTATTTGCCCGCAAAAAGAAAAGGCCCAAGAGGGAGAGCGAAAGTAACTTGTCGTTGATAATTATTGACAGGCATCAAACAGAATTACGATCCATTAAGGTTTTCATTTAGAGTAAAAAATCCACGAGAGTAAGACTGGATTAACGCTACGCGCCTTTAATGCTCCCCGGAGCCGATCGCAGAAGGCGGTCGCACCGTGTGGAGGTTTGTATCGTGTCCAGTATCGTCCTCTCGAAGGGTATCCGTAACAACCTGTTGCAGCTGCAGAACACGGCTGCCAACATCGCAACCACCCAGAGCCGCCTCGCCACCGGCAAGAAGGTCAACTCGGCCCTCGACAATCCGGCGAACTTCTTCACCTCGAGCTCGCTGAACGATCGCGCCGGCGACCTCGGCGACCTGCTCGACGGTATCGGCAACGCCATCCAGACCATCAATGCCGCCAACAACGGCATCACCTCGATCACCAACCTGGTGAAGTCGGCGCAGTCGACCGCCAAGCAGGCGATCCAGTCGGCTCCGACCACCGGCCGCCTGACCGGCACCGGCACCTCGGCCGCGACGCTGACCTCCTCGACCTCGCTAACCACCTCGCTCGGCTTCACCGCCGGCGACACGATCACCGTCGGTGACGGCACCAACACGCTGACCCTGACGGTCGGCGCGGCCGGCAGCTACGCGGGCGTCACGGGCGGCGGCACGGCCACCCAGACCGCGACGGTCGGCAGCGTTCAGGACATCCTCGATGCCGTTAACGCGACGACGAGCGGCGCCGCGAACCTGAAGGCCACCGCCGCCCTGACCAGCGACGGCAAGCTGCAGATCGGATCGGTCGGCTCGAACGCGGTTTCGCTGCAGACCAACAACACCGCGACCAACGCCTCGGTCGCCGCGCTCGGCTTCGTCGGCGCCAACGGCGCCACCGCGCTGAGCGCGACCGGCACCGCCAACGCGACCCGCAACACGCTCTCCGCCCAGTTCGACCAGATCCTGACCCAGATCGACCAGCTGGCGAAGGACTCGGGCTACAACGGCAAGAACCTGTTGTCGGGTGATT
The DNA here is from genome assembly GCA_040269895.1 of Ancalomicrobiaceae bacterium S20. Lineage (NCBI taxonomy): Bacteria > Pseudomonadati > Pseudomonadota > Alphaproteobacteria > Hyphomicrobiales > Ancalomicrobiaceae > Methyloraptor > Methyloraptor flagellatus. The sequence continues at coordinate 761,590 of CP158568.1, read as the reverse complement.
CGATCAAGGTCGTCTTCAACGAGAAGACCGGCACGAATCAGAACTCGCTGTCGATCTCCGGCGTCGACGACTCGGCGACCGGCCTCGGCATCAATCGGTCGAAGAACAGCTTCCAGACCGACAAGAACATCAACGATTCGCTGACCGAGCTGACCAACTCCCTGACGACGCTCCGCACCCAGTCCTCGAGCCTCGGTTCGAACCTGTCGGTGGTGCAGGCCCGCCAGGACTTCACCAAGCAGACGATCAACACCCTGAAGACCGGCGCCGATAACCTCGTCCTCGCCGATCAGAACGAAGAAGCCGCGAATTTGCTGGCACTTCAGACCCGTCAGCAGCTCTCGCAGACGGCTCTGTCCCTTGCCAACCAGGCCGACCAGGGCGTCCTGCGCCTGTTCTGATCGAAGGCTTCGCGGCCTCGACGACCGTCTCACCGACCAACATGCAAAGGGGCCCTTCGGGGCCCCTTTTTTCGTTCCGCGGTGCGCCGCTCGGTACAAGGGGCGCAGTTCTTTAACCGTCTCAGACCTCTTTAAACACTCATTAACCTTAATGGACTTCAATACAGATTAACAGATACGCATTCGTGCAGTCACCGGAGGTCAACCGTGTCTGGCATCGTTCTCTCGAAGGGCATCCGCAACAACCTGTTGCAGCTGCAGAACACCGCGTCGAACATCGCGACGACCCAGGGTCGGCTTGCCACCGGCAAGAAGGTCAACTCGGCCCTCGACAATCCGGCGAACTTCTTCACCTCCAATTCGCTGAACGACCGCGCCGGCGACCTGGGGGATCTGCTCGACGGTATCTCGAACGCGATCCAGACGATCAACGCCGCCAACAACGGCATCACCTCGATCACCAACCTGGTGAAGTCGGCCCAGTCGACCGCCAAGCAGGCGATCCAGTCCTCGCCGACGACCGGCCGCCTCACCGGCTCCGGCACCTCGGCCGCGGTGCTGAACTCGGCGACGTCGCTGACCACCAATCTCGGCTTCACCGCCGGCGACACGATCACGATCGGTGACGGCACCAACACGCTGACCCTGACGGTCGGCGCGGCCGGCAGCTACGCCGGCGTCACCGGCGGCGGCACGACCACCCAGACCGCCACGGTCGGCAGCGTCCAGGACATCCTCGACGCCGTCAACGCGACCACCAACGGCGTCGCCAACCTGCAGAGCACGGCCGCCCTGACCAGCGACGGCAAGCTGCAGATCGAATCGGTGGGTCTCAACGCGGTTTCGCTGCAGACCAACAACACCGCGACCAACGCCTCGGTCGCCGCCCTCGGCTTCGTCGGCGCCAACGGCGCGACCGCGCTGAGCGGCACCGGCACCACCAACGCCACCCGAAACACCCTCGCCGCGCAGTTCGATACGATCCTGACCCAGATCGATCAGCTGGCGAAGGACTCGGGCTACAACGGCAAGAACCTGCTCTCGGGCGACTCGATCAAGGTCGTCTTCAACGAGAAGACGGGCGCGCTGCAGAATTCGCTGTCGATCTCCGGCGTCGACGATAGCTCGACCGGCCTCGGCATCAACAAGTCGTCGAACAAGTTCCAGACCGACAAGAACATCAACGACTCGCTGACCGAGCTCACCAACGCGCTGGCCGGTCTGCGCACCCAGTCTTCCAGCCTCGGCTCGAACCTCTCGGTGGTGCAGGCCCGCCAGGACTTCACCAAGCAGACGATCAACACCCTGAAGACCGGTGCCGACAATCTGGTCCTCGCCGACCAGAACGAGGAAGCCGCCAACCTGCTCGCGCTGCAGACCCGTCAGCAGCTCTCGCAGACCGCGCTGTCCCTCGCCAACCAGGCCGACCAGGGCGTCCTGCGCCTGTTCGGCTGAGGCGCACACGGAGCGACACGACGTTCGGGGCGGGGTCTCGGCCGAGACTCCGCCTCTCGTATTTGCGGTCGGCCCCGGTCGCCGTCCCCTGCCCGCCCCGGGCGCGCGACGAACGACGGCACGGCCGCGATCAGAGGCGGCGCCATCGCGCGCCGCGCTCGGGCTGTGAAATACCAGTCCGCCGTCCGGAGGCGAGAGTCATGGCGTTGAAAGTCGAACTGAAGCCCGGTGAACGCATCATCATCGGCGACAGCGTCATCACCAATTCCAATCAACGGACCCGCCTTTTCATTGAAGGCGACGCGCCAATCTTGCGTGAGAAAGACGTCATCACGGCCTCCGAGGCAAATTCGCCTGCGAGGCGGATCTATCTCGCATTACAACTTATGTATATCTCCCGAGATCCGGAGACGCTGCGCCGCGAATACGAAACGCTGGCGCGCGAATTTGTTGAAGCCGCTCCGAGTTCCGCTCCGATCATCGACACGATCAACACATTGGTAACGGATGGCGAATACTATCGAGCCATCAAGCAGGCGCGAGAACTGGTTCTGTTCGAGGAGCGTTTGATCGGTCATGCATAACCAAGCGGCGGCGAAAGCGTATCAGCGCACGACCCAGACGACGGTCAACCCGCGGGAACTCGAAGCCTCTCTCCTGCTCAAGGCGGCCGCCAAGCTCCAGGCCGCCACGGACAACTGGGATCCGGCCGGGCTCGAGTTCGACCATGCGATCACCTACAATCGCAAGCTCTGGACGCTGCTCTCCGCCTCGGTGACCAATCCTGAAAATCCGCTGCCGGTCCAGATCAAGCAGAACATCGGCAACCTCGCCGTGTTCGTGATCAGCCGCAGCGTCGACATCCTGATCAGCCCCGAGGTGAAGAAGCTCGCCGCGCTGATCAACATCAACCGGATGATCGCCGAGGGCCTGCGCGGCTGACGCCGCGCTCGCGACAACGCGGCTGGTCTGCACTCGCGTCGCCCGATGCGACCGAGACGGCGCTCACCTTATAGAGAAGCCCGCGGCCGGGACCGGCGCGCGGGCTTTGTCGTCTCAGGATCGGCGCGACGATGACGCGTCAGCCCAGGTAGTTCGTCAGGCTCAGCTTGTAGAGGATCGAGGTCGCCTGATAGCTCGCCTGCATGCGGGTCTGCAGCGACAGGAGCTGGGTCGCGACCGCGTTCTGGTCGATGCCGAGCGTGCCGTCGAGCAGTTCCTGATAGGTGCCCGAGGTCGCCTTGTGGCGGTCGGCGGCCATCGACATCGCCTTGTTGCTGGAGGCGATCTCCATCTGCACCGACTGGATCGACTGATGGCCGTCCGGCTGGCCGAGATTGCCGCGCACGCGGCTGACGAGCGCGGCGTGCAGCGCCTTGTCGGTCGCGGTATTGCCCGACACGTTGACCGCCTGCGTCGCCGCGAGATTGGCGAGCACGCTGCGGAACGCCTCTTCGTTCGCGCGCAGGCCGTAGCCGACCGAAACCGAGCCGTCGACCTGGGCGGTCAGATCGTTGCGCGGCGCCGTCGCCGTCTGGTCGCCGGTGTACCAGGCGATCGTGTCGGTCGCCGTACCGTTCTGCGTCGTCGTCGCGGTGTCGAACGGCGGGCCGACGACGCGCTGCGGCGCCTGGCCCTGGTAGGTATTGAAGAAGTCGTTCGCCGACTTAACCGCCGAGGCCGCCGTCAGATCGGTCTTGGCGAGCGTCTGGATCGTCTGGTCGAGCACGCTGTTGAGATTGTCCGACGCCTCCTGCGGCGTCGTGCCGACCGCGAAGGTTCCGAGCGTCGGATCGTTCGCCTTGCCCGCGGTGAGCTTGACGATCGAGCTCGTGCCGTCCGGCAGCGTCAGCGTCAGCGAGATCGTGTCGTTGGCATTCGGCTGCCCGGTGAAGGCGACCGCGACCGACGGCGGGGTGCCGGTCGGCCCGGTGACGGACGCGTTTGCGAGCGACGATGTGACCGAATTGAGCTTGAAACCGAACGGATGCGTGCCGTCCTCGGCGATCGTCGCGGTCGCCGCGACCGACGACAGCGTCAGCCGACCGTGGCCGTCGCCGACATCGGCCTGCCGGCGCTCGTTCGAAACCTGCAGATAACCAGCCGCGCCGTTGGCGCCGTTCATGATGGTGTCGAAGTCGGCGACCGGCGCCTTGTCGACCTGCTTGCCGGCGAACATGTAGCGGCCGGCGACGTCGGTGTTGAGCAGGCCGATCAGGCTGATCGCCTCGAGCTTGGACTGGCGTTGCTGGGCGGTGGTGCCGTCCGAGAGCAGGTCGAAGCGGTTCTCGTCGAGACCGCTGCGCGATTCCGTCCGCACCGTGTCGATCTGGCTCAGCGTGTTGGTGATGGCCGAGAAGCGCGTGCCCATCACGCTGATCGTCTGCTGATAGGACTTCACGTCCGCGAGCTGGTCCTGGAACGCCAGCGCGACGACGCGGTCGTCGCCGAGCCCGCCATAGGTGCTCGCCTTCTCGCCGGTCGACATCTGGCGCGACACGTCGTCGAGGTTCGTGCGCAGCCGGCCGAGCTGGCGGATGATGTCGGCGTCGTAGCCGGTCGGGGCGAGCGTATTCACTGCCATGGACTAACTCCCTCGCCGCCGATCAGGTGGCCCGCATCAGCGAGTCGATCATTTCCTTCGCCACGGTCAGCACCCGCGCGTTGGCCTGGTAGGCGGCCTGGATCTGGATCAGACGGCTCAGCTCCTGGTCGATGCTGACGGCCGACGTGTCCTTGACCCGGGTTTCGAGGTTCTGCTGGATGACGTCCTGCGCCGCCTTGGCGGTCTTGACGTCATTGACCACGCCGCCCCAGTGCGAAATCACCTTGTCGGCGAAGTCGGACAGCGTGCTGCCGAAGGCGTTGCCGCCCGACACGAGACCGGTCTCCGAGCCGACGAAGAAGCTCGTGCTCTTCAGCCGCGCGATCAGATCCGTGGGCCGGGTCGAGTCAGCCGGCAGGCTGGTGCCGGTGTAGTTGATCAGGTTGGTCGGCGTGTCCGCGACCGCCTTGTTGACCGCGATCCGCTGCGAGAAGCCGATGAACTGCGATCCGCCCTCGAAGCTGCCGGTGTAGGGCTTCGTCGGGCCGTCGGTGAACAGCGGCAGCGCGGTCTGGCCGGTCAGGCCGGTCGCCGTCGCGCGCGCGTCGAAGCCCGTGATATCGACCTTGTTCGAGGCGCCGTCGTCGAGGATCTCGAGCGTGCTGCCGGTCGCCGAGACCGTGAAATTGGTGCCGAGCGCGCTCTGGATCTGACTGACGATCGAGGCGGTGGTGCCCGAGAAATTGACCGGCACAACCGTGTCGTCGGACCGCGCGGTCGAGGTGTTGGTCAACGTCTGCGACGGATCGTCGACGCGCACGAAGCTGACGGTCTTGGTGCGGCCGGTGGCGTTGTCCTTGTAGGACAGCGTCATCGTGTTGCCCGGCTGCACGCCCGAGAAGTCGAGATCGAAGCCGGCCTGCGCGCCCGAGGTGACGGCCGTGCCCTTGACGGTCGTGTCCGACAGCGCCGAGGCGAGATTGGCCGCGAAGGTGTCGAGCTGGTTCTGCGCCTGGACGAGCGTCGTGTCGCGCGCCTCGATCAGCGCCGCGAGCGAGCCGGAGCGGATCGTCTGGTTGGCGATCAGGTCGATCTTGTCGTTGCCGCTCTCCACGGTGATCGTGCCGACGCCGCGCGTCGACGGATCGGTCGTGTAGTAGGAGCTCGGGATGATCGTGCCCTTGGCGTCGAAGCCGAGCTTGGTCTGCACGCCTGCATCGACCAGCGTCATACCCGTGCCGGTGAACACCGTCAGCGTGCCGTTCTTGTCGGCGAGCGTCTTGATGTCGAGATAGGACGAGAGCTGCTTCAGATTGAGGTCGCGGGTGTCCTGCAGGTTGGTCGTATCCTGCCCCGCGGCGTTCTGCGCCAGGATCTTGGTGTTGAGCTCGGCGATCGAGGCGGTGAGCTGGTTGACCTGCGTCACCGCGTCGGCGATGCCGGTCTCCGCCTGCGACCGCATCGACTGCACCTGCCGGCTCATCTCGTTGAGCCGCGAGGCGAGCGCATTGGCGTTGTCGACCGCCGCCTTCTGCTCGAGGAGCCCGTCGGGGGTCGTATTCAGCGCCTGTAGCGCGGTGTTGAAGTCCTTGAACGCGCCCGTCAGCGTGCCGGTGCCGTTCGGCTGGCCCATCAGCTGGTCGAGCTGCGAGGCGTAGCTCTGCTTGGTCGACAGGTAGGACGTATCGGCGTTGGCGTCGATCAGCTGCTTGTAGATCTCGTCGTCCATGCTGCGCTGGACGACGGTCTTGATGCCGACGATGCCGGTGAGGCCTTGGATGTCGACGATCGACAGCCGCTTGGCGGTATAGCCGGCCTGGTCCGAGCGGGTGATGTTGCCCGCGACGACCTCGGACTCCTTCTGATTGAGTCCGAGACCGCTGACCGCAATCGAAATGGCCGTACTGATCGCCATGGGTTCGTTTCCACGCCACGCTCAGGCCGGCGAACCGGCCGAGCCGGCCGTTAGCGGATGATGCTCAGCACCGACTGCATCATGCTGTCGGCGGTCGTGATGACCTTGCTGTTCGCCGCGTAGGCCTGCTGGGTCACGATCATCTTGGAGAACTCGTCCGCGATGTCGGTGTTCGAGCCCTCGAGCGCCTGGCCGGTGATCTTGCCCTGCGTCGATTCCACCGAGTCGCCCGACTCCTTGGTCGCCGCGAAGGCACCGCCGTCGAGCTTCTTCAGGTCGGACTCGCCCTTGAACGTGTAGAGCGGCACCGAGGCGATATCGATCTGCTCGCCGTTCGAGTAGGTCGCCGAGACGCGGCCGTCGGCGCTGACGCCGAGGCTGACCAGCGTGCCGGCGGCGCGGCCGTCCTGCTTGATGTCGCTGATCGAGGCCGTGCCCTGCGAGGTGGAGAACTGCGTCAGGCCGGCCGAATAGTCGAAGCTGATGTTGCCGAGGTTGGTGCCGTTCAGCGTCATGTTGTTGAGCGTGATCGCGCTCGCCGGCGTCTGCGTCGTGTCGAGCTTGCCGCCCGAGGTGAACACGAAGGACTGGCCGGAGTTCGTCCACATCGGGGTCGAGCCGACCGCGCTCGTGTCCGACTTGTAGAACAGGTTCCAGGTATCCGGGCTCTCGCTGACGCGCGCCCAGCGCAGCTGGACCGAGAGCGCGGTGCCGTCGGCCGCGTAGGCCGTGGTCGAGCCGCCGTTGATCGATTCCTTCTGGAAGGTGTCGTTGTCCTTCGCCGCGACATAGTTCTGGCCGACGCCGCGACCGTTGGCGGTCTGGCCGGCCACGTTGAAGCCGAGATCCGATGTCGCCGGCCCGGTGCCGGTGGTGGCGATCGTATCGACCTTGAGCGAGCTCTGTGCGTTCGCGGCCGCACCGGAGAGCACGAGCTTGCCGCTGGTCGACGAGGCGGTGACGCCGGTGACGCCGGCGGTCGCGAGCTGCGCGTTGATCGCCGCAACCGCCTCGGTGAGGCTGACCTTGCCGCTGGAGTCGGTATCGACCGAGCTGTCGAGATTGATCGTCGTCGTGGTCGCCGCCGCGCCCGAGCCGTCGTCATAGGTAACCGCGAAGCTCAGGCTGCCGCCGGCACTCGTGTCGATCGGCGTGTAGGTGGAGTCCGCGGTCAGCTTCGCCCCGGCCGCCGGCAGGTTGGTCGGGTTGACCTGGAAATCGGCGGTCTTCAGCGTACCGACGCTCGGGTTGGACGGCAGGTTGGCCTCGTAGGTGACCTTGGCGGTCTCCTTCGCGGCCAGCATGCCGGTCGAGACCTTGATCACCGAGGCCGTGTCGCCGACCGGGTTGCCGGTCGAGCTGTCGAGCTGATAGCCGCTCAGATAGTAGCCCGCCCCGTTGACGAGATAGCCTTCCTTGTTGAGCGCGTAGTCGCCGCGGCGGGTGTAGACGTCGACACCCGAGAGCACCGCATTGCCGTCGGATTCGCCCGTCTTCGCCTGGACCTTGAAGTAGCCAGCACCGCTGATCGCCATGTGCGTGCTGACCGAGGACGACGAAACCGGCCCCTGCAGCGAGTTCGTCGATCGCGACATGGCGATGACCGAGCCCGCGGTCTGGCGGCTCGCCGACTGCGACGACGAAGCGACCAGATCCTCGAACGAGGTGTCGGTGCGCTTGAAGGCCGTGGTCTGGGAGTTGGCAATGTTGCCGGAGATGTTCTGCAGCGCATAGGACTGCGCCTGCAGACCGGCCACCGACGTGGTCAACGCGTCGAAGATACCCATTCCATACTCCTCGTCGACAGTTCGGCCGCACCCACGGCACTTTCTCGTCAGACGATCAGCACGGATCGTGCCAGCTCGGAAACCGGCCGAATCCGGCCATTTTCGACGCTAAAATGCGGGATTCCGGCGTCACGGCGCGGATTCACCGGCACTGTGCGCCTCCGCGCACCGACCGGCCGGCAATTCCTGCCGGGCAACCCTGATCTGCCCGGCGAAATCGGCCTAGCCGATCGGCGGGCCACGCAGCGCCGCCGCTCGCGCGCCGCTGCGTTCTGGCCAGCGCCGTCCGGGCCGACTAAGTTCGCCTCGACGACAGGTGGCGAGCGGTTTGCGCGAACCGTCGGCCGATGGACCATGCAAGGCGGCCCGGGGCGGTCGCGGGAGAACGGGTCGATGCGTTTCGAAGGGACTGCGGACTACGTCGCGACCGAGGATCTCAGGATCGCGGTCAACGCGGCGATCACGCTGGAACGGCCGCTCCTGGTGAAGGGCGAGCCCGGCACCGGCAAGACCGTGCTCGCCGAGGAAGTCGCCCGCGCGCTCGGCGCGCCGCTGATCGAGTGGCACGTCAAGTCGACCACGAAGGCACAGCAGGGCCTCTACGAGTACGACGCCGTCTCCCGCCTGCGCGACAGCCAGCTCGGCGACGAGCGCGTCAAGGACATCCGCAACTACATCCGGCGCGGCAAGCTCTGGGAGGCCTTCGTATCCGAGGCCCGGCCGGTCCTGTTGATCGACGAGGTCGACAAGGCCGACATCGAGTTTCCGAACGATCTGCTGCTCGAGCTCGACCGCATGGAGTTTCATGTCTACGAGACCGGCGAGACGGTCCGCGCCGCGCGCCGGCCGATCGTGATCATCACCTCCAACAACGAGAAGGAACTGCCGGACGCGTTCCTGCGCCGCTGCTTCTTTCACTACATCCGCTTCCCCGATGCCGAGACCATGACCGCGATCGTCGAGGTGCATTTCCCCGGCCTCAAGAAGCGCCTGCTCGATGAGGCGCTCCGGATCTTCTTCGAGATCCGCGACGTCCCCGGCCTCAAGAAGAAGCCCTCGACCTCCGAACTGCTCGACTGGATCAAGCTCCTCGTCAACGAGGACATCGACGAGACGACGCTGCGCGAGCGCGACCCGAAAAAGGTGATCCCGCCGCTCCACGGCGCGCTGCTGAAGAACGAACAGGATGTCCACCTGTTCGAACGCCTCGCCTTCATCGCCCGCCGCGAGGGACGCTGACCGCCCTCAGGGCGCACATGGTGCCGTCGCCATCGCGTCGAGTACCTTGGGATCCGCGACGCTCCTGAGATCGAACCCTTGCACGAGCGGCACGAAGTCGGGCGTCTTCTCCGTCTTGAGATAGGTGTCGACGACGAGCGGCCCGCTGGGAAGCGGTCCGCCGGCGCAGCCGGCGGCGGAGATCGAGACCGAGCCGCGCCAGGCGTCCGGCTCGGTCACCCGATGCTCCAGGATGCCGGCCCGGAATGCGGTGACCCGTCCGATGTCGGCCGGCGGGATCCTGAACACGTGGATCGCCGAACCGGCCCGCGGCGTCGGCAGCCGCCCGAGCCCTTCGGCGCTGGTCGGGATCGCTTCGAGCGCGATCGAGAGCTCCCGCCGCTCCGCCCCGTTCTTCCGCTCATGAACGATGTCGAACTTGACGCCGCCCGGCTTCGGCATGATCGCCACGGGCAGCACGACGGCCGCGCGCAGTTGCGCCGGGTCGGCCGTCAGCGGGTCGAAGTCCTTGAGCGACCAAAGGCTCGCCGGCGGGACATGGGCGCAAGCAGTCATACCGAGCAGCAGCGCTGCCGGCGCAAACAGGGGAAGTCGCATCGAGACAATCTCCGGGGTTGATTTTTTAATGTAATACGATAATTTTTTATCGCGTCAACCCCACCCGGAGTTTCCCGATGCCCTATGCCCCGTCGCCCGCCGCCGCCGACCCGGCGTCCCCCGCCCTGCAGGCGTTGCGCGCCCGGATCGGCTGGCTCTGCCACACCTTGCGGATCGCGACGCCGCTCTATGCGGCCTGGGTCTTCGTCCAGATCGTCCAGCACTGGAGCGACACCGATCACCTCCGCCGCTTCTATGGCGGCATGCTCGGCATCACCATCGTCGACATCGCGCCCTGGCAGCAGTTGAGCGGCTTCGCCGTTCATTTCCTCGTCTGGCTGCCGCTGGCCGCGACCGCTCTCGCCGTCTGGCGGCTGTTCACGGGCTTCCTCGAAGGCCGCGTGTTCACGCCCGATGCCGCGGCGACGCTCAGGTGCGTCGCCGTTTGGGGGATGGGTGCGGAACTCGCCGACTTGCTGTCGCGTCCCGCGCTCTCGGCGCTGGCGACGCTGGGCAACGCGCCGCACGGCCGGGCCCTGGCGGTGTTCTTCAGTCCGCAGGACCTGCTGAACGTCATCTTCCTCGCCGGGTTTCTCGCGCTCGCCCACGTCTTCAAGGTCGCGGCCGACATCGCCGACGAAAACTCCTCCTTCGTGTGAGCGCCCCATGCCGATCATCGTGAATCTCGACGTGATGCTGGCCAAGCGGAAGATGCGCTCGAAGGAGCTCGCCGGTGCCATCGGCATCAGCGAGCCGAACCTCTCGCTGCTGAAGTCCGGCAAGGTGAAGGGCGTGCGCTTCGCGACCCTGTCGCGGATCTGCCGCGTACTCGATTGCCAGCCCGGCGACATCCTGGAGTGGCGTGACGGGCCGGAGGACGACGACGGAAATACGAGCTGACCGGATGTCCCCGTCATATTCGAGCCCGGATCCGGCCGTTTGCGGACCGACCTCGCGCCGTCACAGACGGCATGCTATCGCGACGGCTCAGTCAGTCCGCAGAGCGAGATCCGAGTCGAGACATGCCCCGCCTGCTTCTTCTGCGTCATGCCAAGTCGTCCTGGGACGACCCCGCGCTCGATGACTTCTCCCGCCCGCTGAACACCCGAGGCCGCCGGGCCGCGCCGCTGATGGGGCGGCACATGGCGGTGCACCACCTCCTGCCGCAGAAGGTGCTGTGCTCGGCCGCCCGCCGAACCCGCGAGACGCTGGCCGGGCTCCTGCCCTATCTCGACACCGATATCGAGGCACGCGTCACCCGCGAGCTCTACATGGCGTCCGAGGACCGCATGATCGACATCGTGCGCGCCTACGGCAACGGCGCGCGCACGCTCCTGGTCATCGGCCACAATCCCGGCATGCAGGACACGGCCCGCGCGCTGATCGGCGCCGGCAATCCCGAACTGGTCGACGACATCGCCGAGAAGTTCCCGACCGCCGCGCTCGCCGTCATCGACTTCGATGCCAAGCGCTGGACCGACATCGAACCCGGCACCGGTCGGATCGTCGCCTTCTTCCGGCCGAAGGAGCTCGAGGTGATCGGCGCCGACGACGAGGACGGCGACGACTGAACGCGGGCCGCCTGCGTGTCCCGCAGCGCGGCCCGACCGATGAGATCCGTCCGATCCCGGATGCCCGCGGCCCGAGCGCGGCGGCGGCCTTCCGCCGTCGCGGTTCACGTCCTACATGAGGATCGCCGCGGGAGACGCCCGCTCACCTCGCGGTTCGATCGCAACGGACGGACTGATGCCCCTGATCCCGACGCTCGACGAGGCGCGGCTCGCGCTCCTCAACATCGCCGACCGCGCGACCGGTCTCGTGACTCCGTCGCTCAGGCTCGGCGTCACCGGTCTGTCGCGCGCCGGCAAGACGGTCTTCATCACCGCCCTCGTCCACAACCTGATCAAGGGCGGCCGCCTGCCGTTGTTCGAGGCCGCCGCCTCAGGCCGCATCGCGCGCGCCTATCTCGAGCCGCAGCCCGACGACGCGGTGCCGCGCTTCGACTACGAGGCCCATGTCCGCAAGCTGGTCGAGGAGCGGCTGTGGCCGAGTTCGACCCGGCGGGTCTCCGAACTGCGGGTGACGCTCGAATTCGAGTCCGCGACCTTCCTGAACCGCACGCTCGGCCGGGGCCGCATCCATCTCGACATCGTCGATTATCCCGGCGAATGGCTGCTCGACCTGCCGCTGCTCGCCAAGGATTACGCCACCTGGTCGGCCGAGACGCTCGCCCGCGCCCGCGAGCCGGCCCGCGCCGCCCTCGCCGCCTCGTGGCTCGCGACGCTCGCCGGTCTCGACCCGACCGGTCCGGAGGACGAAGGCCTCGCCCGCGATCTGGCCGAGGCCTTCACCGGCTACCTGCGCGCCGCCCGCGCCGACGAGCACGCGCTCTCGACCCTGCCGCCGGGCCGCTTCCTGATGCCGGGCGATCTCGAAGGCTCGCCCGCTCTGACCTTCGCGCCGCTCGATCTCGCGCCCGGCACCGTCACCGTGCCGAAGAGCCTGCGCGCGATGATGGAGCGCCGTTTCGAGGCCTACAAGGACGTCGTCGTGCGGCCGTTCTTCCGCGACCACTTCGCCCGGCTCGATCGCCAGATCGTGCTGGTCGATGCGTTGCAGGCGCTGAACGCCGGTCCGCGTGCCGTCGCCGATCTCGAACTGGCACTAACCGAGATCCTGCAATGCTTCCGGCCCGGCCGGCTGTCCTGGCTCGGCTCGATCCTGTCGCGACGGATCGACCGCATCGTCTTCGCCGCCACCAAGGCCGACCACCTGCACCGCGATAGCCACGACCGGCTCGAGGCGATCCTGCGCCGGCTGGTCGGCCGCGCCATCGAGCGGGCCTCCTTCGCCGGCGCCGAGGTCGATGTGATCGCCATGGCCGCCGTCCGCGCCACCCGCGAGGCCTCGGTCTCCGATCGCGGCGAGACCCTGCCCGCGATCCTCGGCGTGCCGCTGCCGGGCGAACGCCTCGGCGGCGAGGCCTTCGACGGCGAGGCGGAAATCGCCATATTTCCCGGGGACTTGCCCGATGATCCGGAATCGGTCTTCGAGCGGCCAGACTCAATCTCCGAAGCACTTGAATCGGAATCGGAACTTCAACAGGCGCCCCATTCCGGTTCCCAAACCGACCCCGGCCTCGGCCTCGAATTCGTGCGCTTCCGCCCGCCCCGGCTGGAACGCACGGCGGAGGGCCTGACCCTGTCGCTGCCGCACATCCGGCTCGACCGCGCGTTGCAGTTCCTGATCGGAGACCGACTGACATGAGCCCGTCGGATCGCACGCCCAACGACGACGCCCATCCCGAGCGCCGCCGCCCGCGCGCCTTCCGGGTCGACGGCCCGGACGTCGTCGTCGAGCCCGGTGCCGAGCAGCGGCACTTCAAACGGCCGCACCAGACCGTGATCGTCACCGAGCCCGAGGAGCCGACCGAGCCGATCGGCGCCGTGCCGGCCCCGGTCGCGGGCGCGCGCGGCGGGCTCTGGCGCAAGCTCCTCTTCGGCGCGCTCGGCGGCCTCGTATCGCTGGCGGTCGGCCTGTCGATCGACGGCCTGATCCGCGAACTCTGGGCGCGCGCCGAATGGCTCGGCTGGCTCGGCCTCGCGCTCGCGGGCGTCGCGCTCGCGGCCCTGATCGCGATCATCGCCCGCGAGGTCGCCGGTTTCGCCCGGCTCGCCCGCATCGACCGGCTGCGCCGCAAGGTCGCGACCGCCATTCTCGGCGACGACGAGAAGGCCGCGCGCGGGCTCGTCGGCGAACTCGCCACCCTCTACGCCGATCGTGCCGAGACCGCCCGCGGCCGCGCGGCGTTGCGCGGCCATGCCCGCGAGGTGATCGAGGGCACCGATCTCCTGAAGCTCGCCGAGCGCGAACTGCTGCTGCCGCTCGACGAAACCGCCCGCCGCCTCGTGCTCGATGCGGCCAAGCGCGTGTCGGTCGTGACCGCGATCAGCCCGCGTGCGGCCGTCGACATTCTCTACGTGCTCTACGAGAACATCCGCCTCTTGCGCCGGCTCGCCGATCTCTACGGCGGCCGCCCCGGCACGCTCGGCTTCCTGAGCCTCGCCGGCCGGGTCGTCACCCATCTCGGCGTCACCGGCGGCATGGCGCTCGGCGACACGCTGGTGCAGCAGCTGGTCGGCCAGGGCCTCGCCGCAAAACTCTCCGCCCGGCTCGGCGAGGGCGTGGTCAACGGCTTGCTCACCGCCCGCCTCGGCCTCGCGGCCCTTGATGTCGTCCGCCCCATGCCCTGGACCGCGGTGCCGCCGCCGAAGCTGCGCGACATGATGGGCGAGATCACCAAGATGCCGTCGACCGACTGACCGGGTTCATCCCGATGCCGCGGCCGGCAATCCTCCGACCACCATTGACCTCGCTCAATGCGGCCCCGCCGGCGCGGGCCTAGCGTCCCGAAACTCGAACGAAGAACCGTCGAGGAGGGACAAGATGTTCAAGAAAGTGGTCGTGCCGGTCGATCCCGGCGAGATCGAGTTCGCGCGCAAGGCGGTCGAGAACGCCGTCGCGATGGTCGTGCCCGGCGGCGAGATCCGCCTCGTCAGCGTCATGGTGCCGATGGGCGGCTATGTGTCGGAATTCCTGCCGGCCGATTTCGAGGCCAACCTCGAGAAGGAGACCGACGACCGGATGAAGGAGATCGCCAAGGCGATCGCCCACGACGGCAAGGCGATCTCGACCTCGCTGCGCATGGGCAGCATCTATCACGAGGTGCTCGACGAGGCGCAGGAGTTCGGTGCCGACCTGATCGTGATCTCCTCGCACCGCCCGGCCATGTCGACCTATCTGCTCGGCTCCAACGCCGCCAAGATCGTCCGCCACGCGCTCTGCTCGGTGCTGGTCCTGCGCGACTGAGCGCGCCGCATCGCGATCCGGATCACCCGCCGCCGCCCGCCCGGGCGGCGGTTTCGTTTCCGGCCCTCACGCCGGCCTGGGTTCGGCCGGCCGGAACTGGCCGAGGAAGTAATACCCCATCGCCACGAGCACGAGCGCACCGCCGACCAGCGTCGCGTCGTTGGGCCGCTCGGCGAACAGCATCCAGACCCAAAGCGGCCCGAGCACCATGTCGCCGAGCCCGATCAGCCCGGCCTCCGCCGACGGGATGTAGCGGCCGCCGGTCAGGAACAGGAGGTAGGCGAGCCCGGTCGTGGTGACGCCGAACAGCGCAAGCAGCGTCAGATCGACCGGCCCCGGCACCACCGTCGAGGCGAAGGGCACGCAGAGCGCGGCGCAGATCAGCCCCGAGGCGGTCTTGATCACGCCCATGTCGAGCTTGGGGTACTTGCGCGCCATCACGAGCTGGACCGCGAAGGCCACGGTCATCACGAACGAGGCGCCGATGCCGGCGAGATCTTGCAGGCTCCCCGCCCCGCCGACCGAGATCGCGATGCCGACGAGGGCGATGGCGCAGGCCGCCAGCACGCGCGTGCTGGTGCGTTCGCCGATCCACATCCAGGCGATCGCGGCCGCGACGAAGGGCACGGTGGCGTAGATCACCATGACATTGGCGACGCTGGTCAGCTTCAGCGCGATGACGTAGCTCGCCATCGACACGACGCCGAGCGGGATCGCCCAGAGCCCCGGCCGACCGATGCCGCCGAAGGCGCGGAGCGTGTTCCGCCGTTCGCGCCCGATCACCAGCGCACCGAGCGCGAGCCCGGCGAAGAACGAGCGCCAGCCGAGCATGGTCCAGGTATCGACCGGCACGAGCCGCACATAGATGCCGGCCGTGCTCCACAGCACGGCCGCGATCGCCACCAGCGTCGCGCCATAGGCGTGGCTTCCGATACGCGGCATGGGGCGCGGGCTCCGAAAAATCGGCGAAGGAAGGCGTCAGGCGTGGACCTGCAAGGTGCCTGCGCAGCGCCGCTCCGGCAACCGACACAAGCGGATCGCTGCCCGGCGCCCGCGGCGCAGCGGGCATTCAGACACGCCGGCTCAGCGCGCCAGCTCGCGCATCGCGCCGTCGAGCCCTTCGAGCGTCAGCGGATACATCCGGTCGCCCATCAGCTGCCGCACCATGCCGATCGAATGCGTATACGCCCATTGCCGCTCGGGCAGAGGATTGAGCCAGACCGCCTTCGGATAGGTCGCAAGCACGCGGCCGAGCCAGACCGCGCCAGGCTCCTCGTTCCAGTGTTCGACCGAACCGCCGGGATAGGTGATCTCGTAG
Organism: Ancalomicrobiaceae bacterium S20; assembly: GCA_040269895.1. Taxonomy (NCBI): domain Bacteria; kingdom Pseudomonadati; phylum Pseudomonadota; class Alphaproteobacteria; order Hyphomicrobiales; family Ancalomicrobiaceae; genus Methyloraptor; species Methyloraptor flagellatus. The sequence continues at coordinate 745,464 of CP158568.1, read as the reverse complement.
GGGCTCATCGAGGCGTCGCCGACCACGATGACTTTGTAATCGTGCGGGAACTTGTGCAGCAGGTCGAAGGTCGGGATGCGCTCGGCGTGGCGGCGGTGATTGTTCTTCCACACGCTCTCATAGAGAAAGTTGTGGAAGTAGAACCACTCCATGGTCTTGAACTCGGTCCTGACCGCCGAGAACAGTTCCTCGCAGACGCGGACATGATCGTCCATCGAGCCGCCGACGTCGAAGAACACGAGCAGCTTCACCGCATTGTGCCGCTCGGGCCGCATCTTGATGTCGAGATAGCCGCGGTGAGCGGTGGCGCGGATCGTATCGTCGAGATCGAGTTCGTCGGCGGCACCCGTGCGCGCGAACTTGCGCAGGCGCTTCAGCGCGACCTTGATGTTGCGGGTGCCGAGCTCGACCGTGTCGTCGAGATCCTTGAACTCGCGCCGGTCCCAGACCTTGACCGCGCGGCGGTGCCGGCTCTCGTCCTGGCCGATCCGGACACCTTCCGGATTGTAGCCATAGGCACCGAACGGCGAGGTGCCGGCGGTGCCGATCCACTTGTTGCCGCCCTGGTGCCGGCCCTTCTGCTCTTCCAGACGCTGCTTCAGCGTCTCCATGAGCTTGTCCCAGCCGCCGAGCGACTGGATCAGCGCTTTCTCGTCCTCGGTCAGGTGCCGCTCCGCCAGCTTGCGCAGCCATTCCTCGGGGATGGTCGCCGACAGCGCCTCGCCCATCAGGTCGAGGCCCTTGAACACGGTCGAGAACACGCGGTCGAACTTGTCGAGGTTCTTCTCGTCCTTCACCAGCGTGGCGCGGGCGAGATAGTAGAAGTCCTCGACGCGCTTTTCGGCCAAGTCCCGGTCGAGCGCCTGCATGAGCGTCAGATACTCCCGCACCGACACCGGCAGCCCGGCGCCCTTCAACTCGGCGAGAAACCTGACGAACATCGGCCGTTCCCTCTGACCGCGCCATGGGTCGGCGCGGGTCTCAGGATAGGCGATCACCGCCGGCGGGCAAACCGTCTCCCGCGAGCACCGGAAGCCTCACCCCTTCGACAGCCGCACGTCGACCCAGGTCACGGTTCCGCCGGCGTCACGGTCGCGGCCGGTGACCTTCAGGCTCGCGGACCGGTCGCCGGCGAAGGTCAGCACCATGTGACCGGTGCCGCCGTTCTGGGACGTGACCTGCATCGTCAGCGTGCGGCCGGAGATCTTGCCGGCGAGCCGCGCCGTGCCGGTCTCGCCGCCGCCCTGGAACGTACCGAGCACCTGCCCCGTCGGCGCGCTCCAGCGCAGGTCGACGACGATCTGCGCATTCTTGGCCGCGCCGTCGCAGGCGCCAGAGATGGTGACGGAATTACCCGAGCCCGAGCCGGTCAGCCGGCAGCGCGTCGCGCCGGGCGCGGCGCCCGGCGCCGAGCGCACCTGGCCCGAGCCCGTCCAGGAGCCGTTCAGACGCGCGAGAAAATCGGTGTTCCGATCCGCCCGCGCCGAGCCCGCGCCGAGCCCCAGCCCGAGGGTTGCTGCAAGCGCCGCGCCTGCGATCCGTGCCGTTCCATGCATGCCGAAACCTCCCTCGTCCGATCGCCGTCGGTCGTGGCAAGGCAATGTCGCCCGGCGGGCATGGGTTCCGCGGATCGCGTCAGCGCTCGGGGCCGAAGTCGTCAGCGGACGCCGAGCTTTCGCTGCAGGTCGGAGGAGCTCGAGGAATAGGGCAGGATCGGCCGCGTCCTGGGCTGCAGCCGGCGCCGCACCGCCTGCGCCATCAGCGCCGCCTCGTGAAAGCCGCAGAGGATCAGCGGCAGCTTGCCCGGATAGAGCGCGCCGTCGCCGATCGCGAAGATGCCCGGCCGGCGCGTCTCGAAGCTCGCCGGATCGACCGGGATCCGTCCGTCGCTGGCGTCGAGATCCCACGCCGCCGGTCCCGTCCGGTCGAGATCGGTGCCGAGGCACGGCAGGAGCCGCGTCGCCGCGACGCGCTGCTCGACGCCGAGGCCGCGGACCAGAACCCCGCTCAGCCGGCCGTCCACTCCCTCTAGCCCGACCGGCCGGCCGATCGCGAGCCGAGTCCGCCCCTCCGCCACCAGCGTCCGGAACCGGACCACCAGCGCCGGTGCGGCCTGGAAATCGTCGCGGCGATGGACGAGCGTCACGGAGGCGGCGGCCTCCGCGGCCGCGATCGCGCGCTCGAGCGCGACATCGCCGCCGCCGAGCACCACGACGTCGTGGCCGGCGAGCGCGGTGGGATCGAACACCGCCATCACCGAACCGCCCGCCTCGAACCCCGCCAAGCCGTCGATCTCCGGCCGCTTCGGCCGGAACGCGCCGCCGCCGGTCGCGAGCACGACGGCGCGGCAGGTGAGCTTGGTGCCACCGTCGGTGTCGACCTCGAAACCACCCGCGGTCCGCGCCGCGATGCGGTCGACGCGCTCGCCGAACCGGTAGACCGGCCCGAACGGCGCGACCTGTTTCTGTAGCGCGCCAACGAGTTCGAGCGCGCCGATCACCGTGTGGCCGGGCACGTCGTAGATCGGCTTGTCGGGATAGTATTCCGCGAGCTGCCCGCCGGCATGGCCGAGACTGTCGACCACGACGCAGCGCAGATCGTAGAGGCCGAGCTGGAACACCGCGAACAGCCCGGCCGGACCGGCGCCGACGATGACGACGTCGGCCGAGAACGCTTCAGCCGCCGTGACGTCGGCGGCTGAGCCCGGTTCGGGGGGGGGCATGGCGGCGGGATCGATTGAGGCAGGACCGGTCATCAGACGTACCGCCCCCGCTCCGGTCCTATCGCTCGCCGCCCGGCCTCAGGCCTGGCGCTCGGGAACGCGCACGATCAGGCCGTCGAGCTCCGGCTTGACCTTGATCTGGCAGGACAGCCGCGAGGTCGGCCGCACCTCGTAGGCGAAGTCGAGCATGTCCTCTTCCATCGGCTCCGGCGCGCCGACCTTCGGCATCCAGGCCTCGTCGACATAGACATGGCAGGTCGCGCAGGCGCAGGCGCCGCCACACTCGGCCTCGATGCCCGCGATCGCATGGCGGACGGCGTTTTCCATCACGGTCGAACCGACCTCCGCGTCGACCACGTGCTCGGCGCCGTCGAAGGTGATGTAGGTGATCTTGGGCATGAAGGCTCTCGCGTGATGGATGGTCGTGCGGGTCGGGCCGCCGACGGTCCGGGAGGGGTGTCACCGAGATAGCCGTTCGGACGCCTGCGTCAAGTCGATGGTGGGCGAGAGCCGCCATGCGGCAGTGTCGCGGGAGCGGCTCGTCGCCGATCTCGTCCTGCGCGAACAGCGCCGCGCGTGCCTACGGACGGCACAAAGGCGCACGTGATGCTCGGTCGCTGAAAAGCAAAAGAGCACCCGCGTGTCCGGGCGCTCGACGATCGAGCCTTGGTCGCGTGACACCCCACAGCGGCCCGAACGGGCAACAAAATAGCCGCCAGAACCCACCACCAGACCCCACCAAGGGAAGAGCAAGGGCGACACGGTGGTCGCGATGCCGGAAGATCGGCCTCAGCGAGCCTGGTCGAGGCGGGCATGGATGAAAGCCTGCGCCTCGGCGACTGCTTCGGCGAGGCGGCAGAGCGCACCGGGGTCGCCGCCGGCCTCGACCCGGTCGGCGGCCTCGGCGACGGCGCGCGCGCCGATGCCCGCCGCCGCGCCCTTCAGCCGGTGCGCCAGCTCGGAGCGACCCTGCCCGTCCGGCACGCCCGCGATCCGGCCGATCAGTTCGGCCGACTGCGACAAAAACAGCACCAGCACCTCGCGTTCGAGCGCGACGTCGCCGAAGGTCGCCGCAGCCAGATGGGCGAGATCGACCGGCGCCACCGCCTCGACCGCGGTCGACGCGAGCGTGCCCACCCTCGCCTCTGCCCTTGCCTGCACCATCGTCCTCATGCCCTGAGCGCCCTCGAGCCGCCTTGCCCTGGGCCGTCTGCCCTGTGCGGGACCGCCCGACCCCGGCCGCGAGATATTCCCGATGCGAGAAGCCTAGCCGGATCTGGTCGACGCGGAGGTAAAATGCAGGCCCCCGAGCGCCGTCGCACACGCCTCGCTGTCGGCACAGTCAATGAAGCGTCACCGAAATCGCTCGCATCCTTCCGGCCGCGGCAAACCGCGCTCAACCCTTCGCGGGCGACGAACCCGTCTCGGGCGGCTCGTGGCCGAGTGCGCGATAGCCGGCGGGCGTCAGACGGGCGACGATCCAGTTGCGCTTGGTCGGATTGTCGAACCAGCGCTCCGCCCAGCCGTGCGTGATGCAGGACTCCACCGTCTGCACCGGCACCTCCTGGCCGTCCTCGTCGAAAAGTGACAGTTTTCCGCCGGGTTGACCCAATCCCCTGACCAGATACCGGCGTTGGGCCGGCGACGGAGCCGCCGCCGCGCCGGTCTTGCGCCGGGGCGAAATGGTTAACGCCGCCGCCCCCTCCGACGCGATGCCGGCAAACCCCTTACCCGGCTCCGAGACGGCCTCCTCCGCCCGCTTCCGCGTCGTCGGTTTCTTCCGCTGCGACAGGAGCTTGTCGCCGTCTCTTCGCGTTGATCCGGCCATGGCGCGCCCGTTAACGATGATGAGGAAAAAGCCGTCCGGCATGTTTTATCTTCGTTAATGTGCCATTACCATTGGAGTGCGGCAACAGACGGGATGGCCGGAAAGGCCGGGATTTCGGTCCTGACCCTTCAAGGGCCCGTGGTCGATGGACGGCAGAACCGGGGCGCGGGACCAGTTGCGGGGTCCGGCGCGCGGGTGGCCGGCAAACGGGCGCTTTACGAACTTGTGGCATGGCAGGCCGCAGGTTCGGCGAGCGATCGATCGGACCGGTATGCGGCGACCGGTGTGTACGGTGTACGGACGCGAGGCTTGGAACACGATGGCGACCAATCCCACCAAGGCGAAGGACCCGGCCGAAGCGGCACTGTCCGCGGTCGAGGAAGCCCTGAAGCTCGACTTCGGCGGTCCTGAGGAAACGGTTCCGGCGGTGAAGCCGGAAACGAAGACGCCCTCGACCGCCGACATCCTCGCCGAGTCCATCGAGGCCGCGGTCTCCGTGCCGCCGGTGGCGCCCGTTGCGCCGCCCGCGTCGTCGGCCACGGCCCCCGCCCCGAGCGTCGCCACCCCCGAGGTGCGCGAGCGCCGCGCCTTCATCGCCCGGCCGCAGCGCGGCGAGGGCGAGACCCGCGCCTCGATCGAGACCGTGACCGAGCGCGACCTCGCGCCGTCGCAGCCCGCCAATGACGCCGCGCCGGGCCGTTCGCCACGCCCGGCCAACGACGATCGCGCCTCGATCGCAGGCCTCGTCTATGCGCTGAACCGCCGTCCGTCGTCCTCGCCCTACTGGATCGCGTTCTTCGCCTCGGTCGCCTGGGCGGCCGGCGCCGGCTATCTGGCCTGGAACACGCTGCATCCCGATCCGGCCGTGACCGTGCCGCTCGCCGAGCTCGCCCGCCAGCCGCAGGCGCTGTGGCTCGCGGCGGCGGTCGTGCTGCCGATCCTGTTCTTCTTCACGCTCGCGATGATGGTCTGGCGCGCCGCCGAGCTGCGCCTCGCCTCGCGTTCGATGACCGAGGTGGCGCTGCGCCTCGCCGAGCCGGAGGCCAACGCCACCGACGCGGTCGTGTCGGTCGGCCAGGCGATCCGCCGCGAGATGGCCGCCGTCGGCGACGGCCTCGAGCGCGCCGTCGCCCGCGCCAGCGAACTCGAGATCATGGTGCACAACGAGGTCGCCTCGCTGGAACGCGCCTATAACGAGAACGAGCTGCGCATCCGTTCGTTGGTCGAGGAGCTGGTCAACCAGCGCGAGGCGATCGTGAACAACGGCGAGCGCGTCCGCGCCGCCATTTCCGGCGCCCATGACACGTTCTCCGTCGAGCTGAAGTCGACCCGCGACCGGATCTCGGAAGCGGCCGAGGAGGCCTCCAACCGGCTCGTCTCCAATCTCGCCACCAAGGGCGCCGAGATCACCGACCAGATCGGCCGCACCGCCGAGACCCTGGTCACGACGCTGGCGATCGAGAGCCAGGGCATGGTCGCCGCGATCGGCGCCCAGTCCGAAGGCTTGGTCTCGGCCGTGCGCAGCCACTCCGATCAGGTGATCGAGAAGCTGAGCACCACCGGCCGCGAAGTCACCGACGGCTTCTCGGCCGTCGGTGCCGACGTCGCCGACCGCGTCGCCTCGGCCGGCCAGATCGTGGCCGAGACCCTGTCGATGAAGGGCTTCGAGGTCACCGACAACCTGACCCGCACCGGCAACACGCTGGTCGAGACGCTGACCTCGCGCACCGAGACGCTGACCGGCTCGGTCAAGACCATCGGCGACTCCTTCATCGACACGATGACGATCCGCGCCGCCGAGCTGACCGATGCCATCCGCATCTCCGGCGACGGTCTGGTCAACACCATCACCGACCGCACCGGCCAGCTGTCGACCACCATCGCCAGCCGCACCGACGAGCTGACGACGGCGATCGCGACCCGCACGGACGAGCTGACCTCGGCGATCACCACCCGCACCGAGACGCTGTCGACCACGCTGTCGCGCACGACGACCACGCTCGTCGATACGCTGAACGACCGCTCGACCTTCGTGACCGAGGCGTTCACGCTGACCGGCCAGACGCTGATCGACACGCTGACCGAGCGCACGATGAGCGTGTCCGACACGCTGGAGCGCACCGGTGCGACGCTGATCGACACCCTCACCACCCGGTCCGACAGCGTGACCCAGGCCCTGTCGCTGACCGGCGCGAGCCTGATCGACACGCTGACCGAGAAGAGTGCGACCGTCACCGAGACGCTCGCCCACACCGGCACCACCGTGATCGAGACGCTGGTCGAGCGCTCCGACGCGGTCGCCGCGACCCTGACCTCGACCGGCAACACGCTGATCACGTCGCTGACCGAGCGCGCCACGACGCTGAACGAGACCTTCGCCGGCACCGGCCAGCGCCTGATCGACACGCTGTCCGAGCGGTCGACCACGCTCAACGACAACCTCGCCCGCACCGGCGACACGCTGCTGTCGACGCTGACCTCGACCGGAACCTCGCTGACCGAGTCCCTGTCCTCGACCGGCAAGATGGTCGCCGACACGATCCAGTCGCGCGGCCAGGAGGTGCACGAGAGCCTGATCGCCCACTCGCAGAACATCGACCAGACCCTGTCGCGCACCGGCAAGGAGATCGCCGAGACGATCTCGAGCCGCGGCTCGGAGGTCACCTCGTCGCTGTCGCGCGCCGGCCAGGAGATCAACGATCTCTTCGTCAACCGCAGCCACGAGGTCACGCAGACCATCACCATCACCGGCACGCAGGTCGTCGAGGCGATCAGCAGCCGCGCCAGCGAGGTCAACGAGGCGCTGAAGGGCACCGGCCAGTCGCTGATCGTCGACCTGAGCCTGCGCGGTTCGGAGATCACCGAGCGCCTGGACGAGACCGGCAGCCGCATCGCCGAGACCATCTCCAAGCGCGGTGGCGAACTCGCCGACCGCCTGTCGTCGACCGGCGAGCAGATCTACGAGTCGATCGTCGTGCACGGCGCCAAGCTCGAGAGCGGCCTCGGCGAGACCGGCCGCGAGCTCGGCAGCCTGCTCGAGGCCCGCTCGATCGAGTTCCGCGAGAACCTCGACCGCTCGATGTCGACCGTCGGCGACGAGCTCTTGCGCCGCACCACCGACCTCGCCGAGCGGCTCGGCCGCGCCGGCGCCGAGGTCGCGCGCCTCGTCTCGTCGCAGGGCGAGACCGTCGCCGACCAGATCTCCGACGTCGGCGGCCGCGTCGCCGAGGCCCTGTCCGCCCGCGGCCAGGAGATCTCGACCGCGCTCGCCGACCGGCTCGACACGCTCGACCACGTCGTCAACCACCGCGCCGCCGGCCTCGTCGACGCCTTCGGCGCCCGCGCCGATGCCGTCCGCGACCTGCTCGAGAACCGCCTCGTCGCGGTCAACACCACGCTCGTCGAGCAGACGACCGCGCTCGCCGACACGCTGCAGGCGCGCACCGACACGCTCGGCCGCACGATCGAGGAGCGCACCCTCGCGCTCTCGAACGCGCTCGACAACAAGCTGTTCGACTTCGGCTCGTCGCTCGAGAACCGCACCGAGGAGGTCGGCCGCGTGCTCGACCGCCGCGCCGCGATGTTCGCCGAGACGATTGGCGCCCGCGTCGACCAGATCGCCGCGAACTTCTCCGAGCGCACCGATGCCTTCAGCCGCACGATCGACGATCGCGCGATCCGGATCGATCAGGCGCTCGACCTGCGCGCCCGCCAGATCTCGGAAGGCCTGCTGGAGCGCACCCGCGAGATTGCCCGCACCTTCTCGGAAGGCCAGGCGGCCGTCACCGCGGCGTTCGATACCCGCATGACCGAGGTCGGCACCGTGCTGGCCCGCAAGACCCAGGAAGTGACCGGCGAGCTCGCCGGCCGCGTCGCCGAGATGAACGAGACGCTCGGCCAGCGCATGCTCGAGGTCGCCAACACGCTCGACGAGCGCGCCGGCAACCTCGACCGGATCGTCAAGGAGCGTCTGGCCGCGATCGGCCGCACGCTCGGCGAGGAAACGGAGCGTTCGCGCCGCGAGCTCATGACCTCGCTCGGCGAAGCCAGCCGCGAGATCACCGTCCGCAGCGAGGAGGCGCGCACCGCCCTCGTCGGCACCACCGTCGAGGTGGCCGAACGCCTCACCGCCGAGAGCCGCACCGCCGCGGAAGCGATCCGGGCGACGCTCGAGGACGCGACCGGCCGCGTCACCGACGCCGGCTCGGAGCTCGGCCGCAATCTCGCGAACCGCACCTCCGAGCTCACCCGCCTCATCGAAGGCCCGGGTGCGCAGCTCGCCACCACGCTCGGCGAACGCGCCGACGAACTGGCCCGCCGCGCCGCCGAAGCCCGCAACGACCTCGTCTCCGTGCTCGAGGTGCATGCCAACGGCATCTCCGGCGAGATCGCCCGCGCCACCGAGGAACTGGCCTCGACGCTCGATGTCCGCGCCGGCGACGCCGCCGCCCGGATCGGCAGCGTCGCGGACGGCCTCGCCGGCCGGATCGGCACCGTGGCCGATGCCGTCGTCGAGCGCGTCGGCACCGTCGCCGACGGGCTCGCCGGCCGCGTCGACGCCTCGGCCGAGGCCCTGGTCGAGCGGATCGCCGCCACCCAGCAGTCGCTGGTCGGCGCCATCGACGGCCGCGGCGGCGAGATCGCCACGCGTGTCGCCCAGGCCCGCGACATTCTGGTCGAGGCGCTGGACCGCAAGGGCCGCGACCTCACCGAGGCGGTCGCGCGCCAGGGTCTCGATGCAACCCGCACCGTCACCGAGGCGCGCGAGCGTCTGGTGGCCGCGATCGACGAGAAGACCCGCGATACGGTCGGCGCCGTGGGTGCGGCGGGCGAACGCCTGCGCACCGACATGTCCGACCTGCTGGAGCGCCTGACCCAGGCCAACCTCGTGCTGCAGTCGGTGCTGAACCGCGCCAGCGAGAGCCTGGAGCAGATCGAAGGCGGTCTCGGCAAGCAGACGACCGACATGCGCGAGTTCATCGAGCGGGCGGTCGTCGAGACCCGCACCGCGACCGAGGAGATCGCCCGAGAGGTCGTGTCGCTCAAGGACGTGTCCGGCACCGTGCTGCGCGACGTCGCCGGCCTCACCGGCCGCTTCGACGACCAGGCTCGCTCGATCAAGGACTCGGCCCGCGCCATCACCGACGCGAACCGCCTGCTCGAGACCACGGTCGAGGAGCGTCGCCGCTCGCTCGAGGAACTGGCCAACGGCCTCGTCGAACGGACAGAGACGGTCGACAGCCTGATGCGCTCGTTCGCGAGCCTGATCGGCGACACGCTGACCACGGCCGAGACCCGTGCCCGCGAGGTCGGCTCGACCCTCACGGTCAGCGCCGAAGCCGCGGTCCGCACCGTGCTGTCGCAGCTCGACGGCCTGCGCTCGACCGCCGGTCAGGAAGGCCAGCGCGCCAGCGAGACCCTGCGCCAGGCGCAGGACGGCATGATCGCGGAGATGAGCCGCGCCGTGTCCGAGACCACGGTCCGCTTTGCCGAGGCGACCGAGAAGATGCGCGAAGCCGCGCGGATGATGCAGAGCGAACTGGAAGCGACCCGCGCGGAACTGCGCCGCGGCGTCCTCGAGCTCCCGAAGGAGACCGAGGAATCGACCGCTGCGCTGCGCCGCGTCGTGACCGACCAGCTGAAGGCGCTGAACGAGATCACCAGCCTCGTCGGCCGCCAGAACGCCTCGCTCGACGTCTCCCGTCCGGTCGGCGCCCGCGTCAACGAGAGCCGCGCCAACGAGAGCCGCGGCTCGTCCGCCGCAGCGATGATGGACCGCGCCGCCCCGGCCCGTTCGGCCCCGGTCGCCCAGGCCCCCATCGCCCAGGCCCCCATCGCTCCGGCACCTGCCCCGGCGCCGGTGCGCGAGTTCCGTGCGCCGGAGCCCCAGCGCGAGGCCCCGCGCGCCCGTGAGGGCGGCGACGCTGGTCGCGGCGGCTGGGTGTCCGACCTCCTGCGCAATGCGTCGCGGGACGAGGAGCCCTCCCCTGCCCCGGCGCCGCGCGTCGAGCCCCGGGCGCCGCACCACATCGTCGAGAGCCTGAACTCGCTCTCGGTCGATATCGCCCGCGCCATCGACGACGTCGCCTTCGTCGATCTGTGGGACCGCTACAAGCGCGGCGAGCGCAACGTGTTCACGCGGCGCCTCTACACGCTCCAGGGCCAGCAGACCTTCGAGGATATCCGTCGCAAGTACCAGCGCGACGGCGAGTTCCGCGGCGCGGTCGACCGCTACATCGCGGACTTCGAGCAGTTGCTCGCCGATGTCGCCCGGACCGATCGGGACAACATCATGAGCCAGTCGTACCTGACCTCCGACACCGGCAAGGTCTACACGATGCTCGCCCACGCCGCCGGCCGGTTCGAATGAACCGGCGCCCGCGGGCGCACGACGGACGAGATGACGAACGGGCGGGGATTTCCCCGCCCGTTTTCATTTCGCCCGACCGTCGGCGGAGCAGTGATCGCGACGCGCGGGCCGCGATTTCGATGGGATCGGTAAAATCGGACCCATCCGCTTCAATCTCTCGCAATCGCTCTGCCGCATGGTCGAAAACGCCATCTACCGTAGAGGAATGCCCGATGCCGCAGACCGGAACCGCCACGATCGACGTGCTCGACGCCATCCTCACCGCGCTCGATGCCGGCGGCACCGTCGTGCACGAGGACAACCGCACCGAGACCCGCGAACGGCAGCTCCGCGCGGCGACGGCGATCTGGCCGAACCCGACCGGCGGTACGACCCATATCGGCGCGATCGTCCGCAACGTGTCCCAACACGGCCTCGGGCTCCTGCTCGTCGACGCGGTCGAGATGCCGGAGACCTTCGACGTCCTTTTTGAGGACACCGGCGAACGCCTGCCCTGCGAGCGCCGCTGGCAGCGCGGCAAGCAGGTCGGCGCCAGCGCAAGGCAGCTCGCCGGCTGAGACGGGGGCGTTCCCCGCGCGGGGGCGCTCGCCGGAGGCGCCCGCGACCGCGAACCCGAAATCGACGCGCCAACGAAAAGGGCTCCGCGAGGAGCCCTTGATTGTTTCGTCCGCCCGCGATCGCGAAGGTCGCCGCCTCACCGCCCCGCGTTGGTCGCGGTCCAGCCGACGACCTGGCGCAGCACGTCGGCGAGGGCCGCGTCGAAGCCGGCGACCGCCGTGCGGGCGCTGTCGCCGGCGACCGGCGTCTCGGCCTTGAACACCGAGGTCGCCACCACGCGGCCGGTCTTGTCGTTCATCAGCTTCACCGAGAACTCGACCCGCGCGACCTTGGCCGCCGCGTCGTACTCGAAGGCGCGGATCTCGCCGACGACCTGATAGTCGATCAGCAGTCCTTGCCCCGGCCGGCCGGCGGCGCGGAAGCGCTTGGAGTTTTCGAACGCCTCGATCAGCCGCGACTGCACCAGCCGCGGCAGACGGTCCGACCACTGCGCGCCGGCGAAATAATTGATCTCGGTCGCACTCGGCCGCACCACGATGCGGTCGGTATCGACGGCCCGATCGGTCGCCGGCTCCGGGACCAGGATCTGCAGCGCCGAGCCGCGTGGCGCCGCGACCTCGCGCGGCGCGGTCAGGTCGAACGTATCGGTCGGCGTCGAGCCGCCGCCGAGCACCGAACAGCCTCCGACCAGCAGCGTCGCGCCGAGCGCGATGCCCAAGGCGAGCCGCCGGGCCAAAGTGCCTGCGCCCGATCCACGCTCCGCCGCTCCCGACATCGTCCCGGCGCCCGCTCGAAGGACCGCGTTGTCCAGCACCATCGCCTCTCTTTCAGCCCGACCGACGCTCATCGACGCGACCCCGCATACTCGGGAACATTGCCCTGCTTGCCGCCGAACAGGAAGCGCTGCGGATTGCGGCCGATCTCGTCGATCGTGCGATCGAGCGAGTTGAGCGTCCGCCGGCCCTCGGCGACGAAGCCGCGGACCTCGCGCAGGCCGGTGCCGGCGAAGTTGTTGATGCCGCCGGCGATCTGGTCGGCGCGTTCCTTGAACGTGTCGGCCATCTCGCGCACGCTGGTCGCGGCCGCCTTGGCCTCGACCAGGAAATCGGAGCCCTTGGCGAACAGGCCCTTGCCCTCGTCGGAGCCGACCAGCCCGTCAACCTTGGCCAGAATGCCGTCGACCCGTCGCGAGGCGACCTAGAGCCGCTCGGCGATCTTGCCGGCGTCGTCGATGATCTTCGTCACAGTCTCCGACTTGGCCGAGACGTCCTTGGAGAACTTGTCCAGGTTCTCCGAGATCGTCTTGGCCCGGCCGACGATCTCGTCGATGTTACCGCCCTGCGCCGAGAGCCGATGCGAGAAGTCGCCGACGTCGTTGACGATGCCGCGCACCTTGTCGGGATCGACCGCCGTCACGAGCTTGCGCACGTCGCCGAGCGCATTGTTGAGGTCGTCCGAGAACGTCTTCAGCCGGCCGGCCGCGGCGCGGGCGTCCTTCATCACGCCGTCGATCTCGCTGGAAGCCTTGGCGACGTCGCCGGAGACCTTGTTGACGTTCTCGACGATCGCCGACACCTGCTTCGGGTCGATCGACTTGACGACGGTGTCGAGGTCCTCCACCAGCGTCTCGATCTTGCCCGAGGTCTTCGACAGCACGTCCGCCGCCTTGCCGACGTCGGCCATGAACCGCTCGACGTTGCCGGAGTTCTTGGCGAGCGCGTCGGAGAAGGTCTCGGCGTTCTTCAGCGTGCGGTTGATCGGCTCGGCATTGTCCTGCACGACCTTGTCGATGGTGCTGACGGCATTGTCGACCTTGCCGAGCACGCGCTGGGCGCCCTCGATGATGTCCTGCACGGAACTGCGCTCGGCATAGAGCGTGTTCTTGCCCGGCTCGATCGGGATCATCGGCGGGCTGTCGGCCGAGCCGCCCCAGATCTGCACGGTCGCGACGCCGGTCAGGCCCTGATAGCCGAGCGAGGCGCGCGAGTCGCGCTTGACCGGGGTCGTGGCATCGATCGTCACCGCCGCGATCACCCGCGTCGGATCGTCGGGCGCGAAGGAGAGCCGCGTCACCTGGCCGACCTTGATGCCGTTGAACGACACGGCGGCGCCGTTGACGAGCCCGCTGACCGAGCCCGGGAACACGATGATCAGCTCCGCGCGCGGCCCGCTGTCGGAGCCGCGCAGCAGCCAGTAGACCGAGACGAACCCGGCGGCGATCACCGCGAGCACGAACAGGCCGACCGTCACGAGATTGGCGCGGGTTTCCATCGGTTCCTCATTCCGGCCGTTGCGGGGTCGCCCCGCCCGGCCTGCCCTCGTTGGCTCCGGCGCCGCCGCGCCGTCTTGCTCGCATGCACTGCCGTCGCCCGCCGGTCATGCCCCGATCCCCCTGGCGCGCGCGCCGCGGAAATAGGACTTCACCCACGGGTGGTCGAAATGAAGCATCGTGTCCATCGTGCCCTCGACCAGAACGCGCCGATCGCCGAGGACGGCGATACGGTCGCAGACGGTCGCCAGACTGTCGAGGTCGTGCGTCACCATGAACACGGTGAGCCCGAGCGTGTCGCGCAAGGTCGCGATCAGCTCGTCGAACTCCGCCGCGCCGATCGGGTCGAGCCCCGAGGTCGGCTCGTCGAGGAACACGATCGCCGGGTCGAGCGCCAGCGCGCGGGCGAGGCTCGCGCGCTTGATCATGCCGCCGGAGAGCTCGGACGGGAACTTGTCGATCGCATCCGGCGCGAGACCGACGAGCTCGACCTTGAGCCGGGCGAGATCGTCCATCAGCCGCTCGGAGAGCTTCAGGTGCTCGCGCATCGGCACCTGGATGTTCTGCCGGACCGTCAGCGACGAGAACAGCGCGCCGTGCTGGAACAGGACGCCCCAGGAGCGTTCGATCGCCAGCCGGGTCTCGCGATCGGCGCCGTCGAGATCCTGCCCGAACACTTCCACCCGGCCGGCCCGACGCTGGTTGAGCCCGAGCACCGTGCGCATGAGCACCGACTTGCCGGTGCCGGACGCCCCGACGAAGCCGAGAATCTCGCCGCGGTAGACGTCGAGATCGAGGTTTTCCAGCACGAGCTTGTCGCCGAAGCCGACCGTGACGCCCTCGACGCGCAGGATCACGTCACGGGTCTCCGGCCGGGCATCGGGGGTCTGGCGCAAGGGTTCGATCGCCGCCATGGCTCAGACCCCGATCGCGGCGTAGAACATGGCGAAGATGCCGTCGACGACGATCACCATGAAGATCGCCTTCACCACCGACTGCGTGGTCTGGGTGCCGAGCGACTCGGCGCTGCCCTTGACCTGCAGGCCCTCGACGCAGGCGACGAGGCCGATGATCAGCGCCATGAACGGCGCCTTCCACATGCCGACCATGAAGGTCTTGAACTGCACCGCCTCGCCGAGCCGCTGCATGAAGATGTCGAACGGGATGCCCGCGTAGAGCACGCAGACCAGCGCCGCGCCGAGAATCGAGGCGATGTTGGAGATGAAGGTCAGGATCGGCAGCGCCACCATCAGCGCGACGACCCGCGGCACCACCAAGACCTCGATCGGATCGAGCCCGATCACGCGCAGCGCGTCGACCTCCTCGCGCATCTTCATCGAGCCGAGCTCGGCCGTGAACGAGCTGCCCGAGCGGCCCGCGACCATGATCGCGGTGAGCAGCACGCCGATCTCGCGCAGCACCAGGACGCCGACCATGTCGACGACATAGAGATCCGCGCCGAAGCGGCGGAAGTAGAACGCGCCCTGCTGCGCGATGATGCCGCCGATCAGGAAACTCATCAGCGCGATGATCGGCGTCGCATTGAGCGCCGTGCGCTCGAGCTGGTGCACGAACGGGATGAAGCGGATCTTGCGCGGATTGATCAGCGACAGCGCGAAGGCGGTGGTCGCGCCGCCGAGCACGCCGAGCACGGCGATGATCTCGCCATAGGTGCGGACGCCGCGCTCGCCGAGCCGGGTCAGGAGCTTGCGCCACAGCGGCAAGGCCGGCGCCGGCGGCAGTTCGGGATGCGCCTTGTCGCGCACCGCCTCGATCAGTACGCGATGCGGCTGGCTGACATTGACGACGCGAACCCGACGCCCGGCCTCGGCATGGGCCGAGATCAGCCGGTTCAGCACCAGCGCGCCGGCGGTATCGAGCCGGCCGATGCCGCCGAGATCGAGCACGAGATCGCCCGCCGCCTGCCCTGCCGGGCCGGCGACCACCGTCTCCGCGAGGCGCGCGGTCTGGATCACCCAGTCGCCCTGCGGCGCGACGGCCGACGCGCCGTCGACCGAAACGGGCGACAGCGACGGGTCCGCGAAGGACCGGCGGGCGATGGCGACCCCGGTGGTCATTCCGATCTGATCCGATGGGCGGCCGTTCCAAGCGAAGGGACCGGCGCGCATGGCTGGAAAGATGCGTATCGACTGCGACTTGCCGGACCGTGGCGACGACCCGTATGAATCATGGTGCCAATGTGCAGGGCGGGCCGCCCCCTCACAAGGGACGGCTCTCGATTGGCCGGACTCTGTGGCCGGCGGATGACAGTTTCGGGTAGCGCACCATGGAAATCCGGCATCCCTATCTCCTGTTCCTCGGCGACGTCGCCGACGCACTCGCCGCCAAGACCGCGCTCGGCATCGTCGACTGGCGACCCGAGTGGTGCCTCGGCCAGTTCCGGCTGCCGGGCTGCGCCGCGGACGCGAAGATCCCCGACATGACGGTCGAGGAAGCCGCGCGCGCCGGCGTCAAGACCATGGTCGTCGGAGCTGTCAACGCAGGCGGCGTGCTGCCGGATCACTGGGTCGCGAGCATCGTCGCCGCGATTGAGGCCGGCCTCGACGTCGCGACCGGCCTGCACGTCAAGCTCTCGGACGTTCCCGCCATCAAGGCGGCGGCCGAGAAGCACGGCACGAAGCTGTTCGACGTGCGCCATACGACCGAGCGTTTTGCGACCGGCAAGGGCACCAAGCGCCCGGGCAAGCGGCTGCTGACCGTCGGCACCGACTGCTCTGTCGGCAAGAAGTACACGGCGCTGGCGCTGGAAAAGGCCATGCGCGCCGCCGGCTTCGATGCCGACTTCCGCGCCACGGGCCAGACCGGCGTGTTCATCTCCGGCCGCGGCGTCGCCATCGATGCGGTCGTCGCCGACTTCATCTCCGGCGCGGTCGAATGGGTATCGCCGGCCGCCGCCGAGACCCATTGGGACGTGATCGAGGGCCAGGGCTCGCTGTTCCATCCTTCCTTCGCCGGCGTCACGCTCGGCCTCCTGCACGGCGCCCAGCCCGACGCCTTCGTGGTCTGCCACGAGACCACGCGCACCAAGATGCGCGGCGTCCAGCATCCGCTGCCGACGATTCGCGAGGTGATCGACCTCACGGTCACCTGCGGCCGGCTGACCAACCCGGCGATCCGCTGCGTCGGCATCGCGATCAACACCGAGCATCTGAGCGAGGCCGAGGCGCGCCGCGTCATCGACGAGGCGGCGGCATTCCACGACCTGCCCGCGACCGATCCGATCCGCTTCGGCATGGACGGCATCGTCGCGGAGATCGGCAAGCACTGGGGCGCCAAGGGAGCCGGGCAGTGAGCGGCGGCACGCGCCTGTCGCTCGGTGTCGCGGTCGAGCGTTTCCCGATCGCGGGCAGCTTCACCATCTCGCGCGGGTCGCGCACGGAGGCCGTGGTGGTCGTGGCGACGATCACCGACGGCACCCATGTCGGCCGCGGCGAATGCGTGCCCTATGCCCGATACGGCGAGACGATCGACGGCGTCGTCGAGCATGTCCGCCGCATCGGCGCCCATCTCGACGATCCCGGCTTCGACCGGGTCGCGCTCGCCGCCGCCCTGCCCCCCGGCGCGGCGCGCAATGCCGTCGACTGCGCGCTGTGGGATCTGGAGGCCAAGCGCAGCGGCATCCGCGCCCATGTCGCGGCCGGCGTTCCGACGCTCCGGTCCCTCGAGACCTGCTACACGCTGAGCCTCGGCACGCCCGAGAGCATGGAGGCCGCCGCCGCGGCCTCCTACCGGCCGCTCCTGAAGGTCAAGCTCGGCGGCGCCGGCGATGCGGAGCGCATCGCCGCGGTCCGCCGCGGCGCGCCCGACGCGCGGCTGGTCGTCGATGCCAACGAGGCGTGGACCGACGCCTTGCTCGAGGAGAACATCTCGGCCTGCGTCGCGGCCGGCGTGACGCTGATCGAACAGCCGCTGCCGGCTGGCCAGGACGCCGCGCTCGCGGCGATCGCCCGGCCGATCCCGATCTGCGCCGACGAGAGCCTGCATGTCGCCCGCGAGCTCGACGAGCTCGCCGGCCGCTACGACGCGGTCAACATCAAGCTCGACAAGGCCGGCGGCCTGACCGAAGCGCTGGCGATCCGCGATGCGGCGCGCGCGCTCGGCTTCAAGGTCATGGTCGGCTGCATGGTCGGCACCTCGCTCGCGATGGCACCGGCCGTGATCGTCGCGCAAGGGGCCGACGTGGTCGATCTGGACGGCCCGCTGCTGCTCGCCGCCGATCGCGAGCCCGGCATCGTCTACGAGGGCTCGACGTTGCTGCCGCCGCCGCCGAGCCTCTGGGGCTGAAGCGTCCGACCGCCGCGCACGGTCGGCTCCATCGCCGCCAGCACGACGCCGGTGCCGACCGCCGCGAGTACCGCCATGCCGAGAAAGCCGCCGCCGCCAAAGCGCTGGTAGAGCGGACCGGAGGCGAGCGTCGCGAGTGTCATGACCAGGCCGGAGATGGCCAGGTAGAGGCCCTGCGCGGTCGCCGCATGCCGCTCCGGCGCGGTCGTTGCGATGCCCTGCATGACGCCGAGGTGTGTCGCCGCGAAGCTGAACGCGTGCAGCAATTGCAGCCCCGACCAGAACGGCAGGCTTTCGGCGAGCGGCGAGGCGGACCAGCGGATCACCCCCGCGAGCCCGCCGAATACCAACAGCCCGCGCGCACCGAGCGGCCCGGTCAGCGGTCGCCCTAAGAAGAACAGCGTCACCTCGCCGGCGACGCCGAGCGCCCAGAGCAGGCCGACCGCATCGCCCGAATAGCCCTGCGCGCGCCAATGCAGGCTGGAAAAGCCGTAGAGCAGCGCATGCGCGCCCTGCATCATCGAGGCGCCGAGCAGCATGCCGACGAAGCGCCAGTCGCCGCCGAGCAGCTTCAGCCCGGCCGAGAACGGCTCGCGCGTGACCGGCGCGTCCGCCGCGGGCGGCAGATGCGGCGCCAGGAACGCGGCGGCGAACTGCAGGACGAAGCCGCCGAGCATCATCCAATAGACCGCCTCGGGCGAGGTGCGCGCCAGCACCGCGCCGCCGACGACATTGGCGACCACGAAGCTGATCGAGCCCCAGACGCGCATGCGGCCGTAGTCGCGCTTCTCGCGCCGGGCGATCACCGAGGCGATCGCGTCGTTGGTCGGATTGACCGCATTCCAGAACAGCGCCGTCGCGAGCATGGCGAGGAGCATCGCGAGCGGGCTGTTTGCGGGCCAGACCAGGAGGAAAGCGAGGAGCGCGATGCCGTTGTAGACGACCAGCACGCGCCGCCGGTCGGTCGAGCGGTCGACGATCGTGCCGAGGAACGACACCGTCGCGACCCTGAGCGCCATCGGTGCCGCCACGATCACAGCAATGGCGGTCGCGTCGAGACCGCGCCCGGCGAGAAACACCGGAAAGAACGGAATGTAGATCCCGAACGTCAGGAAGGTCGCGACATATATTGTTGCGATGCGGAACGGTGCTGAAAGCGACGGCATATCGATTGCTCGAACTTTCGCGGACTCTTAAACTTCGAGAAAAGATTCGGGTGGTATCGTAGCGTCACTGCGAAATCCCGACGATTCGCATCAGAGCATGCTCGGTTTTGACGGAATCATCAAAGCCGCGAATTCATGCCCCAGCTCTCCGGATCCGGGGTGCCGATCCGACTTCGAACATTTCGTTCGAAGCGATCACACTCCAGGGGCCCTTCGATGAGGCGAGACCGTATGGCCAAGGAAGTCCCCGCGACACCGATGCCCATCGAAGATTACGACGCGATCGAAGCCGCGGTCATGGAGACCGCGCGCGGCCGCTGGTTCCTGCAGGAATATGCCCGGCGCAACCGCAACGCGGACACCGGCGTGATCCTCAACACGCTCGAGCGGCTCGAGAAGACGATCAAGCGCGAGCGGCAGGTGCCGGACATCGACCGCATCCGTCTCGACCTCGCCGACATGGCCGAGGCGATCACCCGCACCAAGCAGGAGATCGCCACCATGAAGCTCGAGACCGAGCACGGCGGCCGCTTCTCGGAAGCCAGCGCCGAGCTCGACGCCATCGTCGAACAGACCGAGATGGCGACCAACGACATCCTGCTCAACGCCGAGAAGATCCAGGAACTCGCCTGGACGCTGCGCGAAGCCAAGGTCGACGACGCGCTCTGCGACCAGCTCGACACCTGCTCGACCGAGATCTACACCGCCTGCTCGTTCCAGGACCTGACCGGCCAGCGCACGCGCAAGGTCGTGACCGTGCTGCGCTATCTGGAGAGCCGCATCAACTCGATGATCGGCATCTGGGGTCTCGGCGACAGCGAAGTCGTCATGGACATGCAGACGTCCGGCGGCGCCGATCCGATGGATACGCGCCCCGACGCGCATCTGCTCAACGGCCCGCAGCTCGCCGGCCGCGGCGTCGACCAGTCGGCGGTCGACGACCTGATGGATTACGACGTCGTCGCCGAAGGCACCGACGGCGGCCTCGATTCCCACGCCACGACGGTCGACCTCGACGATCCCGAGATCGGCGGCATCGACATGGCCGAAGAGATCGTCAGCGACGCCGACTTCGCGGCGGCCGTCGATCCGGTCGAGCCCGAAGCCCGCGAGGCCGACGTTTTCGCCGCGCCGGAAACGCCGTCCGCGACCGAGACGGCCGAGGCCGACGTGTTCGCCCCGGCCACGCCCGCGCCGAAGAAGGGCAAGGCGAAGACCACGACGCCGGTCGTCACCACCGTGACCGTCGGCAACACGGTGGTCGCGGTCTCGGCGGAAGCGGCGGCCGAGCTCGCGCCGGAAGCGAGCCCGGCGCTGACCGTGGTCGCCAACCTCGACCCGATCGCCGAACTCAGCGCCGAGCAGCGGCTCGTCGTCTTCGGCTAGCGCAAACTCCGATCCGAGCCATCGCTCCGATCGGACACCGGCGCGGTCGTCATGAATGAGAATGGCCGCGACGGCACGAACGCCGGTCGCGGCCATTCTTGTTTCGGTCAGGCGCGTACCCGATCAGGCGCGTACTCTGCGGGCCCCAGCCGCGCTTCAGCCCTTCAACGCACGCACATAGATCTCCGGCTCGATATTGCCGCCGGAGAGAAGCGCGACCACCGTCTTGCCGGCGATGTCGAGCTTGCCGGAGAGCAGTGCCGCCAGCGCGACGGCGCCGCCCGGCTCCACCACCAGCTTCAGTTCGTTGGCCGCGAAGGCGACCGCCCTCAGCGCCTCCTCGTCGGTGACGGCGAGCCCGGCCTTCACGAGCCGGCGATTGATCTCGAAGGTCAATTCGCCCGGGCTCGGCGTCAGCAGCGCGTCGCAGAGCGAGCCGCTGGTGCGGCTGTTGCGCTGCCGCTCGCCGGTGGCGAGCGAGCGGCCGAGGTCGTCGAAACCATCCGGCTCGACCGCATAGATGGTCGCCGCGGGCGCGCGCGCCTCGGTTGCGAGCGCGGTGCCGGCGGTCAGCCCGCCGCCCGAGGCGCAGACCAGTACGACCTCGGGCACGATCCCGCGGCCGGCCAGATCCTCGAAGGCTTCCAGCGCGGCGGTTCCCTGCCCGGCCATCACGCGGGCGTCGTCATAAGGGTGCACGAGCTCCGCGCCGGTCTCCGCGATCAGCGCCGCCGTGCGCTCCTCGCGATCCTCGGTGGCGCGATCGTAGGTAACGACCGTCGCGCCGGAGCGCTCGGTGCGCATGCGCTTGATCGCCGGCGCGTCCGACGGCATCAGGATCGTCGCCGGGAAGCCGAGCAGCCGCGCGGCTTCCGCCACGCCCTGAGCATGGTTGCCCGACGAGCAGGCGACGATGCCCTTGGCCCGCATCGCCTCCGGCACCTGCGAGATGGCGTTGAACGCGCCGCGGAACTTGAACGAGCCGGTGCGCTGCAGGCACTCGGCCTTGAGGAACACCCGGCCGCCGGTGAGCGCATCGAGGACGTCGGAGCGCACCAGCGGCGTGCGCACGGCCTGACCGGCGAGCCGCTCGGCCGCCGCCAGAACGTCCGCAAAGGTCGGAATGCGCCGCGCGGCGCTGGTTTCGGCGGAAGACGACATGGGCATGCCTCGCGGCTTGGAGGTTCTGTCGCGGCCGGTCCGGACGGGCGGCCTGCGTCGGCGTCAGACCTATCAACCGCGACCGGCTGTCACAACGCCCGCTCGCGCATGGCGTCATGCGCGGGCCGGCGATCGCGCCTGCCCACACCCGTTTCCCGACCCCATCCCGATTGCCTCACTCGGCCGCGAGCGGGCGACGCGCGGCGCTGGTCACGTTGGTGATGAACTGCCGGGCCGACCGTTCCCAGGTAAACTGGCGCGCCTGCGCCAGCGCCGCCTCGCGGGAGATGTCGAGCGCGGCGAGCGCGGCCGCGCGCAGGTCCTGCGACAGCACACCGGCACCGGAGTCGCCGATGATGTCGAGCGGCCCCATGACCGGGAACGCCGCGACCGGCACGCCCGACGCCAGCGCCTCGATCAGCACGTTGCCGAACGTGTCCGTCACCGACGGGAACACGAAGACGTCGGCCGCGGCATAGACCTGCGCCAGTTCCTCGCCGGTCTTGGCGCCGAGGAAATGCGCATCCGGGTATTTCTTGGCGAGCGGCGTCAGCATCGGCCCGTCGCCGACCACGACCTTCGAGCCGGGCAGATCGAGGTCGAGGAAAGCCTCGAGGTTCTTCTCCACCGCCACGCGGCCGACATTCATGAAGATCGGCTTCGGCAGGTGCGCGAGCACGTTCTCGGCGCGCGGATGGAACAGGTGCTGGTCGACGCCACGCGACCAGATCGCCAGATTGCGGAAGCCCCGCGCGGTCAGATCCTGCCGGAGCGTCTCGGTCGCCACCATGCAGGTCAGGCCGCCGTTGTGGAACCGGCGCAGCCACGCATAGGCCCAGCGCTCCGGCACCGGCAGCCGGGCCGAGAGATATTCGGGGAAGCGCGTGTGATAGCTGGTCGTGTAGCCGCCGTAGGTCTCGATGGCGACCTTGCGCGCCATGAGCCCGAGCGGCCCTTCGGTGGCGATGTGGATGTAGTCCGGCCGCGACGTCTCGATGCGCCGACGGATCGTCTCGCGCCGGGTCAGCGCCAGACGGATTTCCGGATAGGTCGGGCACGGCAGGGTGCGGAATTCGAGCGGGGTCAGAAAGTCGACGGTGACGCCCTGCTGCTGGAGTTCCTGCGCGAGCCGTTCCAGCGTACGGACGACCCCGTTGATCTGCGGCCGCCAGGCGTCCGTCACGATGAGAATCTTCATGCGGCGGCGCGCGCCTCCGTGGTGGGCTCAGAGGCAGGCGCCTCGCTCGGCCGCGTCCAGTTCACGATTTCCATGCGACCGTCATGGTGCTCGACGATCGCCGTGCAGCTCTCGACCCAGTCGCCGGTGTTGACGTAGCGAATGCCGAACTTGTCGTGCAGCGCGGCGTGGTGGATGTGGCCGCAGACGACGCCGTCGGCGCCGACGCGCCGGGCTTCCTGGGTCAGCGCCTGTTCGAACGAGCCGATGAAGTTGACCGCGTTCTTGACCTTGAGCTTCGCCCAGGCCGACAGCGACCAGTAGGGGAAGCCGAGCTTGCGGCGGGCGATGTTGAGCCACGTGTTGACGCCGAGCGCGGTCGTGTAGGCCCAGTCGCCGAAGAAGGCGAGCCACTTGGCGTGGCGCACGACGACGTCGAACTGGTCGCCGTGGATGACCAGCAGGCGCC
Source organism: Ancalomicrobiaceae bacterium S20 (assembly GCA_040269895.1). NCBI lineage: Bacteria > Pseudomonadati > Pseudomonadota > Alphaproteobacteria > Hyphomicrobiales > Ancalomicrobiaceae > Methyloraptor > Methyloraptor flagellatus. The sequence continues at coordinate 722,053 of CP158568.1, read as the reverse complement.
GGCCGTCGGCGGTCTCGTGCACGAAGGTGTCGACCAGTTCGACCACGCCGAAATGCGAGCCGAGATAGTCGCGCAGGAACTCGTCGTGATTGCCGGGCAGATAGATGATGCGCGAGCCCTTGCGACCCTTGCGCAGGATCTTCTGCACCACGTCGTTATGAGCCTGCGGCCAATACCAGGAACGCTTCAGTCTCCAACCGTCGATGATGTCACCGACGAGGAAGATCGTCTCGGCGTCATGGGTGCGCAGAAAGTCGAGCAGAAGCTCGGCCTGGCAGCCGCGGGTTCCCAGATGGATGTCCGAGAGGAACATCGTCCGGAACATTTTAGATTCCGAGGGAGCCGACATGGTCGTGATCCGGGCTCTTGATCCGTTTCACCCCGAAAGACACGATTCCGGTCTCGGTTTTATGACAGTCGATCTTGGCTCCTTCAGCGTCGTTGCGCCGGGACGGGCGCGCGCATAGCCTGTGCGCGCCGCCGGCCTTGCTTGCTGCTAGCATGCAACGCATGATCCGCGCGCCGCGAAGCGCAGGGAAGCCCGCCGGGACGGCGGCATCCGCGCATGCGCGCTCCATCACAGATCGGGAGGATATCGGAATGAAACTCGTCCGCTTCGGGCTCAAGGGGGCCGAGAATCCCGGCATCGTCGCCGCCGACGGCACGATCCGCGATCTCGCCGGGCGCGTGCCCGATTTCGAGGGCGAGGGCCTGACCCCGGCCGCGCTGGACAAGATCCGCGCGATCGACCCGATGAGCCTGCCCGCCGCTCCCGCCGGCGCGCGCATCGGCCCCTGCGTGGCCCGCATCGGCAACTTCATCGCCGTCGGCCTCAACTATGCCGACCACGCCGCCGAGAGCAATCTGCCGGTGCCAAAGGAACCGGTGCTGTTCAACAAGGCCCCGAACTGCCTCGCCGCCCCGAACGACGACGTCGTGATCCCGCCCGGCTCGGTGAAGACCGACTGGGAGGTCGAGCTCGCCATCGTGATCGGCAAGACCGCCTACCATGTCTCGGAAGCCGACGCGCTGTCCTACGTCGCCGGCTTCGCGGTCTGCAACGACCTCTCCGAGCGCGCCTGGCAGACCGAGGGCACCGGCCAGTGGGTCAAGGGCAAGGCGGCGCCGGGCTTCGGCCCGCTCGGCCCCTGGCTGGTCACGCCGGACGAGATCGCCGACGTGCAGAAGCTCGACATGTTTCTCGACCTGAACGGCAAGCGCGTCCAGACCGGCAACACCGCCACCATGGTGTTCGGCGCGGCGTACCTGATCCACTACATCTCGAAGTTCTTCCAGCTCGATCCGGGCGACGTGATCACCACCGGCACGCCGCCGGGCGTCGGCATGGGCATGAAGCCGCCGGTCTACCTGAAGCCCGGCGACACCATGCGCCTCGGCATCGCCGGCCTCGGCGAACAGTCCCAGACGGTCATCGCCTATCCGGGCTGACGCCGTTTCGATCCGATGACAGAAGAGCCGGGTCCGCGCCGCGGGCCCGGCTGTTTCGTGTCCGATTTCACTCGGCGGGGGCGAGCGACAGCTTCAAGCCCAGCGCCTTGACGACTCCGAGCAGCGTGGTCAGCCGTGGATCGCCATCGGCCGAAAGCGCCTTGTACAAGGCCTCGCGAGTGACGCCTGCCTCGCGCGCGACATTGGTCATGCCGCGCGCCCGTGCAACCGTCCCCAAGGCGGCAGCGATATAGCCGGCATCACCCGTCTCGACCGCGTCGGCGAGCAACGCCGCCTGTGCTTCCGGCGTATCGATGAACTCGGCCGCATCGAAGCGGGTGGTTTCCAACGTCATGGCGTTCCCCCGAGCAACTCCGCCGCCAAGCTCTTGGCGCGACGGATGTCTCGATCCTGGCTACCCTTGTCGCCGCCGCAGAGCAGCACAACGACCGTCGATCCCTGCCGGACGAAATAGAGCCTGTACCCAGGCCCGCAATCGATACGCAGTTCACTGACGCCGTCTCCGATCGACTTCGCGTCGCCGAAGAGCCCTGCCTCGAGCCGCACGATCCGCATCGCAATGCGGCGACGCGCATCCAAGTCCCGGAGCGCGCGAAACCAGGCCTCGAAGACACTCGTCTGCCTAACCTCGATCATAGATGTGAATTATAATTCACACCATACAATCAACGAAGCGCATTTTCACGCATCCCTTGCGGCGAGGAACGTGCCCTGCGTCACGCGCATCCATTGGCCGGTCCGGGCGCGGGCGGTGCGGTAGCTCGTGATGATCTCGGCCGAGAGCGCGTCCTTGGCCGCGATCTCCGAAAGCAGGCCCTCGGCGATCCGCGCACCCGCGGCGAGCACGTCGGCCGGCATGCTCTTCACCTGGACGCCGTGGGTCTCCTTCAGCGTCGCGAGCGAAACGGCGTTGTTCCACTCGGCCGTCGCCAGCGCGGTCGTATGTTCGTCGCGGCAGGCGGTCGCAACAATCGCCTTGAGATCGGCCGGTAGCGCGTCGTAGGCCTTGAGCGAGACCAGCGCCTCGCCCGTCCCGTTCGGCTTGTTGAAGCCCGGCCCGTAATAGAGCTTGGTCACGCGGTGCAGGCCGACCGCGAGGTCGGAATAGGGCGCGAGCAGTTCGGCGGCGTCGACGATGCCCGACTGCATGGCCGGGAACACCTCGCCCGCCGGCAGCGCGACCGGCGTCGCGCCGAGCCGGCGCATGACCTCGCCGCCGAGCCCGACGATGCGGATCTTGAGGCCTTTCAGGTCGTCGAGCCCGCGCAGCTCGCGTCGGTACCAGCCCGCCATCGAGAAGCCAGTGTTGCCCGCCATGAACGGCTTGATGCCGAACGGCGCATAGAGCCGGTCCCAGAGCCCCTGCCCGCCGGCCTGATCGACCCAGGTCAGATGTTCGAGCGGCGTCAGCCCGAACGGCGCGGTCGTATAGAGCGGCGCCGCCGGCAGCTTGCCGGCCCAGTAGAGCGAGGCCGTATGCGCCATCTCGGCCGTGCCGCCGGCGACCGCGTCGAAACACTCGAGCGCCGGCACCAGTTCGCCCGCCGCGAACACCTTCACCTGCAGCCGCCCATCCGAGAGACGGCCGATCGCCTGCGCCAGCCGCTCCGCCGAGAGGCCCGGCCCCGGCAGGTTCTTCGGCCAGGACGTCACCATGCGCCATTCGACGAGGCCCTTCGCGACCGCCGGCTGGGCGAGCGTCGAAGTCGAGAGCAGCGACCCGGAGGCCGCGAGGCCAGCGCCGACGAGCGCGCGGCGGGAGATCGGGGCGCGGCTCATGCGGTCACCTCGGGCGCGCGATAGGCGGCCGAGCCGCGGAAGGCGTGGAAATGGTCGACAGGGCCATGCCCGGCGCCGATGTGCAGCGCATCCGCCGCGCGGATCGCCGCGGTCAGATAGGCCTTGCCCACCCGCACGGCGGCGTCGAGGTCGAGCCCCTTGGCAAGACCGGAGGCGATCGCCGACGACAGCGTGCAGCCGGTGCCATGGGTGTTTTCGGTCGGATGCCGCGGCGCCGAGAACCAGCGTTCGCCCGCCGCATCGACCAGCACGTCGGCGGCCTCGGTCTCCCAACTGTGGCCGCCCTTGATGAGAACGGCCCGGGCGCCCATCCCGAGGATCGCGCGGCCCTGCGCGACCATCTCGGCCCGCGACGCCGCCATGGGTGTGCCGGTCAGCCGCGCCGCCTCGTGCAGGTTCGGCGTGACGAGGCCCGCGCGCGGGATCAGATGCGCGATGATGCTCTCGACCGCTTCCGGCACAAGCAGCGGATCGCCGCTCGCCGCGACCATCACCGGATCGAGCACCACCGGCATGCCGCCCCAGCGATCGAGCCCGGCCGCGACCGCCTCGATCACCGCGCTGCGGCCGAGCATGCCGATCTTCACCGCATCGACCTTGAGGTCGGAGAACACGGCGTCGATCTGCGCGGTCACGAAGTCCGGCGGCACGTCGTGGATCGCGTTGACGCCGAGCGTGTTCTGCGCGGTCAAGGCCGTGATCACGCTCGCGCCATAGACGCCGAGCGCGGAAAAAGTCTTCAGATCGGCCTGAATTCCGGCGCCGCCGCCGGAATCCGAACCCGCGATGGTGACGGCAATGGCGGTCATGGCGGTACTCTTCATCGAGGAGGGAAAGGGAAAGCGGCCGCGCGCGAACGGCCAGGCGGGGCCTCAGAGCAGCCGCGCCCTTGCGACGACCTGCGTCTCGTCGAGACCGTAGAGCGCGTCGAGCATCTCGATCGCGAACGAGCCCGGACCGTTGGCCGAGGCCGCCGCGATCTCGCCGGCGATGCCGAGCACGACCAGCGCGGCGGCAGCCGCCGCGACGGGATCGGGCTCGACCGCGAGGAACGCCGCCGCGACCGCCGTGCCCGCGCAGCCCATGGCCGTGACCCGGTCCATCAGCGGATGGCCGTTGGCGACGCGCAGGACGCGGATGCCGTCGGTGACGATGTCGACCGCGCCGGAGAGCGCGATCGTGGTCAGCGACGAGACCGCCAGTTGACGCGTGGCGAACTCTTCCGGTTCCGCCGCGCCGAGCCCGACGATCTCGGCATGGTTGGCGCGCACGAAGGCCGGCTCCATGCCGACGAGATCGCGCGCAAAGGCGAGCCGCGGCGGCGAGACATGCACCTTGACCGGATCGAGCACCCAGCGAACGCCTTCGGCCTTGGCGACCTCGATGGCGGTCAGGCTGGCGTCGCGGCGCGCATTGTCGAGCATGCCGAGGTTGATCAGCAGCGCGTCGGAAGCGGCGACGAAGGCGGCGACTTCCTCGGCCGACGAGGTCATCGACGGCTCGGCGCCGACCGCGAGCAGCATGTTCGCGGTGTAGGTCTGCGCGACCGGATTGGTGATGGCGTGGATGCGCGGCCGGCGCGCGCACGGCGCCGAGCAGGGCCGCGACGCGGGAGGCGTCGAAACCGGTGGCCGGCGATGGCTCGGCGGCGGCGGACAAGACCCCGACGGGCGCGACGATGGTTCTGGCGCTGGACTGCTCTTCCATCTCAAATCCCTCCGCCGGCACGACCCGGATCAGGTTCGAGGGGTTGGCATCGCGCCTCTCAGCCCGGCCGCGACGGTCGCGTGGTCGAACCACTGCCGTCCTCCGGGCACCCCCATGAGATCATGGCCCTTTACCTAGGCCGCTTGCTTCACGCTGGCAAGGACCGATCGCGCGAGGACCAACCGATCCCCCGCGCCGCGCCCTCTCGCCCCCTCTTGCCGGACGCGGCGCGATCTGATCGATTGGCGCCCGCGCCGGTTCGCCCCGCGCACCGATCTTGTCCGCCGAGGGTGCCATGAAGCCGTTCTTCGTCCTGATCAAATGCCAGCTCGGCCGCTCCTACGACGTCGCCACCTCGATCGCCGACGCCGAGATCGCCTCGGAGGTCTATTCGACCGCCGGCGACTACGACCTGATCGCGAAGTTCTACGTCGAGGACGAGGCCGACATCGGCCATTTCGTCAATGAGAAGGTCCAGCGGATCGCCGGGATCCAGGACACCAAGACCATCATCACCTTCAAGGCGTTCTGACCCGGTACGCCCGGCAGCCGTCACGCGGCACCGCCGCCGACCGGCAGCCGCGGCGGAACCAACGGCCGAGCCGACGCTTTATCGCCGGTATTCCATGCGAGGTCGCCGGGGAGGCACCGGCGCAAACCGGGCGACGACAGGGGCGGCACCCCGAAAGCGGAGGATCACGGGTCATGACCGGTCTCAACGACACCACCGCCGATCTCATCTCCCGAGAGTTCATCGACATGACCGATCCCGTGGAAGCCGCCTTCGCCGAGCTCGCGACCCACGCCGAGGCCGTCGAGCCGCTGCACATGCGCGACCTGTTCGCGGTCGATGCGAACAGGTTCGAGCGCCTGTCGGCGCGCCTCGACGATCTGCTCGTCGACTATTCGAAGAACCGCATCGTGCCGGCGACCATGGACCTGCTCGTCGCGCTCGCCCGCGCCGCCGGCGTCGAGGCCTGGCGCGAGCGCATGTTCTCGGGCGAGGCGATCAACGGCACCGAGGCGCGCGCCGTGCTGCACGTCGCGCTCCGCAACACCGCCAAGCGCGCCTTCACCGTCGGCGGGCAGGACGTCACGCTCGACGTCCACGCCGTGCTCGCCCGCTGCCGCGCCTTTGCCGACGGTGTCCGCTCCGGCCAGGTCAAGGGCGCGACCGACAAACCGTTCACCGACGTGATCAACATCGGCATCGGCGGCTCCGACCTCGGCCCGGCGATGGTCAACATCGCGCTCGCCCCCTACAACGACGGCCCACGCATCCACTACGTCTCGAACGTCGACGGCGCCCACATCCACGACACGCTCGCCCGGCTCGACCCGGCGACGACGCTGGTGATCGTCGCGTCCAAGACGTTCACAACGCTCGAGACCATGACCAATGCCGCGAGCGCGCGCGCCTGGATCGCCGAGGCGCTCGGCGAGGACGCGGTGCCGCGCCACTTCGCGGCGATCTCGACCGCGATCCCGAAAGTGAAGGCCTTCGGCATCGAGGAGCACCGCGCCTTCGGCTTCTGGGACTGGGTCGGCGGCCGCTATTCAGTCTGGTCGGCGATCGGCCTGCCGGTGATGATCGGCATCGGCCCGGACCGGTTCGAGGAATTCCTCGCCGGCGGCCAGGCGATGGACGACCATTTCCGCACCGCGCCGCTGGAACAGAACCTGCCGGTGATCCTGGCGCTGATCGGCGTCTGGTATCGCAACCTGCTCGGCTTCCCGACCCAGGCGATCCTGCCCTACGACCAGCGCCTCGCCCGCTTCCCCGCGCATCTCCAGCAGCTCGACATGGAGAGCAACGGCAAGCGCGTGCGCAAGGACGGCCGGCTCGTCGCCAGGCCGACCGGCCCGGTCGTCTGGGGCGAGCCCGGCACCAACGGCCAGCATGCCTTCTACCAGCTGATCCACCAGGGCACCGACATCGTGCCGGTCGACTTCCTGGTCGCCGCCGAGCCGCACGAGACGCTCGGCGATCACCACGCCAAGCTCGTCGCCAATGCCTTCGCCCAGGCCGAGGCGCTGATGCGCGGCAAGACCGCCGACGAGGTGCGCGCCGAACTCGAGGCGGCGGGCATGGCGCCGGACGCGATCGACGCACTCGCGCCGCACAAGGTGTTCCCCGGCAACCGCCCCTCGACGACGATCCTCTATCGCAAGCTCGATCCGTTCACGCTCGGCCGCCTGCTTGCCATGTACGAGCACAAGGTGTTCGTCGAAGGCGTGATCTGGGACATCAACTCCTTCGACCAGTGGGGCGTCGAGCTCGGCAAGCAGCTCGCCTCCGAGCTCCTGCCGATCGTCAAGGGCGAGGCCGAACCCGATGCGCGCGACGGCTCGACGGCGGGTCTGGTCAGGCACTTCCGCGCGCTGAAAGGGTGAGCCGCGTCGAACGGCTCGCCACGATTCCGCCGCCGACACGCGTTTGGCTCATCGCATGCGCGCGCCCTTGATTCTCGCCCCTGCCCTCCTTGTATCCGCCCTCCTCGCCGCGGCCACCTCGGTCCGCGCCCAGGAGAAGGAAACGCCGCCGGTCAAGGTCGGTGCCTGGACCTATCGCACGCTCCTCGGCGACAACGGCCTCGGCCGCTACGCCTTTGCACGCGAGAAGAACCACGGCGAGTCGATCCTCTCCGTGACGCAGAGCGCCGACGAGCCCTGCGACACGACCAAGGACGGCGACGAGATCCTTCTCGCCTTCTCCAGCGAGCGGCAGGAGAGCTATTTCAAGATCGAGGGCGAGGCCGACCCCGAACAGAGCCGCACGCTGAAGGCTGCCGTCGCCTTCGCCCGCGCCGGCAAATACGACGAGCCGGCCAAGGGCGTGACGCTCGAACTGCAGGATCTCGACGGCCAGTTCTACGTCTCGGTCAACGCCAAGACCGCGCTGTCGCGCTCGCATCTCGCCCTGTGCCCGACCGATCCGAGGGGCCGCCCCGGCTCGGACTGCCACGAATTCTCGCTCGACGGCTTCGCCCGCGCCTACCGGTTCGTCTGCACGGGCAAGTGAGGCGCGCCACGCCGCACACAGGTAAGCGAGGGCCACGCCACGCACCGGGACGGCTCGCCGGTTCTTGACGAACGGCCGATCTCGACCTTGCGCCAGGCCGCCGTGCACGGCACGCTGTCGCTCCGCTTGGGAGCATCGCCATGTCGATCCAGCTCGACGTCCGGACCTATGATCGCGGTGACAGCCATCGGCACGATTACGCGCAGATCGTGGTGCCGCTGACCGGCGCGATGCACTTCGAACTCGACGACCGTGCCATCACCGTCGCCGGCCACCAGCTTGCGGTGATCCCCACGGCCCATCGTCACGACTTCGCGCCCAGCCGCGACTGCTGCGCCCTGATCCTCGACATCGAGGACGGCAGCTTCGCCGCGGACGGCATGCCCGCCGTACTCGCCGACGGCCGCCCTCGCCTCGCGCCGGTCGATCCGTGGATCTGGCGCCTGTTCGATCTGATCGGCACGGAGGTGCGGGCCGACAGCCGTCGCGCCGCCGACGCCGCCGCCATCGTGCTGAGCGGCGTCAAGCTCGTGCCGGTCGCCGAGCCGGTCCGGCCGCTCGCCGGCGCCGAACAGCGCGTGCTCGCGGTCGCCGCCGGCCTCGCCGATCTCGACGAAACGCCGGACGTCACCGCACTCGCCCGCCGCGCCGGGCTCGGCCAGAGCCATTTTCATGCGTTGTTCCGGACCCTGATCGGCCAGTCGCCGCAGCAGTACCGGCTGCGCAAGCGGCTCGACCGCGCGGCCGAACGCCTGACGACCAGCGCCGATCCGGTCTCGCTCGTCGCCTACGAGCTCGGCTATCAGGACGTCTCGTCGTTCAACCGTGCCTTCCGCCGCGCCTTCGGCCTCAGTCCTTCGGCGTTCCGCGCGCTACCGGCCCGGACGCCAGACGACTGAAGGCCTGGAGAAACGGAGCCTCGGCCAAGTTTTCCGGAGGTCCGGCCAATCCGGCTCGCTCCGCCGCCCGATAGTGTCGCCGCAGCCGACCACACGGGAGACGAACGATGGACCTCCGCGAATTCAAAGCCCTGACCATGGATTGCTACGGCACGCTGATCGACTGGGAGACCGGGATCTGGAACGCGCTCCAGCCGCTCCTGTCGGCCGGCGGGCTGACGATCGGGCGCGAGGAGGCGCTCCAGACCTTCGGCCGCTTCGAAAGCGATCAGCAGGCCGCGACGCCGTCGCTGCGCTATTCGGCGCTGCTCGCCGTCGTCCATGCCCGGCTCGCCGCCCACTGGGGCGTCGCGACCCAAGCCGACCTGCACGACCGCTTCGGCGGCTCGGTGCCGGACTGGCCGGCGTTTCCGGACTCGGCCGAGGCGCTCGCCTATCTGGCCCGGCACTTCAAGCTCGTGATCCTATCGAACATCGACAATGCGAGCTTCGCCGCCAGCCGGCGCAAGCTCGGTATCGCCTTCGACGCGGTCTACACGGCCGAGGACATCGGCTCCTACAAGCCGAGCCCGCGCAATTTCACCTATCTGCTCGCGCGCGCGGACATCGATCTGAAGCTCGCGCCCGACCAGATCCTGCATGTGGCCCAAAGTTTGTTTCATGACCACGTGCCGGCCGCGAAAGCCGGACTGGCGCGCTGCTGGATCGATCGGCGTGCCGGTCTTGCAGGCAGCGGCGCCACCGCCGTGCCTGCGGAATGGCCGCAGCCGGACTTCCGCTTCACCTCGCTCGGGGCGCTCGCGGAAGCCCATCGCGCCGCGATGACCTGAACCCGCCCAAACTGGAGCCGAAATGAAGACCGACCACGTCGAGAGCTCAGCGCCCGAAAATACCTTCGCCGCCGGCGCGGCCTACGTGAAGGGCCGCTTCGTGCCGATCGGCGAGGCCGCGATCCCCATGACCGACTGGGGCTATCGCCGCTCGGACGTCACCTACGACGTGGTCGGTGTCTGGAACGGCGCCTTCTTCCGGCTCGACGATCATCTGGCGCGCTTCGAGGCATCGATGCGCGCGCTGCGCATGCAGCCGACCGAGACCATGGCCGAGATCCGCGCGATCCTGACCCGTTGCGTGCAGTTGCTCGGCCGCCGCGAGGCCTATGTCGCGATGGACTGCCTGCGCGGCGTGCCGCGTCCCGGCATGCCCGCGCGCATGCCGGGCTCCTGCGCCAACCACTTCGCCGCCTTCGCCGTGCCCTGGGTCTGGGTCGTGCCGGAGGAGGTGCAGCGCCGCGGCGCGCATCTGATCATCGCCGAGACGCCGCGCATTCCGGACGTCTGCGTCGATCCGACAGTGAAGAACTTCCACTGGGGCGACCTGACCAGCGCCCTGTTCGAGGTCGAGGACAAGGGCGCCGACAACGCGCTGCTGCTCGACATGTCCGGCAACCTGACCGAGGGGCCGGGCTTCAACGCCTTCGTGATCAAGGACGGCAAGGTGCTGTCGCCCGACCGGGGCGCGCTCGAAGGCATCACGCGCAAGACCGTGTTCGAACTCTGCGAAAAGCTCGGGCTCCCCTTCGAGATCCGTCCGATCCCGAAGGCCGAGGTGCTCGACGCCGACGAGATCTTCCTGTCGACCACCGCCGGCGGCATCATGCCGGCCTCGCGCATCGACGGCCGCATCATGGGCAACGACCGGCCCGGTCCGATCTCGGCCGAGCTGCGCGAGACCTTCTGGCGCCTGCGCGCCGAGGGCTGGCATGCAACACCGGTCGAAGGTCTCGCCTGACCGGTGCGGCGCCGGTTGAAACCGCCGCGCCGCGATCCATGTTGAGGGTGCCGAGGCCTCCCTCCCGAGGAGGCCTTGCGCCCGGCGCATGACTGTCGCCGCCTGTTCGCCATGGCGCGTGCTGGCGAGCTTCACATTCGCTGTTTAGACTGTATCCAGTTCGCGTCGGCCGCCCGGCCGCATCCCGCGCTTATCCTCCATACCGAAAACGAGAAAACACCATGACCGAGATGACGCCCCCGGTGAAGTTCGGCCTCGGCGCCTCCGTGAAGCGTATCGAGGACAAGACGCTGATCACCGGCCGCGGCCTCTACGTGCCCGACATCAACCCGCCGGGCACGCTCCATGCGGTCGTGCTGCGCTCGACCATGGCGCATGCGCGCTTCACGCTCTCCGGCGTCGAGGACGCGCGCGCCGCCGAGGGCGTGCATCTGGTGCTGACCGCCGAGGACATCGACAATCTCGGCAACCTGCCCTGCAAGGCGCTGCTGAAGCAGGTCGACGGCAGCCTGCCGCAGGTTCCGCCGCGTCCGGTCCTGAACCTGAGCACGGTCCGCCATGTCGGCGACCCGATCGCCTTCATCGTCGCCGAGACGGTCGAGCAGGCGAAGTCCGCCGCCGAGACGATCGAGGTCGACTACGTGCCGCTCGATCTCGTCGTCGGCGCGGTCGAGGCGCTCAGGGACGAGGCGCTGGTCTGGCCGGAGCACGGCACCAATCTCGCCTTCGAATTCGCGCTCGGCGACCAGGAGAAGACCGACGCGGCCTTCGCCAAGGCCGCCAAGGTCGTGCGCCTGGAGGTCGTCAACCAGCGCCTGGTCACCAACTACATGGAGACCCGCGGCGCGATCGGCGAGTACGACGCCGCGACCGAGCGCTTCACCCTGACCGCCGGCACCCAGGGCGGCCACGGCATGCGCGACATCATCGCCAAGAACATCCTCGACATCGACCCGAAGCGCCTGCGTGTCGTGACGCCCGAGGTCGGCGGCGGCTTCGGCACGAAGTCTTTCGTGTTCCACGAGTACCCGCTCGTGCTTGAGGCCGCGCGCCGGCTCGGCCGGCCGGTCAAGTGGGTCGGCGAGCGCACCGAACACTTCATCTCGGATGCGCAGGGCCGCGACAACATCACGGTCGCCGAACTGGCGCTCGACGACGAGGCGCACATCCTCGGCTACCGCGTCGACCTGATCGCCGACATGGGCGCTTACCTGAACCAGTATGCGCCGTTCATCCCCTGGGTCGGCGTCACCATGTCGACCGGCCTCTACGCGATCGACGCGCTGGCGGTCCGCGTGCGCGGCGTCTACACCAACACCGTGCCGGTCGATGCCTATCGCGGCGCCGGCCGCCCGGAAGCGGCCTATCTGATCGAGCGGCTGATGGACGTCGCCGCCCATGATCTCGGCCTGACCCCGGCCGAATTCCGCCGCCGTAACTTCGTGGCGTCCCTGCCCTACACCACCGCGACCGGCCGCTTCTACGACACCGGCGACTTCGCCGGCCACATGGACGCCGGTCTCGCCGCCGCCGACGCGGCCGGCTTCGAGGCCCGGCTCGCGGCCTCGAAGGCGAACGGCAAGCTGCGCGGCCTCGGCTTCGCCTCCTACATCGAGGCTTGCGCCTTCCCGGGCTCGGAGGAAGCCAATGTCGTGCTGGAGACCGACGGCACGCTGACCCTCTACATCGGCACCCAGACCAACGGTCAGGGTCATGCGACCTCCTACGGCCAGGTCATCGCCGGCCACCTCGGCGTCGACGTCGAGAAGGTGAAGACCGTTCAGGGCGACACCGACCGGGTCGCCAAGGGCGGCGGCACCGGCGGCTCGCGCTCGATCCCGCTCGGCCTCGCCTCGGTCGACATCGCCTCGAAGGTGCTGGTCGAGAAGGTCAAACAGATCGCCGCCGACAAGCTGGAAGCCTCTCCCGCCGACCTCGAACTGGTCGAGGGCAACGTCCGCGTCGTCGGCACCGACAAGCAGATCTCGCTCGCCGAGATCGCCAAGGCCGCGCCGGACGAGAACGCCCGCAAGGGCTACGGCGACTTCAAGCAGGACGAGTGCACCTATCCGAACGGCACCCATGTCTGCGAGGTCGAGATCGATCCGGACACCGGCAAGGTCGACGTCGTCGGCTACACGATCATGGACGACTTCGGCGTGACCGTGAACCCGATCCTGCTCGCCGGCCAGGTCCATGGCGGCATCGCCCAGGGCATCGGTCAGGCGCTGATCGAGAACACCGTCTACGACGAGACCGGCCAGCTCCTGACCGCGTCTTTCATGGACTACGGCGTGCCGCGCGCCGACGACCTGCCGTCCTTCGCCTTCAACACGCGCAACATTCCCTCGACCACCAACCTGCTCGGTATCAAGGGCGCGGGCGAAGCCGGCACAATCGGCGCGACCCCGGCGGTCGCCAATGCCGTCAACGACGCGCTGTGGCGTGCCGCGGGCATCCGCCATGTGGACATGCCGCTGACGCCGCTGCGCGTGTGGGAAGCACTGCAGGAGACCGCCTCCAGCTAAGTGTCCAGACGGATTCGACACGTTAAGACCGAGAATGCTGACAAACCTGTCGGCAAATCACTGAAACATCATCGCGGTCCGTGATCCGATTCATCCTTTCGTCACCGTTCCCCTGCCAGATCGCTGGCACGGGACCGGAGCAGGAAGACTGGATCACGAGCCGCGATGTCGTCGTCGACAAGACCCCTGGAGCCGAGCGACCTTCCCGAGGTCGCGGCGCTCTTCAAGACGATCTTCCAGGGGGACCGGCGTCCCCCCTCGCCCGAGCTGATCGGCTATTTCCGCGACCTGCTGTTCGGATCGCCCGCCTATGATCGTGAGGTCGGCAGCCTTGTGCACGTCGGCCCGCAAGGCCGGATCGACGCGGTGCTGTGCGCGACGCCGATCCGGATGCGTTGCGAGGGCGAGACCTTCACCGGCCGCATGCTGACGAATTTCATGTCGAGCGATCCGGGCGCGGCGACATCGCTGAGCCTGTCCCTGCGCCGCCGCACGCAGGACTTCCTGTTCTCCGAATCGAGCCGGCCCGAGACGGCCGATGCGCTGAAGGCGATGGGCGCGGCCGTGCTGCCGATCCAGAGCCTGGAATGGGTCAAGGTGTTTCGCCCGGCGGCGCTCGGCCTCGATCATCTGGCCCATGGCGCCGGAGGACCGGCATGGCGCGCGCTCGCCCCGCGGCCGGCGCCCTCGACGGGCTGACCCGCCGCCTCGTCCGGCGATTGGCACCGGTCGAGCCGAACGAACTCCATCTGACGCCGATCGACACGGAAACCTTCATAGCCGCCGCGCCGGCGCTGCTCGAAAGCTACGCCCTGCGGCCGGCCTGGGACGCCGATGAACTCGGCTGGCTGATGGCGATGGCGCGCCGGCGGACCACCAACGGCCCCCTCGCTTTCGCCCGCCTCGCCGATCGGGATGGCCGGGAGGCCGGGCTCGCCGCCTATTTCGCAGCACCCGGCCGCATGGCGCTGGTTCTGAACCTGCTCGTGCCGCGCGGCCGGCAGACGGATGCCGCCGCGCAGGCGCTGCTCGCCCGTCTCGACGCCATGGGCTGCGCCGGCGCGCGCGGCATGTGCCAGCCGCGCGAGATGGATGCCTGGATTCGCCAGCCCGGCGTCTTCTTCCGGCCCAAGGGCTATCTCGTCTGCAGCTCCCGCCACGAGGCCGTGCGCCGCGCGGCCGAGCGCGGCGACATCTACATCGGCGGCCTCGCCGGCGAGAGCTGGGCGCGTTTGCTCGGCGAACGGTTCTGACACCGCCTTCCATGCGTGGGAGGCGGATCGGTCTGTCGGATTTCGAAGACGTCGCGACGCCGGACTCGCCTATAATCGGAAACTCGCGCCACGGTGTGTCGTCACCGCCTCGGCAGCTTCATTCCTCGCTTCGGCAGTGGCCTGCGTTTCTCCCCGATGAAACCTCTCCTCGGAGCGAGCCTGAAACTCGTCTCGACTTTCTGCTTCGCGATCATGCTCGTGTCGATCAAGACGATCGGCGATCGGGTACCGGCCGGCGAGGTCGTGTTCTTCCGTTCGGCGATCGCGCTCGTGCCGGTGCTGCTGCATCTGATGATGCAGGGCGATTTTCCGCGCGGGCTGAAGACCGACCGGCCTTTCGGCCACATCATCCGCTCCGCCGTCGGCGTGACATCGATGGTCTTGTGGTTCGCCGCGGTTCAGCGCCTGCCGCTCGCCGACGGCATGGCGATCACCTATGCCGCACCGCTGATGACGGTCGCCTTCGCGGCGATCCTGCTCGGCGAGACCGTGCGGATCCACCGCTGGGCGGCGGTCGCGGTCGGCTTCGTCGGCGTGCTGGTGATCCTGTGGCCGCATCTCGGCGACCTCGACCGGTTCCGCGAGAGCCAACAGGCGCTCGGCGCGCTGTTCGCGCTCTGCTCGTCCGTGTTCACCGCCTTCGCGATGATCCAGGTCCGCAGCCTGACCGTGACCGAACGCACCGGCGCGATCGTGGTCTATTTCTGCATCGGCTGCGTGCTGTTCTCGTTCCTGTCGCTGCCGTTCGGTTGGGTCGTGCCGAGCGCGCGCGACTTCTGGCTCCTGGTCCTGACCGGCGTTTCCGGCGGCATCGGCCAGTTGCTGCTGACCCAGAGCTATCGCCTCGCCGACGCCTCGACCATCGCGCCGCTCGAATACACCTCGATCGTCTGGGGCGGCATTCTCGGCTTCTGGATCTTCGGCGAGCTGCCGACCGGCGCGGCCGTCATCGGCTCGGCCATCGTGGTCGCCTCGGGCGTCTACATCGTCTATCGCGAAAGGGTGCTGCAACTGCGCACGCGACCGGCCGCCGAGGCCGCCACTGCGACAGTGGGCGGAGCCGCGGAGTAGAATCGCGGCGAAGCCGCGGAACAAGGAACTGCGGCGAAGCCGCGGCGCCGCGAACGGCGCCGCCGTCACGAAACGGTCGCGTCAACCTCGATAGACGAGTATGGCTCGAAGCGCGCGGCGGCCGAGTCGCGCGCGCCCCTGTTCGAAAGCGAACGAGACCATGTCCGATCTCCTCGATCACACCGGCGCTGCTCGCGCCGTTCCGGACGCGGACGGCCGCGAGAAGATCGGCCCCGGGGCGCTGGTGCTGGTGGTCGGCCCCTCCGGCGCCGGCAAGGACACGCTCCTCGCGCTCGCCCGAAAGACGCTCATCCACGACGACGGCATCACCTTCCCGCGCCGCGTCGTGACGCGGCCGCCGGATGCGACCGAGGACAACGAGGCGATCGCGCCGGAGGCCTTCGCGGATTTCGTCGCCGGCGGCGAGGCCGCGCTGTGGTGGGAGGCGCACGGCCTCGGCTATGCCGTGCCGGCCTCGATCGACGGGGAGATCCGCGCCGGCGCCGTCGTCGTCGTCAACGTCTCGCGTCGGATCGTGCCGGAGGCGCTCGCCCGCTATGCCCGCGTCACCGTGGTCTTCGTGACCGCGCCCCGCGAAGTGTTGGCCGCGCGGCTCGCCGGCCGCGGCCGCGAAACGATCGAGAGCGTCAACGCCCGGCTCGACCGCGCCGGCGATGCGCTGCCGGCCGCGCCCTCTCTGATCGTGATCCAGAACGTCGGGGCGCCCGAGATCGGCGCCGAGCGGCTGGTCGACGCGCTACGCGATCTCGCCGCCTCGACGCGGCGCTGATCCCCGGCAGAGCTGAACAGCGTTACTCCGCCGCGCCGCTCGCGGTCGCCGGCTCGGCCGCCGCCTTCTTGCGCGAGCGGATCATGTCGCGCCCCGCCTCCGGCGACAGCCGCCAGAAGTAGCCGACCGAGGTCAGCGAGATCACGCCGACGATCACGATCGCGATCTGGAAATCGACGATGGTCGGTTCACGATCCCCGACGCCGAGCAGGTGCAGGATGAAGGCCGCGAGCGCGACACCGCCCGAGATCGACAGCTGCTGAGCCATCGAGGTGAAGGCCGTCGCCCGGCTCATGCGCGCCTGATCGACATCGGAATAGCCGATCGCGTTGATGGCGGTGAATTCGAGCGAGCGGAAGAACCCGCCTGCGAGCAGCAGCGCGATGACGAGCGTGGTCGGCCAGCCCGGTCCGATCGCGGCGATCGCGACCAGGAAGAGGCTGGCGAGCACCGCGTTGAGCACCAGCGTGCGCCGGAAGCCGAGCGTGTCGATGATCCGGCTCGCGGCGAACTTCATGGTCATGGCGCCGGCGGCGGAGGCGAAGGTGGTGAGCCCCGACTCGATCGGCGAGCGGCCGAAGCCGATCTGAAGCTGCAACGGCAAGAGGAACGGGATCGCGCCGACGCCGATCCGGAACAGCGAGCCGCCGACCACCGCGGCGCGGAACGTCGGGATCTTCAGGAGCGCGATGTCGACGAGCGGCCGCGGCGTGCCGCGCGCGTGCCGGACATAGACCCACAGGAGCGCCACACCGGCGATACCGGCCGCGATCGAGATCTGCGACGGAAACACGCCGCGCCCGACCGTCTCCAGCCCGAACACCATGAGCGCCAGCCCGACCGAGCTGATGATGAAGCCCTGCAGGTCGAACGGCGGCACCGAACGTTCGCGCACGTTCGGCAGGAGCAGGAGCGCCACGACGATGCCGATCACGCCGATCGGCAGGTTGATCCAGAAGATCCAGCGCCAGGACGAATAGGTCGTGATGAAGCCGCCGAGCGGAGGGCCGATCACCGGCCCGATCAGCGCGGGCACTGTGAGCCAGGCCATGGCGCCGAGGAGCTCGTCCTTCGGCACCGAGCGCAGCAGCACGAGCCGGCCGACCGGCACCATCATCGCGCCGCCGAGCCCCTGCACGAGCCGGCCGAGCACCAGGATCTCGAGGTTCGGCGCCGCACCCGAAGACAGCGAACCCGCGAGGAAAAGCCCGATCGCCCCGACGAACACATGCCGCGCGCCGATCTTGTCTGCGAGCCAGCCCGACGCCGGGATGAACACCGCCATGGTGACCAAATAGGCCGTGATCGCCAGATTGAGCCGGACCGGCGACACGCCGATGTCCTCGGCCATGGCCGGCAGTGCGGTCGAGATGATCGTGGAATCGAGATGTTCCATGAACAGCGCCGCGGCAACGATCAGCGGCACGGTGCGATTGGTCGGCAAGGCCATGGGTGAGGGAAATCCCGGATGGCGAAAAAGAGACTTGCGTCGTTTAGCGCAGGATGCCGGCCCCGTCCTGTCACGAAAGCGGGACCGAGCCCCTTGATGGACGCAGGCAGCCTCACCCGCTCACAGCAGGTCCGTCACTCCAGCCGCACCCTGACGGTCGCCGTCGCGCCCTTGGCGTCGATCACCGAGACCTGCGCGAAGCCGGCGCCGTCCGGCTGCCAGAACGCCGGACGGCGGCCCTCGACGGTCGAGACCGGCACGCCGTTGACGAGCCAGACGAGCGGCGGCACGCCGCCGAGCGCCTTCAAGGCCAGCGGCGAGGCCTCGGTGGGTGCCGCGCCGCCGGCAAAGCCGGCATCGATGCGCGCGCCGTCGGGCGGGAACGAGATCTTCAGCTCGGCGTCGACGGTGGCGGCAAGCGTCTTCGGCACGTCCTTGCGCATGTGCCGAAGCGGCGGCGGCAGCGTCGCTGTCGTGGCGATCAGCGCGCCCATCGGCTGCGGGATCGGCTCCGGCTCGGCGCCGAGCCGCTGATAGGCATCGAACAGGATCGGCGCGGCGACGACGCGGCCGACCAGCCCCGGCACCGGCGCGCCGTCCGGCCGGCCGACCCAGACCGCGACTGTGAAGCGCCTGTCGAAGCCGACCGCCCAGGCGTCGCGATAGCCGTAGGAGGTGCCGGTCTTGTAGGCGATCCGGCCGCCCGGCGCATTGACCGGCGGCGGCGCGCCGCGCAGCACGTCGGCGATGTACCAGGCCGAGACGCGGTCGGTCAGCCTGAGCCGGTCGCGGTCGACAAAACGCTCGCCGACGCGGCGGACGAGCGGCACGGTGTCGCCGCCGCGCGCGAGACCGACATAGAGCCGCGCGAGATCCTCGAGCCGGATGCCGAGGCCGCCGAGCCCGACCGCGAGGCCGGGCGCGCCGCCCTCCTTCGGCATCGCGATCTCCGCGCCCGCCCCCTTCAACCGCGCGATCAGCCGCGCCGGGCCGACCGCCTCCAGCATCTCGACCGCCGGCATGTTGAGCGACATCTGCAGCGCCTTGCGCGCGGTGACGAGCCCGTGGAAGGACTGGTCGAAATTCTCCGGCGCCCAGGCGCCGTAGCGCGTCGGCCGGTCCTCGACCATGGTCTCGGGATGCGCGAGGCCGTTTTCGAACGCGAGCGCGTAGATGAACGGTTTGAGCGCCGAACCGGGCGAGCGCATCGCCGCGGTCAGGTCGACCGAGCCGGCGCGCTCGGCCGAGAAGTAGTCCGGGCCGGAGACGGAGGCGAGCACCTCGCCCGAGGCATTGTCGACGACGACCACCGCCGCCGAGAGTTTCGGCCCGAGCGGCTCGACCCGGTCGCGCACCAGCGTTTCAAGCGACTTCTGGAGCCTGAGATCGATCGTCAGCCGGTGCAGCTTCGCATCGGGCCGCTCGGCGACCGCCGCCTCGGCCGCATGCGGCGCGATCATCGGGAACGGCAGCCGCGCGGCCGGCACGCCGTCGAGCCGCGCGCGCACCACCTCCGGCCCCGCGATCACATGGCGGGCGAGCGCGCGGCCGAGCACCCGGTCGCGGGCGGCGAGCGCCGCGGCTGGATTGCGGTCCGGCCGCCGCGTCTCCGGCGATTGCGGCAGCGCGACCAGCAGCGCGGCCTCGGCGACGCCGAGCCGCTTCGGCTCCTTGCCGAAATAGGCGAAGCTCGCCGCGCGGATGCCCTCGATGTTGCCGCCGTAAGGCGCGAGATTGAGGTAGAGCGACAGGATCTCCGGCTTGGAGAAGCGCCGTTCGAGCTCGAACGCGCGCGCCACCTGCCGGAGCTTGGCGCCGATCGTCCGATCGTCGCGCGGTTCGAGCAGGCGCGCGACCTGCATGGTCAGCGTCGAGCCGCCGGAGACGACCCGCCGGTTGACGACCATCTGCCCGGCCGCGCGCAGCATCGCCAGCGGATCGACGCCGGCATGATGCCGGAACCGCGCGTCCTCGAAGGCTGTCAGCATGTCGAGAAAGCGCGGATCGACATCCGCCGCCGTCACCGGCAGCCGCCACCGGCCGTCCTCGGTCGTGAACGGCCTGAGCAGCCGCCCCTCGCGATCGACCACGGTGGTCGATTGCACGGAGGCGACGCGCAGGTCGAGCGGCGGCAGCGACGCGGCATAGGCGCGGAACCCGTTCCAGAGCCCGCCCGCGACCGCCGCGCCGACCACCAGCCCGACGCCCGCCATGACCGCAGCCCCGCGCGCCACCGCGGCGAGCCGGCGCCGCAGACGCGGCGGGCGGTTCCCCTCCTCGCCCGAGGGATCGGGCGACGGACGCGCGGGTTGAGACGGACCGTCGGACATCACGCTCTCACTTTGCCAACGTCACTTCGCCGGTGTCACCTCGACCTGCCCGAAGGCGGTACGGCCGTAGCGCTCGGGCCGGTACATGTCCTCCACCACCGCTGGCGGGTGGATGTAGCGGCCGGGCGAGACGGCGCGCACGACATAGGCGACGTGGAAGAACGCCGACTGGGTCTGCTGCCGCTCGTAGACCGCGACGAAACGATCGTCGCGGTACTCGGTGTGCGTCGGCTCCTCGGCGGTCTTCATCCAGGAGAAGGCGGTCATCTCGGCGCTGTCGACCAGCTTCGGATTGTCGATCTCGAAGCCGGCCGGCAGGTGGTCGACGAGCATGATCCGCGCCCGCGACGCCTTCTGCTCGGTCACCTTGAGCACCACCACCAGCCGATCGGTCTGACGCACGGTCGACGGATCGACCTTGGTGCCGTCGAGCTTGTGATAGGTCCGTTCGACCTGATAGCCCTCCGCCGCCGGCTGATCCGGCAGCAGCGGGTGGCCGACGGACGTGACCACCATCTGCGCCGGCAGGCTGCTCGTGTTGGCGATGGTGATCGTCCGGCCTTCGAGCGCGCCGGCGGTCCACGTCTTGGCGAAGGCGCCGGTCTTCGCCTCGCCGTCGACGTTCAGGCTGAGCTTGTCGCTGTCCTTCATCAGCGCGAAGGCGGCGAGCACCATCCAGGCGTTCTCCTGCGTGGAGGTATAGCGCTGGTCGGCGCGGGTCTGATCGACGGTCGCGACCGCCTTCTGGAATGTTGCGGTGCCCTGCCCGCTCTCCGCCATCAGCGCCATGATGCCGGCGCCGTCGCGCAGGACCGAACCATAGTCCGAGCGCCAGGCGCGCGGGCCCTTGGCGACGGCGAGCACGTCGAGCGCCGACTGGAACACCGGCAGCGCGCGCGACCGGTCGCCGAGCATGGCGAGCCCGGCGCCGAGCTGGGCGCGCGACAGCGGGCTCCAGAACACCGAGAGCTTCTGATCGGTCAGGTAGCGCAGGTCGCCCATCACCGGCCGGCCGTTGCGGGCCAGAACATAGGCCGCATAGGCAAGATCGGCGGCGTTGTCGGCCGTCGGATCCTGCGTGTTGGCGACGAAGTTGCGGAGCCGGTCGAGCGCCAGCTCGAAGGCCTTGGTCGGCACCGCGAAGCCGCGCTCGCGCGCCCGGGTCAGGAAGTCGGCGACATAGGCGTCGAGCCAGGTGTCGTCGCCGCCCGGCGTCCACAGACCGAACGAGCCGTTCGAATCCTGCCGCGTCATCACACGGTCGACCGCATCGCGGATCCGCTGGTCGACCTTGTCGTCGAGCGCCAGGCTCTCCTCGGAGGCGAGCTTGTTGACATAGAGCAGCGGCAGCGCGCGGCTGACGATCTGCTCGGTGCAGCCGTAGGGATAGCGATCGAGCGCCTTCAGAAGCCCCGGTACGTCGAGCGCCGAATAGGGCGTCACCGCAACCGACACCGAGCCGGTGCCCGGCACGAAATCGGCGGTCAGATCCGACGACACCGTCAGCGACGCGCCCGGCGCGAGCGGCCGGACCGAACGCCGGTAGACCTCCGGCGTCGACGGCTGCACTTTCAGGGACAGCGTCTGCAACGCGTCGATGCCCGGCCCGGAGAGCCGGACGTCGACCACCGCGGTGCCGACGCCCGCCGCCGTGACCGGGATCGACAGCGCACCCCGGCCCTTGGCGGCGAGCTTGACCGTCGAACGCAGACTGTCGGCCGCGACCACGATCGGACCGCGAATGTCGAGATCGACGCGGTAGTCGCCGGCCGGTCCCTCGACATTGTCGATCGCCATGAAGAAGCGTGACTGGTCGCCGATCGACAGGAAGCGCGGCAGCGTCGCCTGCAGCACGACCGCATCGCGCACGATCACGTCCGCCTGCGCATGGCCGAGCTTCGAGGCGCTCCACGCGACCGCCATCACCCGCACCGTGCCGTTGAAGGCCGGAATGTCGAACGGGATGTCGGCCGTACCGTCGGCACCGACCTTGACCACGCCCGAGTAGCGCGCCAACGGCGCCTCCTTGGGCGGACTCGTATCGAAGGTCGGCGCCGAGTCGCCACCGGCCTTGATCGCGCCGCGCGTGCCCTGCATGCCGTCGATCAGGAAGCCGTAGAGATCGCGCACCTCCGAGGAGAGCTGCATCTGGCCCTGATAGAAGGCGTTCGGATCCGGCGCCTGATAATGCGTCAGATTGAGAATGCCGACGTCGACCGCCGAGACGACGACCTGCGCCTCCTCGCCGGCTGTGAGCCCGGCGAGCTTCACCGGCACATGCATGGTGCCGCGCGGCCGCATGGTCTGCGGCACGCCGAGGGAGACGTCGATCGTCCGGCTCGCCTTGTCGATCGCGAACCATGCGACTCCCATCGCCCGGCCCGGCAGCCGCTTCGCCGCCTTGTCGAGCGGCCGATGCGCCATGGCGAGCACGTAGGCCCCCGAGCCCCAAGCCGGATCGGCCTTGAACGACACGGTCGTGCCGCCGGGCGCGATATCGACCACCTGCAGGGTCTCAATCTTGTCGGAGACGACCGCGACGGTCGCCTGGCCCGCGAAGCGCGGCGAGAGGCGCACGTTGACGCTCTCGCCGGCCGCGAACGACGTCTTGTCGAGCGCGACATCGAGCACGTCGGGCGCATCGGCCTTGTCCGAACCGGCCCAGCCGACCGCGAAGGAGACCGAGGTCACCGCTCCATCGCCGTCCTCGGCGCGGACCTCGAGCCGGTACGAGCCCCAGTCGACCGGCACGGTGACCCGGGTCGGATCGGTCGTGCCGACATCGATGCGGCCGTCCGCGAGGCGCCGCGTCGCGCGCACCACCTCGTAGTCCCACTTTCCGTCGGTGTTGAACCAGGTGTAGCGCTTGTCGACCTTCAGGAGCTGCCACTTCAGCCCCTTGCGCTCCAGCCGCTTGCCGTCGCCGGTCGCCATGACCACGTCGAAGCCGGCCGTACCGCCCTCGGTCAGGCCGCCGTCGTCGAACAGCTTGCGCACGCCGATCACATTGCCCGTCGGCAGGATCGGAATGGTCACGACATGGTCGACCGCGCGGCCGCCGCTCTCGGTGACGGTCAGGTCGACCTTGGCGACCACCGGCCGCGTGGTCTTCACCTCCGGGATCGGCACGGTCACCGAGGCCTTGCCGTTCTCGTCGGTCGTGCCCGGCTCCTCGAGCTCCTTGGTCACCGACTGGAACGTCTCGTCGTCGAGGCCGATCGCGTATTTCTCCAGCCCCGGCACGGTGGTCGTCCCGGCCGCGTCGATGGTCACGTCGCCGCGCAGTTCGAGATCCGCGCCCGGCGCGCCATAGAGGAACTTCGCGTCGACATCGATGATCGCCGGCTCGCCCGGCCGCAGGAACGCCGCCTTCGGCGTCAGGCCGAGTTCGATGCGCTCCGGCACATAATCTTCGAGCAGGAAGCTCGTCTCTCCGACCGGCGGCCGCTTCGGATCGGCATAGGCCTTCACGCGCCAGGTGCCGGTCGGCAGGCCGGAGATCAGGTTGACCGCCCAGGCGCGGCCGCCCGCGCCCTGGTCCTCGACCACCTGCCGGCGATATTCGACGCCGTCCGGCCGCTGCGCGACCAGCGTCAGCGGCACCGACGGCACCGCCGCGCCCTTGGTGTCGCGCAGGAGCGCCGTCACATAGACCGTCTCGCCGGAGCGGTAGACGCCGCGCTCGGTATAGAGGAAGCCGTCGAGCCCGACGGGCGCCACGCGGCCCTTCACGCCACGGTCCGTCAGGTCGAACGCCGCCTGCACCAGATCGAGGAAGCCGTAGTCGCCCTTGCCGTCGGCCGCGACCACGATGCCCGGTGCCATGCCGCCCGTGCCGCGCGTCAGGCCCGGCTCGAACCGCACGCGGCCGAGATCGTCGGTCTTCTTGGTGGCGAGCACCTCGTTGTTGCGCGCCACGAGCCGCATCTCGACGCCCGCGACCGGCTTCGCCGAAGTCAGCGACCGGACCAGCACGGTGACGCCGTCGCCGCCCGACAGAGCGGTCAGGCCGAGGTCCGAGACGATGAACCACTGCGTCGCGCGGCTGTCGTAGTCGTAGACCTCGCCGTCCTCGTTCGGCTGCTTCGGCGGGCCCGGCGGCTTGGCGGTCATCACATAGATGCCGGGCTCGAGTTTGCCGACCGCCTCCAGCACCGGGAAGGCCGTCACGACGTCCTGGTTCAGTACCATCTGGACGTCCATCGCGCCGGACCAGACCTTGAAGCCCTTCTCGGTCGCGATCCGGTTCACCTGCACGCCGTCGAGGCTCTTCAGGAATTCCTCGCCGCGCACGGTCGGCAGCAGCGACCGGTCGCCGTAGCGATAGACCTCGATCTCGACCTTCTGCGTGTTGACCGAGACGACCGGCAGCCCCTCCTGCCCGGTCGAGGGCAGCACGTAGTTCTTGCCGGTGAAGCGCACCTGCGCGCTGCGATCGCGGACGTAGATGTCGTAGTCGGCCGACTTCAGCAGGGTCTCGTGCACGGCCGAGGGAATGCCCTGGCGCAGCACAATGCCGTACTTCTTGCCGTGTTCGAGCCCGTCGACGCAGAGCTGCTGGCCTTCGGCCGTGACCGCCGGCGTCGCGATGCCGGAGACCACCACGAAGGGCGTGTAGTCGACCTTGCCCTTGGCGAGCTCCTCGGAAAAATTGAAGCAGGCGCGCGGGCTCGCGGCGTCCGAATCGACCTTGTAGTCGATCAGCCGGAAGCCGTGTTTTTCACGCAGCGCCGTGTAGGTCGCGCGGACGTCCGGATTGTCGACGAGTTCGAGGCTGATCCGGTAGGCGTCGAGCGCGTTGCGATAGCTCTCCGAGACCGACAGGGTCGCGCCGAGCACCGCGAGCGCGATCGCCTCGTCGCCCTTCGCGGTCGCGCGCTGATAGCCGAGATAGGCGGCCGCGTTGGCGTCGTTCTGGTATTGATACTTCTTCGAATAATCGTTGTTCGACGCCGCCGCGAGCGAGCCGGCAGCGAAGCCGAGCCGGCTCCAGGCCTGCCAGTTCTTCGGCTCGACGACCACCAGCCGGGCATAGATGTCGTAGGCCTGTCCCCAGTTCCGCGCCCCCCAGGCGCGGTCGCCGTCGGCCTTGAGCTGGGTCGCGTTCTGGCCGCTACCCACCTGCCCCTTCAGCTTGGTTTCGAGCCGGACCGCGTCGCTGGCGAGCGCATCGCGGACGTAGGCCTTCTCGGCGAAGGCCGGCCAGGCGGAGAGAAGAACCAGCAAGACGGCAAAGAAAGATCTCAGTGCAATCGACATGTGGGAACCCCCGGTCGGCCTTCACCGCGAAGATCGGATCGAAATGGATCCGAAACGGCGCCGATCGCGGACTGTCGCCCGCGATCTCGACCGCTTCATGACAGCGGATCGCCACCATACATGAGGCGTCGATCCCGTACAGATGACGAAACGGCATGGAAATACTCCCATTATTCCATGCCATCCGCTCCGGCGGCGCATCGAGACCGCCGAAGGGGGCTCGACGCTGACCGGGTCGTCTGCGATGATCCTCGCCATCGTTCGTTTTGTGAATATTGCGTCCCGAGCCGCCGGACCGATTTCCCCCGGAGATCCTTCGATGTCGCGATTTCCCTCTGGTTTTTTCCGCCGCTCGACGGCGCTCCTCGGCGCTCTGGTCGCTCTCATGTCCGGCGCCCTGCCCGACCCGGCACGGGCCCAGTCCGTGACGGCCACTCCGGCCAACGCCGTGCTCGATGCCGCGCGCGCCGCCTTCGAGGCGCTGCCGATCGCCGATCGCAAGGCGATCCAGGACGCGCTCGTCTGGACCGGCGACTACACCGGTACGGTCGACGGCACCTTCGGCCGCATCACCTTCGAGAGTGTCGCCAAGTGGCAGGCGCGCTTGAAGCTGCCGCCGAACGGCATCCTCGACGACAAGGCGCGCGCGACGCTGGCGCTGGCGGCGCAGAGCGCGCGCTCGACCGCCAAGTTCCAGATGGTCACCGACGACCGCAGCGGCGTGCGCATCGGCCTGCCGATGCGCTGGGTCGACACGACACAGAAGTCCGACCGCGGCACGCGCTGGAGCTCGCGCGACGGCCGGGCGCTGTTCATGGTCGAGCGCGTCGAGACCGCCTCCGACGCCGAGCTCGGCGCGCTCTACGAGCAGATGAAGGCCGAGCAGCCCGGCCGCAAGGTCGGCTACGCCGTGCTGCGCGCCGACTGGTTCGTCATCACCGCCGAAACGTCGAACCGGCGCAGCTACATCCGTTTCGCCCGCGGACCCGGCGAATTGCGCGGCTTCACGGTCTCCTACGACAAGGCGGCCGGCCCAGAACTCGATCGCCTCGCTCTCGCCGTCGCCAACAGTTTTGATCCGTTCCCGGCCGCGGGCGGCCAGCAGGCGGCGGCGGCTCAGACAAGCCCCGCGTCTCCCGGCAGCGCCACCTCTCCCGGTAACGCCACGTCTCCCGGTAACGCCGCGACCGCCGGCGGCACCACGCCGGCCCAGTCGGCGCCCCCGGTCGACACCGGCCGCGACGGCGGCAGCGGCCTCGTCGTCGGCGCCTCGAAACTCCTGACCGCGGCGCGGCTGGTGAAGACCTGCAAGGCGGTCACCGTCGCCGGCCGGCCGGCGCGCGTGCTCGCGGCCGACGACACGACCGGTCTCGCCCTGATCGAGACCGACGCCGCCAAGGGCGCCGGCGCGGCGCTGGCGCTCGCCCCGCCGGCACCCGCGACACCGATCCTGGCGCTCGCCTATGTCGAGCCGAACGCCCCCGCCGGTCTGGTCGGCGCCGGCCAGTTGATGGCCGCCGCCGGCGAGACGGTCGGCGCGCCCGACGGCGCGAGCGCGAAACTCAGGATCGTCGCGCCTCTGCAACGCGGTGGCCTCGGCGCGACCGTGCTCGACCGCAGCGGCGCCGTGGTCGGCCTCGTGCTCGGCCAGCCGACCGAGAAGCGCCTCGTCGCCGGCATCGTGCCGGAAGCGGCCTATGCGGTGGCGAGCGGTGCCGAGATCGCCGCCGTTCTCGCAGCCGCCGGCATGGCACCCGCGACCGCCGGCCAGAAGCCCGGCCAGACCGCCGGCGCGCTGGTCGATGCGATGCGCGGCAGCGTCCTGCCGGTGGTCTGCACCCGGTAAGGCGCGGCCACCGGCTCACCGCGTGCGGTTCACACGGCCGGGCTCTCGGCCAGCGCCGCGACCACCGCGCCATCGTCGAGCTGTGCGAAATCCTCGTAGAACAGCCCGACCGCGCCGAAATCGGCGGGGGTCTCGAGCACGACGACCTCGTCCGCCTCGTCCCTGACGAGCTCGACCGCCTCGCCGGCGGCGACCGGTGCCGCCAGCACCAGCCATTTCGGCTGCTGCGCCCGGATCGCCCGGAGCGCCGCCGTGACGGTCGCCCCGGTCGCGATGCCGTCGTCGACGACGATCACGGTGCGCCCGGTCAAGGCGATCCGGTGCCGGCCGCGCAGATAGAGCGCGCGGCGCCGGTCGAGTTCGGCGATCTCGCGCGCGGCTGCTGCAGCGAAAGCGACCTCCGAGACACCGAACCGCGCCAGCATCGCGGCGTTGCGCACGACGACCGGCTCCGGCCCGTCGGCGACGGCCCCGACGGCGAATTCCGGATCGTCGGGCGCGCCGATCTTGCGCACCAGCGCGAGGTCGAGCGGCGCATCGAGCGCCTGCGCCACCTCCGCCGCGACCGGCACGCCGCCGCGCGGCAGCGCCAGCACGACGGGACGCGCAGCCCGCAGATGCCCCAGCGCGGCCGCGAGCCGCCGCCCGGCGTCCTTGCGATCTCGAAACATCATGCCCGGTCCTTCCGCGTGAGCGGCCGCCCCCTTCCGGGGTGGCCGGAACCCTGGATAGCCGGCGCTCCGTCCTGCGACCGACAACGAGCTTATTTCGTGAGCAATGACGTCCATCCGACTCGATGGCAGCCGGCAGGACTGCCGATGGATTAATCAAAAAACTGGATTTGATTAAATTATAGTCAGTTACGTCGGCGCGACATGCCAACCGTCATACTTCCGTTCCGGCAAGGGTCTGATCTGTCATACATTTCCGCATTTGTACGCAGTTGGCACCCCTCTTGCCAATGATCCGCCATGTCGGAGTACCGGCATGCCGGATCGGCCTGGCCGGCCCGGCGCTCCCGCGGGTGCAACGTCCCGTGCCAATTTAACGGAGTTGGGGGAACACCAGATGAAGTTCATGTCCTATGCGGCCAGTTTCGCGGTCGCAGGCTCGCTCGCCTTCGGTGCCGTCACGGCCAAGGCCGAGGATACGATCAAGGTCGGCATCCTTCATTCGCTGTCGGGCACGATGGCCATTTCGGAGACGACGCTCAAGGACACGATGCTGTTCCTGATCGACGAGCAGAACAAGAAGGGCGGCGTGCTCGGCAAGAAGCTCGAGGCGGTCGTGGTCGACCCGGCCTCGAACTGGCCGCTGTTCGCCGAGAAGGCGCGCGAGCTCATCACCAAGGACAAGGTCTCGGTCGTGTTCGGCTGCTGGACCTCGGTGTCGCGCAAGTCCGTGCTGCCGGTGTTCAAGGAGCTCAACTCGATCCTGTTCTACCCCGTCCAGTACGAGGGTGAGGAGAGCGAGCGCAACGTGTTCTACACCGGCGCCGCCCCGAACCAGCAGGCGATCCCGGCCGTCGACTATCTGATGTCGAAGGACGGCGGCGAGGTGAAGCGCTGGGTGCTCGCGGGCACCGACTACGTCTACCCGCGCACCACCAACAAGATCCTCGAGGCCTACCTGAAGTCCAAGGGCGTGGCCGCCGACGACATCATGATCAACTACACGCCGTTCGGTCATTCCGACTGGCAGACGATCGTGTCGGACATCAAGAAGTTCGGCTCGGCCGGCAAGAAGACCGCCGTCGTTTCGACCATCAACGGCGACGCCAACGTGCCGTTCTACAAGGAACTCGGCAACCAGGGCATCAAGGCGACCGACATCCCGGTCGTGGCTTTCTCGGTCGGTGAGGAAGAGCTCGCCGGCATCGACACCAAGCCGCTGGTCGGCCACCTCGCCGCCTGGAACTACTTCATGTCGGTCAAGAACCCGGCCAACGAAGAGTTCATCAAGAAGTGGCAGGCCTTCACCAAGAACCCGAAGCGCGTGACCAACGATCCGATGGAGGCCCACGTCATCGGCTTCGCCATGTGGGTCAAGGCCGTCGAGAAGGCCGGCTCGGTCGACCCGAACAAGGTCATCGACGCGCTGCCGGGCACCGAGGCCCCGAACCTGACCGGCGGCGTCTCGAAGATGCTCCCGAACCATCACATCACCAAGCCGGTCCTGATCGGCGAGATCAAGGCCGACGGCCAGTTCGACGTGGTGTGGAAGACCAAGGACCTCGTCCCCGGCGCCGCCTGGAGCCCGTACCTCGAAGGCTCGAAGGATCTCGTCGCCGACTGGGTCACGCTGAAGTGCGGCAACTACAACTCCGTCACCAAGAAGTGCGGCGGCTGATCCCCCGCTCCGCGTGACGCGCAATCGGGCGGGGAGGCGAACGCCTCCCCGCTTCGTCTCCGGACCGGGGCACCCGTCGGGGAAGACCACGGCCCGGAGGTCGGACGGCGGAATGACGATCCGAGCGGTCGTCGGCCCGACGCCCCCCCGCCCGACACTCCAAGACATCTCGCGTGGCCTCGGCCACGCGCCGGACGACGGGCGACGCCCCGGCCCGCCACCGGTCACAATCGGGATCAGACCATGATCTTGCTTCCGCGCCTCCGGCGCGTCTCCGCGACGCTCGCCCGCCTCGCGCGGCGGATCGCTCCCGCGCTCTCCCTCGCGCTCGTGCTGCCCCTCGTCTTCCTCCCCGCCGGCCCCGCCGCCGCCGAGGACGTCTCGAAGACGATCGCCAAGTTCACGACCGACAGCTACTCCGACACCAACGAGGCGATCGGCGACCTCGCTGCGAGCGGCCACCCGCGTGCCGCCGCGATCGTCCAGGCGCTGCAGGACGGCAAGCTCGAATTCTCGCCCTCCGGCGCGGTCGTGATCCGCACCGACGCCGGCGTGGTCGATGCGGCGACCGGCGCGGCCGTCGCCAATCCGCCCGCCGACCTGTCGCCGGTGCGCGCCAACAATCGCGTCCGCGGCACGCTCGCCGCCGCGCTCGGCGCGCTGACGCTGCTCAATCCCGATCCGCAGAAGCGCCTCGAGGCCGCCGACGCGGTGTTCAAGTCGCGCGATCAGAACGCGCTCGCCGCGCTCGATCAGGCGATCGCGAAAGAAACCAGTGCGAAGGTCAAGATCGCCTTCGCCGCCGCCCGCTCGGCGATCATCCTCGGCAAGACCGACGCGACCGTCGAGGAGCGCGCCGCCGCCATCGACGCGATCAAGGCGCGCGGCGGCCAGGATGCAGTGGCGCTGCTGCGCTCGCTGCCGGCCGACACGCCCGCCCGGATCAAGGACGCGGCCGAGGCTGCCGCCAAGTCGATCGAGGCGGAACTGGCGCTGTGGTCCGGCGTCCAGAACATCTGGTACGGCCTGTCGCTCGGCTCGGTGCTGCTGCTCGCCGCGATCGGCCTCGCCATCACCTTCGGCGTCATGGGCATCATCAACATGGCCCACGGCGAGATGGTGATGATCGGCGCCTACGTGACCTTCGTGGTGCAGGAGATCATCCGCACCAAGGCGCCGTTCCTGTTCGATTATTCGCTGGCGATCGCGATCCCCCTCGCCTTCCTGACCTCCGGCCTCGTCGGCGTCGCCATCGAGCGGATCGTGATCCGCTTCCTCTATGGCCGCCCGCTCGAGACCCTGCTCGCGACCTGGGGCATCTCGCTGATGCTGATCCAGGCGGTGCGCACCATGTTCGGCGCCAACAACCGCGAGGTCGGCGCGCCGTCCTGGATGTCGGGCTCGTTCGAAATCGGCCATCTGGCGATCACCTGGGGCCGGCTCTGGATCATCGTCTTCGCGCTCGGCGTGTTCGCATCGCTGATCCTGGTCCTGAAGCGCACGCCCGCCGGCCTGCAGATGCGCGCGGTGACGCAGAACCGCGCCATGGCCAGCGCCATGGGCATCCGCACGCCCTTCGTCGACGCCCTGACCTTCGGGCTGGGCTGCGGCATCGCCGGCATGGCCGGCGTCGCGCTTTCCCAGATCGACAACGTCAGCCCGAACCTCGGCCAGAGCTACATCATCGACAGCTTCATGGTCGTGGTGTTCGGCGGCGTCGGCAATCTGTGGGGCACGCTGGTCGGCGCCGTCACGCTCGGCATCATCAACAAGTTCCTGGAACCTTATGCCGGCGCGGTGCTCGGCAAGATCCTGGTGCTCGTCTTCATCATCCTGTTCATCCAGAAGCGTCCGCGGGGCCTGTTCGCCCTCAAGGGCCGGGCGGTGGAAGCATGATCAGCGCGTTTCTCCTGAACGGCCTCGACCGCCGCGTCTCGATCGCGATCGCGGTACTCGCGGCGATCGCGATCCTGGTGCCGATCCTGAACCTCGCCACGGCCCCGACCAGCGCGCTGCACGTGCCGACCTATCTGGTCACGCTATGGGGCAAGTACTTCGCCTATGCCCTGCTCGCGCTCGCCCTCGACCTCGTCTGGGGCTATTGCGGCATTCTCTCGCTCGGCCATGGCGCCTTCTTCGCGCTCGGCGGCTACGCGATGGGCATGTACCTGATGCGGCAGATCGGCACGCGCGGCGTCTATGCCAATCCGATCCTGCCGGACTTCATGGTGTTCCTGAACTGGAAGGAGCTGCCGGTTACCTGGTGGGGCTTCAACTGGTTCGGCTACGCCATGCTGATGGTGCTCTTGGTGCCGGGCCTGCTCGCCTTCGTGTTCGGCTGGTTCGCCTTCCGCTCGCGCGTCACCGGCGTCTACCTGTCGATCATCACGCAGGCGATGACCTACGCGCTGCTGCTCGCGTTCTTCCGAAACGACATGGGCTTCGGCGGCAACAACGGCCTGACCGACTTCAAGGACATCCTCGGCTTCAACATCCAGGCCGACACGACGCGCGCGGCTCTGTTCGCGATCACGGTGGGCACGCTGATCCTCGGCCTGCTGGTCTCTGCGGCGATCGTCAACTCGAAGCTCGGCAAAGTGCTGATCGCGATCCGCGACGCCGAGAGCCGCACGCGGTTCATCGGCTACCGGGTCGCCAACTACAAGGCCTTCGTGTTCACGGTCTCCGCCTGCATGGCGGGCATCGCCGGCGCGCTCTACGTGCCTCAGGTCGGCATTATCAACCCGGGCGAATTTTCGCCGGCGAACTCGATCGAAGCGGTGATCTGGGTCGCGGTCGGCGGCCGCGGCACGCTGGTCGGCGCCATCGTCGGCGCGGTCGCGGTCAACTGGGGCAAGACCTGGTTCACCGGCGCCTTCCCGGAATACTGGCTGTTCGCGCTCGGCGCCCTGTTCGTCGTGGTGACGCTGTTCCTGCCGAAGGGCATCGTGGGCACGATCTCGGGCCTCAAGTTCGGCCGGTCCGCCCCGGCCTCGACAAAACCGGCCGCCTCGGCCACCGCGGCGGAGTGAAGCCGATGGACTCGACCCACAACGTCACCAAGAACTCGCAGCTCTACCTCGACGGCGTGAAAGTATCGTTCGACGGCTACAAGGCGCTGCGCGGCCTGTCGCTCACGATCGCTCCCGGCGAGATGCGCGCGATCATCGGCCCGAACGGCGCCGGTAAGACGACTATGATGGACGTCATCACCGGCAAGACCCGCCCCGACGAGGGCGAGGTCCTGTTCCAGGGCACGACCGACCTGACCGAGCTCGACGAGGCCGACATCGCCGAGCTCGGCATCGGCAGGAAATTCCAGAAGCCGACCGTGTTCGAGAGCCACACCGTGCGCGACAACCTCGTGCTGGCCCTGAAGTCGGACCGGCGCACCTGGAAGACGCTGTTCCATCGCCTCTCCGGCGCCGAGAACGACCGCATCGACGAGTTGCTCGAGACGGTGAAACTCAAGGACCGCGCGGCGGATCTGGCGAAGAACCTCAGCCACGGCCAGAAGCAGTGGCTGGAGATCGGCATGCTGCTCGCGCAGGAGCCGAAGCTGCTGCTCGTCGACGAGCCGGTCGCCGGCATGACCGACGCCGAGACGATGGAGACCGCGCATCTGCTCAGGAAGATCAACGAGACCAAGTCGGTGATCGTGGTCGAGCACGACATGCATTTCGTGCGCGAGCTCGGCGTCAAGGTCACCGTGCTGCACGAGGGCGCGGTGCTCGCCGAAGGGTCGATCGACCACGTGGCAAACGATCCGCGCGTCATCGAAGTCTATCTGGGGCGCTGACACATGCTGACCGTCGACGCGATCGATCTCCACTACGGCGCCGCGCAGGCGCTGCGCGGCGTCTCCGTCCAGGCCGAGCGCGGCCAGATCTCCTGTGTGCTCGGCCGCAACGGCGTGGGCAAGACCTCGCTACTCCGCGCCATCACCGGCCATCAGCCGATCTCCGCCGGCACGATCTCCTGGGAGGGCAAATCGCTCGGCCGGGCGGCGCCTTACGAGCGCGCCCGCGCCGGCATCGCCTTCGTGCCACAGGGTCGAGAGATCTTCCCGCTGCTGACCGTGAAGGAAAATCTCGAGACCGGCTTCGCCTGCCTGCCCCGCTCGGAGCGCTACGTGCCGGACGAGATCTACGATCTCTTCCCCGTGCTGAAGGACATGCTCGGCCGCCGCGGCGGCGACCTCTCCGGCGGCCAGCAGCAGCAGCTCGCCATCGGCCGCGCCCTGGTGACCCGGCCCGGTCTGCTCGTGCTCGACGAGCCGACGGAGGGCATCCAGCCCTCGATCATCAAGGACATCGGCCGGGCGCTCGAGTACCTGCGCTCCAAGGGCACGATGGCGATCCTGCTGGTCGAGCAGTACTTCGACTTCGCCCGCGAACTGGCCGACCGCTACGCCGTGCTCGATCGCGGCGAAGTCGTCATCGCCGGCACCAAGGACGAGGTCGATCCGGAGGACGTCCGCCGCAAGATCGCGGTGTGAGCCGCTCGATACCGGTACCCCGACGCCAGCATGCAAAGGCCCCGGCGATCCACTCGCCGGGGCCTTTCGCATCAACGCGAGGTCGCGTCGATCACTTGGCGGCGACGAGTGCGAACAGCGCCTGCTGCCCGCTCTTGCCCGAGGCCTGGCCGATCGCGGCGAGCGTGTCGCTCGGCGCGCCGACCTTGTAGCCGGCCGCCGTCAGCGCCTGCACCGCCGCATCCGGCGACTTGCCGAGCACCGCGGCCACATCGGAGAGTTTTGCACCGACGCTCGCCGCGACGAGACCGCCGACCGGGCTGCCGCCCCGGCTGCCGGACATCATCGCCGGCACCGCGAAGGCGAGCGCCATCGCGAGCGACGCCGCCAGCGGCCACACGAGCCAGCCGCGCTTCAAATAGCTCGTCAGCGGTGCCCAGTTCTTCCAGACATGCAGCAGGAACGGCACGATCAGCACCATGCTCAGCCATTCGTGCATGCCGTGGAACAGGCTCTGGCCGAGGTGAAAGAACAGCGCCACGCCCGAGATCAGCGAGACCATGAACAGCCCGGTGACGAACGGCGTGGCGTAGCGATTGGCGAGAGATTTCCACATGGATCCGGTCCAGACGATCTGCGTCGGCGCCGCGCCGCCGTCCGAGCCGCGGTCCGACTGTTTAGACATCTCGAGGCCGGCGCCCGATCCGTGTCGGATCGCACCGCCGGCCGCCCTCGCGCGCCACTGTCATCCGACGTCGGCTCCGCTCAAGTTAACTTTCTGTCATGTTGTTTCTACGGACACGAGGCGCAGAACACGAAGGCGCGACGTGATGCCACCACTCCGGACACTCACGCCCTGCGATATCCACCCGCGACAGCGACACGATCAGGATGTATCGATCCAACGCATGTATTGCTGACAGAAACGTATCAGTTTAACAGAATCACACCGACCGACGAGCGAGCACAGATAGTTGACAAAACTTCTGGGCGAATGCCTCGACAACGATCACAAGAGTTTGACAGCACCTGCGGCAGAACGAGATGCCGCGAAACAAAGCTGGCACAGAGCTCGACGAATCCCGTCTATACAGACGATGATCAGCCGTTAGACTCGGGATTCGCGAGGATGGCCGGCGATCGCGGTCAGCCTGTTACGCGCGTCCTTGTGCGCCCGAAGGGGGAATCCATGTCGAGTTTGGCCCGTATCGCCGCTGCGATCGTGTTGTGGTCCGCGACGCCGTCCGAGGCCGCCGACAAGATCACCCTCGAGGCCCTGACGATGCGGCTCGCCTACGAGGGCACCGGCACGCTGTCGGACAACATCGCTCCGCCCGCTCAGTTCAGCGGCTTCAACACGGTGATCGGCGAAGGATCGGCCGCCGAGCCGGCCAACGACATCCTCGTGACCGCCGTGCTCGCGGCGCCGGGCGAGACCAACGGCGAGGAGAAGCTCGTGATCGTCGCCCGCCGCGCCAGCGACCGCAAGGTGCTGGCCGGCCGCATCATCGAGCACCCGTTCGTCGGCAAGACCGGCAAGTCCTATCGCTCGATCCTGATCCAGGACGCGACCTGCGACGGCGTCGAGGTCACGGCGACCTACGGCAAGCAGCGCAAGATCGCCGCCGTCCCCTTCAAGTGCGGCGAATGATCAGCCGCGCTCGGCCGGCCGGCGCGGTCTGAACGGCAGGATCTCGGCGCCGCTGTCTTCAAAGGTGAGCCCGAGCGTCAGGCCCCGGCGCCAGGCGATTTCGACCCAATGCTTGCGGTTCTCGAACCGGAGTTCGAACCGGCTCGGCAGCGGCGACGGCCCGGGCAGCTCGACCCGGACGCCGCCCTGCGACCGGTTGCGGATGGTCAGGTCGAAGGTGGACCAGCCGTTGTTCACCACGGCGGATCCAGGCGCGAGCATGCGGGCGCGCGGCTGACGCCGGCGTTCGGCGCGGAGCGTTCCTGATGGATCGACGTACTGCATGGTCCCGGTCTCCGGTCGTGGTCGGCCCGACCCCGTGTGCAGCCCGAAGATACGGTCAATGCCCGGACTCTGACAGAGAACCTGTCAGAAACGTTTGGATTTGGTTACCGTGAGTTGTGGAGCCAAAGAAACGCTACGTCATTTGCCGCGGCCTGTAACACAGCGAGCGCTCCGGCCGCGGCAAGTGAGCGTCTTGGCCTCGGCGCTCACTCCGCGATGATGCTGACGTGCGCGGCGACCACGCGCCAGCCCTCGGGCATGCGCGCCCAGGTCTGCATCTGCCGGCCGACCTTGCCCGGCGCGCCATCGCGGCGGAACAGCGTCGAGGCGACCGCGAAGTCGCGGCCATAGGTGGTGATCACCGTGCGGTCGAGCGTGCGCGCGAGCCCGGCCGGCGAGCGCGCCGAGCGGAAGGCCGCGATCTCGTCATAGCCGTAGAGGTTCTCGCCGCCGCCGTAGCGGATCGTCGTCGGCGCCTTGAGGAACAGCTCGTCGAGCACGGCGACGTCGTTGGAGACCAGCGCCGCCTCATAGCGCGCGAACACGGCCTCCATCTCGGCCTTCACGTCGGGCAGGTCGATGTCCATGCGAGGAACTCCGGAAAGGTCAGACTGAGGCGAGATCGGCAACCGGCGCCTTCGCGACACCGGCGGTCTCCAGCGCATGGGCGACGCGCAGGCAGAGATCCTCGCGCCAGGGCGCCGCGATCACCTGCACGGCCATCGGCAGCCGTGCGCCGTCGAGCCAGACCGGCACGGCGGCGACCGGCAGACCGATGAAGCTGATCGGCTGCGTGAACACGCCGATATTGGGCCGGAGCGGCAGCTCGACGCCGTCGAGCACGAAGGTCTTCTGCCCGGACTTGGGCGCCAAACAGGGCGTCGCCGGCGCGAGCAGGATGTCGGTGTCGCGGAAGATCGTCAGCGCCTGCTCGCGGAACCAGCGGCGGAACTTCTGTGCCCGGTCGACCCAGAGCGCCGGCACCATCGTGCCGGCGAGGAACCGGTCGCGCGTGTCGGGATCGTAATCGGCGCCGCGCGTACGGATCCGCTCGAAGTGCAGCGCCGCGCCTTCCGACGCGGTGATCACGAAGGCGGCCGCGCGCGCCCGATGCGCCTCGGGCAGTTCGACCTCGCGGCTGGCCCGCAGCGCATCGGCAACGACCTTCACCGCCGCGAAAGCCTCGGGGTGGCCGTTGCGCGCGAAATGGCCGCCGAGCACCGCGACGCGCAGGCCGTCGACGCCCTTCTCCAGCTCCGGCGTGAGCGGCGCGACCGGCTTGTCGGGCTGGTGATGATCGAGCGGATCGAGCCCGGCCATCACGTCATAGGCGAGCGCGAGATCGCGCGCCGAACGCGCCATCGGCCCGAGGTGGTCGAGGCTCGCCACGAACGGATAGGTGCGCGCGCGGGAGAGCCGGCCATAGGTCGGCTTCAGACCGAAGGTGCCGCAAAACGACGATGGCACGCGGATCGAACCGTTGGTATCCGAGCCGAGCGTGAGCGCGGCCTGCCCCGCGGCGAGCGCGCCGCCCGAGCCGGAGGACGAACCGCCGGCCATGCGGGTCGTGTCGTGCGGGTTCAGCGCGGCGCCGTCGTGGGCGTTCTCGCCGGTGAAGTCATAGGCGTATTCGCCCATGTTGAGCCCGCCGAGCAGCAGCGCGCCGGCGGCATCGAGGCGCGCGACCAGCGTTGCATCGTGGCGCGCGACCGGCCGCTCGCGATTGATCTTCGAGCCGGCGCGCGTCGAGAGCCCGGCGATGTCGAACAGGTTCTTGACCGCGAAGGGCACGCCGGCGAGCGGCGGCAGCGTGTCGCCGCGGGCGCGCTTGGCGTCGATCGCAGCAGCCTTCTCGATCGCCCGGCGCTCGGTCACGTCGGTGAAGGCGTTGAGCGTCGGATTGGTCGCGGCGATCCGCGCGAGATGGGCGCGCGCGACCTCGGTCGCGCTCGCCTCGCCGGTCCGAACCAGACGCGCGATCGCATGGGCGGACAGCCGCCAGATTTCGTTTGCCATCATCACGCCTCGAACACCGGAGCCGCCTCGATGTCCTCCGGCAGCGGCCAGGACATCACCAGGTCGGCCGCCCGGGCGACCGCGGTCATGTTGGCGACCACCGTCGGCCGCCAGGCCGGGTCGATGACGAGCCCGAGCTGGGCCTCCATGTGCGCGACATGGGCGGCCGGGTCGAAGCCCGGCGCCGCGGCCTTGGTCATGCGTTCCTCCTGACGGCCGCCGCGAGCCGTTCGAAATCGGTCGTCCAGCCGACGATGCCGCCCTGGGCGCGGATCATGGCGATCGCCGCCTGCTTGAATTCCGGGAAATAGCTCTCGGTCGCGTCCTCGACCAGCAGGCAGTCGTAGCCGCGGTCGTTCGCCTCGCGCATCGTCGTTTGCACGCAGACTTCCGTGGTCACGCCAGCGAAGACCAGATGGGTGATGCCCTTCAGCCGAAGGATGTCGCCGAGCGCGGTGGCGTAGAACGCGCCCTTGCCCGGCTTGTCGAGCACGATCTCGCCCGGCATGGGCGCCAGTTCCGGGATGATGTCGTTGCCCGGCTCGCCGCGCACGAGAATGCGGCCCATCGGGCCTTCGTCGCCAATCCGGAGCTTCGGCGCGCCGCGGTCGCGCTTGGCCGGCGGACAGTCGGCCAGATCGGGCGAATGGCTCTCACGCGTGTGCACGATCGGCCAGCCCTGCGCGCGGAACAGGTCGAGCAGCGCCCGGACCGTCGGTACGATGGCGGTCAGGAGCGAGACGTCGTTGCCGAGCGTCTCGCCGAAGCCGCCGGGCTCGACGAAGTCGCGCTGCATGTCGATCACGACCAGCGCCGTCTTGCCGGGCGGAAATGTGTAGGCGAACGGCTCGGCCGCGACTTCGATCATGTCTTCCGCCATCAATGATGGCCTCCCGCCATCGCGTGCCCGATCGTCTGCCGGTCGGTCTCGCCGATCGGCGCCACATAGGTGATGCGGCCCTCCGACATCACGGCGACACGGTCCGCCAGTT
The DNA here is from genome assembly GCA_040269895.1 of Ancalomicrobiaceae bacterium S20. NCBI lineage: Bacteria > Pseudomonadati > Pseudomonadota > Alphaproteobacteria > Hyphomicrobiales > Ancalomicrobiaceae > Methyloraptor > Methyloraptor flagellatus. The sequence goes on along the minus strand of CP158568.1, from coordinate 683,007 downwards.
CGAGGATCTCGTCCAGATCCTCCGAGACGAGCAGCACGGCGGCGCCGCGATTGCGTTGCTCCATGATCTGGGTCCGGATCTCCGACACCGAGGCGAAATCGAGCCCGAAGCAGGGGTTGGCGACCACCAGCACGTCGACGTCGCCGGAGAGTTCGCGCGCCAGCACGGCGCGCTGCACGTTGCCGCCCGACAGGTTCTCGATCGGTGTATCCGGCGACGGCGTCTTGACCCGGTAGCGCGCAATCAACTCGCGGGCGATCTTCTTCATCGGCTTCGGCGACAGGAAGCCGCCGGCCGAGGCGATCGGCGGCTTGTCGAAGGTGCGGAACGCCATGTTCTCGGCGACGGACATGCGCGGCACCGCGGCGTTGCGCAGCGGCTCCTCCTGCAGCGAGAACACCTTGAACCGGTCCATCGCCTCGCGCTTCGGCTCGAACGCCTCGCCGCGCACGAAGATGCGGCCGTCGTCGAGGTCGCGCTGGCCGGACAGGACCTCGACCAGCTCCGACTGGCCGTTGCCCGACACGCCGGCGATGCCGACGATCTCCCCGGCCTTGACCTTGAGGTCGATCGCGGCGATCGCCGGCAGGCCCTCGTCGTCGGAGGCGTGCAACGCGGTCAGTTCGAGCACCGTCGGCGGATCGGTGAACGGCGTCCGCGCCGCGCGCTCGCGGATCTTGGTGTCGCCGATCATCATGCGCGCCATGGCGTCGACCGACAGTTCACCGACCTTGCCGCCGCCGACATACTGGCCGCGCCGGAGCACGCTGACCTCGTCGGCATAGGCCGTCACTTCGCGGAACTTGTGCGAGATCATCAGGATCGTCAGCCGCCCGGCGTCGGTCAGGCCGCGCAGCATGCCGAGGATCTCGTCGGCCTCGCCCGGCGTCAGCACGCTGGTCGGCTCGTCGAGGATCAGGAAGCGGCGATCGAGATAGAGCTGCTTCAGGATCTCGAGCTTCTGCTTCTCGCCGGCGGAGAGACCCGAGACCGGCGTCTTCAGCGGCACCCGGAACGGCATCGTCTCGAGGAACGCCTCCAGCCGCGCCGTCTCGGTCTTCCAGTCGATCACGGCCGGGCAGTCGGTGCGCGACACGACCAGGTTCTCGGCCGCGGTCAGCGACGGCACCAGCGTGAAGTGCTGGTAGACCATGCCGAGCTTCAGCTTCATGGCGTCGCGCGGGTTGCGGCAGGAGACCTCGTGGCCGTCGACCATCAGCTGACCGCGCGTCGGCTGGTAGAAGCCCATCATGCACTTCACCAGCGTCGACTTGCCGGCGCCGTTCTCGCCGAGCAGCGCGTGCAGCGTGCCGGGCCGGACCTTGATCGAGACGTCGTCGAGCGCGACGAGCGGCCCGAAGATCTTGGTCATGCCGACGGTCTCGACGCCGACGGCGGTCATCCCGGACGGCGAGGCGGTCGTCTCGGATTCCAGTGCCGCCGCGCTCATGCGATGCTCTCCAGAAACCGGTCGCTGGTCGCGACCGCGCCGAACACGCCGCCCTGCATCTTGACCATGTCGATGGCCGCGAGATGGTTCTCGCGCTTGGTCGCGGCGCAGCAGTCCTCGAGCAGCAGGCACTCGAAGCCGCGATCGTTGGCCTCGCGCATGGTCGTGTGGACGCAGACGTCGGTGGTGATGCCCGAGAGCACGATGTTGCGGATGCCGCGCATCCGGAGCACGAGCTCGAAATCGGTGGCGCAGAACGTGCCCTTGCCCGGCTTGTCGATGATCGGCTCATGGGCGAGCGGCGCCAGTTCCGGGATGATCTCCCAGCCCGGCTCGCCGCGTACCAGGATGCGGCCCTGCGGCCCCTGATCACCGATGCCGGCGCCGATGCGCTGCGAGCGCCAGCGCTTGTTGGCCGGCAGGTCGGAGAGATCCGGCCGATGCCCCTCGCGGGTGTGGATCACATGGAAGCCCTTGGCGCGCATGACGGCGAGCACCTTGGCGATCGGCTCGATCGGCGCCCGCGTCAGCGCGATGTCGTAGCCCATGCAATCGACATAGCCGCCGACGCCGCAGAAGTCGGTCTGCATGTCGATGATCACGAAGGCGGTGTTCTCCGGCCGGAGATCACCGTCGAACGGCCAGAGATATGGCTCCGCGGCGACCGTGTGGGCGCCCGGAACCAGGGCCTGCGCAATGCGCTCGTCGAGGCTCATGGCTCCCTCCTCACTTCATCAGGGTGAGTTCGCCCGGCGCGCCCTTGAGGCTGCGCTTCGGCGAGGTCGACGCGATCATGATGATGAGCGTCAGGATGTAGGGCGCGGCGTTGAAGAAGTGGTAGCCTTGGCTGATCCCGACCGACTGCAGCGCCGGGCCGATCGCCCCCGCGCCGCCGAACAGCAGCGCCGCCACGAAACAGGCGAGCGGGTTCCAGCGCGCGAAGATCACCAGCGCCACCGCCATCAGACCCTGGCCGGAGGAAAGGCCCTCGTTCCAGGAGCCCGGGTAATAGAGCGACAGGAACGCCCCGCCGACGCCGGCGAGGAAGCCGCCGGCGGTGGTGGCGAGGAACCGCACCAGATCGACCGAGGTGCCCATGGCGCGCGCGGTCGCGGCGCTGTCGCCGGTCATGCGCACGGTCAGCCCGACGCGCGTGTTCTTGAACGCCCACCACATCGCGACCGCGACCAGAAGGCCGACGAAGAACAAGGGATTGATCTTCAGCGCTTCCTTGAGCTGCGGATTGGAGACGAGGAAACCGAAGTCGATCGAGGGCAGGCGCGGCGCGGTCGGCTGGATGTACGGCTTGCCGAAGAAGAACGCGAGGCCGGTGCCGAACAGCATGAGCGCGATGCCGATCGCCACGTCGTTGACGCGCGGCAGCCGGCAGACCGCGCCGTGCAGCGCGCCGAACAGCGAGCCGGCGATGCCGGCGGCGAGCACGCCGATCCAGGGGCTCCCCGAGTGGTACGAGATCGCGTAGGCGGTCATCGCGCCGAACACGAGCGTGCCTTCGAGGCCGAGATTGATCCGGCCGGACTTCTCGGTCAGGCATTCGCCGAGCGACACGAACAGGAACGGGGTCGAGACGCGGATCGCGCCGGCGAACATGGCGGTCGCCACCGTGACAAGGGCTGCATCGCTCATTTGCGCGCCTCCGGATCGAAGAACGAGAACCGCCCGTAGAGCGTCTCCGAGACGAGCAGCACGACGAAGATCAGGCCCTGGAGCACGAGCACGGTCGCGTCCGGCAGGCCCATGCGCCGCTGGATGATGCCGCCGGCGGCAGCGAGCCCGCCGAACAGGATCGCAACCGGCGGGATCACGATCGGATTGTGGCGGGCGAGGAACGACACGAGGATGCCGGTAAAGCCGTAGCCGGCGATCAGCGAGCCGTTGGCCTTGCCGAGGATCGCCGCGACTTCGAAATAGCCGGCCATGCCGGCGCAGGCCCCGGCGATCATGGTCGCGAGCACCATGAGCTTGCCGACCGGCAGCCCTTGCGCCCGCGCCGCCCGTACGTTGCCGCCGGTCAGACGCGCGGCGAAGCCGAAGGTCGTGCGGTTCATCAGGATATGCAGCACGACCGCCATCACGATGCCGAACACGAGCCCCCAGTGCACGCCGATGTCGAGCCAGTCCTTGAGCCACGGGATCGGCCCGACCATGTTGGCGGCGCCGATCGGCGCCGTCGACGGCTTGTTCGGGTCAGAAGGGTCGCGCAGGGCGCCCTCGACGAAGAAGTTCAGGACCGAGACGGCGATATAGAACATGAGCAGCGAGGCGATCGTCTCGTTGACGCCCCGATAGTGCCGGAGCGCGCCGACCGCACCGAGCCAGAGTGCGCCCGCGATCACCGCGGCGAGGAACATCACCGGCATGACGAGCCAGGGGCTCGCCCAGCCGAGGAACGGCAGCGCCGCGACCGCCGAGGCGAAGCCGGCGAGGACGAGCGCGCCTTCGCCGCCGATGATCACGAGCCCGAGCCGCGCCGGGATCGCGACCGCGAGCGCGGTCAGGATCAACGGCGCGGCGCGCGTCAGCGTGTTTTCCCAGGAGAAGCTGGTGCCAAAGCCGCCGCGCCAGACCAGTTCGAGAAACTGCTGCGGCGATTTCCCGAGCGCCAGAAGGAACAGCGAGAACAGCGCCGCCGACACGATCAGCGCGAAGATCGGGATCACGACATATTCGGATCCGCGCCGGATCGCGGCGACCGTCTCGGCAACGCCGCTCGGCGCGGCGATCTGCGGAGCCTGGGTGGTATCCGTCACGGCCTCTCCTTCACGTCGATGGTCTGCGCGGCCACGCGGTGAACGTGCCGCCCTCACCTAGGGCGCGTCGGGGCCGGCACCCGCCGGCCCCTTCCGGGGTCTCGCCTCCGGGGCCTCGCCCCGATGGCTCAGGTCAGCGAGCCCTGCACGCCCTCGACGAGGTAGCTCGTCGTCTCCAGGAAGACATCGTAGTTGTCGATGACCTTGCCGGCCGCGACGACCTCGTTGCCCTTGTTGTCCTTGAGCGGACCGGAGACGTAGGGCTTGTTGGCCTTGAGATCGGCGATCGCGGCGGTCGCGGCCTTCTTGGCCTCCTCGGTCGCTCCGGCGCCGAACGGGGTGTTCTGGACATAGTCCTTGTCGTAGCCGCCGCGCTCGAAGTTCGGCAGCTTCTGGCCCTTGGCGAGCAGGTCGGCGAACGACTTGTAGATCGTCTCCCACTTGTACTCCGCGCCGGTGATGAAGCCCTTCGGCGCCAGCGGCGCCTGGCTGGCATTGTGGCCGCAGACCTTGACGCCGCGCTTCTCGGCCGTCTCGACCACCACCTTCGGGCTGTCGACATGGCAGGTCAGCACATCGCAGCCGGCGTCGGCGAGCGCGTTGGCGGCCTCGGCCTCGCGCACGGGCAGCGACCAGTCGCCGGTGAAGATCAGCTGGACGGTCGCGTTCGGATTGACCTTGCGCACGCCCATGGTGAAGGCGTTGATGTTCTGCAGCACCGACGAGATCGGCTTGGCGGCGATGAAGCCGAGCTTGTTCGACTTGGTCGACAGGCCGGCCGCAATGCCGTCCACGTAATGCGCCTGGTGCAGATAGGCGTAGTACGAGCCGGCGTTCATCGGATGCTTGTCCTTCGACCACAGGCCGATCGCGTGGCGGAACTCGACATCCGGATACTTCTTCGCCATCTCGATCATGTGCGGATCGAAATAGCCGAACGAGGTCGCGAAGATCAGCTTCGCGCCTTCGAGCTTGATCATCGACTCCATGCTCTTCTGCACGGCGATCGTCTCGGGAACGTTCTCCTCCTCGACCACGGTCACGCCCGGCACCGCCTTGAGCGCCTTGGCCGCAACCGCATGGGCCTGGTTCCAGCCGAAGTCGTCGCGCGGGCCGACATAGATAATGCCGATGGTGAGGCCGGCGGCCTCCGCCGCGCCGAAGCGGCCGATGGACGGCGCCACCGTCAGCGCGCCGGCGGCCGCGGCGGACTTCAACAGAGACCGGCGATTGAGGATTAACTTCGACATGACGAACTCCCGAGATCATAGGGGAGGCATTGCATACAATGCCGTGACGGTCTCGCTCCGACTCGCAATGCGCGTGCCAAACGGCCGCCGGAATTCCGTAACGGTCATAAGTCCGCCGAGAGAGGTCCGGAACCGCGCGACGGGCCCTGTCCGATCAACCCTTTGCGAGCCTGATCGCGCGCCGGAACCGAACTCCCGCGCGCACGAACGATCCTCCGCACGACCACCGCAGCCCGGCTCGTGGTCGCCCTCATTGTATGCAGCCATGTGCTTGACCCAAAATATCGCACTCAAAATATGCATATGACCGAAAAACAGGCTCAAGACCTCGTTCGCCGGTGCGCGTAGCTGGCATCGAGCTTCTCGGTCAGATGCGCGCGCGCGGTGATCGGCGGGTACTTCGGGGCCGCGCCGACAGGCACGCAGCTCGGGATCGCCGCCACCGGCGCATCCGGATTGGGATCGAGGAAGAACGGCACCGAATAGCGCTCGCGGCCGGTGCGGTTGACCACGCGATGCGGCGTCGAGACATAGACGTCGTTGGTCCAGCGCATCAGGCAGTCGCCGATGTTGACCACATAGGCGCCGGGGATCGGCGGCGCGGCGAGCCATTTGCCCGCGCGGGTGCGGACCTCGAGCCCGCCGACGGCGTCGGTCATCAAAAGCGTCAGATTGCCGTAGTCGGTGTGCTCGCCGGCGCCGATCTGCCCCGCTTCCGCGGCCGGGGGCTGCGGCGGATAATGCAGCAGCCGCAACGTCGACATCGGCCGATCGAACAGCGGCTCGAAGAAGTCCTCGGCGATGCCGAGGTCGCGCGCGATGGCGCGGTGGAGCCTGAGTCCGAGCGCCTGCGCTTCGGCGAAATAGGCGAGCATCGTCCCGCGAAAGCCCGGCAGGTCCGGAAATGCATTCCGCGCCGGCCGGTCCGGCGGATCGAAGCCCAGATTGAAGCCCTCCTTGAGATCGGGCGGCCGCGACGGATCGAGCGCCTCGCCGCGCATCGCGACATAGCCGCGATTGTCGCCGACGAGCCCCATGTCGATCACCGCCTTCTGCTCGACCGGCAAGGCGAAGAACGCCGCCGCCTGTTCGAACACCGCCGCGATCAACCGCTCCGGCACACCGTGGCCGCGGACGTAGAAGAAGCCGATCGACCGGCAGGCGGCGCCGATCTCGCCGGCGATGCGATCGAGCGCCGCGCCGCCGCCGGACAGTCCATCGAGATCGATGATCGGCAGAGCCTGCATGGTGTTCCATCTCCTCGGGGGCGTGACGACCGGCGCATCGCGGCCGGTCGCGCGGCCCAACTCTAGCCCCGCCGAAACCCGCAAACGATGCCAAAGTTTACGCCCGCGACACCAGAGAATGGCGGATCTCCCGCTCAGAACCGCGACTCCTCTTGACCTACGCCGCAGATGCCCTGCAATCAGAGCAGACATCGGCCTGGAATCGCGGAGATCCCCGTTCGAGCGCCCTGGAGAGCAGCATATGGCGGAAGCGAACGAGCAGCGGCAGCATCGGGCGGTCGGCAAGGCCCGCGAGATCACGCCGCTGCCGGGCCTACCCATGGGCAAGACCCGAGCCGAACGGCTGCGCGCCGATCTCGCCGAGCAGATCCTGCTCGGTCGCATCCTGCCCGGCACGGCGCTCGACGAGGTGACGCTCGCCGGCCGGTACAACGTTTCGCGCACGCCCGTGCGCGAGGCCCTGCGCGAACTCGCCGCCGCCGGCCTCGTCGAACATCGGGCCCATCGCGGCGCCGTCGTCTCGACGCTGACCGAACGCCAGCTCGACGAGATGTTCACCGTCATGGCCGACCTCGAGGCCATCTGCGCCGGCTATGCCGCGATCGCCATGACGCCGGCCGAAAGGACCGAGCTCGAGACCATGCATGCCGAGGCCGGCGAGATGGTCCGGCGCGGCGATCTCGCCGCCTATACCGAGGCGAACGACGCCTTTCACGCCTTCGTCTACGCCGCGAGCCACAACACCTTCCTGGCTGAGACCGTGCTCGGCGTCCGGCGGCGTGTGAGCCCGTTCCGGCGTGCCCAGTTCCGCAGCCTCGGGCGTCTGGCGATCAGCCATCGCGAACATGGGCTCGTCATCGACGCGATGCTGCGCGGCGACCGCGAAGGCGCGGCGCGCGAGATGCGCGCGCATCTGGAATCCTCGCGCGCCTCGCTCAGCCACATCAACGACCCGCGCTGAACCCGGCACCGCCGCTATCCGCGTCGGTCAGGCCCGCGCCGCCAGATAGGCGCGCCAGCCGCCGTGATGCGACACGTCCGGCGCGCCTTCGACCCCTGCCGTCTCGCAGATGAAGCCGCGCAGCGACTGGCCATCCTCGAGCACGACCGTGCCGAGCCCGAGCGGCGGCGCGATGCGGGCGAGCAGCGCCCCGACGCCGGCGAAAGGGACCGCCCAGATCTCGCCCTTGATCGCGGCCCCGCCCTCCCCGACCCGGATCAGCCCCGGCCTCACCGGCGCGCCGGCGAGCGCATGCATGCGGTAGAGCGGCGCGGTGCGCGTCTCGCCGATCAGGGTCGCGCCACAGCCGGTCAGTTCGTGGTTGAGCGCGAGCCCGGAGAGATGCGCGCCGAACACGACCAGCGGCAGGGTGTCCGCCGGCGCGTCGAGGGCGAGCGGCGTAAAGGCCGGCCGCGGCTTACCCGTCGCACCGAGCGGCAGGCCGGAGGTGCCTTCGATCACCCGCCCGAGCCCGGCGAGAAAGCCGTCGCGGCCGCCCTCGCCGATCAGCGTGACGCCCGAGGGGAACCCGTCCGAGCGCAGCGCCACGGGCACCGCGAGCGCCGAGAGCCCGAGCAGGTTGACGAAGTTCGTATAGGTGCCGAGCGCCGAGTTGGTCGCGATCGGATCGGCCTCGACTTCGGCGACCGTCCAGGCGCGCGGCACGGTCGGCACGACCAGCGCGTCGACCGACGTCCAGACGGCCTCGGCGATCCGCGCCAGATCCTTGAGCTTGTAGAGCGACTTGAATGCCTCGACGGCGGTGCGCGCGCCGGCCGGCGCGATGATCGCGCGCGTCACCGGATGCATCGCCTCCGGCTTTGCGGCGACGAACTCCTCGATCGCGGCCAACCGCTCGGCGACCCAGGGCCCTTCGTAGAGCAGCCGGGCGACCGCGAACAGCGGCTCGAAATCGATCTCGACCAGCGTCGCGCCGAGCCCCGCGATCCGCTCCAGCGCCGCCGCATAGGCCGCCTCGCCGACCGTATCGCCGAAGAAGTGCCGGTCCTTGGCGCCCGGCACGCCGAGCCGCAGACCCGCGGGCCACGGGCCTTGCTTCTCGGCGGCAAACACCTTCGAGAACGCGTCCGTCGGATCGAAGCCCGCCATTACGTCGAGCACGGCGGTCGCATCGTCGACGGTCAGCGCGAAGATCGACACGCAGTCGAGCGTACGGCAGGCGGGGAGCACGCCAGTGGTCGAGGCGAGCCCCGGCGTCGGCTTTAAGCCGACCAGATTGTTGAGCCCCGCCGGCACGCGCCCCGAGCCGGCCGTATCGGTGCCGAGCGAGAAGGCCGCGATGCCGGCCGCGACGGCGACCGCCGAGCCCGACGACGAACCGCCGGGGATGCGCGCCGGATCGAAGGTGTTGCGCGGCACGCCATAGGGCGAGCGCACGCCGACGAGCCCGGTCGCGAACTGGTCGAGGTTGGTCTTGCCGATCACGATCGCGCCGGCCGCCTCGAGCTTGGCGACCGTGGTCGCGCTGGCCGAGGGCGCGTAGGCGAAATCCGGGCAGGCCGCCGTGGTCGGCAGGCCGGCGACGTCGATATTGTCCTTGACCGCGAAGGGCACGCCGTAGAGCGGCAGCGCGGCCCGCGCGTCGACCGACAACGCGGCGAGCGCGGCCGCCCGCGCGTCGAGCGTCGCGCGATCGGGCCGGGCGATGAACAGCGCCGGATCGTCGAAGGCCGCGATCCGCGCCTCCACCGCCGCGATCACATCGCGCGGGTCGAGCCCGGCCGCATAGGCGCGAGCGAGGCTCTTGAGGTCGAAGCTCTCCGGAACGGCGGGCATGAACGGCTCCTGGACGGACATGAACAGACGAGGCTCTGGCGACGAGGCATCTGGCGACGCGGCGATCGGGACGACGCACGATCACGGCCTCGGACGATCCGGACGGCTCCTGAAACCCGCCCCGGATCGCGTCACGTCAATTCAGCAAGCCATATGCCAGTCGGCGGCACCTCGCAATCGCTGCATACAAGTCAAAGCCTATGATCAAAACATGAGCAAAAATGACCCGACCGCCCATCCTGCGAGCAGGCGTGTATGCAGCCGATCCGGCGACCGATCTCACCGCCGACCACGACGCGAAGCCAGCACCGAGGTGCGCCGACGCAACGATGCCGGAACGTCGGCGGCCTCGAGCCCGGACGCCGTCGCATGGCGATCGGCGAGATCGAGCACGGCGCCGGCATCGGCCTCCGTGAGAGCGGTCAGGCGCACCAGCGGCTTGCCGCGCCCGCGCAGCGCCGCGTTGCAGGGCGACCGGCAACCGTCCAGGCAATCGACCGCCTCGATCGCCACAAGCACGCCGCGCCGCTCCGCTTCCTGTCGCAGCGCTGCCGCGAAACGCGCGCCATGGCTCGGCTCCGGGGCGTCGAGATCGTAGCGATCGCAGGTCGTGCACACCGTCACCCGGCGCAGGGGAGCGGCGGTGTCCGGGGGCTCCGGGGCGAGACGGCTGGCGACGGTCCGGCGGGGGCGTCTGCGTCGGAATTGATCGTCATGCCGGGATCATGGCGCGGAGACAGGCGAGGGTCGAGCCCAGGGGAGCCCTGCAGCGGTCGCATCACGCCTTGCGCGCGATCACCGCGCAGGGTCCGCCGCCGTCGGGGCCCTGGTGTTCGGCTCCGCCCGAGACGAAGATCTCCGCATGCCCGACCACGCCCGCCAGGGCTCCCGCCACGAAGGCCCGCGCGTGACGGGTCGAGGAGATGTCGGAATCGTCGAGCATCGTATGCCGGTGGTGCCTGAGCCGCCCGGTCGAGGACGCCTCCGCCTTGACCAAGAGCGCCCTCAGCCGCGCCTGCTCATCGGTGGAGAGCTGCCCCGCGGCATCGAACCCGAGGCGCCGCAGCGCCGCGCGCACCGGCTCGACGTCGATGCCGTCGGCCATCACGGCATGGTCGATGGCGAGATCGCCGCTCCAGGCCGCGCTCATGCCGAGCACCATGATCTCGACGACCATCAGTTCGACGCCGGCCGATGTGCTCGCCCGCCCCGACCAGAGCGTTTTGTCGACGCCGATCGCCCGATCGTCGATCGCGTCGCGCGCCACCTCGCCGAGCGCGACGGCGACGCCGAGCGCCGAGGCGCCGCGTGACAGGCCCATCGACTTCAGCGTCTCGGCCGTCGCCGTGCTGGCGCCGCGCCCCCGCGCCTCGAGAATGCGCTCGGCCGTCAGCAGCGGACACTTGATCTGCACGAAGTGCACGTCCTCCGCCGCGGCGATGCCCGCCTTCGCCATCGCCGCCGCGACAGCCGCCGCGACCGCATCGACCTGCGCGACGCGACCGATCTCTTCGGGGAGGAGTGATCGCGTCGCCGCCACGCCGACGGCGAGGGACGGTCCAGTGGCGGCGTGATCGCCCGCCCGCGCCTCGACCACGAGCCAGTGCGGCCCGAGCCCGCCCTCGGTGCCGCCCGACATGACGAAAGCGATCGCATCGACGCGGTCGGGTGCGATATGGCGCGAAAACAACAACTTGAGCGACTGGACGGCGAAGCCCCGCGTGAAATCGTTGACGCAGCCGTTGCCCTCGGTCTTGCCGAGCACGGCGACCACCGACGCGGGATCGAGCGTGCCGGCCGCAATCGCCGCCGCCAGGGCGGAGACGTCGTCGGGGGCCGACATGGGCAGGCGGTGCATCACGGCATGAGGCATGGGAAGCGTTCTCCGGAACCCGGGCCGGCACGGCCCGTTCATCCGCGACCGCTAGCAATGCGTATGCCTGACGAGGGACCGCCCCCTCTCACTGCAGCCACCGAAGAGGATCCCACCGATGTCGATGAGCCCCGCGACGAACTTCCCCTTCTCCGCCGCAACCGGCGAGAGCCAGCCCCAAGGGACGCCACGGTGGTGGCCGGTGGTCGCGATCATCGCGGCGACGGTCGCCACGGCCGCGATCGGCGGCCTCATCACGGCACCGCGGATCCCGACCTGGTACGCGACGCTGCCGAAGCCGTGGTTCACGCCGCCGAACTGGCTGTTCGCGCCGGTCTGGACGATGCTCTATATCGTCATGGCGGCGACCGCGATCCGGGTCTGGCTCGCGCATGCGCCGCTGCACCTGCGCCAAACCGCGCTCCTGATGTTCTTCGTCCAGCTGGCGTTGAATTTCCTCTGGACGCCCGCCTTCTTCGGCCTGCGCAATCCGGGACTTGGGCTCGCGGTGATCGCACTTCTGTGGATGGCGATCCTGCTCACGATGCGTGCCTTCCATGCGGTTCGTCCCTGGGCCGCATGGGCGTGGCTGCCCTATCTCGCCTGGGTGAGCTATGCGACCGCCCTCAATGCCGCGATCTTCTCCAGCATCTGACCTGCAGGAAATGACGATGCATACCCTTTCCAGAGAGCGCGACGAAGTGCGCGCAACACCTCTACGGAACATTACCTAAGGTAACCTTTGAAAGGACATGGCAACTCTGCGTCGACAACCAAATCGTACGCTCAATCGAGCCAAAAGTCGGTAAAATCCAATGAAAATATCAAGAATTCAACTATAATTCTTGTATATTTTTACGCAGTATATTTCGGTATCCGCAAAGTTATCCACTTGACGCAGAGAGCACGCGCGGGCAAAGCGCATAAATACGGAAATCGGAATGAGATCTGCGCGACCATAGTCCTTCCTGACGTCGGATAACAGCGCGTCGTGGTCGAAACTGGCGCGGGGCGTTGGCGGTGAATTCGAACGAGCAGAGCGGGACCACAAAGGGCTCCCCCGAAGGACCCGCGAGCCGGCGGATCCCGATCGATCTCGGCGATCCGGCCTGGCGGGCGGCAGCTGTCGACCAGACGGTCCCGACGGTCATCACCAGCCTGGAAGCCTATGCGCCGGGCGTGTCCGTGCACATGCTGCTCGATGGCGAACTGCTCATCAGCCACACCGAGGACCGAAGACACCGGATGGTGGCAGGCGCCATGCTGATCGCATGCCTTCCCACCGGCGGAGAGCGGCGCATTTTCGCTCGACATCAGAAACGTTTACGCTGGATCGAATTCCAGGCGGACGCTACGTCAGGCATCGACCGGTTCGGCATCCCGCCGGCGTGGCTGGAGGCCGACAAGCCGCCGCACGAGGTCCTGCTTCCGATGCCGGCCGAGCTCGTCACGCGTGCGCTCGGCCTGTTCGAGACACACCTGCCGCCGCCGCTCGGCGAGACCCGCCGGGGCGCCGAGGTGCTGCTCGCGGTGTGCGATGTGATCGCGGCCGTGATCACCGACACGCATGCGGCCTGCCCTGCGCTCGCCCGCTCCAATGCGCTGTTCACCGCCGCGGTTGAACTCATGGAGAGCCGTCTGCACGAGCCGCTGAGTGTCGCCGACCTGTGCGCGGCGCTCGGCACCAACCGCAACAAGCTCACCGCGCTGTTCCGTGCGCGCGCCGATGCCTCGCCGATGGAATACCTCGGCCAGTTGCGGCTGCGCCGCGCCCGGGTGATGGTGCTCACGCGCGACCTGCCGCTCGGCGAAATCGCCCACCGCGTCGGCTATCGGCAACAGTCGAGCTTCACCCGCGCCTTCCGACAGCTGTTCGGCGAAACGCCGCGCGGCATGCGGGCTGGCGTCGAGCACGCGACCTTTCCGGCCGGCGCCACGATCCATGACAGCGGCCGCGAGCGCGCGGATCATCCCGACCGGCATTGACGGGCGTCCGCCTGCTCCCGGCCAAGGCCACCCGGCACCGGCCGCTCAACGGGGCGGGTCGCGAACCGGTTCCTCCGCCAGCAGGAAACCGCCGCCGATCGCCAGCCAGACCAGATGCGCGTCGGTGCGCGCCCCGAGCTTGGCCTTGATCTGGTAGTGATAGTTCTGCACCGTCTTCAGGCTGAGCGCGAGCTGGTCGGCGATCTCGTCGGCGGTGCGCCCTGAAGCGAACATGCGCAGGATCTCGACCTCGCGCGGCGCGAGGTCGTCGAACGCCCCGCCGCGCGCTGTCAGTCGTTCGGCCGCAATCTCGTCCGCGATGTCGCTCGACAGCGACCGCCCGCCGCGCGCAACCGTCTCGACCGCCCGCACGAGTTCTTCCGGCGGGCTGGTCTTGGTCACATAGCCGGCCGCCCCCGCCTCGAATGCCTTGAGCGCGAACGGCGCGCTCTGGTGCATGGAGAAGACGAGGATGCGCGCGCCCTTGTCCCATTGCCGGATATGCCGGATCGCCTCCAGCCCGCCCGGCCCCGGCAGCGACAGGTCCATCACGACGACGTCCGGCTTCGCCGATCGATAGGCCTGATAGGCCGCCGCCGCAGTCTCGGCCTCGGCGACGACCCGATAGCCGCTCTGCCGCTCGAGCAGGCGGCGGTATCCCTCCCGCACGATCGGATGATCGTCGACGAGCATGATCGTCAGCGCGCTCACCGGCCGGCCTCCGCCGTGTGAGCGCCCGCGGGCGCCGGGATCACCGCCGAGACCACCAGCCCGGCGGCCGAGCGGCCGATCGCCAGCCGGCCGCCGAGGGCACGGATCCGCTCACGCATGCCGATGACGCCGAAGCCGCCCGTCGCATCGACGCCGGCCGGATCACCGCCGCCATCGTCCTCGACGCTGAACGACACGGCGCCCGCGCCGCCGCCTTGCCCGGCGATGCGGACCACCACCGTGGCCGGATCGCCGTGTCGGGCGGCGTTGGTCAGGCATTCCTGCACGATGCGATAAATGCCGAGCGCCTCGGCCTCCTCAACACCGGAGAGATCGCCCTCGACCTCGAGCAGAAACCGCGTGCGGCCGCCGCGCAGCCGGTTCCAGGAGCCGACCAGACTGCGCAGGCTCGCCTCCAGGCCGATCTCCTCGAGATCCGGCACGCGCAGCCGCGCCAGCGCACCCCGCAACACGCCCTGCATGTCGGCCGTCAGCCGGCCGATCGAACGGGCATCCTCGGCGAGGTCCGGCCGGTCCGCCGGGGCACCGGCCGCCATCGAGGCCGCGAGCGCGCCGGACGCGGTCAGACACTGACCGAACGCGTCGTGCAGCTCGCGGGCGAGCCCGCGCCGCTCGTCCTCCTGCACATCGAACAGTCGTCGCGTCAGTGCCGCCCGCTCGGCGGTCGTCTGCTGCAGCCGTGCGGCGAGATCGTTGAAGGCCCGCGCGACGGCATCGAATTCGGCGGTGGCGAAGTACGGCAGCCGCCGCGCATCCTCGCCGTGTTCCAGATCCCGCAGCGCCCGGATGATCGTCCGCGTCGGCCGCAGCGCATGCCCGATCGCGATCCAGGCGAGCAGGCACATGCCGGTCGCCATGCTGGCCGCGAGCCCGGTCATCACGCTGATCTGCTGCCAGGCCCGCTCCGTCGCCGCGACCGGATCGACGCTGGCGCGGATCGACCCGAGCTTGCGGCCGCGGAACACCACGTCGCGCGTGGCCGGCGCCGGCGGCCCGGCGAGCCGCTCGAACAGCGTCGCGAACCAGGCCGGCACCGTGCCGCCCAGTCCGTCCCGCGCGTTGCACAGGCTCGAATCGGGATCATAGGGCGTCGAGACCACCACGCAGACACCGGGAATGATCGGCGTGCCGCTCGCCTGCGCATCCCAGCCGAAGAGCACGTCCCGGCTCGTCGCGCCGATGCTGCCGAGGCCCGGCCGGCCCTCCCAGCGCTGCGCCAGTCGCTCGGCCGAGGTCTCGGCGTCGAGGCGCAGACGCTGGTTGGTGTCGTGCAGGATCCAGAGGACCGTGCAGGCGAGCGAGACGAAGGCGACGGCAGCGAGCCGAAGCGTGATCCGGACGAGCAGACTCATGCGGCCGATCCCGTTCGAGAAGAGGCGAACCGATGCCTCACTGTGCCACGACCGCACGACCCGCGACATTCAGGACCACGAGATCGGGAAATTTGCCCAGGCACCGACCGCACACACGCCCTACCATGGCCTCAAAGGATCGGCTCCCATCACAGAGCCCGATGCAAGAACGCCGGCGAAGACCGCCAGGCAGACAAGGCCGGCAACGACCGGCGAGGAAACGTCGACGCGAGGTGCCATGGAAGCCTATCCGAGGGCCGACGGCCCACATTCCGGCCCGCACTCAGGCCCGCACTCGGGATTGATCGAGGCGGCGCCCGCCGCCGCGATCGCCCGCCTGTCGAGCACGCTGCAGGCCGGCCTGGTCGGCCTCGATGCGCTGGTCGAGCGCCTGGTCGTCTCGCTCGTCGCGGGCGGCCATGTCCTGCTCGAAGGCGCGCCCGGCCTCGCCAAGACCCGCGCGGTCAAGGGCCTCGCCGCCGGGCTCGACGTCGGCTTCGCACGCATCCAGTGCACGCCCGACCTGATGCCGGCCGACATCACCGGCACCCCGGTCTGGCGACCGGATCGCGGCGCGTTCGAATTCGTGCCCGGCCCGGTGTTCCACGCGCTACTGCTGGTCGACGAGATCAACCGTGCCCCGCCGAAGGTGCAGTCGGCCCTGCTCGAGGCGATGGCCGAGCGCCAGGTGACCGCCGGCGGCGTCACCCATGCGCTGCCCGACCCGTTCATGGTCGTCGCGACCCAGAACCCGATCGAGCACGAAGGCACGTTCCCGCTGCCCGAGGCGCAGGTCGACCGCTTCCTGCTCCACGTCGTGCTCGACCTGCCCGACGCGACAGCTGAACGCGCCATCCTCGACCTCGTCGAACAGGAAGGCCGTCAGGCGTCGGCCGCGGCGCCGGTCCGGCTCGGCGCGGCGGAGGTCCGTGCCGCCCGCGCCGCCGCCGCCAAGGTCCACATCGCGCCCGCGCTCAAGGACTATATCGTCCGTCTGGTCATGGCGACGCGCGCCGGGTCGGACCTCCCCGAGATCGCCGGCGCGATCGAACATCCGGTCTCGCCGCGCGGCACGCTGGCGCTCGCCGCCATCGCCCGCGCCCGCGCGCTGGTCCGCGGCCGCGACTACGCCCTGCCCGAGGACGTGCGCGACTACGCGGTCGATGCACTCGCCCACCGTGTCGGCCTGACCTGGCGGGCCAGTGCCGAGGGCACGACCGCGCGCGGCCTGATCGCCAGGTTGATCGACGCGGTCGCGCCGCTATGACCGCCCTGCCCGCGCCGGACACCGCCGAAGCGGGTGTCGACCTGCCGGTCGAACATCTGCTCGGCCTGCGCCATGTCGTGCGCGCCGACATCGCCGTGCCGCGCGCCCTGACGGCGCTGCCCGGCGGCTTCGTCGTACGCCGCCGCGGTCGCGGCCTCGAAGTTGATGACATTCGCGTCTTCGCCGAGGGTGACGACGTGCGCCATATCGACCGCAACACCACCGCGCGCACGGGCATCCCGCATGTCCGAACCTTCCGCGACGAACGCGAGCGGACGCTGATCCTGCTCGTCGACCTGCGTCCGTCGATGCTCTGGGGCACGCGGCGGGCGTTCCGCTCGGTCGCGGCGGCCGAGGCGGCGGCGCTCGCCGGCTGGCGCGCGATCGACGGCGGCGGCCGGGTCGGTCTGGTCGCCTTCGGGACCGGCGACCCGGTCGTGGTGCCGGCGCGCGGCCGGGATCGCGGCATGATCGCGGTCGCCGGCGGCCTCGCCCATGCCCATGCCCAGGCACTCCGCGACGCCGCATCGACCGCGCAGGATCGGAGCGAGCCACCGCTCGCCGCCGCGCTCGACCTCGCCGCCCGCCTCGCGCCCCGTGGCGCCTCGGTGCTGCTCGCGAGCGGTCTCGACCAGCCGGGCGCCGGCTTCGACGAGGCGGCCGGCGCGCTCACGAGGCGCGCCGACCTCGCCGCTCTGATTGTCGTCGATGCCTTCGAGCGCCACGCGAGCCCCGACCTGCTGCCCTTCGTCGATGCGAGCGGCACCCGCCGGCTCGGCCGCGTCGCCGAGACCTTCGACGCCGATCGCGATCCGCGTTTCACCCGCCTGCGCCGGCTCGGCGTCGATGCCGTGCCGATCACGACCACCGACGAACCGGCGACGATGCTCGCCGCCCTGGAGGCGCTCGATGGCAGCCGCCGCTGACGGCCTCTCAGGCGCTCCGTCCGCCAGTTCGTCCACCGCGACCCCAGCACCCGCGCAGACCGCCGCGACGGGCGCCGCCGATCCGCTGGCCGGCCTTATCGACATCCGCGGCCCCGCGCCGACCCAGCCCGGCACGATGGCCGATGCCGCGCTCGCCGGCGCAGGCGGCATCGCGCTCGCACTGCTGGTCGCGCTCGCGCTGCGCCCCTTCGCGCGCCGCCCTCAGACGCCCGAGGCGATCGCCTTGGCCCAGATGACCGCCGCGCGCCAGCGTGGGCCCTCCGAACGCGCTAGCGCCCTGGCGAGCGCCTTCGCCGCCTGGGCGGGCTCCCCCGGCGCCCCCGTGCGCCTCTCGGCCCCCGCCGGCCGTGCCGCGCTCGATGCGAGGTTCGGAACCGACTGGTTCGCCGGCCCCGCCGGCACCCGCTTCGCGACCGCGCTCTACCGTCCCGATCCCGAGCTCGATCTCGACGCGGTCGAGCGCCAGTTCGCTGAGATCATCCGGCGCGGGAGATGACGATGGACTCCCTTGCAACGCCGCTCGCGCTCCTCTTGCTGCCGCTGCCAATGCTCGCGGCCCTGCTGCTGCCGCCGTTCCGGGATCGCGGCGTCGGGGCGGCCTTGCGCGTGCCCGACGCGATCGCCGCGCGCTTCGCCTTCGCGACCGATATGGGCGCGGCGGCACGCACCCACACATGGCTCGCCTGGACGGTCTGGGCGGCGCTGGTCGTGGCCCTCGCCGGCCCGCGCATGCTGGTGCCGAGCCCGGCCCTGCCGGTCTCCGGCCGCGACATCGTGCTGGTGCTCGATCTCTCCGGCAGCATGGACCGCAAGGATTTCAGCATCGACGGCCAGCCGGCTCGACGGCTCGACGCGGTGAAAAAAGTCGCGATCGACTTCGTCCGCGGCCGGTCCGGCGACCGAATCGGGCTCGTGATCTTCGCCGAACGCGCCTTCTTCGCCGCCGCGCCCACCTTCGATGTCGAGAGCGTCGCGCGCACCATCGACGAGGCGACCATCGGGATCGCCGGCCGTTCGACCGCGATCGGCGAGGGCCTCGGCCTGGCGCTGAAGCGGCTCGGCGCCTCGCCGTCCCCGTCGCGCGTGGTGATCCTGCTCTCCGACGGCGCCAACAACGCCGGCACCGTCGGCCCGAGCGACGTCGCCGTGCTGGCGCGCGAGCTCGGCATCCGCGTCCATACGATCGCGCTCGGCGAGAACGACCTGGAATCGACCACCGACGATCCCGACGCCGTCGATGCCGCGACGCTCAGGCGGGTCGCGGAACTCTCCGGCGGAACCGCCTTCCGCGTCCGCACCACCGCCGATCTGGAGCAGGTCGGGCACGCGATCGACGCCATGGAGACGAGCCGCGGCGCGGCGCCGCCCGCGCGCGTCTACCGTTCGCTGTGGATCTGGCCGGCGATGATCGCGCTGGCGGCGAGCCTCGCGATCCTGGCGCTCGACTGGGATCTGTTACCAGCCGGCCGCCTGCCCTTCCTGCGGCATCTACCGCGCGGCCTCGGCCTCGGTCGGCGTCCCGCCTCTTCCGACCCCATTCCCGGAGGCCGGCCATGATCGATCTCTTCGGCCTCGTCCTGCTCCGGCCCTGGTGGCTCGCCGCCCTGCCCGCGCTCGCCGCGATCATCCTCTTCGCCCGTGCCCGGGCCAAACGCAGCTCGCGCTGGGAGGCAGCGATCGACCCGCCGCTGTTCGCCGCGCTCGAACGGCTCGGCCGCGTCGTGCCGGGCGAAGCCGGCCGTCGGCTCGGCGCCGGCGCGCTCGCGAGCATCGTCGCCGCAATCGTGCTTCTGGCGCTCACGGGCCCGGCCCACGAGGCCCGCGATGCCGCGACCTATCGCAACCTCGACGCCGTCGTGCTGGTCGTCGATCTCGGCCCGCGCGCGACGACCGCCGACCGCCTGCCCGCCATGATCACCGCGACGCGGCAAGTCGCGGAGGCTGCCGGCGCCCGGCCGATCGCGCTCGTCGTCTATGCCGGCGATGCCTATGTCGCCTCGACCTTTACCACCGATGCGAACGCGCTCGGCACCACCATCGCCGTGCTCGACGGCGAGACGGTGCCCGACACCGGCGACCGGCCGACCCGCGCGCTCGACCTCGCGCGGCGGCTGGTTCTCGAAGCCGGCATCGTGACCGCCGATATCGTGCTGGTCGGCCCCGATCGCCCCGCGACCGGCGCCCTCGCCGACGCGGCGCGCCGCATCGCCGCCGATGGTCACCGGCTCTCCGCGCTGGTGACCGGCCCCGCGCCGCAAGGCGAGGCCGCCGGCCTCGCCACGCTCGCCCGGCTCGGCGGCGGCACCACCGCGATCGCCGCAGATCCCATGCCGCTCGCCGAGAGCCTCGCCGACAGCCGCGCGACCCGGCTCACCGAGTCCGGTCTCGCCGCCCTCGTCTGGCGCGACGACGGCCGGTTCCTGATCGCCGCGGCGCTGATCCCGGCGCTGCTGCTGTTCCGCCGTCGCGACGGGAGGCGCGCATGAGAGGTCCGGTTCTGGTCGCGGCGCTCGTCGCCTGCCTCGTCGCCGCGGTCGCATCCGACGGATCCGCCGGTTTCGGCCGCGCGCTGGTCGCCGTCGGCCTGCCGGACGCCAGCCTGCGCTTCCTCGACGATCCGGCGGGCCGCGGCGTCGCGCTTTACCGGGCCGGCCGCTTTACCGAAGCGGCCGAGGCGTTCCGGATCGCCGGCCTCGCCCACGCCTTCGATCGCGGCGATGCGCTCGCCCGGGCCGGCGATTATCGCGGCGCGCTCGAGGCCTTCGACGCGGTGCTCGCCACCCGTCCGGGCGATGCCGATGCGGCCGCGAACCGCGCGCTCGTTGCGGCCGTGCTCGACCGTCAGGAGACCGCCGAGCGCGCGGCGGGCAAGATCGCCGGCGGCGCCGCCTCGACCGAGAAGAAGCGCCGCGACGGCGAACCGCGCGGCGATGCCGAGGACCAGAACTCCACCGGCGACGGCATGGCCGGCGACAAGCAGGCCGGCTCCGATGCCGGCTCGCCCGGCGGTTCGAAAGCGGCACGCAAGGGCGCGGCCGACACCAAGGCCAAGGATGCCGGCCAGGGCCAGGCCAACGGCTCGGCGACCGACAGCGACGGCGTCGGCCGCGCGAGCGTCACCGACGCGGTGATCGCCAAGGCGTTCGAACAGGTGAGGAAGCGCGAGATGGGCAAGAGCTGGGATGCGCAGGCGATGGCGGCGAGCCGGCAATGGCTGACCACCCTCGCCGACGATCCCGGCCGCTACCTGAAGCTCCGCATCGCGGCCGAACATGCCCGCCGCGCCGCGAACGGCCTCGCGCCGGAAGGAGACGACCCATGATGCGCCCAGCACGCGCCGCCAATGCGCGGAGGACCGGGTCACGGATCGGGCCCGTCGCGGCCCTGTTCGCGGTGGCGGCACTGACGCTGACCCTTCTCGCCGGCCGAGCCCCCGCCCGCGCCGAAACCGCCGATTTCGTCGCCCCCAGCGACGCGAACCTGACCGTGACCGTCGACAGCCCGGCGCCGGCCCCCTTCGCGCAGGAAATGATCCTGCTGCGCATCCACGGCGTCTATACGGTGGAGATGACGCTCGAACATCTCGACCAGCCGGCCTTCGCCGACTTCGCCTGGATGCAGCTCGGCCGCGACAAATGGGCCGAGACCACCGTCGAAGGCCGCCACGCGCGCAGCTTCGATCGCGTGATGGCGCTGTTCCCGCGCAAGGCCGGGACGCTGACGATCCCGCCCTTCACCCATCGCCTGACGCTGCTGGCGCCGAACGGATCGCGCGTGCGTCACGACGTCGTCTCGGCGCCGGTCACGCTGACGGTCCGTGCCGCGCCCGCCGTCGCCTGGTGGCTGCCGGCGCGCACGCTGCGGCTGACCGACACGTTCGACAAGGATCCCGCCAGGCTCGGAACCGGCGAGACGACGCATCGCACCGTGACGCTGGAAGCCGATGGCGTGCCGGCCGATCTGCTGCCGCCGATGCCCGACCTGCGCGATCCGGGCCTGATCGCCTTCCCCGATCCGGAGGAACGCACGAGCCGGCTGACGCGCGAGGGGCCGGTCTCGACCGTCGTCTGGCGCTGGACCATCCGCTCGAAAACCGGCGCGCCGGCAACCCTGCCGGCGATCCCCATTCCATGGTTCGACACCGTCGCACGCAAGGAGCAGATCGCGGAACTCGCCGGCCGCGCCGTTGCGCGCGCCGACGGCGCGGCCGAGGCCAAGGGCCCCGATCTCGCGGCGACGCGCCGGATCGTGCTGCCGCTCGCCGCCGCGACCGGCCTTCTCGGCGGCCTTGCCCTGCTGCTCGCCGGCACCCGCGTCGACACGACCCGCCTCACCCGCTGGATCGCATCCCGCGACCCGACCGCGCCGTCGCGCCGCATGCGCAAGGCCGCGCGCACCGGCGACATCGCCGGCTTCCGCGAGGCGGCGTTGCGCTGGGCGCGGCAGCATGCGCTGGAAGGAAAGCCCGAGGTCGCCGCAGCGCTCGCCGATCTCGGCGCGACCGCCTACGCGGGCGCGCCGCCCCGCGCGCGGACGTGCCCCCGACACAGTGGCTCCGCCGTATTCATGGCAACTTGCGCCGAGAGGCGCGCCGGTGGCGCCGCCGCGCCTGAATGCGCGCGATCACCACCCCCGCCGCGCGCGGCCGGGACGTCCCGAGCCCGAGAAAAGCGAAACGGCCCCGCAGGGCCGTTCGGAATGTCGCTTGAATTCCGGGAGAAAATTGGTGGGCGCGACAGGGATCGAACCTGTGACCCGCTGATTAAGAGTCAGCTGCTCTACCGACTGAGCTACGCGCCCGACCGTTTCGGAGCCGCCTTTGTGGGCGCCCCGTCGTCGGAGGCCCCCCATATAGCGGGGGCATTCCCACCGCGCAAGCCCGAATGCGATGGTTCGATGAATTGTGGATAACTCCTTCGGGCGCCCCCGCAATCGACGCCCGATGCGCGCGCACGCGGCCGTCCCGCTCTTGCGTCATGCATTCGAAAGCACCTGGCCGAGACGGGCACGGAGCGCCCGAACGGAAAGCGGCGCAGGCTCTCGCCCGCGCCGCTGTTTCGGTTCTGATGAGTGACGGGTCCGTCGACCGCTCGTCCTCGAACGAGGCACCGCCGCACGAATACCGGCGCCGCGCTCAGACGCGCTCGCCGACCCGCACCGGCTCGGCACCGGTGACCTCGCTGGCGCTGCGCTGGCGGCGTACCGACAGCTTGTTCAGCGCCGAGACATAGGCCTTGGCCGAGGCGACCAGCGTATCGACATCGGCGCCGCGGCCGGTCGCGATGCGGCCGGTCTCCTCGAGCCGGATCGACACCTCGGCCTGCGCGTCGGTACCCTCGGTCACGGCATGGACCTGATAGAGCGACAGCTTGGCCTCGTGCGGCCAGATCGAGCGGATCGCGTTGAAGGTCGCGTCGACCGGACCCGAGCCGTTCGCCTCGCGCGTCACATGCGTGCCGCCCATGTCCATGGTGATGATCGCCTTCTGCGGGCCACCCGTGCCGGCGATGACGGTCAGCGCCATGACGCGGCCGTTCTCGCCAATGGTCGCGATCTCGTCCTCGACCAGCGCCTCGACGTCCTCGTCGTAGACATGCTTCTTGCGGTCGGCCAGATCCTTGAAGCGCTTGAAGGCGTCCTCAAAGGCGTTCTCGCCCAGCTCGTAGCCCAGTTCCTTCAGCTTCTCCTTGAAGGCATGGCGGCCGGAGTGCTTGCCCATGACGAGATTGGTCGCCTTCACGCCGACGTCGGCGGGGCGCATGATCTCGTAGGTCTCCATGTTCTTGAGCATGCCGTCCTGATGGATGCCGCTCTCGTGCGCGAAGGCGTTCTTGCCCACGATCGCCTTGTTGTACTGGACGGGGAAGCCCGACACGGTCGAGACCAGCTTGGAGGCCTGCAATAGCATCGGCGTCTTGATGCCGGTCGCATAGGGCAGGATGTCGGCGCGGGTGCGGATCGCCATGACGACCTCCTCCAGCGCCGCGTTGCCGGCGCGCTCGCCGAGGCCGTTGACCGTGCACTCGATCTGGCGCGCGCCGCCGCGCAGCGCGGCGAGCGAATTGGCGGTCGCCAATCCCAGATCGTTGTGGCAATGCGCCGAGAAGACCACCTTGTCGGCGCCGGGCACGCGCTCGATCACCGAGCGGAACATCGCCTCGTATTCCTCAGGCGTCGCATAGCCGACCGTGTCCGGCAGGTTGATCGTGGTCGCGCCGCAGCGGATCGCCGCCTCGACGCAGCGGCACAGATCGTCGATCGGCGTGCGGGTGGCATCCATCGCCGACCACTCGATGTCCTCGACCAGATTGCGCGCCTGGGTGACCGTGCCGTGGATGATCTCGATCACCTGATCGAGCGTCTTGTTCATCTGGTACTTCAGATGGATCGGCGAGGTCGACACGAAGGTGTGGATGCGCGGCCGCTTGGCATGGCGCACCGCCTCGCCGCAGCGGGCGATATCGGCCGAGATCGCACGGGCGAGACCGGCGATCACGGCATTGTCGGTGCGGCGGGCGATCTCGCTGACCGCCTCGAAGTCGCCGACCGAGGCGATCGGAAAGCCGGCCTCGATGATGTCGACGCCCATCTCGTCGAGCAGTTCGGCGACCGCCAGCTTCTCCTCGAAAGTCATCGAGGCGCCGGCGGACTGCTCGCCGTCACGCAGCGTGGTGTCGAAGATCACCACGCGCTCCTTGGCGGCGGCAGTCGATACGGCGGCGGTCTGGCCCTGGGTATGGGTGGGGGCGTTCATGGAGTGTGTCCTCGGATGCTGCTCGCGCCGGACCGGTCGTCATGTCGGTTGTGACCAGGTCTTCGGCGCCGTGGATCGGGTGCCGTTCGCGTGTGTCCCCTGAGAGCCCGCCCCATGCAGGGTCGGTCGGCGCTCAGGGGCCGATAAGGAGAAGCAGCGAGGAAAGAAGGGACGTGTTTCCGCCCGGCGTGATCGCCGGGTTCGTCGCAGCCAGCCGATGAATCTCGGGCGCGGACATGGGAAACGTCAATCCTCGGAAAGCCGCGATTTGCAGCACGTTCGTTTTCGATAGCTTCGCCCGCGCGCGTTGGCAAGAGGTTAATGCTGCGACGGCGGCGATCCGCTTCTCGGACGCCGTGATCCGAGGCAATATGGAACGAGGAGCAGGAGGTTCGCCATGGCCCGCGTTCAGCTGAAGCCGGATACCGAACTCGACGATCTGGTCGCCGCGGCGCGCCGGGGTGAATCGGTCGTGCTCGTCGAGGGCGACAAGCCGGTCGCCGAGATCGTTCCCGTTCGGGAGACGACGCCGACGACCGAACAGGCGGCGCTGCCTCCGCGCGTGCCGGGACGGTGGAAAGGGCTCATCACGCTCGACGAGTCGTTCTTTGATCCGCTTCCCGACGACGAACTCAAGATGTGGGAGGGCGGGGATTGAACCTGCTCTTGGATACCCACGCGTTCCTTTGGTGGATGGTCGGAGACGACAAGCTGAGCATGGCGGCGGCCGAAGCGATCCGGAGCGCAACGGTGGTTCACGTGAGCGCTGCGACAGCCTGGGAGATCGCGACTAAGGCTCGGCTCGGAAAGCTGCACGGTTTTGGCCACATTGCGGCGGATCTCACAGGATCCCTCCTGGCCCACGGCTTCCCCCCCCGCCCGATCAGCTTCGAAGCCGGTACGCTTGCCGGCACTCTCGCCCATGATCACAGGGATCCGTTCGACCGCATGTTGATCGCGCAGGCGAAAATCGACCGTCTGCAGCTCGTCTCGAACGAGCGCCTGTTCGATACCTTCAGCGTCGAGCGGCTCTGGTAGGCCTTACGCCTCGATCGAGCCTTCCGCGATGCGCACCGCATGGCCGCCGATGCGGCTCGCGGTCAGCTTGCCGCTCTCGACCTCGACCTCCAGATCGATCAGGCTCGGCCGCCCCATCTCGAAACCCTGCTCGATCCGGTAGGAATGCTCGCCGTTCGGCAGGTCGTCGAAGTGGTTGACGAGCCCCGCGAAGGCGGCGACCGCGGCACCGGTCGCCGGGTCTTCGGTGATGCCCGAGGCGGGCGCGAACATGCGGGCGTGGAAGGTGTTCTCGCGAAACAGCGTCTCGCGCGTGTAGAGGTAGGCGCCGACGCCGGTCTTGGCCATCGACCCGAAGGCGACGTCCCACAGCGCCGGCACCGCCGCCGCCCGGCGGATCGCCTCGAGACCCGCGACCGGCACATAGACGAACGGCGAGCCGCAGGTCCAAACGCTCGGCACATGGTTTTCGAAGCCGATATCGGCCGGACGCAGCGACAGCGCGTCGGCGATGGCGCCCTTGGAGCCGAGCTTCTCGACCAACGGTTCGGAAAGCCGCGGCACATCGAACTCGGCGTAGGCCGCAGCGTTGGGCGACAGCTTGACGCCGCAGCGCACGATGCCGACCTGTTCCTCGAGCACCACGACCGCGTCCATTTCGCGATCGACCGCGCCGAAGCGCTGCGCGGCGAGCAGCACCGCGGTGCCGACGGTCGGGTGGCCGGCGAAGGCGAGTTCGCGGCCGGGCGTGAAGATGCGCACCTTGGCCGAATGCGCCGGATTGGTCGGCGGCAGCACGAACACGGTTTCGGGCAGGCCGAACTCGCGCGCGATCGCCTGCATCCGCTGCCCGTCGAGCCCGTCGCTGTCGAGCACCACCGCGAGCGGGTTGCCTTCCAGAGCACTGGTGGTGAAGACGTCGAGGACGGCGTAACGACGGGCCATGGAGCGCTCCGGCTGAGGGCGGGACAGCGGTCCCGCGATCGGACCACCAACTTGACTGAACTACGTTGGAATTCCAACAGGCGCAGGCGCATGGGTCGAATGGGCTGGACCACGAGAGCGCAATGCCTCCAGATCGGCGCGATGTGCCCCCGTCTTAACGCATCCTGCTCTCGAGCAAGGCCCGATCGGAGTGATTGGCTCCGATCGGAAAAGGCTTGCGTTTACAAGTAGGCTAGAGCGGCATCCGATCCAATCTGATCGGATGCCGCTCTAGCGCGACCGCGCCAGCTCGGCGAGTAGCGGATTGACATACGCTGCCGATAGCGTCGGGTCGAGGCGTTCGTCGACCCCCACGAAGACGACGCCGTCGAGCTCGCCGTCGCTGCCGTCCGGCAGGAAGGCCTCGACACGGGCCTGCAGCGCGGCCGCGGTGTCTGGCGCGCGGTAGACCTTGACGACCGCATAGCGATGGATGCCCGAGGGCACGATCCAGAAGCCCGGTTCGGACACCCACCCGGTCGGATCGAGCCCGACCTCCTCGTCGATCTCGCGGAGCGCGTTGGCGAGCGGATCGAGACGGCCGTCGACGAGATCCTGCGGGTCGAAGGAGCCCGACGGCGGATAGAGGCGACCCGGATTGGCGGTATGCGCTCCCATCCGGCCGACCAGCAGCCGGTTGTCGGCGGTCACGATCGCGCCGACCGGGAAGACATGGGCGAAGCGCCGGTCTAGCGGGTCGCCGACACGCCAGTCGAGATAGGTGGCGAAATCAGCCGCCGCCCCTTCGGCGACCAGCCGGCCGCCGGCCTCATGCTCGATCCGGACCCGGTCGAACAGGTAGATCGGCCCGTTCCAGAGCTGCGGGTTCTGAGCCTGGAGGCGCGCGAAGCCATCGAGGATCGCCGCGCGCCGCTCGGGGGCGAAGGCGTGCGGTTCCGCGCGGATCGCGAGATCGACCTCCGCGACCCGGATGATGCGGTCGAGCGGTTCGATCATGCCCTGATCCTTCCATCGTCCGGAATGTCGAGCGCCACGACCACCGGGCAGTGGTCGGACGCCTTCGGCCGATCGAAGCCGATCCGCGGATAGCGCCGGATCGGCGTCCCCTCCCCGGCCAGATCCTCCATCGGCACGCGATAGGGCAAGCCGTGCCGGACGATCTCCGGCCGCGCATGTGGATTGGCGCGCGCGAGCCCCGGCGAGGCGAGGATGTAGTCGAGCTGCGCGAGCTCGCGCTCCTCGGCATAGTAGTGCGTCCAGCGCTCGGCCGGCCGGAGCCGCTCGACCAGATTGACGGCAAAATGATCGGCGAACAGCGGATCGAGCCCGGTCGCTGCCGCCTGTTCGACCGCGCCGCGCAGCCGGCCGTCGGGCTCGCGCAGCAGCCGGACCTTCTCGCGGTAATCGTTGAGGTCGCCGAGTACGAGCCAGTTCGCGCCCGCGCAGTCCGGGCCATACTTGTCCTCGATCAGCCGCCGGACCGCGCGTGCCTCGGCGCGCCGGATCGGCATGGTCTTGTCGCGGCCGTCGCCCATCGACTTGAAGTGGCAGACGAACAGGGTCAGCAGCCGGCCCGAGACGTCGACCTCGACTTCGAGACAGTCGCGCTTGAACACCCGGTCGTCCTCGCGCGCGCCCCAGCGCCGGAGATCGTCGTTGTAGAGCTGCAGGTCGCGGTAGGTCAGCGAGGCGTGGCTCATGACCCGGATCGGCAGGCCGCGCCGGCTCATGGCGGCAACCTCGATGCCGCGGCTGTCGTTGCCCTCGAGCAGCGCGAAGTGCTCATAGGGCTCGTCGACCGCTCGGCGCAGGTAGCGGTCGTGGAAGTAGCGCAGCGCCCGGAGGTCGTCGACCTCCTGCAAGGCGACGACGTCGGCATTGGTGTCGCGGATCGCCTGCGCGGTCAGCTGCCGCTGGTCGTCCGAGACGCCGACCTGGAACGCCCGTTCGATGAGCCGCGCTTCGGCTTCCGACTCGTGGTCGTAGAGCCCGACCGCCGGATCCGGCACCCACGAGCCGGTACGCCGGTCGCGTTCGGGCTGAAACCGCCTGAGCAGATTTTCGACGTTGAAAGTGGCGATGCGGATGGACATGCGTCGGACGACCTCTCGTCCCCCTCAATAGCCGGTCCGGCCGATCGAGGCGAGTTCGCAGACACCCGCAAAAAGGAGAAGGCCGGACGCGCGGTCCGGCCTTCCAGACGATCCGAGGGATCGATCGGCTCAGTTGCGGGTCTTGTCGACCAGCGCCTTCTGCTTGATCCACGGCATCATGCCGCGGAGCTTGGCACCGACTTCCTCGATCTGGTGGGCGTCGTTGTTGCGGCGGATGCCCTTGAAGCGGGCGGCGCCGGCACGGTACTCCTGCATCCACTCCGACGTGAACTTGCCGGTCTGGATGTCCTTGAGGACGCGCTTCATCTCCGCCTTGGTCTCTTCGGTGATGATGCGCGGGCCGGTGACGTACTCGCCCCACTCGGCGGTGTTCGAGATCGAGTAGTTCATGTTGGCGATGCCGCCCTCGTAGATGAGGTCGACGATCAGCTTCACCTCGTGCAGGCACTCGAAATAAGCCATCTCGGGGGCGTAGCCCGCCTCGACCAGCGTCTCGAAGCCGGCGCGGATCAGCTCGACCAGACCGCCGCAGAGCACGACCTGCTCGCCGAACAGGTCGGTCTCGCACTCTTCCTTGAAGGTCGTCTCGATGACGCCCGAACGGCCGCCGCCGACGCCGCAGGCGTAGGAGAGCGCGAGGTCGTGGGCGTTGCCCGAGGCGTCGTGGTTGATGGCGATCAGGCACGGCACGCCGCCGCCCTTCTGATACTCGCCGCGCACGGTGTGACCCGGGCCCTTCGGCGCGATCATGACGACGTCGATGGTCGACTTCGGCTCGATCAGGCCGAAGTGGACGTTGAGGCCGTGCGCGAAGGCGACCGCGGCGCCGTCGCGGATGTGGGCGGCGATGTGATCCTTCCAGATGTCGGCCTGGAGCTCGTCCGGGGCGCACATCATGATCAGGTCGGCCCAGGCGGCGGCTTCCGCGACCGACTTCACCGCGAGACCGTCGGCCTCGACCTTCTTGGCGGTGGCCGAACCCGGCTTCAGCGCGATCACGATATTGGCGACGCCGGAATCCTTGAGGTTCAGCGCGTGCGCGCGGCCCTGGCTGCCGTAGCCGACGATGGCCACCTTCTTGGACTTGATCAGGTTCAGATCGGCATCGGAATCGTAATAGACGCGCATGGACTCATTCCCCCCGGGGGTGTTCGACAGGTGTTTCGTTTGGGCCGGCCGCGACGCGAACGGGGACGCTGTCGCGACGCTGGCCGGAACGGCCGGTCCGGGCCGCGGCGCGGTCCCGAAAAGTCGACCGGGTTTAGCGGCAGTTCCACGATTGGGCAACAGCGCAGGCCGTCGCGCCGTCCGGATTCCGGCAGAAATCGCGCAAGGACTGCAAAAAGCGAAAGCCCGGCACGCAAGATCCGCGATGCCGGGCACACGATGTGGAACGCATTTGCCTGCCGCCGGCCGGCGGCCAAGCTTCAGCGGTTGATCTTGTAGAGCTGGAAGCCGTCACCCTCGTAGACGAGCGACAGGTCGTCCGGATCCGGGTTCTTCACACCGCGCTCGGTGTAGAGCACGAACATGTAGTCGTGATCCTGGGTCCAGTTCGACCAGTAGGTCTTGGTCACCGGCTCGTCGGTCGGCGGATAGGCCGCGACCACCGCCTGCGACACGGTCGGCGGGGTGCCGTCCTCGGTATCGACGCGATCCTGGAACGTCTTGCGGACGGTCATGATCTGCTTGCCCTTGACCGTGAAGGCGGTCGAGACCAGCGCCGAACGCTCGATCATAGCCACGCAGGGCGCATGGCTGATCGCATCGCGCTCGAGGTCGGAGCCCTGCGGGTCGTCGGCATAGGTGACCAGGATCTTGGCGCCGCGCGGCAGGCTCGCCACCGACTGGCGGAACTCGTCGTAGATGTGGCCGAGCTTGCCCCAGTGATAGGCGACATCGGCGGTGCGGACCGCGGTGAACGCGATCACCATGCCGAAGAAGCAGGCCCGGACGGTCCGGTCGCTGACGTCGAGCCGCACGAAGCCGAGCAGCATGAGGAACAGCGCGGCCGGCAGCCGCTGATCGGCCATGTAGGAGCCGAACAGCAGTTCCGGCATCGCCAGGAACACCGCGGTACCCACCACCAGCAGCGGCAGCGCCGCACCGTGGAACGAGATCAGCTTGCGCCGCATCGCCCAGCCGAAGGCGAGCGCGAGGAGCGCCGTCAGGCCGAGATCGAGGCTGTCCGAATAGGCGCGGAAGATATAGGCGATGCCGTCGACCTTGGTGTGCGAGTTCCAGGCGTATTCGCCCGAGAGCCCCCAGGTCGAGCTCGTCAGCAGCACGACCGCGGCCGGGATCACCGGCACGACCATGGCGACGATGTCGAGCACGAGCTTGCGGTCGAACTTGTAGCCGCGCTTGGCCCAGGACCAGATCTCGTAGGCACCGATCGCCATGCCGTAGAAGCCGAGCGAGTAGAGATGGCAGAGGTAGAGCGCCGCCACCAGCGCGGTCGACACGGCCAGACGCAGGATCAGCGGCCGGTCGAGGATCTTCACCCAGATCGCCAGGCCCCACATGGCGATGCCGACGCCGACCAGATAATTCATCAGGCCGACCAGGAAGATGCCGTTGTAGACGAACACGAAGGCGACGAGCGGCAGCGGGTTCACCCGGCCGAACAGCACCTTCGAGATCGCCAGCGGCCCGGTGACGAGCAGCAGCACCGTCGTCGCCGTGAACAGCTGGCCCGCGAAATAAATGTCGAAAAACCGCGCGAAGAGGGGAACCACGAGGTCCATCGCGAGGTTGGGGATCAGCTGCCAGTCGATCCGATAGAAGGCGGCCAGATCGGCGTCCTTGCCGCCGATCGCGATCACGTGCATGCGCGCGAGGTGGTTGATGTAGTCCGCGAGCGGGGGTACCGCCACGAGGAACACCGGCACCAGCACGACGGCCGTGAGAATGACGAAGGCGAGCGTGACGTCGATCTTGGCGGCGCGCTGCAACAACGACCCGCCGCGCGCGGCGGGCAAGGAAATCTGGGACATGGAAACCGGTCGGGCTGAAGGGTTCGGGCGGCGGTTCGGCGCGTTTGGTTGATACGCCGTATACCATCCGGTCTAACGGGCGGTGAAGATCAAAGACGGTCGCGACTGCGGCGAAACCACGGTTTCGCCGCGGATAATTAATGGTGTGGCATTCGCGCCGCGGCCGCGCTCAAGCGAAACGACAACGATTACTTGGCAACGCGCGCCCCGCGCGGCGGAAGCCGTAACGGAATTGCGGGTGAATACGAACACGGGCTCCGCGGGCTGTCCCTCCCGGCCCTGCCGATCGGCCCCGACCGACCCGCGCCGCCCACAGTCGCGCGACGGCTCCCGGGCGCGGCGCAGATCTCTCCGCGCCGCCGATCCCCATCAGATCCCCGGGTGCTGTCGCCCGACTTCAGACCGCGAGCACCTCGGTATCGCCGATCGCGGCGCGATAGCGGCGCACGGTCTCGGCCATGCCATAGAGCAGCGCATCCGCCGTGATCGCATGCCCGATCGAGACCTCGGCGATGGACGGCGCGCGCGCGATCAGCGCGGGCAGATTGTCGAGGGTCAGGTCGTGGCCGGCGTTGACGCCGAGGCCGAGCCCTTCAGCGGTCTTGGCCGTCACGTCGAGCGCGTCGAGCAGCGGCGCGCGCTTCGCCGGATCAAAGGTATGGCCGTAGGGCCCGGTGTAGAGTTCGATGCGATCCGCACCGAGCGCCGCAGCGCCTTCCGCGAAGCGCGGCTCGGCATCGACGAACAGCGACACGCGCATGCCCTGGCGCTTGAGCCGCTCGATCACCGGGCGCAGCAGTGCCGCCTGTCCGATCGTGTCCCAGCCATGGTCGGAGGTGCTCTGCGCCGGATCGTCCGGCACGAGCGTGACCTGTTCGGGCTTGGCCTTCTCGCAGAGCGCGAGAAAATCTTCGGTCGGATAGCCCTCGATGTTGAACTCCCGACCGGCCCAGTCGCGTCGGAGCATGGCCTCGAGCTCGAACACGTCGGTGCGCCGGATATGGCGCTCGTCGGGACGCGGATGCACGGTGAGCCCATGCGCGCCCGCCTGCAGCGCCACGGCGCCGAGCCCCGTCACCGACGGCCACGGCAGATCGCGCCTGTTCCGGAGCTGCGCGATCGCGTTCAGATTGACGCTGAGGCGGGTATGGCTCGCCGACATGGTTCGAGGCTCCCTTCGAAAACGCCTCGACCGGGGCCGCGCCCGGTCGGGATGGGGAGACTTGCCTAGAACAGCCGTCCGTCGCGCACAATGCGCGCAAAGAGCACGGCTGTCGTGCCGCCACGAAGAAACCCGTTCCCTTGCCTCACCGGAACGCACCGTCAGTGAGCGCCGAGGATGTCGGTCTGGGCGAAGTCGCCGCCCTTGCAGAGCAGGGCCTGTAGAGCAGGGCCAGCCCGCGATTGCGCGCATGGCGTAGGCGAAACAATCACCCATGTTGAGCCGCGCCGGATGCCGGCCCTTGCCGAACCGCGCCTGCGCGGCGAGTGCGGCCTCGGCGTCGGAGAAGCCGATGTCCAGGGTCTCGACCTCAAGCTCCGCAAGGAATTCGACGACCATGAGCCGTCCGACCTCTGGGGGAACGACACGCACGCGCGCTATCGCCAGCGCCGCCTCGTAGACGGCAATTGCCGACGTAAAGCTGCGGCGGGATTCGATGAGGTCGCGAAACCGAACAGCCTCTTCTTCGGCCAACAGCACCGCAGCTATGGCAGAGGCGTCGACGAACACTCAGTCGTCCTCGTCACTCAATGAATCGTAGAACGCCTTGTCCGCAACGAGACCCGTGCGCGGATACCGTGCCAGGCGCTCCTGCAGAGCCTTCACGCGCCGGATCTTCTCCTCGCGGATCTCGGCTTTGGTCATCCCGGCATAGAGACCGCCGCTCCGGCGTTCCGGCTCGATCGCACGGCTTCCCTTGGCATCCGCCGACGCGCCGGGCCTCTCGTCCCCGCTCGGCGCGTCCTCGGCGGTCACGATCAGCCGACCGCCGTCGATCGTCAGGTCGACGACGCGGCCGTCCTCGAACGGCACGGCCTGCACCGTGTCGTCGGGCGCGGCGAAGAGCAGCCCCTCGTTCGTTTTCCTGACCACCGCGCGCATGGGCCTCGACCTCGACCGGAGGCGATCCGCCCCGGAGCACCGAGAATACGGCCGATGCACCGGCCTGTGAAGCGCGCGGCCCCCCCGCGGGCCCGCGCGCGTCGCTTTTGGCCGAGGCCCTTACCTCACATGCCTTCCGGACCGCGGCTGATCGCGGCGACGCCGGTGCGCGCAACTTCGACCAGGCCGAGCGGCACCATCAGGCCGACGAACTCGTCGATCTTGTCGCCCTTGCCGGTGATCTCGAACACGAAGCTCTCGGTGGTCGCATCGACCACGCGGGCGCGGAACGCGTCGGCGAGCCTGAGAGCCTCGACGCGGGCATCGCCCTTGCCCCGCACCTTGACCATCGCCAGTTCACGCTCGAGCGCGCGGCCGGTCACGGTCAGGTCGACGACCTTGTGGACGGGCACGAGCCGGTCGAGCTGGAGCTTAATCTGCTCGATCACCTCCGGCGTACCGGTGGTCACGATGGTGATGCGCGAGACGTGCGCCTCGTGCTCGGTCTCCGAGACCGTCAGGCTCTCGATGTTGTAGCCGCGGCCCGAGAACAGGCCGACGACGCGCGCGAGAACGCCCGGCTCGTTGTCGACCAGCACGGACAGCGTGTGGGTCTCGGTGATCTTGCTCGTCTCGGCGAGGAAATAGGCCGATTGCGACTGCCCCCGGACGGTCATTGGTTCTTGTCCCGTTGTCGGTCGCCGGGCGGCGCTGCGGCCCACCCGGTCGATTGAAGATTATGAAAAGCGGCGTGTCGAAGCGAAGTGAGCGGCGCGGCCGCGCCGCCGCGCCGCCCATCGTCTCAGACGAGCATCTTGCCCTTGCTGTCGATCACGCTGCCGATGTCGTCGGCGGCGTCGCCGAGGATCATCTCGTTGTGCGCCTTGCCCGACGGGATCATCGGGAAGCAGTTCTCGTTCGGATCGACGATGCAGTCGAAGATCACCGGACGATCGACGTCGATCATCTGGCGGATCTTGTCGTCGAGCTCGTCGGTCGTCTCGGCGCGCAGGCCGACGCAGCCATAGGCCTCGGCGAGCTTGACGAAGTCCGGCAGCGCCTCGGAATAGCTCTCCGAATAGCGCGAGCCGTGCAGCAGCTCCTGCCACTGCCGGACCATGCCCATGTAATGATTGTTCAGGATGAAGATCTTGATCGGCAGGCGATATTGGATCGCCGTCGAGATCTCCTGCATGGTCATCAGCACGCTCGCCTCGCCGGCGATGTCGACGACCAGGCTGTCCGGATGGGCGAGCTGCACGCCGACCGCCGCCGGCAGGCCGTAGCCCATGGTGCCGAGGCCGCCGGAGGTCATCCAGCGGTTCGGCTCCTCGAACTTGTAGTACTGCGCCGCCCACATCTGGTGCTGACCGACCTCGGTCGTGATGTAGGTGGAGCGGTCCTTGGTCAGCTCGTAGAGACGCTCGATCGCATACTGCGGCTTGATGACCTTGTCCTTGCCCGGCTTGTAGGCGAGGCAGTTGCGCGCGCGCCACTGCTCGATCTGCCGCCACCAGTTGGCGAGCGCCCACTTGTCGGTCTCCGGCTGGGTCGCGTTCCAGAGCCGGATCATGTCCTCGAGCGCATGGGCGACGTCGCCGACCACCGGCACGTCGACCTTGACGGTCTTGTTCATCGACGACGGGTCGATGTCGATGTGGATCTTCTTCGACTTCGGCGAGAAGGCGTCGAGGCGGCCGGTGATGCGGTCGTCGAAGCGCGCGCCGACGCAGATGATCAGATCCGCATCGTGCATGGTCAGGTTGGCCTCGTAGGTCCCGTGCATGCCGAGCATGCCCAGGAACTGCTTGTCGGAGGCCGGATAGGCGCCGAGCCCCATCAGCGTCGAGGTGATCGGGAAACCGGTGGTGCGGACGAACTCGCGCAAGAGCTGCGAGGCCGCCGGACCGGAGTTGATCACGCCGCCGCCGGTGTAGAACACCGGGCGCTTGGCCTTGGCCATCAGCTCGACCGCCGCCTTGATCGCCTCGATGTCGGGCTTCACCTTCGGGCGGTAGGTCTTGTGCTGGATGTTCTGCGGGCCGATGTAGGTGCCCTTGGCGAACTGCACATCCTTCGGAATGTCGACCACGACCGGACCGGGACGGCCCGAGCGCGCGACATGGAAGGCCTCGTGCAGGATGCGCGGCAGATCCTCGATGCGCTTCACAAGCCAGTTGTGCTTGGTGCATGGCCGGGTGATGCCGACCGTGTCGCACTCCTGGAACGCATCCGAGCCGATCAGATGCGTCGGCACCTGGCCGGTGATGCAGACGATCGGGATCGAATCCATCAGCGCATCGACCAGGCCGGTCACGGCATTGGTCGCGCCCGGACCCGAGGTGACGAGGCAGACGCCGACCTTGCCCGACGAGCGTGCGTAGCCCTCGGCCGCATGGACGACGCCCTGCTCGTGGCGACCCAGAATGTGACGGACCGAGTTCTGCTTGAAGATCTCGTCGTAGATCGGCAGCACAGCGCCGCCGGGATAGCCGAACAGCGTGTCGACGCCCTGATCCTTCAGGGCTTCGAGCACCATTTCTGCGCCGGTCATCTGCCGTGTCATGGGTCTTCTCCGGGTCCTGCCCCGCCAGTCTCCGCCGCGGGTCTTGTCGGTGGCGTTCGGGTAATAAAAAAGGGGCCTCTTGAGGGGCCCCTGTCGTCGCGCGCTCGCCTGTTCGGCGGATGGATCTAGCGATCCCCGCCGGCTGCGCGCGTCAAAAGTACGAGAATGATGTTGCGCGGCATGCGCCAGCACCTTTTCGATCGTTTCGTGGCGCGCACGCTAGCGAGCGTGATCCACCCCGTCAAGTTGGAAATCGCCCGCTCGCCGGGGCATCGCCGAGAGCCGCCGCGTCGCGAGTGAAGTGCTCAAGATAAGGGCAGCCGGTCCACCAAGAAACCAACCATTAACAATGACGTTCCGGCAATCGAGCGAATAAATCTAGAGTAAGTTCAAAAAATGAGCAGCAATTCCGTCAGAGACATGAATAATTTTAGCTGATAGAAACCAAGGGTCAAGGTTCGGTTGCTTCAATAGCCCACAAGTATCGATGGCAACGGTGGGCCATGTCGAAGAGCTTCGAGACCACACGCGGAAACCTGACCGACATTATCGCGCGCAAGATTGCGCGACGAGGCATGAGCCGGCGCAAGGTCGACCGCCCCGATCCGCTCGCCACCATCGGCGAGGCGCTCGACGCGCTGCCGCAGGGCATCGTCGTCCTGGATGCCGAGGGGCGCTATCTGCTCTGGAACAAGCGCTACGCCGAGATCTATCAGGGCAGCGCCGACCTGTTCGCGATCGGGCGCCGCCTGGAGGACACGCTCCGGATCGGCATCGCGCGTGGCCAGTATCCGGAAGCCGCCGGGCGCGAGGAGGAATGGCTCGCGCGTCGCATGGACCGCATGCGCAATCCCGGCGCCGCCTTCGAGCAGCGCCTGACCGACGGCCGCTGCATCCTGATCGACGAGCGCCGCACCTCCGACGGCGGCTTCATCGGCATCCGCGTCGACATCACCGAGATGAAGGAGCGCGAGGAGTCGTTCCGGCTGCTGTTCGACGACAATCCGGTGCCGATGTTCGTGGTCGAGCGCGACACCGGCCTCGTGCTGGCGGTCAACAGCGCCGCCACCGATACCTATGGCTTCAGCCCCGAGACGATCGTCGGCCGCAGCTTCGACGACGTGCAGCCGACCGAGCATATCGCCGGCAAGCAGAGCGTTTCGGGCTCGGAGGAATGGGAGGCGCGCCACGTCACCGCCTCCGGCGAAGTGATCGAGGTGACGGCCTATGCTCGCCGCCTGCCCTATCAGGGCAAACAGGCCTGGCTGGTCGCCGCCATCGATGTGACCGAGCGCAACCGCGCCGTCGCCCGCGCCGCCTTCCTCGCCCATCACGACAGCCTGACCGGGCTCGCCAACCGCGCCTACTTCGACGTGCGCCTGCACGAGCTGACCGCCGCGGCGGATCCGAGCTTCAGCCTGGTCTCGATCGATCTCGACCGGTTCAAGTCGGTCAACGACACCTTCGGCCACCCTTACGGCGACCTGCTGCTGGTCGAGGTCGCGCGGCGCCTCCGGGCGGTGTGCGGCGACACCGACTTCATCGCCCGGCTCGGCGGCGACGAGTTCGTGATCCTGACGCCGCTGGTCGACCCGAAGCGGCTCGCCGACTTCGCCCGTACGATCAACCAGGCCCTCGCCCGTACCTACCAGATCGACGACCATCGCATGGTGATCGGCTCCAGCATCGGCGTGGTGACGGCGCCCGGCGACGGCATCACGGTCGACAATGCGATCGCGCGCGCCGACCTCGCGCTCTATCGCGCCAAGGCCAAGGGCGGCGACACCTACGAGTTCTTCGAGGCGGAGATGAATGCCGCCTTCCTCGCCCGCCGGCGCATGGAAATGGATCTCGCCGGCGCCATCGAGGACGATCGCATCACCGTGCACTACCAGCCGCTGGTCGATCTCGACAGTGGCGCGGTCGTCGCCTTCGAAGCTCTCGCCCGCTGGGAACATCCGACCCACGGCTTCGTGCCGCCGAGCGACTTCATCGCGCTCGCCGAGGAGACCGGCCAGATCGACACGATAGGCCGGATCGTGATGGAAAAGGCCTGCGCCGACGCTGCCCGGTGGCCGAACGACGTGCGGGTCGCGATCAACCTGTCGCCGGTCCAGTTCCGCTCCGGATCGCTGTTCGCCAACGTCAAGCGCGCGCTCGAGCTGAGTGGACTCCACGCCACACGGCTCGAACTGGAAATCACCGAGGCACTGCTGCTCGAACGCACCGAGATGGTCGTCTCGACGCTGCATGCGCTGCGCGGCCTCGGCGCGCGCATCTCGATGGACGACTTCGGCACCGGCTACTCGTCGCTGAGCTACCTGCGCAGCTTTCCCTTCGACAAGATCAAGATCGACCGCAGCTTCGTGCGCGATCTCGCCAGCAGCTCCGACGCGGCGGCGATCGTCCGCACCATCGTCGATCTCGGCGCGAGCCTGGGCATGAAGGTCACGGCGGAGGGCATTGAGGACGGCGCGGCCGCCGACCTCTTGCGCGCCCAGGGCTGCGCCGAAGGCCAGGGCTACTACTTCGGCCGGCCGCAGCCGGTCTCGGCGATCGAGGCCGGCATGCTGGCGGCCACTCTGCCGGCGTTGAAGCGCGCCTGAGCGAGCCGCGGCGCGGGTCGCCGCTCACGACCCGACCGTCTGCGCCGCGATGAGCGCAGCGACGGCCTCGACGTCGCCTGGCGCGCCGGACACGCGCGTCCAGTCGGGCATCTGGTTGCGAAACCAGGTCTCCTGCCGCTTGGCATATTGGCGCGTCTCCGCCTTCGAGCGCTCGATCGCTTCGTCGAGCGACAGCGCGCCGTCGAGATGCGCCGACAGCGGCGCGACGCCGATCGCCTTGGTGACGCCGTAGCCGGGCCGCGGCGCAGCCGCCCTGAGCCCTACGACCTCGTCGAGCGCGCCCTCCCCGATCATCAGGTCGAAGCGCCGGTTGATCCGATCGTGCAGCACAGCGCGCTCGGGCGCGACGACGATGCGAACCGCGTGCGCCGGATCGACAAGCGCAGGCCCCGCCGTCTCGCGCCGCCAGGCGTCGAGCGATCGGCCGGTCGCCTCGATCACCTCGAGCGCCCGCGCGATCCGCGCCCGGTCGTTCGGCTTCAGCCGCACGCCCAAATCCGGATCGCGTCGCATCAGTTCGGCATGCAGTGCGGCAAGATCCGGCGCCTCGCGATAGTGCTGCCGGATCGCGTCCGGGATCTCGGGCAGGTCGACGAGCCCGCGCGTCAGCGCGTTGAAATAGAGCCCGGTTCCGCCGACGACGATCGGCAGCCGCCCCTCGGCGCGGATCGCCGCGATGGCGGGCCCGGCCGCGGCGAGCCAATGCCCGACCGACCAGTCATCATCCGAACCGACGATGCCGTAGAGCCGGTGCGGCGCCCGCGCCTCGTCCTCGGCGCTCGGCCGCGCCGAGAGCACGCGCAATTCGCGATAGACCTGCATGCTGTCGGCATTGACGATCGTGCCGCCGAGCCGCTCGGCGAGCGCCAGCGCCAGCCCCGACTTGCCGCTCGCGGTCGGCCCTGCGATAAGGACCGCGCCGAGCCACGCCGACGCTCGCCGCGACGTCAATGCCCGTTCGCTCCCGACCATGCGTTCCACTCCGCCGCCGATCCGGCCACCGTCATCGAGGGACTTGTTCTCGATCATGTCGCACGTTGCAACCCTCGTCTCGGCGCCCGCGACCGAAGCCGTCACCGCCGCCGTCGTCGCCGCCGCGCGCAGCGCCCTGCCCGGCCTGGAGGCCGAGGTGGTCCTCGCCCCCGGCATCGCGGTCGACCTCGCCTTCATGCCCGAGGCCGGCGACGACACGCGCGCGCTGACCGAGCGCGTCCGCGCCGCGATCGGCGCCGCACCGGTCGACGTGGTCGTGCAGCCGATCGCCCACCGCGCCAAGGGCCTGCTGATCGCCGACATGGATTCCACCATGATCGGCCAGGAATGCATCGACGAACTCGCGGCGGAAGTCGGTCTCAAGGACCTGATCGCCGGGATCACGGAACGCGCCATGCGCGGCGAGATCGCCTTCGAGCCGGCGCTCCGCGAACGCGTCGGCCTGCTGAAGGGTCTCGCGATCGACGTGGTCGACAAGGTAATCGACGAGCGCATCCGCCTGACGCCCGGCGCGCGCGAACTGGTCATGACCATGCGCGCCAACGGCGCCTATACCGCGCTCGTCTCCGGCGGCTTCACGGTGTTCACGTCGCAGATCGCCCGCACGCTCGGCTTCCACGAAAACCGCGCCAACATCCTGCTCGAGGAAGGGGGCCGCCTCGCCGGCCTTGTCGCCGAGCCGATCCTCGGCCAGGACGCCAAGCGCGCCTCGCTGATCGAGCTCGCCGAAACCCAGAAAGTGCCGATGGCCGCGACGCTGGCGGTCGGCGACGGCGCCAACGACCTCGCCATGATCCGCGAGGCCGGGCTCGGTGTCGCCTATCACGCCAAGCCGAAGGTCGCGGCCGAAGCCGCCGCGCGCATCGACCACGGCGACCTGACCGCGCTGCTCTATATCCAGGGCTACGAGCGCGACGACTTCGCCGAGGTCTGAAGCAAGAAAGCCGGAGCCCGTGCGCTCACGTCATGGCGAACAGCCGCACCTGCTTGGAGAACAGCGGGTGCGGCAGGCCGAAGACGTGATGCAGGATCGAATCGACGTCCTCCGGGTAGAACGGCTTGCGCAGGAAGGCGCAGGCGCCGACCTTGCGCGCGGCCTCGTCGATCGCGGTCGAATATTCTGTCGACATCAGGATCACGTCCGAGGCCCTGGCGATCCGGCCGATGTGACCCGCCAGTTCGACGCCGTTCATCCCCGGCATGTTGAAGTCGGAGAAGATCAGCCGGAACGGCTTCTCCTCGATGGCGCGGATCGCCGCCTCGCCGTCGCCGGCCTCGGTGATCGCCAGATCGAAGATGCTGCGCGAGATCACCTTCGCGACGATCCGCCGGACTGTCGCGGAGTCGTCGACGACCAGCACGTCGAACCGCGTCCGGATCAGCTCCCACATCTCGACGATCTGCTGGATGCGCGTCTGGGTGAAGGGCTTCTTCAGGAAGTCGTAGGCGCCGAACGCCTTGAGCTTCTGCTCGGTCGCCTCGTCGAGCCGATCCGACATGGAGACGCAGAACGTGTCGTGGTTCTGGTCGCGGATCGCCGCCAGCACATGCACGCCGGAGAACTGCGGCATGTTGATATCGAGAAAGGCGATGTCGAAGCGCGAGCGCATCAGCAGCTTCACCGCCTCCTCGCCGTCGCCGACCGCAACCACGTCGATCGGCCGCCCCGTTGTGGCGAGGGCACGCTCGACGAACAGCCGCACCGTGGTGGAGTCCTCGGCGATGAGTATCCGGATGCGTCGTTCCGTCATGACCGCCCGCCTCGGGTGGGTGCCGCGTGCTGATTTCGCATACAAAAGACCCTTACGATCAACTTGCAAGCGAAATGACGCGATGCATCGGAATAGCTGCGGCGCAGAAAAACAAAACGGGGCCGGAAGACCGGCCCCGTGACCTTGGCAGCATCTTCCCGATGCTCTCACTCGATCGCGACAGTCGCGAACCGCATCTCGCCTTCCGGGTTGGCGATCAGCAGCAGCGCGCGCTTGCGGCCGTCCTTCTTCAACGCGTCCAGACGCTTGACGATATCCTCCGCGCGACCGACCGCCTCCTGGCCGACCTCGAGGATCACGTCGCCCGGCACGATGCGCCGATCGGCGGCCGGAGAACCGCTCGCGACCTCCGCGACCACGACGCCCTTGGCGACGCTGTCCTTGATCTTGAACTTGGTCCGGAGCTCGGGTGTCAGCTCGGCGAGCGACAGACCGAGCGCGGTCGTCACGGTCGGCTGCGGCTTCGGTGCCTCGGGCGGCTTCGCCCCGCCCTTCTCGAGCGCGGCCTGCTTCTCGCCCTCTTCCAGACGGCCGAGCTTGACCTTGAGCGGCACTTCCGCGCCCTTGCGCAGGACGACGACATCGACCTCCTTCTGCACCGGCGTATCGGCGACCATGCGCGGCAGCTCGCGCACGCTCGGCACGGTCTTGCCGTCGAACTTGAGGATCACGTCGCCGGCCTGGATGCCGGCTGCATCGGCCGGACCCTTCTCGGTGACGCCCGCGACCAGCGCGCCCTTGGCCTCCTTGAGGCCGAGGCTGTCGGCGATGTCGTCGGTGACGCCCTGGATGCGCACGCCGAGCCAGCCGCGCCGGGTCTCGCCATATTGCAGGAGCTGGTCGACCACCGCGGCCGCCGTGTTGGCGGGAATCGAGAAGCCGATGCCGATCGAGCCGCCGGTCGGCGAGATGATCGCCGTGTTGATGCCGATCACGTCGCCGTCCATGTTGAACAGCGGGCCGCCCGAGTTGCCGCGGTTGATGGCGGCGTCGGTCTGGATGAAGTTGTCGTAGGGCCCGGCGTTGATGTCGCGGTTGCGCGCCGAGACGATGCCGATCGTGACCGTGCCGCCGAGGCCGAACGGATTGCCGATCGCCAGCACCCAGTCGCCGACGCGCGCCTTGTCGGAATTGCCGAACTTCACCGCCTTGATCGGTTTCGTCGGCTTCACGCGCAAGACCGCGATGTCGATCTTGGTGTCCTTGCCGATCAGCTCGGCCTTGAGCTTGGTGCCGTCGTTGAAGTTGGCGGTGATCTCGTCGGCGCCGTCGATCACGTGATTGTTGGTCACGATGATGCCGGAGGCGTCGATCACGAAGCCCGAGCCGAGCGACTGCACGCGCCTGGGCGTGTTGTCCTTGTTCTTGTTCTTGTTGAAAAACTCGTCGAAGAACTCCTGGAACGGCGACCCCTCCGGCGCCTTCGGCACCGGGACGGAGCGCTCGACCGGCGCGTTCTGCGCGGTCGAGATGTTCACGACCGCGTCCATGATGCCTTCGGCGAGATCGGCGACCGAATCCGGCCCCTTGCCCGGCGCGGCCGACGCCGGGAGCGCCAAAGCACCGGCGACGACACCCGCCGCGAGCGCGACCCGTCGCGCGTGTCCGAACAGGCGGGAAGAGATTGCGAAAATCGGCATGAGCCTCCAGCTCCTTGCGCTGTCCCGTCGGCCGGGTGTCGACGCGCGACGCATCGACCCGGCCTCGTCGGACACCATCAAACCCCAAACAGAACGGAAAAGCGACAGCGACGGATCACCCGAATCCGCCCGCTGGAGAACCGGTCACGGCGACGTGAGGGTGGTGCACAACTCCTGAAAGTTTTCACCAGGAGCACCCTTCCGGCGCGCTTACACTCCTTGCGAGCAGAGGAGTGTGACGCCGATGCGATCGAGTGAAGCGGAACAAGCGCGCATCCAGTACCGGGACCGCCTGCGGTTCGAGAGCGACTACTGGGCACTCAGAATGTATGCCGA
Source organism: Ancalomicrobiaceae bacterium S20 (assembly GCA_040269895.1). Taxonomy (NCBI): domain Bacteria; kingdom Pseudomonadati; phylum Pseudomonadota; class Alphaproteobacteria; order Hyphomicrobiales; family Ancalomicrobiaceae; genus Methyloraptor; species Methyloraptor flagellatus. The sequence continues at coordinate 639,471 of CP158568.1, read as the reverse complement.
GGATCTGCGGCTGCATCTGATCGCCAAATACGCGCCGGACCAGCCGCGCTGGCCGGCCGGCAACGGCGTGATCAGCGGTCGATGGAGCGGCGGCGCCGGCACGGCGCGCCCCACGACGACGGCCGCATCCGTGTGGCGCAGAACGGGCCGATCAACCGCGGTCTCTACTTTGGCGCCCGCTCGGCGATCGTCAACGGCCGGTTGGTCGAAACGACGCCTGGTCGGGCCGTCGAGATCTATGGCGCCGAGATCGACCGCGACATGGCCGAGGCCCGCGTGCGCGAGCGAGGCGCTCCGTACCGCCGCCCGGCCGGCCTCTACGAGACGCCCGAAGGCTACCTTCGCCAGTTGCGCGCCGACGCCCAAGCGGCGGACAGGGCGGCGGTGAACCTGGATCGCATGAACCGGGGATTGCCGCCACTCAGCGAGGAGACGTATCTTGCCAACCCGGTCCGGCCGCGCGGCGCCCCCGATCCCGACGCCCCGACCATCGACATCCTGCAACGGGCGATGCGGCCCGAGTTCCGGTACGGACGGTCCGGGCCGAACGTCTACACCGTGCCCCGCTCGATGTTCGAGGAGATCGTCGGCGGATTGACCTATCGCACACCGGTTCTCCCGGCTCCAGCCCGCTACAAAGGGGCGTGGTTCAGCCGCGGAGACCAATGCGTGATCGGGCTGAGATACAGTGACGATCATGGCCCGACGATCGATGTCATACGACATGGATTGTTTGAAGTGCTGAACGATATCAAAATCCACCAGAGGTAGACGCGATGGAACCCGGATACGAATTCAATCCGTTCACACGCCCGGATACATTTCCGGACAGCCTCGCCGCCAGAGTCGCCGGCGACGAGCCAGAAGGCTTCTACAAGGCGATCAATAGTGCCATAGCATTCTTCCCGAACGACCGGCAGGCGCAGCTCGCCTTCATCGGCCGTTGCTTCGACGCGCTCGATCGTGTCGGCGCCGTCCCGTGCCAGCCCGCCCCCCCCGACTATGATGAATTCTGGGTCGAAGAGCCGCGCTACGGTCGCGACCGTTCCGAGATCCGCCGCGCGATCGTCGCCGAGTGGCTTGCGAACGGCGCCGGCCCGATGGAGATCTGGACCGGCGTCTTCTTCGGCGTGCCCGATCACGTAACGCCGCTCGCCAGCGCACGCCGATACGTCCCGAAGGACGTCTGATCTGGGCCCCGGCAGGACCAGAGCATCGTCGGCTATCGCATGAGTAAGGGAAGCGGCCCGACGTTCGAGATGATCAATCGAGGGGTCATGGACCCGATCCTCGAACGACTACAGTTTCACATTGAAGGCACCGGGGCGAAGATGCAGGACGAGGAACCGGACGACACGCCAGAGACATATCTCAAATGGCTGGAAACCGCTGTCTACGTCGATGAGCCCGTGGGCCTGTTCAGCATCGTGATTTGGGCCCTCGGCTTTTTCCCGATGCAAAGCGCCCAAGCGATCGACTATGTCGACCGCTGCATTACCGTACTTCTCAGTTCGGGCGCCATTCCGTGCCGGCCCTGCGGGCAACCGGGGCCGGAGTGGATCGAGACCACCAAATACGGCAGCGATCCCGATCATATCCGCGCTGCCGTCCTCGCCGAGTGGATCGCAGACGGCGGCGGGATGATCGCGCACTGGTCGGGCCCGTTCTTCGGAGCCCCCCGGGATGTGGCTCTGCCAAACGGGATAGAGCGACAGGGCTGATTTGGCACCACCCGCGGAACCAAGAGATCGATCGCGACCTGGCCGAGGCCCGCGTGCGCGAGCAAGGCGCTCCCTACCGCCGCCCGGCCGGCCTCTACGAGACGCCGGAAGGCTATCTTCGCCAGTTGCGCGCCGACGCCCAGGCGGCGGACAGGGCGGCGGTGAACCTGGATCGCATGAACCGGGGATTGCCGCCCCTGACCGAGGAGACGTATCGTGCCAACCCGGTCCGGCCGCGCGGCGCCCCCGATCCCGACGCCCCGACCATCGACGTTCTGCAACGGGCGATGCGGCCGGAGTTCCGATCCCGAAGGACGTTTTCTCCAGGCGCCGGCGACCACGGCGCCTGAGGCAGGCGAGACTACGGGCTTCAAAATGAGCGGGCCCTCCCCGCAAGAAAGTCCGCGACTTATTCGCAGGACCACACTACGATGCTCGCAAAGATTGCAAGCAGTAGGGATATCTCTCGTGTGGGCACTCCGGAACAAGTCGCTCGAGGAAGCGACGATGGACCTGATAGGGACGCGGTTCGGATCCGCTCGGGAGATGATCCGGGTCGTGCCCCAAGAGCGCTTCAAGCCGGCCGTCGCCGACTTGATCAGGGGAGCCAGATCCGTCGAGCCGCCCACAGACTACCCCGGCGCACTATACCTTCGAGCAGACGACTCGTTCGTCGGGATCCGCGCGACGCGCACCCGATTTGTCGTCGAAATTACGCGCAATCCCGGTGCATCACGCAGTCTCGACGCCCTCAAATTCTTTGCCGCGGACCGGCCAACCGTCCCGGAGGCGAGCCGCGAAAGAATTGTCCGGGTTACAGACTATCTGGATGAGTTGCCTTGGCTCGTCGAACATGATGAGCCGGTATCCTTCCGGCAACTCATCAACGAGGCTCTATTTTATTTCGAAATGACGCAGAAGGAAACCATCAATTACGCACAACATGCTCTAGTACGGCTTCTGCAGGCCGGAGCAATTCCATGCCGTCCAAGCAACGATGCAGTACTCTGGCGCCCGGATTGGCGATACGGATCGGATCGCGGGACGATCCACGAGCGGATCATGCTCGAATGGATGGCCGACCTATGTCCGCGTCTGCCTTTCTGGACGGGCGTCTGGCTAGGTCTGCCGCGCGACGTACCGAGCGAACGCTCGCTGTAAGACGGCGACCGCTCACCCCAGCCGGACCACCGCCACCAACGCGACGCCGATGACCAGCGCCGCGAGGCCGCCGAGGCGGAACAGGGTGTCGGAGGCGTGGCGCGCCTCGGACATCATCTTCTTCATCATCTGCGGCGCGCCGGCATAGAGCGCCCCTTCGAGCGCCAGCATCAGGCCGAGGGCGCTGACGAAATCCTTCATCGCGACTCTTCTCTTGGACTGTCCGCAGACAAGACGACGACCGGAGTACGCGACCCCGGCCGTCGTTCGTCAAGTGGTCACTGCGCGGGCGCCGCGGTCGGTGCCGGGCCGGCCGGCAGCGGCGCCGGGACCGGCGGCAGGGTGTTCTTCTTCTCGCCCGCCGGATCGGCGAAGTAGCGGAAGAAGTCGCTGGTCGATGGCGAGATGACGATCTTCGTCTCGCCGCCCTTTAGCGCCGCCTCATAGGCCTGCATCGAGCGATAGAAGGCGAAGAAGTCGGCGTCGCGACCGAAGGCGTCGGCGAAGATCTTGATGCGCAGCGCATCGCCCTCGCCGCGCGCCTTGTCGGCGTCGCGATTGGCCTCGGCGAGGATGATCTCGCGCTCCTGGTTCGCCTTCGCCTTGATGCGCTGGCTCTCCTCGCCGCCGCGGGCGCGGATCTCGGTCGCCTCGCGCTCGCGTTCCTTCTGCATGCGGCCGAAGATCGCCTTGGCGTTGGTGTCCGGCAGATCGGCGCGGCGGATACGCACGTCGACGATCTCGACGCCGAAGTCGCGGGCGCGCGGCTGCACCTGCTTCTTCAGCCGCTCCATCAGCGGCGTGCGCTCGTCGCGCACGATCGCGGTCAGGGTCGCGTCGGCGAGCACCGCGCGCAGGCCCGACGACACGAAGGTGGTCAGGCGCTGGTTGCCGCTCTGCACGGTCCGGACCGCCTGATAGAAGGCGACCGGATCGACGATCTTGTAGCGCGCGAAGGCATCGACGATCAGCCGCTTCTGGTCGGCCGCGATCACTTCCTGCGGATCGAGATCGAGGTCGAGGATGCGGCGATCGAGATATTCGACGTTCTGAATCAGCGGGATCTTGAAATAGAGACCCGGCTCCACGATCGCGCGCTTGACCTGGCCGAACTGCAGCACGAGCGCCTGCCGGGTCGGATTGACCACGAAGGCCGAGCCCATCAGGGCGACCAGCGCGACGACGAGCGCGCCGATGACGAGGCCGAAAGAACCGTTGCGCATCACTGGGCCCCCTGCTGCTGCGTGGCCCGCGATTGCTGCCGCCGGACGCTGTCGAGCGGCAGATAGGGCACGACGCCGGCGCCCTCCTTCTGCTCGACGATCACCTTGTCCATGCCGCCGAGCACGCGCTCCATGGTCTCCAGATAGAGCCGTTCGCGCGTCACTTCCGGCGCGCGCTTGTACTCCTCGTAGACCTTGGTGAAGCGATCGGCCTGGCCGCGCGCTTCCTCGACGATGCGCTGCCTGTAGGCCTGTGCCTCGGCCGTGATCTGCGCCGCCTGACCGCGCGCGCCGGGCACGACCTGGCCGGCGAAGGCGAGCGCCTCGTTCTGCATGCGCTCGGCGTCCGCGCGGGCCGCCTGCACGTCACGGAACGCGTCGATGACCACCGAGGGCGGATCGACCTTCTGCATCTGCACGAGCCGGATGTCGACGCCGGCGTTGTAGCTGTCGAGCGCCTTCTGCATCAGCTCGCGCACCGACTGCTCGATCTTCTGCCGGTCCTCGGTCAGGATCGGCTGGATGTTGTTGCGGCCGACCACCTCGCGCATCGCGCTCTCGGCGACGGCGCGCACGGTGCGCTCGGGATCCTGGATGTTGAACAGGAAGGCGGTGGCGTCCTTGACGTTCCACTGCACCTTGAAGTCGACGTCGACGAGGTTCTCGTCGCCGGTCAGCATCTGGCTCTCTTCCGGCGCGAGCCGGGTCTGGATCAGCCCGCCGGAGCGGCCGACGTCGCGCGAGCCGATGGTCAGTTCGCGCACGCTCAGAACCTGCACGGTCTGCACCTGGCCGACCGGATAGGGGAAATTGTAGTTGAGGCCCGGCTTGGTCTGGCCGATCACCTTGCCGAACACCAGTTCGACGCCGAGCTCGTCCGGCTCGACGCGGTAGAAGCCGGTCGCGAGCCAGAGCGCGGCGCCGGCGACCAGCGCGATAGCGAGCCCGCGGCCGCCGAAGCCGCTACCGCCGGGCAGGATCGTCTTCAGCTTGTCCTGGCCGCGGCGCAGGATCTCGTCGAGATCGGGCGAGCCGCCGCCGTTGGGTCCGCGCGGCGGCGAGCCCCACGGACCACCGCCGCCCCCGCCTTTCCAACCGCCACCACCACTCTGGTTGCTCCAGGGCATGTGTCATCCTCGGCCGGGTGTCGCCTGAGGATCGCGATGCCGGCCGCATCGCAATCCGGCGCGACCGGATCCGGTCGCGGGTAAGAGGCTGCCGACGCGCGCGCGCCCCGGAGGGCGCGCCGTCGCCGGATGGCGTGAGCGGGTTATAGGGGCGCGACCGCCCGCTTTCAATCGACGGCACGCGCCACGGCCGCGCCGACGGTCGATGCGCGCGCCTGAACCGCCATCCCACACCGGGGCTGACGTGGTGCTTGGTCAGGTTATTGTCAACTTCAGCGCCGCCGATAAGTGACGAAGGCGAAATCCGCCTCGTCCTTCGGCCCGCGTTCGCCCGCAACGCGCGCGACTTCCTGCCACGCGGCGGGGTCGAGCGTCGGGAACACCGCCGCGCCCTCGACCGGCGGTTCGAGCGCCACCTCGGTCAGCTCGACCCGCGTCGCGAGCGGCAGCGCCTGGCGATAGATCTCGCCGCCGCCGCCGATCATGATCTCGCCGACGCTGCTCGCCGCCGCGACCGCCTTCGCCCGTTCGATCGCCAGGTCGAGCGAGGCCGCGACCTCGGCCCCCTCGGGGCGGAACACGGGATCGCGCGTCACGACGATGTTGGTGCGACCGTCGAGCGGCTTGCCGATCGACAGGAACGTCTTGCGCCCCATGATGATGGGCCGCCCCATGGTGATGCGGCGGAACCGCTTGAAGTCGGTCGAGATCCGCCACGGCATGTCGTTTTCGCGGCCGATCACGCCGTTCTTCGCCACCGCGACCACGATCACGATCTCGATCGGAGCGGGAGACGCCGTGCTCATGCGCCCGCGCCTGTCGCGAGCCGGGCGAGCGCCTCGCCGTCGAGCCTGTACTTGGTCCACTCGTCCTTGGGGACGGCACCGAGCGAGCGGTAGAACGCGATCGACGGCGCGTTCCAGTCGAGCACCTGCCATTCGAGCCGGCCGAGATCTTCGCCGCGGCAGATCTCGGCGAGCCGGGCGAACAGCGCCTTGCCGATGCCGCGGCCGCGCAGCTCCGGATCGACGTACAGGTCCTCGAGATAGAGCCCGAGGCGGCCCTGGAAGGTCGAGAAGGTGTAGAACCACAGCGCGAAACCGACCGGCCGGCCATCGACCTCGGCGATCTCGCAGAACACACGCGGCGCGGGTCCGAACAGCGCTGCACCGATACCGGCGGGCGTCGCCTCGACCTCGTGGGCGAGCTTCTCGTATTCGGCGAGCTTCATCACGAAGCCGAACACGGTCGCCTCGTCGCCCGCCACGGCGCGGCGGATCGTGAGGGAGGTGTCGGGCGCGGAGGCCTTTGGGGCCGATGCGGGAGGGACGGACACGGGGGCGGAGGTCGTTGAAGCGCTCATGCCCCCTCGCTTAGCGGTATCGCACCGCCTCGACAACCGCGCGCGCGACATCGGCGAAGAGCGCGTCGCGCTCGGCTTCCGGCGCCGTTGAGCCGGCAAGGAACACCGCGATGATGACCTTGCGTCCGCCGGGCAGCGTCGCGATGCCGATATCGTTCGAGGCGGAATTGACGCCTTCGACATCCGGGCCGCCGCCGGTCTTGTGGGCGAGCGTCGCCCCCTGCGGCAGACCCGCCTTGATCCGATTCGGACCCGAGGGCGTGTCGGTCATCAGCCGGATCAACATCGCGGTCGAGACCGGCGAGATCAGCGCGCCCTTGTCGAGCGCGGCGAGAAACGCGAGCGCGCCCTCCGGCGTCGCCGTATCGCGCGGATCGTCCTCCAGATAGGCCTTCAGCGACGCCTTCTTGAGCTCGACCGGCATGGCGGCGCGCAGGCCCTCCCATTCCTTCTGGTCGATCACGTCACCGGCGACATAGGGCGGCACGCCGACCACATCGGGCTGCAGCTCGCGCTCGTAGCGATCGACGCGGATGCCGGAAATGCCGTTGTCGACCAGCGCGGCCGTCACCGCCTTCGGGCCGCCGACCAGCCGCATCAGCACGTCGGCCGCGGTGTTGTCGCTGAACGAGACCGCCGCCTTCACCAGATCCTTGACCGTCAGCACCTTCTTGTCGGCGGTGCCGAACTCCTTGGCGATCGGGCTCCACTGCATGGCGAGGTCGCTGCGTGCGATCGTGACCGGCTGTTCGAGCGCCAGCCGATGCCGGTCGACCGCCTGCATCACCGCGACGCCGAGCGGCGCCTTGAACACGCTCTGCATCGGGAACAGGTGGCTCTGGTCGAGATACCAGGTCTGGCCGCTCGCGACGTCGAGCACGCCGACGCCGAGCCGGCCGCCGGCGGTCTTCTCGGCGAGCGGCTTGACCTTGGCATCGAGGATCGCGGCGTCGAGATCGGCATGCGCCGGCGCGCTCGCCGCGACGACGGCGAGAAGTGCGAGAACGAACGAACGCATGAGGGTCGGCTCCGGTTTGCGGTCGGCTCGAAGGAGGCCTCCCGAGCTAGGCGCGGAGCCGAGCGAAAATGTGGCGGGCGGAGCCGAAACCGCCCTGCCCGTCAGACCGTCTCAGACCGCCACCGGCGCCGAAATATGCGGGTGCGGCGCGTAGCCTTCCAACCGGAAATCCTCGTAGCGGAAGCCGAAGATGCCCTTCACATCCGGGTTGAGGCTCATGGTCGGCAGCGGCCGCGGCTCGCGCGCGAGCTGCAGCCGCGTCTGCTCGAGATGGTTCAGGTAGAGATGCGCGTCGCCGAGCGAATGGACGAAGTCGCCCGGCTCGAGCCCGGTCGCCTGCGCCATCATCATGGTCAGCAGCGCATAGCTCGCGATGTTGAACGGCACACCGAGGAAGATGTCGGCCGAGCGCTGGTAGAGCTGGCAGGAGAGCCGGCCGTTGGCGACGTAGAACTGGAACAGGAGATGGCAGGGCGGCAGCTTCATCCGCGGGATATCCGCCGGGTTCCAGGCCGTGACGATCAGCCGGCGCGAATCCGGATTGCGCCGGATCTCGTTCTCGACCCAGGCGATCTGGTCGATCGTCGACCCGTCCGGCGTCGGCCAGTTCCGCCACTGGTGGCCGTAGACCGGTCCGAGATCGCCATTGGCGTCGGCCCATTCATCCCAGATGGAGACGCCGTTTTCCTTCAGGTAGCGGATGTTGGTGTCGCCCTGCAGGAACCACAGGAGCTCGTGCACGATCGACTTCAGATGCAGCTTCTTGGTGGTGACCAGCGGAAAGCCGTCACGCAGGTCGAAGCGCATCTGGTGGCCGAACACCGATTTCGTACCGGTGCCGGTGCGGTCGTGCTTGACGACGCCCTCGTCGAGCACGCGGCGCATCAGGTCGTGATACTGCTCCATGGGATCCTCCGGGCCTGAGCCGGCCGGTGGCTCGAGCGCGGCGGAGGCGCATCCGCCGCGGGGACTCGGAACCACGCCCCGTCTGAGTGAGAGCGTTCTACGCCGATCGCAGGTCGCAAGTGTAGTACCGGCGAGCGACCGATCAACAACATGTTGCGCGCGCAGCCGAGAGCGGGCGAAGCGAAGCCGGCACTTTACGCGACGGCCATCACATTGGTCGGCATCCCGCTTCCCGGCATCGCCCGCGCCTGTTCTTCGACGAAGCTCTGGCGGATGTGGCTGAGCAGCGCCTCGAAGGCCGGGCCCGAGGCGCGCGGCGAGGTCTTGAGGTCGATCTCGTAATAGCCGAGCGGTGGCAGCGACGGATCGTCGACAAGGCCGAGATCGCCGGTCACCACGCTCGCCGGCAAGGGCGCGACCGCGAGATCGGCGAGCAGCGCCGCGACCTGGCCGATGTAGTGCTGACTGGTATAGGCGACGCGGTAGGGGATGTTGCGCGTGTCGAGCTCGCCGAGCGCGCGCAGCCGCCACGAGCACGTCGGTCCGGACAGCGCCAGCGGCAGCGGCCGGCGCTCGTGCGCCACGCCGCGCTTGACGCCGGCCCAGACCAGCGGCTCGCGATGCACGATCGTGTTCGGCGTGTGCGCCGAGCAGACGCTGACCAGCGCGATGTCGAGCGTGCCCTCGTCGAGCAGCGGCAAGAGCGACGTGCTCGACAGGCAGGTCACGTCGACCTGCACCATCGGATGGGTCGCGGCGAAACGCGCAAGGATCGGCGGCAGGAAGCGGGTCGCGTAGTCGTCGGGCGTGCCGAGCCGGACGACGCCGGTGGTCGACTGGCAGCGGAACCGGCTCAGCGCCTCGTCGGAGAGCTGCAGGATCCGGCGCGCGTAGCCGACCAGTTCTTCGCCCGTGGGGGTCAGCGCCACGGAGCGGCCGTCCTTGGCGAAGATCGGCTTGCCGACGATCTCTTCCAGCCGCTTCATCTGCATCGAGACCGCCGAGGGCGTGCGGTAGACCGCCGTCGCCGCACGGCTGAAGCTGCCGGTGTTCACGATCGCCACCAGCGTGCGCAGAAGATCGATTTCGAGACCCGGGCCGACCGCCCCGAACCCCGGCTGTCCGCAATCCGCCACCAGCGCCATGTCCGCCTCCTCGCCGTCCTCGAACCGCTCGGCCGATCCGTCATTTCGACGGCACGTCTCGGCGATGGGTTCGACCGCCGGCGCGCCTTTGAAGCGCCGGCTCAATTGTCAGCCTCATTGACGAGAGACTTTAATCCTTTTCGTTTGATTGATCAATCCAGCGGACGCATGGTGGTGCCATCGAAACGGAGCCGCCGACGGCGCTCCTCCTGGTGAAACCAGTCCGTGGGTGGCCGACCCCCGGCGAGGCCCTGCCGATCGCCGCATCAGCCTCCGACGCCGACACAACCGGAATTCCCCTTGAAACCGACCGATTGACCGCGGCCGGCGCGATGGCGTCGTGCCCGCGAACGGGAGACCTACGCCATGCGTGACGCCGCTCTTGAAATCACCCGCCAGGCCGAGGGCTTCGGCCCCTCGATCGCCATGGGCTTCGTGCTCGACACGCGCACCGCCTTTCGCGCCGTCGTCCGGACTCTCGCCGCCGCCTGGGGCCGGATGCGCCGGCAACGCCGGCTGCGCGGCGCGCCGCTCGACGCGGCCGACGCCCGCCTGCTCGACGACCTCGGCCTCCGCCCCGGCGGACGCCCGGACCCGTCCGACCCCTATGTGTCGGTCCTGCTCGCGGCAACCCGTGGCCGGCGCGACGAGGAACGCTGGCGGTTCGACTGAGGGCGCCCGCGGGCGCTCATCCCCAAGCGACCATCCACAAGCGACCATCCACAAGCGGACACGATTGGCCCGCGACGGGGGCTTTCCCTCGCCGCGGGCCGCGCCTATATTCGCTCCGTCACCCGCAAGGGCGACTATGGCGATAAACGAGCGGTGTAATAAGCCTTTCGGACCCGGGGGCAGTACCCGGCGCCTCCACCCGAGCCCGCGTTGACGACAGTCCGACGTGGGTTCCGGCGGGGGCGAACTAGGATCGACGAGGGTCTAAAAACCGATCTTTTGCCCGGCATGGTACCACCGTCATCGGGCCGAACAATAGTTGCGAATGACAACTATGCTCCGGTGGCCGTCGCCGCGTAATGCGGTTGACGTACCCGGTTTCAAGTCCTTGCGGGTAGCACCGTAAGGCGGGGTTCGGAGGCACCTGGCAACAGAAGCCTCCACTCATCCCCTTCCCTTCCCCCGACCGCCCCGGATGCTCGCCGGCCTTATGGCCCGGCCGTTGCCATTCGGACTTGCGCGGTCCCGCGCCCGGCTCCAAACTCCGCCCATGACTCAAGACCTCATTCGATACGACGTCCTGGTGCAGGACGCCCTGCGCGGCGTGGTTCGCAAGATCCTCGCCGAGGTGGCGCAGACCGGCCTGCCGGGGCAGCATCATTTCTACATCTCCTTCGACACGCAGCATCCCGGCGTGCGCCTGTCGAGCCGCATCCGCGCGCGCTATCCCGAGGAGATGACCATCGTCCTCCAGCACCAGTTCTGGGATCTGACCGTCACCGACCACGGTTTCGAGGTCGGCCTGTCGTTCAGCGGCATCCCGGAGAAGCTGCTGGTGCCTTTCGTCGCCGTGAAGGGCTTCTTCGACCCGTCGGTGCAGTTCGGCCTGCAGTTCGAGGTCGCCCGCGAGGGCGAGGCGAAGGGCGAGACCAAGCCGGCCGAAGCGCCGGCCAAGCCGGTGCTGAAGCCGGTCGACACCGAGACGGCGCAGGACGATGTCGTCGCCCCCGCACTGCCGGCGATCGCTCCGGCGCCGGCGCCGGTCGAGCCGCTGAAGCCCGCGGCCAAGCTCGCCGACAAGGCCGAGCCGAAGCCCGAGACTGACGTGAAGGCCGATGCGGCCAAGGACGAAAAGCCGGCCGAGCCGCCGAAGGCGACGGTGGTGTCGCTCGACCAGTTCCGCAAGAAGACCTGACCGGCGGATCCGCTTCCTGATCCGCTGCGGCACCGATGTGCTCGGATACAGCTCCAGATCGGCGGGAGGCCAGAGATGGGCGAGATCGTGAACCTCAACCGCGCGCGCAAGGCCAAGGCGCGCGCGGCGGCCAAGACCACAGCCGAGGAAAACCGCATCCGCTTCGGCCGCACCAAAGCCGAGAAGGACGGCCTCCGCCGCGAGGCCGAGCGCGCCGATCGCGCGATCGAGGGGCATCGTCTCGAAGCGGAGCAAAAACCAGCCTGGGGTGGTCGCGCCGACGTCGAAGCGACCGCCGATCCGTCATCCCCACCCGACATGTCGCCGCCCGAGACGCCCCCACCCGAGACATCGCCGAGCCGCGATCCGGACCGGTGAGCCCGCGATCATGCTGAAGCGCTCCGTCACCATCGCCGGCCACCGCACCTCGATCGCGCTCGAGCCGGAATTCTGGGCGGCGCTCGACGATCAAGCCGCCCGTCGCGCGCTGCCGCTCGCCGCGCTGATCGCCGAGATCGACGTCGCCCGCGGCACCGCGAACCTCGCCTCCGCCCTGCGCCTCGCCGTGCTCGCCGATTTCCGCGCGCGGCTGGAGGCCGCCACGGCGCTCACGCCGGACACGGGCGCGACGACGGTGATCGCCTGACCAAACCGATCCCGGATGCAGCTATCCGATGATCACGGCTGCCGTGGTCGGGCGGCGCTCGATCACGGCGTCCCGCTCGGCGACAGCACCAACGGCGCATTGCCGCCGGTCGCCGGCCGCGGAGAGCCGAGCACCGGCGGCGCCGGGGCGATCTGAATGGTCGGATCGAGCGGCGGCAAGGCGTCCGGCGCAGCCGGCGACGACGGAGCGGCGACCTGTCCGGTCGTCGGAGCCGGGCTTGAGCTCGGCGTGCCGGCGGAGGATGGTGCCCCAGCAGACGCGGCCCCCGCAGCAGCGCCTCCGGCGCCCGGCCCGACCTCGTTGGCCTGAGCGGTCGTGGCACGGCCGCCGGACGTTGGCGCCGCAGCCGAACCGCTACCGGCCGGCGGATCGATCTGGCCCGCGGGCTTCGGCGCCTCGAGCTGGCGCTTGCGCTCCTCTTCGGCCTTGCGCGCCGCCTCCGCCGCCTTGCGCGCCTCGTCGGCCTTGCGCGCCTCCTCGGCCTGCTGCTGCTCCTGCACGCGACGAGCATTCTCCTGCCGGAGCCGGCGCAGTTCGCGGGCGAAGCGCTCGCGCTCCATGATGTCGGCCTGCATCGCCTCGATGCGCGCGACCTCGCGTTCGAAGGCGCGCAGCGTCAGGAAGGCGGCGAGCGGCGCGACGTCGAGCCGCCGCGACGGCCGGTCGAGCGGCCCGGAGAACACGACGCCGACCTGCGCCTGCGCGCCCGTCACCGTGTTGCCCTTGCCGGGATCGACCGTCAGCGTCCAGTCGGCATCGAGCTTCCAGCGCGCGAGGTCGAACGCCACCGAGCCGCGCGTCCGCGCCAGCGCTCTCGACCACCGCCTCGCCGGCGCGCGCCACGCCGCCGGCCATCGAGAAGGCCGCGTCGAGCCGGTCGAACGGCATCTGGCCGTTGTCGAGATAGCTCTGGAACACGGTGCGGACCCTGTCCTCCTTGAGATCCAGCCCGCCGTCCGCCGCCACGATGATGGCGCGGAACGCGTCCGGATTGACGTAACGCAGCACGCCGGCGGTCACGCGCACCGCGCCGCCGCCGTTGAGCCCGGCCGCGACCGCCGCCAGCGACCGGCCGCCGCCCTCGAAGGTCGCATCGAGATCGAGCCGCCCCGTCGCGACCGAGCGGCCGTCGCGGCGCCAGACGATGTCCTCGAGCGCGATGCCGGCGAGCTTGACGTCGCCCGAGACGGTCGTCTCGCCGTTCGAAGCGCGCTTGATCCGGAGCGTGCCGGCCGCGGAGCCCGGCCCGAATGCCGCCTTCAGCCCTTCGAGCCCGACCTCGTCGACGCGCGTCGACAGCCTCAAGCCGGCGCGATCGAGCCGATAGGGTCCGATGAGCGCGCGGTCGGCGGTCAGATCGAGGTCCAGCCGGACGCTGCGCCCGAGGATCGGCGCGCCGAGCGGCTGGCCGGACCAGATCTCGCCGGCCTTGAGCGGCGCCTCGAAGGGGCCGGAGCCGAGGCCGAGTTCGGCGAGACCGGCGAGGTCGACCTCGCCGAGCCCGATCCGCCCCGAGACCGCGACCGGCAGAGCGGCGAAATCGACGCCAAGCGCGCCGCTGACCTCGGTATCGGCCGCGTGGCCCGCGAGTTCGGCGAAGGCGAGGCGCGGCCAGGCGCCCGACACCTTGGCCGCAAGATCGAGCCCGAGCGTCCGGTCGAGCCCCGGAAGCGGTTGGCCGAGCACCAGCGCGGCCTGCACCACGTCCTTGGCCGCCACGGTCGCCTTGCCGTCGAGTTGCACCGAACCGTCCGCCGGCAGCCTCACCGTCCCGACGTAGCCGAGCCGGGTGCCGGCGATGTCGACAGTCGCCGCGGCGTCGAGGCCGTTCGCCGGCACGCCGTTGGCCGTGGCACTGACCCGGCCGGTCGCGCCCTTGAACGACAGCGCCGTGATGCCGAGCTGGCGCAGCACGCGCGCGCCGTCCGGTCCGTCGAGCCCGCCGGACACCTCGACGGTCGCATCCCGCCACGCCTCGACGCGGCCCGTGAACCGGCCATCGAGCGCCAGCGTCGACCCCGCCGACGTGCCGTTGACCGTGGCGCGCACATCGCTGACCGAGGTGCTCGCGCGACCTTCGAGCGTCGCGTTGACCGCGAGCGGCCCGAGCGCCGGCGCCGCCGCGACGAGCCGCTTCGACCAGGCAGCGCCGCCCGCCAGCGCATCGACGACGCGCGCGAGTGCCTCCGGCCGATCGGCCGAGAGCTTGAGGTCGATGCGCCCGTCGGGCGTCGTCGCCGGGCGCTCGATCCGGCCATGCGCCTCGATGCTGGCGCCGGCGGCGTCGCGAACCTGGAAGCGGTCGATCGACAGCACGTCCTCGGCGACCACGCCGCGCGCCGAAACCCCTTCAGCGCCACGCCGGCGACAACCAGCGTGCCGGCGTCGAAATCGAGTTCGGCCGAGCCGATGCCGTTGCGCCGCTCGCCGATACCGGCCGGCGCGGCACTGCCGGCGAGCAACGTGCGAAGCGCCGAGATCTGATCGATGTCGAGCCGGTCGGCTGTGAGCGCCGCGCGCAGGCGCCCGCCCTCGGCCGGTACGCGCCCGGGCGCCCACTCGACGAAGCCGCGCGTCGTCGCGGTGCCGATGCGGGCGGTGAGCTGGTCGACCTTGATCGCCTCCGGCGTGATCGAAAGCTTCGCCTCGGCATCGATCGGCTCGAGCCGCGGCAGGTCGCGCGCCCGCGACCACCAGTTGGCGAAGGCCGCCGGCTGGTCGGAGACGATCTTCATCGCACCGTCGAAGCCGAGCCGCTCGTCGAGCGCGAGCCGCCCGTCGGCGTTGAACCTGGTCCGGCCCGGCAGCTTGGCCTCGATCGCGTCGATCGCCCAGCCCCCCGGCCGCGACCGTGCCTCCAGCCGCACGTCCTGCACGACGCCGCCGCCGAGCACGAGGCCCGGCAAGGTCAGCGACAGCCGCGCCGGCACCGGCGGCTGCGGCAGGCGCCTGAGCGCCGTGCCGCCGCGCGACAACGTCTCCGCCATATCGACCGCCTCGCCGACCTTGCCGGCGAGCGCGCGATCGAGATCGATCTGCTTGGCCGCGAGCCGCGCCTCCAGCGCCGGCTGCGCGCCGAGCGTGATGCCGCCGGTGCCCGACAGGAGATAGGCGCGGTCCTCCGCCCCTACCGTGATGTCGAGCTGGTCGGCCACGATGCCGGCGGCATCGGCCTTGATCTTGGCCTCGACCCGGAGCGGCGGCAGGTCCTCCGGCGCGGGCTCGACATTCGGCGGCAGCGCGCGGGTGACGACCAGCGTGCCGGCGGCGTTGGGCCGGCCGTCGGCGACCGACACGGTCGCATCGAAGGTCGCCTGCGCGGGATCGTCGGCGAAGCCGGCCTGCAGCTTGAGCGGCCAGGCGCCGTCCGCGCCCTGCCGGCCGCTCGCCAGCCGGAACGTCACCGGCCGCTCGCCCCAGGCGCCGCCGGCCCAAGCGCCGCCGCCCTCGAACTTCCACGGACCGACCAGCGCCGCCGCCGAGGCATTGGCGTTGATCGCGCCGATCGCGACCGTGCCGCCGCCACGACGGTCCTCCAGCACCAGCTTGCCGTCGGTGATCTCGGCCTGTTCGAGCGCGACCTCCGCCATGCTGCGCCCGCCGGCCGCCGCCGTCGGCCCGAGGTCGACCTTGCCGTCCGCGCCGAGCGCGACCTGCACGACCGGGCGGTCGAGATGCATCTCGGCGACGCGCAGTTCGCCCTTGAGCAGCGGCGTCAGTTCGAGCCGCATCTCGAAGCGGCCGATCTTGGCGAGCGGATGCGCTAGATCGCCGATCACCACGTCGTCGAAGGCGATCCACGGCGCCGGCAGCAGGCGTGCATCGGCGCTGCCGAGCACCGTGACCGGCCGGCCGATCAGCGCCGTGCCCTCACGCTCGAACACGGCGCGATAGGCCGTCCAGTCCACGAACAGCGGCCCGACCAGCGCTGCCAGCAGCGCCAGGATGATGGTGAGCCCGGCTCCGATGTAGACCGAATTCAAGTCCCGCTCTCCGTCCCGCCGTCGCAGCCCGGCTTGCCGCCGCGATCGGTCCACCCCGCCGCACTCTAGGCGCTTAATATGTCGCCGTCAGCGCCCCGCGACGAGATGTCGGCGCGCAGCAGCTCCTCCCGCAAGGGAAGACGCGCGATCCGAAAGCCGAACGCTCACAAATATTTGCGGCGACGCTCGCGGTCTGTGTTTGCGCTAGCGCAAGGCGGGCGGGCCGCCCGGCGTGTTTGATGCGCCGCGACGGGACGACAATTTCCGAGGAGACGACAATGAGCAAGCTCATGCGCGCCGCCGTGGTGCGGGCTTTCGGCCAGCCGCTGGTGATCGAGGAACGCCCGATCCCCGAGGTGCGGCCCGGCTCGATCCTGGTCAAGGTCGAGGCGACCGGCGTCTGCCACACCGATCTGCATGCCGCCCAGGGCGACTGGCCGGTCAAGCCGAAGCCGCCCTTCGTGCCCGGCCATGAAGGCGCCGGCTACGTCGCGGCGGTGGGTGCCGGCGTCACCGGCGTCAAGGAAGGCGACCGTGTCGGCGTGCCGTGGCTGCACACCGCCTGCGGCCACTGCCCCTATTGCTTCACCGGCTGGGAAACGCTCTGCGGCAGCCAGCAGAACACCGGCTATTCGCTCGACGGCACCTTCGCCGACTATGTCCTCGCCGACCCGAACTACGTCGGCCATCTGCCCGACGGCCTCGAATTCGGCCCGGCCGCGCCGGTGCTCTGCGCCGGCGTCACGGTCTACAAGGGGCTGAAGGAGACCGATGCCAAGCCCGGCGACTGGGTGGTGATCACCGGCGTCGGCGGCCTCGGCCACATGGCCGTGCAATATGCCAAGGCCATGGGCTTCCATTGCGCGGCGGTCGATGTCGCCGACGAGAAGCTGGCGCTGGCGAAGTCGCTCGGCGCGGATCTGACCGTCAACGCCCGCAACGAGAACCCCGGCGAGGTCCTGCAGAAGACCGTCGGCGGCGCCCACGGCGTGCTGGTCACGGCCGTGTCGCCGAAGGCGTTCGAACAGGCCTTCGACATGCTGAGGCCGAAGGGCACCATGGCGCTGGTCGGCCTGCCGCCGGGCATGTTCGCCATGCCGATCTTCGACACGGTGCTGAAGCGCATCACCGTGCGCGGCTCGATCGTCGGCACCCGCGCCGACCTCATGGAAGCGCTCGCCTTCGCCGGCGAGGGCAAGGTCAAGGCGCATTTCTCCTGGGACAAGCTCGACAACATCAACGCGATCTTCGCCGAGATGGAAAAGGGCAAGATCGACGGCCGCATCGTGCTCGACATGCACTGAGACGGCGCGACGGATCATCCGCCGCCCCTGAGCTTCGGCCCGCCCTTCCGCGGGCCGATTGCGTTTCGAGGGGGCTCTGATCGCGCCCCGGTCCGCGTCAGATGACGATCTTGCCCGGATTGAGAATGTCGTCCGGGTCGAACGCCTTCTTGATCCGCCGCATCAGCTCGAGTGCCTCCGGGCCGTGCTCGGCTTCGAGATAGGCCATCTTGCCCTGGCCGACGCCGTGCTCGCCGGTGCAGGTACCCTCCATCGCCAGCGCCCGGTAGACCAGCCGCTCGATGAAGGCCTCGACCTTGGCGATCTCGGCCGGATCATTGGGATCGACCAGGGGCTGGACATGGAAGTTGCCGTCGCCGACATGGCCGACGATCGGGGCGAGAATGCCGGTCTCGGCGACGTCGGCGGCGGTCGCGTCGATGCATTCGGCGAGCCGCGAGATCGGCACGCACACGTCGGTCGCGACCGCGCGCTTGCCGGGTGCGGCGTTGACCACCGACCAGTAGACGTCGTGGCGCGCCTGCCAGAGCTTCGAGCGCTGCTCGGGCTCGGTGGTCGCCTGATAGGGCCCGCCGCCGCAGTCGGCCGCGATCTCGCCGAACAGCGTCGACTGTTCGGCGACCCCCGCCGCCGTGCCGTGGAACTCGACCAAGAGCAGCGGCGATTCCGGCAGGGTCAGCTTCGAATAGGCGTTGACCATCTTGACCTGCAGCGTGTCGAGCAGCTCGATCCGCGCCACCGGAATGCCCGACTGGATGGTCAGGATCACCGCATCGGCCGCCGCCTTCACGGTCGGGAACGTGCAGACGCCGGCGCCGATCACCTCCGGAATGCCGAAGAGCCGCAAGGTCAGCTCGGTGAAGATGCCGAGCGTGCCTTCCGAGCCGACGAACAGGCGTGTCAGGTCGTAGCCGGCGGCCGACTTCTTGGCGCGCCGCGAGGTCGTCACCACCGAGCCGTCGGCGGTGACCGCGCGCAGCGCCATCACGGCCTCGCGCATGGTGCCGTAGCGCACTGCGTTGGTGCCGGAGGCGCGCGTCGCCGCCATGCCGCCGAGCGAGGCATCGGCGCCCGGATCGATCGGGAAGAACAGGCCGGTGTCGCGCAGCGTCTCGTTGAGCGCCTTGCGGGTGACGCCGGGCTCGATCACGCAGTCGAGATCCTCGGCATTGACCCGCAGCACGCGGTTCATCTGCGACACGTCGATCGAGACGCCGCCGGCCGGCGCGTTGAGATGCCCCTCGAGCGATGTGCCGGTGCCGAACGGGATGACCGGGCAGCGGTGCGCGGCGGCGATCTTCACCGCGTCCTGCACCTCCGCCTCGGAGCGGGCGAACACGACCGCGTCGGGGATCTGGTTCGGAATCCAGGTCAGCGTGTGCCCGTGCTGGGTGCGGATCGCCTCGCCGGTCGAGATCTGCTCGCCGAAGCGCTGCTTCAGGACCGCGACCGCGGTGGCGATCCCTGCGTCGTTGCGCAACATCGGCGGCGCCGTCATTGTCATCGTCTCACTCCAGCGGGTCTTGCCCGACACGTCTTGTTGGTTGGCCCGGCGCTCTGCGCCGAAGCGGCACGCTAGCAAAGCGCGAAAGCCGCATGAAGCCTGACGCACGCATGGGAGGCCGGTCGTAACGCGCCGGGGTGCCCGTGCTTCGTCGTCCGCCGCCCTGGCAGCACGGCCGCCGATGCGGCGGCGCGCCACCGCCCCCATATGATCCCCAGTTTCGTGCGCTCCGCGCCCCCCGCCCCATCGACGCCGCCATCTTGCTATAGTAGGCGAAGAGAACGAGTCGGAAACATCGATGTCCTCAGCCCGCCCCGGTCGCCCGCACGCAGACGCCTACGACGATCCTTTCGGATCGGAGGAACCGGCGCGTCCGTCCGGATCGGATGGTTTTCCGGGGGACGAGGGGTTTCCGGGCGACGCGGATTTTCCAGAAGAAGCCGGCTTTCCGGGCGACCGCTTCCCCGGAGACGATGCGCCGCCGCCCGACGAGGCGTCCTACGGCCGCGGGCCGGACGCGCCCTTCGAAGACGTGCCGTTCGAGGATGTTCCCTTCGGAGACGCCCCGGGCGCCGCACCACGCCAGCCCGGCGTGAACTCGCCCCCGCGCGCGTCGGGTCACGAGGCACCGTCGCGCCTGGCGGGTTCCCAGCCGCGCCCCGGCTTCGAGCCCGCGCCCCCGCCGCGCCCCGGCGGCATCGCCGCGCGCGCCGCGGCCGCCCGCGCGATGCCGGCGCCGACCTATCTCGACAACCTCAATCCCGAGCAGCGCGAAGCGATCGTCACCATCGACGGCCCGGTACTGGTGCTCGCCGGCGCCGGCACCGGCAAGACGCGCGTGCTGACCACGCGCATCGCCCATATTCTCGCGACCGGCCACGCGCGGCCTTCGGAGATCCTCGCCGTCACCTTCACCAACAAAGCGGCGCGCGAGATGAAGGAGCGCATCGCGCATCTGATCGGCGAGCGCGTCGAGGGCATGCCCTGGCTCGGCACCTTCCACGCCATCGGCACCAAGGTGCTGCGCCGCCACGCCGAACTGGTCGGCCTGCGCTCGGACTTCACCATCCTCGATACCGACGATCAGCTTCGCCTGATGAAGCAGATCATCCAGGCCGAGGGCATCGACGAAAAGCGCTGGCCGGCGCGCCAGCTCGCGAGCTTCATCGACACCTGGAAGAACCGCGGCCTCGACCCGGACAACATCCCGCCGCTCGAGGCCAAGGCCTTCGGCAACGGCAAGGGCGGCGACCTCTACCGCGCCTATCAGGCGCGGCTGAAGACGCTGAACGCGACCGACTTCGGCGACTTGCTGCTGCACGTGATCAAGATCTGGCAGCGCCATCCCGACGTGCTCGCCGACTACCAGCGCCGGTTCCGCTACATCCTGGTCGACGAGTACCAGGACACCAACGTCGCGCAGTATCTGTGGCTGCGCCTTTTGGCGATGCAGACCAAGAACGTCTGCTGCGTCGGCGACGACGACCAGTCGATCTACGGCTGGCGCGGCGCCGAGGTCGACAACATCCTGCGCTTCGAGCACGATTTTCCCGGCGCCAAGGTGATCCGGCTCGAGCGCAACTATCGCTCGACCACCCACATCCTCGCCGCCGCCTCGCATCTGATCGCCCATAACGAGAGCCGGCTCGGCAAGACGCTGTTCACCGAGAAGAACCACGACGACGCGGAGAAGGTCGCGGTCGCCTCGTCCTGGGACTCGGAGGAAGAGGCGCGTTCGATCTCCGACGAGATCGAACGGCTCCAGCGCGACGGCCACAAGCTGAACGAGATCGCGATCCTGGTCCGCGCCTCGTTCCAGATGCGCGAGTTCGAAGATCGCTTCGTGACACTCGGCCTGCCCTATCGCGTGGTCGGCGGCCCGCGGTTCTATGAGCGCGCCGAAATCCGTGATGCGCTCGCCTATTTCCGCACGACGTGCCAGCCGGCCGACGATCTCGCGTTCGAGCGCATCGTCAACGTGCCGAAGCGTGGCCTCGGCGATGCCTCGCTGCAGCAGGTGCACGGCCTCGCCCGCGCCCGCGGCGTACCGCTGCTCGCCGCCGCCGGCCTGATCGTCGAGACCGAGGAACTGAAGCCGAAGGCGCGGTCATCGCTGAAGGGCCTCGTCGACAGCTTCACGCGCTGGCGCGCCCAGCTCGAACACATGCCGCACACCGATCTCGCCGGCATCATCCTGGACGAGTCCGGCTACACCGAGATGTGGCAGAACGACCGCTCGGCCGAAGCGCCGGGGCGGCTCGAAAACCTCAAGGAGCTGCTGCGCTCCATGGAGGACTACGAGTCGCTGCCGGCCTTCCTCGAGCACGTCAGCCTGGTCATGGACACCGAGAACGATCCCTCGCTCGACGCCGTCAACGTCATGACGCTGCATTCGGCCAAGGGCCTCGAATTCGATACCGTGTTCCTGCCCGGCTGGGAGGAAGGCCTGTTCCCGCACCAGCGCGCGCTCGACGAGGGCGGCCGCGCCGGGCTCGAGGAGGAGCGCCGCCTCGCCTATGTCGGCATCACCCGCGCCAAGAAGCGCGCGCAGATCTGGTTCGCCTCCAACCGCCGCATCCACGGCTCCTGGCAGACCTCGATCCCGAGCCGCTTCCTCGACGAACTGCCCGAACCGCACGTCGAGGTGATCGAATCAAAGTCGAACTACGGCGGCTACGGCCGCAGCCGATTCGACCAGATGGAGCCGTTCGGCTCGACCTACGCGACGCCCGGCTGGCAGCGCGCCCAGAAGCTCAAGGCCGGCGGCCGCACAGCCGGGGGTTACGGCTCGTCGTCCGACGATTATGCCCAGGACGAATACGATCGCGCGCCCGGCGAGGCCCAGCGCGGCCGCTTCGGCGACGCTGCCGGTGGCCGTGGCGGCGGTCGCGGCGGGTTCGGCGAAGCCGGCCGCGGCTTCGATCACGACAGCTACCGGACCCCGGCACGCGACCGATGGGGCAATCCGCTGCGGGAAAAGAAGCTCGGCGGCGTGATCGAGGGCAGCCTGGTCGCCAAGAGCGTTTCGACCGGTGCCGCGACTTATGCTGTCGGCGAACGGGTTTTTCATCAGAAGTTCGGCATCGGCTCGGTCATCGAAGTCGAAGGCAACAAGCTCACCATCGATTTCGATCGCGCCGGTCGCAAACGTGTACTGGACAGTTTCGTTACTCGTCCCTGATCCTGGCCTGTTCTACGCTGCCGTCGACCGGCCCTTTGTATGCAACCGGCACAGGCATCTACGCGACATCACGGTATTCACCTGTTGCCCGCAACGGCCTGAAAAGCCGCACGAATCTGATTTATTCGTCCATCGAGACGATTCATAACGCCCAAGCATAGAAAAACCGATCACCCCTCGCGCACCCATCGCGAAATCGGAATGTTATCTCAACCCTATGGATACCCCTTTATCGAAGCGTTACGGATTTTTTCATCTCTGGCGCAAATATGCTGGTCAATCTTCTCGCGCCAATTCGCCGTATGCGCGAGCCGTAACGTAAATCGACCATATGCCTATGACGTCAAAGCACGGATATCGTGGCGTTACACTTGACGAGCGGCGTGTTTTGCCTCTGGTATGGTCCGAGAGTTGGTGATCACGCCGACGTGAGGAAGTGAACGAGCATGCTCGAAAGCAGCATCGAGATCGGGGACGACTACCGCCTGCCGCCGGCCCTGCTGGATGCGGCCAGCGGTGGCTCGAACGTTCTCGGGCTGCGCACCCTGCGCCTGCGCGACGCCGCCGACGAAAATCGGGCGGCGATCGACAGAGCCTTCGTACAGCGCATCCTCGACGACACGCCGGACATGATCGTCCGGTGTCTCGCCGATACGACGATCATCTTCGCCAATCGCGCCTATGCCGAGGCGCACGGCGTCGATCCGGAACAGTTGATCGGCTGCCGTGTCGCCGACATCGCGCGACCGGTCGACCCGGCGGCACTGGAAGCGATCTTTCAGTCCTTCGGCAAGGACGGCGAAGAGTACATCTCGACCGAAATGGATTTCCGGCGCCTGGACGGCCGGATCGCCACGGTATTCTGGACCTCTCGCATCTTCTATGGCGCGACCGGCGAGGTCGAGGAGATCCAGTCCGTCGGCCGCGATGTCACGGAACTGCGCAGCCTGCTCGGCAAGGTGGAGCGGCAGAACCGTGAACTGGAGCGGCTGAACCAGCAGATCAGCGCAACCAACGAAGGTTTGAAGCAGTTCAACCGGATCGTCTGCCACGATCTGCAGGAACCGCTGAGCAAGTTGAACGGTTATTCGGAAGTTCTTCGGCAGGCGGTGACGACGGGCGATGCCGAGGAGATCGAGTTCGCGCTCGGCGTGATCCAGGACAGCGCCGGCCGCGCCGGGCTTCTGGTCCGCGACATGTCCCGTTTCGCCCGGATGTCCGAGCAGGCGCCGACCTGGTCGACCTTCCGGCTCGCGCCCTTCGTCGACGGCGTGATCCGCCAGCTCGGACGACAGATCCGGGACGCGGGCGCCGACGTATCTCTGACGATCGATCAAGATCTGATCGTCCGGGGAGATCTGCTGCACTGCCGGCAGATTTTCCTGAATCTGATCTCCAATGCAGTGAAGTACCGCTCGCCCGAGCGCCCCGCGCGCATCGCCGTCGTGGCGAAGCCGGTCGGATTAGACGGCGCCTTTGCCGTGACCGTCTCCGACAACGGCGTCGGCTTCGACAAGGTGCATGCGCGGGCGATCTTCGAGCCCTTCCTCCGCCTGCGCGGCGGGCCGGCCCGCGACGGGACCGGCATGGGGCTGACGATCGCCGCAGCGGCGGCGCGCGCGCAAGGATTTGAACTGACGGCGGACGGCCGGATCGGCGAAGGTTCGACCTTCTGCCTGATCATCCCGCCTTCGAACATCGACACAGCGGCGGGCCCTGGGCACGCAGGGGAACGTCCGGAGTTGCATCATGACGTCGTCTAAGGTCCTGCCATTCAGATCCGCCCGCAGGCGCAGCGACGGCAACGTCGCAGCCATGGTCGGCGGCCGCGAGATGCGCATTCTGCTCGTCGAGGACGACGCGGTCGACGAGCGGCTGTTCCTCTGGGTCGCCCAGCGGGTCGGCATCGAACTCGGCCAGATCACCGTCGCCCACAGCGTGGTCGAGGCGGCCGAGCGCATCGCCGCCGAGGACTTCGATCTCTACGTGCTCGATTTCTGGCTCGGCGCCGAGACCAGTCTCGGCCTGATCGAGCACCTCGGCTCGACCGACGACCGCAAGCCGGTGCTGGTGCTGTCGAACCTCTCCGAGGACGAACTCGTCCAGGTCGGCCCGCCGGGCCGCGAGCTCGCCGTGCTGTCGAAAGCCGATCTGGGCCCGGACCGCCTGCGCGCCGCCCTCGACAAGCTGACGCTGCCGAAGGCGACGCTGACGCGCCGGGCGCTCAGGGACCTGACGTCCCTGCCGCTCGGACCCGACACGGCCGACTGGCGCAAGGTGCTCGACCAGATCGAGGATCTGAAGGCGCTGTCGCAGAAGATCTCGACCTTCATCGCCATGGCCGACGGCCATCTCTCCTCCGACGAGGCCGAGGACGCCCACGGCTTCGTCTCCGACGCGGCCCGCCAGCTGCCCGACCTCGACAGCGCGCTGGGCGAGCTCGAGTCGCTCGTGCGCCGCCGCGCCGCCAAGCCCTCGGCCGAAGGCTAGAGCACGGACCGACCGGCGCGCGCCGCGCCGATCGGCGAAAGCGCGCGAAGCCTATGGCGAGACGGCGGCCCCGATCCGGTCTGGACGGATTCCACCTTGCGCGCATAATGCCCGCGGCATACGGGCGGGCGCTTGCCAAACGGTGGCCTCCGGGGGCATGGAGAGAGCCCGTCTGAGCTCCGGATCCATGCCGACCTTTCTCCTGACCCTCGATGCCACCGCCGCGGTGGCGACCGCGCTCGCCGATGCGCTCGGCGACGACGTGATGCTCGCCGATGCGGCCGGCGCCTTCGACCTCGGCGACGGCACCTGGCGCCTCGAGGCCTATTGCCCCGAACGGCCCGATCTCGACCTGTTCGCCGACGCCTTCGCGCCCATGGCGGCGGACGCCGGCGGCCTGGCGCTCGATGCGGCCCGCGCCCTGCTCGGCCGCGCCGCCGTGCGCCCGCTCGATGCCGACGACTGGTCGTCCTACGGGCTCGACACGCTCGCGGCGCTCCGCGCCGGCCGGTTCCGGATCTGGGGCGAGCACAATCGCCCGCAGGAGGAGGCGAGCTTCGGCCGCCACGATCTCGTCATCGAGGCTTCAACAGCTTTCGGCACCGGCGACCACGCCTCGACGCTTCTGTCGCTCGCCGCGCTCGATCGCGTGCTGAAGCGCCGGCGGCCACGCAACATCCTCGATCTCGGCACCGGCACCGGCATTCTCGGCCTCGCCGCGCTGAAGGCCGTGCCGGATGCGCGCGTGGTCGCCTCGGACATCGAGCCGGTCGCGGTCAGAACCGCCGAGCGCAACCGGCGGCTCAATGCGGTCGGCGCGCGCTTCACGGCCCGGCTCGCCGACGGCCTCGCCGACCCGGTGATCCGCGCCGCCGCCCCTTCGACCTCGTGCTCGCCAACATCCTGCCCGACCCGCTCTGCCGGCTCGCCGGTCCGCTCGTGCCGCTGATGGCGCCGGGCGCAATGCTGGTGGTGGCGGGCCTCAGGATCGGCGAGCGCTCCCGCCTGATCGCCGCCTATCGGGCGCGCGGCCTCGTTCCCGTCGCCTCGACCGCGATCAAGGAATGGGCGAGCCTCGCCTTCGAAAAGCCCCTCGCCTCCGCGCGACGCCCGCGGCGCTGACCCACTCCGGAGACCTCCATGCCCACCGTCCAGGTCCGCCTGACCGCCGCCACCGAAGAGGCCAACCGCATCTTCCGCCTGCTCGAGGAAGCCTTCGAGGACGACGGCTTCCCGGTCACGCAGGAAGAGACGCCGGCCTATTCCGAGAACTGGACGATCGACACGATCATGTTCGACGTCGAGCCGGACGAGGCGATCGCGCGCGTGCGCGACGTGCTCGGCTCCGACGGCTTCGGCGCGCCGATCGAGGCGAGCGTGCTCGACATGGACACCAACTGGATCGCCATGAGCGAGGAGATCCGCAAGCCGGTCGAGGCCGGCCGTTTCTTCGTCCATGGCCGTCACGACCGCGATCGCCGCCCGCCGAACACGATCAATCTCGAGATCGACGCCGAGTTCGCCTTCGGCACCGGCCACCACGCCACCACCTGGGCCTGCCTGGTCGCGCTCGACCGGCTCCTGAAGCAGCGCCGCTACGAACGACCGCTCGACCTCGGCACCGGCACCGGCGTGCTGGCGCTCGCCATCGCGCGCGTGCTGCACGTGCCGGTGATCGCGACCGACATCGATCCGGTCGCCGTGCAGATCGCCGCGCAGAACGTCGCTCTCAACGGTGGCCTCGGCCTCGTCGAGTGCATCGTCGCCGATGGCATGAAGGCGCGCCGCCTCGCGGAAGCCGCACCCTATGATCTGGTGGTCGCCAATATCCTGGCCCGGCCGCTGACCCGCCTCGCCGCGCCGATTGCCCGCGCGCTCGCGCCGAGCGCGACGGTCGTGCTGTCCGGCCTGCGCACCTCGGACGCATCGATGGTGCTCTCGGCCTATCGCATGCAGGGTCTCTATCTCGCCGACAGCGTCACCAAGGACGACTGGATGGCGTTGATCTTCGCCCGCTGACCCTCGCCGCCGGGCGCGCCTCGCGCCCCGGCCTTCTCGTCCGACCGCCTTCCGGAGCCGCGCGCGCCATGTTCCAGACCTTCGACAACATCGCCGATCCGACCGTCGTCGCCCCGCGCGTGGCGAAGCTCAGGGCCGAGCTGAAGGCCCGCGGCCTGACCGGGCTCCTCATCCCCCGCGCCGACGAGCACCAGGGCGAATATGTGCCGCCCTCGGCCGAGCGGCTCGCCTGGGTCTCCGGCTTCACCGGCTCGGCCGGCGTCGCGGTCGTGCTCGCCGACACCGCCGCGCTGTTCGTCGACGGCCGCTACACGCTGCAGGCCGGCCACCAGACTGACACGGGCCTGTTCGAGATCGTCGACCTGATCGCGACGCCGCCGCACGCCTGGCTGGAGACGCGGCTGAAGGCCGGCGACCGCATTGGCTATGACCCGTGGCTGCACACCGTCGCGGGCGTGCGCCGCCTCGCCAAGACAGCGGCCGCCACCGGGGCCGAACTGGTCGCGCTCGATACGAACCCGCTCGATGCCGTCTGGACCGACCGTCCGGCACCGCCCAAGGGCAAGGTCGCGCTGCATCCGATCGAGCTCGCCGGCCGCGACGTCGCCGAAAAGCTCGCCGACGCCGGCAAGGCGATCGCCGCGAAGGGCGCGGGTGCGCTGATCGTGACGCAGCCGGACTCGATCGCCTGGATCTTCAACATTCGCGGCGCCGACATCGCCCACAATCCGGTGCCGCTCGCCTTCGCGATCCTGCCGCGCGACGGCCGGCCGAGCCTGTTCATCGATGCCGATAAGCTCGGCAATGTCGAGCGTGATCATCTCGAGTCGCATGCCGACGTGGCACCGCCGGCTGCCTTCGTCGCCGCGCTCGACGCGCTCGGCCAAAGCGGCGCGAAGGTGCTGATCGATCCGGAATGGGTGCCGGCGAAGCTCGCCGATCGCGTCACCGCCGCCGGCGGCGCGCTCGTCGAGGGCACCGACCCGGTGACCGCGCTGAAGGCGCCGAAGAACGAGGCCGAGCTCGCCGGCACGCGCGCCGCGCATCTGCGCGACGGCGTCGCCTTCGCGCGCTTCCTCGCGTGGTTCGACGCCACGGCGCCGAAGGGCGGCCTCGATGAGATCGGCGTCGTCGAGGCGCTCGAGGGCTTCCGGCGTGCGACCGGCGAGATGAAGGACACCTCCTTCGATTCGATCTCGGGCAGCGGCCCGAACGGCGCCATCGTCCACTACCGCGTCAGCCGCGCAACCAACCGGCCGGTCGACCGGGACAGCCTGTTCCTGATCGACAGCGGCGCGCAGTATCGCGACGGCACCACCGATATCACCCGCACCCTGGCGATCGGCACGCCGAGCGCCGAAATGCGTGATCGCTACACACGGGTGCTCAAGGGCCACGTCGCGATCTCGATGGCGGTGTTCCCGAAGGGCACGACCGGCGCCCATCTCGACGCCTTCGCCCGCCTGCCGCTCTGGCAGGCCGGCCTCGACTTCGATCACGGCACCGGCCACGGCGTCGGCGCCTATCTGTCGGTCCACGAGGGCCCGCAGCGCATCTCCAAGGCCGGCCATGTCGCGCTGGAACCGGGCATGATCGTCTCCAACGAGCCCGGCTACTACAAGACCGACGCCTATGGCATCCGGATCGAGAACCTCGTCATCGTCACCGCGCCGGCGCCGATCGAGGGCGGCGAGCGCGACATGATGCGGTTCGAGACCATCACGCTCGCGCCCTACGACCGCCGCCTGATCGACGTGCGACTGTTGACCCGGGCCGAGCTCACCTGGATCGACGCTTATCACGCCCGCGTCCGCGCCGAACTGACGCCCTATCTCGACGCCGAGACCGCCGCCTGGCTCGAAGCGGCCACTGCGCCGCTCACTTGAGCGGCGCAAACTGGAAAAGGCACGCCGCTCCCTTGAGCGGCGCGAACTGGATAAGGCATGCCGCTCACCTGAGCTTCGGCACCGCAACCCGCGCCCGGGCGGCACGGAACAGGTCGGAGCCGACAAAGCCGGCGATGACCTCGCGCAGCGACGGGCGCGGATCGAAAGCGACGATGCGCTCGACGATCCCCTCGCCGACGCGCTTGCCGAACACCCGCCGGTAGGCCTCCACGACGCCGGCCGCACTGACCGGCCCGTCGAGAATATGCGCCGGCAGGCCGTGGCAGACGAGCCTGGTCAGTTCAGTGTCGCTGGCGAGCGCCAGCGCGTTGAGCCAGGTCGAGGCCAGATGGACCGCGAAGTCGTGGTCGGGATGGCCGCGGTTCTCGAGCGGATCGCCAAAACTCTTCGCGACCACATGGCCGTCGAACACATTCGGCGGCGTCGTGAAGCGTTCGGCGAGCGCGGCGGCCTCCTCGGCGAGATAGAAGCGATTGAGCCCGTCGAACAGCACCGGCCGGTAGCGCGCGGCGATGAGCAGCGGCTCCCAGGTCTCGTGGCTCGGCTGCGGGGTTCCCGGCGCGGTCGCCTCGACCACGACGACCGTCGGCCGCCAGCGCGAAAAATCCATGCCGGCGAGCACGGCGGCCTCCGCACCTTCGACGTCGATCTTCAGGAAATCGAGCGTCTCGACCTTGGCGGCCTCGAGCACGATCGCGAGCGTCGATACTTCGACTTCGACCCGGAACGGCTCGTCGCCGAGCGCCGCCGAACGCTCCGCGACCTCGGCCGACAGCGTCGACAAACCGTGCAGCGTCGGAAACACGTGGAACACCGCCGTGCCCGGCCGATCGGCGAGTGCGAGCCGCAGATTGAGATCGCGCGGCCGGGCATAGGCGAGTTCGGCAATCCGGTCCGGCAGCGGCTCGACGTTGATGCCGTTCCAGCCGCGATCGTAGAAGGCCTGCGTGACCGAATCGAGCGTCGGATGCGACGCGCCGACATCGACATAGGTCCCGCGCGCCTTGCCCGCGAAGATGCGGTTCAGGATCACGTCTTCGGCGTTCTGGGCGTAGGAGACGAACATCGGGCCTCGGGCGTCCTTGCACGGGGCCGGAACCGGCCGTGCTTCGCGGCCGGTATAGCATGGGGCGCAGCCGCACGGACCGGCGACAATATCGACCGGCGACGATCGCCCATCCGCCGTCCCGTCGCGGTCCGGAATCAGAGACGGATCAAGATCGGCGCGAGAACCTCCCTCTCTTCACCGTCTTCGCCTTCTGCGCCGTCGTCATCGAAATTGTCCGCCTCGGTGTCCGGATCGCGCGTGACGACCGGACGATCGAACGCCTCGCCGGCGGCGATCACCCGATTGCCACCCTCCGTCAGCCAATAGCCGCCCGCGAGGACGAATTCCGAGAACTTGCGGGCGACATTCCGGGCGTCGATGTCCGTCACGTCCCAACGCTCGCAGTAGAGGATCTCCTCCTTGCCGGGGTCGAGCGCGAGCCTGCCGGCGCCGGTCCCCGCCCCCAGGAAGTTGGCCATCATCATCGCACGCAGCATCCCCGTGCTCGCGAAGGCGAGATCCGGAAGACGGAAGCTCAGTTCCAGATTCGTTTTGTCGATCTGGGTGATGTGCGCAACGAACCCATCGGCAAATTTGATTTCGGCCTGCTTGTTGGCGTTCAACTCGAGCTGAGCAAGACCGGCGGCCTCTTTGATCACCTCGAGAGCATGTTCGACGTCGTGCATGCTCATTTCCCTTCGATCGCATCCAGTGAATTAGCCGCCCCACTGCGCACGCGAGCCTTCAGGCATACCGGCGCTGACCAGAATATCTTCGATCTGCTTGTGGATGACCGGCATCTGCTCCGCGAATGCCGAGTTGACGACTTGATTATTGGCCGAGACTTTATCGATCTGATTGGCAACTTTGTTGAACGACTGATAGATCATCGCCATGACCTTGTTGTCGCCGGCTCCCGACTGCGTATACCCGTCTCCGGCAAACTTGAGAACGATCTGGTCCGAATAGAGCTTGTGCACGAATTGCGGCTTTTCCCCAGTCACGTTGGGATCCGTTCTCTCGTTGATCTTGGTTGCCAGTTCGCCCAGTTTTTCCTTCATTTCATCTGGAATTTTGACCTTCGCGATCTCCTTCGCGAGATCGACCGTAAGGTCAGCAATTCTCTTGGCGATCTCAGGCGTGATAAACGGAGAGCTGAGCGTAATCGTCGGCGGCTTATCGGAATTTTTCTTAAGCTGATCCTCGACTCCGAGCTGGTAAAGTTCATTGTAGATATTACCGAGCTCTGGATTTTTAGAAAAATTGACGAAAACCTTCTGAACGTCTTCTTGGAACTTCGCACCCCCGAAACCGGCCATCAATTTCTTGATCGCGGCAACCGGCTCCTGCGACGTCTGTCGGATGAACGTTCCCGAATCGGTGTTGGGATCGGAAACGCCCTCGATCGCCTTCGACTCGAAGAGCTCCTTCGCCCCGTCGCCGGTTCTGCTGTGCACCATCTTTTCGTGAAGGATACGTGCGAACTTACCCTCCGACGACTTTTCGCTGAGCTTGCCTGCGAATTGCCCGAGCTGCTCGTCGTTGAACTCGGCATGCGCTTTGGCCACGGACTTCTGGATGATGCTCGTGGCTGCGGCATCGAAAAACTGTTCCTTGGTCAGCGACCGGTCCGTTTTGCTAGCCTG
This sequence comes from Ancalomicrobiaceae bacterium S20, assembly GCA_040269895.1. Lineage (NCBI taxonomy): Bacteria > Pseudomonadati > Pseudomonadota > Alphaproteobacteria > Hyphomicrobiales > Ancalomicrobiaceae > Methyloraptor > Methyloraptor flagellatus. The sequence goes on along the minus strand of CP158568.1, from coordinate 608,191 downwards.
CGCATATTGGCTATTGATGTCTTTCATAAGACCTTGGACGTTTTCCTTAAAGGACTCAAAAGTAATCTGGTCAAATTTTGTTGTTTTCGGAATGGGTTTTCCGCGCATGATCAATTCGAGCGTATCGTTCTTGGTCTCGAAGACCGGCTGCTTCCGTTCTCGGACCTTTGCCTGATTGACCTCGCCGTTTTGCTTCTGGTGAGTCTCGACCTGATCGACGGTCTCCTTGACGACCCCCTTGAAGCTGAAGGACGGCAGTTTCTCCTTCACGTTGGCCTTGAATTCAGCCCAGCCTTGCTTGACGTCGGCAACGAAGCTCTTGAAATTGTCCCAGGCCTTCTGAAAGAAGCCGCGAGACTTCGTCTCGGCCTTGGAAGGTTCGCTCTTCGAACCTTCGAGTTCATGGATCAATTGATCGATGTCATTGCCGAGACTGTCGCCGCCGATCGTCGAGCCGCGCTCCTGCCGGGTGCTGATCCCGCCCTCGGTTCCGGTGCCGTTCGGAACGACCTTGTCGGAGAGAAGGCTGTCGAGGCGATTGTTGATCTCGGCCATCTCGTTCATGAAGCTGCCGAGACTGACGCGACTGTCCGTCGACTCACCGAGATGCGACGGCGCATTCTCGAGTACAGCGTTCTTGTCCGACCCGACATTTTTCGTCGTGGGCTGGTTGTCGGTATTGAAAGCCTGGATCCGCTGGATCGAAGCACCGTTCGAACCCTGAATTTGATTGCCCATGACGTCCCCCTGAGACGAAGCCCCGTTGAGCGTCATTCTGTGCGTTTGCAGACCACTGGCTGTCACAAACGTCAACCGAACCCACACTATTCCTCACGCCGTCCAGATCGCATGCTGGCGAGAGCCGACCCGCCACAAGAACGGCCCCTCGGAGCGCTTCGGCCCTGCCCAGCCGCAATCCAAGATCAACTGCGGCCCATAACGTTTTGACAAGGCACGCCGTGCCGAAGCCGTCCGCGCGATCGCGCCCGGCCATGATCACGACCGCGCGACCCTCCCCGTCTTTTGAGGAAAATCAAGACCCTAGCGGAGCCGGCGCCCTATTGTCCGCCCCGGGTGGGAGCCGGCAAGACGCGAGCCGGCGGATCTCTTCGCGTCGTTCCGCGGTCGACCGGATGCGGTCGCAGGAACGCGAACGTCATTTTCTCCGATCGGGAGCGACCATGGCTTATGCAACGACCTATCCGTACACCGGCGAGGTCCTGAAGACCTTCGCCGACGCCACCGACGCCGAGGTCGCGCAGGCGATCACGGCGGCGCACACCGCCTTCCTCGCCTGGCGCGAGACCGGCTTCGCCGAGCGCGCCCGCGTGATGCACGCCGCCGCCGAAATCCTGCGCGCCGAGACCGACGCCTTCGCCAAGCTCCTGACGCTGGAGATGGGCAAGCTGTTCACCGAGGCGAAGCTCGAGGTCGCGCTGTCGGCCGACATCCTCGACTACTATGCCGTGAACGCCGAACGCCTGCTGGCGCCGGAGAAACTGCCGGTCGCGCACCGCGACGAGGGCGAGGCGATCCTTGTCCACGAGCCGCTCGGCGTGATCCTGGCGATCGAGCCCTGGAACTTCCCCTACTACCAGATCGCCCGCATCATCGCGCCGCAGCTCTCGGCCGGTAACACGGTGCTCCTGAAGCACGCCTCCAACGTGCCGCAATCGGCGGCCGCCTTCGACGATCTGATGCGCCGGGCCGGCCTGCCGGCGGGCGCCTTCCACAATCTCTATGCGACGCGCCACCAGGTCGAGATGATCCTCAACGACCCGCGCGTCCATGGCGTCGCACTGACCGGCTCGGAAGGCGCCGGCGCCCTCGTCGCCTCGCAGGCCGGCAAGGCGCTCAAGAAGTCGACCATGGAACTCGGCGGCTCCGACGCCTTCGTCGTGCTCGCCGATGCCGACCCCGAAAAGACCGTGAAGTGGGCGGTGTTCGGCCGGCACTGGAACGCCGGACAGGTCTGCGTGTCGTCGAAGCGCATGATCATCGTCGACCCGCTCTACGACGCCTTCCTGGAGCGCTACAAGACGGGCGTCGCGGGCCTCGTCGCCGGCGACCCCTACGATCCGGCGACGACGCTGGCGCCGCTCTCCTCGCAAGGGGCGGCCGACGAGATCAAGGAGAAGATCCGCGAGGCGGTCGCCTACGGCGCCAAGGCCGAGGAAGTCGGCCCGCCGGTGCCGAACCGCGGCGCCTTCGTGCAGCCGACCATCCTGACCGAGATCGCCGAGGACAATCCGGCGCGCTACTGGGAGTTCTTCGGCCCAGTCTCGATGCTGTTCCGCGCCAAGGACGAGGCGGACGCCGTCAGAATCGCCAACGATTCGCCCTTCGGCCTCGGCGGCTCGGTGTTCACCAGCAACACGAAGCACGGCGCGGAAGTCGCGGCCAAGATCTCGACCGGCATGGTGTTCGTGAACCACCCGACCATGGTCAAGGCCGACCTGCCCTTCGGCGGCATCCGCCGCTCGGGCTACGGCCGCGAGCTGATCGGCCTCGGCATCAAGGAATTCGTCAATCACAAGCTGATCGACGTCGTCGACATCGACGCGCCATTCTGACCGGCAACGCCCTCACCCCGCCGCGGCCACCCGGTCGCGGCGGGTATCGGCCTGGCGCCTCACCCGCCCCCGACCATCGCGATCCAGGCGTCCTCGTCGATCACCTCGATGCCGAGCGCCTGCGCCTTGGCGAGTTTCGAGCCGGCGCCCGGCCCGGCGACCACCAGATCGGTCTTGGCCGAGACCGAGCCGGCGACCTTGGCGCCGAGCCGTTCGGCCTGCGCCTTGGCCTCGTCGCGGGTCATCTTTTCCAGCGTGCCGGTGAACACGACCGTCTTGCCGGCGACCACCGTATCGGTCTTCGGCCGCTCGGCGTCCTCGATGCCACCGGTCATTTCGCGCACGAGATCCTCGACGATCGCCAGATTGTGCGGCTCGGAGAAGTAGCGCGCGATCGACTGGATCACCGTCTCGCCGATCTGGTCGAGCGAATCCATCTCCTCGATGGTCTTGGCATCGCCCGCCGCCACCGCCAGCGCCGCGGCATGGAAGGCCGCCCAGGAGCCATAGGCGCGCGCCAGAACCCGCGCGGTCGTCTCGCCGACATTGCGGATGCCGAGCGCATAGACGAAGCGCTCGAGCGAGATGCGGCGCCGCTCGTCGATCGCCTCGTAGAGCTTCTTCACCGAAGTGGTGCCGAAGCCCTCCTTGTCCTTGAGCTTCTTCAGGTTCTGCGCGTCGCGGCGCGCCAGCGTGAAGATGTCGGCCGGCGCCCGGACCGGCAGGTCCTCGTCGGCGAAGAACAGCGCTATCTGCTTCTCACCCAGACCTTCGATGTCGAAGGCGCGGCGCGACACGAAGTGGCGCAGGTGCTCCTGACGCTGGAACGGACAGGCGAATTCGCCCGAACAGCGGCGGATCGCGCCGATCTCGCCCGCCGCGGTCTCCTCGCGCTGCAGCGGCGTCTTCAGCGAACACTGGCAGGTCTCGGGGAAGACGTAAGGCGCGCGCGTGTCGTGCAGCGCATCCGGCACGAAGCCCAGGATCTGCGGAATGACGTCGCCGGCGCGCTGCACCGTGACGTGGTCGCCGATCCGGACATCGAGCCGCGCGATTTCGTCGGCATTGTGCAGGGTCGCATTGGTGACGACCACGCCGCCGACCGTCACCGGCGTCAATCGCGCCACCGGCGTGTGTGCGCCGGTGCGGCCGACCTGGATGTCGATCGCCTCGAGCAGCGTCGTCGCCTTCTCGGCCGGGAACTTGTGCGCGATCGCCCAGCGCGGGCTGCGCGACACGAAGCCGAGCCGGTCGCGCAGGTCGAGCCGATCGACCTTGTAGACGACGCCGTCGATGTCGAAGCCGAGCCCGGCGCGCTTCGCCTCGATGCCGCGATAGTAGGCGAGCAGATCCTCGGCCGAGGTGCAGAGCACCGTCTCGTTGACCGGAAAGCCCCAGGCCCGGAACGCCTCGACGATCTCCATCTGCGTCGCGCCCGGCAGCGCGCTCATGTCGCCCCAGGCATAGGCGAAGAACCGCAAGGGTCGATTGCGCGTGACACCGGCATCGAGCTGGCGCAGCGAGCCGGCGGCGGCGTTGCGCGGATTGGCGAACACCTTCTCGCCCGCCGCCGCCTGCCGCTCGTTGAGGCGCTGGAAATCGGCGTGGCTCATGTAGACCTCGCCGCGCACCTCGACGACGTCCGGCACGCCTTCGGGCAGCACCTGCGGCACGTCGGCGATCGTCTTCACGTTGGCGGTGACGTTCTCGCCCTCCGCGCCGTCGCCGCGCGTCGCCGCGGTGACGAGCCGGCCGGCCTCGTAGCGCAGCGAGCAGGACAGCCCGTCGATCTTCGGCTCCGCCGTGATCGCGACGCGCTCGCCGTGGGTGCGCAGGAAGCGATGGATCCGCTCGACGAAATCGACGACGTCCGCATCCGAGAAGGCATTGTCGAGCGACAGCATCGGCACGACGTGCCGGACCTTGGCGAAGGCCGCCGCGACGCCGGCACCGACGCGCTCGGAAGGCGAATCCGCGCGCTTCAGCTCCGGAAACCGCGCCTCGATCGCCAGATTGCGCCGACGCAGCGCGTCATAGGCCGCATCCGAGATCGAAGGCGCATCGTCCTGGAAATAGCGCCGGTCATGCTCGGCGATCTCGGCCGCGAGGCGCGCCAGTTCGGCGGCGGCTTCCTCCGCGCTGAGCTGCTCGACGGGGACGGCGGAAACATTCGGGTCTGACATGGACACTCGCCGGGTGTTCGGGGTCGGCACGATAGAAAGCGGCCGCGCGATCGGCAACCTCGGCGTTGCGACCGCCTGACGGAGAGTCCAATCGCCACAATACGGCAAATGCCTAACAATTGCGCAGTTTTACACATGGCATTTTAGCCAGTGTTAAGCATGTGAAAACGCATTCACCGCGATCTTTATGTCAATGAGCGTAAAAGTGACGCACGCGAAGACCGGGCGCACGCCATTACTGCCTCGGGCACAACGATGCCCACCGATCCGTTGGGGAATTTGCAAATGTCGGTCGAGACAGCAATCAAGGCGGATGTCGTCTCGATCGACGATATCCTGTCGCACACCGTCCAAACCCGCTCGGTGACGGACGCCAAGATCGCCAGAATTCGTGCCGTGACGGGCCGGCTGCGCATGCTGGCCCTCAACGCCATGATCGAGGCGACCCAGGCCGGCTCCAACGGCCGCGGCTTCGCCGTCGTCGCCAACGAGGTGCGCGGCATCTCGACCGAGGTCGAGGCGCTGTCCGGCGACCTCGCCAAGGAACTGGTCGGCGAGATCGCACTGCTCGAAACCATGACGCGCCGGATGGCGACCGAGGCGCGCGGCTCCCGCCTGCTCGACCTCGCGCTCAATGCCATCGAACTGATCGATCGAAACCTCTACGAGCGGACCTGCGACGTCCGCTGGTGGGCGACCGACTCGGCCGTCGTCGACTGCCTGTCGGCGCCGTCCGAGGCGGCGGAGGCCTTCGCTTCCAGCCGGCTCGGCGTCATCCTCGACGCCTACACGGTCTATCTCGACATCTGGCTCTGCGATCTCAACGGTCGCGTGGTCGCCAACGGTCGCCCGGGCCGGTATTCGGTCGCGGGACGCTCGGTCGCCGACCGGCCGTGGTTCGCGGCCGCGCAGCGCCTGCGCGACGGCAACGAATACACCGTCGCCGATATCGCGACCGAGAGCAGCCTCGCGGGCGCCCAGGTCGCGACCTATGCCACCGGCGTGCGCGCCGGTGGCCAAGCCGACGGCAAGCTGCTCGGCATCCTCGCCGTCCATTTCGATTGGGAACCGCAGGCGCGCACCATCGTCGAAGGCGTTCGGCTCAGCGACGACGAGAAGAAGAAGACCCGCGTGCTGCTGACCGATCGCAGCGGCCGCATCATCGCCGCGTCGGACGGCCAGGGCATCCTGCGCGAGACGCTGCGCCTCGACACCGGCGGCAAGGCCTTCGGCTTCTACCCGACCCCGCAAGGCGACCTGATCGCCTTCCACCACACGCCCGGCTACGAGACCTATCGCGGCCTCGGCTGGCACGGCGTCATCGTGCAGAAGCCGTGAGATCGAGACCGGGGCCTGCCGAGGCTCCGGCGCCCCGCCACCGTCGAGCGTCGGTTCTGCTCAGCCCCCGGCGATCAGCCGTTCCGCCGCCGCGCGCCTCGTCGGTGATCACCGCGCCCGACAGCATGCGCGCGATCTCCTCGCGACGGGCCGGGGTCTCCAGCGGCGCGACATGCGTGCGGACGCGCTCCTCCGCGCCGTCCGGCACGGCTTCTTTCGAGATGAGCAGATGCGAGGCCGCGCGCGCGGCGACCTGCGGCGCATGGGTGACCGAAATGACCTGAACGCGTTCGGCGAGGCGCGCCAGCCGCTGGCCGATCGCCTGCGCCACCGCGCCGCCAACGCCGGTGTCGATCTCGTCGAACACCAGCGTCGGCGCCGAACCGCGATCGGCGAGCGAGACCTTGAGCGCCAGCAGGAAGCGTGAGAGTTCGCCGCCCGAGGCGACCTTCATCATCGGTCCCGGTCGTGTGCCGGGATTGGTCTGCACCCAGAACTCGACCGTGTCGACGCCCTCCGGACCGGCGTCCCGTGCATCGGCGCGGCGCTCGACGATGAAGCGCGCGCGCTCCAGCTTCAGCGCCGGCAGTTCGGCATGGACCGCCGTCTCCAGCGCCTCGGCGACCTCGCCGCGGCGTCTGGTCAGGACGCCGGCCGCGCGCGTATAGGCGGCCTCGGCCTCGGCCAGCGCCTTGTCGAGCTTGACCAGCTTGTCCTCGCCCTGATCGAGATCGGCGAGGCTCGCGCCGAGCTTTTCACGCAGGTGGACGAGACCGTCGACCGGAACGTTGTGCTTGCGCGCCGCCGCCCGGAGCGCGAACAGGCGCTCCTCGGTCTTCTCCAGCACGCGCGGATCGTAGGCCGTCGAGCGCAGCGCCACCTCCAGCGCCGAGCGCGCCTCCTCGAGCGCATCGACCGCCAGTGCGAGCGGCTTCACCGCGCCGTCGAGCAGCTCCGGCGCCGCCGCCGCCTTGCGCTCCAGACGGCGCAGCAGCCCCGCCGCGGCCGTGATCGGCGAGGCCCCTCCGGAGAGGGCATCGACCGCCTCGGAAATGTCGCCAGCGACCTTCTCGGCCTGCTGCATCTGGTGGCGCAGGGTCGCGAGCTCGGTCTCCTCGCCCTCGGCTGGCTTCAGCTTGTCGAGCTCGTCGAGCGAGGCGCGCAGATAGTCCGCCTCCCGGCGCGCCGCCTCGATGCGCGCGGCCAGGCCGTCGCGCTCCTTGAGCGCCTTGCGCCAGACGCCCCAGGCGGCCGCCACCGCCGCCCGCTCGGGCTCGAGCCCACCGAAGGCATCGAGCAGCCGCCGATGCTCGCGCTCGTCCACGAGCGCGCGGTCGTCGTGCTGGCCGTGGATCTCGACCAGCCGCGCGCCGAGATCGCGCAGCAGCGTGGCGCTGACCGGCTGGTCGTTCAGGAAGGCGCGCGTGCGGCCGTCGCCGGTCTGCACGCGGCGCAGGATCAGGTCACCCTCGGCGTCGATCTCGTTCTCGGCCAGGAACCGGCGCGCGGGGTGATCGCCGGCGACGTCGAACACCGCGACGACCTGCCCCTGCCCCGCCCCATGGCGCACGAGCCCTGCGTCGCCACGCCCGCCGAGCGCCAGCGACAGGGAATCGAGCAGGATCGACTTGCCCGCGCCGGTCTCGCCCGTGAGGACGGTCAGGCCGCGCGCAAAGTCGATCTCGAGCCGTTCGATCAGAACGATGTCACGGATCGAAAGGGCGACGAGCATGGCGTCCGAGCGATTCTCCAGAGGATGGACATGCGTCTTCTAGCACGAAGACACGACAGAACGGAACAGGAACTTGCGACCGCGTCGCACTGTCGTCGCCCGAGCCTGCCCGAGACGACTGCGGCGCCCGAACGGGCGCCGCGGCCTCGACGATCCGCCTGTCTCAGAGGACCTTGAAGCCCTTGAAGGTCTGCGAGATCCAGCTCGAGGTGTTCTCGCTCGGCTCGTAGCCACCCTGCTTCAGGAGCGCGTAGCTGTCCTTGTACCACTGGCTGTCCGGGTAGTTGTGCCCGAGCACGGCCGCGGCGGTCTGCGCCTCGTTGGTCACGCCGAGCGCGTAGTAGCACTCGACCAGACGCGACAGCGCCTCCTCGACGTGGCGGGTTGTCTGGTACTCCGACACGACCGTCTTGAAGCGGTTGATCGCGGCCAGATACTGCTTCTTCGTCAGATAGTAGCGGCCGACCTCCATCTCCTTGCCGGCGAGCTGGTCACGCGTGATCTCCAGCTTGCGGCGCGCATCCTGCGCATAAGGCGAGGTCGGGTACTTCTGGACCAGCTCGTTGTAGGCCTGCGAGGCCTTGGCGGTCATGTCCTGATCGCGGCTCACGTCCGGGATCTGGCGGAAGTAGGCTTCGGCGATCAGATACTGCGCGTAAGCCGCATCCGGGCTGCCCGGATAGAGCGTCAGGAACCGGCGGCCGGCCGTGATCGTGTCGGTATAGGCGCCACGCTCGAAGTTGGTATAGGCCTGCATCAGCACGGCCTTCTTCGCCCATTCCGAATAGGGATGCGCGCGGTCGACGTCCTCGAACTTCTTGACCGCGTCGGCGCGCTTGCCCGCCGCCTGCGCCGCCAGAGCCTGATTGTACATCTGCTCGGCCGGCGTGTTGTCGATCTTCAGATCGTCGGTGTCGTTGGAGGCGCAGCCGGCGACGAGCCCCGCCGTCACGAAGGCCCCGGCCATGGCGCCGCGACGCATGAAGCGAGCCATGGCGGCGACGAAACCGAGACCGGCGCGCGAGACCGAGCCGATGCGGCCCTTGGCAAAATCGAAAGTCGTCAAACTCACCACCCGCTCGATCGAAGTCGGAACATCGAAGCCGCAGAAACCGGACCGGTCGCCCGCGAGAAACCGGCCATGTTCTAGAGCATGATCGGGCTCGATGGAACCATCAAAGCCGCGAACCACGCCCGGAGAGATCCGGCCACCCGGTCGGCCGCGCCGCATCCGACACGACCTCGGCCGGCGCGCGACACGAATTTCGCCACCGTCGCCCTCTTGGTGGCGACGCTTTGGTCCGAATTTGTGGCGGCGATGCGTCCGCGGCCACACCCGCGTCCCGCCGTGACATCTGTGCCGCCCACGGCCGACGCCGGTCGCCACCGCCTCCCTGACCGGCGCAACGCCGCACCGACGGAAAAGCCCCGCCGAAGCGGGGCTTTCGAACGAGCGAGATGCCGTCGGGCCGATCAGGCCGAAACCGTGCGACCGACCGCGGCCTTGGTCACCGGCGCCTCGCGGCGGCCCGGCACCGCGTCGACCAGCGCCCAGGCGGTCTCGTCGGAGAACAGCGCCTGCAGCGCCAGGAAGTTGAGCCGATGGCCGCCGCGATACGAGCGGAACAGGCCCATGATCGGCGCGCCGGACAGCGCGATGTCGCCGATCGCGTCGAGCGTCTTGTGGCGGGCGAACTCGTCGGCCCAGCGCAGACCCTCGGGGTTCAACACCCGATCGTCCTTGATGGCGACCGAATTCTCCAGGCTGGAGCCGCGGCAGAGGCCGAGCGGCAGCAGCTTCTCGAGATCCTTGACGAAGCCGAAGGTGCGGGCGCGGGCGATATCGCGCGCGAAGGTCTCCGGCGTCAGGTCGATCGCGCAGGTCTGGCGGCCGATCAGCGCGGTCGGGAAATCGATGGTGACTTCATAGCGCGAGCCGTTGTGCGGCCTGAGCTCGGCCCAGCCGGCGCCCTGCTCGACGCGGATCGGCTTCAGCACCTTTACATAGCGGCGGCGTGCGGCCTGCGTGATGGTGCCGACCTGCTCGATCGCCTCGACGAAGGCGATCGACGAGCCGTCCATGACCGGCACCTCGTCGCCGTCGATCTCGACCGTGACATTGTCGATGCCGAGGCCGCGCAGCGCGGCCATCAGGTGTTCGATCGTCGCGATGGTCGCCTTGGCGGGGTCGCCGATGACCGTGCAGAGTTCGGTGGCACCGACCGACTTCCAGGTCGCCTTGATCTCGACGTCGCGCCCGGTCGGCAGTTCGGTGCGGATGAAAACGATACCGGTATCGGGATCGGCCGGAGACAGAGTGACGGAGACGCGCTTCCCGCTGTGGACACCGATGCCCACGAGCCGGACGACATCGCCGATCGTGGTCTGGAAGCTGGCCCCGGCTCTTACCATTATCGTCACCTGCGTGGCCTCTGCGAACATCCCACGCCGGCGTTCGTTCCGGCGGAGGTATCGGGAGGCGATCGTCGGGTCGTTTCGCGTCTCCTCGGCCGAGAAGGCCAGAGGTGGCGGCCGGACCTGCCCGCTGGGTTCCGACGAGTGGAAGGTAGTCCGCCACACCGCCAGCACAAAATCACACTGTCTTACGGTTTGTTACATCCTGCGGTCACAGGTAAACAATTGATTAACCACGGAATTTCAGAGGAACGCGAAACAATTCGGCCCGGGTATCGAAACACCCGGGCCGAGATCTGTCACAGAGCAATTCCGCTAGGGAATCGAGTCGATTCTCAGTTCGCCTGCCGGCGCAGGAACGCCGGGATCTCGAGCTGATCGTCCTCGGCCGCGGCGCGCGCCTGCGGCGCCGGACGGCCGTGCGGGTCGAGCTGGCCGGCGGCCGGACGATAGTCCTGCGTCGGCTGGCGCTGCGGCTGGGCTACCGGTCGCTTGGCGAATTCCTGGTGCCCGGCCTGCTGAAAGCTCGTATCGCGCGACTGATGAAAGCCGGGCTCCCGCTGCACCGGGGCCTCCTCTTCCTCCTTGCGGCCGAAGCCGACGGCGAGCCGCTTCAGGAGGCTCATCGGGCGACGCTCGTCCTCATGGGCCGCCTCGGCCGGATTGGCCGGCGCCATCTGGCGCTGCGCGATCGGCGGGAACTCGTCGATCTGCGGCACGCGCGCCTGCGGCATGCGCGGGTCGACCGGACGCTCGGCCGCCGGCGGGATGTAGGGACGACGCTCGACCATCGGCTCCTCGACCGGCGCATGCTGCTCGATCTCCTGGATCGGGTCGGCATGGTGGTAGTCGGCCGGGGCCGGCATGTAGCTCTCGATCATGACGGCCGGATCCTGCGGCGCCGGCATCGGCTCCGGGATCGCGATCTCGCGCTCGATGCGGGCCTCTTCGGCCTGCTTGGCCGCGGCCGCGGCCGCCTCGGCGCGACGGATCGCGGCGAGTTCCTCGGCGCGGGCCTGGGTCAGCGAGGCGGTCGAGGGTGCCGCGGTGCGGATCTCGACGCGCGCCGGCTCCGGCTTGGCGACGGTGCGCAGGCGCTGGGTCAGCTCGGCCATGCGGGCTTCCGCCGGCGACGAGACATGCTCCTGCATCTCCTGATCGATGCCGGTCGCGACGACCGACACGCGCACGACGCCTTCGAGCGCGTCATCGAAAGTGGCGCCGAGGATGATGTTGGCGTCCGGATCGACTTCCTCGCGGATGCGGGTCGCGGCCTCGTCGACCTCGAACAGGGTCAGGTCCTTGCCGCCCGAGATCGAGATCAGCACGCCGCGCGCGCCCTTCATCGAGGTCTCGTCGAGCAGCGGATTGGCGATCGCCGCCTCGGCCGCCTGCAGGGCGCGCTTCTCGCCGGACGACTCGCCCGTGCCCATCATCGCCTTGCCCATGCCGCGCATGATCGAGCGGACGTCGGCGAAGTCGAGGTTGATCAGGCCTTCCTTGACCATGAGGTCGGTGATGCAGGCGACGCCCGAGTAGAGCACCTGGTCGGCGAGCGCGAAGGCGTCGGCGAAGGTGGTGCGCTCGTTGGCGATCCGGAACAGGTTCTGGTTCGGGATCACGATCAGCGTGTCGACACACTGCTGCAGCTCGGTGATGCCCGCTTCCGCCGTGCGCATGCGACGGGCGCCCTCGAACTGGAAGGGCTTGGTGACGACGCCGACCGTGAGGATTCCCATTTCACGCGCCGCCCGCGCGACGACCGGAGCGGCACCCGTGCCGGTGCCGCCACCCATGCCGGCCGTGATGAAGACCATGTGGGCGCCCGAGAGGTGGTCGTTGATCTCGTCGATCACCTCCTCCGCGGCCGCGCGGCCGACTTCCGGCATCGAGCCGGCGCCGAGGCCCTCGGTGACCGCCACGCCCATCTGGATGATGCGCTCGGCCTTCGACAGCGACAGGGCCTGGGCATCGGTGTTCGCCACGACGAAGTCGACACCCTTGAGACCGGCCTGGATCATGTTGTTGACCGCGTTGCCGCCGGCGCCGCCGGTGCCGAACACGGTGATCCGCGGCTTGAGCTCCCGAATGTCGGGCATCTTCAGATTCAAAGTCATGGCTGCCTCACGTTGTCGGCCCGCGGTCGTCGGCGGGGTCTTCCGGTCTTCGTTGTTGTCGACCGAGGCCCCGAAGGACCCCGACCTGCTCTTTTGCGGACCGCGGGTCCGCCGGAACTCGAAACTCGAAACTCGGGGCTTGCGCCCGTTACGCTGTCGCCCTCGGCCGGGGGATCACCAACTGTCCCTCAGCCATTGGCCGATCTTGGCGATCCGCCCGCCGGTGCCGGTCATCAGCCGGCGGCTGCGGCGCTGATCGAACTGCTCGATCTGCGCCACCTGCGGGTAGATCAGAAGCCCCACCGCCGCCGCATAGGCCGGCCCCTTGGCCGCCTGCGGCAGCCCGGCGATGCCGAGCGGCCGGCCGAGCCGGACATTGCGGCCGAGGATGCGCCGGGCGACCTCGACGAGGCCCGTCAGCTGGCTGGCGCCGCCGGTCAGCACGACGCGGCGCCCGACCCGGCCGGCGAAGCCGGAGGCCGCGAGCCGGTCGCGCACCAGTTCGAGGGTCTCCTCGATGCGCGGGCGGATGATGCGGGTCAGCGCGCCGCGCGGCACGTTGACAATGTCGTGGGTGTCCTCGCCGACCGCCGGCACGCCGATGATCTCGTGATCGTCAGAGGAGGCGGCGAGCGCCGTGCCGTGCAGCGTCTTGATCCGTTCGGCGTCGGCAAGCCGGGTCGACAGGCCGCGCGCGATGTCCATCGTCACGTGGTGGCCGCCGATCGCGACCGCGTCCACATGGCAGAAGGCGCCATCGGCGAACACCGCCATCGAGGTCGTGCCGCCACCCATGTCGACGAGCGCGACGCCGAGATCCGCCTCGTCATCGACCAGCGTCGACAGGCCCGACGCATAGGGCGTCGCGACGATGGTCTCGACTTCGAGATGGCAGCGGTTGACGGCGAGTTCGAGGTTGCGGATCGGAGCCGTGTCCGCCGTCACCACATGCATGTCGACCGCGAGCTTCTTGCCGAGCATACCGCGCGGATCCCTGATGCCCCGCGAACCGTCGAGCGCGTATCCGATCGGCAGCGAGTGCACGAGCGACCGATCGTCGGTCACCGAATGCGAGCCGCCCGCCGAGAGCACGCGCTGGATATCCGCCTCGTCCACCTCGAGACCGGCCACGTCGACGCTGGCCCGGAACACCTCCGAGCGCGGCCGGCCGGCCGTGATGTTGAGGATAAGCGATTCGATGGTCAGACCCGCCATGCGTTCGGCCGCATCGACGGCCAGCCGGATCGACTGCTCGGCCTCGTCGAGGTCGATGACCGTGCCCGACTTCATGCCGCGGGCGCGCTGCATGCCGTAGCCGAGCACGGCGAGATCATGCGTGCGGCCCGGCAGCACCTTGTCCGGCGCGCGCGGGCTCAGCCGGGCGATCAGGCAGGTCACCTTCGACGAGCCGACGTCGAGGACGGAAACGACCGTCGGCCGCCGGTGTGACAGCGGCCGCATGCGCGGAACGATATTCGGATCGGAGGGAGGCCGTCTCATGTGTCGGTCCCCCTCTTCTTCGGCATGCGTGCCTTGTTCATCTCCTTGCGCTGCTCGGCAGCGGCATCGGAGAGGCGCACGAACAGCTTGTCGGCCGCGCGCACATCGACCGCGACGATGTCGCGATCGAGCAGGCGCTTGGTCGCCTGCAATTGCGCGACCCGCGCCAGCGCGGCCTTGGGATCCTCCTCGGGCAGGCGGATCTCGACGCCCTCGACCGTGACCAGGTTCCAGCGCCGTTCGGCCACCAGCACCGCGGCACGCACCCGCGACCGGATCGACGGAGCGGAGGCCATCAGATCGACGGCCTCTTCGGCGCGCGCATTGGCGCCCGTGCCGACCACCAGCGGCAGCGCGGTATGGCGGGCGAGGATCGTCTCCGACATCACCGCGCCGGTGCGGTCGACGACCTTGAGCCGGCCGTCGTCCTGCCACAGCGCGAAGGGCAGCCGCTCGTTGAGGCTGACCACGATGCGGTGGGGATAGAGCTTCTTGACCGAGACGTCGGAGACCCACGGGATCTCCGCCACGCGCTGCCGGGCGCGCTCGACGTCGAGCATCATCAGCGAGGACTGCGCGGTGACGTCGATGCGGTCGACGATCTCGGTCGAGTCGGACTCGGCGAGCCCCTGGATCTCGATCGACTGGACCCGGAAGCCGGCCGCCGCGGTCAGCGCCTCGGCGGTCGGCCGCCAGTCGCCGGAGAGCGCCATGCCGTAGCCGACCCAGGCGCCGAGGAAGCCGAGCGCGGCATAGGTGCCGGACATCGGACGGACATGGCGGGCGTAGTCGTCGACCGCGTGGAGCCAGCGACGGAACGTGCGGATGAGACGTCCCGGGCGGAAGCCCCGATCGGGACCTCCCTCCTGGAACGACGCCCCGCGCCGTCGCCTGTGCCCCACTAACGATCGCAACTCGCGTCCTCCACCATCCAGGTCACCAGAGCCTCGAAAGAAATGCCCGCATGAGCGGCCATTTCCGGCACCAGCGACGTCGCCGTCATGCCCGGCTGCGTGTTCATTTCGAGGCAGTACAGCGCACCATCGCCGTCGCCCGAATCATCGAATCGAAAGTCGGCCCGGGAAACGCCGCGGCAACCGATCGCCGCATAGGCCTTCTCCGCCAGCATTTGGACGGTTTGGTAAATATTTGGTTTAAGCGCCGCCGGAAGGACGTGCCGCGAGCCCCCCGGCGCGTATTTCGAATCGAAGTCGTAGAAGGCCTGCCCCTGCGGAACCACTTCGATGATATCGAGCGCCTTGCCGCCCATCACGCCGACGGTGAGCTCGCGCCCGGGGATGTAGGTCTCGACCATCACGATGTCGCCGTAGGGCCAGTCGTCGCGCAGGAGCTCCTGCGGGGGATGGCTGCGATCGGCCGAGACGATGATCACGCCGAAGGACGACCCCTGCGCCACCGGCTTCACCACATAGGGCGGCGGCAGCACGTGCTCCTTGGCGGCCTCGAAACGGCTGGTGACCACGGCTTCGGCGACCGGGATGCCCTCGGCCTTGAAGACGAGCTTGGCCTTTTCCTTGTTCATCGCCAGGCCCGAGGCGAGGATGCCGGAGTGGGTGTAGGGGATGCGCAGCGTCTCCAGCATGCCCTGCATGGCGCCGCCTTCGCCCCAGGGGCCATGCAGCGCATTGAAGGCGACATCCGGCTTCAGCGCGGCGAGCGTGTTCATCACGTCGCGGTCGACGTCGAGCCGGGTGACCTGGAAGCCCGCCCGCTCGAGCGCGCCGGCGCAGGCCTCGCCCGACCTGAGGCTCACCGGCCGCTCCGGATCCCATCCGCCCATCAGAACCGCGACGTGCTTCGTCATTTCGTTTGTCCCCGATCTTCTTGTCCGGCTCCACGCGACGGTGGCCCGGATTCGACAAAGGCCGACGTCCCCGACGCCGGCCTTCCCGCATTACGCTTCACGAATTCCGATGCGCCCGCATTGCCCGAACGACCGTTCGACCGATGCCCGAAGGGGGGTGGAACCCGGCTCACCCATGCGGCCGGCCGACAGCCCACTCCGGCATCACGACATTTGAGGTCCGAGACCGAACAGCCGGCCGGGAGCCGACCCGCGCGCCCCGCGAATCACCCCGTAGACCAACCGTTACGGAAGATTGTGGCGGCGTCACTGCCAAAAGCGGGCCCACGGGCGCGCCTTGCCGGATCGGTCGCGCCCGTCCTGCCTCACGCCCCGAGGAACGGCTCCACGGCGCGCCCGGCGGCGAACCGGCCGAAGCGCTTGATCTCCCACTCGAGCTGCACGCCGGACGTCTCGAGCACCCGCGCGCGCACCGTCTCGCCGAGCAGTTCGATGTCGTAGGCGGTGGCATCGCCGGTGTTGATCAGGAAGTTGCAGTGCATCTCCGAGACCTGCGCGCCGCCAACGCGGAAACCGCGCATGCCGGCCGCGTCGACGAGCTTCCAGGCCGACTGTCCGGGCGGGTTCTTGAAGGTCGAGCCGCCGGTCTTCGACCGGATCGGCTGCGCGGTCTCGCGATGCTCGGTGACGGCCGCCATCTGCGTCTCGATCTCGGCCTTGTCGGCCGCGACGCCCTCGAACACGGCCGAGGTGAAGATCAGGTCGCCCGGTGCGGAACAATGCCGATAGGCATAGCCCATATCCGCATTGGCGAAGACATGGACCTCGCCGCGCCGGTCGATGGCGCGGACCTCGACCACCCGCTGGCTGGTGTCCCCGCCATTGGCCCCGGCATTCATCCGGAGCGCGCCGCCGATGCCGCCGGGAATGCCGAAATAGAACGCGAAGCCGCCGAGACCGAAGTCGAGCGCAGCCTTCGCCACCTGCTTGTCGGGCGCCGCGGCGCCGACCCGGATGCGCGTCTCGCCGACCCGCTCGATCGCACCGAAGCCGCGCATCGGCAGCCGGATCGCCACGCCCGGTACGCCGCCCTCGCGGATCAGCGAGTTCGAGCCGAGGCCGATCGTCATGACCGGCACGTCCTCGGGCAGCGCCCTCAGGAACGTCGCGAGATCGTCCTCGTCGGCCGGCTGGAACAGCGTCTCGACCGCGCCGCCGACGCGGAACCAGGTCACCTCGCCGAGCGCGAAATCGCCCGTGATCGCCCCGCGCACGCCGGGGATCGCCGACGGATCGAACGTCGTGACGCTCGCGCTCACGCCCGCGTTCCCTGATCGGAGAACGCGGCGAGCTGCTTCGGCAACGCGTAAGCCCACTGCGTGATGTTGCCGGCGCCGAGGAACACGACATAGTCGCCCGGCTTGGCAAAATCCTTCACGAGCCCGGCGATCTGGTCCGGGCTCTCGAGCGGGATCACGTTGCGGTGGCCGCGCGCGCAGACCGCCGACCAGCGCATCGCGGCTCGCGCCGGGGATCGGCGCCTCGCCGGCGGCGTAGACGTCCGACACGACGACCATGTCGGCGTCGTTGAACGCCTGGCAGAACTCCTCGAACAGGCTCGCCAACCGCGAATAGCGATGCGGCTGCATGACCGCGACGACGCGGCCGCCCTTGCCCTCGCCGGTGACGGCCGAGCGCGCCGCCTTGAGCACGGCCATGATCTCGACCGGATGGTGGCCGTAGTCGTCGAACACCTGCACGCCGTTCCACTCGCCGGTCAGCGTGAAGCGCCGCTTCACGCCGGTGAAGGCGGCGAGCCCCTTGCGGATCGCCTCCGGCGCGATGCCGAGCTGATCGGCGACCGCGATCGCGGCGGTGGCGTTGGCGATGTTGTGGATGCCCGGCATGTTGACGACGAGGTCGCGAATGTCCTTCTCGGTGCCGGTGACGCGGTCGCGGATGTGCACCGAGAAGCGCGAGGCGCGGCCTTCCGGCACCACGTCCATATAGCGGATGTCGGCCTGCGGATTGGTGCCGTAGGTCACGATCCGCCGGTCCTCGATCTTGCCGACCAGCGCCTGCACCTCCGGGTGGTCGAGGCACATGACCGCGAAGCCGTAGAAGGGCACGTTCTCGACGAACTGCTTGAACGCCTCCTTCGCCTTGTCGAACGTGCCGTAGTGATCGAGATGCTCGGGGTCGATGTTGGTCACGACCGCGACATCCGCCGGCAGCTTGACGAAGGAGCCGTCGGACTCGTCGGACTCGACCACCATCCACTGGCCGCCGCCGAGCCGGGCGTTGGTGCCGTAGGCGTTGATGATGCCGCCGTTGATCACGGTCGGGTCGAGCCCGCCGGCATCGAGCAACGCCGCGACCATCGAGGTCGTCGTGGTCTTGCCATGCGTGCCGCCGACGGCGACCGCCTGCTTGAAGCGCATCAGCTCGGCGAGCATCTCCGCGCGCCGCACGACCGGCAGCAGGCGCGCGCGCGCCGCGACCAGTTCCGGATTGTCGCGTCGGATCGCCGAGGAGACGACAACGACGCGCGCCTCGCCGAGATTGGCCCCGTCATGCCCGATCGCGACCGGGATGCCCTTCTCGCGCAGCCGCTGGACATTGTAATTGTCCGCGACGTCGGAGCCCTGCACCTTGAAGCCGAGCGTGTGCAGCACCTCGGCGATCCCGCTCATCCCGATCCCGCCGATCCCGACGAAGTGCACCGGACCGATGGTGGAAGGCATTTTCATGGGCGGGACATCCTTGGTTCTATGATTCGTATCTGCGCGCTTCGTAGCAATATCGAGCGCGTCAGGACAGGGATACGCCGAAACTGAGTGGATGGGACCTCAGCGCCCGGTCGATCGTCACCAATTTCAGGCCGTCAGCATGGCAGATCGACAGGAGCAGACGATCGAACGGATCGCGCGTCGGCGGTTCGGGATCGAAGGGCGCCACGACATGGCGCGCTTCGATCGGCAGGATGGAGATGCCGATTTCGACAAAGAACTCGGCCAGATCGTCTGGCCGGAGCCGCATGTTCAGCTTGCCCGCACGCCACTTGATAGCGATTTCCCAGATGCTGGCTACGCTGGCATAGGGCTCGACCCGGCTGTCGCCGACAATACGCTCCACAGCAGGTCCGAGTGACGGAAGTCGATCATCGACGAACGCCAACAAGATGTGCGTGTCGAGCAGGAGTTTCATTTCCCCGGATCGAGGAGCGTCAGGAACTCCTCCTCCGAGATAGGATCGTCGAACGTCTCGGGATCCCACGAGAATACGCTGCCCTCGATGCCCCGGCGGCGCTTGGCCGCTTCCACCGCCGCGCGGCTCAAGCCGCCTGCACCCCGATGCGGCACGAGATCCGCCACCGGCTTGCCGTCGCGCGTCAACACGATCGTCTCGCCGCCGGCCACGCGTTCGGCGAGTTCCCCGAGGTGCTTCTCCGCTTCGTCGATCGAAACCTTGGTCATGCATTGAGCTAGGCACAGAGCCGCGACCCTGTAAAGCGCCGGGCCTCAACGCCCCCGCGCAGCCGCCTCGACCACATCCGCGAGCCGCACGACCGCATCCGGGCGCCCTTGCGCGCGGGCTGCGGCGGCGGCGCGGACGAGCTCGTCCGGCGCGGCCATGAAGCGCTCGATCGCCTGCGCCAGCACCGCGGGCGTCAGCGTCGCCTGCGGCATGGTCCAGCCGCCGCCGGCGGCCTCCAACACGCGGGCATTGGCCGCCTGGTCCTGGTCGAGCAGGCCCGGCAGCGGCACCATCAGTGCCGGCCGGCCGATGACCGCCAGTTCCGTCACTGACGAGGCCCCGGAGCGGCACAGCACCAGATGGCTGTCGGCGATGCGGCGCGGCAGATCGACGAAGAACGGCGCCACCTCGGCCGTGACGCCGGCTTGCGCGTAGGCCGTCTCGACGCCGGCCAGATCCTCCGCGCGCGCCTGCTGCACGATCGCAAGCCGAGCCCGGATCTCGGGCGTCAGGAGCGCAATCGCCGGCGGCACCAGTTCGGAGAAGAACCGCGCACCCTGGCTGCCGCCGAAGACGAGAAGCTTCAACACCCCGCCCGGCACCGGCGCCTCATAGGGGATGGCGGCCGCCTCGATCACCATCGGGCGGACCGGGTTGCCGGTCAGCACCGCCTTGGCCGCGCGGTCGCCGATGAGATCGGTCGCCTCGAACGACAGCGCGATCTTCGACACCCCGCCGGCGAGCGCGCGATTGGCGCGGCCCATGACGGCGTTCTGCTCATGGAGCACGGTCGGCACGCCGCAGACACGCGCTGCCACGAGCGGCGGAAACGTCGGATAGCCGCCGAAGCCGACGACCGCCTTCGGCTTCAAGCGGCGCATCAGCCCGAGCGCCTGAAGAAACCCGCGGCCGAGCCGGACGGCGAAGCGCATCAGCGAGACCGGATCGCGACCCCGCACCGTCTCCGACGACACGATATGGATCTCGGCGGCCGGAAAGGCGCGGCCGTATTTGTCGGCGCGATGGTCGGTGGCGAGATGCACGGTGAAGCCGCGCCGGCCGAGTTCGACCGCTAGGGATTCAGCCGGAAACAGGTGGCCGCCGGTGCCCCCGGCGGCGAGCAGGATCGTGTCGGCCATGCCTTGCTTGAATCCTCTCAGGCCGCCTGCGCTTCGACATAGGGGCGGGCATGGATCGGCGGCGCGATACGGGTCGCCTGCGCGCGCCGGCGGGTCAGGGCGATCAGCGCGCCCATCTCGAAGGCGATCGCGAGAAGCGACGAGCCGCCATAGGAGATGAACGGCAGCGTCATGCCCTTGGCCGGCATGAGCTGCAGGTTCACCGCCATGTTGATGCCCGACTGCACGCCGATCAGCACCACGAGGCCGACGATCGCGTAGCGGATGAACGGATCCTCCTCGCGGTTCGCATGCCAGAGGCCACGGAACACGATGAAGGCGAACACGGCCGCGAGCACCGCGCAGGTGATGATGCCGTATTCCTCGCCGACCACGGCGAAGATGTAGTCGGTATGGCTATCCGGCAGCATGCGCTTGACCGTGCCCTCGCCCGGACCCCGGCCGAACCAGCCACCGCTCAGGAAACTGTCGTGCGCCTGCTGGGCCTGGAAGTCGCCGGCGCTCTTCGGCTGGCCGGGAATGGCCTTGCCTTCGCCGCGGATCTTCTCGAGGAAGTGGTTCACGCGGCTCGTCACGTGCGGCACGAACATATAGGCCGCATAGAGACCGCCGCCGGCGACGCCGAGGCCGACCATCACCCAGAACAGCGGCATGCCCGCCACGAAGAACACCGCCGCCCAGGCGCTCGCCGTGAGCAGCGTCTGGCCGATGTCCGGCTGCGCGATCAGGAGCGCCAGCACGACCGCGAGCAGCAGCGTCGCGAAGATATGGCCGGGAATCTCCGGCCGGCGCTGACGATCGGCGAACAGCCACGCCACCACGATGATGAAGGCCGGCTTCACGAACTCGGACGGCTGCACCGACATGCCGGCGAGCGTGATCCAGCGCCGCGCGCCCTTGACCTCCTGACCGATGAACAGCGTCGCGACCAACATCAAGACGCCGATGCCGAACATGACCAGCGCCGTGCGCCGGATCGCGCGCGGCGACAGGAAGGTCACGCCGATCATGACCGGCAGCGCCAGCGCGAAGAAGAACATGTGGCGTTTGACGAAATAGAAGCTGTCGGCGACGCCGATGCGCTCGGCGACCGGCGGGCTCGCCGCGAAGGACAGGACCAGACCGCCGATCAGCAGCACGATGCCTGCGGCGATCAGGCTGCGGTCGACCGTCCACCACCATTCCGCGAAGTTCGAGCGATCCGTGCGCGTGATCATGGCCGCTGGTCCCCTCTCCGCCTCACGCCCCCGGCCCGACCGGCGCCACGCCCGGGATCGCCCGGACGAGGTCGCGGAAATGGTCGCCGCGGACTTCGAAGTTCTTGAACTGGTCGTAGGAGGCGCAGGCCGGCGACAGGAGCACCACCGGCTCGGCCGCATCATCCGCCTGCGCATCGCGCGTCGCGTCCTCGAGCGCCGTCGCGATCGTGCCGGAGCGCTCGAAGGGCACCTCCCCCTCGAGTGTCGCGGCGAATTCCTCCGTCGCGGCGCCGACGAGATAGGCCTTGGCGACCTTCGGGAAGAACCGCTCGAGCGTGGTGATGCCGCCGGACTTCGGCTTGCCGCCGGCGATCCAGTAGATCCGCTCGAAGCTCGCCAACGCCTGCGCGGTCGAATCCGCGTTGGTCGCCTTCGAATCGTTCACGAACAGCACGTGGTTCAGCCGGCCGACCTGCTCCATGCGATGCGCAAGGCCGGGAAAGGTCCTCAACCCGGCCATGATCGTGCGCACGTCGACGCCGAGCGCGCGCACGGCAGCGACCGCTGCGGCGGCGTTCTGGCCGTTGTGTGCACCGCGCAGCGAGCCGATGCCGCCGAGATCGCCGACCACCGTCGCCGACCCGGTCGAGGCCTCGACCAGATGGCCGTGATCGAAATAGACGCCCGCCGCAAGTGGCCGCCGGTTCGAAACCCGGACGACCCTGCCCCCGCGCTGCTCGATCCGGTCGGCGATCGCGGCCGACAGGCTGTCGTCGACGCCGACCACCGCCGTCTCGGCCGCCGCGACCAGCCGCTCCTTGATCGCGGCGTAATTGGCCATCGTGCCGTGCCTGTCGAGATGATCTTCCGACAGGTTCAGATGGATGCCGACGGTCGGATCGAGGCTCGGAGCGAGATCGATCTGGAACGATGAGCACTCGATCACGTAATGCCGGCCCGGCTGCAGCGGCTTCAGGCCGAGCACGGCCGGGCCGATGTTGCCGCCGATCTCGACGTCGCGGCCCGCGTGGCGCAACAGATGCACGATCAGCGCCGTGGTGGTCGACTTGCCGTTGGTGCCGGTGATGGCGACGAACGGCGCCGACGGGCAGACCGCCCGGCGCTCGATCGCGAACAGTTCGATGTCGCCGATCACCTTGACGCCGTGTTCGGCCGCGAGCGCGACCGTCCAGTGCGGCTTCGGATGGGTGAGAGGCACGCCCGGCGCCAGCACGAGCGCGGCGAGCGACGCCCAGCCGATGCCCTCCAGATGCTCGACCGGGATGCCGCGCTTGGCCGCCACCGCGCGCGCGGCCTCGCCGTCGTCCCAGGCGACGACGTCCGCGCCGCCGGCGATCAGCGCCTCGGCCGTCGCAAGGCCCGAGCCGCCGAGCCCGAACACCGCCACGCGCCTGCCGCGAAAACTCTCGACCGGGATCATCGGCTCACCTCAGCTTCAGCGTGGCGAGGCCGAGGAGGGCGAGCACGACGGAGATGATCCAGAACCGGATCACCACCTGCGGCTCCTTCCAGCCGAGCTGTTCGAAATGGTGATGGATCGGCGCCATCTTGAACACGCGCTTGCCGGTCAGCTTGAAGCTCGCGACCTGGATGATCACCGAGGCGGCCTCGAGCACGAACAGGCCGCCGACGATGGCTAGCACCATTTCGTGCTTGGTCGCGACCGCGACCGTGCCGAGCAGGCCGCCGAGCGCGAGCGACCCGGTATCGCCCATGAAGATCGCCGCCGGCGGCGCGTTGAACCACAGGAAGCCGAGCCCCGCACCGATCACCGCGCCAAGGATGACCGCGAGTTCGCCGGTGCCCGGCACGTGGTTGATGATCAGATATTCGGCGAAGACCGCGTTGCCGGAGAGATAGGCGATCAGGCCGAAGGTGCCCGACGCGATCATCACCGGCACGATCGCCAGCCCATCGAGCCCGTCAGTCAGGTTGACCGCATTGCCGGCACCGACCACGACGACGGCGCCGAAGATGATGAAGAACCAGCCGAGATTGAGCAGCAGGTCCTTGAAGAACGGAAACGCCACCGAGGTCGAGAACGGCGCGCGGCCGACATGAACCATGGCCCAGACCGCGACGCCGGCGACCAGGAACTCGAGCGCCAGCCGCTGCTTGCCCGAGAAGCCGCGATGCGACTGCTTGGTGACCTTCAAATAGTCGTCGTAGAAGCCGATCGCGCCGAAGCCGAGCGTGACCAAGAGCACGGTCCAGACGTAGGGGTTGGTCAGGTTCGCCCACAGCAGTGTCGAGACGATGAGCCCGGACAGGATCATCAGTCCGCCCATGGTCGGCGTGCCCTTCTTGGTCAGAAGGTGCGTCGCCGGGCCGTCCTCGCGGATCGGCTGGCCTTTGCCCTGCTTGACCCTCAGCGTGTTGATGATCGCCGGACCGAACAGGAACACGAAGGCGAGCGCCGTCAGCACCGCGCCGCCGGTGCGGAACGTGATGTACCGGAAGATCCGGAAGAAGTTCAGGGTCACGACCTTGTCGGCCAGTTCGCCCAAGAGATAGAGCATCTGAGATCCCCGGAACGGACGGGCCCACCACGAGACCCGGCACGTTCTGCCCGCGTTTTCGACTGAACCCGCCTCACCTGCGCTTGCGCGCCGGCGCGACGCTCTACTCCAAAGCAAGGACCGGTTGAAGCCTCCGCTGCGGCATTCGCCCGCCGGAAGCGACCGTGATCCTCAAAGATCTTCCGTGACGGCCACCGTCGAGGCGAACCGTGCTTTCAGCGCCTCGACCAGCGAGCCCATGCGGCTGCCGTTCGAGCCCTTGACCATCACCGCGTCGCCCGGCTGGATCGAGGCGATCAGCGTCGCCTCCAGATCCTTGGCCGTCGGCGCCCAGGCGCCCTGCCGGTCGCAGGGCAGCTCGACCCACAGCGCGTGCATGAGCGGACCGGCGAGATAGATCCGGTCGATGCCGGCCGCGGTCAGCGGGCCGGCGAGGTCGGCGTGCAGTTCCTCGCCCTTGTCGCCGAGTTCGAGCATGTCGCCGAGCACGGCGATGCGCCGGCCGCGGAACCCGACCGCCGACTGGCCGAGCACCGCGATCGCCGCGCGCATCGAGGCCGGGTTGGCGTTGTAGCTCTCGTCGATCAGCGTCGCCTCGCCGTGCGGCAGGTGCAGCGTATGGCGGGCGCCGCGTCCCTTCGGTGCCGCGACCTCGCCGAGCGCCATCGCCGCGCGAGCGAGATCGCCGCCGAGCAGGTCGACGGCGGCCAGCACCGCAAGCGAGTTGAGCACGACATGCCGGCCGGGCGCGCCGACCTTGAACGTCACCGGATGGCCGAGCACGGTTGCCCGCGCGGTCGAGCAGTCCGGATGCAGCGACACCGCCTGGAGCCGAACCTCGTTGTCCGCGCCTTCGCCGAAGCGGATGATCCGTCCGGCGCCGGTCCGGTAGGCGGCCGCGGTCAGGATCGGCGTGTAGGGGATGTCGCCGTTGATGATCGCCGCGCCGCCGGGCTCCAGCCCTTCGAAGATTTCGGCCTTGGCGCGCGCGATCGACTCGACACTGTCGAAATGCTCCAGATGCACCGGAGCGACCTTGGTGACGATCGCCACATGCGGCCTGACCATCTTGGTCAGCGGCCGGATCTCGCCGGCGTGGTTCATGCCGATCTCGAACACGCCGAAGTCGGCATCGGCCGGCATGCGCGCCAGCGTCAGCGGCACGCCCCAGTGATTGTTGTAGGAGGCGACCGAGGCATGCACCTTGCCGGAGGTCGACAGCGCGACCCGCAAGGCCTCCTTGGTCGAGGTCTTGCCGACCGACCCGGTCACCGCAACGATCCGCGCCCGGCTGCGCGCCCGGGCCGCACGGGCGAGCCGGCGCAACGCATCGAACACGTCGTCGACCACGACATAGCGGCCGTCGACGGGACAGCCGGGGAACTTCTCCTCCGACACGACCGCCAGCGCGGCGCCGTTGCCGAGCGCGGCGGCGACGAACTCGTGTCCGTCGCGGGCCTCGCCCTGGATGGCGAAGAACGCGTCGCCCGCACCGAGGCTGCGGCTGTCGATCGAGATGCCGTCGATACGGTCCGGCACCGCGCCGACGGTCCAGCCCTCGCAGGCGGCGACGAAATCGGTGAGGGTCCAGAGCGGCAGGCCAGTCATGGGTGGGTCTCCGTGGTGCCGGCGCGCGCGGCGAGCGCGGCTCTCACGGCCTCGTGATCGGAAAAGGGAAGCACGGTCTGGCCGACGATCTGGCCGGTTTCATGACCCTTGCCGGCGACGAGCAGGACATCGCCGGGCCCGAGTCGGTCGACGCCCGCGCGGATCGCCGCCGCGCGGTCGCCGATCTCGATCGCGCCGGGCGCCGCGGCCATGATCTGGCGGCGGATCGCGGCGGCATCCTCGCTGCGCGGGTTGTCGTCGGTCACGATCGCGATATCGGCGAGCCGCGTCGCGATCTCGCCCATGATGGGCCGCTTGCCGGGATCGCGATCGCCGCCGCAGCCGAACACGACGACGAGCCGGCCACGCGTATAGGGTCGCAAGGCCTCGATCGCCTTTTCGAGCGCGTCGGGCTTGTGCGCGTAGTCGACGAAGGCCGGCGCTCCCTCGGCCGTGGTACCGACCAGATCGAGCCGCCCCGGCGCGCCTTCGAGCGTCTCGAGCGCGGCGAGCGCGGCCTTCGGATCGACGCCGCAGCCGATTGCAAGCCCCGCCGCGACCAGCGCATTGGAGACCTGGAACGTGCCGAGCAGCGGCAGCCGAACGGCGATCTCGCCCACTGTCGTCGCGATCACCAGACGCTGCGCGGTCGCCTCCGGCTCGACCGAGACCAGCCGCACCGCATCGCCGGCGCGGCCGACGGCGAGGACCGGGTGCCCGGCACCGCGCGCGACCGCGATCGCGCGCTCGCCCCACGGCGTGTCGGCGTCGATCACCGCCGCGCGGCCCTTGGGCAGAAGATCGGTGAACAGCCGCATCTTGGCGCTGAAGTAATCCTCGACGGTCGGATGATAATCGAGGTGATCGCGCGACAGGTTGGTGAACGCCGCCGCCGACAGGCGGACACCGTCGAGCCGGTGCTGGTCGAGCCCGTGCGACGACGCTTCCAGCGCGACATGGCTCACCTGTTCCTCGGTCGCCAGATCCGACAGCCACCGATGCAGATCGACCGGATCGGGCGTGGTCAGGCTGCCATAGGTCTCGCCCTTCGGGCTGACGATGCCGACCGTGCCGATCGAGGCGGCGCGAAAACCCGCGAAGGCGAAGATCTGGCGCGTGAAGGCGGCGACCGAGGTCTTGCCGCTTGTGCCGGTGACGGCGGCGATCGTCGCCGGCTGGGCGGGAAACAGCGCGGCCGCGAGCAGCGCCAGCGCCCGGCGCGGCTCGGCGACCCGGACGACCGGGACCGACACTTCGCCAATCGCCGCGGCCTCGCCGGCCACCACCGCGACCGCCCCTTCGCCACCGCATCGGCGACGAAACGCGCCCCGTCGGCCTTGGTGCCGGCGAGCGCGACGAAGACCGCGCCGGCGGCGACCTTACGGCTGTCCGCGGTGACGGCGGTCACCTCCGGATCGGCCGAGGGCGGCACGGCGTCGATCGATCGTGCGAGGGCGGAGAGCCTCATGAACGTCCTGTTCTCGATCTCAGACCGGACGCGCGGTCCGGCCCCCTTCTGGGCGTGAATGCCACGGCGAGACGAACCGAGCCGGCGGGAAGCCCGCTCAGTTCGACGCCATCGTCGGCGCGGCGACGTCGTATTTCGGCATCACGCCGAGCATCGGCGCAATGCGGCGGATGATGTTGCCGGCGGCCGGCGCGGCGTTGAGACCGGCAGTCGCGGCACCGACTTCCTTCTCGGCCTTCGGCTCGTCGAGCACGACCAGCACGACATATTGCGGCGCGTCGATCGGGAAGGCGGCAAGGAAGGAGTTGAAGCGCTTGCCGGAGTTGTAGTGGCCGTTCTCGATTTTCTCGGCCGTGCCGGTCTTGCCGCCGACGCGGTAGCCCGGCACGTCGGCGCGCTTGCCGGAGCCGGGACCGTTCGGATCGGCGTTGGCGCGCAGGAGATAGCGCATCTTGTCGCTGGTATCCTGGCTGATCACACGCCGGCCGAGGCGGCGGGCTTCTTCCTCCGTGCGCGGGAAGAAGGTCGGATTGACGAAGTAGCCGCCGTTGACCATCGCGCAGGCCGCGATCGCCGTGTGCATCGGCGACACCGAGATGCCGTGGCCGAACGACATGGTCGCGGTCGACACTTCCGAGATGCGCTTCGGCCAGAGCGGCAGCGCGACCTCGGGCAGTTCGGTCTCCAGCTTCTTGTGGAAGTTCACCCGATCGAAGAACGCGTATTGCGCCTCCGGCCCGGCCTTGAGCGCCATGCGCGCCGAACCGTTGTTCGACGAATACTGGAAGATTTCGGTGACGTTGAGCGGCCGGCCCTTCGAGTGGAATTCGCCGATCTTGCGCGAGCCGAAATGCAGCGGTGTGATATCGAAGATCTCGCCGAGCCGCACCTTGCCGGAATCGAGCGCCATCGCCGAATTGAAGGTCTTGAACACCGAGCCCATCTCGTAGACGCCGGCGGTCGCGCGGTTCATGCGGTCCTTCTGCAGCGCCTGTTCCGGCTTGTTCGGATCGACCTCCGGTACCGACGACATGGCGACCACTTCGCCGGTGCGCGCGTTGAGCACGATGCCGACCGCCGCGACCGCGCGGTACTTCTCCTTGGCGTCGGTGATCTCGTCGCGCACCACGTGCTGGACGCGCAGGTCGAGCGACAGGTGTCGCGGCTCCAGGCTGCGGTTGGTGGCGAGGCCGAGCTTCTGCAGCTCGCCAAGCCCCATGTCCTGGTCGATGTATTTCTCGATCCCCGAGATGCCCTGGTTGTCGACATTGACCGAGCCGAGCACATGCCCGGCCATGCCGCCGCCCGGATAGAAGCGGCGGTTCTCGTCGATGAAGCCGATGCCCGGAATGCCGAGCCGGAAGATCTTGGTCCGCTGCTGCGGGGTGATGTCGCGCTTCACCCACATGAAGCCCGACTTGCTGGCGAGCTTCTTGCGGATGGTCGTGTCGTTGCGCAGCTCCGGCAGCACCGAGGTCAGCGCGTCGAAGGCCTCGTCGGCATCGAGTACGTTGCGCGGCTCGGCGAAGACCGAAGACGAGCGGATGTCGGTCGCCAGCACCTCGCCGTTGCGGTCGACGAGGTCCGGCCGCGCGGTCGAGACCTGCGACTTGGCCGATTCCAGCGCCGCGGAATGGTCGTCGCTGGCGAGGCCGAGATAGGCGAGCTTGAACGCGATCGCCGCATAGAGCACGCCGAAGCCGGCGGCGGCGATCAGGATGCGGTTGCGTCCCAAGGCGCCGCGGCGCGCCGGCTGGCGGGCGCTCTCGGTTCGGTCGTTGGGCATGCGGTCCGCCAGCATCGCTCGGCTTCTCTTCAATGGAGGATCTTCAGGAGCGGGTCGTTCGGCCGCGGGTCGACGCCCTGAGCCTTGGTCGGATCGCCGACCTTCGGCGCGGTCGGCGCCCGGTCGGTCGCCTTCGGCCCGCTCTTCGGCGGGATCGAGCCGGTATGTTCGATACTCTTGGCAGCACCGGCATTGAGCTTCATCGACGCCTGCGCGTTCCGCGGCCCGTTCGGCAGCGGCGTGACCGGCTGCGGACCGGTCGGCGCGAGACCCCTGTCCGCCGCGGGCTGCGGCCGGAACGGAATCTCGTCGATCGCGCCGATCTGCATCGGATCGAGCGGATCGAGCTCCAGGTAGGAGCGATAGCGTTCGACCAGCTCCTGCAGGCGCTTCGGCTGGTTGAGCAAGCTCCATTCGGCCTTCAGCGTCGCGATCGCGTCGCGCTCCTGCTCGATCTTGCGGCTGACCTTGGAGACCTTGTTGGCCGCCCGCTCCGCCTCGTACTTGAGCTGGTAGACGACGCCGGCGCCGCCGAGCATCAGGGCGATGAGCGCGATATTGAGGGTGCGCAGCATGTCAGCGCCTCCCCGCCTTGCGCGGCTTCGGATCCGGCAGTCCGAGCGCGGCCGCGTCGAGCGCGCGCGCCGGAGCCTCGGTGCGGATGCCGGCGCGCAGCTTCGCCGAGCGCGAACGCGGGTTGGCCGCGATCTCGTCCTCGGCCGCCTCGACCGCGCCCTTGGCGACGAGCGTAAAGGTCGGCGCCTCGGCGCGCTCGATCGGCGCATGGCGCGAACCACCACCGCCGCGGCTCGACCGCTCGGCGAAGAAGCGCTTGACGATCCGGTCCTCGAGCGAATGGAAGGTCACCACCACCAGCCGGCCGCCGGGCCGCAACACGCGCTCGGCCGCGCCGAGCGCCTCGACCAGTTCGTCGAGCTCGCCGTTGACCGCGATGCGCAGCGCCTGGAACGTCCGCGTCGCCGGATGGATGTCGTCGCGGCCGCGGCCGGACAGCCGTTCGAGCAGCCCCGCGAGCTGACGCGTGCTTGTGAAGGGTTGAAGCTTGCGATCGTCGACGATGGCGCGCGCGATCCGGCCGGAATGGCGCTCCTCGCCATAGACCCACAGGATGCGCGCGAGTTCGTTCTCCGACGCCGTGTTGACGATGTCGGCCGCGCTCGGCCCGTCGGCCGACATGCGCATGTCGAGCGGGCCGTCGTTGCGGAACGAGAAGCCGCGCTCGGCGCGGTCGAGCTGCATCGAGGAGACGCCGATATCGAGCACGACGCCGTCGACCACCGCGATGCCGAGATCGTCGAGATGCTCGGCGAGCGCGCCGAACCGGCCATGCACGAGCCTCAGGCGCCCGCCCGAAGCGTCGACCAGCGCCTGCCCCGCTTCGATCGCGGTCGGATCGCGGTCGATCGCCACGACGAAAGCGCCCTGATCGAGCATGGCGCGCGTGTAGCCGCCGGCGCCGAAGGTGCCGTCGACGATGGTCTCGCCGGATTTCGGTGCGAGCGCGGCGACGACCTCGCGCAGCAGGACCGGAATGTGCGGCGCGGATGCGGTCTCGGCCGTCATGCCGCACCTCCCGCCGCCGCGCGCGACGACAACAGCCGCGCCGCCGTCTCGCGCGCTTCGCGCTCGAAGTCCGCGAACCGGTCCGGTGCCCAGATCTGGAACTTGATGCCCTGCCCGACGAAGACGATCTCGTCGGTCGCCCCGGTCGCCTCGCGCAGCCAGTCCGGCACGACGATGCGCCCCTCGCCGTCGAAGGCGAGCGTATCGCCCTGCCCCATCAGCGCAGTCGAGAGGGCGAGGTGTTCCGGAGAAAACGTGTCGTGCCGGGCGAGCGCCTTGTCGATCTCGCCGATCAGCGCCGCGCCGCCCGCCTCGACGGCCGGATGGAACAGCGAACGCACGCAGAAGAGCCCGTCGAAACCGTCGCGGGCGATCACCGAGCGGAACGGCGCAGGGATCGAGACGCGTCCCTTCGCGTCGATCCGCTTCTGATGCCGCCCCAGGAACCGGTCCATCATCCCTCGCCGACGGCGCCGCGCCCGTCCGGCGCAGCCCGCTTCGCCCCCACGTGGCCCGCCGTTCGCCCCCCACGGACGAACGGCTGAGCCCCTTACGCATCGAAACGCACGCACCCACCGAAACGCCGGCGAAAACCGCGACATCCGCACCGAACGACGCGTCGCGCACCCGCAGTCCCGACACCGGAACCGCGCCGTCGCCGGCGATCGGACCCGGCTCGCCACCCGCTCTGAATGGGATGATTTGGGATACCATGGGCTAAGCTGGGCGTCAACGAATCGGTAATACGGACAGGGGTTTCCCGGCCTTCCGACCAGTTAAGGCCGGTTAGGGTTAAGACCGCGTTGATTCGAGGAGAAGATTCGGTTTCGCCGGCTGGCGATGCGGCCGGGCCGGAGCCAGAACCCGCTCAAACCGCCCAGAAGGCGGCCGCCTCCGCCGGCAATGTCGCGAGCACGCGATCGAGAGCGGCGGCGTCCGCATGAGCCCGAAGCGCCTGGGCCGTGACCGCGATCGCGGTATCGGGCGCGAAATTGTGGTGCTCCCGCACGGCCTGAACCTCCGCCGTCAGCGCCGCGCGATCGGCGAACGGCCGGCGCGGCTCGTCCGGGTTCCAGTCGGCGACGAAGATCGCCCTGAGGATCGGCGGCAGCGCGCCCGCGAAGCGGATCGCCTCCGCGAGGTCCAGCCGTCGGCGGAACACGCGAAACACAGCCTCGACCATCGTGTAGGTCTGGTTGCGGGTCGCCAGATCCGCCCGGTCGCGCGCATCGGCGAGGAAGCGCTCGAAGTCCTCGGAGGCGTGCTGGAGCTCCATCGGCATGGGCATGACGACCTCGGTCGGTTCCATCCGGCGCCCCACCGGCGGCGCGAGATGCGCGCGGGCCGGAGCAAGGACGCCGAGGGTATTCGCCAGTCGGCCTGTAAGCCGGGTTCTGTAAGGCGGGTTTCCCCGCGCGGCGGCCATTCATCTGGGACGCCCATTGCTGGACGCCTCGCGCAACCAACCCGGGCGGCCGATCCGGAAACCGATCCGATGCGCTTGCGCGCATCCCGCCGCCCCTATTCGGTTTTGCTCCCGGTGGGGTTTGCCATGCCGTTCCCGTTGCCGGGCCCGCGGTGGGCTCTTACCCCACCTTTTCACCCTTACCCCGGACGCATCCGGGGCGGTTCGTTTTCTGTGGCACTTTCCCTGGGGTCACCCCCGCCGGGCGTTACCCGGCACCGTGTCTCCATGGAGCCCGGACTTTCCTCCCGGGGTTTCCCCCGAGCGGCCGCCCGGCCGACTGGCGCGCGACACATGGGCGATGCGGCGGGCAAGGTCAAGCAACGTTGTGCCGGCCGCCCCGGCATGCTAACGCCGCCCGACGCGACGGAACGACCGGATCGCGACAACCCGAGGAACTCGACATGGACGTCCGCGACGCCAACGGCAACCTGCTCGCCGAGGGCGACACCGTCACCCTGATCAAGGATCTCAAGGTGAAGGGCACCTCGACCACGTTGAAGCGCGGCACGGTGGTGCGCAATATTCACCTGACCGACGATCCGGATCTGGTCGAGTGCCGCGTCGAGAAGGTGAAGGGCCTGGTCCTCAGGACCGAGTTTCTGAAGAAGGCCTGATCGACCGCCTTCGCCCGCTCGGCCGACAGCCCGTCGGAGAAGGAGGAGGCGACATGATCCGTGCTGC
The DNA here is from genome assembly GCA_040269895.1 of Ancalomicrobiaceae bacterium S20. NCBI lineage: Bacteria > Pseudomonadati > Pseudomonadota > Alphaproteobacteria > Hyphomicrobiales > Ancalomicrobiaceae > Methyloraptor > Methyloraptor flagellatus. Next base: position 575,558 of record CP158568.1, on the reverse strand, counting down.
CGATTTTCAGCGTCTCGCGCTCGCCCTGCCCGGCACGACCGCCGCGCCGCATTTCGATCGCACCGCCTTCAAGGCCGCCCGCATCTTTGCGAGCCTCGCGCCCGACGGGCTGACCGCCAATCTGCGCTTCACGCCGGAGGATCAGGCGCTGAAATGCGCGGTGATGCCCGAGGGCTTCACCGCGATCTCCAACGCCTGGGGCCGCCAAGGCTGGACCTGCGCGACGCTGGCAGCGCTCGACGAGGCCGATGCCGCCGCCGCGCTGGAGATCGCGTGGCGGCACGCCCAGCCACCTGAGAAGAAAAAGAAGAGAAAGCCCGCAGCCCCCGGGGCATGACGCGCGGGGGCGCGAGGGCCTCCACCGAACGCGTCGGTCTCGCCGACGGCCACGCGTCGCCGGTCTTCGTCGCTCACCCCGTGGTCGCGGGCAGCTTTTCCTTGAGCTTGTTGCAATATTCGATGTGCTGCGGGCGCAGACGTTCGGTGTAGACGCCGCTCGTGAACTTCATCGCCGTCTTGCACGTGTCCTTGTCGGCGCGCTTGTAGGCGGCGGCGAGGTATTTCATGCCGTATTTCACGTTGACCTCGGGGCTCTTCAGCTCGGCCGACCGACCGCGGAAGCCGAGATTGCGCGCGGTCTCGTAGCGGATCTGCATCAGGCCGATCTTGCCCTCGTCGGAGGTCTTGGTCGGATCGAAGCCGCTCTCCATGTCGACGATGGCGGTGGCGAGCGCGACCGGCACGCCGTTCTCGGCCGCCGCATCGGCGACCAGCTTGTGCAGCGGATCGGCGGCCTCGTGCGAGGCGGCCGGATCGATCGCGGCGACCTTGGTGTCCGAGCCGGCGGAAGCGGCGTCCGCGCCGGGCGTGGCACCGTCCTGGGTCGCACCTCCGAGCGCCGGCGGCGCGAGCGCGACCGCCGGCCGGTCACGGCCATCGGCCGAGGGCGCCGGCGGCAGGATCTGCGGCCCGGTCGCCCCCGCGCTGGGCAGGAACGGCCGATCGGCCGCGCCTCCAGTCCCGGCGGCCCCGCCCGCGGCGCCCTTGACCCCGTCCATCATCGCGAAGGTCTCGCGCAGCCGCTGCGCGGCTGCCATGGCATCCGTCGCGGCGACCGGTTCGAACGTCTGCGGCACGCCGGCGTAGGCATGCCCCGCGCTGGCGGCCGCGGCCAGCGTGAAAGGCTCGGTGCGGACCGCCTTGGGCAGGTCGGCCGTCGCCTGCGACACGTGAGGCGCGGTCGGGCCGGGCGCTGGCTGGCCAGCGGACGCCTCGGTGGCGGTGCCGTCCTTTGCCTGGGCTTCCGCGCCCTTCGGCGCGATCGTCGCGCTGGCGGCAGGCGGAGCATCGGAGGTGCTGGCGAGAACGTCGACCGGTTCGGCGGGCTTCGGTATCGTCGCCTTCACGATCAGGCCGGCGGGCACCAGGGCGGCGAGCGCGGCCGTGGCGATCAGCCCGGCCTTGAGCGGGATCGGCATGATGAGGGGTCCTTGACGCGGTTGATCCGAGCGGTCACCCAACATGCCGAATCGTTCACGAAGAAGGATGGATTGCGACGAAATGGGGCGATCGCCCCCGGTTCATGGCGAGAGGGCGGCGGCCACGCTCACGTTGACACACGAGTTCGTGCGCGGTCGGAGCGGCCGTGTCGGATCGGGAGGACAGAGCAAGCAACCGGCGCTCGGCGCGACCGGTCTCAGCGCACCTGCACGCCGGGCGGCAGCTGCGCCTCGGCTTCCGCGGTCTTCTTGCGCGCCTTCGCGGCGGCGGCCTTCGACGGCCCGGACTTCGGCTTTTCGGCAGCGACGCGGTTCAGGTAGTTCGGGGCGTTGCCCATGCCGGTGATCATGTAGACCTGATCGCAGTAGCGCTGCGCGCCGGCATTCACGTGGCGGGTCGCAATGCCGCCCTTGTACTTGGCGATGGTGAGGCAGATGTCGCCGTTCGCCTTGGCGTAGTCCCAGCCGAGTTCCTTGGTGCCCCAGATGATGTTCGTCTCGGCGTCGAACAGCTTGGCGGTCTCGCCGCGGTAGCCCTGGTAGCGCGCGGTCGAGGGCATGACCTGCATGAGCCCGACCACGCCATGGCTGCCGCGCAGCTTCGGGTCGAACTTGCTCTCGACCCAGGCGACGCCGACGGCGAGCCACACCGGCACGGCGTTCTTGCGCGCCTCGCGGCGGATGATGTCGATGTAGGGCAGCGCCGCCTTCGGCATCTTGCGCGGCTCGTCGCCGAGCACCGGCGCGACCGCGAGCGCGGGCGAGGGTTGCGCCGGCGCCGCGGCCGGCGGCGATACCGCGGTGGCGGCCGACGGCTCCAGCGAGGCGAGCTGGATCGGCGCCTTCGGCACGCGCGGTTTCGCCTGCGGCATCGGCAGCACGCGCTCGGCCGCCGCGATCGGCTGGGCGAGCGGCGCGGTCTTCGGCGGCGCCAGGATCGCGCCGGCATGCGAGGGCGCCGGCTCGGCCGCATAGCCGAGCGCATCACCGGCGACCGGCGCTTCATAGGAAGCGAGTTCGACCTTCGGCTCCTGCACCGGCGCCGGGCCGCCGAACATGCCGAAGGCGTCGTCGAACCGGTTGCCGAGCGCGGCCGGCGCGTCGATCGGGCCGCCCGTATCGATCGGCGCCGGGTCCGACGGCATCACCGACGAACGGATCTTCGGTTGGAACGCGAGCGCGCGGGTCGGCAATTGCGGGTGGGCGGCGCCCGCGTGGTGCGACGCTGCGCATCGCCGGGGGCTTCCGACGTCCTGACGATCTTCGACGGGGTCTCTTCGGCGCGGGCCTCGGAGCTCATGGTCTCCGCGCCGACGCCACCACCCGCGAGCGTGCCGAGCACGCATCCGATCGACAGGGTCCGCCTCATGCGCGCGCCTCCGCTCGTGCGTCCGACGATACCGGCCGAAGCGCCATCAGGCGCCGCAGCGTCGTGATCGTCGAAACATCGGCCACCCCGTCCACCCTGGTTTGTCGCCAGTGGCGCTGGAAGGCCTTGACCACCTGCTCCGTGGCGTCGTCATAAACACCCGTCACGGAAAGTCCATAACCGTAAACACCGAACATGGCCTGCAGCGCCTGGATCGGCTGGCCTTCGTCGCCCTTGGTAAAGAAGCGTCCCCCGCCGACCGGCTCCGGCGCGGTCCATAGGCCGACGCCCGCCGCGGCGAGCCGCTCCCAGGGGAATTTCTCGCCCGGATCCTGCTTGCGCGCCGGCGCGATGTCCGAATGGGCGAGCACGCGATCGGCCGGAACCGGGTTGCGCGCGAGGATATCGCGACAGAGCGCGATCACAGCATCGACCTGCGCGGCCGGGAAATCCGTGTAGCCGGGATGAGTTTCGACCGGCTCGCCGGCCGCCCGATCCGGCGCCGCCGCCATGTCCCACCAATAGCCCGGATTGACGATCTCGATGCCGATCGAGGCCGAGTTCAAGTCGGTCTCCCCGGCCCAGGACGAGACGCCCGCGTGCCACGCGCGCCGACTCTCCGGCACCAGTTGCAGGATCGTGCCGTCCTCGTCGATCACGTAGTGAGCGGAGACCTGCGAGCGCGTGTCAGTCAGCCAACTGACCGCCCTTTCGCAAGCGGAACGGCCACGACCCGCCGGCATGCCCGTGTAGTGAAGCACGAGCATGTCCGGCTTGGCCGTCTCGTAACCCGCACGCCGCGCGCCATGGTTCGGCGAGGGTCTCAGCCGATCCACCAGCGGGCTGTCGGGCCGAGTGATCTCGGCGACCGCATCCGTCATGCCGCATTCATTACCAGAAATTCACGAATTCAGGAAATCCCCCTCTCGAGCCGCACGCTTTCCCAAGCGGCGTTCAGGGCGGCGAGCCGATCCGACAGCATGCCGAGCGCTTCCTTGGGCAGGCCACTGGCGAAATGCCGGTCGGGATGGCACTCCGCGACCCGCGCCCGATAGGCCTTCTTGACCTCGGCGTCGGTCGCCTCGCGGTCGATGCCGATCACCACATAGGGGTCGGGGCCCTTGCGCCGGATGAATCCGGCCGCGATGCGATTGAAGGCGGCCTCGTCGAGGCCGAAGATCTCGGCGACCCGCTCCAGGAACACGAGTTCGCGCTCGTGGACATAGGCGTCCGCCGCCGCGATGTGGAACAGGCCCTCGAGCACGTCGGCGAGGAACACGGCATCGCCCTCGGCGATCTCCGCGATTCGCTTCGCATAGGTCTCGAAGCCGGCGACGTCAGCCTTGGCAATGTCGAACAGCCGTTCGACATTGCGCTCCTCCTCGGGCGGCACGTCGACCACGCGACGGAACGTCTGCACCTCGTCGGCCGAGACGACACCATCTGCCACCGCCATCTTGGCCGAGAGCGCGATCAGCGCGACCGTGAAGGCGACCGGCTTGCGGTCGGCCCCGAGCCGCGCGAGCGCCTGCCCGAGCTTCTCGGCGATCGGCCCGATGCCGGTCATGGCGCCGATCACCCCGACGATGTCGCGAAACCGCTCCCACATGCTCAACGCCTCCGACCTCGCCGTCGCTCGCCTTTCGTTAGTCCGAGTCGCGCGCGATCTCAAAGCCGGTCGCGCGCCGCTGCGCCTGGCTCACGGCCGGATTCGGGCGTCGAATACGCCACCTTCGCCGAGGTCGAGGCCGGTGAGCCGGCGGTCGAGATGGCGCGCGCGCCAGGCGAGCAGCGCCTCGGCGCATTCGATCCGGGCCAGACGATAGTCCGGATCATCCGCGACATTGACCTGCTCGCCGGGATCGTTCGCGAGGTCGAACAGCAGCGGCGGCAGCCCGGCGAAATGGACGTATTTGAACCGCTCGGTCCGATGCGCGACCAGCGAACAGGCGTCGAGCCCGAGACCGAGCACGCGTTGCGGCACGCCGGAACGCAGTTCGCGGAAGTCGAACTCGAAATGCGCCGCCGCTCGCCAACCGGCCGGCACCGAATCGCCATCAAGGAACGGCCGCAGCGAATGGCCGTCGAGATGGCCGGGCACCGGCGCACCGAGCAGGTCGAGGATGGTCGGCATCACGTCGACCGCCTCGGTGAAGGCCTCGACCACGGCGCCCTGCCGCGCCGGCGCGAGGCCCGGCGGCCGGATGATCAGCGGGATGCGATAGCTCTCGTCGTAGAAGCCGAGCTTGCCCCAGAGGTGATGGTCGCCCATCTGCTCGGCGTGGTCGGACGTCAGCACGATGAGCGTGTCGTCCCACTGCCCGGCCGCCTCGAGGATCGCGCGCAGCCGGCTGATCTGGTGATCGATCTCGGCGACCATGCCGAAATAGGTCGCCTTCACCTGCCGTGCCTCGGCCTCGCTGCCGTCGGTCTCGGGTCCCGGCGGGCCGTAGACCTTGCGGGCCTTGCCCTGCGTCTCGATCGCGAGCTTCAGGTACGGATGTTTCGCCGCCTCGTCGGCCGCGGAGCCGACGCGGTTCGGCGCCGAAACCTCATCCGGATGATGCAGCGTCGCGAAAGGCTCCGGCGTCACGAAGGGCGGATGCGGCGCCAGGAACGACAGGTGCGCGAACCACGGTCCGCGCTGCTCGGAGACCCAGCGCTCGAACTCGCCGACCAAGAAGGCGGCCTGCGTCTCGTCGGCGGAGAACTTCGGTCCCGTGCCCCAGAGCGCCGGCGCGCCGGACTTCGGCAGATAGATCTCCTGCCAGCGCGAACCGATCGCGTGGCCGCGGCTGGCGAGCCACGACAGCCACGCGGCCGGATACTCCGGTACGGCGACCCGCACGCTCATGCCCGGCAGGATGCCTTCGAACGTGGTCAGCCACGGATCGCCCGGCGATGTCGTTCGCGGATCGGTGCCGGTGTCGGTGTAGCCGAACAGCGTCGGGTCGAAGCCGAGCGCGCGCACCGCCTCGGCGAGCGTCTGGTGGCGGCGATCGAGCGGCGTGCCGTTGCGCACGACGCGATTGGTCATCTGGTAGAGGCCGGTATAGAGACAGGCGCGCGCCGGCGAACAGGGCACCGCGCCGCCGAAATGACGGGCGAACCGCACCGCCTCGCCCGCGAGCCGATCGATGTGGGGCGTCTTCGGTCCGACACCGGAGCCGGCACGTGCAACGAGCCCGAGCGCGTCGGCGCGCCACTGGTCGGCGGTGACGAAAAGCACGTTAGTCATGAACGGCGACCCTGATTCCCTGTTTGATCCTTGTGGTTTATCATGATTGCGCAAGGCCGCGACCGCGCTGGCCGCCGGCGCCCCGGAACGCACCCCCCGCGCGTCTCCGGAGTGTCACCCGAGCGTCATGGGCCGCTGCTAGGCACAACATCAGGACTCCGCCCGATCGGTCCGTCAGCCCCTCCTGGAACGACCGATATCGCCCGATCGACCACGACCCCCGCCGTGGTTCCGACCCGAGGCGCCCGTCGGGACGGATTTCGATTCGAGACAAGAAAGAAGGACGTCGCCAATGCTGACGAGACGGGCCCTGATGCGCGGTGCGGCCGCGGCGCTGGCCATGCCGGCCGTGCTCAGGGCGCACGATGCCCTCGCCTCCTCCGGCGAGGTCAACGTCTTCGTCTGGGGCGAATACTTCGACAAGAATACCCTGCTCCCCGATTTCCAGGCCAAGACCGGCATCCGGGTCAACCTGTCGACCTACGGCTCCAACGAGGAAGCGGAGAACAAGCTGCGCGCCGCCGGCGGCAAGGGCTTCGACGTGCTGTTTCCCTCCGTCGACACCGGTCCGAACTACTACAAGGACGGCCTCCTGCAGGAGATCGACGAGCGCCGCTTCGATGCCAATCGCGTGCTGCCGTCGATCTACCGCAACTCGATCACGCTCGGCGCCACCTATCGCGGCAAGCGCTACCTGATGCCCTTCGACTGGGGCACCGAGGCGATCACCTACGACGGCTCGAAATTCGACAAGAAGTCGGGCGAACTCTCCTACGGCGACCTCTGGGCCGACGGCCTCGACAAGAAGGTGGCGCTCCGGCAGAAGTCGATCTTCACCTCGATCGCGATCTGGCTCGATGCCACCGGCCGGGTGAAGACCAACCGCGCGCTCGACATGTACAAGTCCGAGGACGAGGCCCGCCGCGTGTTCGAGGCCTGCCTCGCCTTCGCCGCTTCGAAGAAGAAGAACTTCGGCGCCTACTGGAACAACGCCAACGAGGCGACCGCAGCCTTCACCGACGCCGGCTGCGTCATCGGCCAGACCTGGGACACGACCGGCATCCTGCTCAACCGCAAGACCGACCGGAAATGGAAGTTCGGCATGCCGAAGGAGGGCGGCCTCGCCTGGACCGACACGTTCGGCATCCCGGCCGGTGCGCAGAACCTCGATCAGGCCTATGCGCTGGCGAACTTCCTCTATTCGCCCGAGGCCGGCGCCGCCTTCACGAACTCGACCGGCTACAACACCTGCGCCGTCGGTGCCGAGAAGCATCTCAACGACGAGGCGCGCACCGCCTTCGAGATGTCCTATGCGCCGGGCACGATCGACGGGCTGTGGTGGTGGCCGATCCAGACGCCGTTCTTCTCGCGCCTGCGCGGCGAATACGTCGAGAAGCTCACCAACGCCTGATCGGAGCCCGGCGCGTCGGCCGCGACGACGCCCGTTAACGCAGGCCACCGGATGTCGTTGCGTCACCACTGGTGCGCGCGTGCATTCCCCGCCACACTCGCCCCGGCAAAGCGTCCTGCGTCGGATCGCCCCCGGAAATAGGGGCGGACGGGATCGCTTTCCGCAGTACGATCTGCAATCACGCATCGGCGGGCGGCTGCGATTCCGATCTGAGAAGTCCCGTTCGCCGGCCCGTCCGTCGAAGGGCGGAGAGCTGCAAGAACGGGGGAGCGCCGGTTTGGTCACGCACGGCAAGGACGTGAGACTACGGGCCATCTCGGTCGACTTCGGTGCGTTCCGCGCGGTGCATCCGCTCGATCTCGAGATCGAGGCCGGTGAGTTCTTCTCGATTCTCGGTCCGTCAGGCTGCGGCAAGACCACGCTTCTGCGTGTCACCGCCGGTTTTCAACAGCCGACCACCGGCCGCGTGCTGATCGGCGGCAGCGACACGACCAACCTCGGGCCGAACCAGCGTCCGACCGCGCTGATCCACCAGAATCTGGCGCTGTTCCCGCTGATGAGCGTGATCGAGAACGTCGCCTTCGGCCTGGAGGCGCGCGGCGTCCCCCGTGCCGAGCGACTGCGCCGCGCGGAGGAGCTGCTGTCGCTCGTTGCGCTCGACGGGCTCGGCGGCCGCAAGCCGCATCAGATCTCCGGCGGCCAGCGCCAGCGCGTCGCGGTCGCCCGCGCGCTGGCGGTCGAGCCCGCCGTGCTGCTGCTCGACGAGCCGCTGTCCTCGCTCGATCTGAAGCTGCGCTCGCACATGCGCGCCGAACTGAAGGCGATCCAGCGCCGCACCGGCGTCACCTTCGTCTACATCACCCACGACCAGTCCGAGGCGCTGGCCATGTCGGACCGGATCGCGGTCATGAACGAGGGCCGCATCGAGCAGGTCGACACGCCCGACCGTCTCTATGCCTCGCCGGCGACCGCCTTCGTCGCCCGTTTCGTCGGCGAGCAGAACGAGCTGCCCGGCAAGATCGTCTCGATCGAGGGCGAGCGCTGTCTGGTCGCGACCGCCGTCGGCACGGTCGAGGGCACCGTGCGCGGCGCTCTCAAGGTCGGCGAGCGCGCCGTCGTCATGGTGCGCCCGGAGCGGATCGGCTTCGCCGCCGAGATGGATCCGGTCAATCGCGTCGAGGGCAATCTCGACGGCCGCGTGCTCGAAGGCCCGACGGTGGTCTACACCTTCGCGCTCGCCGGCGGCGCCCGGATCACCATGCATGTGCCGAACCTCGGCCTGCGCGGCGCCCTGCTCGCCAGCACCCACGCCGTCGGCTTCCACGCCGACGACGCGCATGTCTTCCCGCACGTCTCACCCGACCTGCCGGCCAAAGGCACCGAGCGCGAGGCGGAGGCGGCCGATGCGTGAGGTTCTGCGCGCCTACGGTCCGGGCCTCACGGCCGTGCTCTGGCTGCTCGTCGCGCTCTGGACGATCGGCCTCGTCGCCGCGCCGCAGGCGGTGATGATCGAGCAGTCGCTATGGTCGCTGGAGTCCGACACCGGCGACATCTCGGTCCGGCTCGATCAGGCCTATAACGAGCTCTCGCAGGCGAAATACGATTTCAGCCGCACAAAGGACCCCGACCAGCGCCTCACGCTCGATGTCCGGATCCAGGCGCTCGGCCGGACCATCCAGGATCTCGAAGCGCGCGAGAAACAGCCGACGCGCGTCTACGGCCTGCAGAACTATACGCGCATGAGCGGCGTCCATGCCCAGATCTTCCTGAAGACGCTCGCCTACGCGCTGGCCGTGACGCTGCTCGCGCTCGTCGTCTGCTATCCGGTCGCCTATCTGGCCGCGGTGGCGACCACGGGGCTGCGCGCGATGCTGCTGCTGGTCGGGTTGATCGTTCCTTACGCGCTCAACGAATTGCTGCGGATCTACGCCTGGCTGATGATCCTCGACTACCAGGGCGTCATCAACGGCGTGCTCGACTGGTTCGGCGTGGTCGACATCGCCAACCGGCGCTGGATTCCCTTCCTGGAAGGCCCTACCGCGGTCTTCCTGGCGATGGTCTATACCTACGTCCTGTTCATGGTCTTCCCCGTCTACAACACGCTGGAGACCTTCGATCGCAACCAGATCGAGGCCGCGCGCGACCTCGGCGCCTCGGTGGCGCGCATCCATTGGCGTCTGGTCATCCCGCACGCCAAGCCCGGCATCGCGGTCGGCTGCATCATGACCTTCATGCTCTCGGCCGGCTCCTACTCGGTGCCGCAGATCATGACGCGCGGCCAGGGCGGCGACTGGTTCAGCCAGCTCGTCTACCGGCAGTTCTTCGAGGCCAACAACTGGAACATCGGCGCGGCCTATGCCTTCACGCTGCTGATCGCCTGCATGGCCTTCGTCTTCCTGATGATGGCGCTGTTCCGGGTCCGGCTGAAGGACATCACCCGATGAGCCGCGACCAGATCCTGCTGCCGGCGGGCCGGGCGAGCGGCCTGGTGCTGAACCTCTATATCGGCCTCTTCTTCGTCTACCTGTTCACGCCGCTCGCGGTGATGACCGTCGCGGCGTTCAACGCCTACCCCTATCCCTCCGTCACCCAATGGAAGGGTTTCACGCTGCAGTGGTTCCCGGCGCTGTTCAATGACGCGCGCCTGATGCAGGGGCTCGTCAACTCGCTCGTCGTCGCGGTCGGCGTGATCGCGATCTCGCTGCCCTGCGGTCTCGCCGGTGCGCTGATCCTGCACCGGTTGCAATCGCGCGCCGCCGGCGTCCTCTACACGCTGATGGTCTCGCCGATCCTGATCCCCGGCATCATCGTCGGGCTTGCGACGCTGATCTTCTGGCGCGACTTCGGCGTCTCCGGCGGCCTGCATCTCGCCGTGCTGGCACAGTCGAGCTTCATCGCCTCCTACGCGATGCTGATGTTTCTCGCCCGTCTCGAACGGCTCGACCTGACACTCGAGGAAGCCGCGCTCGACCTCGGCGCGTCCAAGGCCCTGGTGCTGCGGCGGATCACCCTGCCGTTCCTGAAGCCGACCGCGCTGACCGCCGCGGCCATCGCCTTCCTGCAGTCGTTCGAGAACTACAACACGACCGTCTTCTCGATCGGCGGCAGCTGGACGCTGGTAACCGAGGTCGGCTCGAGGCTGCGCTTCGGCCTGACCCCGGTCGTCAATGTCGTGGGCGTCGTCTTCGTCGGCCTGACGCTCGTCTTCGCAACGCTCTACGTCGTGCTGCGCGCGCGGGAAGCTCACCTACCCCGCGTCTGATCCGCGCCTTCGCGTGGCATCCGAGGTCAACGACTTCGAGCGGAATCACGGTTGCAGCCGACCCCACGAAGTCATTGAACTGACTCGCGCTTCGCCCCGCCGTTGAAGTTCGCGCGGAGCATCCGGAAACGCAGACGCCACCCGATCGGGTGGCGCCGCTTCATTCGGATTTGGAACCTGCAAGCCCAGCCTGCGAGCCAGCCTTCAAGCCCAGGACGGCAGGTCAGGCCGACCGCGCCTTGACCTGCGCCGCGGCGACTTCCGCGGCCGGGCGCGCCGGCTTCTCGAAGATCTTGAGCCGCCCCTCGCGGGTGAGGTCGACGCCTTCGATCGCCGGCGCCAGCGAGAAGGTGCGGCGCCGGAACTCGGCGACGAGCCGGTCGCGCTCGTGGATATGCGCCCATTCCTCGTAAGGGATCGGCGCCCCGATATGGACCCTGAGCCGCGTGCCCATGCGCTTGACCGTCTCGCGGAACAGGAGCGACAGCCGCAGCGTCACCGACAGATGCGAGGCCATCTGGAACAGCCGGCTGTTCTGACCCTCGAAATAGACCGGCACGACGGTCGCCTTCGACATCATCGCGAGCTTGCCGGTGAACGGCGCCCAGGGCAGATCGAGCGCCGCGCCGCGCAGCGGCTTCTCGGAGGTCGAGATGCCGCCGGCCGGGAAGATGCCGATCGCGTGGCCCTGCTGCAGCCAGCGCTGCGCGGTGACGCGCGAGTTGAGCGTGGTCGCCTGCGCCTCACGGGTCTCGGCGAAGTCGATCGGCAGCAGCTGCTCGCGCGTCTCGGGCAGCCGGCACAGCACGCCGTGAGCGAGCACCTTGACGTCCGGCCGCGCCTTGCGCGCCAGCCACGTGAAGGTGATGCCGTCGAGCACGCCGTAGGGATGATTGCCGACGAACAGCACCGGGCCGTCCTTCGGGATCCGCGCCAGCGCCGCCTCGTCGTACTCGACCTTCAGCGCGAGCATCCGGATCGCCATGTCGAAGAAGTCTTCGCCCGCCGCGACCGCGCTGCGGCCGTCGAGATAACGGCGCTTGAGCTTGCGCTGCCCACCGACGAACTCGATCGTCCGGATCACCGCCCGGGTCAGAGCCGGCTGGTCGGGCGTGGCGTAGGAAAAGCGGACCGGGGTTTCGGCGGCGGCCGAACGGTGAAAATGCGTGGACAAACGATCGCTCCGATGCGGCGGCTTCGCGCCCGATCGGGACGGCGTGTCAGGAAACACCGGGCCCGAGCGACCGCGACGGTCGATCTGTTCCTATACCGATTTCACACGAAGATCTCGTGACGAAGCCGCGATCCGCGGCCCCGCGCCGTCGCGTCGGCACCCCGGCCGGTCAGTCCTCGTTCGGGATCGCCTGCTCGACCTTCGGCAGCGTGCGCGGCCAGTTCTGTTCGGGCCGCTTGGCGATCGAGGCGGCGATCTCCGGATCGAGCTGCACCGCGTCGATCACCCCGCTGTCTTCGGGACCGGTGTCGATCTTCGGCGCGACCGAGCCGGTGATCGCCGGATCGTACGCCCCGCCGGCGCCATAGGACATGCCGCCCTGTGCCACCATCGGACCCGAGCCGCGGCAGACCCGTCGGCCGGAGCGCGAGCGGTTGGCGAGATCGAGATGAAAGTGGTCCTGGTGCGAGGCATCGCCCGAGGGGCCGAGCACGGTGTTGAACACCTTGCAGCTCTCCGCCCCGACCGTGTGCAGGAACGCCTGTTCCTGCGGCTGGCCCGAATACCAGGCGCCCTTGATCGTGATGCGATGACCGTCGGCCAGTTTAAAGCCGGAGACGTCGATCGCGTTCATGTAGGCGTGTTCGGACATCGAGCCGCGCAGGCGATGGTTCACGCGCCGGCATGAATAGGTGCCGAAGGTCTCGACCACCGCGACCGGCTGACCGAACGTCGCCATGGCGATCGGCTGCACGACGGTCGCGACCCAGGATTCGAGGCTCGTCACCATCGGGCAGTTCATCAGAACCTGCTCCGACATGGCCACGCGGCCTTCGGTGACGGCCGTGACCTTGAACGGATGGTCGGCGCCGCAGGCGCCCGCGCCATCGATCTCGCGCACCGGCTGGATATAGGCCGACGGGCGCACCACGCCCGAGGCGATGCACCGCGCCTCCGCCTCGCGGCGCCACGGATCGCGCTCGGCGAACCAGCCGCCGAACATGCTGCAACCGGTCAGGAGACCGGCCATGCCGACGAGGGCCGTGATGGAAAGGACACGCTTCATGGAATTGGACAATGCGACCGAACCTGGAAAGGAATCGTTGACGCCCGCGCGCGTAAGACGACCCGAATCGGGACTGCCGCAGCGTCCGAGCTCCGCAGAAAACCGCCCCGATTTCAGGACCATCCAGGATACCGGCTCGAGGCCCTTGCCTTGAACGGGCACTCGCGTCACCGCTGGAGTCATGACGTCACGCTCGCGCTTGTTCTCGCTGCGCCGTGGAGCCCACGCGCTCGCCCTCCGGGCGGCGACCGCCGCGCTGATCGCCGCCGCCGTGCCGATGGCAGCTGTGGCCGGCGAGACCGCACCTCTTTGTGCCGCCCCGCACCCTCCAGCGCCGGCGAAGCCGCAATCCGTAAAGGCGCGGCCCGTGTCGCGGTGCCGGACTACGGCGCCTTTGCGCAAGCGCGCGCGGCCGCGCCGATCGCCGGCGCGATCCGCCGCGTCGATCTCCATGGGGCCGAGAAGCTCGTCGCGCTGACCTTCGATCTCTGCGAGACGTCCGGCGAGGTCGCCGGCTACGACGGCGCGGTGTTCGACACGCTGCGGGCGAAACAGGTGCCGGCGACGATCTTCGCCGGCGGTCACTGGGCCACCACCCATGCCGGGCGCATCGGCGAGATCGCCCGCGATCCGCTGTTCGAGCTCGGCAATCACACCTGGAGCCACGCCAATCTGCGTCTGGCCGACCCGGCCAAGCTCGCCCGCGAGGTGCTGGCGCCGGAGGCCGCGCTGGCGCCGGCCCGTGCCGCCGCCGCGCAGTGCCGTCGCGCGGATGCCGCCTCGCCCCGTTCGACCGACATCCGTTCAGCCCCCGCCCGCTCGACGCTGTTCCGCTTCCCCTTCGGCGCTTGCAACGCAAACGCGATGGCGGCCGTCAACGGCGCCGGCATGATGGCGATCCAGTGGGACGTCTCCTCCGGCGATCCCTCGCCGCTGATGTCGGCCGACGCGATCGTGCAGGCGACGCTCGCCGGCGTGCGGCCGGGCTCGATCGTGCTGATGCACGCCAACGGCCGCGGCTATCACACGGGGAGCGCTCTGCCCCGCGTCATCGATGCACTACGGGCGAAAGGCTATCGCCTCGTCACGGTCTCCGAACTGCTCGCCGCCGGCACGCCGGTCGTGACCGAGACCTGCTACGACGCGCGACCGGGCGACACCGATCGATACGACACATGGGGCCGAAAGCCCGCCCGGAGCGTTTCGTCCTGGCCGACGTCGAGCCCGATGCCCACAGCCGCGCCGGAAACGACCGGTTCGGTCATCGCGCGGCGGCCGATCTCGACCGAAGGGCCCCCGGCAACGAAACATTGAGCCCCGCCCCATGATGCCGCCCTCCGAAACCCTCCCGACGATCGCCGATCGCACAGAAGCCACCGGCAACACGCCCTTCGCCGCGCCGCGTTTTGATCTCGTGACCGGCCGTGGCGAGCCGTTGGCGCTGACACCCGTCGGCGATGATGCCGCCGCGCTCGGCGCCCTGGTCGCGAGCGTCGATCCCTGGCGCACCAGCGGCTGGCCGGCGGAGGCGATCGCGGCCCGGCTCGTCGCGCAGGAGCCGGGCGCGCGCACTTTTGCGGTTCGCTTGGAAGAGCGGCCCGTCGGCGCCGTCATCGTCCGCTCGCCCTTCATGCGCGGGCCCTACCTCGAACTGCTGGCACTCGCCGAGACCACCCACGGCCGCGGCATCGGCCGGGCGATCATCGACTGGATGGCCGGCGAGGTCGCGGCCGTGCCCCGCGAGGCCAATCTGTGGCTCTGCGTGTCGGACTGGAACGCGCCGGCCGTCGGCTTCTACCGCGCGGTCGGCTTCGTCGAGGTCGGCCCGCTGCCGGATCTCGCGGTCGTCGGCTCGACCGAGCTCTTCATGCGCAAGGTGCTGCGCGCCCCGGCCGCGCCCACCGCCTTCGCGCCGACGAGCATGCCGCCTGGAACCGGTGCGTGACCGGCGCCCGAACGCGCCGGCCCGCGTGCGGGTCCCGCCCGCCGCTCGCATCACGCAGAGCCGCCCCGCACCGCCGGCCGTTGATCGGCCGGCGCCCTCGGCTAAGCTCGCGACCCATGACAAGCACTCGCCGCTTCCCCGCCCCCGTTTCTGCCCTCGCCCTCGCCCGCGCGATCGATGCCGGCAATCTGACCCCGGCCACCGCGATCGAGCGGTCGATCGCGGCCATTGAAGCCCATGACGCGCTGCTCGGCGCCTTCGTCGCGACCGACTTCGACGCCGCCCGCGCCGCCGCGGCGACAGCGACGGGTCCGCTGGCCGGCATCGCGCTCGGCGTCAAGGACATCATCGACACCCACGACCTGCCGACCGCCTACGGCTCGGAGATCTACGCCGGCCACCGCCCGGCCGCCGATGCGCCGGTCGTGGCGCTCGCCCGCCGCGCCGGCTCGACCGTGATCGGCAAGACCGCGACCACCGAATTCGCCTATCTGCAGCCGACCGTGACCCGCAATCCGGTCAAGCCGGACCACACGCCGGGCGGCTCGTCCTCGGGCTCGGCCGCGGCTGTCGGCGCCGGCCTGATCCCGTTTGCGCTCGGCACCCAGACCGGCGGATCGGTGATCCGCCCGGCCGCCTTCTGCGGCATCGCCGGGTTCAAGCCGTCGTTCCGACTGATCCCGACCGTGGGCATGAAGTGCTTCTCCTGGTCGCTCGACACGATCGGCCTGTTCGCCGCGGGCATCGAGGACATCGGGTTCTGCGCGACGGCGCTGATCGGCCGTCCGCTGCGGGTCGACGGACGCGATCCGGGCGCGCCGCGCATCGGCGTCGCGCGCACCCACCTCTGGGACGAGGCGAGCCACGACATGCGGGCGGCGCTGGAGACCGGCGCCCGCAAGGCGGCGCAGGCCGGTGCCACGGTCGTCGACCTCGAAATGCCGGCGGTCTTCGCCGAGGCTTTCGCGGCCCATCGGGTCTTGCAGGATTTCCAGGCCGCACAGGCCTTCGCCTTCGAGGTCGACCACCATCGCGGCCGTCTGAGCGAGATCCTGCGCGAGGCGCTCGACCACGGCGCCTCGATCACGCCCGAAGCCTACGACCTCGCGCGCCGGACGTCCCGCCAGGCGCGGCTCGCGCTCAAGGACCTGTTCGCCGAAGTCGACGTAATCCTGACGCCGAGCACGCCCGGCGCGGCGCCGGAAGGTCTCGCCTCCACGGGCGCACCGATCTTCAACAAGCTCTGGACGCTGATGGGCACGCCCTGCGTCAACGTCCCCGGCCTGACCGGCGGCGGCGGCCTGCCGCTCGGCCTGCAAATCGTCGCCCCGTTCGGCCGCGACCTGCGCGCGCTGGAGGCGGCCCGCTTTCTCGAAAAGGCGCTTGGCGCCTGACCGGCCGCGCGTTCAATCGCTCGCACGCGGCATCGGGCGCCGGAGCGCGGGCACGGCGGCCGCGATCACGATCGCAAAGCCGATCCATTGCGGCAGCGTGAGGATATCGCCGAACACGGTGAGATCCCGGACGAGGAAGAGCGCGGCGAAGGCCGCGTTCTGCGCCGTCGCCAGCGCCAGCACGGCCCGCGACGGCCACCACAGCCCCGAGAGGATCGCGACCCCATCGAGCAGCAGAAGCGCCGTCACCGCCTGCCACACCACGGCCGCGACCGCGCAGACCTCGGGAGCGAGCGGCGCCGCGGCGATCGGCTCGGCAATCTCCGGCCCGCCGACCCATTGGTGAACCAGCGCGAGGCCGATCGTGCCTGCGCCCGCGATGACCTGTCCGACCGTCGCCAGGGATGTCATGACGGATGTTCCTCGCCTCGCGGATCGACGATGCGGACCGCACCTTTTGCGCCGGTCCGCCTGACGTCAACCTGGGGCGAAGCCTGACCCGCCCCCATGACCATGTGCCGCTGTCGATCCGGGCCGTGCCGGTGGGGTGTGCGGCTCATCTGCTCTATAACGGACGGAATCAGACCACGGAGGACACCATGCTCACCGTTCTCGTGACCGGCGCCAGCCGCGGCATCGGCCTCGCGCTGACCGAATCGCTCGCCAACCGCGGCGATGTTGTCATCGCCACCTGCCGCGATCCGGACAGCGCGACCGAGCTGCAGGCGCTCGCGGCCCGCGACGACATCGACATCGACATCGTGCGGATGGACGTCACCGATTTCGCCTCGATCGAGGCTGCGCGCGAGGAGATCGGCGACATCGCCATCGACGTGGTCGTCAACAATGCCGGCGTCATCGGCCCGGAGCGGCAGTCGACGCTCGACATGGACTTCGACGGCTGGCGGGCGTGTTTCGAGGTCAACACGCTGGCGCCGCTCAAGGTCGCGCAAGTGTTCCTGTCGAACCTGCGCCTCGCCGAGCACGGCCGCATCCTGACCGTGTCGAGCCGCATGGGCTCGCTCTCCTACGCGCTCTCCGACAAGATCGCCTACCGCTCCTCGAAGGCGGCGGTGAACAAGGTCATGCAGGGCCTCGCGACCGACCTCAAGGGCGAAGGCATCGCCGTGTCGGTCTGCCATCCGGGCTGGGTCAAGACCGGCATGGGCGGCCAGGGCGCCGACATGCCGGCCGACCGCAGCGCCGCCGGCCTGACCCGCATCATCGACCGGATGCGTGTCGCGGACTCGCCCCGCTTCTACAATTATGACGGCTCCGAACTCGCCTGGTGAGGCGAATGGTCGAGGTCGCGCCGGTCGCCGCGCGGCGCGGAGCAGCGAAAATCGTCGCTGCGATGCGTCGCGTGCGCCGCCTTGCCGCCGCGACGGCAGCCATGTGGATAACATCGCCATGACCATGGCGATGCCGCAATGCAACACAGAATCTATTTCGCATCCCGGGATTTCGCGTTTACACTTTCTCAAGTGACGAGCAGAACCGGGAGGCCTGTCATGACCATGACACGCGGTCTGGAAGTCATGATGATCTGTGCGGCGTTCGCTTTTGTCAGCGCCGTCGTGTTCGGCGCGCTCTGACCGGCGCGGAATCTGCGGGCCTTGCGCAGCCAGGGAGCCGGATCACCCACCCGGCGGACCGCTGTCGTGGGCGATCAGTCGGCGATCCCTTGTAACCTGTGCCGCTCCTTTAACCTGTGCCGCTCCTTCGACTGCGGGCAATCGCTCGACGATTGCCCGCACGGCGGCGGTGATTCCGCTGCGTTCGGCACGGACCGGGCACACGGGCTCAGGGCGCGGATGGGGCCGCATCCTTCGGCCGCGGCACCAGAAACTGTTCCGCCAGCGTGTGATATAGCCCGTGGCGGCTCAGCATCTTCGAGACCTGATCGGCGATCAGCGCGGCGGCCATCAGCGGGATGACCATCGCGTGGTCGCCGGTCATCTCCGAGACGATCACGAAGGACGTGATCGGCGCCTGCACCACGCCGGCGAGATAGGACACCATCCCGATCAGCACGAAGGCGCCGACCGGCAGGTCCGGGAAAGCCGGGGCGAGCGCGCCCGCGAGGCCGGCGCCGACCGACAGCGACGGCGAGAACACGCCGCCCGGAATGCCGCTCACGGCCGAGGCGATGGTCGCGAGGAACTTCAGCGGCGCAAACCACGGGTCCGGCGCGGCGGCGCCGTGAACGAGCGCGCGCGCGTATTCGTAGCCGGTGCCGTAGATCGAGGCGTTGCCCGAGACGAGACCGCAGACGGCGACCACGAGGCCGCAGGCCGCGGCGAACAGCACCGGCCGGCGCTTGATCGCCCGCCCGAGGCCGCCCGGCAATCCGGCAGCGATGGCGGCCGAGATGCGGATGAACACTCCGCCCGCGAACCCGCCGAGCACGGCGCAGAGCACCACCGCGATCCAGGCCCGGCCGAACGGCAGGCCCGCATTGGTCGCGCCGAAATAGGCATAGTCGCCGACCAACGCGATCGCGGTCAGGCCGGCGGCAATGACCGCGCCGACGATGAGCCCGCTCGTCCGCGCCTCGAACGACCGGCTCATTTCCTCGATGCCGAACACGATGCCGGCGAGCGGCGTGTTGAACGCCGCCGCCACCCCGGCCGCCGCGCCCGCGAGCAGGAAGCCGGCGCGCCGGTAGGGCGCATAGCCGCCGATCGCATACATGATCGCCGCGCCGACCTGCACCGTCGGCCCCTCGCGCCCGGCGGAGGCGCCGCACAGGAGGCCGAAGGTCATCACCACGATCTTGCCGAACGCCACCCTCAGCGACACGAGCGGTCCGCGCCGCGCCTGATCGTCGATCTGCAGGGCCGCGATCGCCTGCGGGATGCCGCTGCCCTGCGAATTCGGAAAGAAGCGCCGCGCCACGAACACCGCGGCGGCAAAACCGAGCGGCGTCACCGCGAAAGCGACCCAGGGATGGGCGCCGAGCAGTCGCGCGAACAGCGCCTGTGCATGGTCGGCGAGCCAGGCCATCAGCACGGCCGCGACGCCGACGATCACTCCGCCGACGAGGAACAACCCGCGGCGCGACCACCGCTTCACCGCCAGCCGTGACCGCACTGCCATATGCGCGGCCAGCCGCCCGCGATCGAAACCCGTCCGCCGTCCCACGCCAAACCCTCGACCATTCGTCCGAGGGTATTCTATTCTCCCAAAGGCGGTGCGGTGCAACATGAGCCGGCGCAGGCCAGCGCCGCACCTCACGAAAATTTCACTTGTTCAAAACTATCGAACAAATAGCTTCGCACCGTTCCGTTTCGTCAATCGACCGGGCGTTGGGCGGCCGATGCGCTGGCAAGCGACAGCCGGTCTCCGGTCCGGATCGATCCCATGCTTCGAGGATCCCCCATGATCACCCTCTATACCTGGACCACGCCGAACGGCCGCAAGGTGTCGATCGCGCTCGAGGAGATGGGTCTCGCCTATGAGGTGAAGACCGTCAACATCGGCAAGAACGAGCAGTTCGACCCGGCCTTCCTCGCCATCGCGCCGAACAATCGCATCCCGGCGATCGTCGATGCCGACGGTCCGGAGCCGATCTCGATCTTCGAATCCGGCGCGATCCTGATCCATCTCGCCGAGAAGACCGGCAAGTTCCTGCCGACCGACGCCAAGGGCCGCGCGACGGCGCTGCAATGGCTGATGTGGCAGATGGGCGGCGCCGGCCCGATGTTCGGCCAGATGTTCCACTTCGTCCGCTATGCGCCGGAGAAGGTGCCCTACGCGATCGACCGCTACACCAAGGAGAGCCAGCGCCTGCTCGGCGTGCTCGACAAGCGGCTCGCCACGACCGAGTTCATGGCCGGCGACTACTCGATCGCCGACATGGCGACCTACCCCTGGGTCGCCGCCATGCTCGGCGCGCTCGGCGACGAGCTGCGCACCGAGGCCGCCCCGCTCGCCAACGTCGATCGCTGGATCGCCACGGTCGGTGCCCGCCCGGCCGTCGAGCGCGGCATGAAGGTGCCGCAGGTCTGACCCGAAAGCCGAAACAGCCGGGAAAACACCGGGACAAGCGGATTTAACAATCCGTTAACCATGTTGGTTTCCGATGGGGTCGCCGGCGCGTGCCGGCGACCCTTTTCGATTCCCGGCGGACCGCTGCGCATGACCTCTCCCGCCTCGCCCGCGCCGATCTCGACGCCCGTCCAATCGGCGCCCGCCGCGACCGCCCTCACCGAAAGCGCCGCCCGCGTGATCGCCCATGCCCGCGCCCTCGGCGACAAGGGCGAGGTCGCCGCCGCGGTCGAGGCGCTGCGCGCGCTCATGGTCTTCGAGCCCGATCATCCGCTCGCGCGTGCCAACATCGGCCAGTTCATGATCGACCTCGGCCAGTTCGACGAGGCGATCGCCATCTTCGAGCGGCTGGCGGCGGAAGGTCACGACATCTCGCTCGCCCGCGCCGGCCATGCCCGCGCGCTGTTCGCCAAGGAGGACTGGCCGCGCGCCTGGACCGCCTTCGGCGTCCGATTCAGCCTGATGCAGCACGCCCCGAAGCTCGAGCGCACGCGGGCCGACGGCACCAAGGTGCCCTTCCCCGCCTGGGACGGCACGCGGACGCCGAAGCATCTCTGCGTGATCGCCGAGCAGGGGCTCGGCGACACGATCCAGTTCGCCCGCTACCTGCACCATGTCGTCGCCCGGGGCATCCCGGCGACGCTGGTCGTGCCGGGCAAGCTGAAGCGGCTCGTCGCGACCATGGACCTGCCGATCGGCCTCGCCGCGACCGAGGACACGCTGAAGCTCGACAGTTCGATCGACTGGATCGCAATCCAGGATCTGCCCTGGCGGCTCGGCATCGCGCCGGAGGACTATGCGACCCCGGCCGTCTACCTGAAGGCCGAGGCCGACCGGGTCGCCGACTGGGCCGCGCGCCTGCCCTCGGCCGCGCTCAGGATCGGCATCTGTTGGCGCGGCAACGCCGCGAACTCGGCCGACCGGTTCCGTTCGGCAACCCTCGCCGACTTCGCGCCGCTGGCGGCGATCCCCGGCGCCAAGCTCGTGTCGCTGCAGAAGGGCGACGGCGTCGCCGCCGAGATCGCGGCCTGCGGCTTCGCCGACAGGGTCGTCGACCTCGGCGCGGATTTCGACGCCGGCGACGACGCCTTCGTCGATACGGCCGCGGTGATGGAAAACCTCGACCTGATCGTGACGGTCGACACCAGCGTCGGCCATGTCGCCGGCGCGCTCGGCCGCCCGACCCGGCTCCTGCTCTCCGCCAACCGCGCCGACTGGCGCTGGCTCGCCCGCGAGCGCGACAATGTCTGGTATCCGGCGACGACCGTGCACCGCCAGCCGCGCCAGGGCGACTGGAAGGCGCTGACCGCGACGATCGCCGCCGAGATCGCCCGCTCGCTCGCCCATCCGGCGACCAATGCCGGCACGCCCGCCGTGCCGGTGTCGATCGGCGAGCTGCTCGACAAGATGACGATCCTCGCCATCAAGGCCGAGCGCCTCTCCGATGCCGAGAAGCTGAAGAACGTCGCCCGCGAGCTGAACCTGCTCGAGGAGACCAAGAGCGCGGTCGTGCCGGACGACACCCGCATCGACGCGCTCGTCGGCGAACTGCGCGCTGTCAACGAGGCGCTCTGGGACATCGAGGAGCGCATCCGCCACTACGAGGCCGAGAAGCGCTTCGACCAGGCCTTCATCGAGACGGCGCGCTCGGTCTACGTCCAGAACGACCACCGCGCCCGGCTGAAGCAGCGCATCAACGATCTCTCCGGCTCGGCGCTGCGCGAGGAAAAGAGCTACGCCTGACGGCGTAGCCCATTGTCTCTCGGTCGACGCGCGTCATCTCCGCGTCGGGGCCAAAGCCCGACGCTTCAGCGCCTCAGCCAGCCCGAAATAGGCGACGACCAGCGCGCCGATGGTCGCGAGCAGCGACGTCGGCAGCATGACGAAGCCGAAGGTCGGGCCGAACGCGCCGAGCGCGAGCCAGATCGCCGCCGCGAGCGCGCCGAGCGAGGTCACGGTCAGGATTGGATGCGGACGGTCGCGCCAGAACGGCGCCGCGGTGCGGATCACGAAGATGACCAGGATCTGCGTCGCCATGGATTCGACGAACCACGCGGTCTGGAACTCCGCCGCCGGCGCGGCATAGACGAGCCGCAGGATCGCGAAGGTCGCGATGTCGAAGACCGACGACAGCGTCCCCATCATGACCGTGAACACGAGCAGCCCGCGCATATCCCAGGCCTGCGGCCGCGCGGTCTCCGCCTCGGAGACGTCGTCGAACGGGATGCCGATCTCGGAGAGATCGTAGATCAGGTTGTTGATCAGGATCTGGATCGGGGTGAGCGGCAGGAACGGGATCACCAGCGAGGCGAGCGCCATCGACAGCATGTTGCCGAAGTTCGAGCTCGTACCCATGCGGACATATTTGAGGATGTTCGCGAAGGTGCGCCGTCCCTCCGCGACGCCGTCGGCGAGCACCGAGAGATCCGGCGCGAGCAGGATCATGTCGGCGGCCTCGCGCGCGACATCGGTCGCGCCGTCGACCGACAGCCCGACATCCGCCGCCCGGATCGCCGGCGCGTCGTTGACGCCGTCGCCGAGGAAGCCGACCGTCTCGCCGCGCGCCCGAAGCGCCCGGATGATGCGCATCTTCTGGTCCGGCGATACGCGAGCGAACAGATCGACCTCCGTCACCCGCGCGGCGAGCTGCAGATCGTCGAGGCCGGCGATCTCCTCGCCGGTCATCAGGCCTCGCGCCGGCAGTCCGAGCGTGCCGACCAGATGCTTCACCACCGCGGCCGCATCGCCGGAGATGACCTTGACCGTGACGCCTTGCGCCTCGAGCCGCGCCACCGCCGGCCCGGCCGAGGCCTTGGGCGGGTCGACGAACACGCACCAGCCGGCGAAGACGAGATCGGTCTCGTCCGCCGCCGCGATCGTCACGCGATCCGGCTCGACGATCCGATAGGCGACGCCGAGCAGGCGGAATCCGGCTGCGCAGCGCTCGTCGTGGATCGCCGTCAGCGCCGCGCGACGCGCGCCGTCGATCGGCACGACCCGCCCGTCCGCTTCCTCGACCGAGACGGCACGCGCGAGCATCTCCTCCGGCGCGCCCTTGACCACGACCAGTCGCTCGGCCCCGCGCGCCGCGAGCACGCTGACGCGCCGGCGATCGAAATCGAAAGGCACGTCGTCGATCTTGGTCCATTCCGCGAGATCGTGGTCCGCGGCGTGCGCGAGGATCGCCTCGTCGAGGGCCGAACGGATGCCGGTCTCGAACCGGCTGTTGACCGCCGCCAGAGCGACCACCCGCGCGCTGTCGACGCCATCCGCACCCGGATGGCCGACCAGCGCAATCTTCGCATCGGTCAGCGTACCGGTCTTGTCGGTACAGAGCACGGTCATGGCGCCGAGATCGTGGATCGCGGCGAGCCGCTTCACGATCACCCGCTTCTTGGCCATGCGCAACGCGCCGCGCGACAGCGTCACCGTGACGACCATCGGCAGCAGTTCCGGCGTCAGCCCGACCGCGAGCGCCACCGCGAACAGGAAGGATTCGAGCGGCGGCCGTGCGAACACCAGATGCGCGAGCAGCACGAACAGCACGAGGAAGATCGTGAGCCTCAGGATCAGCATGCCGAGCTGATGCAGCCCGCGCTCGAAGGCGGTCGGCGGCTCGTTGGCCGACAGATCCGCCGCGATCGCGCCGAACTCGGTCGCCCGGCCGGTCGCCAGAATCAGCATCGTCCCCTCGCCGCTGACGACCGAGGTGCCGGCGAACAGCGCGTTCGCCGCCTCCGCCGGCGTATCGGCCGTGCTGGTCGTCGCGACCTTCTCGACCGGATAGGGCTCGCCGGTCAGCAACGCCTCGTTGACATGCAGCCCGCGCGCCGAGAGCACGATGCCGTCCGCCGGCACGAGATCGCCGGCCGCGAGCCGCACCACGTCGCCGACGACCAGCGCCTCGACCGGAACCTCGTGCGCCGCGCCGTCGCGCAGCACCTCGGCGCGCACGGCGACGGACCGCTTCAGCGCCTCGGCGGCCGCCTCGGCGCGCGTCTCCTGGAACACGTCGAGCGCGATCGACAGGAACACCACGACGATGATGATCGCGAAGCTGGTCCAGTCGCCGGAGGCGCCGGAGACCGCGGCGGCGATGATCAGGATCGCGACCAGCGGCTCGGCGAGCTTGCGCAGGATGCGTCGCACCAGACTGCGCTTGGCGGTCGTCGCAATGGTGTTCGGCCCCTCGGCCGCGAGCCGCGCTGCGGCTTCCGCCGCGCCGAGCCCTGCGCCGCTGCTGCCGACCCGGCGCAAGGCCGCCTCGACCGGCTCCTGCCAGAACGCCACGCCCATGTCCGTCCCTCCTCGACCGCCTGCCCCGCCCCGGCGCGATCATGCCGGCGCATGGAAGGGCGTTGCAGCGTCACGGACAAGTCGGGAAGGGCCCGCACCAGCCGGGACGTGCGCGCAAATGGAGGCTCGGACGACGCGCGCCCCGAAAACACATCGGCCGGCACAAGGCCGGCCGAGGATCGAAGGAGACGGACGTGGGCTCAGGCGGCCGCGAGGTCGCGGACAAAGCCTTCGACGACGGCGCGCAGATCGGTCGCCTGACGCGACAGGCCCGAGGACAGCGTCATGAGCTGGGTCGAGGCCGCACCGGTCATTTCGGCCGCCTGGCCGACGCCGGAGATGTTCTGCGTCACCTGATTGGCGCCGGTGGCCGCCTGCTGGCAGTTGCGGGCGATCTCGCCGGTCGCCGCCGACTGTTCCTCGACCGCCGCCGAGATCGAGGCCGAGATCTCCTTGATCCGGCCGATGACGCGGATGATCTCCGACATCGACTTCACGGTGCCGTCGGTCGCCTGCTGGATCTCGCCGACCTTGCCGCCGATCTCCTCGGTGGCGCGGCCCGTCTGCGAGGCGAGCTGCTTCACTTCCGCCGCCACCACTGCGAAGCCCTTGCCGGCTTCGCCGGCGCGCGCCGCCTCGATCGTGGCATTGAGCGCGAGCAGATTGGTCTGGTCGGCGATGCCCTTGATCAGGTTGATCACATCGCCGATCGACGCCGCCGCGGACGCGAGACCAGCGATGCGGCCGTTCGACGTCTCAGCCTCGGTGAAGGCCTCGTCGGCGACGCGCGAGGAATGGCCGACCTGCCCGCTGATCTCGCGGATCGACGCGGCCATTTCTTCGGACGAGGCGGCGACGGTCTGCACGTTCGAGGCCGCCTGCTCGGCCGCGACCGCGACCGCCTGCGCCTGCCGGGACGTCTCCTCCGCGGTCGCCGAGAGGTTCTTCGCAGCGTCGGCAACATCGCCCGAGGACTGCGCGAAGCCGTTCGCGAGGCTCTGCATGTCGGCGACGAACTTCTTGGCCAGCGTCTCGCGCTGGGCGAGGCGCTTGCGCTCCTCCTCCTCACGCGCCGCGGTCTCGGCCCGCATGGTCTCCGCCGCCTTGAGCTGGTTGCGCAGGCCGTCGAGCGCCTTGGCGATCGATCCGACCTCGTCACCACGGTCGATACCGGTAATGGCCGCGTCGAGCTTGCCGGCGCCGAGCGCCTCTACCGCCAGCACACTGCCGTGGATCGGCGCCACCACCGACCGGCGCACCACGACGACGGCGAGGGCGATCACGACCACGATCGCGCCGACGATGCCGAGCATGGTCACGCGCGTCGTCTCGACCGCGGCGGCGCTGAGGGCATCGCCCTTCTGGTCGAAGTCGGCGACCATCTCCTTGGTCAGTGCCACCAGTTCCGCCTTGACCGCATTGAGGGCCGGCAGACAGGTCGACGCCATGGCCGCGATCGCCTTGGACGTGTCGGCCGGATCGGTGGAATCCGCGTAGCGCAGCGTCTCGGCACATCGCCCGTCGAGCGCGCGGTCGAGGTTGAGATCGGCGCGGGCGATCCGATCCGCGAATTGCGGCGAGAGCCTGCCGGCTTCGGTCATCTCGGCATGGTAGCTCGCGAGCGCATCCGCCCGCGCGCTCTTCGCCGCCCGGACCTCCGCCTCGCCGGTTGAGGCGGCCGCATGATAAATCTCGGCGAGGACTTCGATCAGGTGCCGCCCCGCGCGCGCGATGCGCGGCATCGCCTTGCCCGGTCCATCGGTGAGCTCCGTGTAGGCCGCGTCGGATGCCGAAAGCCGTCCGGTCGCATAGCCGCCGCCCGCGAGCCCGGTTGCGGCGAGCAGCACCAGCAGGCCGATCACCTTCCAGACCAAGGGCAAATTCTTGAAGCTCATCATATCCCCCATCGCACCATGCCAAAGGTTCTCCGGCCAGAGAAACAACCCGAGCCCGAGAGCGCTGGTAACGAATGGAGATCAACATGGTTAACAAGAAATTAATCAACCCAAGTCCGATTTTGAACCCACCAGTACGCCAATAAAATTGGACCGTATATCCTTAAATTATTCGAGGTTTATTTAAATAATAACACCAAATTGGCCAAATGAACTACGTTAAATGGGCACGATACCCTGATATACCCGAAAATCATACGAATTTTAGCTGAATTTCGGATTCGACATCTTGTCGCCGATCGCAATAAATTCCATTTTTGGAATGCAACTGCTCATAGGGCCGACAGGGTACGCCCCTTCGAATACATTCAATCAGAAAGAAATATCAGAGAAATAGATACAACTACAGACGCATGCAGTCCCTATGCAATTTGGCGCGCGCTGCCCCCACCGGAGGGGCACGCGGACGCCCGATCCGCGATTCTACACAGTCCCCAGACCGAAGATGCGAAACCTTGATTCCTCAAAGGCTTGTGATTCGGCGAGGGCTCCCGGTCCACCCGCATCGCGTCAGCGTGCGGCCAGCGTCAGGAAAATGTCGGCTCGGCGCGATTGAGTCCGTCGAACCCGCGAGTCGCCCGGCGTCCGCACGCCCCTCAGGAGCCATCTCATGTCCGACACAGCCTATCGCCCCTTCGCGAAACTCATGCATTGGTCGACCGTCGTCTTCGTCCTGCTCGCCTGGGTGCTCGGCCTGACCGTCGATGCCTTCCCGAAAGCGTTCGAGCCGACCATCGTGTTCACCCACATCTCGCTCGGCCTGCTCGTCATCATCGCGCTGGTGCTGCGCCTCGGCTGGCGCGCCGGTCATGCCGCGCCCCTGCCGGAGCCGACACCTTTCGATCCCTGGGCGCACCGGTTCGCCGCGCTCGGCCATCTGGCACTCTATGTCCTGCTGCTGGCCGTACCGCTGCTCGGCATCGCCTATGTCTTTGCGCGCGGCCGGCCGCTGCAGGTGTTCGGCCTGTTCCAGATCCCGAGCCCCTGGGTCGACGACCGCGCGCTCGGCCGGCAGATCCGGGAAGTGCACGAACTCGCCGCCCACGCCCTGGTCGCCCTCGCCGCGCTGCACGCGGCGGCCGCCGTCGTGCACCATGTCGTCTGGAAGGACCGCACGCTCATCCGCATGCTGCCCGGCCGCCGCAGCGCGTGACCACGCCACGGACACGGCCGGAGCGCCTCGCTCCGGTCGAGTCCGGCAACATCGTTCACGATCGCCGAACAATCCGTCCGCCCGGCTCCGGCTGTTACGGCCCCGCCGAAGTCTCTATGTCGGTGTTCGAATGTCCGCCACCTCGACCGCGGCGGGCTTGCCCACGCCGATATTCGGGAGCCGACCATGGACGCGAAAGCCACCTACCAGCCGACCGGTCTCGATGCCGCCGGCCTCGATGCCCTCTTCCGCGAAGGCCGCACCTTCAACGCCTTCCAGGACCGTGCCGTCGCCCGCGAGACGCTGTTGGAGGCCGCCCGCCTCGCCCAGTTCGGACCGACCGAAGCCAACAGCCTGCCCGGCCGCTTCCTGTTCGTGACCTCGCCCGAAGCCAAGGCCAAGCTCGTGCCGCTGCTCGCCGAGGGCAACCGCGCCAAGACCGAGGCCGCGCCGGCTGTCGTGGTCGCCGCCTACGACATCGAGTTCTACGAGAAGCTGCCGAAGACCTTCCCGCAGGTCGATGCGCGCTCGTGGTATGTCGGCCGCGACGAGGCCGGCAAGCGCTGGGTCGCCGAGCGCTCTTCGGCGCTGCAGACCGGCTATCTGATCATGGCGCTGCGCGCCCTCGGCCTCGACGTCGGCCCGATGGGCGGTTTCGATGCCAACGGCGTCGATGCGGCCTTCTTCGCCGGCTCGACCTGGCGTTCCTACCTGGTGATGAACATCGGCTACGGCGACCGCGCCAAGCTCTATCCGCGCAATCCGCGCCTCGCCGACGACGAGTTCACGCGCTTCGCCTGAACGCTGGCATCAAAATGCGATGGCCGCGCTCCCCCGAGCGCGGCCATCCTGCGTTCTGGAAAACAACGCTCGGTCCTCAGAACCGCGCGTCGAGCGACGCCGTCACTGCCTTGCGGAAGCCGGCCTCGACCGTGGTCCCGAACGTGTAGTGCTGCGCCGAATAGCCGGCGGTCGTTCCCGGCGCCGCCGAGCGGAAGCCGACATGGATCCCGACGATCGCCGGATTGCGGCCGACCGAGAGATAGGCGGCGCCCGACATGCCGTCGACGCCGGTGCAGTCGGTCCGGATCTCGCGCGGCGCGTCGCCGATGACCTCGCGGATGCGGCAGAAATCGTAGGTCCGGCTGCGCCCCTCGCCCGTGACCACCATCACCTGCATGCCGCGCGCCGGTGCGCCCGACACCGGATAGACCCGGGCATTGCCGACCGGCCTATCGAGCTTGGCCACCGCCCAATCGCGATGCCCGGCCACCGCGTAGGGCGTGGTCGAACCGCAATAGGGCTTCAGCGTGATGTTGTAGGTCTGGCCGGCGATGCGAAACACGCAGCGCCCGCCCTCGGCGCGCGATCGGCCGCTCTCGTCATAAAAGGTGTGGGCTGCGGAGGTGATGGTATCCGCCTTGCCGGTGAGCTGCGCGGTCGCGCGGATGCCGCCGCATTCGACCGTTCCGGTCCCCGAGGTCATGACCTCGAGCGCCCGCGTCGACAGGCCGAGCCGCTCGGCCGCGATCGCCTGATCCATGCGGCCGTCGCCGCCGACCATGACCACGCGCTGCTCGGCCAGAAGCGGTGTCGCAGAAGCGAACATCACTCCCGCGGCAGATATAGCCGACAAGACCGCCCGGTATTCGCAAAGCCGCCCTGCCCGGCTTCTTTCCACGCCCATGTTACGGTTCCCCACGCGCCCCCCTCGCGAAGGTCAGTAGAGCAGTTAACGCCGGGATTGACCAGCCCATGGGCGCGGCAGGACTTGCACGAAATCCGATCGATTGCCGCAATGCGGCAAGTGAATGAAAACTCGGAGAATTCCGACACATCTGCACCTAGGGCCGCCGGTCCGGCGCAGTCGCGTCGTCCACAGCCGCCTCGAGTTTGTTCAGCAGACGATCAAGGAGACGCCGCTCTTCGGGCGTGAGCGGCGCCATGAGCCGCTGCTCGATCTCGAGTGCCGCGAGCACCAGTTCGTCGACCAAGGCACGCCCCGCCGGCGTCAGCCGCAGCAGATATTCGCGCCGGTCGGCCGCACCGTCCTCACGGGAAACGAGACCACGTTCCACGAGATCGGCGACCGCCCGGCTGATGCGCGTCTTGTGCGCCCCCGTGGCGCGAACGATCGCCTGCGCCGTGCCCGGCCCGTCGCGGCTGAGCGCGATGAGGACGAACCACTCCGCCTCGCCGACGCCCTGGGCGGCGAAGGCCGTGGCCGCGCGCGCGGCCAGACGGCCGAGGCGGAACGGAGCAAAACGCTGGAGATCGAAACGGCTGGTCGGCATGGAGCGCGCGGGGTCTCGTCGGCGTTCTGGAACCCGATCGATGGTGGACCCGACGCTCCCGTCCGACAAGCGCCGCATCGACAGCGACATCGGTCTCCGCGCCGCGCTCTACCTGCCGCGCTTCAGACGCCGCGCGTTGGCGCCGACGCGCCGGAACGCCGGCTCGGTCGCCGCGTCGACCACCGCCAGCCATTCTTCGGCGAGCTTCAGGCCGTCGAGCGATCCGGACGCCGCCTTGAGACCGAGCCGCTGCAGCCGCAAGTTCGCGGCGGTGAGGCCGGACATGACGGCGACGGTCTTCTCGAAAGCCGCGACCTGCCATTCGAGCAGGCTCGCGGCGGTCGGCACGCCGAACAGGATCGGCAGGCGCAGCCCGAGCGTCGTGGCGGTGTCGTAACCGGCGACCCCGGCGGCGCGCGCCCGGCGCAGCGCGGCCGGGGCGAGCGAGCGAACATCGTCGAGCGGCTTCGTCATGCTGGAGATCTCCTCGGGACGGACGGGCGCAACAACGGGATATCGATCAGCGCCGGTAGGACCGCTTCAGAAAGTCGAGCGCGGCGGAATCGATCCGTTGCCGGAGCGAAAAGAACCCCTCCCAAGGATCTGCCCGATCGATCACGGCCCGAATGTCGAACGCGTCCGCGGCCGGCACGGTGTCGACCTCGTCCCAGGTGATCGGCACCGCGACCGAGGCCCGCGACCGCGCGCGCAGCGACCAGGGCACGATCGCGGTCGCGCTCTTCCGGTTGCGCAGCCAGTCGACATAGATCCGGCCCTTGCGTTTGGCCTTGCTGGCGACCGCCACGTAGCGGCCGGGGTCGGCGCGGGCGAGGCCGCGGGCGAGCCCGGCCGAGAAGTCGCCGACGTCGTCCCAGGTCTGCGTCCCGTCGAGCGGCACCACGACATGCAGGCCCTTGCCGCCGCTGACCATGGCGAAGCCGACGAGACCGACCGCCTCCAGCGCGGCGCGGAGCTCGCGCGCCGCAGCCCGCACGGCATCGAAGCCGAGACCCTCGTCCGGATCGAAGTCGAACACCATACGGTCCGGCCGATCGAGGTCGGCCTGCCGCGCGCCCCAGCCGTGAAATTCGATGACGCCGAACTGCGCCGCCGTAACCAGCCCTTCAGGCCCCAGCACCGTCAGATAGTCGCCGTGGCGGCCCTCGGGATCGGGAATGCGGCCAAAACCCTTCTTCATGCCGGGCAGCAGATGGCGCTGGAAGAAGGTCTCGGCGCCGAGGCCTTCCGGCGCGCGCACGAAACTGACCGGCCGACCGTCGAGATGCGGCAGGATCCGGTCGGCGACCGCCAGATAATGCTCCGCCACCTGGCGCTTGGTGACGCCGACCTCGGGAAACACGACGCGATCGCCATGGGTGATCCTGGCGAGCAGAGCGGCCGCGTCCGGCGCGCCGCCGCTCTTTCGCATCGGGGCCGCGCCGGCCAAACGAGACGCCGATGCGGCGCCTCCGGCCCGCTTCGGCTGTGCCCGCTTCTTCGGCGCCGGCTTGTCCTCGTCTCGGCTGCCCGCGCGCTCGCCGTCTTCGGCCATGGACCGGCCCTCCTTCGCGCTCGCGACCGGTCGCGGCGACCGATCCTCGCGCCAACCGAGAAAGCGGCCCTGGCGGATCTGGTGATCGCCGGTCCAGCCGGCCGCTTCGATCTCGGCACGATAGACCGGATCGACGTAGATCGCGCCCTTCGGCAGCAGCTCGGACGCCGCCATCGCCGGCGGACGCTCGCGGCGGATCGGCTCCAGCCGCTCGCGCGTGCGCTTCAGCTCGCCCGCATCGAAGCCGGAACCGACGCGGCCGACATACCGCAGCCCGCCATCCGCCTCCTCGACCGCCGCCAGCAACGACCGAAATTCGCGCTTCGTCGACGGCTGCCAGCCGACGACCACGACATCCTCGCGCCGCGCGGTCTTGATCTTGGCCCAGGCCGTGCCGCGACCCGAGCGATACGGCGCATCGGCCTTCTTGGAGACGATGCCCTCGGCGCCGCCGGCGATCGCCTGATCGAACACCGCCGGCCCGTTGCCGACCACATGGGCCGCGACGCGGATCACCGCGCCGGCGGCCGATGCGAGCCGCTCGACCAGCCGCGCCTTGCGCTCGACGAGCGGCAGCGCGGCGATGCTCTCGCCGCGGTCGACCAGCAGATCGAAGGCGACATAGGCGATCGTGGCACCGACCCGATCGAGCGCGTCGACCAGCGCCGGGAAATCCGACAGGCCCTTGGCGTCGAACACCACCGCCTCGCCGTCGATCAGCGTGCATTCGAGGCCGAGCCGGGACAGCGCCTCGACGACGCTCGCGAAGCGCGCGGTCCAGTCGAGCCCTTCGCGCGAGAAGAGCCGGACGGCCGCGCCGTCGACCGTCGCCTGGATCCGGTAGCCGTCGTACTTGATCTCGTGGATCCAGCTATCCCCCTCCGGCGCCGTCTTGCGCGTGTCGCACAGCATCGGGGCCACGAAGTCCGGCAGCCGCGCCGAGGCCGCATGCGTCGGCAAGCGCCCTTCGAGCGGCTGCTCGCCCTTCGCGAGGCTGCGGTCGGAGTGCCAGACCGCGCCGCCCGCTTCGATCTCGGCGCGACCGCGGCCGCTCGCGACCGAGGTCTCGAACGCGGTCACGAGGTCGCGCGCCGGATCGGCGAACGCGTCCTTCTCCTTGATCAGCAACCAGTTCTCGCGGCCCTTCTCGACGTTCATGCGCACGAGCACCCAACGCCCCTGCATGCGTTCGCCGAACAGCTCGAACTTCAATTCACCCGCTGCCAGCGCCGCCGCCGGATCTGCATCGAGCGCCGCCCAGGTGCCGCGGTCCCACAGCATCACCGTACCGCCGCCATACTCGCCCTTCGGGATCGTGCCCTCGAAGTCGGCATAGGCGAGCGGGTGATCCTCGGTCCGCACCGCCAGCCGGCGCACGCGTGGATCGAGGCTCGGCCCCTTGGTAACGGCGAAGGAGACGAGCACGCCGTCGAGTTCGAGCCGGAAATCGAAATGATCCCGCCGCGCCCAATGATGCTGCACGACGAAGCTCGGGGCGCCGCCCGCCGCCCCGCCGGCGCGGCGGCCGCGGGCTCCGCGGTCTTCGAAAAATCCCGCTTGTCGCGATAGCGCGCCAACTTCTCGGCCGGAGCGGCGGGCGCTTTGATTGCCGCGCGGGCCATCAGCCGGCCTTCCGAGGCTTGCGCGCGGCCGGCTCGGGCACTTTCACGGGCTCGGCGCGCTTGGGCGACGTGCGCTTGCGGCCACTCGTACCGGCGGCCTTCTTCGCCTTCGTCCCGCCCTCGGCCTTCGATGCCGCCGCGGCCGGATCGCCGCCCGCCTGCGCCACGGAGCGCTTCAAGGCTTCCATGAAGTCGACCACGGTGCCCGGCCGCTCGGTCTCATTCTCGCCGACCGCGACCGCGTGGCCGGTCTTGATCTTGTCGTCGACGAGCTGGCGCAGCGCGGCAGCATAATGGTTCTGGAACCGGTCGGGATCGAAGGGCGCCGATTTGCGCGCGATCAGGTCGGTCGCCATCTCGACGAGGTCGGAGCGCAGGTTGCCATGGCCGATGTCGGCGAACACCTCGTCGGCGGCCTTGATCTCCTCCTCGTAGCGCAGCGTCTCGAGCAGCAGCCCGGCGCCGGCCGGGTTGAGCGCGACGAGGTTCTCCTTGCCGCGCAAGGTCAGCTGGCCGATGCCGACCTTGCGCGCGCTCTTCAGCGCGTCATGGATGACCCGGTAGCCCTCCTCCGCGACCTCGCCGTCCGGCAGCAGATAGTAGGGCTTCTCGAAATAGAGTGGGTCGATCTCGCAGGCCTCGACGAACTGCGTCAGCTCGATCGTGTGCCGCGTCTCGATCTTCACCGCATCGAGCTCGTCCGGCTCGAGCAGGACGTAATTGCCCGGCTCGACCTCGTAGCCATAGACGATGTCGTCCTTGTCGACCGCCTTGTCGCCGCCCTCGGCGACCTTCTTGTAGCGGATGCGCTGGCGGCTCTGCTTGTCGATCTGGTGGAAATGGATCGCGGTATCGGACCGCGTCGCGGTGACGAGCCGGACCGGGATCGTCACCAGCGACAAGCGCAGGAACCCCTTCCAGAACGTGCGGAACTTCTCGGCCATGGGTCACTCTCCTGCCGGTCTGGTCCGCGGCCGGCCGTTCATTCGAACGGCATCGACGCGCGCGGGTTCCCTTCAGCAAGCGGGCCGCACGAAAAAGGGCGGCCGATGGTCCGGCCGCCCTGTTCAAATCG
This sequence comes from Ancalomicrobiaceae bacterium S20, assembly GCA_040269895.1. NCBI lineage: Bacteria > Pseudomonadati > Pseudomonadota > Alphaproteobacteria > Hyphomicrobiales > Ancalomicrobiaceae > Methyloraptor > Methyloraptor flagellatus. The sequence goes on along the minus strand of CP158568.1, from coordinate 541,203 downwards.
TCGTCGCGTTGTGCTCGGGATCAATGCCAGAACAGCCAAAGCAGAATGATGACCGGGATCGGAACACCGATCAGCCAGAGCAGAATAGAACGGCCCATGTCAGCCTCCATACCTTGCGTTGCTTCAGCGAGACAACGCGGTCCCCGGACGGAGGTTCCCGGCAGGCGAATTACTGGACGCGATCAGCTCGCCGCGATCACGCCGGCGACGAGCGCAATGCCGAGCGCGATGCAGAACTGCAAGGCCAGCGCGGCACGATAAAGCTCGAGCGCACGGCGAACATCCTTCGCCGTCGCCTCCGCGCGGCCGTCGCCCATATAGGCGTCGTCGACCCGCGTCGTGCCGTAGACGCGCGGTCCGGCGAGCCTCAACCCGAGCGCCCCTGCCATGGCCGCCTCGGGCCAGCCGGCATTGGGCGAGCGATGCTTGCCGGCGTCGCGCCAGACCGCGGCCCATGCCTCGCCCGGCCGCGCGCCCGGCTCCAGCGTCTTGGCGGCGGCGACGAGCAGCAGCGCCGACAACCGCGAGGCCGGCAGGTTGACGAGATCGTCGAACCGTGCCGACGCCCATCCGAACGCCTCGTGGCGCGGCGTGCGATGGCCGATCATGCTGTCGGCCGTATTGGCCGCCTTGTAGAGCGCCGCGCCCGGCAGGCCGCCGACCATCATCCAGAACACCGGCGCGACCACGCCGTCGGAGAAATTCTCCGCCAGGCTCTCGATCGCGGCACGCGCCACGCCGGCTTCGTCGAGCGAATCGGGATTGCGACCGACGATCATCGACACCGCGAGACGGCCCTCAACGAGCCCTTGGTCGAGCCCGTCGGCGACGGCGCGGACATGGTCGTGCAGGCTGCGTTGCGCCGGCAGGCTGGCCGCCAGCACGGCGAGAATGCCGAGCCCGGCCCAGCCGCCGACGAAGGCGCCGATCAGAGCTTCGAGCGCCCAGGCGACGAGCCCCGTCACCGCGAGCACGACCGCGAGCGCCACCACGCCGAGGGCGCGGCGGCGGAAGAAACCGTCGGTCTCGCGGTTGAGGCGACGGTCGAGACGCGCGATCAGGGCGCCGATCCAGGTGACGGGATGGCCGATGACGCGGTAGAGAGGCGCCGGATAGCCGACCGCCGCCTCGACGGCGAGTGCGGCGGGAACCAGAAGCAGTGACGGATCGGCGGGCATGGACGGCGCAGCGGCTCATTCGGTGACGACGGACGGCGCGCCGGTGTATCACGGCGGCGGCCTCGCCGTCGCGCGCGACAGGTTCCCCGGCGCGCCCGAACCGTGGATCGACCTCTCGACCGGCATCAACCCGGTGCCCTACCCGGTCGACGACATCCCGTCCGACGCCTGGACGCGGTTGCCCGAAGCCGCCGCCGTCGCCGCGCTCGAGCACATCGCCGCCGGCGCCTATGGCGTCGACGATGCCGCCATGGTCGCCGCCACGCCCGGCACACAGGCGCTGATCGAGCACCTGCCGCGCCTCGTGCCGACGTCCTCCCCGGCACCGCGCGTTCACATTCTCGGCTTCACCTATCAGGAACACGCCCATGTCTGGCGCCGCGCCGGCGCGCAGGTCGACGTGGTCGAAACGCTGGAGGCGTTGAGCGCGGCCGATATTGCCATCGTGGTGAACCCGAACAATCCCGACGGTCGACACGTCGCGCCCGAGCGGCTGGCGATGCTGGCGGTCGAAATGGGCGCGCGCGGCGGCAGCCTGATCGTCGATCAGGCCTTCGCCGACGTGCTGCCGCCGGACGCCGGCATCGAGCCGTTCATGGCCGATCCGGCCGTCGCCGCCGGCACGCTGGTGCTGCGCTCCTTCGGCAAGGCCTACGGTCTCGCCGGCCTGCGCCTCGGCTTCCTGGTCGCGGACCCTGTGCGCGCGGCGCGGACCCGTGCGCTGTTCGGGCCCTGGGCGGTCTCCGGGCCGGCGATCACCCTCGGCGGCCGTGCGCTCGCCGATCGGGTCTGGCTCGACGCCGCCACACGCCGGCTCGAGGCCGACCGGGCCCGGCTCGAGGCTCTGCTCACCGGCGCTGGGCTCGCGATCGTCGGCGGCACGCCGCTGTTCGTGCTCGCCCGCACGGCGGACGCGACCTCGCTCTTCGAGCGTCTGGCGCATCGCGGCATCCTGGTGCGCCCGTTCCCGGCCCGGCCGGACTGGCTGCGCTTCGGCCTGCCAGGCGATGCCGTCGTGTGGGACCGCCTCGCCGCCGCGCTCGCCGCCCGCGGCTGAAGCCGACCGACGCAAAAAGGCCGAGCACGATGCCCGGCCTCCCTGCGCGTCGGCTTTGTCGCCTCACGGCAGCCGATAGGCGATGATCGCGTCGCCCTGCTTGGTGCCGAGCGAGCCGTGGCCGCCCGCCATGACCAAGAGCGTCTGCTTGCCCGACGGCGAGCGATAGCTCATCGGCGTCGCCTGTCCGCCGGCCGGCAGGCGGTCCTGCCACAGCACCTTGCCGTTCGCGACGTCATAAGCGCGGACATAGTAGTCGAGCGTCGAGGTCAGGAACGCCACGCCGCCCGCGGTCACGATCGGACCGCCGAGGCTCGGCACGCCCATCCTGAACGGCAGCGGCACGGGCGCGACGTCGCGGACGGTGCCGTTCTTGATCTTGTAGACGACCTTCATCGTCTGGAGATCGATGCCGGCGATGTAGCCCCACGGCGGCGCCTGGCACGGCAGACCGAGCGGCGAGACGAGCGGCCCCATGTCGACGGCATAGGGCGCGCCGTGATTGGGGTTGGCACCGCTCTCGTCGGCCTTCTTCATGTCCGAGCCGCCGGACGGGCTCTGATGGCTCTCCGGCTGCCCCTCGGCATTGCCGCCCGGCCCGCGCGGGATCAGCCGCGAATAGAAGGCGAAGTAGCTCGGATTGGCGAAGGCGATCTTGCGCACCGGATCGACCGCGATGCCGCCCCAGTCGATGACGCCGAAATTGCCGGGATAGATCAGCGAGCCCTGCAGCGAAGGCGGCGTGAAGATGCCGTCATAGCGCAGCGACCGGAACTCCAGCCGGCAGGCGAGCTGGTCGAACATGGTGGCGCCCCACATGTCCGCCCCGGTGAGCCGCCCTTCCGGCGCCAGCGTCAACGCCGAGAACGGCTGCGTCGGCGCCGTGCGGTCGCCGGTCACCGCCCCTTGCGGCACCGGCTTTTCCGGTGCCGGCACGATCGGCTCGCCGGTCCGCCGGTCGAGCACGAACAGGTCGCCGCGCTTGGTCGGCGCGATCAACGCCGGCACCGGCCGGCCTTGGACACTGAGATCGACCAGGCTCGGCTGCGCGCCGATATCCATGTCCCAGAGATCGTGATGGACGGTCTGGTAGACCCAGCGCAGCCGACCGGTGGCGATCTCCAGTGCCAGGATGGCGCTCGAGAACCGCTCGTCGGTCGGCCGCCGGTCGGCGCCCCACTGGTCGGGCGTCGCATTGCCCATCGGCAGGTAGATCAGCCCGAGCTGCTCGTCGGCGGCCGAGATGCTCCAGCTGTTCGGCGAGTTGTGGGCGTAGGTCTTGCCCTCTCCGATCGGCGTCGTATCGTCCGGGTTGGCGGGATCGAAATTCCAGACCAGCCGGCCGGTGTTGATGTCGTAGCCGCGGATCACGCCGGACGGCTCATGGGTCGACACGTTGTCGGAGACGTTGCCGGCGATGATGACGAGATTGCGCGTCGTCACCGGCGGCGACGTCGAATAATAGAAGCCCGGCTGGTACTGCGGCATGCCGGTCCACAGGTTGACCGTGCCGTTGTCGCCGAAGCCTGCGCAGGGCTTGCCGGTCTCGGCGTCGAGCGCGATCAGCCGCGCATCGGCCGTCGGCAGCAGGATGCGGCTGGGGCACTCGCCGTTCGGCGGCGGCGCATCGGCCGGCGCGGCATGGTAAGATACGCCACGGCAGGTCATGTGCTGGAGATCGGGCGAGACCTGGATCTTCGGATCGTAGCGCCAGACCTCCTTGCCGGTCTCGGCGTCGAGCGCAACCGCGATCGAATGCGGCGTGCAGATGAACACCTTGTTCCCGACCGCAAGCGGGGTCAGCTCGAAGGTGGTCTCCTTCGGATCGCCGGAGCGCGGCAGGTCGCCGGTGTTGTAGGTCCAGGCGACCTTCAGATTGGCGACGTTCTGCGGCGTGATCTCCGCGAGCGGCGAATAGCGGTCGCCATAATCCGAGCGACCGTAGGCGTGCCATTCGCCATCCGGCACGCCGCCGTGGTTCGCCGGCGGCGCGGCCGCGTTGGCGGCCGAGGCGAGCGTGCCGAACCGGTCGGTCAGGTCGCGCGACATGGCGACGATACCGACCGCCCCGGCCGCGACCAGCGCCACCGCGAGCGGCAGGCCGGCCATCCCGAGAGCGCGCGGCCGCGGCGCATCGGGCGAATGCACCAGCGCATTGCGCACCCACGGCACCAGGAGCCAGAGCCCGACCAGGAACACGACGTCGCCGCGCGCCGCGAGCGGCCACCAGGCGAGGCCGATCTCGGCATAGGCCCAGGCCAGCGTGCCGAGCACGACCAGCGCATAGACCCACAGCGCCTCTCGCCGCCGCAGCATCAGCAGCGCCGCCGTGACGAGGAAGCCGATGCCGGCCGCGAGGTAGTACCAGGAGCCGCCGAGGGCGACGAGCCGCCCTCCGAAGAAAGCGAGGCCGGCGCCGATGACGGCGACGACGATCGCGGTGATCCAGAGGACCACACGCGAACCTGACAAGTAACGCATGGGGATATCTCGCGTTTCGGGATTGGGGTGCCCGATGAACGCCCCAGCGCCGGAAAAGTTACGCGTCCGTGTTCTATGCCTAGGACATAGCTGGGAGGCGCCAGACGCGCCGGGCATTGCCGGCGAGGAGCTTGTCCTTTTCCTCGACCGAGCACCCGGCGACCAACGCATGCGTGGCCGCGACCCAGGTCGACAGCGTTCCGCCGAGGGTCACCACCGGCCAGTCGCTGCCCCAGACGACCCGGTCCCAGCCGAAGGCGCCGATCGCGTGTTCGACATAGGGACGCAGGTCCGCGACGGTCCAGGTCGCCGGCTCGGCATAGGCGACCACGCCGGAGATCTTCACCACCACATTGGGACGCTTGGCGATTTCCGTGACGTGCGCGGCCCAGGGGTGCGTCTCGCGGTCCTTGACCGCCGGCACGCCGCAATGGTCGAGCACGAACTGGACATCCGGCGCGAGGTCGCAGAGCGCGATCGCCCTCGGGATCTGGTGCGGCAGCACGCAGAGATCGAACGGCAGGCCGGTGCCGCCGAGCCGACGGATGTTGTCGCGGAACCTCGCGCTCTCCGAGAGGTCGTCCGGCATCACGTGCAGCACGCGCCGGAACCCCTTCACCACAGGATTGGCGCGCTGCCGATCGAGGAAGGCCGGAAATGCCTCGCTCTCCGGCCGGCAGGCGCTGATCGCGCCGAGGACCAGCGACTGCGGGAAGCGCGAGATCCGCCGCACGGTCTCGGTCTCGGCTTCGATCTCGGCCTCGGCGACGTCGACCTCCATGTGCAGCGCCGCCCCGATGCCGACCCGCCGCGCCTCGCGCTCGTAGAGCTCATAGGAATAGTCGCGATTGAGTGCCGGGACGTCGGCGAGCCACGGGTAGCTGTGCCGCTCCAGATCGATCAGATGCAGGTGCGTGTCGATGATCACGGCGGCGTCCCCCTTCGTTGTTCTCATTGATCGGCTTGTGACGGCAAACCTGCCGTCTGGACCCGGTCCGGGCAAGTCCGAAGCGAGCTTCGCGGGCACGCGAACCGAAACGGCTCGCATGCGTTGCCCAAAGCCCTTGACCGGCCCCCGAGCCCGGCGCTGATCCTGCCGACACGATTGGCGGCGCCGCCATACCACGAGCCGCGCCATGACGCTCATCCGCCCCGACGCGACCGAACGATCGACGCGCCCGCCGCGGGACGGCCTGCCGCGCCCCGGTCCGGCCGCGGTGCATCTCTGCCTCGACGTGCAGAACCTGTTCGCGCCGGGCGGTCCATGGCCGACGCCCTGGATGCCGCGTGTGTTGCCTGTCATCGCCGCCATTGCCGAACGCTATGCCGCGCGCACGCTGTTCACCCGCTTCGTACCCGCCGCCGAGCCGGGGGCAGCAGGCGGGGCATGGGGCGACTTCTACCGGCACTGGCCGGAGGTGACGCTCGCCGCGATCGAGCCGGACCAGCTCGAACTGGTTCCCGAACTCGCCCGGCTGGTGCCGCCGGCGCGGATCGTCGACAAGCGTAGCTATTCGGCCTTCACCGGCACCGACCTCGGCGCCCGCCTGATCGCCGCCGGCATCGACACCGTGGTCGTGACCGGAGCGGAAACCGACGTCTGCGTGCTGGCCAGCGTGCTCGCCGCCGTCGACCTCGGCTTCCGCGTCTTCGTCGTGACCGACGCGGTCTGCTCGTCGTCCGATCGGGCCCACGACGCGGTGCTGACCCTCTACGGCTCGCGATTGAAACACCAGATCATCGACGTGACGGCGGAGGAACTGTTCGCGCTCTGGCCCGCGGCCTGACGTGCGCGCCGGAACGATCGACCCGGCGCGATTCGGGCGCGATGCGACGGCCGGTCCGCCGAGGGAGCAAGGCATGAACGATACCGCGTCCGGACCCGATCACGCCGCGCCTGAGGATCCGCGGGCCGAACTCGCCGCCGACCGCACCCTGTTCGCGGCAGAGCGGACCTATACAGCTTGGGTGCGCACCGGCCTGACCGCGCTCGCAAGCGGCGTCGGCGCCGGAAAGCTGCTGTCGGGCTCTCTGCCGCTCTGGCTGATCGTCGGCATTCGCGCGCCGCTGGTCCTGTTCAGCCTGTTCTGCTTCTGGGCGGCGGTGTGGCGCGAGTTCCACCAAGGTGCGCCGCCGCCGAAGCCGGACACGCCACGCCTGTCCCGCGTGGCGCTCATCGCGGTCAACGTCGGGCTCGCGCTCGTCGCGGCGGCGGCCCTGATCGCGATCGCGGTCGGCGCCGGTGCCGGGTGAAGGGATATTCCGCTGCGACAGAGCGAAAATCTCTCAGATTATTTCCGCCACTGGACCGCGAAACCGCGCGCATAAGTCAAACGCAGGACGTGCAATCGCTGCGAAACGGGAGTTATCTATATCCTGAGGTTATGAACTCCTGCGACGGACGTGATCCATGGCCGACGACATGCTGAGCTTGCGCGAATTGCGCGCTTTGCGGGCCACCGTCCAGCACGTCACCATCACGCGGGCGGCCCGGGCGCTCGGGGTCTCGCAGCCGGCGGTCAGTCGCTCCTTGTCGACGCTGGAGGCCAAGCTCGGCAAGACGCTGTTCGAGCGTCGCGGCCGCCAGGTCGTGCCGACACCCGAGGCCCTGACGCTGAACGCCGCGCTCGATGCCCTGTTCACGGCGCTGAACAAGGTCAACGAGAGCGCCTTCGTCGCCCGCAGCGTCGCGCCGATCCGGGTGATCTCCTCGCCGCTCTATGCCGGCGGCTTCCTGCAGGCACAGTTCGCTGCACTAAGGGCGACCGAGCCGGACCTCTGCATCGAGGTCGAGGTGATGTCGTCGCGCGACATGCCGGCCGCGCTGGCCGATGGCGATGCCGACCTCGCCCTCACCGATGCCGATTTCGACAGCGACACGATCGCATCGGAGGTATTCACCAGTTCGAGCGCGGTCTGTCTGCTCCCTGCCGGGCACCGGCTGGCCGGACGCCCGCAGCTCGCGATTGAAGATCTCGCCGGCGAGCCCTTCGTGGCGCTCGCCCGTGGCCATTCCAACCGCAAGCGCATCGATCAGTTCTTCGCCGGCAACGAGCGCGACATCGTGGCCGATGCCTCGACCTCCTTCGCCGCGATCGAGTTCGTCCGGCACGGCATCGGCCTGACGATCCTGAACCCGTTCCCGATCATCGCCCCTGACGATCCGGACTTCGCCACGGTGCCACTCGTGCCGCGGCTCGACTATCACGGCCGGGCGGCCTACCTGCGCGAAAAGCCGCTGTCGGCCGAGGCCCACCGCTTCGTCGCGCAGTTGCGTGCCGCCGCCACGCGCCTCGGCGCACCGCCGCGGATCTGACGCCTCCGCCGCAAAACGCAGAGGCCCGCCGCGGTCACCTGACCGGGCGGGCCCCATTCCGGGTATTCGGACGCGCGGCGCCGATCGACCTCAGCGCTCCACGAATGCGCGTTCGATCACGAAGTCGCCCGGCTCGCCGCTGTTGCCTTCGTCCCAGCCGAGCCCGACCAGCATGTGGCGCATGTCGTCGAGGAGGCCCGGGCTGCCGCACAGCATGATGCGGTCCTCGGCCTTGTCGATCGGCGGCAGGCCGAGATCGTCGGTCAGGTGGTGATTGGCGATCAGCTCGGGGATGCGGCCGCGGTGGGCATGCGCCTCGCGGGTGACCGTCGTGTAGTGGACGAGCTTGTCGACGACGAGTTCGCCGAGCAACTCGTCCTCGCGGACGCTCTTGACGATGTGCTCGCCGTAGGCGAGCTCGGCCACCTCGCGGCAGCCGTGGACGAGAATGACCTTCTCGAACCGGTCGTAGGCCTCCGGATCCTTGATCAGGCTGACGAAGGGCGCGATCCCCGTGCCGGTCGACAGGAGGAACAGCCGCTTGCCCGGCCGCAGGTTGTCGAGCACCAGCGTGCCGGTCGGCTTCTTGCCGATCAGCACCTTGTCGCCGGGCTGGATCAGCTGCAGGCGCGATGTCAGCGGGCCATCGGGCACCTTGATCGAGAAGAACTCGAGGAATTCCTCGTGGTTGGCGCTCGCCATCGAATAGGCGCGCAAGAGCGGCTTGCCGTCGATCTCCAGGCCGATCATCGCGAACTGGCCGTTCTGGAACCGGAACGACGGGTCGCGCGTGCAGCGGAAATTGAACAGCCGGTCGGTCCAGTGATGGACTTCCGTGACCGTCTCCACATTGAAGACGGAGGCGCGCTGCTTGACCGGAACCTCGGCATTCATGCGAACGGACTCCTGAACCGCTTGTCTTCTCCGGGCGCCCCTGTATCAGGGCGCGGCGTGAAAGTCTCGCGTCTCCGAGGTCGCAAAACGGCTGAAATCCGCCTTGCCCGGCGCGGCGCGAGGATGATTTTTCATTCGAAAGGATGAGGAGCCTGCGCGGGGCGCCCGTTCCGTGCACTGCGGAGCATGCCGTTCCAAGCCCGCGCCGCAATGCGAAAAGTCAAAAAAACTGCATCGCAGCCCGGCCGCGACCGGCGCGGATCGTCGCGCCCGCCCCGACCGCGCCCCTCAGCGCTCGACCGGCAGTCCCTCCGCCTTCCAGGCCGAAATGCCGCCGCCGACATGAGTCTCGTGCGGCAGACCGAGCTTGCGGCAGAGATCGACCGCGCGCCCCGAGCGTCCGCCCGACAGGCAATAGAACACGATCGGCTTGTCGGCCGGCAGGCTCGCGACGGTGGCGGCGAGCGTCGAGAGCGGCGCATGCACCGCGCCGGGCACGCGCGACTGCGCCCATTCGTTCGCCTCGCGCACATCGACGAGCAAGACCTCGCCGCGCCCTGCCCGCGCATGGGCCTCCGCGGGCGAAAGGGTGACCGGTCCGGCCGACCTGAACAGTCCGAACATCGCTTTTCCTTCGTGGCCGTTGATATCACGTATTTGCGTATTTAAGCACTTACTTATATATAGGCAAGCCTGCTCCCTCGGGCGAGAGGTGCGAGGTCGATATCGATATCGAACGCCCCGACATCGACGTGGTGCCGGCGTTCCTCTCCCCCGACCTCTCGCCTTCCGATCCGACACGCAACGGAGACCCGACGATGACCACCGAATGGCCCGAACTGACCAAGACGCTGAATGGCTGGATCAAGGAATTGCGGGCCGGATCCCCCGACGTGATGCGCGCCTTCTCGGGCATGGCGCAGGCCGCCCTCGCCCCCAAGGCGCTCGACACCAAGACCAAGGAGTTGATCGCATTGGCGATCGGCGTGGCGGTCCGCTGCGACGACTGCGTCGCCTTTCACGCCAAGGCCGCACTCGAGCAGGGCGCCACCCGCGAGGAGATCGCGGAGACGCTGGCGATGACGGTCTACATGGGCGCAGGTCCCTCGGTCATGTACGCCAGCCACGCACTCGCCGCCTTCGACGCGTTCGCCAAGGCCAAATCAGCTCCACAGTCGTGATGATTACTTATGGGATAAAGGTCCGAGGATAATAAAAATGCATTCGACCTTGATCCAAAGCAAATCGACGACTGAAACACCAGAGCATGATCGCTTCGCCAATTTCCCGATACATAGGGATGACGACCATGCTGAGACTGACGATACTGATGTGGATTCTTGCCGGCACCGTGCTTGCCGGTTGCCTCGTTACCGTCGTGGTGACGGTCCCGTCGCTCTATGATGCCGGCATGAAGTACATTCCGATCGCCGGCGTCGGCGGTTACCTGCTCGCAATCCCGCTCGCCTGGATCCTCGCCCGCAAGATCCTCGAGGCAACGCGGCCCGTCGCCTGAGCGCTCGCCCTCCGGGGCGAAGTCACGATCCGCAAGCTTCGAAAGGCCGGCCGACAAGGCCGGCCTTTTTCATTGGCATGGAACGCGAACGCGGGCGAGGCGACCGGTTCCGAAAGCAGCCCGCCCCTTCTCCGGGGCCCACACGCCCACACACCCTAAGGTCACTTGAGTCGATCCGGATCGCGCGGAAGTGATCGGCGACCACGTGACGCGGCAACCGGCCGGCGTTCAGCCATCAGCCCCGCCGGGTCGGCGAGCAACGCCGACCTGTCATTAACGTTTCAAGAAATCTAATCGAAATAAGCACTTCTCATGACCTTAAAAATTCGTTACCCCACCCCCGGTCGCCTCAAGCGACATCAGGAGACATTCATGCGTATTTCGAAGTTCGCCACCGTGTCCGCCCTTTCCGTCGCCATGGCCTTCGGCGCCCTGCAGACCGCCGCGGTCGCGGCCCCCGCCGTGCCGGTTGGCCAGAACGCCCCGATCGGCGTCAAGGCGGGCGTGATCGGCGTCGGCGCGATCGCCGGCAGCGTCATCCTGGACGCGATCATCACCTCGGCCACCCAGTGCCGCGAGCTGACCCGTGAAGAGGCCTGGACCGCCGGCCTGCTGCCGGTGATCGGCATCATCATCAACCACTCGAAGGCCCCGGCCTCGAAGTGCGGCGCCGCCGTGGTCGCCCCGGTCAAGGCGAAGAAGAAGTGATCATCGTCCGATCGGACGAGATCGAATGACATCGAACAACAAGGGCCGGCCCCGAGGGGCCGGCCCTTTGCGTTTGCGGGCTTTGGTCAGACCGCCGAGACGGCGGTCACGGCTCGCCGATCAGCTTGCAGGCGATCGCGACCGGCTTGGCCGCCGCCTCCGCGAAGCTGCCCTCGAACAGGCCGCAGTCGAGCAGGTTGTCCTCGTTGCCGAGCCGCGCCGAAAAGACGTTGACCAGCACCTTGGCGGAACCCGGCTTGATGAACTTCACCTCGGCCGGCTTGAAGCCCTTGCCGACGAAGGCGACCGTGCCGCCGGTCGGACCGAGCTTCACCTGCTCCTCGCCGAGCAGGATGCCGAACTCGGTGACCTTCTTCTTGCCTGCCGCGTTGGGGTCGCCCGAATAGGTCACGTCGACGACCGTCTGTTCCTTGGTCGCGGTCATCTTGGCCGCGGCCTTCGCCGACAGCGTGACGACCACGGAATATTTCGGCGGCACCGCCTCGGCCCCCTGCTGGGCGTGAGCGGCGGAGAGACCGAGCATCGCGACGGCGAGCGCCGCCGCGGCGAGACGAGCTGAACGCATCAATCGAAAACCTCGAAATGACAGTGGAGAGACTGCCGGCGGCGACGCGGCCGCCGACGGGGCAAGTCGGGGCTCGGCCCTTTACAAAGCTCAGGCCTTCACCGACGCCGGTCCGGCAGCCGGACGGCGAGAGCCGGCGAGCTTGCGGAACAGCACCACCGCGGCGACGCCGGCGACGATCAGGCCGATCGACATGAGCGGCCGGACCGCGAACCAGGCGATCGCGATCGTGATCGAGCCGACGAACAGCGCGGCACCAAAGGCGAAGAAGCCGCCGATGCCGCCGACGATGCTGCCGATGAACGGCACGATGTCGGCGATTACCGACAACGGGCCGACCAGCATCGAGAAGCCCACGAACAGCACGACCATACCGACGAGCCGCAGGATCCAGGTCAGGATCGAATTCTCCTGCTGCGCCTCCTTGAAGACCTGCGCCGCCGGCACCTGGCCGTCGTGCAGGATCTCGATCGTGCGGCCGTTGCTGGTCGCATAGCCGGTGAAGCCCTTGCCCGTCTGGCGCGCGACCACGGTCGCATCGCCCGCCGGCACCAGCTCGTAGGAGATCCGGAAGTCGCCGACCTTCGGCCGCGCCGGATCGGCGCCGAAATAGACCCGGCCGTCGAGGATCTGCGCCTGCGCGGCGCCGCCGCCGGCCGCCGCCTTGACCGCCGCGAGCTCACCCGGCTGGACCGGCCGCGCGACCGGCTTGCCGAAGCTGCCCGCCTGCGCGGGCGTCAGCGTGAAATCGCCGAGTTGCACCTTCTGGGCCTGGAAGGTCTGCGAGGCGACCGGTACCGGCGGGTTGCGATGGCCGTTCGGCTGCTTGAACGAGGCGCCGTCGACCGGCGTATCGGTCCAGTCGGTCGCGTAGGAATAGGTGGTGATGGTCTCCTCGCCGCCGCCGAGCTTCTTGCGCGTCTCGGAATGCGAGCTCTCCTTCCACTGGAAGGCTTCGACCTTGCGCACGAGCCGCAAACCGTCCGCCGCGACGCCGAAATTGGCGTCCCGAAGCTTGCCGGTGACGGCGAGCGGCCCCATCACATGGACGAGCTTGCCCTCGTTGACCGGATCGACCGGCGCAGCGGCGATCGATACGACCACGCCGGCGCCTTCGGTCAGCGACCGGGCGGTGCCGACCGCCCGGCCCTCGTTCCAGCCGAGCAGCACGATGCCGATCAGGATCACGATCGGCGCGATCAGCAGCGCCTTCAGCGAATTGCCGATCCGCTCGAACCACGACGTCGACGTCGTCTCGGTGAACGTATCGCCGCCGGTCGCGCCGGACGAGCCATAGGCGTCGAACGACCCGCCGAACCCGGGCGTGTTGTCCTGACCGTCGGAACTGGACATCGAAGACCTCTTTCGCGAATGAGTTTCAAGAAACGACGCATTCACCCGAACGTGAAAAGTCGGGCACGCCTATTTACGCAGCGTCGGACCGAGAGTCACGGCGGCCATTCGTGAAAGCATGGCGTTTCCGCAGCGTTTCTTGCCGGAGATGCGCGGTGATCTCGATGAAGGATGGTCGATGGTGGGCCCGGCCGGATTCGAACCAGCAACCAGACCGTTATGAGCGGCCAGCTCTAACCGTTGAGCTACGGGCCCGACCGACGGCTGCGGCCGAGGGACCGGCCCACCGATGACGCCGGGCCGACGGTCGGGTGCGTAACACGCGTCGCGTAAGGCGACAAGCGAGTGCGCGCGCGCCACACGCATGCCGGGCACGGATCGACGGCGGAACCCCGCTCGGCCGCGCCGCCCGGCGGCCCTTTGGGGTGCGCCCACACCCGCGGCTGTGGACAACGCGGGCTTGGCGCTTGGACCGTCGCTCGAATCACACTTGCGGAATCCGATTCGCCCGCTACATAACCATCCTCTGGAAGACCGTGCCGGAACGGGACACCTGGGGATAAAGAGCCTTTGCCGCCTGCCCCGACAATCGATGCGCCCGACGTTCCCGCCAGTGCTTCCATCATGCAACGCGCCGTTCGCCCGCCCGCGAACGGCGTCGATCGCATGATCGTCGCTCGAGCCGCAGGGTTAAGCGGGACTTAAGGCACGACTGGTATCAAGCGAGATCACGACTGGGTGTGCCCGAGCGCCGGCGCCCCCGATCCGATGATCCATGACGACCGGGAGGGCGCGCTGCCCGGTCATTCGACTTTGTGACGCCGGTCCCGCCAGGGGGACGCACCGGCGAGGAGAACACGATCCATGGCGACGAAGGCTGCCGAGCAGGAAGAAACCGAAGCTCAGGCCCCCGAGACCCAGGACGGTCCGCTGCTCGATCTGTCCGATGCCGCCGTCAAGCGGATGATCAAGCTCGCCAAGAAGCGCGGCTTCGTCACCTATGACGAGCTGAACGAGGTGCTGCCTTCCGAAGAGGTCACCTCCGAGCAGATCGAAGACATTCTGGCGATGCTCAACGAGATGGGCATCAACGTCGTCGAGACCGACGAGGCCGAGGATCAGGAAGAAGGCGGCGCCAAGGCCCAGAGCGGCGCCGGCGGCGGCGACGAGGAAGAGGTCGAAGGCGGCGATCTGGTCGAGGCGACCTCGTCCGCGCCGGCGCTGACCAAGGCCGCCCGCGAGCCGGCCGACCGCACCGACGATCCGGTGCGCATGTACCTGCGCGAGATGGGCTCGGTCGAGCTCCTGTCGCGCGAGGGCGAGATCGCGATCGCCAAGCGCATCGAGGCCGGCCGCGAGGCGATGATCGCGGGCCTCTGCGAGAGCCCGCTGACCTTCCAGGCCATCATCATCTGGCGCGACGAGCTCAATGAGGGGAAGATCCTCCTCCGCGACATCATCGATCTCGAGGCGACCTACGCCGGCCCGGACGGCAAGAACGCCGGCGGCCCGCCGATGGTGCCGGTCGACGAGGCCGAGCCGTCCGAGGCCGCCGAGGGTGACCTGCCCGAGGGCGAGCAGGCCGAGGACATGGAAGACGACATGGAGGGCAACGTCTCGTTGTCCGCCATGGAGGCCGAACTGAAGCCGAAGGTGGTCGAGACCTTCGACCGCATCGCCGATGAGTACAAGAAGCTGCGCCGCCTGCAGGAGCAGCTCGTCGAAGGCCGGCTGAAGAACGAGACCCTGTCGCCGTCGCAGGAGCGTCGCCACAAGAAGCTCAAGGAAGACGTCGTCGCCGAGGTGAAGAGCTTGTCGCTCAACCAGGCGCGTATCGACGCCCTGGTCGAGCAGCTCTACGACATCAACAAGCGCCTGATCGGCTCGGAAGGCCGGCTGCTGCGTCTGGCGGAGTCGTATGGCGTCGGCCGCGAGGACTTCCTCAAGAACTACCACAACTCCGAGCTCGACCCGCACTGGCTGCGCCGCGTCGCCAATCTCGGCACGCGCGGCTGGCGCGACTTCGTCAAGAACGAAGGCGAGATGATCAAGGAGATCCGGAACCAGATTCACACGCTGGCGTCCGAGACCGGTCTCGAGATCACCGAGTTCCGCCGCATCGTCCACATGGTGCAGAAGGGCGAGCGCGAGGCGCGGCAGGCGAAGAAGGAAATGGTCGAGGCGAACCTGCGTCTCGTCATCTCGATCGCCAAGAAGTACACCAACCGCGGCCTGCAGTTCCTGGACCTGATCCAGGAAGGCAACATCGGCCTGATGAAGGCGGTCGACAAGTTCGAGTACCGCCGCGGCTACAAGTTCTCGACCTACGCGACCTGGTGGATCCGGCAGGCGATCACCCGCTCGATCGCCGATCAGGCCCGCACGATCCGCATTCCGGTGCACATGATCGAGACGATCAACAAGATCGTCCGCACCTCGCGCCAGATGCTGCACGAGATCGGCCGCGAGCCGACCCCGGAGGAGCTGGCCGAGAAGCTCGGCATGCCGCTCGAAAAGGTCCGCAAGGTCCTGAAGATCGCGAAGGAGCCGATCAGCCTCGAAACCCCGATCGGCGACGAGGAGGATTCGCACCTCGGCGACTTCATCGAGGACAAGAACGCGATCCTGCCGATCGACGCCGCGATCCAGTCGAACCTCCGCGAGACCACCACCCGCGTACTGGCCTCGCTGACCCCGCGCGAAGAGCGCGTGCTGCGCATGCGCTTCGGCATCGGCATGAACACCGACCACACGCTCGAAGAGGTCGGCCAGCAGTTCTCGGTCACCCGCGAACGCATCCGCCAGATCGAGGCGAAGGCGCTCCGCAAGCTCAAGCATCCGAGCCGGTCGCGCAAGCTGCGCTCGTTCCTCGACAATTGAGCCGATCGCGCCGAAACCGACCGACATCGAACGGCGGGCCCGCAAGGCCCGCCGTTTCGCTTTGATCGGCCGTCGTCACGACCCGGCGAACTCCGGAACCTCACCCCGCCCCGCCCGTTCTCCCAGGACCCCAACCAACCGATGGAGACCGATATGCCGGGACAGCTCGACGGCAAGCGTATTCTCATTCTGGCCACCAACGGCTTCGAGCAATCCGAGCTCGAAGTGCCGCGCGACCGGCTGCGGGACGCCGGTGCCGCGGTTGACGTCGCCTCGCCGAAAACGGGCGAGATCAAGGGTTGGGATCACAAGGACTGGGGCCGGCCGGTGCCGGTCGACAAGCCGCTCGCCGAGGCGCGCGAGGGCGACTACGACGCGATCGTCCTGCCCGGCGGCCAGATCAATCCGGACCTCCTGCGCGTGAACCCGCAAGCGATCGCGCTGATCAAGGCCTTCTACGCGGCCGGCAAGACCGTCGCGGCCGTGTGCCATGCGCCGTGGCTGCTGATCGAGGCCGGACTGGTCCAGGGCCGGCGCATGACCTCCTACAGCTCGATCAAGACCGACGTGATCAACGCCGGCGCGCGCTGGGAAGACGCCTCGGTCGTCACCGACAACGGCGTCGTCACCTCGCGCAATCCGGGCGATCTCGAGGATTTCAGCAACAAGATCATCGAGGAAGTCCGCGAAGGCCGCCACCGGCGCCGCGCGGCGTAAGGCCTGCCCACGATCCCGCCACACCCTGCGATCCGCGACGGACGGCGAAAGCCGCCCGTCGTTTCGCCTCGCCCGGCCTCAGCGCCCCGGCGCTTCGACCAGCAGGCCGATAACGCGGCGCACCACCGGGAGCACGGCGATCAGCGTCGGGAAGGCGACGAGCCAGGACAGGCCCCAGGCCTGCGGCCAGACGGCGAGCGCCTCGGCCGAGAAGCCGAGGCTTTTCCATGTCGAGACGCCGGACACGACGAAGGTCATGATGATCGACAGCACGAACGGCATGACGATCGCGGCATAGCGATACGGCAGCTTGCGACGCCAAGCACGCGGCACGGAATTGGATGGCCGGGACATCATGAGAGGTCAAATCCTCGAAGAACGCCTCGACGGAAACGGCCTCGCGAGACCGGGCGCCTCGATGCATTGGACCGGCGAGAACCGATGGGCGTGCGTTACCTGATATCGCAGGCTCCCGATATCGCAGGCTCCCGATATCGCAGGCTCCCGATATCGCAGGCTGGGGCGCCGGTCACGGCGCGCCGAAACGCTGCCCGACCCTGTCCCGGTCGTCAAGGCCGCGCTCGGCATGGCGGATCGACACGGGACGAGCCGGCCGGGAGGCTCGCAAAGCCCCGACATAGGCCCTTGCCGCGGCCCGGCGCCGTCCCATCGATCAGCGCCCGCAATGCCGCGCCAGCCGCCCCCGGCACCTCGACGGCTTGACGCCCGTGCGGCCGCCGCCGAGGATCGGCCCGCCGCGGCGCCGACATGCGCGCCGGCCGGTCGCGGCCCGCCCGGCCCCGAAACGGGATCGTCCCAAGACCTGATCGCCCCTGACCCGACCCGGAGTTCGTCGTCCATGTCGTTCCTGAAGAAGCTGTTCGGCCTCGGCCCGTCCGCGCCGGCGGCGCCGGAAAAGCTCGAGACCGAGGAATATCGCGAGTTCCTCGTCACCGCGACGCCGATCAAGGAAGGCCGCGAGTGGCAGGTCTGCGGCGTGATCTCGCGCGAGGAGAACGGCGAAATGCGCGAGCATCGTTTCATCCGCGTCGACCGTTTCCCCGACAAGGAGACCGCCGTGCAGATGATCTTTCAGAAGGGCCGCCAGATCATCGACGAGCGTCGCGGCAAGGTCTTCGACTGATCCGCTCCGGCCGCGGGCGCGCCGATCGCGCCCTCGCCGGAAGCGGCCCGCCTCGGAGTGGCGCAGAACCGCGTCGCCAGAGCTGCGCCACCGGAATCGTACCCCAAAACCGTACCCCCCGCTCCGGGCCGCGGGACCGCTCGCCGGACCGACCGCCGATCAGAAGCCATCGCGATATCGCTCCGGCACGGGTTCGGCGCCGCCGCGCAACCGCCGAAGCGCCCGGCCCCGAGGCTTTGAGGCCCCCGTCGACCCGTAGCATTCGGGGCCTCGCGTGCTATCTTTTGGACCATGAACACCCATGCGCTCCTCTCCGCCGACGACCTGCCGCGCCGTGCCTTCACGGTCGCGGAGGTCGAACGCATGGTGGAACTCGGCCTTCTGCACGAGGACGATCGGATCGAGCTGATCGGGGGAGATCTGGTCGAGATGTCGCCGAAGGGTAATCGCCACACGCTGATCGAAGCGCGCCTCTTCCGGCACTGGAGCCGCGTCGCCCCGGACACGCTGGAAATCCTGTCCGAACCGACGTTTCGTCTGTCCGCGGACACGTATCTCGAGCCGGACCTCCTCGTCTTCGCCCGCTCGACCGGCATCGCGGGCCTGACCGGCACCACCGCGCTGCTGGTGGTCGAGATCGGCCATTCCTCCCTCGGCTTCGACCTCGGCCGCAAAGCCCCGATCTACGCGAGCTTCGGCATCCGCGAACTCTGGGTCGTCGACGCGGTGACGCTGACGACGCATGTGCACCGCGAGCCGGGGCCGGAGGGGTATCGCGAGATCGCGGCGATCGGCCCGGAGGCGATGGTCGTGCCGGGGTTCGAGGGCGGCGAGGTGTTCGGGGTGCGGTTGGGGGATTTGGGGGTCGGGGTGGGGGAGTGATGGCTAAATGGCAGGGCCGGCTGGCCGGTGCGGCGCTCTGACGCGTATTTTTGTGTTGACCTGCCTCGCGGAGCTAAATTCCAGAACAACGCACTTCGCGTGGCTACAAATTTTGATTGAATTAGAACCAGCGATTAGCGACCTTCCGCTTAGACGGAGCAATGTCACCGATGCCGCAATTCCAAGAAGGCAAAGATCTCACGATTTGGCTTGCTAAGCGTCCTCGCGAAGACGCTCTCGCAATTGCGATTCGTTCAGGTCTGCGGTTAGCGCCGCTTCTGTCGGCCGGCGATGATGAATGGCGTCGCGAGGTCGTTCTGCCGCTCTTGCGTGGCGCCGCTGCGGTGCTGGTAGCGGCCCAATATCCCTCTTGTGCAAACGCGGTTACTATCGCTGTCGCCCCCAGCAACAAAGCGGCGGCAGAGGCGGCGACTGCCGCCTCTGCAGCCTCCAATGAGGCCCGGTTAGCCAAGGACCGCGCTCTTGCAGCATTGAGAGCCGCTGAGACCGCAAACAAACGCGCCCGTCAAACACCCCCCGCAAGCCGGGGCAGGCACATAGACCTTGCGCTCTATCCTGTCGAAGAAGCCATAGTGGCATCCGAAGCTGCGAATGACGCCACGGAGGCCGCCAAACTCGCCGTCGATGCCACAGGCCCGGCCATCTTCGCGGCAGTCTCTGCCGTAGCATTACGTACAGCGGCCCGACTGATAACATCTCCGAATATGGCCCATGCCATCATCGATCACATCAACATCTTAAACGAAATTAAATATAAAGATAAATACATATCCGATCTAATTTTAGATCAATTCATGTATATCGATAGAGATTCAGGACTTCTGCAAAATGGCATGTCAGCCAAGGATCTAATCGCTAGTCCATTATGGCCAATCGCCGCCTCCGCACCATTTTTCAATTTCTGGCGAGATATGAAACGTACCCTCCTCGCCGCGAACGAAGACTGGGACGTCTGGACCGAGTGGTACGACGCCCTGCTCGAAGGCCGGCTCGCCGAGAGCGAAGCGATCTCCCTTGCCAGGGTCACGTTGCCGGAGGAGTTTTGGGAGCGTGGCCCGAAGGCGGTCAACGCGGAGTTGAAGCGACTGATCGAGGCGGAGAAACGCGGCCCGACACCCTCCGCCGACCGTCGCGACTTTTTCCTTAGCTATTCCACCAAGGACGAAGCCACCGCCAGACGCATCGCCTCCGTCGCCCGCGCCGCCGGCTACAGTCTGTTCGCCCAGTTCAACGACATGCCGCCGGGATCGAATTTCGTCCGCGAGATGCAGCGCGGGCTCGGCCTCTGCGACCGCATGATCGCGGTGCTGTCGCCGAACTATGAGGCCTCGGATCACTGCCAGGCCGAATGGGCGCATTTCTACGCCCGTGATCCCGGCGGCGCGAACCGCGCGATCATCCCGCTCCTGATCCATCCGACCGGCCTCAACGCGCTGTCGAAGCAGGTCGTCTACGTCAATCTGGTCGGACTGACCGACGCCGACGCCGAAGCCCGCATCCGCGCCGCGCTCGCGCCCCCCGGTCCGATCGATTATGCCGCCACTCGCCGTGCCCTGGCGGAGGCGGCCAGCCCGCGCCCGGTGGTCGACGCCGAGGGGCGCATGGACATCGACCGCAACCCGGTCTTCGACGCAGAAGTCCCCTCGGACGACCTCTATGCACTGCCCGGTCGCCAGCTTGCGCTGATCCGCACCTTGAGGGTGGGGCTCGCGATGAAGAAGAACGCCGCGCCGATGGTGATCGCTGCGCTCGACGAGTATGCTGGAGAGATCGAGAAACGCGGGCTCACACCGTCGCTCGGCCTGCTCAACGACCAGATCGCAATCATCGAGGCCGAGCAGAAGGACGACACCGACGGGATCTGGTGCACCGGCGGCCTCGCCAAATCGCTCGATCGGCTCTGCGAAAACCACGCCCTGATGCGGCAGCACTTCCCGCTCGATGCGGAGCGTGACCGCCTCTACAGGGATGCGCCGATCGATCCGAATCTCATTCGCGACCCGGCCTTCCTGAAAGCGAGCCGCGCCACGTCGGCCGCCATCCAGGAGGCGGCGAAAGACGGCGCGGTAACCCAGGACCTCGCCGAAGCCGTCGAGCGACGCGACCAGCAGATCCAGTCGATCGGCGCCACCCGCGCTTCGAGCGACAAGGACATCTTCGTCGCGCCCGAAGACCGGCTCGCCCCGCCCACGCTGGAGAAGCGGATCCTGGCGCAGGAGGCCGGCTTCTGGGACGCCTTCCTGCAGCGCTCGGCCAACGTTGCGCAAATCGGCTCGAGCATCGACCCGGTGCGGCAACTGCTGAAGATCCTCTTCGGCGGCTGGTGAGCCCCGTCGACAGCCTCCCCCGATCCGGGGCACAGTGCCGCGAGCTGTGCCGTCCGACTCGTGCCCGGAGAGCGTTTCACCCCCATGCCCCGTCTGACCGAACCCGAGACCGAATCCCCGCGCGGCGATCTGACCGTGCGCACCATCGCCATGCCGAGCGATACCAATGCCAATGGCGATATCTTCGGCGGCTGGGTGCTGAGCCAGATGGACCAGGCCGGCGGCATCGCCGGGGTCGAGCGCGCGCAGGGGCGCGTCGTCACCATCGCGGTCGACGCCATGACCTTCATCCGGCCGGTCAAGGTCGGCGACGTGCTCTGCGTCTATACCAGCGTCGAACATGTCGGCCGCACCTCGATGAAGATCCATATCGAGGCCTGGGCGCGCCGGTTCATGACCAATCACCGCGAAAAGGTCACGGTCGCGACCTTCACCTTCGTCGCCATCGACGACGACGGCCGTCCCCGGCCGATCCCGCCCAAGGTGACCACATGAGCACGCCCGCCGGCGCCCCCACCTCCACGTCCGCCCCCACCTCCATCGACACGCCCGTCACGATCCGCTCCGACGCGCTCGTCGCGACCATCGCGCCGCTCGGCGCCGAATTGCAGAGCCTCAAGACCACCGCGGGAGAGGGGCTGCTCTGGGACGGCGATCCGGCCTTCTGGACCGGCCGCGCGCCGATCCTGTTTCCGATCGTCGGCGCGGTCGCGGGCGATACCTATCGCCTCGGCGACCGCACCTACACGCTGCCGAAGCACGGTTTCGCGCGCCGCAAGACGTTTGCGCTCGTCGAACACGAGGCGGGCCGCGCGGTGTTCCGGCTCGAGGCGGATGACGCGACGCGCGCGGTCTATCCGTTCGATTTCCGGCTCGACGTCGGCTTTGCGCTCGACGGCGCACAACTGACCATGACCGCCGATCTCGGCAATCGCGGCAAAGCGCCGATGCCGGCCTGTTTCGGCTGGCATCCGGCGTTCCGCTGGCCGCTGCCCTTCGGCAAGGCGCGCGGCGATCACAAGATCCGCTTCGCGGCGCCCGAGCCGGCCGACCTGCTGGCGCTCGACACGGGCGGCCTCATCGTCGATGCGCCGCGCGCCACCCCGGTCACAGGCCGCGACCTCGCGCTCGCCGACGACCTGTTCACCGCCGACGCGCTGATCTGGGACGATCTCGCCAGCCGCCGCCTTGTCTATGGCGCCCCCGGCGCGCCGGTGCTCGACATCGGCTTTCCAGACATGGTGCAGCTCGGCGTCTGGACCAAGCCGGGCGCGCCCTATCTCTGCATCGAGCCCTGGCACGGCCACGCCGACCGCGTCGGCTTCACCGGCGAACTCGGCGACAAGCCCGGCGCCGTGACGCTCGCCCCCGACGAGAGCCGCCGTTTCACCATGACGGTCGCGCTGACGCCGCCGCCCGAGGATTTCCGCTGATGGGGCCCGCCGGCCTGCGCCGCGGCGCCGTGCGGGCGCTCGTCGCATTCGTCGGCGGCCTGATCGCTGGCGGCGCGGCGGCGGCGGAGCGGCCGAAGCTCGGCCTGCCGCTCGATTGTCGGCCGGGCATCGACTGCGTCGTGCAGAACTATGTCGATCACGATCCCGGCCACGGCTGGCGCGATCACATGTGCGGCGCGATGACCTACGACGGCCACGACGGCATCGATTTCCGGATCCGTTCGCTCGCCGCCATGCGCCGCGGCGTGGCCGTGCGCGCCGCCCTGCCGGGAACGGTGATCGGCACACGCGACGAAGTACCGGATGTCGGGCTCGAAGCCGGCGCCGCGATCAAGGGCCGGGAATGCGGCAACGGCGTCGTCATCGCCCACGCGGACGGCTGGTCGACGCAGTACTGCCATATGGCGCTGGGCTCGATCGCGGTGAAGCCCGGCGACAAGGTGGTCGTCGGGCAACAGCTCGGCCGGGTCGGCCTGTCGGGCCAGACCGCCTTCCCGCACCTGCATCTGACCGTGCGCCATGACGGCCGCGTCGTCGATCCTTTCGCGGCGGACAGCCCGCTCGATACCTGCGGCAGCGCCTCGCCGCTCTGGGCGCCGGCCGTCGCCGCCGTGCTGCCCTATCGCGATCGCTTCGTGCTCAATGCCGGCTTCGCCGATCGCGGCATCGTCGATCGCGAGATCGAGCAGGGCGTCTATGACAACGCCGCGCCGACCACCGCCTCGTCGGCCCTCGCGGCCTATGTCCGTGTCATCGGCTTGCGCGCCGGCGACGCCCTGGGGCTCGTCATATTCGGCCCCGACGGCAAGCCCGTCGCGCGCGCAGCCACGCAGCCGCTCGGCAAGCCACGCGCGGTCTCGATGATCGCGACCGGCCTTCAGGCTCCGCCCGGCGGTTTCGCGGCCGGACGCTACACCGCCGTCTTCACAGTCCAGGCCGGCGGGCGAACGGTATCCGAACAGCGCTTCACCACCACGCTCGCACAGCCGTGAGCTGCACATTGTAATTTCAGACGAGAAGCGCAGCAACCCAGTTTGACTTACGCGCTCGACAGCAACTCCAGACGACAAGACAGGCATTCCGCGACGTCATGTATTTTCTGGCAATCCTCGGACCTACCACCCCAGACGAAACTCTGAAAAGTATTTATCGAAGACCCGCGGCACGCCGGCTTTTTTTACCGATTTGAAATTGCCCTCGGGTCTGATGGGCCCACCGGATGGGGGAACATCGAAGATGAACAAGTTCACAGTGAACTTTCTTTTGAAGGCAGTCATTTCGGTTCTGTCGACTGCGCTCGTGGTACTGCTGGTGGTCGGGGTCTGGCAGACGTGGGCGCACCTGCAGGTGATCAGGCAGACCGCTGCGGTCGCCGACGTTTCGAGTGCGATGTTCACCGCGATGCACAATCTGCGGGTCGATCGGTCCAACTCCAACCGTGAACTGATCGCCGACAAGGCCGCGACGACCATGAACCAGCAGGTCGAGGCGGCACGCAAGGCCGAGATGCCGGCGCTGCGCCGCGCCGTCACGGCGCTCGCCGCTGTCGATTTCGCCGATCGCGAGGCCGTCGTCACCCGCTTCGAAGCCTCCGTGAACCGGCTCGCCAAGCTCCATGAGGAGACGCAGGCCGCGATGTTCAAGCCGAAGGCCGAGCGGCCGGCCGGGATTGCCGAGACCTACTTCAAGGAGACCAACGCGCTGATCGAGCAGTTGGCCGAGCTCTCGACCCGCTTCAACCAGTTGGTCCGCCTCAACGACGCCTATGTCGACCGCCTGTTCGACCTGAAGGAGATCGCCTGGGACGCCCGCAGCGCCGCCGGCGACGCCT
Source organism: Ancalomicrobiaceae bacterium S20 (assembly GCA_040269895.1). Taxonomy (NCBI): domain Bacteria; kingdom Pseudomonadati; phylum Pseudomonadota; class Alphaproteobacteria; order Hyphomicrobiales; family Ancalomicrobiaceae; genus Methyloraptor; species Methyloraptor flagellatus. The sequence goes on along the minus strand of CP158568.1, from coordinate 516,858 downwards.
CGGTGTTCCTGTCGAACGGCCTGCAGGCCGGCCAGATCGCCCCGGAGACACCGTTCAACTACGCCGTCTCGGTCGGACGCATCCGGCAGTCCTGGGACGCGATGGCCGACATGATGCAGGGCGTCGCGCTGCCGGATCGCTTCAAGGAAAAATACGAGCGCGTGAAGACCGACTATCTCGTCGACGACGCGCTCGGCCGCCAGACCAAGCTGCTCCAGGCGCTGGCCGCCGGCCAGAAGCCGGACATGACCGCCGCGCAGTGGAGCAACTTCTCGGTTCCGCGCCTGTCGCTGTTCGTGGCGGTTTCGGAAGCCGCGCTCGAAATCGCCCGCGAGCACATCGATGGCGTCGAACGGTCCAAGACGCTCGAACTGATCGCCGGCGCCGTCGGCCTGCTCGTCACGCTGCTCGGCAGCGTCGCTGCGATCTGGTTCGTGGATCGGCGCGTGACCTCGCCGCTGACCGTGATCACCGATCGCATGATGGCACTCGCCAACGGCGATCTCGCCATCGAGGTACCCTATGCGACGCGCGCCGACGAAATCGGCGCGCTCGGCCGGGCCATGGAGACCTTCAAGATCAACATGAACGAGGGCGAGGCCATGCGCCGACGCCAGGCCGATATCGACCGCGCGACCGCCGAGACGCGCCGCCGGGAGATGCACGAACTCGCCGATGCCTTCGATCGCGCCGTCGGCGGCGTGGTCGGCCGGGTCGCGGCCGCGGCCACCCAGCTGCAGAGTTCGGCCCAGACGCTGTCGGCCAGTGCCGAGCAGACGACCCAGCAGTCGAACGCTGTCGCCGCCGCGTCGGAAGAAGCCTCGGCGAATGTCGCCTCCGTCGCCTCCGCGACCGAGGAACTGTCGTCGTCGGTCCGTGAGATCGGCCGGCAGGTCGAGCAGTCGGCGCAGATCGCCGCCAAGGCGGTCGACGAGGCGAACGGCACGACCGAGCGGGTCAACGGCCTCGCCACCGCCGCCGACCGGATCGGTTCGATCGTCGGGCTCATCAACGAGATCGCCGGCAAGACGAACCTGCTCGCCCTCAACGCCACGATCGAGGCGGCGCGCGCCGGCGAAGCCGGCAAGGGCTTCGCGGTCGTCGCGGCGGAAGTGAAGCAGCTCGCCGACCAGACCGCCAAGGCGACCGCCGAGATCGGCACCCAGGTCGGCGCGATCCAAGGCGCCACTCAGGATGCCGCTCGCGCCATCGCCGGCATCGCCCGTACGATCGAGCAGATGAACTCGATCGCCGCGAGCATCGCCGAAGCGGTCGACGGCCAGGGCGCCGCCACCTCGGAGATCGCCACCAACGTCCAGCAGGCCTCGCTCGGCACGGCGGAGGTGTCGCAGAACATCACCGGCGTCACGACGGCGGCCTACGAAGCGAGCCATGCCTCCACGCAGGTGCTCGGCGCAGCCTCGGAGCTGACCAAGCTCTCCGACCAGATGAGCCAGGAGGTCGCGCGGTTCCTCGCGACGGTCCGCGCCGCCTGACGGCTCGCGCGCCCCACAGCCTGTCCCAAACGACGAGGGCCACCGGACGATCCGGTGGCCCTTCTTCTTGGGATCGAGACGTTTGCGACCGACCCGCGGTCGCGCCGGCTTCGGCCCGGAATAGGCTTACTCGTCGCGCGAGGCGACCTGGATGCTCACCTTGGTGAGACCGGCGCCGACGAAGCCGAGGGCCTCTGCCGCGCCGCGCGAGACATCGATGATCCGGCCGCGGACGAAGGGCCCGCGATCGTTGACGCGGACGACCACGGTGCGGCCGTTCCGGAGGTTGGTGACCTTGAGCTTGGAGCCCAGCGGCGCCGTGCGATGGGCGGCGGTCATGGCGCGCATGTCGAAGCGCTCGCCGGAAGCGGTCGGGCCGCCATGGTGCTCCCGGCCGTAGAAGGATGCCACCCCGACCGCGCCGCCGGTCGCCGTCTTGGCGGCATCGGCAAGCGCCGGGCCCGTGCCGGTCGCGACGAGGCCGAAGGCCAGGGCCGTCGCACGCACGTGCCGGAACCCCGGCATCGGCAGCCGCGTCTGTCGCGCGGCTTCAATTGTATGCTGCATTCAACGTCTCTCCGTCCAATTCCAGACGCAGCCTCTCGCGAAGGCTCTCGGCGTCGCTCCTCTCGTGTGAAACCCGGCCCTTGGTTCCCTGGAAACGGATCGATCCGTTTCGCGGCCGGCTTCCTCGTCGCCGGCTCCCCGGCACGGCGCGTGGCCTCTCGCGGGCACGCGACCGCTCTCCGGCCCCGGCGCATCACGCGCCGCGACCCGAAGCTCTGGTTATGTCGTTGTCGTCTACGGCGTTGCGCCCGCCGCGATCCGCCAGGTGATCGTCACCTCGGCCGTGATCCGCTCGGCGCCGGCCTCGATCGGCACGGGCGCCGGCATCGCCTTAGCGACGCCCAGCATCGGGCGCGGCATGAAGGTCGGCGCGGATCCTTCGGTGATCGACAGGATCGGCCCGAGCGTGACGCCGGCCGCATCGGCGAGCACCTTGGCCCGCCGCTTGGCTGCTTCGACCGCGCCCTTGCGCGCCTCGTCGAGGCGGCGGTCGCGGTCGGAAATATCGAAGGTGATGTTCTGGATGGTGTTGGCGCCCTTCTGGACCAGCTTGTCGAGCAGCGGGCCGGCCATGTCGACCGACGCCAGCCGGACGGTCAGCGCATTCGTCGCCGAATAGCCGACGATCGCCGGTGGCTCGTTGGCCTTGCGGGTGTTGGAGATCGGATAGAGCGACAGCCGCGAGGTGGCGATGTCCTTGCGCTCGATGCCGGCGGCGCGCAGCGTCTCGATCAGAGCGGCGGTCTGGCGGGCGTTGCCGCCCATCGCCTCGGCCGCGGACGCCGCATCGGTCTGCACGCCGAGCGAGACGATCAGACGGTCGGGAACCACCTCGACCTCGCCGGTCGCCGACACCGTCAGCACAGGCTCGGCAGTCGGCGCCTCGGCCGCGGCGGCGGTAGACCCGAGGCCAAAACCTACGATCATGAAGATCAGAGCATAACCGAAGCCAGTAAACACGCCGCCGGAAGACTTATCGACAACTTGGGATGCATTACGCGCGCTCGTCTTACGATTCATCGCTACCGCCTCCCTGTCATTCGCCATCCGGATGGGTGCCTGCATTCGGCTCTCCTTGAAGTGCCGGGACGCTGGCCACGAAAAATGGTCAAAAAATGTTCATATGCTAACCTACCGATTCGGTTACACTTTTGATGGTTGTCCCGCGGGATTCGAAGCGCGTTTCGGTATGATTTCGTCGTGATCCACTGATTTTTCGCACGACGGCGCGACCAACGGCCGGGCCCGAGCGCGGAAACCCCGGCCGAACGGCAAAATGACGTTGCGGAAGTATTTGTAAGTAAATTGGCGCAGAGCCGTTCGCGCCCATGGACGCGGCGCAGGCTCGGAACCGGCGTGGCTCCGGGGGCCGGCTCCGACCTCAGCGCTGGTGGGTCAGGAGCGGCGTGCCCGGCGCGGTACCGGAGCCGAAAGCGGCGCGGATCAGCTTGGCCTCTTCGGCCAGTTCCTGCTCGCGGCGCGCGAACTCCTCGCGCCGCCGCCCGATCTCACGCGACAGGCCGAGGATGCGCGCCTCGTCCTCGAGCGTGCAGTCCGCGCCGACCTGCGAGAATGCGTGTTCGAGATCGCTCTCCATGTGGCGCAGCTCAATCCGGTCGAGGAAGTGCCAGAGCAGCGCCTCGACATAGGTGACCGGCGGATGGAAGCGCAGGATCGGCAGCCGCTCGCGCAGCCGGTGCCCGCGATGCACCACGACGCGCCGGTCGCCATCGGCGAGCTCGTCGCCGTGGATCTCCTTGAGCAGGAAGAAGAACCGCTGGTCGATGCCGGAATAGAAGGTCGAGACCGAGAGGTCGTCGAACTCGGTCGCGATCCGGTAGAGTTCGCGCTTGAACGCCTCGTGCGGCTCGAGCCCCATGTCGATGCCGATGGTGCGCTCGATCGCGGCTTCGAACAGCTCCGGAAACTCGACCATGAGCCCGAGCACGATGCGCTCGATGCCGACGAGTTCGCCCAGACGTTCAGGCAGGCTGACGTCGGTCGAGCCGGGAACCGGCCGCGGCTGGTCGCCGGCGCCGCGGCCGCCGCGCCAGCCACCGCGCTCGCCGCGTTCGGACTGCCAGAAAAGGTTCGACAGCCGCAGCCGGTAGCGCAGCCGATAACTCTTCTGGACGCGCGCGTCCTTGATCTCGCCGGTCAGATCCTCAAAACGCTTTTCGAGCGCCGCCTTGCGCTCCGGCGTGTCGATCGAGGTGCCGACCGTCTCGCGGTCCCACAGCACGTCGGCGAGCGGCTGCGCCCTGCCGATCTCGGCGAGGAACGCGTCCTTGCCGCCGGACTGGACCAGCTCGTCCGGATCCTTGCCGTCCGGCAGGAAGGCGAAATTGAACGAGTAGCCGCTCTTCAGCTGCGGCAGGATGCGGTCGATCGCCCGATGCGCGGCGCCGATGCCGGCGCGATCGCCGTCGAAACAGATGACCGGCTCGGGCGCAAGCTTCCAGAGCCGCTGGATATGATCCTCGGTGAAGGCGGTACCGAGTGTCGCGACCACCGCCCTGACACCGGCCTGAAAGACCGCGATCGCGTCGAGATAACCCTCGACCACGACGACCGCGCCCTCTTCATAGGCCGCCGCGCGGGCGCGGTGACCGTTGAAGAGCATGAGCCCCTTGTGGAAAAGCTCGGTTTCCGGCGAGTTCAGATACTTCGGCTTGTCGTCGGGCGACAGCGCGCGACCACCGAAGGCGACCACCCGGCCGCGATCGTCCTGGATCGGGATCATCAGGCGATTGCGGAATCGGTCGTAGGTCGGCCGGCCGTCGTCGGGCTTGATCAGGAGCCCGGCCGCGATCATCGCCTCCTCATCGACGCCCTTGCCGATCAGGTGCCGCTTCAGCGCGTCGCGCTCGGCCGGCGCGAAGCCCATGCGGAATTCCTTGAGCGTCTCGGGCCGGAGCGCGCGCTTGACCACATAGCGCCGCGCCTCGTCGCCGCCGGAGAGCCGCAGCGCCTCTTCATAGAAGCGCGCGGCCATTTCGCAGACATCGGCGAGGCTCGCCCGCTCGCGCTCGCGCCGCTCCTCGCGCGCATCGGGCTTCGGCAGCGCGACGCCCACTTCCGAGGCGAGGCGCTCAACCGCTTCGGGGAAGCTTAGGCCCTCGGTCTCCATCAGGAACCGGAACACGTCGCCGTGCTTGCCGGACGAGAAGCAGTGGTAGAAGCCTTTCTGATCATTGACGAAGAAGGACGGCGTCTTCTCCGGATTGAACGGCGACAGCCCGGCGAATTCCCGCCCCTGCCGACGCAGTTTCACCCGCCGCCCGACCACCTCGGATACCGGAAGGCGCGCACGAATCTCGTCGAGGATGGCGGGAGGGAATTTCATGGGGAGGGAGTATAGGCACACTCGGTGCGTCTTGCACGGTGCGGCTCGCCGCGCCTGCCCGGAATTCACATTTGTGGCGGTTGACGAGGCAAACGTCTTGTAGAAGAAAAGTGTCGCTGCGTCACCTCCCCGTCAGATAGGCCCATCAGGCTTTTGTGCCGTCGATGGCCGGGAGTGAGGCGCCGCCGACATTTGCTATGAGAGGATGAAGACCATGAATTTGAAGATCGTGTCTTTCGTGGCCACCGCCGTCGCGCTGGCGAGCCTTCCGACGGCGGCTTGGGCCGGCGGCCCGTCGCTCGGCAAGGTCTATGCCGTCTGGCAGGGGCAGAGCGACAAGAATTACACCAAGATCTACGATCGGCGCTGGGGTCAGGATGGCGTCGCTTGCGAAGCGGCCGGCAATAATCAAGCAGTATCGATCAAGTTCTACGACGGCGCCGAGAAGCGCTGGATCCGCTATGAGCGCAACTCCGGCGCGGCGGAGACGGACGAGTATATCAAGGTCGCCAGCGGGATCTGCACCCGGATGCCTTACGGCCTCCAGCGGCAGTCGCCGGTGGCGGGCTACCGGTTCGAGGAGATCGCGGGCGGCAAGCTGCAGCCCTCGAAGGTCCAGTAAGGATCCGCCGAGAGCCGCACGCGCTCCCCTTAGAAGAAGACCGCGGCGGAACGACCCTCTGCCGCGGCGCCTCGTCTCTCGGCCACCCGACTCAGCCGAGCGCGGCCTTCACCACGCCGCTGATCCGGCCGAAATCCATGCGGCCGGCGTAGCGCTCCTTGAGCGCGGCCATGACGCGGCCCATGTCCTTGACCGAGGTCGCGCCGATCTCGGCGACCACTGCCTTGACCGCCGCCTCGGCGTCCGCCTCGTCCATCTGCGCCGGCAGGAATTCGCGGATGATCGCGATCTCCTCGCGCTCGCCGGCCGCGAGTTCCGGCCGGCCGCCATCCTCGAACTGCTTGGCGGCATCCTCGCGCGACTTCACCATCTTGGCGAGCACCTCGACGATCTCGGCATCGCCGAGCGGCTTGCCGGTGTCGCGCGCCGCGATGTCCTTGTCCTTGATGGTCGAGGTGATCATCCGGATCGTCGACACGCGCTTCTTGTCGCCGGATTTCATCGCGGTCTTCAGGGCGTCGCTCAATTGGTCGCGCATCTCGTCCTCCTGACGGGTCTGCCGCCGGTCGCCCCGGCGGCTGTCTCGCGTCCCCATATGGGGAGCCGTGACCGGAGCCGGTAGCCGATCGGCGCGCGCCGGTCCAGCGCCGTCAGGCAAAGCATCCACCGCCGACGACGCCCGCGAGCCTCGTGCGCATGCGCGCCTCCCCGCGCCGGCCGCGGTTGACGCGGACAGTCGCCGCGACTAGGGTCCGCGCCGCGCCGGACGATGCCGCGCCGCCACGCTTCCGCACGCCAGAGCCCCTCGAACCCGCGCGACCTCCTCGCGCTCGGGCCGATGGCTGCGAAGCCGAATGCGGATGCTGGCCGCCGCGCTCGCGTACACCTGTGCGCCCGGAACGGGAACGGCCTTTAGGGATTGAGACGATGACCGACACGACGCTGAACGCCGACGCCTGGGCCGAACCGAAACCCACGGCCCTCCTCGTGCTCGCCGACGGCACGGTCATCCCCGGCCACGGCCTCGGCGCAACCGGCCAGGCTGTCGGCGAGGTCTGCTTCAACACCGCGATCACCGGCTATCAGGAGATCCTGACCGATCCCTCCTACGCCGGCCAGATCATCACCTTCACCTTCCCGCATGTCGGCAATGTCGGCGTCAACGACGAGGACATCGAGACCGTCTCGATGGCCGCCGCGTCGGGCGTGCGCGGCTGCGTGCTCAAGGCCTCGATCACCGATCCGTCGAACTGGCGCGCCGCCCGCGACCTCGACCAGTGGCTGAAGGCGCGCGGCATCATCGGTCTTTCCGGCATCGACACGCGCGCGCTGACCGCGCTGATCCGCGAGAAGGGCATGCCCAATGCGGTGATCGCGCATGCGCCCGACGGCAATTTCGACCTCGAGGCGCTGAAGCGCGAGGCCGCGGCCTGGCCGGGCCTGGTCGGCATGGATCTCGTGCCGATGGTGACGAGCGGACAGAGCTTCACCTGGGACGAGACGCCCTGGGAACTCGGCGAGGGCTACGGCCGCCAGACCGAGCCGCAGCATCATGTGGTCGCGCTCGACTACGGCGTAAAGCGCAACATCCTGCGCCTGCTCGCCGATGCCGGCTGCAAGGTCACCGTTCTGCCCGCGACCGCGACCGCCGAAGAGGTCTTCGCCCTGAAGCCGGACGGCGTGTTCCTGTCGAACGGCCCGGGCGACCCGGCCGCGACCGGCGTCTACGCGGTGCCGACCATCAAGGCGGTGGTCGAATCGGGCCTGCCGACCTTCGGCATCTGCCTCGGCCACCAGATGCTCGGCCTCGCGCTCGGCGCCGAGACCGTCAAGATGCACCAGGGCCATCACGGCGCGAACCACCCGGTCAAGGACTACACGACCGGCAAGGTCGAAATCACCTCGATGAACCACGGCTTCGCGGTCGACCGCGCGACGCTCCCGGCCAATGTCAAGGAGACGCATGTCTCGCTGTTCGACGGCTCGAACTGCGGCATCGCGCTCGAGGACAAGCCGGTGTTCTCGGTGCAGTACCATCCGGAGGCCTCGCCCGGCCCGCGCGACAGCCATTACCTGTTCACCCGCTTCGTGAACCTGATCCGGGAGAAGAAGGGCGAGGCGAAGCTGCCCGAGCGCGTCTGACGCTCGAAGCCCTTACACGCACGGCAAGAGAATGAACGGCCGGGCCGCTGCCCTCAGCGTGCCCGGCCGTAGCTTTTCAGAATGACGATACCGATCAGCATCAGGCAGGCGGCGACCAGGAACGGCGCACCAGGGAAATAGACCGGGGCGTGCGGCCCGGTGAAGAAACCGAACACCTGCGTCATCAGGATCGGCGAGCCGACCATGGTCAGGCCCTTCAGGCTGGCGATCGCCCCCTGCAACTCGCCCTGCGCGTCTTCCGCGACCTGTCCGACCGCGATCGCCCGCAAGGACGGATCGATCAGCCCGATGAAGGCGAAGACCGGAATGAAAACGAACATGACCCAGCCGGCCGGCGCGAAGGCATAGCCCGTGAAACCGACCGCCGCGAGCGACAGGCCGATCAGCGCCGCGCGGCGCTCGCCGAAGCGCTTCACGATTGGCCCGATCAGCCCGCCCATCACGATCGACATGGCGATGCCGACCGCGGCGAGCGACAGGCCGATATCAGCCTCGCTCCAGCCGAACCTGAGCTTGCCCGCATAGGACCAGACCGACGGATTGGCGTCGTGGCCGATCTGGTAGAGCACCACGACGGCAGCCAGCGGCCAAAGCGCCGGGTATTTGCGCATCTCCCGCAAGGCGCCGAGCGGGTTGGCGCGGGCGAGCGAGAACGACCGGCGCTTCTCGGCCGGCAGACTCTCCTTCAGGAAGAAGAAGCCGAACAGGAGATTGAGCACGCTGACGCCGGCGGCGACGAAGAACGGCACCCGCGGCCCGAACTCGCCGGCGAGCCCGCCGATCACCGGCCCGAGCACGAAGCCGACACCGAAGGCCATGCCCATGAAGCCGAAGTTGCGCGCCCGCGTCTCCGGCGTCGACACGTCGGCGATGAAGGCGGCCGCGCTCGTATAGCTGCCGCCCGACAGACCCGACAGAGCCCGGCCGACGAACAGCCAGGGCAGCGTCGGCGCCAGCGCGCAGACCAGATTGTCGAGCCCGAAGGTCGCGACCGAGACGAGCAGCACCGGCCGCCGGCCGAACCGGTCGGAAAGGTTGCCGATCACCGGCGCGAACAGGAACTGCATCGCCGCGTAGGTGAAGATCAGCCAGCCGCCGTCGATCGCCGCGCGATCGACCCCTTCGCCGGTCAGTGACACGATCAGCTTCGGCAGAACCGGAATGACGATGCCGATGCCGATCACATCGAGCAGGACGGTGACGACGACGAAGATGAGGCCCCGGCGGGACGCGTCTCGGCTCATGCGCTTTCTCGAATGGCAACGGTCCAGCGTCCAGATCCGGTGGAGCTGGCGCCGGCGCACCGGACACCACGACGCCCGCTCCGTCAAGCACGCGCACGCGGCCGCGCAGCCGGACCCAAATCGATGAGCGATGTCGGGCGCGCGATCGGACCGCGCTGCCCCCGCCATGCCCGCGGTCCCCATCACGCCGGCTTCCGCACGCTGGACCGGTCCCCCGACCCGTGCCAGCATGGCGCCCATGGTCGAGATCCACACCATCGGCTTCGACGCCGACGACACGCTCTGGCACAACGAGACCTTCTTCGATCTTTCGCAGAAGCGCTTCTTCGAGCTGGTCGACGATCACGCCGATGCCGCGACCCTGAAGAAGAGCCTGTTCGCGGTCGAGAAGCGCAACCTCGCGCTCTACGGCTACGGCATAAAGGGCTTCACGCTGTCGATGATCGAGACGGCGCTCGAAGTGACCGAGGGACGGCTGCCCGGCACGACCGTCGCCGAGATCCTGGCGATCGGCCGATCCATGCTCGAACATCCGGTCGAGCCGCTACCGGGCGTGCGCGAGACGCTGGAAGCGCTCGCCGGCGAGGTCCGCCTCGTGCTGATCACCAAGGGCGACCTGCTGCACCAGGAGCAGAAGATCGCCCGCTCCGGCCTCGGCGACTTCTTCGATGCGCTCGAGATCGTCAGCGAAAAGGATGCCGATACCTACCGGCGCATCTTCGCGCGCCACGGGTCCGGCCCGCTCGGCGCCGCCATGGTCGGCAACTCGCTGCGATCGGACATCCTGCCGGCCATCGAGGCCGGCAGTTGGGGCCTGCACGTGCCCTATCATATCGTCTGGGAACACGAGCACGCGGAAGCACCGCCCGACCTGCCGCGTCTGGTGACGCTCGAGACCATCGAGGGCGTGCTCGGCTGGTGGGCGGAGCGCGAGGCGGGCTGAGCCCGCGCCGCGCGACGCCGGTCGTCAATCCTCCGGCGCGATCGCCACCAGCACGCGGTCGCCCTTGGCGCCGCCGATCTGGATCGCGGCCGGACCCTGCCCGAGCCGGAACCGCACGCTTCTGTTGAGGCCAGGGCATCCCTTCAGCGTCTGCATCGCCATGGCCGTAACGATCTTGCCATTCTGCGCGACCCCGACATAGGTCGAGTCCGAGATCGTGACCTGATAGACCCCCGGCGTGGTCGCGGTCGTGATCACGGCGCCGAACGTGTTGGCGGTCTTCCAGCCGATGTTGAGCGGAACCGCATAGTCGACACGCTGCATGGGCTGGAGTTCGACCACCGCGGCGTGGCCGGGCAGCATGATCGCGCCAGACTTCACCGGCTTCGCCGTCTGGAACCACGCGAGCTCTCGCGACAACGGCCATTTGGTGCCGTCGCAAGGGTCGGCCGCCTTGGCAGACGTGGCCGCGACGAGGGCGAGCATTCCAAGGCCGACGACACCCACACGCATTCTCGTTCTCCTTCGTTACCGTCTGATGCCCTACCGGCCGCGCAGCGCGCCGTCACTCGGCCGGGGCGACCGCCACCAGCAGGCGGTCGCCCGCCGCGCCGAAAATCTCGATCGCCGCCGGACCCTGCGCGAGTTTGAAGCGCACGCTCTTGCGCAGGCCGGGGCATTCCTTGATCCCGGTGAAGGCCTCGACCTTCACGAGCTTGCCGCCCTGCACGACCTCGATCCAGGCCTCGTCCGACAGCGTGATCTGGTAGACGCCCTCGCTCGCGACCGCCGTCGACACGACCTCGCCGAACGTCTTGTCGGCCGGCTTGCGGCTCGACGGCACAAGGTATTGCACCTTGTCGGTCGGCTGCAGCGCGATCACCGCGGCGTGGCCCGGCAGCAGGGCCGCGCCGGGCTTGGCGAGTGTCGCGCTCTGGAACCAGCCCATCTCGCGGGCGAGCGGCCATTTGCCGGCCTCGCAAGGGTCCGCCGCGAGGGCCGGCGCGATCCCGCCGGCAAACGAGAGCAGCAACCCGACGGCCAAAACGTTTTTGCGCATACTGAACCCCTCATCGGAACGGAGAACGGCGGCCCTTTCGGCCGCCGTTCGGGACTTGTCAGAGCTGCTGCGCGTTGATCGAATCGCAGGCGCCGAGGCGTCCGCTTTCGAAGCCGCGCTTGAACCAGCGCACCCGCTGCTCGGACGTGCCGTGCGTGAAGCTGTCCGGCACGGCATAGCCGCGGATCGACTTCTGGATCGCGTCGTCGCCGATATGCGAGGCGGCGTTGAGCGCCTGCTCGATGTCGCCCGGATCGATGAAGTCGCGGTCGTTCTGCGCCGCCTTGGCCCAGACGCCGGCGAAACAGTCGGCCTGCAGCTCGACCCGCACCGAGGCGCGGTTGGCGTCGCGCTCGCTCATGCGCTGCCGGGCCTTGTTGAAGGCCGGCAGGATGCCGAGCATGTTCTGGATGTGGTGGCCGATCTCGTGCGCGATCACATAGGCCTGGGCGAAATCGCCCGGCGCCTTGAACCGCGTCTTGAGCTCGTCGTAGAAGGCGAGGTCGATGTAGACCTTCTGGTCGGCCGGGCAATAGAACGGCCCCGAGGCCGTTTCTGCCTGGCCGCAGCCCGAGCGCGTCGTGCCGCGGAACATCACCAGCGTCGGATCCTGATACCGCATGCCGGCGGCGCGCTGCACGAGCTCGCCCGCCTGCTGCGGCAGCAGCGTCTTCCAGCGGTCCTCGGTGTCGGCGAGGATGACCGAAACGAAGCGCGCGTTGCGCTGTTCCTCGGCAGAGGAGACGCGCGGGGTCTGCGCGGAGGGCTGGCGATGCACCTGCGCCGGCCCCGGTCCGATCGGCTGGCCGCTGAGCAGCGTCAGCGGATTGATGCCGAGCACCCAGGCGATGATCAGCACGACGACGATCGTGCCGATGCCGCCGCCGCCGAGGTTGATCGGAAAGCCGCCGAAACCGCCGCCGGAATACCCACCGCCCGGCCCGGCGCTGAAGCCACCGTCGTCGCCGCCATCGTCGCGACGGTCCTCGATGTTCGAACTCTCGCGGCGGCCTTCCCAGCGCATGCGGCACCCTCCCGGTCGCGTCTCTCGCCCCTCTTCATTACCCGACGATCGCGACGCAAAGAAGATCCCCGTCCGCCCGCCCCGCCGGCAGGCGCCGTTGCCCTTGCGCCACGAGGCGACGGGCCATCCGCATTGTGACTTATCCGCCACCCGTCCGACCGACGTTCGGTCACGTCTGTCACAGGGGGCCGGCTTCAATTGTCAAAGCATCGCCGTCTGTTACCGTCTGAGGGTTTTCAAGGGAGCGCGTTGATTTCATGCCCCGATCCTGGTTGGACTTCTGGAATAGCGCCCACCGGATCTACGTTTCGGATCGTCATCGCGACGTCCATTACGCCAGGATCGCCGAGAACTTCATCGCGCATGTCCCGCGCCCCGACGCGGTCGTGCTCGACTGGGGCTGCGGCGACGCCTCTGCGGCGCCGCGCATCGCCGCCCACTGCGGCCGGCTGCTGCTGGTCGATGCCGCGACCGCGACGCGCGAACGGCTCGCCGAACGCCATCGCGGCTCCGAGACGATTCTGGTCCCGGCGCCCGAGGAACTGAGACCGGCCTGGGACGGCCGCGTCGATCTGATCGTGATCAACTCGGTGCTGCAATATCTGACGCCGGAGGAGGCCGACGGACTGCTCGCCGAGGCTCACGCGCTGCTCGCGCCCGGCGGTCGGCTGGTGATCGCCGACGTGATCCCGCCCGGCGATGACATCGTCGCCGACGTCGGCAACCTGCTCGGCATGGCGCTCAGGCACGGCTTCCTGCTCGCCGCCGTCGCCGGGCTGGCGGCGACCTTCTTCTCGCCCTACCGCCAACTGCGCAACACCGTCGGCCTGTCGCGCTACACCGAGGGCACGATGCTCGGCAAGCTGATCCAGGCCGGCTTCACGGCGGAGCGGCTGACGCCGAACTTCGGCTTCGACCAACGCCGGATGGCATTTTCGGCGCGGAAGTCCTGAACGCGGCCCAGCGTCTCGATCGCCGTCCCGTCGCCGCGACGGCGATCGCAGCAGCGCCGGCTCAGGCCGCGTCGGGCCGTCCCCAGGCCGGGAACGGGTCCGGCATCCGCCGCGCCCGATCCGAACCGAGCGCCGAGCCGGTCTCTGTGCCGACAAGGCAGTCGTCGAGCGCGGCGCGAATCGCCGCCTCGTCCATGCCGACGCCGATGAACACCAGTTCCTGCCGGCGGTCGCCCCAGACGCGGTCCCAGTTGCGCTCCATCATCCGGCGCCCCTCGGGGTGGTCGGGCCAGCGCGAGCGCGGCACCGAGGCCCACCAGCGCCCGAGTGGCGTCACCCGGCAGACCGCGCCGGCGATCGACAGTTCGCCGACCCAGTCCGGCCGGGTGACGAACCAGAAGTGCCCCTTGGCGCGCACGAGGCCCGGCCATGTCGCCTTGGTGAAGGCATCGAAGCGCATCGGATCGAACGGCCGCCGTGCCCGGTAGACGAAGCTCGCGATGCCGTATTCCTCAGTCTCCGGCACATGCGCGTGCGGCTCGTAGAGCTCCTTGTACCAGAGCGGATGTTTGGACGCCTTCTCCTCGCTGAAGAGCCCGGTATCGAGGATCGCGTCGAGCGGCGCCCGGCCGAAATCGGTTTCGACGATGCGCGCATCGGCGTTGAGGGCGCGGACGACCTTGCGCACCAGATCGGCCTGATCCGGCGCCACGTCGGAGATCTTGTTGATCACCACGACGTCGGCGAACTCGATCTGCTCGACCAGGAGATCGACCAGCGTGCGGTCGTCGCCCTCTCCGGCCGTCTCGCCGCGGTCACGCAGGAAATCCTGCGAGCCATAGTCCTTGAGCAGGTTGATCGCATCGACGACCGTGACCATCGTGTCGAGCCGCGCCACGTCGGAGAGGCTCGCGCCCCCTTCGTCGCGAAACGAGAAGGTGCTGGCGACCGGCAATGGCTCGGCGATGCCGGTGCCCTCGATCAGCAGGTGATCGAACCGGCCCTCGGCGCAGAGCCGGCGCACCTCGAGGAGCAGGTCGTCGCGCAGCGTGCAGCAGATGCAGCCGTTGGTCATCTCGACCAGCTTCTCGTCGGTGCGCGACAGGCCGGCGCCGCCCTCGCGCACCAGATCGGCGTCGATGTTGACCTCGCTCATGTCGTTGACGATCACCGCGACGCGCCGGTGCTCGCGGTTGTTGAGGACATGATTGAGCAGCGTGGTCTTGCCTGCGCCGAGAAAGCCGGACAGCACCGTCACCGGCAGGCGATGGTCTGAAGGGGCGAGGCCGGAAGGGACGAGGTCGGTCATGCCGCGATCTCCGCTTGATATGATATGTTATAACATAACATTACCAAGCGAATTGTGGCAATTCGGAGTCCGGCCAGATCGCCGCGACAGGGCGCGAAACCGGCGAGAGCGCTGGCGTAGACGAGGTTTTCCCCGGCCGTTTCCGCCCTCTTCCAGTCTCCGGCCTTTTCCCCTATAAGCCCACGGGTCTCACCCCGACCGATCGACACGAAGCGCCCCGGCGACCATGCGCGACCTCAACGCGCGGCCGACGGAGCCGGTCGCCTGCGGGCCTCCCGCTGCGACGCAACCGTCCGCAGCCGGTCTCTTGGACGACGAACGCGAGCCTCAGAATGCCCAAGCGCACAGACATCAAGAGCATCCTCGTGATCGGCGCAGGCCCGATCGTCATCGGCCAGGCCTGCGAGTTCGACTATTCCGGCACGCAGGCCTGCAAGGCGCTGAAGGCTGAAGGCTATCGCATCATCCTGGTCAACTCGAACCCGGCGACGATCATGACCGATCCGGAGCTGGCGGATGCGACCTATGTCGAGCCGATCGTCCCGGAGGTGGTCGCCAAGATCATCGAAAAGGAGCGCCCGGACGCGCTCCTGCCGACAATGGGCGGCCAGACCGCGCTCAACTGCGCGCTGTCGCTGCGCAAGATGGGCGTGCTGGAGAAGTACGGCGTCGAGATGATCGGCGCCACGGCCGAGGCGATCGACAAGGCCGAGGACCGCGAGCTGTTCCGCGAGGCGATGACCAAGATCGGCCTCTCGACCCCGCGCGCCCGCTTCGCCGACGCCGCCGACCTGAAGCGCGCCGACAAGCGCACCTATGACGCCGAACTCGCGCGCATCCAGGCGCTCGACGTCGCCGACGCCGACAAGAAGAAGCTCGCCCAGACCTTCGAGTTCGACTGGGCCAAGGGCGAGGAGGCGCGCAAGCGCCGCTACGTGTCGAAGGGCCTGATCGAAGCGCTCGAAGCGCTGTCCGACATCGGCCTGCCCGCGATCATCCGGCCGTCGTTCACGATGGGCGGCACCGGCGGCGGCATCGCCTACAACCGCGACGAATTCCTGGAGATCGTCGAGCGCGGCCTCGACGCCTCGCCGACCACCGAAGTGCTGATCGAGGAATCGGTGCTCGGCTGGAAGGAGTTCGAGATGGAGGTCGTCCGCGACAAGGCGGACAACTGCATCATCGTCTGCTCGATCGAGAACATCGATCCGATGGGCGTGCACACCGGCGATTCGATCACCATCGCCCCGGCGCTGACGCTGACGGACAAGGAATACCAGATCATGCGCGACGCCTCGCTGGCGGTGCTGCGCGAGATCGGCGTCGAGACCGGCGGCTCCAACGTCCAGTTCGCGGTGAACCCCGAAGACGGCCGCATGGTCGTCATCGAGATGAACCCGCGCGTGTCGCGCTCGTCCGCCTTGGCCTCCAAGGCGACCGGCTTCCCGATCGCCAAGGTCGCCGCGCGCCTCGCCGTCGGCTACACGCTCGACGAGCTCGCCAACGACATCACCGGCGGCGCCACCCCGGCCTCGTTCGAGCCGACGATCGACTACGTGGTGACGAAGATCCCGCGTTTCGCGTTCGAGAAGTTCCCGGGCGCCGACCAGCAGCTGACCACCTCGATGAAATCGGTCGGCGAGGTCATGGCCATCGGCCGCACCTTCGCCGAGAGCCTGCAGAAGGCCCTGCGCGGCCTGGAGACGGGTCTCACCGGCCTCAACGAGATCGAGATCCCCGGCCTCGGCCAGGGCGACGACAAGAACGCCATCCGCGCCGCGCTCGGCACGCCGACGCCGGACCGGCTGCGCCATGTCGCGCAGGCGCTGCGCCTCGGCGTCACCAAGGACCAGATCCACCAGTCCTGCAAGATCGACCCGTGGTTCCTCGACCAGTTCGAGGCCATCGTCGAGACCGAGGCCAAGGTGCGCAAGCACGGTCTGCCGCAGACCGCGGGAGCCTTGCGCTCGCTGAAGGCGATGGGCTTCTCGGACGCGCGCCTCGCCGAACTCGCCGGCCTTGCCGAGGCCGACGTGAAGGCGCTGCGCGAAAAACTCGCCGTGCATCCGGTCTACAAGCGCATCGACACCTGCGCGGCCGAGTTCGCCGCGCCGACCGCCTACATGTATTCGAGCTACGAAGTCCCGTTCGGCGCCGCGCCGGACGACGAGGCGCGGCCCTCGGACAAAAAGAAGGTCGTCATCCTCGGCGGCGGTCCGAACCGGATCGGCCAGGGTATCGAGTTCGACTACTGCTGCTGCCACGCCTGCTTCGCGCTCTCGGACGCCGGCTACGAGACCATCATGGTCAACTGCAACCCGGAGACCGTGTCGACCGACTACGACACCTCCGACCGGCTCTATTTCGAGCCGCTGACGGCCGAGGACGTACTGGAGATCCTGCGCGTCGAGCAGTCGAAGGGCACGCTGCACGGCGTGATCGTGCAGTTCGGCGGCCAGACGCCGCTGAAGCTCGCCGAGAGCCTCGAGAAGGCCGGCATCCCGATCCTCGGCACCTCGCCCGACGCGATCGACCTCGCCGAGGACCGCGACCGGTTCAAGCGCCTGCTCGACAAGCTCGGCCTCAAGCAGCCGAAGAACGGCATCGCCTATTCGATCGAGCAGTCGCGCCTCGTCACCGCCGAGCTCGGCTTCCCGCTGGTCGTCCGCCCGAGCTACGTGCTCGGCGGCCGCGCCATGATGATCGTGCGCGACGAGGGCCAGTTCGACGAGTACCTGCTCGGCGTGCTGCCCGGCATGGTGCCGGCCGACGTGAAGGCCAAGTATCCGAACGACAAGACCGGCCAGATCAACATGGTGCTCGGCAAGTCGCCGCTCCTGTTCGACCGCTATCTGTCGGACGCGATCGAGGTCGACGTCGACGCGCTCTGCGACGGCAAGGACGTCTTCATCGCCGGCATCATGGAACACATCGAGGAAGCGGGCATTCACTCGGGCGACAGCGCCTGCTCGCTGCCGACCCATTCGCTGAAGGCCGAGATCGTCGAGGAGATCGAGCGCCAGACCAAGGCGCTCGCCCTCGCCCTCGACGTCGGGGGCCTGATGAACGTGCAGTACGCGGTCAAGGACGACGTGGTCTACATCCTCGAGGTGAACCCGCGTGCCTCGCGCACGGTACCCTTCGTCGCCAAGACCATCGGCCTGCCCGTCGCCAAGATCGCCTCGCGCGTCATGGCCGGCGAGGCGCTCGGCTCCTTCGGCCTGAAGCGCAAGACGCTCGACCATGTCGCGGTCAAGGAAGCCGTGTTCCCGTTCGCGCGCTTCCCCGGCGTCGACACGGTGCTCGGACCGGAGATGAAGTCGACCGGCGAGGTCATCGGTCTCGACCGCACCTACGCGATCGCCTTCGCCAAGTCGCAGCTCGGCTCCGGCACGCGCGTGCCGACCGGCGGCACCATGTTCGTGTCGATGCGCGACGAGGACAAGGATCGCATCCTGCCGTCGATCCGCGCCCTCTCCGACATCGGCTTCAAGGTGATCTCGACCTCGGGCACGACGCGGTTCCTGCAGGCGCAGGGGATCCCGGCTTCCAAGATCAACAAGGTTCTTGAAGGCCGCCCGCACATCGTCGATGCTATCAAGAACGGTGAGGTCCAACTCGTCTTCAATACGACCGAGGGGGCCCAGGCGCTGGCGGACAGCCGCTCGCTCCGTCGTGCGGCCCTCTTGCACAAGGTGCCGTACTATACGACCCTCGCCGGTGCCGTCGCCGCGGCCGAGGCCATTGTGGCCTATGCCGCCGGCGAACTGGAAGTTCGGCCGCTGCAATCCTACTTCGCGGCCGAAGCCTGAGCGGACGTCGCGGCTCCCACGCCCGAGGTGGATAGCGATCCTGGACGGGGTCGCGGCCCGAACGGGATGCGGGAGCCGGTCGTGTCTGCCGCATCAGGTGCGTTAGCCGGACGTCGAGGGTGATCGACCGCGCGAGCATGGGGCGCTCGCGAGGTCTCTCGTCCCCGGAACGATCCGTTTGTGGAGGGGCGGTTCCAGCGGAACCGCGCCCTCGATCTTTTTGTCCGCCCGGCGCTGCCGTCGGGCGACGCGACTTGGAAGGGTGAAGACCCATGGAAAAGATTCCGATGACGCCGGCGGGCTTCGCCGCGCTCGAGGCGGAGCTGAAGAACCGCCAGCAGGTCGAGCGGCCGCGCATCATCAACGCCATCTCGGAAGCGCGCGCCCATGGCGACCTTTCGGAGAACGCCGAATATCACTCCGCCAAGGAGCAGCAGAGCCTCAACGAGGGCCGTATCGCCGAGCTCGAGGACAAGCTGAGCCGCGCCGAGGTCATCGACATCACCAAGCTCTCCGGCACCAAGGTGAAGTTCGGCGCGACGGTGACGCTGCTCGACGAGGACACCGAGGAGGAGAAGAGCTACCAGATCGTCGGCGACATGGAAGCCGACGTGAAGCTCGGCCGCATCTCGATCTCCTCCCCGATCGCGCGCGCGCTGATCGGCAAGGACGTCGGCGACACCGTCGAGGTGATCTCGCCCGGCGGCGCCCGCTCCTACGAGATCATCAAGGTCCGGTTCGCCTGATGCGCCCGCCCGTGGCCGCACCGCCCGCGCGGGAGGGTGCGGCCGCAGCCGTCGAGCCGGCGCGGCCGGGTGACGCCCGACAAGATGGCGCCCGCCCGCGTGACGCCCGGCCTCCCCGCGGTGCCGCCATCGAGGTCGTCGCGCCGAACTTCAAGCGCCGCCTCTCCGGCGTGACCGCCACGATCCAGCGGCTGGTGCCACTCCAGGCGAGCCGCATCGCCATCGCCGCGCTCGGCCCCGGCCTCGGCGACCGCGTGCCGCGCATCGGCTTCAGCGATCTCCTGAGTTTCTGGAAGCGCCCGCCCGGCCGGCCTTTCCGGATCTGGCATGCGCGCCGCAATGTCGAGACCCTCGCCGGCCTGTTGCTGCGCGACCTCCTGCGCATGCCCCTGCGCGTGGTCTTCACCTCTGCCTCGCAGCGCCGTCACACCGCCTGGTCGCGCTTTCTGATCGGCCGCGTCGACGCGGTGATCTCGACGTCGTCGGCGACAGCCGCCTATCTTGACCGCCCCTCGACCGTGATCCGCCACGGCATCGACGCCGAGCGCTTCCATCCCGCACCCGATCCCGCCACCGCTTGGACCACGGCCGGCCTGCCGGGCCAATTCGGCATCGGCTGCTTCGGCCGCATCCGCGCGCAGAAGGGCACCGACGTCTTCGTCGACGCGATGATCCGGCTGCTGCCGGGCCATCCCGCCTTCTCGGCCGTGATCTTCGGCCGAGCGACCGCGCAGCACACCGGTTTCCTCGACGGGTTGAAGGCGCGCGTGCTGACCGCCGGCCTCGCCGACCGGATCGTCTTCGCCGGCGAGGTCGACGTCGACGCGATCGCGGCATGGTATCGACGGCTGGCGATCTTCGTCGCGCCGCAGCGCTGGGAAGGTTTCGGCCTGACGCCCCTGGAAGCCATGGCCTCCGGCGTGCCGGTGGTGGCGACCACGGTCGGCGCGTTTCCCGAGCTGGTGGTCGAGGGCGAGACCGGCCGGCTGGTCGCCCCGGGCGACGTCGGCGCGATGGTCGCGGCCCTCGAACCGTTGATGGCCGATGCGAGTGCCCGTGCTGCGATGGGCAGCGCGGCCCGCCGGCACGTCGTCGATCATTTCACGCTGGAGGCCGAAGCCGCCGCGATCATCGCAGTCTACGAGCGGCTCTGGGCCACCGGCTGAACCCTCATTCGGCGGCGAAGCGATCGCTGCCGCGCCCCGCGGCGTCGCGGTCTTCCGGCGGCACGCGCGGCGCGCCGTCGACATGCGGCACCACCTTGCGCAGCGCCGAGGCGATCCGGCCGCGCACGTCGTCCTCCGGCGGCGCCAGATCGACCAATGCGTCGGCGAAACGCTCCGGCGTCGCCGTCGCGATCGGCATGACCGCGACGTGCCCGGCCGCCGCCTCGACCGCAACCCATTCGAAGTCCGAGGTCTTCTTGACCTGCGACGGCGCGAGCGCCACCGCCGGCCGGCGCGCGGTCAGCGCCTCCGACAGCATCGAGATCAGATCCTCGGTGACGACCACCGCATCGGCGCCATAGAGCCGGTCGGCCGACCCGGGCCCGTCGCGCTCGAAGTCGACGAACTCGACGATCCGCCCTTCGGCGAGCAGGGCCTCCAGCCGCCCGCGCATCTCCGGCGGCGTCCGGCGCGAGGTCGCGACGTGCCAGCGGATGCCGAGCGTTTCCGACGTGCGGACGATGAAGGTCACCAGCTTGGCCCAGTCCTCGGGCCGATAGTGGTGCGAATGCGCCTCGCCGCCGATCATGAGCGCCAGTTCCGCGCCGCGCAGGTCGGCGGGTGCCTTGAGCGCCTTCGGCTTCGGCAGCGCCGTCGGATCGATCAGGCTCGGCACCGGCACGAAGGCGGCGTTCGGAGCGCCGGCCTTGCGCGGGCTGTCGACCAGGATCAGGCCGAACACGTCCGGATCGTAGCCGTCCGGCCAGCCCGAATAGACGAAGGGTACGCCGAGCAGCCGCGACAGCAGCACGCCGGCCGCGATCGTCGGCCGTCCGGAGCCGACGATCATGTCGAAAGGCGCGATCCGCCGCGCATCGATACCATAGAAGAGCCGGAGCCCGAGTTCGGGCCGGTGAAGGAACCAGCCGAGCAGCCGGCGCCGCAGCATGTCATGGGCAAGCCGGCGCGGCCGAACGTCGAGCCGCTCGATCGCGTTCGGCTCGATGCGCGCGGCCGCCGCCGCGATCCCCTCGGCCTGATGGTAGTGCCCGGGCTTCTTGTCTCGGAGAACCAGGATTCGCAAACCGACCGCCCACCTTGGAGAAGCGCAAGACGATCATAGTTTCGCCGCGCGGCATGCGCAAATCCTCGACAGAAACATGCAGATATAATAACGCCACGAAGGTGCCAAACTGCCGTATCCAGAACGAATACTTACTCTGATGAAAAACATGAATTCGAAATCCGATCGGAAATATCTCAGAATACTGAAATTCATCCGGCGATATGTGCAGAACAAAGGAAAATTACACGAAGAATTTCCCCGCACCACGGCGGTGGAGTGGAGAACAGCGGATCGTTCTTTCAGAACCGGGACCAACCGGCGCCCGGCAACACGACGTCTCAGAATGCCACGGTCGGTTCGGACTTCGCCGTCTTCAACGTCAGGGCGGTCTTGACCCCCGCCACCGCCGGCGCCTTGGTCAGCTCGTTGATCACGAAATCCTGAAAGCTGCGCAGATCCTTGGCCACGCATTTGAGCATGAAATCGACGTCGCCGTTGAGAATCCAGCACTCGCGCACGATCGCCCAGGCCCGGACGCGCTCCTCGAACGCGACCAGATCGGCCTCGGCCTGAGTCGCGAGCGACACGAAGGCGAAGGCGGTCAGGTCGAAGCCGAGCGCCTTCTCGTCGAGCATGGTCCGATAGCCGGTGATGATGCCGGCCTCTTCGAGCGCCCGGACGCGGCGCAGGCACGGCGGCGCCGAGATCCCGACCCGGCGCGCGAGTTCGACGTTGGTCATGCGCCCATCCGCCTGCAACTCGGCCAGGATCTTCCAATCGGTCTCGTCCAGGCGGATCTTCATGGGATGTCGGGCTCCGCTCTCGGCACAGGCCGCAGGGAAGGCAAAAGGCTATCGGCTCGCGAACGAGCCCGATTGCGCAATAAAGTTACGTTCGGCGGCACGATTCTTATCCGATTTTGCGCTGCAGCGAAACCGGATCGCCGATGTAATCCCCGCCCGTGAGACCGTTTCGGCCAACGTGACATGCGCCCCACGCAAGCGTGTGCGGCGCCGCGCGCCCTGGCACCCGACCCTCCGCACCACAACATGTGGAATAATCCGAGCCCGGGTGACGCAAGAAGCTGTTCCGGCTATGCTCCCGCACCCGAATTCCGGTGGCTCGATCGAAGCGGGCGAACCCGTCCGCTCCGCACATCCGGCCCATCGACTTTTTGACGCGCGCTCAATTCAATCCGACGGATGCGGGACGCACCCGTCGGATCCGGCCACTAGGACGCCAGCCCATGATCTCGTCGAAGGTTCTCATCATCGGTTCCGGCCCGGCCGGCTACACCGCCGCCATCTATGCCGCGCGCGCGATGCTCGAGCCCGTGCTGGTCGCCGGCATCCAGCCGGGCGGCCAGCTGACCGTCACCACCGACGTCGAAAACTACCCCGGCTTCGCCGATCCGATCCAGGGTCCGTGGCTGGTCGAGCAGATGCGCGCCCAGGCCGAGCACGTCGGCACCAAGATCATCTACGACCACATCCTCGAGGCCGACCTGTCGAAGCGGCCCTTCACGCTGAAGGGCGATTCCGGCGAGATCTATCAGGGCGACACGCTGGTGATCGCCACCGGCGCCCAGGCGCGCTGGCTCGGACTGCCCTCCGAGACCCAGTATCGCGGCTTCGGCGTCTCGGCCTGCGCGACCTGCGACGGCTTCTTCTACCGCGGCAAGGAGGTCGTCGTGGTCGGCGGCGGCAACACCGCGGTCGAAGAGGCGCTCTACCTGACCAACCACGCGTCCAAGGTCACGGTCGTGCATCGCCGCGACCATTTCCGCGCCGAGCGCATCTTGCAGAACCGCCTGTTCGAGAACCCGAAGATCGAGGTGGTCTGGAATTCCGTCATCGACGAGGTGCTCGGCGCCGGCGACCCGCCGGGCGTCACCGGCGTGCGGCTGAAGAACGTCGAGACCGGCGCGACCACCGAGCTGCCGTGCCACGGCGTCTTCGTCGCGATCGGCCACCAGCCGGCCGTCGAGCTGTTCAAGGATCAGGTGCGTCTGAAGCCGTCCGGCTACATCTGGACCGCGCCGCATTCGACCGCGACCAACATTCCCGGCGTCTTCGCCGCGGGCGACGTCGCCGACGACGTGTTCCGCCAGGCGGTCACCGCCGCCGGCATGGGCTGCATGGCCGCGCTCGAGGCCGAGCGCTTCCTGGCCGGCGTCTCGACCCACCACGCCGAAGCGGCCGAGTGAGCCGGATCGCAGCGTAATCGGGCGCGGCTCGGCCGGTTCCGAAGACATTGGACGGCGCCCTCTCGATCGAGCGGGGCGCCGTTCCTGTTTTCGGGACGCGCCGTGCCCGAGCGACCGCGATCGCAGCGCCTGTGACCCATCTCCGTAGCCCCTCCGAATGCGATGCATTTCTATCACGGCAACGCGGAGACCTCGTCCGATCAGAGAAATTCATCGTACATATAAATCGTTTGCGCATGACATCTGCGTATTTTCCCGCGATAGTTCCGGCCCCAGGCGTTGACGCGGAAGCGGGATCGGCCCGATCTCCCGCGAATGCCGAACCTTCGAGGGGGGCACCTTGGACTGGGACAAGCTCCGGATCTTTCACGCGGCGGCCGAAGCAGGCAGCTTCACCCACGCGGGCGAATCGCTCGACATGAGCCAGTCCGCGGTCAGCCGACAGGTCAGCGCGCTGGAACAGGATCTCGGCGTACCGCTGTTCCATCGCCACGCCCGCGGCCTGATCCTGACCGAGCAGGGCGAACTCCTGTTCCGCACCGCCCGCGAGGTCATGCTCAAACTCGAGCAGGCGCGCTCGCGCCTCGCAGAGACGCGCGAGAAGCCGTCCGGCAGCCTTCGCGTGACCACCACGGTCGGTCTCGGCTCGTCCTGGCTCACCGCCCGCATCAACGAGTTCTGCGACCTCTACCCCGAGGTCGAGCTCGAGCTGATTCTCGACGACCAGGAACTCGACCTGTCGATGCGCCAGGCCGACGTGGCGCTGCGCATCCGCCAGCCGGTGCAGCCGGATCTGATCCAGCGCAAGCTGTTCACGATCCACTTCCACCTCTACGCCGCCGCCGGCTATCTGAAGCGCTTCGGCAACCCCGAGACGCTGGAGGATCTCGACGAGCACCGCGTGATCACCTTCGGCCAGTCGCCGCCGGTCTACCTGCGCGACATGAACTGGCTGGAGACCGCCGGCCGTCCGGCCAACAGCCCGCGCAAGCCGGCGCTCCGGATCAACAACATGATCGGCATCAAGCGCGCCGCCCAGCGCGGCGTCGGCATCGCCATGCTGCCGGACTACCTGATCGAGGCCGACAGCGACCTCGTCCAGCTGATCCCGGAAGCCGACGTGCCGACGCTCGACTGCTACTTCGTCTACCCGGAAGAGATGCGGAACACCGCGCGCGTCAAAGTCTTCCGCGACTTCCTGATCACCAAGGCCGAGCGCTGGACCTACTGAGGTCCGCGAATCCGCCCCGATGTCGCAAACGGCCGGACGGCATCAGCCTCCGGCCGTTTTGCTTTCGGTCTGCCGCGGTGACGCACAGACCGAAAAGTCACCGCTCGGCATGTCTACGAAGAACTCCGAATACGTATTCCACCCGATCAATGAAAATCGGCGGATCGACACGCCACGGCGGCGATTTCTCGGACATTATCGGGTCGTTTTCCGTTCGCCGACACGCCGTCTTTCCAGCAATGGACAGAAAATGACGAGCGCCGCGCCAAGGCACGCTCATCACCATCACGTAAACTGATATTCCAATTCAAGTCAGGCAGACCATCCGAAGTCCACCCGGAGGGTTCGATGCTTCCAAACCATAGACAGCTTCCTGACTGCTTCTTTTGAGCGCCATATCTGGCATTTCACAAGCCATCATAATTTCAAAATTGACACGTCGATTGCTGAATACCGACATGATCGCCCGGATATCGCTCCATATCTCTGCGGCAATTCCCTGTCAGTTCTGCCCCTTAATGATTTTTCAACGAATCAGGACTAAAACGATTCATGTGACGCCGGTTACAGACGCATCTTCGACCGGCGGTTCTCCCCTCTGGATCGCATCGCCCCTTTCGGGGGGCAACTCACGACTTAAAAGGCCGGATCCCCTCTCGGAGATCCGGCCTCTTTTCTTTCTGATGTCGCTCGCGGCCGCCCTTGGGCCGCGTACCGTCACATGAACAGCCGCTCGCCCGCGAGATCCTTGTAGAGCCCGGCGACCTGCTCGCCGTAGCCGTTGTAGATCTGGGTCGGCACCGTGTCCGGCGTCCCGAGCACGCGCTCGGTCGCCTGGCTCCAGCGTGGATGCGGCACGGCCGGGTTCACATTGGCCCAGAAGCCGTACTCGGACGCCTGCAGCCCTTCCCAGTAGCTCTTCGGCCGCTCCTTCACGAAGGAGAACTTCACGATCGACTTGATCGACTTGAAGCCGTACTTCCACGGCACCGAGAGCCGAAGCGGCGCGCCGTGCTGGTTCGGCAGCGGCTTGCCATAGGCGCCGATCGCGATGAAGGCGAGGTCGTTGGTCGCCTCGGCGAGGGTCAGGCCCTCGACATAGGGCCAGGGATACCAAGTCTGCGCCTGCATCACCGCGATCTTCGGATCGAGGAATGTCTCCATGCGCAGGTATTTCGCCTCCGGCTTCGGGTCGGCGAGCTTGACCAGTTCGGCGAGCGGGAAGCCGGTCCAGGGGATGGTCATCGACCACGCCTCGACGCAGCGGTGCCGGTAGAGCCGCTCCTCGATCGGCATCTTGCGGATCAGCTCGACCGCGTCGAGCTTCTGCGGCTTGTTGCAGAGCCCGTCGATCGTCACGCTCCACGGAAACGGCTTCAGCTTCGCGGCGCGATCGGCGATGCCCTTGTCGAAGCCGAATTCGTAGAAATTGTTGTAGGAGCCGTTCGCCGCCTCCGGCGTCAGCGCCCTGTCGAGCTTGAACGCCTCGTTGCGTTTGGGCGGGAACAGGTCGTCGATCGGCCCGCCGGCCGCAAATGCCGCCCGCGAACTGCCGATCGCGCCCGCGCCGATCAGGCCGCCGGCCGCGACGGCGCCGCCGAGCCCGGCCAGCACCTGGCGGCGATCGAAGAACAGGGCCTCCGGCGTCGCCGCGCTCTCGCGGATCTCCCAGGGACGGCGGCGGATGAAGCTGACCATGTCGTGACCTCGCGCTGACGATACGATGATGTGCTTGAGGTACGACGCAGCAGCAAGCCCGGTTGCATAAATCCGGCGTGATCGAAGCGTGTGGGCTCGCGCGCCGTGGGCGCGCCCCCACGCGCCGATCGCCGTACAGGCTTTCGACTCACCGCCGCCGCCCGGCGTTACGCCGTCGCAGCCAATCCGCAGACAAAAAATTCGGCCGGGGCGCCCCACACGCCCCGGCCGCTCCCTCCGCTGTCAGATGAAGCCACCTCTGGCCGCATGCGCGGCCTCGGTTTCGTCTACCGTTCAGGCGGCGTGCGCCGCCTTCTGGCGAGCCTCGATCTTCGCAGCGAGGTGTCCGGTCAGTTCGGCCAGATGGTCGAAGGCCTGCCGGTATGTACCAACGCCCTGACTGGCCGATCGGATCTCCACGATCAGGTGATTCATCTCGGCCTGCGGGATCAGCGCCTCGACCACGTCCCAGCCGTCCCAGCCGGGACGGCCGTCGAAGCCGAGCAACTGGCCGCGCCGGGCGGTGACGATCTGGTTCACCCGCGCGGTCGCCTCGGACGGCACCGCGACCGAGACCCGGAGCACCGGTTCGAGCAGCACCGGCGCGCATTTCGGCAAGCCCTCGCGAATGCCGATCTGCGCGGCGGTCTTGAACGCCTGATCCGAGCTGTCGACCGAGTGATACGACCCGTCGGTCAAGGTCACCGTGACATCCACCACGGGGAAGCCGAAGGCGCCCGTCCTGAGCATCTCGCGCACGCCCTCCTCGACCGCCGGGATATAATTCTTCGGTACCACACCGCCGGTGATCGTCTCGCGGAATGCGAAGCCGGACCCGCGCGGACCCGCTTCGATATCGAGCACGACGTCGCCGAACTGGCCATGGCCGCCGGACTGCTTCTTGTGCCGGCCGCGCACGGTGGTCTTGCCGCGGATCGTCTCCTTGTAGGGCACGGACGGGGCGCGGGTCTCGACCGCGACGCCGAACTTCGTCTTCAGCTTCTCGATCGCGACGCGCAGATGCATCTCGCCCTGCCCCTCGATCACCGTCTCGCCGAGTTCGGCATCCTGCCGGACCCGCAAGGACGGATCCTCCTCGGCGATCTTGGCGAGCGCGGCGGAGAGCTTGACGTCGTCCTTGCGGTCCGTCGTCGTGACCGCCACGGCGATCACCGGCTCGGGCAAGTCCAGCGTGACGAGCTGCGCCGGCGGCTGCTTCGACGATGTCAGCACGTCGCCCGTGCGCGCGACCTCGACCTTGGCGAGCGCCACGGTCTCGCCCGCCGCCGCCGGCCCGCGCTTCACCGCCTCCCGGCCCATCAGCCGATAGAGGCCGGAGACGCGATCGGCCGCGCCATCCGAGCGCTGCAGGCTCTGCCCGTCGGCGACCGTGCCGCAGAGCACGCGCGCGATCGACAGCTTGCCGCCGTGCGGCGTGTGCAGCGTCTTCAAGACCTGCACCACCGCGTCGGCCCCGGCGTCGAGCCCGAGCCGGTCGCGCGTCTCATTGATGCCGGGCGCCTCGTGGCGCAGCGCCTTGAGGAGCCGCGTCACGCCGTTGCCGCGCTCGGCCGCGCCGATGAACACCGGGCAGATCAGCCCCTCGCGCATCTCTCGCACGAGATCGCAAAACACCTCGTCGCGCGGCGGTTCGACGTCGCCGAGCAGCTCCTCCATCAGATGGTCGTCATAGTCTGCGAGCCGTTCGAGCATCTCGTAGCGCGCCGCGACCTCGCTCGCGCGCTCGTCGTCCGGGATCGGGATGACCGTGCTCTCGGCGTGTTCGCGGAACACATGCGCCCGCTCGAGCGCGAGGTCGATGGTGCCGATCGCGATGCCCTGCTTGAAGATCGGGATCTGGCGCAGCACCAGCGGCACGCGCGAGGCCGGCTGCATCAGGCGCAGCGTGTCGCGGATGCTCTCGTCGGCCTTGTCGATCTTGTTGAGGAACAGCAGGTGCGGCACGCCGAGATCCTCGAGCGCCTTCATCACGACCTGCAGGGCCGGGATCTTCTTGGCATCCGGCTCGGCGACGACGATCGCCAGATCGGCGGCGGCGACGGCCGCGCGCGCCTCGTAGAGATATTCGATCGATCCGGGGCAATCGAGGAAGGTGTAGTGATCGCCGAGATAGTCGCACTCCGCGACGTTGAGCTCGACCGACATGCGGTGATCGCGCGCTTCGGGCGTGGCGTCACCAATCGAGTTGCCGGTCGCGACCGATCCGGCCTTGGCGATCGCGCCCGTGCGTTCGAGGATCGCTTCGAGCAGCGTGGTCTTGCCGCTCGCGAACGGCCCCACGATGGCGACGGTGCGGGCGGTTGCCGCCCGTGCACTCGGCCCGTCGCCCTGGGGCCCGGTTGCTCTCCCTCTTCCGACGTCTCCCTTTCCTTCGTGTCCAGACGGCATGATGGCCTCCTGTTCTCTTTATGTTCTGGTTAGTCCGTCCCGCGAAGGAGTCGTCTCCCTCGCGGGTTGGCGGCAGGTGATCACTGGCCCGCGGGGAGCCGGAGGATCACCTGCCGACGATGGTCGCGCCGATCGCCCCGGCTGGCAATGGGGCAAATCAAATCGTGACATTTCAGATCCGCCATCTCACCGGCGGCTGCCTGGGCGTGGGTGTCCCTCGCTTCGCTCCGAACGCGCGCCCGACACAGGGTCGTCGCACCGCCGGGCGGGAATGCGCGTGCTCGTCGTGTCATCGTGGAGAAGGACGTGCTATCCTGTTGATCGTCCGCAACCGAGGGGCGCCCCCGGCACTTTGAGATGTTGATCGTCGAACTTGGAATTTTCGCCTTTCTGACCGTCCTGAACGCGTTCTTCGTCATGTCGGAGATGGCGCTCGTCTCGGCCAGAAAAGGCCGCCTCCTGGCCCGCGCCGAGGATGGCGACGCCCGTGCGGTGCGCGCTCTGGAACTCGGCGAGAACCCGAGCCGGTTCCTGTCCGCCGTGCAGATCGGCATCACGCTGACCGGGCTCCTGGCCGGCGCCTCCTCCGGCGCCCAGCTGTCGGATCGTTTCGCCGATTTTCTGATCACCACCGTGCCCGCGGTCGCGGTCG
This sequence comes from Ancalomicrobiaceae bacterium S20, assembly GCA_040269895.1. Lineage (NCBI taxonomy): Bacteria > Pseudomonadati > Pseudomonadota > Alphaproteobacteria > Hyphomicrobiales > Ancalomicrobiaceae > Methyloraptor > Methyloraptor flagellatus. The sequence goes on along the minus strand of CP158568.1, from coordinate 487,145 downwards.
CGGCGCATCAGATCGCCTTCGCAGTCGTGATCACGCTGATGACCTTCGTGACCATCGTGCTGGCCGAACTGGTGCCGAAGCGCATCGCGATCGCCAATCCCGAGCCGATCGCGCTAGCGGTCGCCGGCACCGTCGACACGGTCAGCCGCGCGACCAAGCCGTTCGTTTCGCTTCTGTCGATGTCGTCCAACGCCGTGCTGCGCCTCGTCCGCGTCACCGAAGGCACCGGCGCCGACGTGACCGAGGAAGAGGTCAAGCACGTGATCGCCGAAGGCGTCGAGGCTGGCATCCTCGACCCCGAAGAGCGCGAGATGCTCGAAGGCGTCATGCGCATCGCCGACCGCCCGGTCCGCGCGATCATGACGCCGCGACCGGATCTCTACTGGATCGACCCGAACGATCCGCCGGAGCGAATCAGGCAGGAGATCGCCGAATGTCCCTACTCGGCCGTCATCGTGGCCGAAGGCGCGATCGATGAGCCGGTCGGCATCGTCTACAAGAAGGACCTGCTCGCCGACGCGCTCGCCGGCCGGCCCTTCGACGTGCGCGCCGCGGTGAAGGAACCGGTGATCGTGCCGGAGAGCGCGGCCGTGCTGAAACTGCTCGAGCGCTTCCGCGGCACCCCCGTGCACGCCGCCTTCGTCGTCGACGAGTACGGCGGGCTCATGGGCCTGATCACGCTGACCGACATCATCGAGGGCATCGCCGGCGACCTGGCCGACGTCGACGCACCCGACCCGAGCGGGCCGTTCCGGCGCGACGACGGCTCGTGGCTGATCGACGGCGACACCGGCATCGACGATCTGGAGCGGCTGATCGATCTGCCGGACCTCGAGCACGGCGGCTATCACACGCTCGGCGGCCTGATGCTCTCGGTCCTGAACCGCATCCCGACCGAGGGCGACAAAGCCACGATCGGCGATTTCGTATTCGAGGTCGTCGACATGGACGGCCGCCGCATCGACAAGGTGCTGGTCACACCCAAGGGCGGCACGCGTGTGCTGCCCGAGGAAGAGATCGCCTGAGCCGCACGCCGGCAGCAGCGCCGGCCTCTGTGGTCACCGACAAAATGTGGTCGCCGACAGAATGTGATCGCCGACAGAATGTGATCGCCGACAAAATTTGATCGACAGCAAAACGGCCCGCGCTTCGACGAGCGCGGGCCGTTTCGATTGTGATCGGACAGCGACAGACGATCGGCTCAGCGCAGCGCGCGCAGCTTCAGACCTGCGACGCCGGCCGCGATATTGGCGCCGGTCTGCGTCTGGACGCTGATCGGGTTGAGCGTGATCGAGCGATCGAAACCACCGACCAGCGCATTGGCGCCGACACCGACGCCGACCGTCGCCTCTGCCGAAGCCCCGACATAGGTGCCTTCGAGCGCGCCCGGGCGCATCTGGTTGGTCGGCGCGAACACGCCCCAGACGATCGAGGTCTTGCGCGTCGCGCCGATATCGATGCCGAACCGGTCGATCGAGCCAGCATAGCGTTCCGAGCGTCCCCGACCGGCGGGCGCGAAGTGGCAGGCGATGTCGCGCGACGAACCGACCACGAAACCGACCCCGCCGACGATCTTGCAGCGGAGCACGCCGACCTGAACGCGGGCCTCGGCCGAGGCCGGCACGGCGGCCCCGAGCGAGGCCGCGCCGATAACGGCGGCCGAAAGCAGGCCGCCGGCGAGAACGCGAAACATCTTCATGGGAATCTCCATCTCAACACCGGCAGAAGACGTCCCGCTTGTGGCGATCTTCAGGCGGCCGGGCCAGTCGGGGCCATACGGATGCCGCATCGTCCGGCCCCGGCAGCAATGCAGAGCCGCCGGTCAGCCGGCGGGGAGCTCGCCGGCCTCGCGCGTGGGTTCGTCATCTCTGGCGCCCGCCGCCGATCCGATCCGCCCGACCGCCAGCGCAAACACCGCCAGCACGACCATGGGCGCGAGCGGCACATGCAGCGCTAGGCCGATCGAGCGCGAGACGAGCGGCAATATGTATGCAGCAAGCAGAACAGCGATCTCCCAGGGTCGGAAGCCGCGATCGAGGCCGGTCCGGGTCAGCACGACGAGCGGGATCGCCAGAAGCATGAGATCGTAGTCGAGCAGGAACGGGCTCGCGAGCAGCGCCGCCGCCGCCATCGCCGCCCCTTCGGTCTCGCCCGGTCGCGATTCAGCACGCCGACCGGCCGACGAGACCCGCCGGAGCGCGTGCGTCAGCACGACGATGACACCCACGGCGACCAGCGCCTGCAGCCCGTAACCGGCGGCCACCGATCCGCCGACCAACCGCACCGCCGCGAACACGCTCTGCATCTTGGCCGGCTCGACCAGCCCCTGTTCGAGCGTCGCGCGCGCCACGGCCGAGCCGGCGAGAAAGCCGCGCCACGCATCGAGCCCGAACAGCCCCGCCGAGAGCCCGATCAGCCCGAGCGCCGACGCCCCGCAGGCGAAGAAGGCGCGCCAGCGCCGGGATGCCGCGAGCGCGAAGGGCAGGACGATCGCGAGATGCGGCTTGAACACCAGCCCGCCGAGCAGCGCGCCGGCGAGGACCGGTCGCCGGTCGAGCAGCAGCGCGCCGCCGCCGAACAGGGCCGTCGAGAGATAAGCGTTCTGCCCATGGCCGGCGTTCACGAACACGGCCGGAAAGCCGAGCATCGCCGCAAGCCCGATCCGCGCCCGCCCGTCGGCACCGCGCCCGAGCCGGCGCAACACGGCGATCGCCGCCGCGCCGGTCGCCACCAGCCAGACGCCGAGCGCGACGAAATAGGGCATCAAGGCGAGCGGCAGGCAGACGAGCAGGAACACCGGCGGATAGAAGAACGCCGTGTAGTCGTGTTCGCCGGGGAAGAGCCGCGCTTCCTCCAGGCCGTGCCGCGCGATCGACCACGCGTCCGCGGCCGCGCCGTCGAGCGCGATCTTCGAGGCGGCATAGAAACTGACGAAGTCGGTGCCGAGCGGCTTGCCGGTCGGATCGATGCCGTCGCGCGACAGCGCGATCCAACCGATCGCGATCGCCGCGGTCAACCCGGCCGTCAGCCAAGCATAGACCCGCGCACGCCCAGCGTCGAAGAACCGGCCGCTCTTGAGGGTTTCGAACATGTCCACCACCGTCGCCGTCCCCCGAGCGACGGCCGGCCACATGATGCCGGCCGCCGCTTAACGAAGCTTGGCACGGTGCGCCGGGCCAGACCGATCATGGCCCTGCCGCGACCATTCCTTCACGCAGGATCACGACCACGTGTGACCGCCGCCGCGGACGTAACGCGGCGTCGCCAGCCGCGACAAACCTGACGGACCTGAAGTCCCGGGTTCCCGGATGCCGCTTCCCCAGAGGCGTCGAACGGCTCCTGTCCGCTTTCATGCAGCCACCGCGCCGCCGGTGACGTTCCAAGGAGACATGACATGATTTCGCGCCGCATCGTTCTCGCCTCCGCCGCCCTGCTGGCGGTCATGGCCGCCGCTCCGGCCGCCCGTGCCGAGACCGTCGCCTATACCGACGCCGCCTTCGAGGCCGCGCTGTCGAAGGGCCGCTCGATCCTGGTCGAGATCCACGCCCCCTGGTGCCCGGTCTGTGCCGCGCAGGCGCCGATCCTGTCGAAGCTCGAAGCCGATCCGAAGTTCAAGGATCTGCTCGTCGTCCGCGTCGACTTCGACAATCAGAAGGACGTCGTGCGCCGCCTCAAGGCGCAGGCGCAGAGCACGCTGATCACCTTCAAGAGCGGCAAGGAGACGGGACGCTCGGTCGGCGACACCAACCCGGCCACGATCGCCGCCCTTCTCGACCGGGCGATCTGAGCGAGGCCGTCATGATCATCGGCACGATGGGGCTGGCGTTCCTCGCCGGCGTTCTCTCCGTCCTGTCCCCTTGCGTGCTGCCGCTGCTGCCGATCGTGTTCGGCAGCGCGGCGGGCGAGCATCGGTACGGACCGCTGGCGCTCGCCGGCGGGGTCGCGCTCGCCTTCGTGGCGGTCGGCCTCTTCGTGGCGACGATCGGCTTCGCGATCGGCATCGACGGCACCGTGTTCCGCGCCGTCGCGGCCGTGCTCATGATCGGCGTCGGCGCCGTACTGGCGCTGCCGCCGCTCCAGTATCGCCTGGCCGCCGCGGGCGCACCGATCAGCCGATGGGCGGACGCCCGGCTGCAGGGCGTGTCCGGACACGGGCTCGCCGGTCAGTTCGGCATCGGCCTGCTGCTCGGTGCCGTCTGGAGCCCCTGCGTCGGCCCGACGCTCGGGGCGGCGAGCGTTCTGGCAGCCCAAGGCGAATCGCTCGGCAGCGTCGCCGCGACCATGGCCGCCTTCGGCTTCGGCGCCGCCGCGCCGCTCGCCCTGATCGGCACAGCCTCGCGCGGCCTGACCATGCGCTGGCGCAACCGACTGATGTCCGGAGGCGCCAGCGCCAAGATCGTCCTCGGCTTCGTCCTCGTGCTGATCGGCTGCGCGATCCTGAGCGGCGCCGACAAGATGCTGGAGAGCTGGCTCGTGGCGGTATCGCCCGCTTGGCTGACCACGCTCACCACGCGGTTCTGAGACAACACCGGCGAGGCAAACGAAAAGGGGCGCCCCGATGGAGCGCCCCTCGATCCGTGTGCGAGGTGCCGTCGCCTCAGCGCAGGTTGCCGCAGAAGCGCTGGATGCGGCGGCAGGCCTCCTCCAGCGCCGAAGTCGCGGTCGCATACGAGATGCGGAAGTGCGGCGCCAGGCCGAAGGCCGAGCCCTGCACCACCGCGACGCCCTCGACCTCGAGCAACTCGCTGACGAAGTCGTCGTCCGAGCCGATGACCTTGCCCGACGGCGAGGTCTTGCCGATCGTGCCGGCGCAGGACGGATAGACATAGAAGGCGCCCTCCGGCGTCGGGCAGGTGATGCCGTTCGCCTGATTGAGCATCGAGACCACGAGATCGCGGCGCTCCTTGAACACCTTGTTGTTGGCCGGGATGAAGTCCTGCGGCCCGTTCAGCGCCTCGACCGCGGCATACTGCGAGATCGAGGACGGGTTCGACGTCGACTGCGACTGCAGGTTCGCCATCGCCTTGATCAGCAGTTCCGGACCGGCGCCGTAGCCGATGCGCCAGCCGGTCATGCAATAGGCCTTCGACACGCCGTTCATGGTCAGGGTCCGCTCGTAGAGAGCGGGCTCGACCTGCGCCGGGGTCGTGAAGACGAAGTCGTCGTAGACGAGGTGCTCGTACATGTCGTCCGACAGGATCCACACCTGCGGATGACGCATGAGCACGTCGGTGAGCGCCTTGATCTCGTCGCGCGTGTAGGCGGCGCCCGACGGGTTCGACGGCGAGTTGAAGATGAGCCACTTGGTCTTCGGCGTGATCGCGCGCTCGAGCGCCTCGGCCGTGACCTTGAAGCCGGTCGCGATCGAGGTCTCGACGAACACCGGCACGCCGCCGCCGAGGAGCACGATGTCCGGATAGCTGACCCAGTACGGCGCCGGGATGATCACCTCGTCGCCGGGGTTGATCGTGGCGAGCAGCGCGTTGAAGAGCACCTGCTTGCCGCCGGTGCCGACCGACACTTGGGACGGCTTGTAGGTCAGGCCGTTCTCGCGCTTGAACTTGGCGACGATCGCCGCCTTGAGCTCCGGGATGCCGTCGACGGCGGTGTACTTGGTCAGCCCGTCGCGAATCGCCTTGATCGCGGCTTCCTTGATGTTCTCGGGCGTGTCGAAGTCCGGCTCGCCGGCACCGAGGCCGATCACGTCGCGGCCCGCCGCTTTCAGCTCGCGCGCCTTGTTCGTGACCGCGATGGTCGCGGAAGGCTTGATGCGGGCGAGGCTGTCGGCGAGGAAGGCCATGGGATCGTTCTCCGTGTGGTCGCGCGTGCACAAAGGTCGCACCCGCGAAAGCGGCCGGACCCTAGTCTCGCGCGCGGGCACGAGCAAGCGCAAAGGCGCGCATCGGCGTGGCGTCGGGAGAGGGCCCGGCGTCAGTCGGTCGGCCAATCCAGCCGCGCGAGGTCGCGAGCCCCGTCGACGATGCGCACCACCTGCACGTCGTCCTCGATCTGCCGATAGAGCACGAGCCAGCGGTCGACAACGAGAACACGCGTCCCAGGCCGGATATCGGGCCGCACCGGACCCGCCGCAGGAAACGTTCGAAGGATCGTACAACGATCTGCGATTCGGTCCAGAATCCGATCGGCGGCTGCAGGGCTCCGGAGAGCGACGTGGGCCCATATATCGAGGAGGTCGCGACGTGCCCGTTCAGTGAACAGGAGCCGCGTCACGTCTCAGCCCTCGGCACCGAGGCGCCGCCGCGCCTCCCGCTTGAGCACTTCGAAGTCGATCTCACCTGCATCGCCGCTGGCGATGCCCTCGTCCCACTGCTCACGGAGGGTCATGATGCGATCTTCAGCCCGCGCTTCCGCGAACTCCATGAGACGCAGGGCTTCGCGCACCACGTCCGCCGACGTCCCATAGCGTCCGGACGCAACCTTGGCCTCGACAAAGGCCGCCAAATCGTCGGAAAGGGCAACGTTCAGCTTCATGGCGATGCTCCTGACATGAAGGATGCGACGATCGGCGATCGTTGACAACCGGCATGCCGCCGATCCGCCGTCCGCTTGCCGAACGTCGCGCGCCCTCACCCGTAGCGCAGCTTCACCGCGAGAATCGTGGCGTTGAGCGCGAGGGTCAGCGAGTTGGCGATGATGATCGGCCAGCTCTGGATCGCCACGCCATAGGCGAGCCAGAAAGCGAGGCCCGTGACCAGCGTCGCGAAGGTCGTGAGCGACAGGCTGGACGTATCCCGGTCGCGGATCACCTTCACGACCTGCGGCAGCCAGCACAGCGTCGTGAACAGGGCCGCGAGGCCGCCGAGGGCCTCGACCATGAGCGACTGGGACATGTCGGGATTACCACTTCTGGAAGATGAAGAACGCGCCGAGCGCGATGAGGGCGAAGCCGATGGCGTGATTCCAGCCGATCGGCTCGCCGAGGTATAGATAGGAGAATACGGCGAAGACGAGGAGGGTGACGACCTCCTGGATCGTTTTCAGCTGCGCGGCCGAATAGATCTCGTGACCCCAGCGGTTCGCCGGCACGGCGATGCAATATTCGAAGAAGGCGATGGCCCAGCTCGCCAGGATCACCTGCCACAACGGCCGATCGGTGAATTTGAGATGTCCGTACCAGGCGAAGGTCATGAAGACGTTCGACAGGAGCAGGAGCAGGACCGGCGTCGCGTAGCCGTTGGCGATCTGCGGCATGGGATGTCCTCGACAGGGAAAACTGTCCGAGGAAATTGCAGGTGACGCGCCGAAAATCCAGTCGCGGCCGCTTCGGACATGCGAGACCTGCGCCTCGTGCATGCTGAAGCGCCACGGTCGCGGCAACCGGGGCCGCGACCGTGGATCTCGAGTGCCGAGCCCGGGCCCGGCTCAGAGGCGCGCGCGCCTCACTTGGCGATCGCGCCGGCGATCTTGCCCGACAGCCAGCCGAAGATGACGCCGACGAGACACGACAGCACCACGGTGGTCAGCACGCCGCCCGGCGCGAAGTTCATCGCATCGGCCTTGGAGAGCAGCGCGTAGCCGGCGGTCGCGGCATAGCCGTAGACCGCCGCCGGGATCGCGGAGAGCAGCGGCACATGGGCGCCGAGGATCATGATCGCCACGGTCACGCCGACGATGATCGAGATCACGATGAGCCCCTGGCCGCCGAGCTTGCCGATCAGGATCAGCGCGACGGTGGCGCAGACCGCGCCCCATACGTTGGCGACGAACGAACTCTTGGCGGCCGCCTCGTTGCCGCCGCAGTGGAAGTAGCTCGCCCAGGCGATGAACACGATCCAGATCTGCAGCTGGAGACCAGCCGCCGGACCGAGCACGAGATAGGTGGCGATGGCGCCCAGCGCGCCGATGACGATGGCCAGAGCGGTGACGAGATTCATGGTTCTTCCCTCCCATTGGTGGCCGGGAGGCACGATCGCGCCGCACGGCCCCTCCCGGCCGCGCGCCATCGCGGGCGCTTTCGGCGCCCTGCCCCCGACAGGAAGACTATGCATCAAGCGCGATTTTCTGTCATTGCCACGTATTCGATCACAAAATGCACTGTTCAATTTGACATTTCGCACCTGCGAATACACACGACTGCAAAACCGAACCCGTTGATTTAAATCGATTTTAACGCCGACTTACATGCGACTTTACCTGCAGCGTCGACCCGATCGACCCGTGAATTCTGCACCGCACAGCACAGGGGTGAGACGTTCGGCCGCGCGGCCCGACCAGCACGGCCCGATGGAGAGATCGAAAGCCTCTCGGACAGCCGCCGCGAGGCCACCATCGATCCGCCCCACTGATCGCGCTCCTTGATCCGTCTCAAGGCGCCGCGACCGTCGCCGTCCCATCTTGGCGATCCGGCCGGACGGCACGGACCGCGCGTCACAACGAACCAAGCCGGGAGGGGCCCCATGGATATTTCGGTCGAGACGGTCAGGGAGCTGATCGAGCATTTTCGCCTGCTCGACGCCAAGGACGGTGGCGGCGGCGCGGCACAGGACGCCTTCGACGACGGTGGCAACGTGCTCGCCGATCTGGCGGGCGACGCGACCGGCGACGTGGTCGCCGGCGTCATCAACGGGCTCGATGTCGACGAGCAGGCCGATCTGGTCGCCCTGGTGTGGATCGGCCGCGGCGATTTCGAGCCGACCGAATGGCCCGCCGCCGTGCGCCGGGCCGGCGAACGCGCGACCCGCTCGACAGCGCGCTACCTTCTCGGCATCCCGAACGTCGGCGACCTGCTCGAGGAAGGGCTCGCCGCCATGGGCCTCGACGACGAGGCCTGAACGCGCGAGGGCCGAGACGAGCGCCCGCCCGGCCGGCAAGACCCGCCCGCGATCAGCGCAGGAACGGATTCGACCGCCGCTCCTCGCCGACCGTGCTCATGCCGCCATGGCCCGGCAGAAACGCCACGTCGTCGCCGAGCGGCAGCACCTTGTCGGTGATCGAGCGGATCAACGTCGCATGGTCGCCGCCGGGCAGATCGGTGCGGCCGATCGAGCCCTGGAACAGCACGTCGCCCATCAGCGCGAACCGCGCCTCGCGCTGGAAGAATACCACGCTGCCCGGCGAATGGCCGGGGCAATGCAGGATCTCGAAGCCGATCGAGCCGACCGTGACGGTGTCGCCCTCGTCGAGGTAGCGATCCGGCGACAGCTTGCGCACCCCTTCCATGCCCCAGCGCGCCGCGGTCTCGGGCAGGCGGTCGAGCAGGACGAAGTCGGCCCGGTGCGGCCCCTCGACCGGGATCGTGCGGCCGGTTTCGGCCTCCAGCCGCTCCTTGAGCTCGGCCGCGCCGCCGGCGTGGTCGATATGGCCGTGGGTGATCAGGATCTTCTCGATCGAGACGCCGAGTTCGCCGATCGCCGCGAGGATCTTGTCGACGTCGCCGCCAGGATCGACCACGGCGGCGGTCTTGGTGGCGGTCTCGAACAGGATGCTGGCGTTCTGCTGGAACGCCGTGACCGGAACGACGGCGATGCGGAACGGCGGGGTCTGATCGGACATCGAAACCGGTCTCCACGGAGGTGCGGCGGGGGTGCACGCGAAGGCGATGAACCCCATATAGCGTCGGCATCGAGACCGCGACAGTCGCCCTGCGGCGACGGATCGTTCAAGCCGCTCGAATTTGTTTCGTATTAAGGATGATCGTGCTAATCGGGAGGAACTGACGAGCCTTCGCCCGATTTCACGCTTCGCTTCTTGTCCACGGCCTCAAGTCCGTGGCCGCCCGGTGGGGCGCGACGAGGATTTCGCGATGCCTCCGATCGCATGCCGACCCGCCTTTGCCGGCTCCGCCCTCGCGGGGATCGCAATGCTGTGCGGCGTCGCGGGTGCCCTGCCCGTCGGGCCGGCCTTTGCCGGCTCGACCGAGGCCGGCGACGCCGCGGTCCCCGGACCGCTGCGCGCCTTCAAGATCGACAATCCGCCGACCACGACCACCATTCCCGCGGCCCAGCCGACGCCCCAGGCCGCCGACAAGAAGGGCAAGGCCGGCAAGAAGATCGCCGCCACGGCCTCCACGGTCGAGAAGGATCCGCTGAAACGGCGGTTCAGAGGTGTGTTCCGCGCCGCCATCCCGGATGGCGGCTCCGGCACCGTGACCGTTCAGCCGACCAGCACCGCCCGAGAGTTGAAACTCGAGGATTTTCAGGTCTCCGAAGTTCCGGATCTCGAAATCCTGCTCGTCGCCGGCGACCGCATCGCCAAGCCCGACGACGTGCTCACGTCGAAACGCGTATCCCTTGGCCGACTGAAGAAGATCGTCGGCCGTCAGATCTATCGGATGCCGGCCGAAGTCGATCCTTCGACCTATAGATCCGTGGTGATCTGGAGCAAACGACGCAAGATCGTGGTCGCGAGTGCCCGTTTGGAGCCGACGACCTGATGTCTTCGGAGGATTGACCCTCCGGTCAAGTTGACCCGCCGCCTTTTCCTTCGGCGCGCGGGCGGTTTCGTTCTATGCGCGCCCTTGCCCTTTTGCCCCGTCTCGGTCATAAATCGTATCGGCGGCGGTTCGGAACTTGGGCGAGACGGCGGCGCGGCCGGTTCTTTTCAGACAAACGCGCAATTCCTGGTCCCGACGTAACGTGACTGCCTATCTCGGGCGCGAAGGCGACTGCTTTCGGGCCTGCTGTCGTGTGACGGGGCAATCCCCGCGGGAAAGGACTTTGGAATGAGAGATCGTGGTTTCGGCGGCGGCCGTGGCGGTGGCGGTGATCGCGGCGGTTTCGGCGGCGGGCGTGATCGCGGCTTCGGCGGTCGCGACGAAGGTTTCGGCGGCGGGGACCGCGGTGGCTTCGGTGGTGGTGATCGCGGCGGCTTCGGCGGCGGCGGTGGACGTGGTCGCGGCGGCTTCGGCGGCGGCGACCGTGGCGGCTTCGGCGGTGGCGACCGCGGTTTCGGTGGCGGCGGCTTCGGCGGCGGCGGTGACGAGGGCGGCTTCCGTCCGCGCCGTCGCTTCGAGGGCGGCGACGAGGGCGGCGGCTTCGGCGGTGGCGCCGAGGGCGGCTTCCGTCCGCGTCCCCGCGCCCGACCGTCGAGCGCGGCCCGCGTCAGAACGGCATCGTGAAGTTCTTCAATGCCGAGAAGGGCTACGGCTTCATCACCCCGGAAGAGGGTGGTGCGGACGTGTTCGTGCACGTGAGCGCTGTCGAGCGTTCGGGTCTCGGCACGCTCGACAAGGGCCAGAAGGTCTCGTTCGAGACCGAGCCGGACAAGCGCGGCAAGGGCCCGAAGGCCGTCAACCTGCAGCCGCTCGAGGGCGGCGAGGCTGAGGCCCCGGCTTTTGAGATGCCGGAAGACTGATAGTGATACCGGGCACCGGCGACGCCGCCGGTGCCCTGATCTTTCGATGGTGCAGTTTCGTCCGGGCATCGCTTCCCGGCGATGCGGGCACGCCAGACCGCGTTTCGCGCGCGATCGGCGCGCCAGGGGCGCCATCCGGAACGCGAGCGCTCCCAAGGTGGCGGGGACCGGCCGCGACGGTCGAGTCCGTCGTCCAGCCCACCGGGTAGCCCATCGGGCGTATGCGCCACGCGGGCAGTCGTCGGTTCGACGCGCCTCCCGGTCCATTGTTTTTGCCTGGACCCCAATCTTCGGGCCCTCGATTTTACAGAGCCCGTCTTCCAGCGACCGGCCGATCCCGCGGCCAGACCTGTTGTCGGACCAGCCTTTCCCGCGGAAGGGCGACCCGATGACCACATTGGAATTCGCTGCCGTCGGCCACGGCGCCGACCGAACTCGTCGGCTTCGGGGCCAAACCACCGGCCACAGACGGCCGTCCGAGACTTCGCTGCATTCGGCAGCAGCGCCGAGCCCTGTGGCTTGGCGACGAGAATGTCGCGCCGCCCCGTATCTCCGATCGCGGCGCTGCTCACGACCCGTGACCACCCATATCCACGATGATCCGCCGGGGCTCGCCGCCATGCCCCCGGCCGGTCGTCGGCCCGCTCTCAGCCCGTCCGCATAGCGCGCCCCCGCTCGCCCGAGGCCGCCGCATCGAGATCCCCGCACGCTGATCACCGCACGCCAATTGCCGTACACCCGATGAACTATCGCCACGCCTTTCATGCCGGAAACTTCGCCGATGTCTTCAAGCACGCCGTCCTGGTGCGCCTGATCCTCGGCCTGCAGCGCAAGGACGCCGCGTTCCGGATCCTCGATACCCACGCCGGCATCGGCCTCTACGACCTTGCGGCCGACGAGGCGACCCGCACCGGCGAGTGGCGCGACGGCATCGCCCGGCTGCTCGCCAAGCCGCTCGCCGGCGCCGCCGCCGAGCTGATCGCGCCCTATCTGGCGACCGTCGCCCACGCGAACGACCACGAGTCCGCCGCCGGCCCGCTCGCGCCCGAGGCCCTGCGCCACTATCCAGGCTCGCCCGCCATCGCCCGAACCCTGCTGCGCAGGCAGGATCGGCTGACCCTGACCGAACTGCATCCGGCCGACGCCCAGACGCTCGCCGCGCGCTTCGCCGGCGACATCCAGACCAAGGTGATCGAACTCGACGGCTGGCTCGCGCCGAAGAGCTTCCTGCCGCCGAAGGAGCGCCGGGGGCTCGTCCTGATCGATCCGCCGTTCGAGAGCCGCGACGAGTTCCGCCATCTGACGGATGCGCTCGTCGAGGGCTATCGCCGTTTCGCGACCGGCGTCTTCGCGCTCTGGTATCCGATCAAGGACGAGGCCGAGGTGAAGCGCTTCTACGCGCGCCTCGCCGACACCGGCATTCGTAAGATCCTCGCGGCCGAGTTCCGGGTCGCGCGTGTCGCGGCCGACCGGCCTCTGTCGGCCTGCGGCATGGTGGTCGTGAGTCCGCCCTGGCAGCTCGACGGCGAGATCGCCACGCTCGGCCGCGCGCTGGCCGAGCGGCTCTCCGTCGGCCCTGGTGCGGGCGCTTCGGTGCGCTGGATCGTGCCGGAGTAAAGCTCCGATTTACCAGACCACGACGGAGCGCCCCGCCCGAGGGAACCGCGGCAGGGCTCTCCTGTTTTCCGTTTGCAATCGATCGACGGCACGGGCACGCATGTCCCCGGCGCGGCCTTGACCGCAGGACCGGGGTCGAGCATCGTCCCGACCACATTCGTTAACGTGCGTTAACCCGAGTCGGGTCAACTTCGAGGAGTCCGACGATGTCTCGCCGTCTCGCCGCCCCCATCCTCGCCGGCTCCGCCCTGCTCGCGTCGTTTCTCGGCACCGTCGCGCCGGCCACAGCCGGGATTGTCGAACAGGCCGTCTTGGCGATGCCCTCCGCCGCCGCGCTGCCGTCCTGCGACGATGCCGCCGTGCTCGACACGATCCGCGACCGGTTCTCCTACGCCGACATGAACGTCAATCACCGCGGCGAGAGCCTCGGCGCGGTCGAAAAGGTCCGCCAGATCCGCCTCTGGGCCTTCGACCGCAACAGCCCGACCGTGCGCCGCTACTGTCAGGCGCATGCGCTGCTGAACAACGGCAAGCATCCGCAGCTCTATTATCTGATCGAGAACAACTACGGTTTCGCCGGCGTGAGCTGGAACGTCGAGTTCTGCCTCGCCGGCCGCGAACCCTGGCGCCAGCACGACGGCACCTGCCGGACCGTGCGCAAGTGGTGGTGAGGCGCCCGCGCGGCGCCTCGTCCCTGCCCGCCGTTCGCCCGATTGCCGATCCCGTTCTCGCCGGAAGCCCGCCCATGTCCGAACGTAGTCCGAACTCCATGCTGGCTCGCCGGCCTGTTACCGGCCTGCTCGGCGAGGTGCGCGCGACGATGTTCGGCCTGATCGCGGCGATGCTGCTCGTGGTCGCGACGCCCTTCGCGGGTTCCGCGCGTGCCGGCGGCGTGCCCGGTGACTTCGATTTCTGGGTTCTGTCGCTGTCCTGGTCGCCGACCTACTGCGCCGGTCCGGGCGCTGCGCGCGGCGACGTGCAATGCACGCGGCCCTACGGTTTCGTCGTCCACGGCCTGTGGCCGCAGTACGATCGCGGCTTCCCGTCCTCGTGCCCCGGCGACCGCCGCCTGCCGGAAGGCCTCGTGCGCGGCATGCTCGATCTGATGCCGAACCCTGCTCTGATCCGCCACGAATGGGAGAAGCACGGCACCTGCTCCGGCATGACCGCGGAGCGCTACTTCGCCGCGATCCGCTCGCTCGTGTCGAAAATCCGAATCCCTGCCGCCTATGTCGCGCCCGCAAAGCCCGAGATGGTCGCCCCCGGCGAGGTCGAACGCGCGTTTCGCGACAGCAACCGCACGCTCGATGCCGGCGAGATCGCCGTGCTCTGCGACCGCCGGAACCTCCAGGAGGTCCGGCTCTGCATCAAGAAGGATCTGAGCGGGTTTCGCGCCTGCCCGGAGGTCGATCGCCGCGCCTGCCGCATCGATCGCGTCTTCATGCCCGCCGTGCGCGGCTGATTTTTCTCGCTCGAGCCCCATATCCCATTTGGTCCTCGTGATTGGAACGGAGCCGTCGTGACGTCCGTGTCTTTCGTATTTCCGCGCCGCGCGCCGCTTCTCGGCCGCGTCCTCGCCTGCGGTCTCGCCCTCGGCGTGATCGGCTCCGCCGAAGCCCAGAAAGCGCCCGGCGGCGCGGCGCCCGCCAGCACCGAAGCAAAGCCGGCCGAAGCCGCGCCCGCCGCCCCGGCCCAAGCCGCACCGGGCGAGGTCGTCCACCCCTCGGCTGGTCAGCCGGCCGCAGCCCAGCCACCCGCAGCCCAGTCGCCCGCCAGCCCGGCAAATTTCGAGACAAAGGCCTTCGCCGGCTGGAACGGCGCCTGCGATCCGGCCGCGGGCCTCTGCCGCGCCAGCCTCGCCTCGGCGAGCGGCCTGCAGGCGCTGCTGATTGGCCGGCTGCCCGGCAGCGACGGCATCGCGCTCGGCGTGATCATGCCGGGCGCCATCGCCGACCGCGAGCGCCCGATCAGCGTCCGCGTCGACGGCAAGCGCCTGTTCGATCTCGACCCGCGCACGGGCTATGCGCCGTTCGAGCGCCCGGACGCCTTCTGGCTGACCGACCAGAAGACGGCCGCGACGCTGCTCGCGAGCCTCCTCAAGGCAAAGACGCTGCGGCTCGAATATATCGACGTCGCCGGCGCGCCTCACGACGCCGATTTCACGCTCGACGGCCTCGACAAGCTCCTCGCCTGGACCGACGAGCGGCTCGGCAAGAAGGGCGCCAAGCGCGAGGCGGTCGCTCCGCCGGGCCTCGCGCCCGCGCCTGTCGTGACTAAGGCCGACTTGATCGTCCGCCAGGGCGTGCCGCCGCGCCTCATCGAGCGCCACATGGCCGCCAGCGACTGCGAGGCGCCGAATTCGCCGCTCCTGAAGGCGGTGAAGCCGGTGATCGGCCCCCTGTCGAAGACGGCGATGCTCTACGGCATCCCCTGTGCCGCCTCGGCTGGCAATGTCAGCTACCGGATCTGGGTTGTCGAATCGGGCGAGATCGGCGGCATCACGCCGCTCTATTTCGCCAGTTTCGATCCGGCCTTCGGCTGGAGGGGCTCGGATCTGGTGTTCAACATCGCCTTCGACAGCAAGGAAGCCCGGCTGACCTCGACCTTCCGCGGCCGCGGCGGCGCCGATTGCGGCAGCCGCGGTCAGTGGCGCTGGAAGGATTTCGCCTTCGCCATGGAGGAATTCCGCTCCAACGCCGATTGCGGCGGCGGCGAGCCGGACAGCTGGACCCGCGTGTTCCCGCGCTGAGCCGGGACGGGCGGCGGAGCCGGCTCACGCAAACGCGCATCCGTCCATGCCCTGGACGCGCTTCCCCTCCCCGATGCGCGGCCCTATACCCGAGGCTCCGTTCGACCAAGGACAAGGTTCGCGCTCCCCATGTACGTGCTCCGCTCCTCCCCGCCCTCGCCTTTCGGCCGCAAGGTCAAGATCGCGGCCTATGAACTCGGCCTGATGGATCGGATCACGATCGAGGTCGCCGACACCAACAACCCCTCGGATTCGCTGCGCAGCCAGAACCCGCTCGGCAAGATCCCGGTGCTGGTCGGCGAGGACGGCTTCGCGCTCTACGACTCGCGCGTCATCGTCGAGTACCTCGATCACCTCGCCGGCGGCGGCAAGATCCTGCCGGCCGAGCCCAAGGCCCGCTTCGCCGCGCTGCGCCTGCAGGCGCTCGCCGACGGCCTGATGGATGCCGCGCTGTTGCAGGTCTACGAGAACCGCATGCGCACCGAGAACGAGCGCTCGAAGACCTGGGTCGACCATCAGGCCGGCAAGGTCGCGCGCGTGCTCGCCATGCTCGAGGCCGCGCCGCCGGCGTTGCCCGAACAGCTGACCGTCGGCGAGATCGCGCTCGCTTGCGCGTTCGGCTACCTCGACCTGCGCTTCGCCGGTGCCTGGCGCGCCGAGCATCCGAAGCTGGTCACCTGGCTCGACGCCTTCGCCGCGCGCGTTCCGTCGTTCGAGAAGACCAAGGTCGTCCCCTGAGACGAGCCTGCGTCACGCGGATCGCCCAAATGCGAAAGCCCGGCCGCAGATGCGGCCGGGCTTTTTTGGTTGGCGAAGGATCGCGCCGGATGCCGGCGGGTCGCGATCTCAGAACTTGTAGGCGACGCCGGCCTTGAGCTGGTTGTTCGAGAACGAGCTGGTCAGGGTCTGGCCGCCGAGCGTGTGGGTCGAGTTGCCGAAGCCCTGATACATGTATTCGCCGCGCGCGATGATGTTGTTGGTGATCTGGCCTTCCATGCCGACGCCGAGCGCGACGCCGACCTTGGTCGGCGTGGACGAGGCGGTCGGGGTCGAGACCTTGTTCTCGGCCAGCGCGACACCGGCGGTGGCGTAGGGCATGACGCGCTCGAAACCGACGCCGGCGCGGGCGCGCAGGCTGGCGTTCCAGCCGGAACGGTTCTTGTAGTTCACGCCGCCGACCGTCGAGGTCGAGCTCTGGCCCGAGAGGTTGGCGTCGGCTTCGACGCCGACCACGACGTTCTGGCCGATATTGGCGTTATAGCCGCCGTAGACGCCGCCAACGGCGCCTCCGAAGCTCGGGCTCACGGTCGGACCGCCATTGAAGCGGTCACGGGCGCCACCGAAATTGTAGCCGGCCTGAACGCCGATATAGGCACCCTGCCAGTTGCCCGGCGCGGTTCCGGCCGGCTGATAGGCGGTGTAGGCGGCCGGCGGCGGGTTGCCGCCGTACATGTCGGCAGCCAGAGCCGGGCCGGCGGCCAGGAGCGTGAGCGCGCTCGCGAAGGCGAAGGAAACGCGGAACATGGAAAATATCCTTCGTTGATGAGACCGAGCCCCGGAGGCTCTGCCGGGGAACTGGTAACCCTAATAGGGCGATCGCGGTTAAGGAGCGGTTCGGAAACGTGGTTAACACCGCTGAGGCTGCCGCAGCGCAACGAGACTTGTGCACCGCTCCCGCTGTCAGACGACGCCGAAAACACCAACGGCGCCCGGCCGCGCAATGCGGAACCGGACGCCGTCGCTTGGGAGCAAAGGCCGGATCGCGGCGAACCGCGCCGATCGGAAGAAACGGATGCGACAAACAGGAAAGCGGTACCCGATCCGGTCTGATCGGATACCGCTCTCGGACGTTCGGGCTGCGGCTCAGAACTTCCAGTTCACGCCGATCCGGGCCAGGTGCGACGTCAGGGTCTCGCGATGCGAGCCGACCGCCGTGCCGGGGTAGCTGATCGTCGGGCTGCCGTAGTCGGCATAGAGATACTCGCCCCGGACCGAGACGTTGTTGGTCACGGCATATTCGAGGCCGCCACCGACCGTCCAACCGGCGCGGGTGCGGCTCGACGACGACGTATTGCCGGCCGCATCCGTGCCGCGCGTGTCGAAGTTCGCCCAGGCGAGACCGCCGGTGCCGTAGACCAGGAAGCGGTCGAAGGCGTAGCCGGCACGACCGCGCACCGAGCCCGACCAGTCGAGACGGGTGCGGATCTGGTCGCCGGTCGCCAGCAGCGAGGTCCGGCTGTTGCGGCCGTAGTCCACGTCGGCCTCCAGGCCGAGCACGATGTTGCCGATCTGGTAGTTGTAACCGCCCTGCAGGCCGCCGACGAAGCTCGTCGAGTTCAGGCCATAGGGGTTGCCGGCGATGTTGCCGCGATCCTGCAGCCAGCGGCCGCCGAGGTTCGCGCCGACGTAGAAGCCCGTCCAGTTGAAGGCATAGGCCGGGATCGCCGTCGGCACGGCGGCCGGCGCGACCGCCGGGGGCGCACGATAGAGATCGGCGGCCTGGGCAGCACCGCCGAACACCAGGAGCGCGGTCGCGCCCAGGGCAGAGCGGAGGATGGAGCGGTTCATGTCTGGACCTTTCGTCAGATCGCCCCACCGATACGCGAGGGGGCGCGGGATGCCGTGACGCCGAAGCTCGAGCCTCCGGCGTTCGATCCGGAGTGAAGCCCCCCATTGGGGCGACAGGTCGAAGGCAATGTGATCGGTCCGGGACGATATCGTGGCGTCGCCGCCCCAGGATCTCCATGCGGCAACAACAGTTCCGCCGACCGGGCGCCGGCGGACCCTGCCCCTCGCGCCGACCGGCTTGCGCACACATCGGCGCCGAAATCCGCCCTTCTCCGCTTGCGCGGGACGCCCTTGAACGAGCATGCGGTTCCGCTGATCGGCCTCGCCTCGCAAGGCTTCCGGCCGATCGTTACCACCACCGGGCAATAGACACTTTTTCGCAAGGCGGCGATCCGCCGCGTCTCAGCTGGCGTATTTTGAACGACGTCGCGCCGGCGATGCCGCCTGCCCGATGCACGCTCCCGACGTAACAACAGCGAGTGGCCGCCATGCTGCGCGTAATCGCCCCGAAGAATGCGCTGGTGACCGGCGGCGCCCGACGGATCGGCGCTGCGATCGTCCGCGATCTCGCCCGCAACGGCTGGGGCGTCGCGATCCATTGCCGGTCGAGCCGCGCCGATGCCGAGGCGCTGGCGCGAGAGATCCGCACCGAGGGCGGCCGCGCCGCCGTCGTGACCGGCGACCTCGCCGACATCCAGGCGATCTACGGCATCGTCACCGCGGCCGAAACCGCGCTCGGGCCGCTCGGCCTGCTGGTCAACAACGCCTCGATGTTCGAGCGCGACGATATCGGCGAGCTCGATCCGGACCTGTTCGAACGACAGCTGCGGGTCAACCTGACCGCGCCGTGCCTGCTCGCCGACGCTTTCGTCAACCGCCTGCCCGAGGGCACCGAGGGTCACATCGTCAACATCATCGACCAGCGCGTGCTGCGGCCGACGCCGCGGTTCTTCTCCTATACGCTGGCAAAGTCCGCGCTGTGGATGGCGACGCGCACACTCGCGCAGGGACTGGCGCCGCGCGTCCGGGTCAACGCCATCGGCCCAGGGCCGACCCTGCAGAGCACGCATCAGATCGGCGACGACTTCTCCCGCCAGGCCGCCGCCGTGCCGCTCGGCTACGGCCCGCGGCTGGAGGAATTCGGCCGCACCATCCGCTATTTCGTCGAGACCCCGTCGATCACCGGCCAGATGGTCTGCCTCGACGGCGGCCAGCATCTGGCGTGGGAAACGCCTGATGTCGTCGACGTCGGTGAGTGAGCCGCGTCGTAGACGTCGGTGAATGGGCTCCGTCGCACACGCCTGCGAATGATGTGCGTGGGCGGCGTCCGCGCGTGATTTTTCACCGCCGACACGCCATATAGGAAGACCGACGCCGCGCGCCGGCCTGCCCGAGTCGCAAGACCGCGCGCCCGCTCCGCGGCGAGGCACTCGACCCGTGACGCGCCACCCGACCCGCCACTTGGCCCTACAAGGCGATGATCGAAGACGATACCGGCCGGCGCGCAGAGCCCGCCTCTCCGCTACCGGCCCGCTCCGAACCGACCCACAGCACGACGCCGCCGTCCATGGACGCGACGGACGTTTCCGCACGCGCCCACGCGGACGACGAAGCGCTCGGCCTGCTCGATGCCGATATCGAGCTGGACGGCGAGGACGAAGACGAAGAGGACGCCGACGTCCTCCCGGACGGCGACGAGCCGGAAGCCGTCGAGCCCGACGCGATCGAAGCCGCTGCCTCGACGGCCGCCGACGGTCTCGATCCGACCGGTCCGGGGCTGGCCGGCGCCGAGCTGATCGCGGCCTATGTGAAGCGGCTGCCGAATGCGCCGGGCGTCTATCGCATGCTCGACCAGGACGGCGACGTGCTCTACGTCGGCAAGGCGCGCAGCCTTAAGAAGCGCGTTTCCAACTACGCGCGAGGCAACGGCCTTTCCAACAATCGCATCGCGCGGATGATCCGCGAGACGCGGGCGATGGAGTTCGTCCAGACCCGGACCGAGACCGAGGCGCTGCTGCTCGAGGCGAACCTGATCAAGCGCCTGCGGCCGCGCTTCAACGTGCTGCTGCGCGACGACAAGAGCTTCCCCTACATCCTGATCTCGGAGGATCACGAGGCGCCGGCGCTGGTGAAGCACCGCGGCGCGCGCAAGCGCAAGGGCACCTATTTCGGCCCCTTCGCCTCCGCCGGCGCGGTCGGCCGCACGATCAATTCGCTGCAGAAGGCGTTCCTGATCCGCACCTGCACCGATTCCGTCTACGAGACCCGGACGCGGCCCTGCCTGTTGCACCAGATCAAGCGCTGCGCCGCGCCCTGCACGGGCGTGATCGCGATCCCCGACTACACCGAACTGGTCAAGGAGGCGAAGGCGTTCCTGTCCGGCAAGAGTTCCGCCGTGAAGGCCGAGCTCGCCGAAGCGATGCAGGCGGCCTCCGCCGATCTCGATTTCGAACGCGCGGCGGTCTACCGCGACCGCATCGCGGCGCTGAGCCATGTCCAGTCGCACCAGGGCATCAACCCCCAGGGCATCGAGGAGGCGGACGTCTTCGCGATCGCGCAGGAAGGTGGCCACACCTGCATTCAGGTGTTCTTCTTCCGCACCGGCCAGAACTGGGGCAACCACGGCTTCTTCCCCAGGGCGGACAAGACGCTCGGCCCCCAGGAGATCCTGGAATCCTTCCTCGCGCAGTTCTACGACGACAAGCCGATCCCGAAGCTGATCCTGCTCAGCCACGATCTCGAGGAGCGCGAGCTGCTTGAAACCGCGCTCTCCGAGCGCGCCGAGATGCGCGTCGAGATCGCCGTGCCGAAGCGCGGCGAGAAGAAGGATCTGGTCGACCATGCCGCGCTCAACGCCCGCGAGGCGCTGGGGCGCAAGCTCGCCGAGAGTTCGAGCCAGGGCCGGCTGCTCGCCGGGTTGGCGGAGGTCTTCGGCTTGCCCGAGCCGCCGAAGCGCGTCGAGGTCTACGACAACAGCCACATCATGGGCACCAACGCGGTCGGCGGCATGATCGTCGCCGGCCCCGAGGGCTTCGTGAAGGGCCAGTACCGCAAGTTCAACATCCGCTCGACCGAGCTCACCCCCGGCGACGACTACGGCATGATGACCGAGGTGCTGACCCGCCGCTTCTCGCGCCTGGTCAAGGAATGCGGCTCCAAGGCCGAGGCGCCGCGCGACGAGACCGGCTTCGGCCCCTGGCCGGATCTGGTCTTCATCGACGGCGGCAAGGGCCAGCTCGAGGCCGCCCGCGCCGTGCTCGAAGAGCTCGGCCTCGCGACCGAGATCCCGCTGGTCGGCATCGCCAAGGGCGCCGATCGCGACGCGGGGCGCGAGAAGTTCTTCCAGGACGGCAAGCCGTCCTTCATGCTGCCCGAGCGCGATCCGGTGCTCTATTTCGTCCAGCGCCTGCGCGACGAGGCGCACCGCTTTGCGATCGGCACGCACCGCGCCAAGCGCTCGAAGGCGATCCGCCAATCGAGCCTCGACGAGATCCCCGGCATCGGCCCGACGCGCAAGCGCGCGCTCCTTAATCACTTCGGCACCGTCAAGGCGATCGGCCGCGCCGGCGTCGGCGACCTGATGACCGTCGACGGCATCTCCGAGACCATGGCGGAGACGATCTACGATTATTTCCACGAGGGTGTGGTGGAGGGGTGAGGCGGGCGTCTTTGACTGATCGGAAGCTGCGCATCACGTTGACACACGCGACGGCGCAACTCATATTGCGCGCATATCCGCTACGCCCGTAGGCGGGCATTTATCAAACCCCCGCGCGGCGACGCTCGGGGGTTTTATATTGCGTGTTGCCGTTCTCATCGATGGCGGACATCTGCGTGTTCTCGCACGCAAGGCCGGCTTCAAGCATGAGCCCGACTATATCGAGAAGGTCGCGCACGCTTGCATCGAGCCAACTGAGAATTTGTTGCGCATCCTCTATTACGACTGCGCGCCTTATGTAGGAACGACAACCCTGCCCGTGTCGGGTGAGCCTCACGAGTTCACAGGGTCCGATCACTGGCTGCGCGATCTCGCAGCAAGAAACCTCTTCGCTGTGCGCCGCGGTGTACTGAAGTTTCGAGGCTTCAAACCGAAGCGTATCCCGATCGCCGCCAAGCCGCTGACGGACGCCGACTTCAAGCCCGATTTCGAACAGAAGGGCGTGGACATGCGAATTGGCTTGGACATGGCAAACTTCTCCGCACTGAAAACCGTCGAACGCTTGATTCTGATCACCGGCGACACCGATTGCATCCCCGCGATGAAGCATGCGCGCATCAATGGCCTGCAAGTCGCTCTCGTCACATTCCCAAACCACAAGATCGCCCCGGAATTGCTCTGGCACTCCGATTTCGAGCGCCGCATCGCTTGGCCCGCAGCGTAGACACTCGGTCGGGCATGCCGCTCGACCAGCGTTCTGCTGCCAGATTTCGTCAGCACCTGTGCTAGGCTCCGGCGTCTGAAGTCCGCCAGCCGACCACACGCCCATGTCCCGCGCCGAACGCCTGCTCGACCTGATCCAGATCCTGCGCGGCTATCGCGCGCCGGTCACCGGGACTGTGCTCGCGGACCGGCTCGGTGTGTCGTTGCGCACGCTCTACCGGGACATCGCCACGCTGCAGGCGCAGGGCGCCGATATCGCCGGCGAGCCGGGGCTCGGCTATGTGCTGAAGCCCGGCTTCATGCTGCCGCCGCTGATGTTTAGCGAGGACGAGATCGAGGCTCTCGTGCTCGGCGCGCGCTGGGTCCGTGCCCGAGCCGATGGCCGGCTCGGTGCCGCGGCCGAGACGGTGCTCGCCAAGGTCGGCGCCGTGCTGCCGCCCGACCTCAGGACGATGCTCGACGACAGCGGTCTCCTGATCGGCCCCGGCGCCGCGATCGTCGGTGGCGATATCGACCTCGATCCGGTCCGCATCGCGATCCGCCGCGAACATCGCCTCGACATCGGCTACCGCGACGAGGCCGGGCGCGTCACGCGGCGGCGCATCTGGCCTTTCGCGCTCGCCTTCTTCGAATCCGTGCGCATCGTCGCCGCCTGGTGCGAGATGCGCAGCGACTTCCGGCATTTCCGCGTCGACCGGATCAGCGAGATCGCGCCCACCGAAACGCACTACCCGAAGCGGCGCGCCGCCCTGCTGCGGGCCTGGCGCAAGACGCTGCCCGCGAAGATTGCTGACAAAATCTGACAGCAGCAGCGTCTAGACCGTTCCCGTCGCCGCCCCTGCACCAGGGGCCGGCCGTGAGATCAGGGAACGCACATGAACATCCCCAACTACACGCTCCTCTATGTCGATGATCCCGTCGCGAGCGCGGCCTTCTATGAGCGCGTGCTCGGGCTGGCGCCGGTCGATGTCTCGCCGACCTTCGTCCCGTTCGTGCTGCCGAACGGCACAAAACTCGGCCTGTGGTCGCAGCATACGGTCGCGCCGCGCCCGGCCGCCGGGGCCGGCCCGGGCATGACCGAACTCGGCTTCGCCCTCGCCGACCATGCGGCGCTCGACGCGCTGCATGCCGACTGGGCCGCGGCCGGCGTCACGATCATCGAGCCGCCGACGACGCATGATTTCGGCCGCGCCTTCACGGCGCTCGATCCCGATGGCCACCGGCTGCGCGCCTTCGTGCTCGCCCCCGACCCGCGTTGACGAAGGCGGCCGTAACGACCCGACCGTCCGAGACAGCCCGCCGGTCGCGAGGCTTCCGCCTTGCGGCCGGCGCAGTTGACGCGGGGCTGACCGGTGTGCTCTCTGGCGGGCGAGAGGGACACCCGCTGAACATGTCGGCCTTCAGTCTTCCCAACATCCTGACCTATGGACGGATTCTGGCCGTTCCCGCGGTCGTGGCGTGTTTCACGCTGCCGGGCACGCCGACCGAGACGTCGCGGTGGATCGCCTTCGGCCTGTTCGCGGCCGCGGCGATCACCGACTTCTTCGACGGCTATCTGGCCCGCGCCTGGCAACAGCAGTCGGCGCTCGGCCGCATGCTCGACCCGATCGCCGACAAGCTCCTGGTCGCAGCCTGCCTGCTCGTCCTCGTCGACGATCACATCATTCACGGCTGGTCGATCGTCGCGGCGGTGATCATCCTCTGCCGCGAGATCCTGGTCTCGGGCCTGCGCGAATTCCTGGCCGAACTGCGCGTCAGCGTGCCCGTGACCTGGCTCGCGAAGTGGAAGACCACCGCGCAACTGGTCGCGGTCGGCTTCCTGGTCGTCGGTCCGGCCGGCGAACGCGTGCTGCCCTACACGGTCGAGATCGGCCTCGTCCTGCTCTGGATTTCCGCCATCCTGACCCTTTATACTGGCTACGACTATTTCCGTGCCGGTATCGGGCATCTGATCGCCGAGCCTGAACGCCGGCCGTGAGACCGGCGCTGCCGCACGGCCTCGGCGCATGAAACGCGCCCGGACCCGGCGCGTCTAACAGCAGCGTGTCCAAGAGAGGCCCCGCCACGCGCGGGCGCCGAAGAGGTCCCGATGAAGATCCGCTATTTCGCTTGGGTGCGCGAGCGCGTCGGCAAGCCGGAGGAGGAGATCGCTCTTCCCGCCGAGGTGACCACGGCGGGCGAGCTGGTCCGTTGGCTGAAGACGCGCGGCGAGGAATACGACTACGCCTTCGAGCGCCCGGAGGTGATCCGCGTCGCGATCGACCAGATGCATGTCACGGCCGACACGCCGCTCGGCGATGCGCGCGAAGTGGCGCTGTTCCCGCCGATGACCGGGGGCTGAGATGGCGATCCCGATCACCGTCCGCGTCCAGGCCGAGCCCTTCGACACCGCCGCCGAGACGGCCAAGCTGACCGCCGGCCGTACCGACGTCGGCGCGGTCGTGACCTTCGAAGGCCTGTGCCGCTCCGAGGACGGCACGCTCGCCGCGCTCGAACTCGAACATTATCCGGGCATGGCCGAAGCCGAGATCGCGCGCGTCGCCGAGGAGGCATCGCGGCGCTGGCCGGTGCTCGGCCTCGCCGCGATCCATCGCTATGGCAAGATCGCGCCGGGCGCGCCGATCGTGCTGGTGATCGCGACCTCGCCGCACCGCCGCGCCGCCTTCGAGGCGGCCGAATTCCTGATGGACTTCCTGAAGACGCGCGCGCCGTTCTGGAAGAAGGAACACCGCCGAGACGGCACGGAGGGCGGCTGGGTCGACGCGCGCGAGGCCGACGACGCGGCCGCCGCGCGCTGGGGCGTCACTTCCGGGTGAACCGCTCGGTGCCCATCTTCCTGCCGCCCGCATAGGTCCAGACGCCGATCCAGCCGTCGGCGTCCTTCTCGTAGACCGCGATGCCGGTGTCGCTCTTCTGCTTGTAGGAGACGGCGAAGAAATTGTCGTTGCCGACTGCGGTGCCGACCGACTTCTCACCGCCGATCAGCCACACGACGCGAAACGTCTCGCCGGTGCGCTCGACGGAAACGGTGCCGGAATACTCCTCGCCATCCGGCCCCTTGCCCTCGACGTCGTATTTCCCGACCGGGTCGGCGAGCGCAACGGCGGGCATGAGGCAAGCGGCGAAGGCGAGCGCGACAGCGCTCCTGCGAACAAACGACATGAAAACCTCCAAGGGTCCCGAACGGACGGCGCGATACTGCCGCAAGGGGGACGCGGGAGCAATCGCAGCCACCCAAACAAAAAAGGGGCGGCTCACCGCCGCCCCTTCGCACTCATGTCCCCTGCCGATCACTCCGCCGCGGCGCGCTTCGGCTGCACTTCGGCGAAATAGTCGGTCATCAGGCCGAGCGTGATCTCCGCCGGCTTGAACGTATAGGGGCCGATCTCGGAGACCGGCGTCACTTCCGCCGCCGTGCCGGTGAGGAAGCACTCGGAGAAGCCGGCGAGCTCTTCCGGCTTGATGCGGCGCTCGATCACCTCGAGGCCGCGACGCTTGGCGAGATCGATCACCGTGCGGCGGGTGATGCCGTCCAGGAACCGGTCGGCGAGCGGCGTGTGGATCTTGCCGCCCTCGACGAAGAACACGTTGGCACCGGTCGCTTCGGCGACATAGCCCTCGTAGTCCCACATCAGCGCGTCGGCATAGCCCTTCCGCTCGGCCGCGTGCTTGGAGATCGTGCAGATCATGTAGAGGCCGGCGGCCTTCGATTTCGACGGCGCGGTGCGAGGATCCGGCCGGCGATATTCGGCGATGTCGAGCCGGATGCCCTTGGCGCGCTCTTCCGGCGAGAAGTAGCTCGGCCACTCCCAGGCGGCGATCGCGACATGGATGGTGTTGTTCTGCGCCGAGACGCCCATCATCTCCGAACCGCGCCAGGCGACCGGCCGGACATAGGCATCGACGAAGTTCATGCGCCGGAGCAGTTCCTCGCAGGCCGCATCGAGTTCGGCCGCGCTATAGGGCAGCTCGAAGCCGAGGATCTCGGCCGAGGTCCTGAGACGCTCGTGGTGCTCGCGCTGCTTGAACACGACGCCGCCATAGGCGCGCTGCCCCTCGAACACGCAGCTTCCGTAATGCAGGCCGTGCGTCAGCACATGGACCTTGGCGTCCTTCCAGTCGACGAACTCGCCGTCGAACCAGATGACGCCCTCGCGCTGATCGAATGGCAGAGCCATGATGCTTCTCCGATTTGTCGGCCGGCTCCGCGGACCTCCGTCCGCCGGATCGGCCGATCGTTTTCCTCCCGGGCCGCGCCCCCGTGGTTCGGGCCCGGACGATCCGCCGCGAGAGCCCCGCTCCTCGGCGCCGGCCCGGACCAGAGGTCCGGACGCCGCCGCCGGGCGGGATCATCATCGCAGCGACACGTTCTTTGCGTTGGCGCGCCGCAGCCGATATCTTGCACCCGGAGTTCGGGCCGCGCCAGCCGTCTCGCCCGGCAGGATCGACGCGCCCGCCCCTGACAGGGCACGGAATCGTTCCGTTCCCGAGGCCGGCGACGTGGGACAGATCCTTTCGTCCGGGCGGCTTCACGGGTAACGAATGGAATGTTTTAAGTCAACATGGCTGACATAAATTCCAAACAGAGGGGCCATGCGCCCGGTGACGGCCCGGAGCCGGACGACGTCGCGGTACTCGCCCCGGCGCGCGTGCCCTTTCCCCGCTCACCCCGCCGCGCCGAGCCGGCGCCGGGCGAGACGACGCCGATGGAGATGATCGAGCTCCTGTTCTTCGCCTACCGCGACTTCGTCGGCGATCCGGACGCGATCCTCGACAGTTTCGGCTTCGGCCGCGCGCATCATCGGGTGCTGCATTTCGTCAACCGCAATCCCGGCATGACCGTCGCCGAGCTGCTCGACATCCTGCGCATCACCAAGCAGAGCCTCGGCCGCGTGCTGCGCGAGCTGCTCGATGCCGGCTATGTCGTGCAGCAGCCCGGCCCGACCGATCGCCGTCAGCGGCTGCTCTACGCCACCGACAAGGGCCGCGCGCTTGCGAGCGAACTCGCCGCCCCGCAGTCGACGCGCATCCGCGCCGCGCTCGACGCGCTCGGCCCGGACGCAGCCGCGGCGGCGCGCGAGTTCCTGCGCCTGATGATCAACGAACACGAGCGGGGCCGCATCGCCTCCTCCGCCTCCAAACCGTGAGGGCGTAGATGACCGACCGATCGCCCGCCGCACCGTCGTCGATCGTGCCCACGCCCGCCCCGCCGGCCGACGAGGCGCCGCATCTGCTCGTCGTCGACGACGACAGCCGCATCCGCACGCTGATCTCGCGCTTCCTCGCCGACCGCGGCTTCCGCGTGACGGTCGCCGAGAGCGCCGCCGAGGCGCGCAAGAAGCTCAGCTCGTTCGACTTCGATCTCCTGGTCGTCGACGTGATGATGCCGGGCGAGAGCGGCATGGACCTGACCCGGTCGATCCGCGCCGGCTCGCAGGTGCCGATCCTGATGCTGACCGCGCTGACCGAGACCGAGAACCGCATCCGCGGCCTCGAGATCGGCGCCGACGACTATCTGTCGAAGCCGTTCGACCCGCGCGAACTGCTGCTGCGCATCAACAATATCCTGAAGCGCGGCGGCCCGGCGCTTAAGCCGAAGGGCCAGGAGATCCGCTTCGGTCCCTTCGTGTTCCAGGTCGAGCGCGAGGAACTGTGGCGCGGCGAGGAGATGATCCGGCTGACCGATCGCGAGCGGCAGCTCCTGAAGATGTTCGCCGAGCGGCCGGACGAGACGATCCCGCGCCACGAAATCGTCGCCGGCGAGAGCACGCTCGGCGACCGCACCGCCGACGTCCAGATCAACCGGCTGCGCCGCAAGATCGAGATCGACCCGGCCAACCCGATCTATCTGGTGACGGTGCGCGGCATCGGCTACAGGCTGAAGATCGACTGAGCCTGTCATGAGCGTTGCCGAGCACCCCGCACCGAAGACCGAGCCGCCACCGCACGGCGACCGCTCCGCGGCCGCCCCGGCCGTGCGCGCGGTAAAGACGCTGACGCGGCCGGTCTCGGCCTATCGGCTGTTCGCGCGCTGGCTCGCCGATCGCATGCCGAAGGGCCTCTACGGCCGCTCGCTGCTGATCGTGATCCTGCCGATGCTCATCCTGCAGTCGGTGGTCGCCTACGTGTTCATGGAGCGGCACTGGCAGCTCGTCACGCGCCGCCTGTCGGAGGCGCTGGCGCGCGACATGGCGGCGATCATCGCCATCATCGACACCTACCCGCAGGACCCGAACTACGACAAGATCACCGAGATCGCCCGGCGCGACTTCAACGTCTCGATCTCGATCCTGCCGCAGGAAGGCCTGCCGCCGCCGATCCCCAAGCCGTTCTTCTCGCTGCTCGATTCGGCGCTGTCGGAAGAGATCGTCCGCTACATCGGCCGGCCGTTCTGGATCGACACGGTCGGCAAGTCGGACCTGATCGAGATCCGCGTCCTGCTCCCCGACAAGATCCTGCGCGTCTTCGCCAAGCGCGGCCAGGCCTATGCGTCGAACTCGCATATCTTCATCGTCTGGATGGTCTCGACCGCCTTCGTGCTGATCGGCATCGCGATCCTGTTCCTGCGCAACCAGATCCGCCCGATCCAGATGCTGGCGCGCGCCGCGGAGAGTTTCGGCAAGGGCCGCCCGGTCGCGGCCTTCGCGCCGCGCGGCGCCCGCGAGGTGCGCAAGGCCTCCGAAGCCTTCATCGAGATGCGCCGGCGCATCGAACGTCAGATCGACCAGCGCACGACCATGCTCGCCGGCGTCAGCCACGACCTGCGCACGATCCTGACCCGGTTCCGGCTGCAACTGGCACTGTTCCCGCCCTCCGCCGAGATCGAGGCGCTCGAGGCCGACGTCGGCGAGATGCAGGCTATGCTCGAGGCCTATCTCGCCTTCGCCCGCGGCGACGGCGACGAGGACAGCGTCGCGACCGACATCGCCGAGACCTTGCGCGCGATCCAGATCGAGGCCGAGCGCGCCGGCTTCGAGGTGGCGCAGAGTTTCGAGGGCGCCCCGGTCGTCACCGTGCGCCCGAACGCGTTCAAGCGCCTGATCGGCAATCTGGTCGGCAACGCCTGCCGTTATGCCGACCATGTCGAGATCGCCGGTCGGCACACGCACGGCTGGCTGACCATCCAGGTCGACGACGACGGTCCCGGCGTGCCGGAGAGCGAGCGCGAGAACGTGTTCCGGCCGTTCTACCGGCTCGACGGCGCCCGCAATCAGGACGAGGGCGGCACCGGCCTCGGCCTCGCCATCGCCCGCGACATTGCGCGCGGCCATGGCGGCGACATCACGCTCGACAAGAGCCCGAGAGGCGGGTTGCGGGCGGTGGTTCGGATTCCGGGCTGAACGGAGGCGGGACCGCCGGTCATCAGCCGTCCCGAGCGATCAGCAGATGCGTCGCGCGTTCGCCCTCGACGCGCTCGCGACAGGCATAGCCGAGCCGCGGCAGGTCGAGCCCCGCGAACAGCGCCTCGCCGGTCCCGAGCAGCACCGGGCTGAGCGCCAGATGCATCTCGTCGATCAGTTTCGACTGGAGATAGCCACGGATCGTGGCGACGCCACCACCGATCCGCACGTCCCGCCCTCCGGCCGCGGCCTTGGCGCGATCGAGTGCGGCCTCGAGCCCGTCCGTGACGAAATGGAACGTCGTGCCGCCCTGCATGTCGAGCGGCGGCCGGGCATGGTGCGTCAGCACGAAGACCGGCACGTGATAAGGCGGCTCGTCGCCCCACCAGCCGCGCCAGCTCTCATCGGGCCAAGGCCCGCGCACCGGACCGAACATGTTGCGCCCGAGAATCCACGCGCCGACATTCTCGAAGCTGCGTGCCGCAAAGCTCTCGTCGACGCCGGTCTCGCCGTCGTCCTTCCCGAACATCGTCTGGAAGGTCCGCGTCGGAAAAGCCCAGCCATGCAGTTCCATGCCGCGCACGCCGAGCGGATTTTCGAGGCTCTGATCAGGTCCGGCCCCGTAGCCGTCGAGCGAAA
This sequence comes from Ancalomicrobiaceae bacterium S20, assembly GCA_040269895.1. NCBI lineage: Bacteria > Pseudomonadati > Pseudomonadota > Alphaproteobacteria > Hyphomicrobiales > Ancalomicrobiaceae > Methyloraptor > Methyloraptor flagellatus. The sequence continues at coordinate 456,538 of CP158568.1, read as the reverse complement.
TCGAGAATGCCGCAACGCGAACCTTGATCATGTCTCCCCCCAAGCGCGACGACGCGCGGTCGCGCGTAGCGCCAAATGCCCGGGGAGCGCGGAAGTTCCCTAGACCGCCCCGGTCGCGGTCGCCTCGCCGCCCGGCGCGGGGGACGGGGCGGCTCGGCGTCACGACGCGACCGGCCACGCCAGGACGCCAGGCCGCACGCGACCCGCTTCAACGGCGCCAGCAGCCCCTCGACCTTGCGCGCCCGCTCGGCCAGCCCCTCGAGCCGCTTCAAGGCCTTGTCGAGCGCGGCCATGGTCTTCGGCAGTTGCGGGTCCTCCTCCTCGAGGAAGACCTCGAGCACGCGGACATAGGCGAGCGCCAGCGCCTGCGCGCGGGCGAGGCCCTTGAGCCCGCCGGTCTCCAGCCCCGCGGCGGCCAGCGTCCAGGATTGCGACACGAGCGCGAGTTTGTTCATCTCGGCCGCGAGCACCGGATCGCGGCGCGCGGCGCGGATCAGGCCCTTCACGCCGGCGCGGTACGGCGTCAGCGCGTCGAAGCGGCGCATGATCGCGTCGAACAGCCGATCGCGCACCGGCTCGGTCTTCATCGCCGGATCGTCGCCCGCGAGCACGGTGGCATCGATGCGGCGGACGAATTCGGCCAGGATCGCGATCCGGCCGTCATAGGCCTTGCGCAGCTCGGCGAGGTCGAGTTCCGCCCGCTCGGCGATCTCGGCGAGCCCGATGGCGGAAAAGTCCTTCTCGGCGGCGAGCGCCAGCAGCGCCTCGACGATGCGCGTCTTCTGCTTCTCGGTGGCCATGGGCGGTGCTCCGTTCGGGTTCCCATCCGAAGATAGGACCGACCGGCCGCTCCCGCCATATCGGACGGGCCGTTTCGGACCCACCCGAATGGCGATCGGCCGGCTGCGGAGCCGGCCCGATCAGTCGAACAGGCTAGACACCGACTGTTCGAGCGCGGTGCGGGCGATCGCCTCGCCCATCAGCGGCGCGATCGAGATCGTGCGGATGTTCGGCGCCGCCTTGACCGCTTCGGTCGGCTGGATCGAGTCGGTGATGACCAGTTCCTTCAGCCGCGACGACGAGATGCGCGTGACCGCGCCGCCCGACAGCACGCCGTGGGTGCAATAGGCCGTGACCGAAGCCGCGCCCTTGGCGAGCAGCGCCTCGGCGGCGTTGCACAGCGTGCCGCCCGAATCGATGATGTCGTCGACCAGGATGCAGTCGCGGCCGTCGACGTTGCCGATGATGTTCATGACTTCCGATTCGCCCGGCCGTTCGCGACGCTTGTCGACGATGGCGAGCGGCGCGTCGATGCGCTTGGCGAGCGCGCGGGCGCGCACCACGCCGCCGACGTCCGGCGACACGACCATGGTGTTCTCGAGCCGGTAGCGCTCCTTAATGTCGCGCATCATGACCGGGGCGCCGAACAGGTTGTCGGTCGGGATGTCAAAGAAGCCCTGGATCTGGCCGGCATGCAGGTCGAGCGTCAGCACGCGATCGGCGCCGGCATGGGTGATCAGATTGGCGACGAGCTTGGCCGAGATCGGCGTGCGGCCGGCGGCGCGGCGGTCCTGGCGGGCATAGCCGAAATAGGGCAGCACCGCGGTGATGCGCTTGGCCGAGGACCGGCGCAGAGCGTCGATCATGATCAGGAGTTCCATCAGATGGTCGTTGGCCGGGTAGCTCGTCGACTGGATGACGAACACGTCCGCACCACGGACGTTCTCCTGCAGCTCGACGAAGATCTCCTGGTCGGCGAACCGGCGCACGAGGCAATTCGCGAGCGGCTGGTCGAGGTATCCGGCGATCGCGTCGGCGAGCACGCGGTTCGAGTTGCCGCTGACGAGTTTCATGGGCGCAGCCTCATCGCATCTGGGAACACGGGAGGACCGGACGAAGAGCACGTCGGGACAGCGCCGGCCTCAGGGAGTGCCGCGCTTTTAGCAACGTGAACCCGGCGCGTAAACCGCGGAATCCGGACCGGCACCCACGAGCGGCGAACATGGCGAACGACGCCGGTCCGTCGCGGCATGTCCTCGCGTCCCCGGGGTCAGGGCTCGGCGCGCGTCACCCAGGCCTTGATCGCCTGCACGGCGCGTTCGGCGAGGTGCTCGTTGGTCGGGCCTTCGACGCCCGACCAAGGATCGCCGTCGGCCTGCGGCGACAGTTCCTGGCCGGTGAACGTGTGCACGCGCCGGCCGGAGGCGTCGAAGATCTCGTAGGTGAAGGTCACGACCGAGCTCGCATCGCCGCCGAGTGCGACGAAATAGCCGCGCACGCGGTAGGTCGCCGGCTCCTCGAGCCTGAGCACCAGCGCGAGGCCTTCCTTGTCGGCGCGCGCGCGGATGCGCCGATAGATGTCGTCGGCGGTGTTCACCGGCAGACCGGAGAACGGCAGGAACAGGACGGTCGGCTTGCCGACCGGCGGCGCGACCTTGAGCGGCGGCAGGCGGGCCGGCCCGCCGGTCGCCGACATGGCCTGCTCGACACCCACCATCGTGTCGCTGCGGCCGCAGGCCGCCGGCAACAGCGCGAGACAGGCGATCGCGGCGATGCGCGCGGTGCTGACGACGGCGGCGAGGCGCCCGGAACGAAGGCCCATCTCGTATTCCCGAACTGGTGGCATGCGCCGGCCCGCCGAACGGCGTCCTCATGCGACACGACGGCCATGAGTCCTAGCGGGAAAGCCGCCGCCGGTCCACCGCGCGATGCCGTCCCGCCACAGGATGCGGCCCGCGCGCAACACGGCGCCCGGACGATCGCACGCCGCCGATCGCAAGCCGTCGCCGAAGCGCCGCGCGGCCCTCAGCCACGCGCGACGAGATCGATCGGCGCCAGGCTCAGGGCCTCCGGCAGGCCCTCGGTGGTCAGATAGGTGCGGCCGAGGCACATGGCGGTCTGCGTCTCGGAATCCATCAGGATCATGTGCGCGAACAGCACCATGTTCGGCACGATCGGCGCGGGATTGCCGCGATAGAACATCGGCCAGTCCATCCACGACGGCGCATAGCGGGCGCCGAGCGAGTAGCCGCAGGCATTGAGCCGGTGGGCGAGCAGGCCCCGGCCGTCGAGCACGCGCGCATGAGCGTCGAAAACGTCGCCGAAACTCTTGCCCGGCACCATCTCGGCCTCGACGGCCGCGAGCGCCTCGCTCGCCGCGTCGTGCAGCTCCAGATGCCGCGGCCGGGTCTCGCCGACCACGACCGTGCGCATGCCGGCGACGTGGTAGTGCCGGTAGGCACCGGCGAATTCGAGCGTGATCTGGTCCTGCGTGTCGAGCACCCGCCGGCCGGTCTTGGTGCGGCAGAGCAGCGCGTCGGCGCCGGAACCGATGATGAAGGGGTTGGCCGGATAGTCGCCGCCGCCCTCGAACACCGCGCCCTGCATGGCAGCGAGGATGCGGCCTTCGTCGGCGCCCGGCCGGATCTCGGCGATCCCGGCCTCGAGCGCGCGGTCGGCGAGCCGCGCCGCCTCTCGGATATGGACGATTTCCTCCGGCGACTTGACCGCCCGGAGCGGCGGGATCACCTCCGAGGCGTCGACGAGATCGGCGAAGCTCGCCAGATGCTCGTCGATCAGCCGGCCGTTGCGAGCGGTGAGCCCGTGCGTGTCGTATTCGACGCCGAGCCGCGTGCCGAGCAGATCGAGCTCGAACAGGATCTCCTTCAGCTGCAGCACCGGGCTCGCCTCGCCCTTGTCGACCCAGACCCGGATGTCCTGCAGGTTCGACGTGTGCCGCGCCTGACGCAGGTCGGGCGCGCGGGTCATCAGCACCTTGGTGCCGTCGGCCGTGAGCACCAGACACTGGAAGAAGCAGTAGCCGAAGCTGTCGTAGCCGGTCAGCCAGTACATCGACTCCTGCGCGAACAGCAGCATCGCATCGAGCTTCTGCGTCTTCATCGCGGCGAGCACGCGCGCCTCGCGGGCGGCGAACTCCTCGGCCGAAAAATGCAGCGCCATCGCACCCTCCCCGGTGATTTCGCCCGGCGAAATCCTGTCGTGACCGGCCACGGACGTGACCCTAGATGTTCGAGCGATCCCGCACCGGTCCGCAAACGCCTTCGCGGGCCGTGTCGTTGCGCGAGCGGGCCGGTCAGTCGGCGAGCGCGATGCCCGAGGCGAGCCGGCCGTAGTCGGGCTCGCCTCGGTGGGTCATGCGCCGATACGAGAAGAACTGCGCCTCCTCGCCATAGGTGCAGAGGCCGAGCCATTCGGCCGAGCCGACCCCGGCCGCCTGAAGCCGCGACACGACATAGCCCGGCAAGTCGAACATGGCGTGACCGTCGCGCGTCGAGGCCGAGAAGAACCGCGCATTGGCCGGATCGGCGGCCTCGAACCTTGCGACGAACTCCGGCCCGACCTCGTAGGCCGCCTTCGAGATCGTCGGCCCGAGCACGGCGACGATGCGACTGCGTTCGGCGCCGAGCGTCTCCATGGTCGTAAGCGTCGCCTCGATGACGCCGCCGAACGCGCCCTTCCAGCCCGAATGCGCCGCACCGATCACGCGTGCGGCCGGATCGGCGAACAGGATCGGTCCGCAATCGGCGGTCGACACCGCGACCGCGACACCCGGCCGATTCGTGACCACCGCATCGGCGCGCGGCCCCTCGCCGGCCGCCCAGGGCTCGTCGACGATCGCCACATCGGCCGAATGAATCTGGAACGGCATGGCGAGCCGGCCGCGCGCGACACCGAGCGCCTCCGCGACCCGGCCGCGATTCTCCGTCACCGCCGCGCGATCGTCGTTGGAGCCGAAGCCGATGTTGAGGCTGTCGTAGAGCCCGGTCGAGACGCCGCCCTCGCGGGTGAAGAAGCCGTGACGGATGCCGCCGAAGCGGTCGAGGGTCTCGGAACGGATCAAGGCGGCCTCCGGATGGTCGGTGAACGGTCGTCTGAGCGGGCGCGATCGTGTCGACCGCCGCCCGGCCTGTCAAACCCCGGCAACGCCGGGGTGCTCAGCGGCCACGACACGCCGTCGGCCCTGCTGATGCCACATCGCGCTGCCCGCTGCAGGGCATCGGCCATGCCACTCAGGCGTGATCGCGCAAGCTCTCGTCGATGCCGAAGCCCGGCGGCACGACGTCCCGACCGGTCGCGGCGATCACCTTGAACAGCGTGCCCATTTCCGCCGGCGCGACCAGCCGCGTGACATCCTCGACGATGCCCTGCTGCACGGCCGGGTCCTTGCCGCGGCCGAGCGCGCCGGCGCGTTCGGCAAGCCCGAGCGACAACAGGAAGTCGCCCTGCTCGACCGGCCCGAACACGCGGGCGCCACCGGCCGCCGCCGCGGCTGAGCGCGGCGAAATCGACATGCGCCGTGAGATCGACCTCGCCGGGGCGGGCGAGCGGCGCGATCGGCTCGTGCGAGCGCACGGCCTGGAACGTGTCGCCGAGCGCCGGGCCGACATAGCCGTAGTCGATCGCCAGCACCGCGCCGCCGTCGCGGGCGATCCGCGCGGCGAGCCCCAGCATGACCGAGAAGGCGATCGGCGCCAGTTCGAGGATCGCGCCATCCGGCGCCTTGCGCGCCTGCACCGGCAGGTCGGTCTCCGCGAGGCTCGCCGGCCCGTGCCCGAAGGCGAGCCGGCCTTCGGCATCGAGGCCGATCACCCGCTCGCGGAACACGCCGTCGTGCTTCTGGTATTGCCGGATCGGCAGCGCATCGAAGAACTCGTTCGAGACCGCGATCATCGGCCCGGCCGGGATCTCGGCGATGCCGCCGACCCAGGTCGGCACGACCGGCCCGCCGGCGAGCGCCTGCGCCTGCCGCGCCCGCAGCCGCGGGCTCGTCTCGACCAGCGTCAGCCGCGCGGCCTCGGTGAGGCCCGGCGCCAGCCGCGCGGTGCGCAGGAGATCGCTCATCAGCGTGCCGCGCCCGGGCCCGAGCTCGACCAGTTGGAACGGCGCCGGCCGCCCCATCCGGGTCCAGACCTCGGCGACCCAGGCGCCAATCATCTCGCCGAACATCTGGCTGACGTCCGGCGCGGTGATGAAGTCGCCGTCGCGGCCGAACGGCTCGCGCGCCATGTAATAGCCGTGCTCGGGATCGCCGAGGCACAGCGCCATGTAGTCGGCGAGCGGCATCGGCCCGTCGAGCCGGATCAGGGCCTTGACGCGATGTTCGAGCGGCGTCGGCCCCACCGGATCCCCCTCAGGCAATGGCGGTCCGGCGGCGCGCCGACCAGATCAGGAGACCCGCGCCGGCGATCACCAGCGGCAGCGACAGGATCTGCCCCATCGTCACGAAGCCGAGCAGGTAGCCGAGCTGCGCGTCCGGCTCGCGGAAGAACTCGACGAAGATGCGCGCGAGCCCGTAGCCGATCCCGAACGTGCCGGCGATGGTCCCGGGGCGCTTCAGCGCGTCGCGGTTCCAGATCATGACCGCGAGGACGGCGAACAGCACGATCCCCTCGAGCCCCGCCTCGTAGAGCTGGCTCGGATGACGCGGCAGCGGCCCGGCGCCGGGAAACACCATGGCCCAGGCCACGTCCGTCGGCCGGCCCCACAGTTCCGGCTTGATGAAGTTGGCGAGCCGCCCGAACAGGAGCCCGATCGGCGCGGCGGCCGAGAACAGGTCGAACAGCGTCATCAATGAGAAGGCGCGCCCGCGCGTGAACCACCACATGGCGACGATCGAGCCGACCAGCCCGCCATGGAACGACATGCCGCCGTTCCACAGCTGCGGGATGTCGTAGGGGTCGGCGAGGTAATGCGCCGGATTGTAGAAGATCACATAGCCGAGCCGGCCGCCGAGAATGATGCCGAGCGTCGCCCAGACGACGAAGTCGTCGAGCTCGAGCGGCGTCGGCCGCGGCAGGCTGCCCCACAGCCGATCCGCCACCACGACCCGGCGCAGATACCACCAGCCGATCAGGATGCCGGCGATATAGGCGAGCGCATACCAGCGGATCGCCAGCGGGCCGACGGAGATCAGCACCGGATTGATGTCGGGAAACGGGATTGCATAGAGGGGCATCGGATCCGGCCGGCCTTCTACCGTTGAAGCGCGGTCGGACAGTGTTCTCGCCCTGCGACGGCGTCAAGGCGGATCACCCGAGGTGGCACGGATCGGCCACCGCACGGATCCAGCGGACCGATGAGCCGGCAATCATGCGTGCGGAAGCTGGCCCCAAGCGAGCGGGACGATCATCGCCCAATAACACCACGGCGATGGGTTATCTGTAAGAAAAGAGATATAAAAAAGCAATTTTCGCTTCGAAGAGGCAATCCAATACAATCAAACGGTCGCATTTACTGATATTTTACGTCGATGAAACGCGATTTTTATATCTGATTAACCAAATAGATATCACTATTCTTTCAGGACTCCGGCAATTGAAATTCTACAAAGCCCCAACTTAACGAGACCCGCCATGCGCTACCAGAACTGGTCCCTGATCTGGAAGATCCTGTCGCTCTTGCTCATGCTCGGAGCGGCGAGCCTGGCGGGTGTGGTCATGACCGGGCGACAGCTCAATGTGATCGACGATCTCAATCAGGAGGTCATCGACGGCCCGGCCGCCGCAGCGACCTTGATCGCCAGAGCCAATGTCACGGCGGTCCGAACCGGTATGGCCATCTACGCGCTGGTCCTGGCGGACGCCCCCGAACAGGACGCCAAGGCGATGGCCGACATCAAGGAAGCCAGGGCGACGATGAAGGAGCGGCTGGACGAAGCCACCCGCGCGACGCCCTCGCTCGCCGCCGAGATCCGGCAGATCGGTCAGGTCTATGAAAGCGCGCTCAACGGTCCCTGTGCCGAAACGATCCGGGCCGGCCAGGGCACCGATGCTTCGTCGGTCCAGAAGGCGGCCGCGCTGATGACGCAGGAATGCCGGCCGGCGATCGATCGCATCTACGCGATGGTCGCCGACATTCGAAAGAAGCTCGACGCGATCCGCGACGATCAGGCCCGGAAGGTCACCGATATCGCCAATGCGACGTTCCTGAAGGCGGTGGGCAGCGTGACGCTCGCGATCCTGCTCATCGCCGGCACCGCCGTCTACCTCACGCGCACCGGCGTCGTCACCCCGATCCGGGGCCTGATGGCCCGCCTCGACGGTCTCGGCCGCGGCGATCTCGATCAGCCCGTCGACGGGACCGGTCGCGGCGACGAGGTCGGCGCGATGGCCAAGGCGGTCGACGTGCTGCGCGCACAGCTCGGCCAGGCCGAACAGCACCGCCGCGAACAGGCGGCGCGCGACGAGCGCGAACGCACGGTCCTCGAAAAGCGCGAGCGCCTCGCGCAGGCTTTCGTGGAGCAGATGCAGGGCCTGTCGAACGCCTTCGCCAAGTCGTCCGGTGACGTTGCCTCGGCCGCTCGAAACCTCTCCGCCACCGCCGAGGAGACCTCGAGGCAGGCGCAGTCGGTTTCCGCCGCCGCCGAACAGGCCGCGTCCAACGTGCAGACCGTGGCCGCGTCGGCCGAGGAGATGGCCGCCTCCGTCCGCGAGATCAACGGACAGGTGTCACACTCCGCCAACGTCGCCGACAAGGCCTTCGCCGAGGCCGAAGCCTCCAATGGCCGGATCGCGGCGCTCGCTTCGTCGGCCGCGGCGATCGGCGACGTGATCAACCTGATCAAGGGCATCGCCGACCAGACCAACCTGCTCGCGCTCAATGCCACGATCGAGGCGGCCCGTGCCGGCGAGGCCGGCAAGGGCTTCGCCGTGGTCGCGGCCGAAGTGAAGCAGCTCGCCTCGCAGACGAGCCGCGCCACCGAGGAGATCGGCACCAAGGTCGGCGAGATCCAGCAGGCGACCGACGGCACCGTGAGGTCGATGACCGAGATCGTCCGCGTGATCGCCGACATCAAGGGCATCGCCTCGATGATCGCCAGCGCGGTCGAGGAACAGGGTGCCGCGACCGGCGAAATCGCCCGCAACTGCCAGCAGGCGGCGACCGGCGCGACCCAGGTCACCGCCAACATCGGCGGCGTCGGTCAGGCGGCCGAAATGACCGGTGCCGCCGCGACCCAGCTGATGGGCCTGTCGGGCGACCTGTCCGGCCAGGCGGCTTCCCTGCGCCAGACCGTCGAGACCTTCGTCAGGGATCTGAACGCGGCCGCCTGACGCCGGCTGCGCGCGCCCACACCAGCGACGACCCCGCCGGCCTCTGATACAGGGGCCGGCGTTGTTTTGTACCGGGATGCGGTCCTCCCCCGTCTTGCGGAGCGCCGCGCCGGTCCCCATAACAGCCGCAATGGACGTCGCCGCCACACCGAAATCGTTCGCCCCCTCTGCGGCGTCCGTGAGGTTCGCGGACCAGCGCCAGCTCGAAGGAGTTCCCGATGACGCAGACCTCGAACCGCATCTTCGACGAGTTCGCCAAGCTGATGACCGACGCCGCCGGCGTCGCCCAGGGCGTCCGGCGCGAAGTCGAGACCGCCTTCCGCGCCCAGGCCGAGCGGTTTCTCGCCGACATGGACCTCGTCAAGCGCGAGGAATTCGACGTCGTCCGCGAAATGGCGATCAAGGCACGCGAGGAGAACGAGGCCCTGAAGGAGCGCATCGCCGCGCTCGAGACCAGGCTTTCCGGCGACGAAGCGCGCAGCACCGACGCGCCCTGACCGGCTGCCGCACCGGACGGAAGCGCCCCGCTTCGGCGCTCTCCATGCCCAAGCAAAACACCCGGCCTCTCGGCCGGGTGTTTTGCTTGGGCGGTGCCGGTCCGGTACGCGAAGCCGTTCCGTCTCTCGCGCGGCACACCCCGGCGGGGACAGTTTTCGAGACGTCGTTATTCACACCTCGTCCACAGCCGGCACCTCAGTGGTCCACATTTTTCGGCTCACCGTGTCCTTCGGGCGCTGTCGCACGGGAGTCATCGGTCCCTATACTGAATAACAACAGAGATTCGCGGTCTCCCGGCGATCCGGCCGGCGACCGTGGAACACGTGGGCGAGTTTTCCCCGCCGGAGGTGTCGCGCGACCGGGTTTCGCGCGTCCGACGGTGCCGGGGCTTTCTTCTGTCGCGTTCGGTAGCGTCGCGTTCCCGCCTCTGACCGTCCCTCTCGCTTGCGAGGACAAGGCTCATGAGCCTGATCGAATTCGACTTCGAGCGGCAATCGAACCCGGTGGACGTGATCGAGCACATCGCTGCGCTCGAGGACTGGAGCTTCGAACGCTCCGGCGACGACGAGATCACCATCTCGGTCAATGGCCGCTGGTGCGACTATCACGTCTCGTTCTCGTGGATGGAGGAAGTCGAGGCGCTGCACCTCGCCTGCGCCTTCGACCTCAAGGTCACCGAGGCGCGCAAGACCGAGGTCACGCGGCTGCTCGCGGCGGTCAACGAGCAGATGTGGCTCGGCCATTTCGATCTGTGGCGCTCCGAGGGCGTGGTGATGTATCGCCACGCGCTGCTGCTCGCCGGCGGCGTCGAGCCGACCACGCGGCAGGTCGAGACCATGCTGACCAGCGCGATCGAGGCCTGCGAACGGTATTATCAGGCCTTCCAGTTCGTGGTCTGGGCGGGTAAGAGCGCCCGCGAGGCGCTGGATGGCGCGCTGTTCGAGACGGCGGGAGAAGCATGAGCGGAGATCTGCGCGCGGCGGTGCCGCTGGTTTTGGTCGGCGCCGGCAAGATGGGCGGCGCCATGCTCGCCGGCTGGATCGAGCGCGGCCTGCCCGCGAACGGTGTCGTGATCCTCGATCCGAACCCGGCGCCGGAAATGGCCGCGCTGGCGGCCGAAAAGGGCCTGCGCCTCGAGACGACGCCGCCGGCCGACGTCACCGCCGCCGTAATCCTCATCGCCGTCAAGCCGCAGGTGATGGACGCCGTGCTGCCGACGCTGCGCGGCCTGATCGGTCCGGAGACGATCGCGGTCTCGGTCGCCGCCGGCAAGACCATCGCCTCGATCGAGGCCGGTCTCGGTGCCCGCGCGGTCGTGCGCGCCATGCCGAACACGCCGGCGCAGGTCGGCCGCGGCATCACCGCCTGCGCCGCCAACGCGGCGGTGACGACGCCGCAGCGCGTACTCGTCACCGCGCTCCTGTCGGCGATCGGCAAGGTCGAATGGGTCGCGACCGAAGACCTGATCGATGCGGTGACCGCGGTCTCGGGCTCCGGCCCGGCCTATGTGTTCCTGCTCGCCGAGGCGCTGGCCGAAGCCGGCCGCAAGGCCGGCCTGCCGGCCGACCTCGCCGCCCGCCTCGCCCGCGCCACGGTTGAAGGTGCCGGCGAGTTGATGTTCCAGTCGCCGCTCGATCCCGCGACGCTGCGCAAGAACGTCACCTCGCCGAACGGCACCACGGCGGCCGCGCTCGCCGTGCTGATGGCAGACGATGCGCTGCAGCCGCTGATGGATGCAGCCGTCGCGGCGGCGGCCAACCGCTCCCGCGAGCTCTCGGCCGGCTGAACTCGGTCCTGGCCTATCGCTGCGCCTGCCCTCGATCGCGGTTGTCGTTCCGCAGCCGCGGCTTTGGGGGTTGCCCGCGCCCGTGGTAGGCTTCGCCCCATGAACCAGCCGATCGCCCTCAAGTCCGATGGCCTCGCGCGCCGCCTGTTCCGGGTGGCCGACCTCGACCGCATGGTCGAGGTCGGCGTGCTGGAGCCGGACGAGCGCATCGAGCTCGTGCGTGGAGAGCTCATCCCCATGGCAGCCAAGGGCGCGCGACACGAGATCCTGAGGATCAATCTCAATCTTTATCTGGGCGACAATCGGCCAAAAGAGATCTCCTTTGCTCCCGAGCCGGGCTGGCGTCTTGCGGAATTCATTTATCTGGAGCCCGATTTCATCTTCTATTCCGCCGGGACGCCCTATGCCGAGCTGAAGGCTGGCGACGTCTCCCTGGTGATCGAGATTTCCGACACCAGCCTCGGCTATGATCTCGGGGTCAAAGCCGGGCTCTACGCCGAACTCGGCGTCACCGAATATTGGGTGATCGACGCCGCCGAGCGGGTCACCCATGTGCACAAGACCCCGACCCCGACCGGCTACGCCGAGCGCCGCGCCTATCCGGCCGAGACGGCGCTGACCCCGGACCGGATCCGCGGCCTGACACTGCGCCTCGCCGACATTCCCGGGACCTGAACGGGCGCGCGCCCGGCACCGTCCGCGCCCCGGGCGGCCGGCATTTTCCCCGGCATCGATTTACGCCCGCGCGTTGCGTTCCGCCCCCCCATCGTGTATGGACCCCCGTCCCCGTGATCGACCCCCCTGGAGGCGGTGCGGGACCCCGGTGCCGCGCGTCGCGACATTGGGACTGAAGACCCGAGAGCCACGGCGGGCGCAATCCCCCGGTCGGCTCTTCGTGTTTTTGAAGGAACGTGACCATGAGCCGTCAGTCTTACGAACTGCAGGCGTCGTCGCGTGAACGCGTGGGAAAGGGGTCCGCGCGCGCGCTTCGTCGTGAGAAGAAGATTCCCGCCGTCATCTACGGCGACAAGAAGGCCCCGCTGCCGATCGCGATCGACTTCAAGGAAGCCGACAAGCGTCTGCGCGCCGGCGGCTTCAAGACCACCGTCGCGACGATCAACATCGACGGCGAGAAGATCCTCGTCATCCCGAAGGACTACTCGCTCGATCCGGTCAAGGACACGCTGGTCCACGTCGACTTCCTGCGCGTCGCCGCTGGCGCGACCGTGACCGTCTTCGTGCCGGTGCACGTGCACGGCCAGGACAAGTCGCCGGGCATCAAGCGTGGCGGTGCGCTGAACTACGTGCGCCACGACATCGAGCTGTCGGTCCGCGCCGACGCGATCCCGGAAGCGATCGACGTCGACGTGTCGACGCTCGACATCAACGATTCGGTGCACATCTCGGCCGTGAAGCTGCCGGAAGGCGCCAAGCCGGTGATCGGCGATCGCGACTTCACGATCGTCACCATCGCTCCGCCGGCCGGCTTCAGCGAAGACGCCGCGTGATCGGATTGTGCGGCGGCGCGTCCCCTCGCGCCGCCGCGCTTCTTACTGAAAGCCGTGGGCGCAGGACCAGGCCCCGGCCCGTGCTCCGCTCCGGTGCCGCGATCCTCGGCTCCGCGCCATGACGTCGGCCTCGACCGCCCACGTCCGGGTCGAGGCGTCCCGCCTCCCCACGCGGTCCGACCTTACCCGTCCGACCCCATCCGAGTGATCCGCGATGCTGCTCCTCGTCGGTCTCGGCAATCCGGGCGATGAATACGCCCGCAACCGCCACAACATCGGCTTCATGGCGATCGACGCGATCGCGCGGAAGTTCGCATTCTCGCCCTGGCGGAGCAAGTTCTCCGGCGAGCTTTGCGAAGGCACGATCGGCGGCGAGAAGGTCGTGGCGCTGAAGCCCCTGACCTACATGAACGAGAGCGGCCGTTCGGTCGCCGCCGCAGCGCAGTTCTACAAGATCCCGCTCGCCGACATCGTCGTCTTCCACGACGAGCTCGACCTGCCGCCGTCGAAGATGCGCATGAAGACCGGCGGCGGCCACGCCGGCCACAATGGCCTGCGCTCGATCCAGGCCCACATGGGGCCCGAGTTCCGCCGCGTGCGCCTCGGCATCGGCCACCCCGGCGCCAAGGAACTGGTGACCGGCTGGGTCCTCGGCAATTTCGCCAAGGCCGATCAGGACTGGCTCGATGCGCTGATCGATGCGCTCGCCGCCGCCGCGCCGAAGCTCGTCGCCGGCGACGATGCCGGCTACCAGAACGACGTCGCCCTGCTCGCCCGCGGCGACAAGCCCGCGCGCATCGAGAAGCCGACCCCGGCCGCTCCGGTCGCCCCGAAGCCGTCCGGCCCGACGGCGACGGCCAAGAACGCCATGGCCGAGACACTGCAAAAGCTGCTCGCCCTGAAGAAGGGCCCGGGCCGGCGGCCCGGCGGGTGATTCTTACGCCGGCGCCTGCCGATCTCGACACACGTCCGTTGCGTCTCTAACGTCACGCGGTCGCAGTTCCAGCGACTCGGGCGAGCTCTTCTATGCGCGGTACACAAATCCTGGTACGCACGCTGTCGAAACCGACGCGCGAGGACCGTTTCGGCAATCGCTGGCAATACCATTCGCGCAGCGATCACCATTCGAAGGTGGCCTGTTGGGGGATCGTCTTCGATCTGATGCTCGGTTGTTCCTTGCTGCGGCGGCACGTGGATGAGGGACGGGTCGCGTTCGGCATCAATCACGAGATGCGCGATTTCGTCCACGATCGAAAGAAGAATCTCGACCTCGTGCTATGTACGCCCTCCGCAGGGCAGGCGCCCACAGCCGGCCGAACACTCGAGATCATGGCTGCCGACTACGAGGTCGACCTGAGCGACGAAGAACGCGCCATTCTGTCTACTCTCCCGACACTGCGCGAGGCGCCGGTCGGCAGCGTGTTGATGGCCCTCGAGGCCAAGGCCTGCATGACGGCACACCAGCGCGCGCTACCTCGTCTCTATGACGAGCTCAACTCGTCACATCTGACCGTGCATGGAGCGACGGATCAGGCGATCGCGGCAGGTTTCACGATGGTCAATGTCGCTGAACGCTACCTGAGCCCGGACCTTAACAAGAAGACGCGGGCGACCGATCCGGAGTGGAGCCTGCACCGCCAGCCGCGCGACGCGGGCCTCGCCGTCGACAAGATCCGCCAGTTGCCGAAGCGATCCAAACCCGGAGATGTCGGCTACGACGCGATCTCAATCGTACTCGTGGATTGCGTCAACGACGGCTCCCCCGTGTCGTTGATGGAAACGCCACCCGCACCGCAGGAAGGCGACATCTACCATTATGCTTCGATGATCGATCGACTCGCCCATATCTATGCGACCCGGTTCAAGGATCTCTGAAGTCGGCGACGCAGGTCATCGGGCGCGTCGACCTCGCACTCCCAAACCAGAAGCACTCGATAACCGGCAGCGCGCAACGACCGGACAGCGCGCGCATCGCGCAGCCGATTGGCAGCGAATTTCCCGCGCCAGAAGGCCTCATTGGTCTTGGGCACGGTTGCAGATCGGCAAGCGGTATGATGGTGCCAATAGCATCCCATCACGAAGATGGCCCACCTGCGGTGCTTGTTCGCAAAGTCGGGGGAGCCCGGGAGCGAGCGAACGTTGAGGCGGTATGCGAGACCGAGACTGCGCAGGATGGCCGCTACAGCCAACTCAGGTGCCGTCCCACGTTGTCGAACTCGTGCCATCAGTGCACTGCGGCGGGGATCATCCGGCTTTGGCGCCTTCATTCCGCAGCGACGGCCGCGATCCGTGGCAAAGACACTCTCGGTACCGGAGCAATCGCTTCCATACGGTCTAGATGTGCCCTGATCCGATCGAGGAATCCGGGCACAAATCGCAGGGTACTGCGTTGCGTACGGCCAAGGAAACCGCGGGTGGCCCGTGCCGACAGCGCCTTGCCCTCATATTTTAGGAAGTCGTCGAGCGCCGGCCTGTGCATCCAGACCGGGAACGGACCGATGTCGACCCGGAGACGCCTGCGGCCATCGCCACGCGCTGCCTTCGGCCAACGCGTATCGCCCGAGAGGTCACGGTCGCGGTCGGGATCATAACGGCCGGGAGTGGCGAGGCGACTGCCAAGCCATGTTGCGACCGGCACCGTCACGGCATTGCCGACCAACGACCAGCGCAACGACGGCCGCCCGACAGCTTCGGCGGCGGCGGTCCAGTCGGCCGAGAAGCCTTGGAGGCGCTCCGCATCGCGGATATCGGGGGTCACGACACGCCCATCGGGCAGGAGAATTGCAGGCGGTGAGGCGATGCCCACCGTCGAGCCGTTCTTCAACGTCGGCACCGCATCGGGCGCCCAGCCGAGCCCACGGACCCCCTCCGTCCAGTAGAAACCGTGGGCATGTGTCGCGAGCGTCGTCTCGACTTGAGTAGCCGTCACCTCGTCGCAGAGCAGAACGTCTGCCGGATCTACATCGGTCGTCGTCGCTACGAACAAAACCCTCTCGCGCCGCTGCGGCACGAAGGCGAGCGAGTTTACAATCCGATAGGCCCAGCGATAGCCGCGTTCCTCGAACGCTTCGATCAGCGTACGGAGACCCCTGCCTCCGTCGAGATGCAACATGAACGAGACGTTCTCGAGTACGACCCAAGGCACGCGCCGTTCGTCGAGCAGGCGGAAGACATGTCCGACCAGGCCGGATCGTCTTCCCGCGATGCCGGCGGTCAGGCCAGCCTGGCTTAAATCTTGACACGGAAACCCGGCCACGACGAGATCCGCCTCGACAGGTACGGCACGCAGATCGACCACGTCCGGCTCGAGCGGGACATTCGGGTAGCGATGGGAAAGGACGGCCCTCGCCGGCTCCCACACTTCGCAGAGCATGACGGCCTCGTGTCCAGCCTCCGCTAGGCCACTCTCAAGTCCGCCGATACCGGCGAAGAGACCGACGACCTTCATTTCGTTCCAACGCTCCGACAGATGCGAGAATCGCTCTCCCACTTTGGGCGAGGGCGTCTCCAGGTGAAAGAACGCCGTGCGATGTTCGCACAATGTTCCTACGCATGAAAGCAGATTCTCGCTTCTGCCGACATCCGACGCGGGCAATCTGCCCGCGTCGGACGATCTTCTCACCCACGCCCGAACGCCGAGCGCAATGCCGGCACCGTACGGATCACCGCAAGGTCGAGCGCGATCATGATGAGGATCGCCAGACCCGTGATCGGGAACAGCGCACCGAACACCACCGCGATCGTCCAGAGCACGACATAGATCCGACGGTCCTGCGGCATCGGCGGCACGCCGACCTTGCCGGCCGGCCGCCGCTTCCACCACATCACCGTGCCGGAGACGGCAGCGACCACCAGCGCGAGGCAGCCGGCGACCATCAGGAGCTGGTTGAAGAGCCCCCATTCCTGGCCCATGTGGACATTGACGCCCCATTCGACCGCCTTGCCGATCGGGCCGTAATCCGCGAACGAAATGTCGGCGATGGGCGCGCCCGAGTACTGGTCGAGGTGGATCGTCCGCTCCTTGGCGAGATCGGCCGGATAGATCGCCGCCGTATAGACGCCGGTCTCGCTCTGCGGCAGCGCCATTTCGAAGCCGCGCATCAGGCCGCGGTCGATGACGATCTTCACCGCCCGATCGAGCCCGATCGACGGCGCCAGCACCGGCTTCGACGCCGGCTGGTCGGCGCGCTCGACCGCCCAGCCGGGCTTCTCCAGCACATCGCCGGTCTTCGGCGCCGGCGCGGCCGCCGCACCATGGCCCGCATGGTCTCCGCCGGCGTCGGCGGGAGCCATGACGTGTCCGGCATGGGCATCAGCAGGAGCAGCCGCCGGAGCCGCCGTGCCCGCCGGCAGATAGACCGGCGCGATCTTCGGCGTGTCACCCCAGGCGAGCGCCGGGAAGCCGAGCCCGGCCTCGCGCGCCGCGTCGTTGAAGCGCTCGCCCCAGAACCCGGTCCAGGGCATGCCGGTCGCGGCGAGGAAGAAGATCACGATCGCGCCCGCCGCGCCCGTGACGGCGTGGAGGTCGCGCCACCAGACGCGCCGCGCCGGCGTGCCGCGCACCGTATAGACGCCGCCGGTCTGGTTGCGCGGCCACCAGAGATAGACGCCGGTCACCACCAGCACGAGGCCGAAGCCGCCGATCGCCTCGATGATCCGGTTCGGCACCATGCCGAAGAACTCCAGGCTGTGGATCTTGCGCGTGACCTGATGGAACTCGAGCCGCCGCGCCACCTGATCGAGCACCTTGCCGCTGCCCGGATCGACATAGACGAAGGTCGGCCCGTCGGCCGAGGTGATCTTGACGATCGCCGAGCGGTCGGCCGCGGGCGGATCGCGGTAGCTGAGCGCCTTGGCGCCCGGGTTGGCGGCGAGCGCCTTCTCGACGATCGCGCTCGGCGCAAGCGGCGTCGCCGACGGCGTCACGATGTGGCGATAAGCGAAGACCGTCCGGTCGATCTCGTTGTGGAACAGGTAGATCGAGCCGGTGACGGCCAGCAGGATCATGAAAGGCACGGCGATCAGGCCGGCATAGAAGTGCCAGCGCCAGATCGCGCGATAGAGCGGACTGACATCAGCCGCGCGTGCGGGCGCCGCCGCATCGGCGGCATCGAGGGTGGTGGACATGGGGAATTGAACTCCGACGCGACCGCACACGGGCACGATGCCGGCGGTCGGGAGAAACGGGAGAGGGTGCTGACGTGTCGGGGGTCAGACGCGTGGCGGGCCGCGGGCGTCGAAGCCCGAACGACCGACGGTCGGCCGGGCCCGCCATGCATCGGGGATCAGGCGGTCGACGACCACGAGACGCGGCGCGACGAGCGCCGGCGCCGAAGCGGCCGCGAGCGCGGGACCGGCCGGGAAGCCGCCGAGACAGGCGGCGAGGCAGCATGCGTCGCCATGACCGTCGTGGTCGGCCGGCGTGGGCGCCCCGGAGCCGACGACACCCGCGCCGTCATGGTCGCCGGAGCAGAAGACGCCGAGCGCGGCGACGTAAGGATCGAGCGCGGCGCGCGGCGTCGCGGCCCCGCGAGCGCGGCCTGCGCCAGGATCGCGACGAGCGCCAGCATGCCGGCGACGTCGCGCCAGCCGCGGATCGCGCGACGGATGGAATTCAGGCCCCTCATGGCGGCGACTGTGCCCCGAGACGCCCCCACGCGACAAGCCCCGAAGGACTGCGGAGGGCGGATGCGGCAGGCAGGACACGCCCACGGCGCTTTCCGCCCTTGACGCGGCCGTTGCCCTCCCCTCTAAACACGGCCACGAAATTCTCCAGAACACCGATCCGGAAAGACCTCCCATGGGCTTCAAATGCGGCATCGTCGGCCTGCCGAACGTCGGCAAGTCGACCCTCTTCAACGCGCTGACCAAGACCGCCGCCGCGCAGGCCGCCAACTATCCGTTCTGCACCATCGAGCCGAACACCGGCGAGGTCGCGGTGCCGGATCCGCGCCTCGACACGATCGCCCGGATCGGCAAGTCGGGCTCGATCGTGCCGACCCGCATCACCTTCGTCGACATCGCCGGCCTGGTGCGCGGCGCCTCCAAGGGCGAAGGCCTCGGCAACCAGTTCCTCGCCAACATCCGCGAGGTCGACGCGATCGTGCACGTGCTGCGCTGCTTCGAGTCGGGCGACATCACCCATGTCGAAGGCCGGGTCGATCCGGTCGCCGACGCTGAGACCGTCGAGACCGAGCTGATGCTCGCCGATCTCGACAGCCTGGAACGCCGCATCGTGCCGCTGCGCAAGAAGGCCGCCGGCGGCGACCGCGATTCCAAGCAGTTGCTGCCGCTCATGGAAGGCGCGCTCGAGCTGCTGCAGAACGGCCAGCCCGCGCGCGTGCTCAAGGTCTCGGCCGAGGACCGCGCGGCCTTCGACGGTCTGACGCTGATGACCTCGAAGCCCGTGCTCTACGTCTGCAACGTCGAGGAAGCCTCGGCCGCGACCGGCAATGCCCATTCGGCGCGGGTCGAGGAAATGGCCGCCCGCCAGGGCGCCGGCAGCGTCGTCATCTCGGCCGCCATCGAGGCCGAGGTCGCCCAGCTCGCCGACGACGAGCAGAAGGAATTCCTCGACACGCTCGGCCTCGCGGAGCCCGGCCTCGACCGCCTGATCCGCGCCGGCTACGCGCTGCTCGGTCTGATCACCTATTTCACGGTCGGCCCGAAGGAGGCGCGCGCCTGGACGATCGTCAAGGGCACCAAGGCCCCGGGCGCCGCCGGCGTGATCCATTCCGACTTCGAACGCGGCTTCATCCGCGCCCAGACGATCGCCTATGCCGACTACGTCGCCTTCAACGGCGAAGCCGGCGCCAAGGAGAACGGCAAGGCCCGCGACGAAGGCAAGGAATATGTCGTCCAGGACGGCGACATCATGCTGTTCCGCTTCAACGCCTGATCCAAGGCCCGCCGGCACCCGTCATGAGACGGCGCGGCGAGGCTTTCGACCAACGTCTGATCCGCAGAAACGCATAGGGGCCCGGCACCGCGGGCCCCTTTCGTCATCATGAGAGGCTCCGCTACTGTCGCGGCCGTGTCTCGCCGATCACTCCGGGATGCCGTCCTTCGGATGGCCGCCGACGAAGCGATCGTGCAGACGGAAGATCGCCAGATAGAGTTCGGCGGTGATCCGGAGGCCGATGAAGCCGAGCGTCACCGACACGACCGTCGACAGGAGAATCGTCAGGCCGACACTCGGCGACACGAACAGCGAGCCGAGCCCGCCGAGGAGACCGAGCAGCGCATAGAGCGACAGACAGGCGAGACCGACCAGATAGAAGGGCTTGATGAGCCCCGGCGTGATGAACTCGTCCAGCGAGAGAAACTTCGAGATCATGAGGTCGCGTCCTCTTCGAGACTGAAAATCGGATCGTGGCCGCCGCGTCCCGGCGCAGGCGCCCGAGGCGGCCAGACAAGCCAGGCCGGAGCCGACAATCCCCCCTCCATACGCGATCCGAGACGATCGCGCATGGGGGATCGAACGGAATTCGATCGCGCGCTCCTTGCCGCGCACCCGCCGACGCGCGGATCGGGCGCTCGGGTCCGATATCCAGATTCGAGGCCCCCGGAACCAACACGGACGGATCATGACCGACGGGATCAGGCATTTCGAAGACTTCCACCCCGGCGAGACGATCGCCCTCGGGGCGACCGAGATGACGCGCGAGGCGATCCTCGAGTTCGCGCGCTTCTACGACCCGCAGCCGATGCACGTCGACGAGGAGGCGGCCAAGGCCTCCCTGCTCGGCTCCCTGTCGGCCTCGGGCTGGCACACCGCCTCGGCGATGATGCGGCTCCTGTGCGACCACCTGCTCTCCAGCTCGACCTCGCTCGGCTCGCCGGGCATCGAGACGCTGCGCTGGACGAAGCCGGTCAGGCCCGGCGACCGGCTGACCGCGCGGACCGAAGTGCTCGACGCCCGTCCCTCGAAGAGCCGGCCCGAGATCGGCCTGGTGCGGTTCCGCTTCACGGTCGACAACCAGCACGGCGACACGGTCATGACCATGCAGTGCCCGATCATCTTCCGCCGCCGGGGAGCCGCGTGATGAAGTATCTCGACGACATCGCGATCGGCGACACCGAGACGATCGGCAGCTACCGCTTCAGCGCCGAGGAGATCGTCGATTTCGCCCGCCGCTTCGATCCGCAGCCGTTCCACCTGTCGGAGGAAGGCGCGCGGAATTCGCTGTTCGGCCGGCTCTGCGCCTCCGGCTGGCACACCGCGGCGGTCTGGATGAAGCTGATGGTCGCCCATTTCGAGCGCGAGACGCGCGCGGCGCTCGCCCGTGGCGACGACCTCGTCACCGTCGGCCCCTCGCCCGGCTTCGACGACATGCGCTGGCTGAAGCCGGTCTATGTCGACGACACGATCACCTACAAGAACGAGGTGATCGAGGCCCGCCCCTCTGCCTCGCGCCCCGGCTGGGGCGTGCTGCGCAGCCGCAATCAGGGCTTCAACCAGCACGGCGAGCTGGTGTTCGAATTCATCGGCACGGTGATGTGGCCGACGCGCCCCAAGGCCTGAGGCTAGAGCCGGCACGTCGAGCGAAACAAAATAGCCGGCTGCACACTTTCAGATGATCCACCAACGCACTTGCGGAAAAATATCGACCCGCCGCGTCATCGGGTCTACGCTGTTTCCCTGACGGAGCCATCGGACCGGGTCATCCGTCGGCGCGCTTCGCACGGAGTCCGGGAAGGATTGGCCATGTCATCAGCGCGCGTCCTGTTGCAGCTCGCCGGCGATGTGGCCTTGCTGCTCTGGTCGGTGAAGCTCGTCACCGCGGGCGTGCAATCGGCCTTCGGCGCCACGCTGCGCACCTGGCTCGGCCAGGGCCGCGGCAACCGCCTGCAGGCGATGCTCGCCGGCCTGGTCGTCACCGCGCTCTTGCAGAGCAGCACCGCGACCGCGCTGATGGCGAGCGCCTTCGCTTCGGCCGGGCTGATCGGCCTCGTGCCGGCGCTCGCGGTCATGCTCGGCGCCAATGTCGGCACGACGCTGGTCGTGCAGGTGGTGTCCTTCGACATCGCCGCCGTCTCGCCCGTTCTGGTGCTGATCGGCGTCCTGCTGTCGGCCAAGAGCCGCGGCGCCGTGCTGCGCGAATGCGGCCGGGCGGTGATCGGCCTCGGCCTGATGCTGCTGGCGCTCCGGATGCTGGTCGAGAGCCTGCAGCCACTCGAAGCGTCCGATGCGCTGCGCGAGCTGATGGGTCTGGTCACGCGCGACCATTTCGTCACACTGACGCTCGCCGCCCTGCTGGGCTGGGCGGCGCATTCGAGCGTGGCGATCGTGATCTTCGTCATGTCGCTCGCCGCCGCCGGCGTGGTCACGCCCGAAGCTTCGCTGGTCATGGTGCTCGGCGCCAACATCGGCACGGCGCTGAACCCGGTCGTCGCCGAATGGGGCGCGGAGCCGGCGCGGCTGCGTCTGCCGCTCGGCAACCTCGCCAACCGCCTGCTCGGCGCCGCGATCGCGCTACCCTTCGCGGCGCCCGTCGCCCGCCTGCTCGTCGCGAGCGGCGAGCCCTTCGCGCGCATACCCGCCGACTTCCACGTCCAGTTCAATCTGGCGACCGCGCTCGCCTTCCTGGCGGTGCTGAAGCCGCTCGCCACCGTGCTCGAACGCCTGCTGCCCGACCGCTCCGAAGGTCGCCCGGGCCAGCCGGTCTATCTCGGCGCCACGCCCGATTCCGACCCGACGGTCGCGATCTCCGACGCGGCGCGCGAGACCATGCGTATGGTCGATACGGTCGAGGCGATGATCGCCGGCTCCCGCGCCGTGTTCCGCGACGACGATCGCGAGCGGATCGGTGCGGTCAGCCGCATGGACGACGTGCTCGACCGGCTCAACACCGCGATCCAGCATCATATGGCCGCCATCCCGCAGGACGATCTCGGCGACGATGAGCGCCGGCGTGTCGACGAGATCCTGTCGCTGGCGATCAACCTCGAGCATATCGGCGACATCATCGACAAGAACGTCATGGAGCTCGCGCGCAAGCGCCTGCGCAACCAGATGCGCCTGCCGCCCGAGACCGTCACGGCCATCGACGCGATGCATGCCCGCCTCGCCGAGCACCTGCGGCTCGCCATGGCGGTGTTCATGTTCGCCGATGCCGATGCCGCGCGCCGGCTGGTCGCCGAGAAGGAAGGTTTCCGCGATCTCGAACAGGCCGTGCGCGACCGCCACATGGCGCTGATGCGCACGGGCGAGACCTTCCTGCTGCCGGTCAGCGCGCTCGAACTCGACCTGACCCGCGACCTGAAGCGCATCGAGGCCCACATCGCCGCGACCGCCCACGGCGTCCTGGAGCGCAGCGGCGAATTGCGTTCGAGCCGGCTCCGCTCGGTGTGAGCGCGGCGGCGTTTCAACTCCGTCTCGACGGGCAGCCGCCCAACAAAAAACGCCCGGCCTTGCGACCGGGCGCCTCGTTCACACCGTCGTCGGGCGGAAAATCAATCGCGGGCGCGCTCGACGTAGGAGCCGTCCTCGGTCATCACGACGATGCGCGTGCCGGTCGCGACATGCGGCGGCACCATGGTGCGGACGCCGTTCGACAGCATGGCCGGCTTGTAGGACGACGACGCGGTCTGGCCCTTCACGGTCGGCTCGGTGTCGACGATCTCGAGGATCACGCGCGCCGGCAGCTCGATCGAGACCGGCACGCCGTCGAACAGCGACAGCTGCACTTCCATCTCTTCCTGGAGATAGACGGCCATGTCGCCGATCACGTCCTTGGGAACCACGACCTGCTCGTAGTTCTCCTTGTTCATGAACGTGTAGCCTTCCTCGTCCTGGTAGAGGTAGGTGTAGGGACGCTCGTCGAGGAAGGCGCGCTCGACCTGCTCGGTGGTCTTCCAGCGCTCGGACACCTTCACGCCGTCGGAGATGCGGCGCATGTCGACTTGGGTGGTCGGCGTGCCCTTGCCCGGGTGGAAGCTTTCGGCGGAGAGAACGACGTAGAGCTTGCCGTCCATCTCGACGACATTGCCCTTGCGGAGCGACTGAGCGTTGACCTTCACGGGTGGAACCTCGAAAGAATGATGCGAATCGGGGAGCCGGCCGCGCAAACGCGGAACGCTCCGTTCCTGATTGACGGGAACGGAGCCGGCTTCGTTGGGCGTCTCTCTGGCATTTTCGAGCGCGGAAGGGAAGTGGGTCGATGACGAATGATGCGCGCTGGTGGTCCCCTGCCCGCCATGCCGACCGCCGCGCGGCCCTGATCACCCGCAATCGCCTGCGCCGTACGCTGACCGACTGGTTCGAGGCCGAGGACTTCACCGAGGTGGAGTGTCCCGCCGTGCAGGTTTCGCCCGGCAACGAGGCACATCTGCATGCCTTCGCGACCACGCTCCTCGGCCCCGACGGCGTGCCGCGGCAGCGCTACCTGCACACCTCGCCGGAATTCACCATGAAGAAGCTGATCGCAGCCGGCGAGACGCGCATCTTCGATTTCGCCCGCGTCTGGCGCAACCGCGAGCGCACCGCCCTGCACCATCCCGAGTTCACCATGCTCGAATGGTATCGGGTCGGCAGCCCCTATGAAGACCTCATGCGCGACTGCGCCGACCTCCTCGCGATCGCCGCGACCACGGCCGGCGGCGGCCCGTTCCGCTTCCGCGACCGCAGCGCCGATCCCTATGCCGAGCCGGAGCGGATCACGGTCGCCGAGGCCTTCGACCGCTTCGCCGGCATCGACCTACTCGCGACGCTGCATCCGACCGACCCGGCCGGCGAACCCGACCGCGAGCGGCTCGCGGCCGGCGCCCGCGCCGCCGGCGTCGCGCTCGCCGCCGACGACACCTGGTCCGACATCTATTCGCGCGTGCTGGCCGAAAAGGTCGAGCCGCACCTCGGCGACGACCGGCCGGCGATCCTCTACGAGTACCCGAGCCACGAGGCCGCGCTCGCCCGCCCGACCGCGCACGATCCGCGCGTCGCCGAGCGCTTCGAACTGTTCGCCTGCGGCGTCGAACTGGCCAATGCCTTCGGCGAACTGACCGACCCGATCGAACAGCGTCGCCGGTTCGGGCTCGAAATGGCCGAGAAGCGCCGGATCTACGGCGAGGACTACCCGCTCGACGAGGATTTCCTCGCAGCTCTCGCGACCATGCCGGCGACGAGTGGCATCGCGCTCGGCTTCGATCGCCTGGTCATGCTGGCGCTCGGCGCCCCCCGGATCGACGATGTGCTGTGGGCGCCGGTGGCGGGGTGACGCGAGACGGCTTCAACCGCCGAGCAGCGCCTTAACCCGAGCGCGAACGGCGGCGAGCTCGTCATGCGTGGCGCGCGCCTTCAGCCGGGCCCCGCGACTGCGCCAGTCGAGGCTCTTCACCTGATCGCTCAGCACGACCGTCGGCGGATCGCCCGCGATCGCGACCTCGAACGGATAGCCCTTGATCCTGGTCGTCAGCGGACAGCAGAGCATCAGTCCCGACCGCTCATTGTAGCGGGCCGGCGACAGGACGAGCGCCGGCCGATGGCCGGCCTGCTCGTGCCCCGCCTGCGGGTCGAAAGCGAGCCAGACGATGTCGCCGGCCTCGGGGACGAAGTCCGACGCCATCACCACGCCTCGGCACCGACCGACGCGCCAGTCGAGACCTCGTCGTGACGGTTCTCCTCGGTAATGGCATCGACCAACGCATCGAGATCCACGGCAGGATCCGCAACGGGCTCGATCACCACCCGACCGTTCTCTTCGCGAATGTCAACGGTCTGGTCGATCGACAAATTGGCCGCTTCGAGAATGGCTGCCGGCAGGCGTACGGAGGCGCTGTTGCCCCACTTCTTGACCCGCACGTGCATGACGCCCTCCGTCGATACATTGTATCGACACAAGATGGCTACAGCCGCGCGTCCCGTCAATGCCCCTCGAACTCGACCAGGGTCCGTACGGGCACGCCCATATCGCGCAGCTTCGCGGCGCCGCCCAGCTCCGGCAGGTCGACGATGAAACAGGCCGCGACCACCTCGGCGCCGAGATTGCGCAGGAGCTGGGCGGCGGCGGTCGCGGTGCCGCCGGTCGCGATCAGGTCGTCGACCAGGATCACGCGCTCGCCCTTCAGGATCGCGTCCTCGTGGATTTCCATCTCGTCGACGCCGTATTCGAGGCTGTAGGCGATGCGCACGGTCGTGTGCGGCAGCTTGCCCTTCTTGCGGATCGGCACGAAGCCGGCCGAGAGCTGGTGCGCGACCGCCCCGCCGAGGATGAAGCCGCGCGCCTCGATGCCGGCGACCTTCTCGATCTTGGTGCCGGCATAGGGCTGCACGAGCTCGTCGACCGTGCGGCGGAAGGCGCGCGGATCGCCGAGCAGCGTGGTGATGTCGCGGAACATGATCCCCGGCTTCGGATAATCGGGGATGGTGCGGATCGTATCGCGGAGGTTCATGACGGCGGCTGCCCTGACGAGGAACGAGAGGACGCGCAACCGCCGGACCGGCCAACCGAGACGCGCCGGTGCGGCAACCTATCGGCGCGGGCGGCGAGCGTAAAGTGGGCGGCGGACGATTGATCAGCCCGCCCTCTCCGCATCCCCCGCCCCCCTCACGCCGCGCGGATCTGCGCCAGGAACGAGCCGACGCGCTTCTGCACCACATCGGCCTCGTGATCGAGGGCGTCGGCGCTGCCGGCGACCTCGCCGGCGGCCATGTCGGTGCGGCCGGCCGCGTCGCGCAGCGCATCGACGTCGTCGGTGACCCGCGCGGTGCCGCGCGTCGCGCCGCTCGCGCCGGCGGCGATCGAGCCGACCGCGACGGTCTGTTCCTCGATCGCGCCGGAGACATCGACCACCGCGTCGGAGATATGCCCGACCTTGGTCTGGATCGTGCCGATCGCCGACACCGCCGCGGCGGTCGCCGCGGTGATCTCGCTCACCTGCCGGGCGATCTCTTCAGTGGCTTTTGAAGTCTGCCCGGCGAGCTGCTTGACCTCCGACGCGACCACGGCGAAGCCCTTGCCCGCCTCGCCGGCGCGCGCCGCCTCGATCGTGGCATTGAGCGCGAGCAGATTGGTTTGGCTCGCGATCGAATCGATCAGCGTCACGACGTCGCCGATGCGGTTGGCGCAGACCTCGAGCGAGCCGACGATGCCCGTGGTCGCGGAGGCCTGTTGCGTCGCCTCCTCGGCCACCGCACGGGAGCGGTCGATCAGGCCGGCGATCCGGCGGATCGCGCCATCGAGCTGCGCGGCCGCCCCGGCCACACCTTGGACTTCGCTGCTCGCCGTCGCTGCGGCCTCGGCGACGCTGTCGGAGCGGCCGAGGGCGCCCCTCGCCAGGTCGGCCATGCCGGACGCCGCCACCTTGAGCGCGCGAGCTCGCTCGCCGACCTCAGCGATGGCGGAGCCGACCTCGCGTTCGAAATCGTCGGCAAGCCCGAGCAGCAGGCGATGGCGCTCGGTCTCGTCACGGCGGCTCGCTTCGGCAGCCGCCGTCTCGCGCTCGCGCGCCTCCGCATCGAGCCGGCCGCGGATCGCATCGACCGCGCGGCCGATCTCGCCGATCTCGTCGGAGCGGTTCGCCACCGTGATCTCGATATCCCGCGCTCCGGCCGCCATGCCGCGCAGCGACACGACCAGCGCGGCGAGCGGCCGTGTGACGGTCCGGACGCCGATCACCGCCACGACCACCGCAAGGACGAGCAATCCCAACGTCGTGAGCGTCAGACGCGTCCGCATGGCATCGACACTGGCGAGTGCCACATCCGCGTCCTGGATCGCAAGCACCGTCCAGTCGAGCCCCGGCGCATGCACCTTGCGCCAGGCAGCGAAGGCGCCGGCACCGCCCCGGTCCGCGAGCGACGAGAAGCCGCTGCGCTCCGTCGATGGCAGACCACGGACCAGCGCAGCCACGCCTTCCGCCTTTTCGGGCGGGATCGTGCCGAGCCGCGCGCTGCCGTCCGCGCCGACGATGGCCGTCGAAACACCGTCGGAGGCCCTGCCTTCGCCGAGGCCCCGGGCCGAGAGCGCGACGACGAGCACGCCGAGTTCGCCATCCGCGCCGATGCCTCGCCCGAAATAGAGCGTGCGTGCAGCCGGCGGGGCCGTCGGATCGAGATCGAGCACCGCCAGCTTCCCCGGATCCGCCTTGATGCGCTCGACCAGCGTCCTCAGCGCCGGGCGCGGAAAATCGCCTTCGCCGATCTTGCGGGCGAATTCGGCGGACTTGGTCACCGAATAGACCACGCGGCCCTTCGGCTCGATGATGAAGATGTCGTCGAGCCCGAGCTGCTCGGCCTGCACGCGCATCGTGCCGTGCAGATCCTTATGGGCGAAGGAATAGATGGTCGGGTGCCGGTTGCCGTCGAGCGCCATGCGCTCCTTAGGCGTCGCGGGCGTCTTGTAGAACTCGATGATCTTGGCGACGTCCGCCTCGCTGAACTCGAAGGCACCGGTGAACTTCTCGGCGGCGGTCTTGGCCGTGACGCTGTCGGCCAGCGTCGTGGTCGCGCCGAGCACCGTTGCCAGCCGCGTCGCGACGGCATCGTCGCGCGTCTCGGCCACGAATTCCAGATTGCGCTGGGCGGCTGCGATCAGGCCGTCGCGGGCGTTCTGGTAGCCGACGTAACCGACACCGGCAGCCACCAGCAGGCAAAGCCCGATCATCATCAACGGCAGACGATAACTGATCCCGAACCGGGCACGACCTTCGACACCAGCCACGACCATCTCCCCGAGAATTGTTCCCTCGGGGCGACAGAGTCAGCCTCAAAACGTATATGTGAGATTAAATGCGAAGCATTATCTTCGTCGAAGCCTCGAAATTCCACGTCATCCGATTTGCTCATCGGCCCATGACGCGACCGGCGACAGCATCGAGCTTCGCCAAGAGCGCCGGATCACGCTTGTCGGGCGCGGTCATCAGCGCGAATTCGAGTGCCGTGTCGGCGCCGATCGGGCAGGCCGGATGTTCGGCCGGGAAATCCTTGGCGAAACGTGCGATCAGGCGGCGGGCCTTGTCGGCGTTGGCCAGCAGGACCTTGATGACCTGTTGCACGTCGACATGATCGTGGTCCGGGTGCCAGCAGTCGTAGTCGGTGACCATGGCAACGGTGGCGTAAGGAATCTCGGCCTCGCGGGCGAGTTTCGCTTCCGGCATGTTGGTCATGCCGACCACGTCGAAGCCGGCCGACTTGTACCAGAGGCTCTCCGCCAGCGTCGAAAACTGCGGCCCCTCCATGCAGACATAGGTGCCGCCGCGCACAACCGGGATCTGCTCCGCCTCGGCCGCCGCCTGCAGGCGGTCCATCAGGCCCGGACTGGTCGGATGGCCGAACGGCACATGCGCGACGCAGCCCGCACCGAAGAACGAGCTCTCGCGCTTCACCGTGCGGTCGACGAACTGATCGATCAGCACGAAGGTGCCGGGCGCCAGCTCGTGCTTGTAGGAGCCGGTCGCCGACACCGAGACGACATCGGTAACGCCGATCCGCTTCAGCCCGTCGATATTGGCGCGGTAGTTGATGTCGGAGGGCGAGAACCGGTGCCCGCGGCCGTGGCGCGGCAGGAAGGCGATCTCGGTATCGCCGATCGCGCCGCGCAGCACCTCGTCCGACATGGCGCCCCAGGGCGTCTCCTGCCGGACCCAGCGCGCATCGTGCAGACCCGGCAGATCATAGAGGCCCGAGCCGCCGATGATGCCCACGATCGATTTCGTCATGCCCGGTCTCCCGCCCGCGCCGCCTCGATGCGACGCCGGGGAGAGTTTGCCGATTCCGCCGCGCGAGGCAACGACATAAAGCCGGTCACCGCCCCTCGCGCCACCACATGGCCGAGACCAGACCGAGCAGGATCGCGAGGCCCAGGAAGCCCGTGAACAGCGGCAGGCGATCAACGCCCTTGAGCACACTCGCCTCGGTCAGCCTGACACCGATCCAGTCCGAGCCGGCCATGGTGGCGCCGGCGCGGACCGGCAGCACGCGCGGCAGCGCGAGCTTGTCGTCCTTGATCATGCGCCGCACGCTGCCGCCGGTCGCCGCGGCGATCGGGGCCAGCACCTTCGGCGTCGACAGGACGTCGGTATATTCGCGCGGATTGGCCGGCCCGACATTGGCGAGCGCGGTCCGCTCGCCATCGGTGACGCGCCAGAGCCCGAGTTCGCGCCCCTCAAGCGTAGCCCGCCAGAGCCCGGCGCGCTCTTGCCTGAGCGCCACGGTCTGCTTGGCGCCGGTCGGCCGGGTCACCTCGACCGGCTTGACCTCCGTGCCGAGGGTCTGGCGCTCGACCACGAGATCGCGGCCGCGCGCGGTGAGCCTGAGCGCCTCCTCCTCGAGGTCCGGCTCCTTCATGAGCCAATGCGCGAGCCGGCGCAGCAGCACGCCGTGCGGCCCACCGCCCTCGAAGCCGCGCGCCCACAGCCAGACGTGATCCGAGGTCAGGAGCCCGACGCGGCCTTTGCCCTCGCGCGACAGGAGAAGCAGCGGCTTCCCGCCCGGTCCCTGCATCACCGAGGTGCCGCCCGAGGGCGCGACCTCGACCATGCGGAACCACGGCGCCCAGGACGGCTTGTCGCCGGCGCCGCCCGGCAGATCGCGCGTGACCGGATGGCGGCGACCGATGTCGCTGACCAGCGGCACGAACGGATCCTCGACCACGCCGCCGGTCGGATCGGCCGGCAGGACGCTGGCGAGCGGCGTGCGGAACAGACTGCCGGCACCGGAGAAGTCCGGCCCCGAGGCGACCAGCACCGCGCCGCCGTCACGGACGTAACGCGAGATGTTGTCGAAATAGATCGCCGGCAGGATGCCGCGGCGCTGATAGCGATCGAAGATGATCAGGTCGAACTCGCTGATCTTCTCCTGGAACAGCTCGCGGGTCGGGAAGGCGATCAGCGACAGTTCGTTGATCGGCGTGCCGTCCTGCTTCTCCGGCGGGCGCAGGATGGTGAAATGGACGAGATCGACCGAGGCGTCGGACTTCAGCAGATTGCGCCAGGTGCGCTCGCCCGCGTGCGGCTCGCCGGAGACGAGCAGCACGCGCAGGTGCTCGCGGATACCCTCGACGGTCACCACCGCGCGATTGTTGAGCGCGGTCAGCTCGCCGGCGAGCGGCTCGGCGTCGATCTCGACGATGTTGTCGCCGGCGTGGGTGATCTCGACCTCGGCATTGGCCGTCTCGCCGGGGATCACGCTCGCCTCGCCGACCGGCTGACCGTCGCGCCGGATCGAGACCTTCACGCGGCCGCCGCCAGCCGTGCCGCTGTCGATCACGCGATAGGCGATCTTCTGCTTCTGGCCGACGAGGCCGAAGCGCGGCGCGAGCGTCACCGCGACGCGCCGGTCGATCTCGCCGTCGCGCCCCGAGATCAGCGCGTGAACAGGCGCATTGAACCCGAGCTGGCCGACGTCCTTCGGCACGTCGTGGACCTGGCCGTCGGTCAGCATGACGACGCCGGCGACCCGGTCCGGCGGCACGTCGGAGAGCGCCTGCCCGACCGCCTCGAACAGGCGCGTGCCGTCGGTCTCCACACCGTCGCGGTCGTTGCCGGCCGCGACCTCGCGCAGCTCGACGTTGGGCATCGCGGCGAGCGACTTCGCGAGCGACGCCCGCGCCGCCTCGGTCTCGGCGGCGCGATTGCCGAGCATCTGGCTCTGGCTCTTGTCGGTGACCAGCGCGACCACGCTCGGCAGCGGCTCGCGGTCCTCGCGGCTGACGATCGGGTCGAGCAGCGCGATCAGCAAGGCCGCGACGGCGGCGAGCCGGAGCCAGGAGCCGCGGATGCCGGAGACGATTGCCCAGACGGCGAGCGCCAGCGCGACGAGCCCGAGCGCGGCGATCAGGGCCAAGGGCAGGACGGGGGCGAAGGCGAGCGACAGGTTCATCCGCGCGCCCTCACTGTCCGAGCCGTTCGAGCAGCGCCGGCACATGGACCTGATCGGCCTTGTAGTTGCCGGTCAGCGTGTACATGACGACGTTGATGCCGACGCGGTAGGCCATCTCGCGCTGGCGCGGATCGGGCGGCACGGTCGGCCACAGGAAATCGCCGCCGTCGGTCAGGGCCCAGGCGCCGGCGAGATCGTTCGACGAGATCATGATCGGCGTCACGCCGTCGCCGGGGCGCACGGGACGCTCGTTCGCCTGCGCCGGATCGCGCGCCGGCGTCGCCTCGACCCAGAGCTGGCCGCCCTCGTAGCGGCCGGGGAAATCCTGCAAGAGATAGAAACTCTTGGTCAGCACGTGGTCGGACGGCACCGGCTCCAGCTCCGGCACATCGAGGCCGGAGAGGATGCGCCGCAATGCCTCGGTCGCAGGCGTGGTGCGGCCGTTGCCGCGCAGCGCCGGCGCGGAGAGCGCGTCGCGCGTATCGAACAGGATGGTGCCGCCGTTCTTCATGAAGGCGTCCATGCGCGCCAGCACCGCCGCGCTCGGCTGGCCGGCGCTCGGGTCGACCGGCCAGTAGAGCAGCGGGAAGAAGGCCAGTTCGTCGCGCGCCAGATCGACGCCGACCGGCGCGGCCGGTTCGAGCGCCGTACGGTCGGCGAGCGCCCGCGTCAGGCCCTCGAGACCGCGCTTCGAGGTGTCGTCGATCTCGGCATTGCCGGTGATCACATAGGCGAGGCGCGTGCCGAGCGCGGCCTGCCGGTTGAAATCCTCCGCCGCCTTCGACCGCGCCGGCTCGGCCGCGAGGCCGGGGGCCGGCGCGACGACCGCGAGCCCGGCGCCGACGCCGAGCGCCAACAGCACCACCGCGGCTGCCGGACGGCGACCGTGCAGCCGGCCGCCGAGCCAGAGCACGGCGAGCGCATCGAGGATAAGCGCCAGAAGCGCGGCGGCGAACAGGAACGGCTTCAGGTCCTTCGGTCCTTCCCGGCTGAGGGTCAGTTGGCGGACGCCGCCGACGCCCGAGAGGTCGACCGGCGCCACGACATCGCCCTTGCGCATCAGGTTCAGCGCCACGAAAGCGTCCTCGGAGCCGTAGAGCCCGGGCGGATGCTCGCGGTTCGGCCGAAGCGCGGTCTCGCTGTGTTCGGCGATCGGCTTCGCCTCGGCACTCGGACCGACCGAACGGCCAAAACCGTCGAGCAGCCGGAGCGGCGGCAGCAGCACGGCGCCGTCCGTCGACTTCGCCGCTTCGCCTGTGTCCTTGGCGCCGAGCGCGGCCGAGAAGGCGACGACCCGGCGCAGCATCTCGATGAAGGCGCCGGAGAGCGGCAGGTTCGACCAGCTCGTGTCGGCGGTGACATGGAACAGGATCACCCAGCCATTGCCGAGCCGCGCCGCGGTGACGAGCGGTGTGCCGTCGCCGAGGCTCGCCCAGGTCTTCGGCCCCAGATCGGGCTTCGGCTCGGCGAGCACCTGCCGCGTGACGCTGACGTCCTTCGGCACCGCGAGCCCGGCGAAGGGCGAGCTCTGCGAGAACGAGCCGAGCGTCTGCGGCTCGGCCCAGGACAGGGCGCCGCCGAGCGTGCGGCCGCCCTGGCGCAATTCGACCGGCACCAGCTTGTCGCCGCCGCGCACGGCCGCGAGCCGCGGACCGGCGAAGCGCACCAGCACGCCGCCCTGCCCGACCCAGTCGGCGAGCGTCTTCTCGACCTCGCCGACCATGGTGCCGACGTCGGCGGTCATGATCACCGAGACGTTCTGCCGAACCAGATCCCTGACCGACTGGGCGAGATCGCCCTTCGGCTCGCGGACCTCGGCGAAGGGCCTGAGCGCATTCTGAAGATAGTGCACCGGCGACAGGAGCGGCTGCTGCTGGTCGGCGGTGACGCCCGAGATGAGCCCGACCGCGCGGCGGCGCCAGCGCTCGTCGAGCAACTGCACAGCCGCCGCATGGCTCTCGTCGACGACATCGACGCGGGCGATCTCGTTGCGGAGTTCGATCGGCAGATCGAAGGCGCCGGTGGTCGCGGTCGCACCAGTTGCGAAGGCGAACGGCGTCTCGGCGACGACACGGCCCTTGGCGTCGAAGGCGCGCAGCTTGCCCTCGAGCGGGCTGTCGCGATCGGGGCGCACGAGCGTCGCGGTCATGGCCTTGAGGCCGTTGTCGGCCTCGGTAAGTGCCAAGGGCGGACGGTCGCCGGTCGAGGCGACCGTCACCGGCGCACCGGCGGCGAGCGACGTCAAAGTCTCGGCGAAGCTCTTGGCATTGCCATCGTCGATGCCGTCGGCGAGCCAGACGATCGAGCCGGGCTTGGTCTTCTCGGCGCTCTTGCGCAGACCCTCGACCAGGGCCGCGCGATCGACGCTCCACGGCCGCGGCTCCAGCGCCGCGAGCCGGGTCGCCTGATCTTCCGCTGCCGCCGGCTCGAAGCGCTGCGCGGCGCCGTCGGCGGTCGCGACCAGCACCACCGGGCGCGCGCGGTCGCCGGCCCGCGTGACCATGCGGGTCAGGTGCTCGACCCGCGCCTGCCAATGGTCGCCGGCGGCCCAGCCGTTGTCGACGACCAGCCAGAGCGGCCCCTTGGCGTCGTCGAGATCGGCCGCCGGCCGCCAGACCGGACCGGCGAGCGCCAGGATCACCAGCGTCGCGAGGATCAGGCGCAGCAGCGTCAGCCACCACGGGCTCTTCGACGGCGTCTCCTCGCGCTTGATGATCTCGAACAGGAGCCGCGTCGGCGGGAACGTCACCTCCTGCGGCTTCGGCGGGGTCAGACGCAGCAGATACCAGATCGCCGGCAGCGCGATCAGCGCGCCGAGCACGAAGGGCGAGACGAAGGAGAGGGGCAGGAAGCCCATCAGGATGCGACCTCCATCGTCGGCAGGCTCCCCCCGGCCCTGATGTTGGCACCCCCGCCCGCACCGAGCCGCGCATGCAGCGCGAGCAGCGGTTCGGCGGCGGAACGATCGGTGTGATGCAGCATGAAGGTCCAGCCGAGCCGCGCGGCGAGCGCACGCAAACCGTCGCGATGCACGGCGAGCCGCTCGCGATAGGCCTCGCTCCAGGTCTCCGCGCGGCCGGCGACGATGCGTTCGCCGGTCTCCGGATCGCGGAATTCGGTGCGGCCGGCGAAGGGGAAGGTCTCCTCGGCCGGGTCCATCACCTGCACGAGATGGCCGCGCGCGCCCGATCCGGCGATGCGGGCGGCGTTTGCCTCGATCGTCTCGAGCGGATCGAGAAAATCGCCGATCAGCACGACGTCCGAGAAGCGCCGGATCGGCGTCGGATCGGGCAGCGCGCGCTTCTCGGCCAGCTGCACCACCGCGTCGGCGGCGCGCTCGGCCGCCTGCCGGCTCGGCGTCGGCTTCAGGATGCCCGGCAGACCGACGCGCTCGCCGGCGCGGGCGAGCAGATCGGCGAGCGCCAGCGTGACGACCACGGCACGGTCGCGCTTGGAGACCGTGGCGAGGCGCGAGCGGAACTCCATCGAGGGCGACAGGTCGGGCCAGAGCCAGACCGTGTGTGCGCTCTCCCATTCCCGCTCGCGGACATAGAGATGATCGTCCCTGGCCGAGCGGCGCCAGTCGATGCGCGTGATCGACTCGCCCGCCGAGAACGGCCGGAACTGCCAGAAGGTCTCGCCCGGCCCGGCCTGCCGGCGGCCGTGCCAGCCGGCGGCGACCGTCGCGGCGACGCGCCGGGCCTCGACCAGCAGATCCGGCAGCGTCGACGACAGCGATTTCGCGGCACGGACGTAGGAAAGCCCCGCCCGCCCGGCGTCCTCACCGTTGTTTGCCTTGCCGGACCTCAGCTCTGCCGCCACGTCGCCTCCTTCGGTCCGGTTCAGCCGAGCCGCGCCCTGGCGCGCGTGATCACGTCGCGCAGCGTGACGCCGTCGGCGCGCGCCGCGAAGGTCAAGGCCATGCGGTGCTGCAGCACCGGCTCGGCCAGCGCCAGCACGTCGTCGAGCGACGGCGCCAGCCGGCCGTCGAACAATGCACGCGCACGCACCGTCAGCATCAGCGCCTGCCCGGCGCGCGGCCCCGGGCCCCAGGCGATGTGGCGCGTGATGTCGTCGGGCTCGTCGCTCGGCCGCGTCGAGCGCACCAGCGACAGGATCGCGTCGACGACCTTCTCCGACACCGGCATGCGCCGGACCAGCCGCTGCATCGAGGCGAGGCTCTCGGCGTTGAGCACGGCGCTCGCCGCGCCTTCGCCGACGCCGGTCGTCTCGGTCAGGATCCGCCGCTCGGAGGCGAGATCCGGATAATGCACGTCGATCTGCATCAGGAACCGGTCGAGCTGCGCCTCGGGCAGCGGATAGGTGCCCTCCTGCTCGAGCGGGTTCTGGGTGGCGAGCACGTGGAACGGCCGGGCGAGGTCGTGCCGGGCGCCGGCGACCGTCACGTGATACTCCTGCATCGCCTGCAGAAGCGCCGACTGCGTGCGCGGCGAGGCGCGGTTGATCTCGTCGGCCATCAGGAGCTGCGAGAAGATCGGCCCCTTCAGGAACCGGAACGACCGGCTGCCGTCCGGCGCCTGGTCGAGCACTTCCGAGCCCAGAATGTCCGAGGGCATCAGGTCCGGCGTGAACTGGATGCGCCGGGCGTCGAGCCCGAGCACGGTGCCGAGCGTCTCGACCAGCCGGGTCTTGGCGAGGCCCGGCACGCCGACCAGGAGGCCGTGGCCGCCGGCGAGGATCGTCACCAGCGAGCGCTCGACCACGCTTTCCTGGCCGAAGATCACCTTGCCGATGGCGCGGCGCACCTCGGCGAGCGTCGCGACCGCGCCCTCGGCCTCCTCGACGATCGCCTTCTCGTCGACCCGGATCGTGTCCACCATGGCGCTCATGCGCGTCGCCTCTTCTTGTCCCGAAACGGCCGCTCGATGTGCGGGAGCGCGCCGCCTGCCGTCGTTCTTCGAACCGTCGTACGATTGAGTTTGACAGGATCGCCGGTCACGCGCACCCCCGAATGCGCGACAAGACCATCCGTGCTTGTCGCAGCCATTGCGCGCGGGCGATCATGGCGAAACCATGAGGCCGCGACCCTCGATCGACGGCCGCATGCTTTTCTTCGGCCTTTCCGGCCTCTACATCAGCGGTTCAAGGCCGTCGGCGGCGCGCGAGAGGCGCGGCCGAAGACGACCGAGACAGCGCGCCAGCGCCAAACCAAGTGTGGATAAGCAATGGCCGACGAGGCTCGGGCTCACGACAACGTGACGGCAGGCGAAACCTCCGGCCGCGCGCCGGCGGACCGGACGAGCGCGAGCGAAGCGGTGCGCGCTCCGGCCGGCGGCCTGGAGGCACTGATCGCGCGCGCCGGATCGGCCGGGGCGAAGGGTCCGCCGCCGGTCGAGCGCTGGAACCCGCCCTTCTGCGGCGACATCGACATGCGCATCGCCGCCGACGGCACCTGGTTCTACATGGGCACGCCGATCGGCCGCGAGGCGCTGGTGAAGCTGTTCGCGAGCGTGCTGCGCCGCGACGAGGACGGGAAGACCTATCTCGTCACCCCGGTCGAGAAATGCGGCATCACGGTCGACGACGCCCCCTTCGTCGCGGTCGAGATGCATGCGCAGGGTGACGGCCCCGATCAGCGGCTGACCTTCCGTACCAATGTCGGCGACGTGATCGAGGCCGGCGCGGAGCATCCGCTGCGCTTCGTGATCGACGCCGAGAACGGCGGCCTGAAGCCCTATGTACTGGTGCGCGGCCGGCTCGAGGCGCGGCTCGGCCGCGCGGTCATGTACGAGCTGGTGGAGCATGGCACGGAGGCGGTCGTCGATGGCCGCGCCTGGTTCGGCGTTCATGCCGGCGGCCGCTTCTTCCCCGCCGTGCCGGCCGACGAGGCGGGGCTCCCGTGACCGATCTCGCGCCCCAAAACCTGCCGCCCTTGCCCTTCACGGCCGAGGACTTCCGCCGCCGCGCCGCGCCGCATCTGACCTTCGACGAGGCCGAGCTCGCACTCCGGACGCCGCTCGGCGACCACGTGCTGAACCCCGGCCTCGCGCGCCACGCCGCGCCGCGCGACGCGGCCGTGCTGATCCCGGTCGTCGATCGCTCGCCCGAGGCCGGCATCATCCTGACCCTGCGCACCGCGGATCTGAAGTCGCATGCCGGCCAGGTCGCCTTTCCGGGCGGCAAGATGGACGCCGAGGATCCGCACCCCGTGGCGACCGCGCTGCGCGAGGCCGAGGAGGAGATCGGCCTCGACCGCGGCTTCGTGGAACCGGTCGGCTGCTTCACGCCTTATGTGACGAATTCGGGCTATCGGATCGTCCCGGTCATCGGCCTCGTGCGACCCGGCTTCCGGCTGGTGCCGAACCCCGGCGAGGTCGCGGACGTGTTCGAAGTGCCGCTCTCCTTCCTGATGACCGGCGTCAATCACGTGCTGCAGAGCCGCCAGTGGCAGGGCACGACGCGGTACTTCTATGAAATGCCGTGGGAAGGTCGCTATATCTGGGGTGTGACCGCCGGAATCCTCCGGCAGGTCTACGAGCACGTCTACGGCGCCGCGGCCGAAATCCCCTGAACGCCCGCGCCGCGCCGGCATCCCGAGCCCCATCCCCATGCTGCGTCTCGTCCTGATCCTCGCCGGCCTGTTCGCCCTGCCCTTCATCGGCTATGCCGTCGCCACGCTGCTCAGCCGGCGCGGCTCGACGCTGCCGGTCGGCCCGGACGGCCGCCCCGGCCTGTTCGTCGGCGCGCCGTTCCAGACGCTGGTGCTGATCGGGCTGGTGCTGGTCGTCGCCGGCCTTCTCGGGCTCTCGGCGTTCCGCGACTCCCCGCTCGGCAAGACCTATGTGCCGGACCAGTTCAAGGACGGGAAAGTGGTTCCCGGCCATTTCGAATGACGCCCGGCCCGCGCCATCATTCGGAGACGCGCCCCGACGCGCGACCTGCGACGCATCGGGCCGCGCTCGCCGACGCGCCCTGGCTCACGGGTCGCCCGATCCGACGGCTGTTCGCCGCGCTTGAGGTCGAGGGCGATGCCGCCTGGGTCGTCGGCGGCGCGGTGCGCAACACGCTGATGGGCCTGCCGGTCGCTGACGTCGACGTCGCGACCACCGCCGTTCCCGAACTGACCAGCCGCCGCGCCGCCGCCGCCGGCCTCAAGGTGATCCCGACCGGCATCGCGCACGGCACCGTCACCGTGGTGGTCGAGGGCCACCCGTTCGAAGTGACGACGCTCCGGACCGACGTCGAGACCGACGGCCGCCGCGCCGTCGTCGCCTTCGGCCGCGACTGGGCCGCCGACGCGCACCGGCGCGACTTCACGATGAACGCGCTCTATTGCTCGGCCGACGGCACCGTGCACGACTTCGTCGGCGGCATCGAGGATTGCCTTGCCCGCCGCGTCCGCTTCATCGGCGATCCCGACGCGCGCATCC
Source organism: Ancalomicrobiaceae bacterium S20 (assembly GCA_040269895.1). Taxonomy (NCBI): domain Bacteria; kingdom Pseudomonadati; phylum Pseudomonadota; class Alphaproteobacteria; order Hyphomicrobiales; family Ancalomicrobiaceae; genus Methyloraptor; species Methyloraptor flagellatus. The sequence continues at coordinate 417,467 of CP158568.1, read as the reverse complement.
GCGAGGACTACCTGCGCTCGCTGCGCTTCTTCCGTTTCCACGCGGCTTACGGCCATGGCGCCCCGGACCGCGCCGGCCTGGAGGCGATCCTGCGCAATCGGGACGGTCTCGATGGTCTCTCGGCCGAACGCGTCGGCCAGGAGATGGCCAAGCTGGTCGTCGCCGCCGGCGCCCCGGGCTGCATCAGGATCATGAGCGACTGGGGCATCCTCGGCCGCGTCCTCGGCCGCGCCGCCGATCTCGGCGGCTTCGCGCGCCTGCATGCCGTGGCCCGCGACACCGTGGTCGCGCCCGGCGGCAAGGCCGACGCGCCGCTGTTCCTCGCCGCGCTCGCGGCATGGACGGAGGCCGACGCGAGCGCGCTCGCCACGAGGCTGCGCCTCTCAATGCCGAACGCTTTCGCATGCTGACCGCCGTGACCGGCGCGTTCCGGGTCGGCGGGGAGTTCGACGAGCGTGCGGCGCGCGTACTGCTCTACGATCTCGGGCCACAGGGCTTTCGCGATGCGCTGGCGCTGGCGGCGGCACGGGCACGCATCGCGGCGGACGAGCGCTTCGTCCATCTCCTGTCGCTGCCGTTCCGCTGGACGCCGCCGGCGACCCCGATCGCGGGGCGCGATCTCGCCGCGCTCGGTATCGAGAAGGGGCCGCGCATCGGCGAACTGGTGCGCGCGGCCGAAAAGCTCTGGATCGACAGCGATTTCGAACTCGACCGCGCCGCGATCCTGTCGCGGCTCGGCCTCACGCCGCCTTGAAGCGCGATCCCCGGTCAGCGTTCGACACGCACGGGGCCGTCGGCATGAAAACGCGGCCGGTCACCCCGGCCGCGATCATGGTCCGAAGCCGGGATCACTCCTCGTCTTCTTCTTCCTCTTCGTCCTCGACGTCCTCGTCGAGCTCGAGGCCCGTCACGGCGACGATCGGCAGGACGTCCTTGCGGAACACCTCTTCGGCGTCGGCGTACCAGACGACCTCGATCTCGGCTTCGAGCAGGCGGGTCACGGTCAGGGCCGGGCCGCCGGACTTGAGTGTCACGACGTCGCCGGGGGTGTAGGTCTGTTCGGTCATGGATCGCTCCCGTCTGTTTTGAAGCGGGGCGGCGGACCCTGATTGTCGCACGCCCCGCCGGCGCCCGGTTCGGGCGGGCAGATCCTGTCTGGACCCGACGACGGGGCAATGACGCGCACGCGGGAAAAGTTCAGGCGTCGCCGTGCCGAAGGTCGAGGACGACGCCTTGCGCCCCCGGCCTCCTGCGCCCGGCAAGGGGTCGCGATCACTCGTTCAAATTGATGACCGGCGTCGAGGCGGTATTGCCGCAGGTATAGCAACAACTGGTGCAGCGATGAGAATTGTGGTGCCCCACACCCCAGCTTTTCTTGTCATTGCCGCGCACCCATGCGCCGTAGCAGATCTTCTCGCCGGCGATACAGTTCAGGGAAAAACTGTGAACCTTGTAGTCGCGGATCGTCCAGACCTGCCCGTTGCCCGGCCACGCCGCCTTGCGGTTCTGCGAATAGAAGGTGACGTCGACGGCGTACTTGTCGAAAGCGCGGATGTTCCACTTCATCGGGTCCGCGAAGGCCGCGCCGGTCGAAACGACCAGGGCGACAAGGGCCATGATCCAAAGTCTCATCACAAATCCCCCCTCAAGAGCTGAAATGCCCTTAGGGAAGGATTTTGATGACGGTTTCCCTGTCCTGACAAGGGGTAACCTGGGCCTCGCCGCGCTCAGGGCCACTTCACCACGGGCGGCATCGACGACAGGATCGAATCGACATTGCCGCCGGTCTTCAGGCCGAAGATCGTGCCGCGATCGTAGAGCAGGTTGAACTCGACATAGCGTCCGCGCCGGATCAGCTGTTCCTCGCGATCGGCCTCGGTCCAGGGCGTGGCGAAATTGGCGCGCACCAGCGCGGGATAGATATCGGCGAAGGCGAGGCCGACCGCCTTGGTGAAGGCGAGATCGGCGTCGAAATCGCCGGTGTTCACATAGTCGTAGAAGATGCCGCCGATACCGCGCATCTCGTTGCGGTGCTTCAGGAAAAAGTACTCGTCGCACCACTGCTTGAAATGGTCGTAGTCGCGCCCGTGGTCCGCGCAGGGCGTCCGCATCGCCGCATGGAAGGCGATCGTATCAGGATCGTCCTGCGTGCGGCGCCGGTCGAGCACGGGCGTCAGATCCGCGCCGCCGCCGAACCACTGCCGGGTCGTGACCACCATGCGCGTGTTCATATGCACGGCCGGCACGTTCGGGTTCTGCATATGGGCGATCAGCGAGATGCCGCTCGCCCAGAAGCGCGGATCCTCGGCCGCACCCGGGATCTGGTTGCGGAACTCCGGCGCGAACTCGCCGAACACGGTCGAGACGTGCACGCCGACCTTCTCGAACACCCGCCCCTTCATGATCGCCATGACGCCGCCGCCGCCCGGCGCGCCGGAATGGTCCGTACGCGACCACGGCGTCTTGACGAAGCGGCCGGGCGCATCGCCCGATTGCGGCAACCCGGCCGGCAGATCGTCCTCGATCACCTCGAACGCCGCGACGATCCGGTCACGCAACGCCTCGAACCAGACCTTCGCCGCGGCCTTCTTCGCCTCGATATCGGCGGGTAGCGGATGCGCGGACGGTGCAGCGTGAGTGGACATGGGCGGGGCTCCGGGGTCGGGTGGCGGGATCTGCGTCTTAGAACAAGGTCTGGTCGGAGTGAACCTCCGCCCGCAAAAGACTTGGCGTCCGGGTCGAGCCCAGCGCCCGGACCGCGGCGGCCCGACGGCCTCTACGCGACAGGCGCAAACCCCTCGACCTGCCGCAGCGCCTCGCCGAGCACCATCGCCGCGGCGATCGCGACATTGAGCGAGCGCATGCCTTCCCGCATCGGGATGGTCACGCGCGCGTCCGCCGCGTCGTGAACATGGTCCGGCACGCCGGCCGACTCGCGACCGACCATCAGCACGTCTTCGGCCGAGAACGAAAACGCCGTGTAGGGCAGCGCCGCCCGCGTGGTCAGCAGCACGACCCGGCGTCGCTCGGCGCGGCGCGCCGTCTCGAAGGCCGCCCAGTCGATGTGCCGCGTCAGCGTGGCGGCCGGCAGATAGTCGAGGCCCGCACGGCGGAAGTTCTTGTCGGTCAGCGCGAACCCGGCCGGCTCGATCAGATCGACGCCGATCCCGAGACAGGCGGCGGTGCGGAGCAGCGTGCCGGTGTTCTGTGGAATGTCGGGCTGGTAGAGCGCCAGACGCGGCATGACGAACCTTTCGGAAAGGTGACGGGCGTTGCTGCGGAAAACCACGCTCTTTCGCGAGCCTTGGCTCGGCGTTAAACGGCGGAGCGCGTCTTCCCTGCCGCAGTGCGACAGGACGGTCGTTTATGCCTTTCGGCGTGCTGGACAAGCGTTGAGAGTGGTGTCAAAACACCGCGCGATCGGGCAAGGGCGTCAGCCCTCTTCCGCCCCGATCCTCAGCGCCCGGTGGTTCGATCGAAACGGATTTCCAGTATCCGTTTCGATCGGGCCATCGACGACATGGGCATGTGGTCTGTCCGATCCGGTGTATGCTCCTCGCAAACATCGGATCTATGATCATCGCGCCCCGCGCGCCGCATGGCTGTGCCGACCCGTGCCCGACGCGATCGGTCAGCATCTGCGGAAGGGATCGATCGGAGGACGATCGATCCGACGTCATCGAGAGGATCCGACCTTGGCTACTTTGGATACGGCTGAACCGACCCGACGCGATTTTCTTTATCTCGCGACGGGCGCGGTCGCCACAGTCGGCGTTGCGGCGCTGGCTTGGCCCTTCATCGACCAGATGAATCCCGACGCTTCCGCGCTCGCCCTCGCCTCCACCGAGGTCGACGTCTCCTCGGTCCAGCCGGGTCAGATCGTCACCGTCAAGTGGCGCGGCAAGCCGGTCTTCATTCGCAATCGCACCGCGAAGGAGATGGAAGAGGCCCGCAATGTCGACATCAAGACGCTGCCGGATCCGCAGACGGATCAGGAGCGCGTCAAGAAGGGTCACGATTCGCTCCTGATCGTCGTCGGCACCTGCACGCACCTGGGCTGCGTGCCGCTCGGCCACGCCGGCGAGTACGACGGCTGGTTCTGCCCGTGCCACGGCTCGGTCTACGACACCTCCGGCCGCATTCGTAAGGGCCCGGCGCCGCTCAACCTGATCGTGCCGCCCTACGAGTTCATCTCCGAAAAGGTCGTGAAGATCGGCTGACGCCAAGTCTCAAGGAGCAGTCCCATGCAGGGTCATTCGACCTACGTTCCCAAGAGCGGCGCCGCGAAGTGGCTCGAGAAGCGCCTTCCGATCGTCGGCCTCGTCCATTCCTCGTTCGTGGCCTATCCGACGCCGCGCAACCTGAACTACTGGTGGACCTTCGGCGGCATCCTGAGCGCCATGCTCGCGGTGCAGCTCATCACCGGCATCGTGCTGGTGATGCACTACACCCCGCACACGAGCCTCGCCTTCTCCTCCGTCGAAGCGATCATGCGCGACGTGAACTGGGGCTGGCTGCTGCGCTACATGCACGCCAACGGCGCCTCGATGTTCTTCATCGCGGTCTACATCCACATGTTCCGCGGCTTCTACTACGGCTCCTACAAGGATCCGCGTGAGGTCCTCTGGATCCTCGGCGTCTTGATCTTCCTGCTGATGATGGCGACCGCCTTCATGGGCTATGTGCTGCCGTGGGGCCAGATGTCGTTCTGGGGCGCCACCGTCATCACCAACCTGTTCTCGGCGCTGCCCTTCGTCGGCGATCCGATCGTGACCTGGCTCTGGGGTGGCTTCTCGGTCGACAATCCGACGCTGAACCGCTTCTTCTCGCTGCACTACCTGCTGCCCTTCGTCATCGTCGGCGTGGTGATCCTCCACGTCTGGGCGCTGCACGTGGTCGGCCAGAACAATCCGGCGGGCGTCGAGCTGAAGAGCGAGCAGGACTCGGTCGCCTTCACCCCCTACGCGACCATCAAGGACGCGTTCGGCATGGTGTGCTTCTTCGTGCTGTTCGGCTGGTTCCTGTTCTGGGTGCCGAACTACATGGGCCACCCGGACAACTACATCGAGGCGAACCCGCTGGTCACCCCGGCGCACATCGTCCCCGAGTGGTACTTCCTGCCGTTCTACGCGATCCTGCGCGCGATCCCGGACAAGCTCGGCGGCGTCATCGCCATGTTCTCGGCGATCGCGGTCATGTTCGTCCTGCCGTGGCTCGACACGTCGAAGGTCCGCTCCGCCACCTACCGTCCGCTCTATCGCCAGTTCTTCTGGATCTTCGCGGCGGTCTGCGTCGGCCTCGGCTACCTCGGCTCGCAGCCGCCGGAGGGCGCCTTCGTCATCTGGTCGCGCGTGCTGACCTTCTACTACTTCTTCCACTTCCTCGTGATCCTGCCCGTGCTCGGTCTGATCGAGACCCCGAAGCCGCTGCCGGCTTCGATCTCGGACGCCATCCTCGCCAAGCACGGCGGCGCCGCGGCGTCGGACCACAAGGGCTGAGAGCCGGAAAAGATCAGGAGATATCCCTCATGAAGACGATCCTTTCCGGTCAGTCGGTCGCCAAGCTCCTCGGCGCGGCGGTCGTGGCCCTCGGCCTCGCCGGCTCGGTGCAGGCGGCGGAAGAAGCCGCCGCGGCGCACGGCCCGGTCGTCGATCGGCAGAGCTGGACCTTCGCCGGTCCGTTCGGCAAGTTCGACAAGGCCCAGCTGCAGCGCGGCTACAAGGTCTACAAGGAGGTCTGCTCGGCCTGCCACTCGATGAAGTACGTGTCGTTCCGCAACCTCGCGGAAGAAGGCGGCCCGGGCTTCACCGCGGATCAGGCCAAGGCGCTCGCGAGCGGCTACAAGGTCCAGGACGGCCCGAACGATAGCGGCGACATGTTCGAGCGCGCCGGCCGTCTGTCGGACCGCTTCCCTTCGCCGTTCCCGAACGAGCAGGCGGCGCGCGCGGCCAACGGCGGCGCCTATCCGCCGGACATGTCGCTGCTCGCCAAGGCGCGCGCGGTGCACCGCGGCTTCCCGTGGTTCGTGTTCGACGCCTTCACGCAGTACCAGGAGTACGGGCCGGACTACATCTACAGCCTGCTCCTCGGCTACAAGGACGCGCCGAAGGGTCACGAATGCGGCCCGGGCCTGAACTACAACACGTCGTTCATCTCCGGCTCGTGCATCGCCATGCCGCAGCCGATCTCGGACGGCCAGGTCACCTATGACGACGGCACCCCGGGCACGCTGCAGAACTATGCCCGCGACGTCTCGGCCTTCCTGATGTGGACGGCCGAGCCGAAGCTCGAGGAGCGCAAGCGCGTCGGCCTCAAGGTCATGCTCTTCCTCGTCGTCTTCGCGGGCCTGCTCTACTACACCAAGCAGAAGGTCTGGAAGGACATCGCCCACTGAGGCGAAGTCGTTCCGATCCGACATGATCGAGGGGCCCCGTTCGCGGGGCCCCTTTTATTTTGGGAAGCACAAGGATCCGGATCGGCGGGCGCGGCTTACGCGGGCAGGTCTGGCGGATCGGAGCGCGGCCGATCGCCTCGGCGGCGCGGGCGCCCGTGCCGCTCCATGACCTCGACAGTCCTCGCAATGGATGCGGGCGGGCGGAGCGCCGACCCGCGGGTGCCGTCTCAGCTGGCCTTGAGCGCCCGCATGCAGAGGCCCGAGACCTGTGCCAGCGCGCCCGGCTTCAGCTCCGCGACCAGCACCCGGTTCGGGGCGACCGGTCCCGGCAACTGGATCTTCTGCGGCGAGACGTGCTCAAAACCGAGCGGGCCGTAATAGGGCTCGTCGCCGACCAGCAGCACGATCTCGTGGCCCCGCTCGGCCGCGGCGGCGAGCGCCGCCCGGACCAGCGCGCGGCCGGCGCCCTTGCCTTCGAAGTCGGGATGCACGGCCAGCGGCCCGAGCAGCAGCGCCGGATGGTTGCCGATCCGCATCGGCGTCATGGTCAGCGTGCCGCCGAGCCGACCGCCGAACAGCGCGACCAGCGACAGATTGAAATCCGGCGCCACGCCCTCGCGCAGCCGCGACGCGGTCCGCGCGTGCCGGCCGGGGCCGAAGGCAAGATCGAGCAGATCGTCGACGGCCGGAAGATCGTCGTGTTCCATCGGCCGGAGAATGAAGAGGGGGCTCAGCATGTCCATGGGTCCCGGAGGGTATGCGGGTCGAGAGTTCGACGCGGCTCGAACCGACGCTGCCGGGGTCATCCCTGCCGGCGAGCAGACGATCGTGACGACGCGATGCGGCAAGCGCGGGGCGAAACCCGCGGGGCCGTCTTATCGTCGTCGTGCGATCGTCATCATGGACATGGGGGACGCAGCTAACACGAAGGGCGCGCGACTGCAAGCGCCTCGCCGCGGGTTCGCCACGCGCCCGCGGACCTCGGCCTCACCAGATCTCCGACGGCGCCGCGCCCGCGAACACCTCCGCAAGCCGCGCCTGGGTCGCGCGCGTGGTGTCGTCGGGCAGGCGATCGAGCGGGAAGAACCCCGCCTCGACGATCTCGCGATTCGGGTAGGGCACCGGCTCGATCCGGCGGGTGCGCTCGACCACGTAGAGCGCGACGTGGTCGCGCCGGGAGACGCGCGCGTTCTGATAGAGGCCGAACAGGCGCAACCGCTCGTCCTCGACCTCGAACCCGGCCTCCTCTCGCACCTCGCGGCGCAGCGCCGCGTCGCAGGTTTCGCCGGCGTCGACGCCGCCCCCCGGCAGGTACCAGCCCGGCACATAGCTGTGCTTGACCAGGAACACGCCGCCCTCGCCATCGGCAATGACCGCCCGGACGCCGAGCGACATCGGGCGCACAATGAGCGCACCCCACGTCACGGCCCGCTCGATCAGCGGCTTCATGGCCTCGACGACTGGGTTCACGACAAGCCCCTCAACCCGGCCCCCGAGCCGGCATCAGCAACGGCAATCACTTAGCCATTCCGCAGGGTCACGCGCAATCACTCGGACAATTTATCATGAATGCGCACCCGATATCTCACTCTGGACGGTTACCGCCCTATTGTCTAAATCCAACAGCGTGATGCGGGGCCGCTGCCCGCGAGAGGTCGCCTGGCGCCGAGGCGGCCGCCGACCTTGCCGAACCACATGGAAGGCGCGGCTGCGCTTGTCCGAGGATCCCGTCCCCGCATGTTCCGTCTCGCGCATATCTCCGATCCGCATCTCGGGCCGCTGCCCGAGCCCCGTCTGCGCGAGCTCATCGGCAAGCGCGTGCTCGGCTACCTCAACTGGCGACTGAACCGCGGCCGCGGCGGCATGCGGCCCGCGGTGCTCGACGCCCTGGTCGCGGACCTGCGCGCCCATGCGCCCGACCATGTCGCCGTGACCGGCGACATCGTCAACATCGCGCTCGACGCCGAGCTGGAGCCGGCCCGGCAGTGGATCGCGAGCCTCGGCAGCCCGCACGACGTCTCGGTCGTGCCGGGCAACCACGACGCCTATGTGCCGGGCGCGCTGCACCGCGCGACCGAGAGCTGGGGCGACTACATGTGCGGCGACGACGGCGACATCGTGCGCTTCCCTTCGTGCGCCGGCGCGGCCCCGTCGCGATCGTCGGCGTCTCGTCGGCGAAGCCCACCGGTCCGTTCATGGCGACCGGCCATTTCGACGCCAGCCAGGCGCTGCGGCTGGCCGAACTGCTCGCCCATCTCGGCCGCGAAGGGCTCTACCGCGCCGTGCTGATCCACCATCCGCCGTCGCGCAACGCCATCCACTGGGCCGCCCGGCTGGTCGGCGCCGAACGCTTCCGGCAGGTGATCCGGCAATCCGGCGCCGAACTGGTGCTGCATGGTCATACCCACCGTTCCAGCATCGACTGGATCGACGGTTCCGATGCGGCGGTGCCGGTCATCGGCGTGCCCTCGGCATCGAAGTCGCCGGGCCCGGAGAAACGCGGGGCCGGCTGGAGCCTGTTCGAGATCGAAGGCGGTCCGGGGGCGTGGCGCACGACCCGGATAGAGCGCGGCTTTCCGGACACTGCGCGTGGGCCTGTCGAAATCGCCCGTCAGATCATCGACCCGTCGGAAGCACGCGGCGGCGCCCTGCGTTCGGGCTGAGCGGGGGGCGTTATTCTTGTGCAGGCAGCGGTGAGCGCCGTTTGCTCGAGCCGAAGCTGAGAGCGACCGAGCCGACGTCCGGACCGTGGGTATAAGGGGTCGCCCGTCAGTGCCCGACCTGGAACCACGCGTAGCCGACGATCGCCGCCGAGCCGACGAGGAGCCCGGCGAGGAAAGTCAGGACGCCGCGCAGGCGCGGGTTGCCGCGCTTCGGCTCCGGCTTCACGGCGGCGGCGAGTTCGGCCGCCGGCGTATGGGCGATCTTGGCCTGATCCTCGCGCAGCTTGGTGACCAGCCAGTCCGCCTCGATCGCCCGCTCGCGCTCGATCAGCCGCTCGGCGACATAATTGGTGATGCAGTCGGCCATGTCGTCGAGACTGGGCGTCTCGAGAATGATGGTACGGCCGAGGCGGGTATCCTTGAGGAACCGATACGTGCGCCGGTCGCGCGCCATCACGACATGGCTGGTCATGTCGATCCAGAGCCGCGGCGGCTCGCCCCCCGCGACCGAGAAGGCGAAGATGTCGGCGTTCTCGGGCACTTCCTTGAAGACGTCGGCGAGCTCCTCGGCGAGCAGCTCCAGCCTGGCCTTCTCGGCCTGCGACAGGTCCGCGAGCACGTCCTGACGTTCGGTCGACACGACGCGCATCTTGCGCAGCGCGTCCTGCAGGCTCCTGACCTTCGCCCCCTCGCCCGTCCCGATCCGCTCGACCATCACCCGCCCCGACGCAAAACCCTCGTTGACGGAATTTTAACCGAACGGGGCCGGGCGCGAAAGGGCCGACGGCAATGCTCCACGATTCGATTCGACGGTCCGGATCGATGGATGCAGCCCTGCCGGGCAGAGCGCGACGGAATCCTGTACCCCTTCCCTCACATCTTCTCCTGGATCATCCGCGCCAGGTCGAAGGCGCGCTGTTCCAGGTTGACCGGGCTCTCGCAGACATACTGAAGCGCCTGGTTCCGCTCGTCGAACACGCGGCGGTCCCAGACGAGTTCGTCCTCGAGCTTCTGCAGGTCGGCCTGAGTGACGCCCTCGACGGGCTTGCCGGCCTTCAGCGCATTGATCTGGTCGCCGACCTTCTCGATCCGGTCGGCGAGCGCGTGCTGCTTGCGCGAATAGCGCACGATGCCGGACATCACGCGCTGGCGCTCCTGATTGACCACCTCGAGCATGCCGACGAACAGCCGGGTCAGGCGGAGATCCTTCGGCCCCTCGCCGGCGGCGAAGGCATCGATGGTCTTCTCGGCCTGCTCGATCGGCGTGCGCCGCGAGGCAATCTCGCGCACGACGTTGGCGATCTTATAGTCCGAGGTCCAGTCGAGCGCCTCGCCCTTCAGCTCCGGCCCGCCCCAGATCGCGGTCGCCGAGATCTCCGGATTGCGCACCTGGATGCAGGGCCAATCCGGATCGGCGGCGGCAGCCCGTCCTTGCGACGTCGCTGCCGCCATGGCCAGCACGGCCGCAAGCGCGGCGAAGCCGGTGCGCGCGGCACGGGCCGGGCCACGGCGTTCCGGGTCTCGGCGGTCGGGGACACGCGAGAGCGGACGACGGGAGAACCAACGCGACATGATCATCAAGCTCCTTCAGGGCCACCGCGGCGGCCGATGAGCCCCCGCGACGGATCATAGGCCAGGATCGACAGGCCGAGGAACACGGCCGTGGTCAACAACACGACGAGGAACGCGACAAAGCCCGGATAGTCCGACGACAGCGGGTCGAACACGTTGCCCTTGTCCATCGAGGTGAACATCAGGACCAGTTGATCCCACGAGGTCGGCACGTCGAACTTCGCATGCAGCGTGAAGCGGATCAGCTCCACGCAATAGGTGAAGGGGTTGAAGTTGCAGACGTAGTAGAGCGTCAGGCTCGCCTCGCGCACCCGCCAGAGCGGATAGAGCGCCGACGAGGTGAAGAACATCGGAAAGATCACGAAGTTCATCACGCTGGCGAAATTTTCGAGCTGCTTGATCAGCGACGACAGGAACAGGCCGATCGAGCCGAGCATGAGCCCCGACAGGATCAGCGCCGGCAGCACCATGATGTAGCCGATGTGCGGCGGCTCCACCTCCCACCACCAGGCGATGGCGAGGTAGACATAGACCTGGATCACCGAGATCGCGGTACCGGCGAAGAGCTTCGAGGTGAGCAGAAACCAGCGCGGATACGGGCTCGTGAGCAGGATGCGCATCGAGCCGACCTCGCGGTCGTAGACCATCGAGAGCGACGACTGCAGCCCGCCGAACAGCTGGATCATCGCCATCAGGCCCGGCGTGACATAGACCTCGTAGAGGACATAGGTCTCGTATGGCGGGATGATCGAGACGCCGAGCACCGACCGGAAACCGGCGGCGAAGATGAACAGCCAGACCAGCGGCCGGACCAGCGCCGACATGAACCGGCCGCGCTGGAGCAGGAAGCGCAGCAGTTCCCGTTTCAGGATGCCGTAGAAACAGTGCCAATAGCCGAAGCGCGGCAGGCCGACATCGACGGATCGCGCCGGCTCGGCAGCCGGCATGGGACGATCGAGCGTTCCGTGCATCAGTGGACCTCCTCGGCGGCGGTGCCGGTCAACTGTCGGAACGCGGCCTGGAGATTGTCCTGACCGGTCGCCGCGACGATCGAGGCGCCGGTGCCGGTCGTGACCACACGGCCCTGGTGCAGGAGCACGACATCGTCCTCGGGCCGCACCTCGTCGAAGAGATGCGTCGTCCACAAGACGCTGAGGCCCTCGTCGCGGATCAGCGACCGCACCACCTCGACGATTGCCGCGCGCGCCTTGATGTCGAGACCGACGGTCGGTTCGTCGAGGATCAGGAAGCGCGGCTCGTGCAAGAGCGCGCGGGCGATCTCGATCCGGCGCGACTGGCCGCCCGAGAGATTGCGCACCTTGTCGCCGATACGGTCCGCAAGGCCGACACGCGCCAGCAGCACCTCGGCGCGGCGGCGCCCCTCGGCCTTGCCGTAGCCATGCAGCGCGGCGTGGTAGGTGAAGTTCTGCAGAACGGTCAGTTCCGGATCGAGCGTCTTGGCCTGGAACACCACGCCGAGCCGCGCGAGCGCCTGCATCGGCTGGCGGCGCAGGTCGTGGCCGAAGATGCGGATCGAGCCGGAGACATTGTCGTAGAGCCGGGTGACGAGCGAGAACAGCGTGGTCTTGCCGGCGCCGTTGAGCCCGAGCAGCGCGACGAACCGGCCCTCGGGCACGGTCAGCGATACGTCGTCGAGCGCCTTGCGGGCGCCGAAGGCGTGGCTGACATGCGCGATGTCCAGCGCCAACGGCCCGGCTCCGATCGCGGGCGGCGCGCCGCGCGCCCCTTCCATCACTCCGACCATTCCGCTTCCCTCGTCCGATCCGCCAACTGCGAAAGCCTCTATCGAGACGGTCGCGGCCGGCTCGAGTCAACGCGCGAATGCGCTCACGGGCCCGACGCGTGATCCGGCAGGAACCATGGCTCCGACCGGATGACCCCGTTGCCGGGTTGCCGCAGCGGTTCCTGCCCCACGTCAGTCGTTCTTGACCACGACACCCCAGGGATAGCGGCCGACCTTGATCGACTTGATCGTCTTGAGGTTCTGCACGTCGATCACCGAGATGTCGTTGGAGACGCCGTTGGTGGTGTAGAGCAGCTTCTCGTCGGGCGTGAAGGCGAGCTGCCAGACGCGCTGGCCGACGAGCAGGTACTTCTCGACCTCGAAGGTCTCGGCATTGATCACCGCGACGCGGTTCGCCGGACCGAGCGCGACGAAGGCCTTCTTGCCGTCCTTGGTCAGACGGATGCCGACCGGCTGGATCGCCTCCTTGTTGAGACCCGGCACCTCGAAGGTGATCTTCTTGATCGGCTTGCGCGTCTCGCCGTCGAGCACGGTCACGGTGCCGCCGACCTCGGCCGAGGTCCACAGGCGCTTGCCGTCGACGGTGTATTCGGCGTAGCGCGGCCGCGCATCGACCTGCACGTTGTCGATCAGCTTGCGGCTGGCGACGTCGATGAAGTGGATCATGTTCGTCGTCTCCGACGTCACGATCACCAGCTTGCCGTCCGGGCTCGCCGCCATGCCTTCCGGCTCGACGCCGACCGGGATCTCGTCGACCTTCTTGTTCTGGGCGATGTCGATGGTGGTCATCATCGCATCGTCTTCATTGGCCACGTAGAGGAACTTGCCGTCCGGCGACAGCGTGAACAGCTCCGGATCCGGACCCGAGGGCAGCGTCGCGATGCGCTGGAAGGTCGTCGTATCGTAGGCCTCGATGTGGTGATCGTCGGAGGTGCAGATATAGAGCACCTTCTGATCGTTCGAGAGCGTGATCGCGCGCGGACGGCGGCCGACCTTGAAGGTCTTGGTCACGGTCTGCGTCTTGCTGTCGATCACCGTGATCGTGTTGTCCTTCTCGTTGGAGACGAACACGGTATAGGCGTCCGCCGGTGCGGCGGCGGCGATCGTGCCGAGCGCGAGGATGGCGGCGGCGATGCGGCTCTTCATGGGTAATCCCTCCCGGATCGAGAGGCCGCTTGCGGGCGGAGCCGTGCGGCCTTGATGGTTTTCGGGTCGTCGCGACCCCCGGTCACTCAGTCCCGGCTGTCACTGCAGCTTGCACTTGCTCTCGGGCTTGTCGACGCCGAGCGTGTCGAGAATGCTGCGCTGGTGCAGGAAGCCCGGCTGCGGCGACATCGACACGAGCGCGGCGGCGCTGGCGAGCAGGATCGGCTGCCGGAGCTGCTGGTCCCAGTCGCGGAACGAGAAGCCGACGCCCTTGAAGCCGGCGAGATCGAGCTCGGGCGACAGGATCGCCTTCCTGAGCGTGGCATAGTCGGTCGACTTCAGCCGCGCCGAGGTCTCGGTCACGGCGCGCACCGCGAGCCAGGCGTTGAAATCGAGCGAGTTCATCTTCCGGTTCGCGAGCTTCTTGAACCGGTTGTTGAGCTGCACCGCGCCGTTCTGCTCAGCGGCCGGATCCCAGCTGACCGGCGACAGGCCCGCGGTGCCGGCGGTCGGACGCGGATCCCAGGTGTGGAACTCGACATATTGACCGAACTCGCCGGCCTCGTCGGCGATCACCACGACATCGTAGTCGAGCCCCTGCGTGAACAGCGGCACCTCCTGCTGCGCGGTGCGGCGGCCGTCCGGCCCGAATTCCCAGAGCTTCTCGGCCGTGACCTTCGCCGCGAACTTCTTCGCCGAGTTGCGCAGCGCGTCGGCATAGAGCTTGTCGCCGTCGTGCGGGCCGTAGACGACCATCCACTTGCGCCAGCGCTTGAAGACGAGGAACTGCGCCAGCGCATCGGTCAGCATGGCCCGCGACGGCGCGACATGGAACACATTGGCGCGGCAGTCCTCCTGCCGCAGCCGGTCGTCGGCGTTGCCGGCGTTGAGCAGGACGACGTCCTTGCCCTTCACCGCGTCCGACACCTTGAGCAGCTTGTCCGAAGGCAGACTGGTGATGATGAACTTGATGCCGGCGTCGAGGAGCTCGTTGAGCGGCGGAATCGGATCGTCGTCCTGCTCGAGGACCTTCTCCTCCTCCTTGAACGACATGCCGATCAGGCGGCCGGTGGTGTTGGTATCCTTGATCGCGAGCTGGCCGCCGGCGATGCCCTCGTCGTCGGGCGGCGGATCGGCGTCGTAGATGTCCGGCGGCGGCCGCTTCTGCCAGAGCATGCCGACCGCGAGTTCGTCGGCCTCGGCCCGAGCAGCCCCGAACAGGAAACTGGTCGCCGCGAATGCCGCGCCGACGGCCGTCATGAGCGCGACCCGCGCCAAGGGGTTCGCCTTCGTCATGGACATCCTCCCGGATGATGGCCGGCCGGATACGTGTCCCGCCGGATGCCGTTTTGCGGCGGACCTTATCAGGGGGGGACCGACTGGCAACTCAAATAGCGTAAGAGTTCCCTAAGCTTCGCGCGGTTCGAAGCATCCGCCGCGACACTCTTGCGCACCCCGTGGGATGCCCTACCCTTGGCTCCATGAGCGCTCAATTGCCCCCCGTCCGCCGGATGTCCGCCATGGCCGCCACCGCACCGACTACGGCCGAGGTCGGTCGCCGTGATGCAACCGGCGTCTGCCATGACCCGGCATCGACAGCATCGCCGAACGCCACCTTACGGCGCGCGGGCAGGGTCGCCGCCTTGGTGCTCGCGGCCTTCCTCGGTGCCCCTGGATCCGCCGAAGCCGCACCCGCGACGGTTGCAGTCCTTCCCTTCGAGCTGGGCGACCCGGGCGCGGCGCAGGACGCGACCGGCGACCCCGCCGCGGCCGCCATGGCGCTCATGAACGGCGGCGCCTCGGCCGAGGACAAACGGCGCCTGACGCTCGTCTCCGAGGAGATGCGCAAGCTGCTCGCCGGCGCCTCCTACGCCGTCGTCGATCTCGGGCCCCAGGCCAAGGAGATCGACGACAAGAGCCCACTGACCAAATGCAACGGCTGCGAGGCCGATATCGCCAAGGCGGCCGGCGCCGAGCTCTCCGTGCTCGGCCGAGTGCAGAAACTGACCCCGGTGCTGATCCACTTCGACATTGCCGTCCGCGATGCCGCGAGCGGCGATCTGGTCCGCTCGGTCAGCGTCGACGTCAACGGCGACACCGACGAGATGTGGCTGCGCGGCGTCCGCTGGCTGTTCAAGAACCGGCTCAGCGAACCGCGGCTGAAGTGAAATCTCAGCCTGAAATTTCAAGCCCACACCGACGGCCCACGCTGTTCGCTCGCCCGGAACCACGACCGCAGGCCGATGATTCCCGCCCGCAGCGATCATCCGCAACCGATTCTGCCGACTCGTGAATCTGCCCGCTGTTGAAGTGGTTGAACAACCGCCTCGCCGCTCACGCGAGCCGGCGGAATCGAAACATCAGCCCCTTCATCACGGATCGGAAGCCGCGACACGCGGACGGCTATCGTCGCGCCGCCGGCTCGACTATCGTGCCGCCGAACCGCCGCTCCTCCAACGATCCGATCGCCATGTCGCGCCCGCGCACCCGCCTTCTCGTCAGCGTCTCCACCCCGGCCGAGGCCCTGCTCGCGGCCGAGGCCGGCGCGGATCTGATCGACGCGAAGGATCCTTCCGCCGGCCCGCTCGGCGCGCTGACGCCAGAGACCGTGACCGGAATCGTGAGCGCCGTGCGGGCGAATGCCTCGTTCGCCGACCGGCTCGTGACCGCGGTGATCGGTGATCACCGCGATGCCGATGCCGCGCTCGTCGCGGCGGATCGGATCGCGGCGACCGGCGTCGACATGGTCAAGGTCGGGCTCTACCCGGAACTCGACCGGCCCGCACTCGTCGCCGCGCTCGGCCGGCGCCTCGCCGGGCGGACAAGGCTGGTCGCGGTGCTGCTCGCCGACCACGGCCTCGACCTGTCTCTGGTTGTGAGGATCGCCGACGCGGGCTTTGCCGGCGTGATGATCGACACCATGGGCAAGGGTGACGGCCTGCTGACCATCACGGGTCTCGATACACTCGCAGGTTTCATCGGCCATGCCCGATCGCATGGCCTGATGACCGGCCTCGCCGGCTCGCTGAAGGTCGCCGACATCGATCGTCTGGTGCCGCTCGGCCCCGACCTGATCGGCTTCCGCGGCGGGCTCTGCGAGGGCGGCGACCGCACCCGCCCGCTCGACCCCGAGCGCGTCCGCGCCGCGGCCGCCGGCCTCGGCGCGCTCGTCGCCACGGCCGCCTCCACGGGCGCCGCCGCGACATCGCGCCACGCCGCCGAATGACCGCCCCGACACCCGAAGCGACCCCGCGCGAGACGCCGACCGGCACCCCGGTTGCCGTGAACGTGAAGTCGCGTGTGGCCGTCGTGAAGCTCGGCGGCAGTCTGATGGGATCGGACGCGCTCGACGCGCTGCTGGGCCAAGTCGTCGCCTGCCCGGTGCCGGTGGTGATCGTGCCGGGCGGCGGCCTGTTCGCCGATGCGGTGCGCGCCGCGCAGGCACGGCTCGGCTTCTCCGACGGCCTCGCCCACCGGCTGGCGCTCGACGCCATGGGCGCCTTCGCCGAGGTGCTGGCCGAGCGGCTCGGCGGCGCCCCCATCCATGCCGAGGCCGCCGTCGCGGCAGCCGCGGCGCGTTCCAGCCGCCCGGTGCTGTGGACACCATCGAACTGGCGCGCCGGCGTCCCCGGCATCCCTGAGAGCTGGGCGCTGACCTCCGACAGCGCCGCGCTGATCGTCGCCCGCGCGATCGGTGCCGCGACGCTCGTGCTGGTGAAGTCGGCCGAGCCGGCCGCCGACGATGATCCGACGCGGCTGAGGCCGGACATTCTCGACGCGGCGTTCCCGGACTTCCTCGCAGCCGAGGCCCTACCCGACGCCGCGGGCAAAGCGGAACCGCAGACCGCGCCCGGACTTGCCGCCCCGCAGATGGACCGTGCCGGACGCGCCCCGATCGTGCGCCTCGTCGGCCCGCGCGACTGGCCGCGCCTCGCCGAGGCACTGGCCGAGCCCGAAACATCCCTCGGCCGGCGCGTCACGCCGGCGGACTTCGCACCGCCGACCCGAGACGATAGGGTGCAGCCGCGAGACGCCCGAGACGAAGACGCCACTCCGGCCGGCCGGACCGGAAACCCGGACATGACGCGATGAACGACCGCCGAGACGAACCGGCCGCCATACCCGCCGACAAGCACCCCGCCGCCCCGGCCGCGCCCGCCCCGCTGGCGCCGGCGACGGCGCCGGAACGCATCGTGCTCCTGACCGGCCATTACGCCCGGCCGCGCGTCGAAACGGTGATGGCCGAGATCGCCGGCAAGCGCGCCGACGGCACGACCTTCGAGTGGGATATCGTCGACGTCGGCGTGAAGGTCGCCGCGCTGATGACCGAGGACATCATTCGCCGGCGCGTCACGATCCCGGACGGCGCGACGCAGATCATCGTGCCCGGCCGCTGCCGCGCCGATCTCGATGCGCTCGCGCACCATTTCGGCGCGGCCGTGGTCCGTGGGCCGGACGAGCTGGTCGACCTGCCGCAGTTCTTCGGCCGCGGCCAGAAGAAGCCCGACCTTTCCGAGCACCGCCTGACCATCTTCGCCGAGATCGTCGATGCGGCCGAGATGGACGTCGCCGGCGTGGTCGCCAAGGCGCGGGTGCTCGCGGCCGCCGGCGCCGACGTGATCGACCTCGGCTGCCTGCCCGATACGCCGTTCCCGCATCTCGCCGACACCGTGCGGGCGCTGAAGGCCGAGGGCTTCCGGGTCAGCGTCGATTCCGCCTCGGTCGACGAACTGAGGACCGGCGCGCTCGCCGGCGCCGACTTCCTGCTCTCGCTCAACGAGGACACGCTCGACCTCGCCCGCGAGGTCGCGTCCGTGCCGGTGCTGGTGCCGGCCCGGCCGCACGACCTCGACAGCCTCTATCGCGCGGTCGAGCGCATGGAGGCCTGGGGCCTGCCCTATCTGGCCGACCCGATCCTCGACCCGATCCATTTCGGCTTCACCCGCTCGGTGACGCGCTACCAGGCGTTCCGCGACCGCTTCCCCGAAGCGCCGATGCTGATGGGCACCGGCAATCTGACCGAACTGACCGAGGCCGACACGACCGGCATCACCGCCACGCTCCTCGGCATCTGCTCGGAGCTCGACATCGGCGCGGTGCTGGTCGTGCAGGTGAGCCCGCACACGCGCCGCACCATCGAGGAACACGACCTCGCCCGCCGGATCATGTACGCCGCCAAGCGCGACGGCGGCCTGCCCAAGGGCTATTCGGGGGCCTTGAGCGGTCTTCACGACCGTCGGCCCTACGCCAACACGCCGGCCGGCATCGCCGAGGCGGCGGCGCAGGTGAAGGACAAGAACTACCGCATCGAGGTCGCCGAGGACGGCGTCCACATCTACAATCGCGACGTTCATGCGGTCGGCCGCGACGCGCTCGAGTTCTTCCCGCAGCTCGGCGTCGAGACCGATGGCGGCCACGCCTTCTATCTCGGCACCGAACTGATGAAGGCCGAGCTCGCCCATGCGCTCGGCAAGCGCTACGCCCAGGACGAGCCGCTCGACTTCGGCGTCGCCACCCCGCGCGGCGCCGAGGATCTGACCCGGCTGCGCGACGCCGGCCACACGCTCGCCACCCGCCGCCAGCGCAAGGGCGGGGCCAAGGACGATGGCCCGGAGGACACTTCCGGCGATGCCGCCGCTGCGGCTGGTGAGACCCCGGACCCGGAGGGAACCGACGCGCCATGACCTTCATCCTGGAAACCGTGGTCGCGACCCGGAACGCCGACGGCCGTTTCCATGTCGCGCCCTATGGCCTGATCCGCGCCAGCGACGCGGAGCGCAAGGCCGGCGCCGAGTGGGTGCTGGCGCCGTTCCGGCCCTCCCCGGCGATCGACAATCTGGCGCGCCACCCCTTCGCGGTCGCCTCGTGCCCGTCAGATGTGCGCGTGATCGCCGGCCACGTCACCGGCCGGCGCGACTGGCCGATGCTGCCCGCCGAACAGGTCGACGGCGTACGCCTGGCCGACGCCCATGGCCACATGGAGCTCGAGGTCGTCGGCTTCACCGACGACGCGACCCGGCCGCGCTTCGCCTGCCGCGTCGTCCATGCCGCGAGCCACACGCCCTTCCTCGGCTTCAACCGCGCCCAGGCGGCCGTGCTCGAGGCCGCGATCCTGTCGACGCGCCTCGGCATGCTGTCGCCCGACAAGGTCGAGACCGAACTCGCCTATCTGAAGATCGCCATCGACAAGACCGCCGGCCCGGCCGAGATGGAGGCTTGGGGCTGGATTCTCGACAAGATCCAGGCGCACTACGTCGACGCCGATCAGGCGCCGGCGTGATCCGCTCGCTGGACCGAGGTCGTATTTCCCGAAGCGCCACAACGCGCTATCGATGGGCGAACAGGGTGCGACACGAGCGCTCACCCGGCTCACGCCAAGGTGAGCGGCGCGCCGCGTCCGTGCAGAATAGGAATGAAGCCTCCCCGGTCGGAGACGGGTCAGCCCGATGCGACCGGGGTTCGGCATAACCGGAGGAAACGCATGAAGACGTTCGTCACCGCCGTAGCGCTCGCCGGCGCCGTCGCCCTTTCAGCCACGGCCGCGCTCGCGCATGGACCCACCCGCCAGAAGGTGACCGAGACGATCGAGATCAACGCTCCGGCCGAGAAGGTCTGGGCCGTGGTCGGCAACTTCCAGGACGGCGGCTGGATCCCGGTCGTCGAAAAGACCACCGGCACCGACGGCAACACGCCCGGCAAGGCGGCGCGCACGCTGACGCTGAAGGGCGGCGCCACGGTCGAAGAGACGCTCGACAAGTACGATGCGGCCGCCATGCAGCTGCATTACCGCATCGCCAAGGTCGACGTGAAGGTGCTGCCGGTCAACGACTATTCGTCGCGCATCACGGTCACCTCGCTCGGCGCCGACAAGAGCAAGGTCGAGTGGTGGGGCGCGTTCTACCGCGGCTACATGAACAACGATCCGCCGCCGGAACTGAACGACGAGGCCTCGAAGGCCGCCGTCGTCGGCCTCTACAAGGCCGGCCTCGAGAACCTCAAGAAGAAGATCGAGGGCACCAACTGAGGCCCTTCGCCTCCATCGCACGCCGCCGGACCGCCGCCGCCGGGCTGACGCTCGCGGCGGCCCTGTTCTCGGTCGCCCCGCTCGGGGCGGCCTCGCCGGCGCGTGCCGACGAGGCCTTCGTCACCAATCAGGGCAGCGACGATGTCAGCGTCGTCGATCTCGACGCGGGAAAGGTCGTGGCGACGATCCCGGTCGGCGGCAAGCCGGCCGGCATCGCCGTCTCGCCCGACGGCGCCCGCGCCTATGTGACGAGCCCGGAGGCTCAGGTCGTGACCGTGATCGACACGGCCGCGCGCACGGTCTTGTCGAAGATCCCGATGAACGGCGGCCCGCTCGGCATCGCGCTCGGCCCCTCCGGCGCGCCGCTCTATGTCGCGGACTGGTACTTCCATCATGTCTCGGTGGTCGATCCGGCGACGGGTGCGGTGACCGCCACCATCAAGACCGGCGAGAGCCCGTCCGGCCTCGCCCCGACGCCCGACGGGCGCTTTCTGATCAGCGCGGACCGCGACTCCAACCAGATCTCGATCATCGACACGGCGACCCGCGCGGTCGTCACGACCGTGCCGGTCGGCACGCATCCCTTCGGCGTGACGCTGTCGCCGGACGGCAGGCGTGCCTATACAGCCAACGTCAAATCCGACGACGTCTCGATCGTCGACCTCGCGAGCCGCAAAGAGATCGCGCGGGTGAAGACCGGCAGCACGCCCTATGTGATCGCCTTCGCCGGGGACAAGGCCTTCGTCACCGACCAACACGACGACCAGCTCTCGGTGATCGACGCGGTGAGCCTGACCCGCATCGCGACGATCAAGACCGACGGCTACCCGGAGGGCATCGCCGCGAGCGCCGACGGAACGAAGATCTACGTCGCCGCCTGGGCCGACAACGTGCTCGACGTGATCGACGTCGCCACGCTGAAGAAGGTCGGATCGATCCCGGTCGGCGACGGCCCGCGCGCCTTCGGCGCCTTCATCCGCCGGACGAAATGAGCGCGGCGGCGAGCCCGACCGCGGCCGCCGGCGCGCAATTGGCCGCCTGAGCCGCGACCTCCGCCGAGACCGCGGGAATCAGATCGGCGAGATCGCGATAGGGTCGTCGCAGCCGGCCGGCGAGATCCTGCGCGATGAACCGGCCGACGCCGCAACCGACCACCGGCGCCGACGGTCCGAGCGGCACCGCCGACAGGACCTGCCGCGCGCCATCCTCGATCAGATCGAGCTGACGGCCGGCATAGTGCTCGGCGAGCGCCAGCCACTCGGCCTCGCTCGCCTCCGCGACATCGACACCGATCATGCGCGACAGCCGCAGCCGGCTCTCCGCGACCGACTTGCCCCGCCCGTCGGCGGTGCCGTGCTGGTCGGCGCCGTCGGGCAACACGCCGCGCACCCGATGCACGTCGGCGATCACCGCGAAATACTCGGCCATGGTGCCGACCCGCCGGCCACGGAACGGCACGTGGTTGGCGAGCGCCATCAGCATGGTCCGGACCGCGCCGGTGTAGACGAGCTCGCCGGTCGCCAGCCGCTCGGCGTCGGTGTAACCGGTCGCCCGGCTGCCCCCTGCGTCGACCGGCACGATGTCGGTTGTGGTCGAACCGATATCGACGAGCAGCGCCGCGCCCGCCGCCCGGCCCGCGAGCGCCGCCGTCGCGTGCCAATTGGCCGAGGCGACGTCGAGCGCATGCGCGCCGGCCTCCGGCACCGCGACGAAGCCGGCCCGGCCGGCGTAGATCAGCGGGGCCCGGCCCTCGATGGTCAGCCGCGCGGCGGCGATGGTCGCGAGCGTCGCGACGCCCTCGGCGCGCGAGGCGAAATAGTCGACCAGCTCGCCGGTCATGGTCGCGGCATGGGCATCCGCGTCCCCGAGCGAGGCCAGCGCGCGGTCGAAGGCGGCGTGCAAGGCATCGAGCCCGGTCCAAAGCGCGCAGGGCTCCTGCACCACCGCCGTCACCCGCGCCACGCCGTCGCCGCCACGCTCGACCCGCGCCGCCTTGAGATGCACGCCCCCGATATCCCAGCCGATCGTCGTCGTCATCGTGCCTCCCACGCGCATCTTGTCGACCGGGCGCGCCTCGCGCGGCCCTGCCCCATGCCCCGGACCGGACGCCCGGGCGCCGTCCGGCGACCGGCACCGGGCGATCCGCACCGGGCGATCCGGCTGATCGGCTAAGCCCTTGGCACGGGACGGCGGCAATGCCAAGGTTCGGCGCGTGCGACGCGACGCGATGCCCGGCAACGTCGCTCTCGGTGTGCACAGGCCAGCGACCGGGCATCGATCGAACGACGGTCCATGGGACGCCGGAGCCGGCCAGGCCCGGGGGCCGTTGCCAGCGGCGGCGACCCCGAGCACCGGCCACCACGGGATCACCACGAACCGCGACAGGCGGATCGACATGCATGCCGCGCGCATATGAGAAGGAAGAGCCGGTTGGAAATCGTGCCCGTCATCGACCTGAAGCACGGCCTCGTCGTCCGCGCCCGCATGGGCGATCGAGCCTCCTATGCGCCGATCGAAACGCCGCTCAGCCCGTCGCCTGAGCCGCTCGCGATCGCCGCCGGACTGCTGGCGTTGCACCCGTTCCGCAAGCTCTACATCGCCGATCTCGACGGCATCGAGGGCCGCCCGCGCAACGATGCCGCGATCGATGCGATCGCCGCGCGCTTTCCCGACCTCGAACTCTGGCTCGACAACGGCATCGCCGATCTCGCGAGCGCCCGCGACTACACCACGGCGCACCGCGTCCGGCTGGTGATCGGCTCGGAGAGCCAGCAGGACGCGAGCCTGCCGCGGGCACTCGGGAGCCCCCCATCCACCGCAACGACTGCGGCCGGCGCCATCAGCGCCCCCGAACCGGTCCGGTCCGGTGTCGGCGCCATCCTGTCGATCGACTTTCGCGGCGAAACCTTCATCGGCCCACCGGCGCTGCGCGACGACCCGGCAACCTGGCCGGACGATGTGATCGCCATGACGCTCGCCCGCGTCGGCTCCGGCGCCGGGCCGGACTTCGAGACCTTGAGCGGGCTCCGCGCCCGCGCCGGCGCCGCCGGGCGCGATGTCAGGATCTGGGCCGCCGGCGGCGTCCGCGACCTCGCCGACATGGCCCGCCTCGCGACCGACGGCATCAGCGGCGCCCTGGTCGCGACCGCCCTGCACGACGGCCGCCTCGACACGGCGGCGCTCGCGGCGATCGGGCGGATGTGAGGACACGACCTCGCGGGCGGGCAGGCCGAGCCCGGCAGCCCGGTGCCGCACGCCGGCACGAGCGCAGCCCACAAAAACGAAAGGGGCGGCCATGAGCCGCCCCAAGGAATAACCCTGTGCCCGAAGGCGCATGCGCCCCGGATCGATCGCTGAAATGACGAGGACGGCCTTGGCCGTCCTCGTGTGTTCTTCATTTGCCGAAGAACATGGCAACCAACCGCTGGAGCAGCCCCTTCGGCATCGCCGGGGTTTCCGGCTGCCCAGGGTGGTTTCCTTCCTAGGCGCCGAACGGGTGCTTGACCGAGTCGCGCTGAGCGGTGACGTCGGCAGCCTTCGGCTCACCGGCGACGGCGCGCTTGATCGACTGCTTGACCGCTTCGTAGTTGTACTGCTGGATCTTCGCGTCGTCCTCGGCTTCCCAGTGGATGAACACGCCGACCAGGATGAACAGGTCGTCGGCCTGATCCGCCGGGATCGTGCCGTCGGCGACGCAATCCTGCACCGCCTTCGCGACGCCGTACTGAGCCGGGCCGAACATCTGGACGGCCTGCTTGGCGCCCTTGATGGTGACCTTGTTGAACATGATGGTGTTCGGCTTGCACGGCAGGTTCGGCGCGATGACCGCGAGAAGGGTCGTGAAGCCGTCCTTGTTGTTCGCGAGGGCGTTGACGAACGCGCTCTCGGCAGCCGAACCGCGCGGTCCGATCACCAGGTCGATGTGAGCGACTTCGTTGCCATCGCCGACGAGCGACTCGCCGACCAGAACCTTATCGATCTTAGCCATGTGAAATACCTCCCAATGACACATCAAGAGCGGCCCGGCGGTGCCGGCCGCTCTTCCCCGTGTATCCCTGTTTACAGCGTTCGGTCTCCCAAACCGGTTCGCCAGATATCACGGTACTTCCCAGACGCGCGGAGCCTAGACTGCCGCCGCCGGAGCGGCAAGCCACCCGGCATAAGTGTTCTTACTTATCCCCATCGATAAGGTGTAGAAAAATCGTGGCAACTGTCAGATCCGCCGAGGTGCCCGGATTGATTCCGCGCGCCTTCAGGGCGCTGTCCCAGCCGAGAAGCGAGTGCTCGAAGCCCGGCGAACCGCGCTTTTGCAGATATTCCGCGGCACTGAGCCGCACCTCTTCGGCGACGGTTTTGCCCCACTTTCGAACGACGTGGCTGTCGGGCAGGGCCGACAGATAGGTGAGGAATATTTCCGTTACGGTATCGGGTAATATTGCCGCACCATGGTCAAGCGCCCCGATGACAGGCAGACCCAGCCGATAGAGCGCCTCGAAATTCTCTGCATAGGCGGCCGCGATACTGTCGCGGTCGGCGGCGGCGCGCATCGCCTCCATGAGACCGGCCGTCGGCTCCGCGCGCACGTCGTGCTCCTCCGCCGCGCCGAGCCCGCCGGGGTTGGCCAGCCGAATCGCGGCGAACACGTCGCGGGCATCCCCTGGACCAAGCTCTGCCAGCACCTGGCCGAGCACCGCCCGGAACGGCGACGCGCGCCCTTGCGCGAGCGCGGCGGCACGCCGCTCGGCCGCGACCGCGAGCGGCGCCGAGAGCAGCAGGATGCCGAGATTGGTGTTGGTGCCGACCGCCGCGAAGGTCGCCTCGACGCCCTCGCGCACCCGTCGCCCGACCGAGGCGCCGCGCCGCGCGACGAACGGCGCCGCCGCCGCCGCGCTCGCCTCGAAATCGGCCACGGTCATGCGATGGCCGGGCGCGTGGACATGCACGTTGCCGGGCTTCAGCGCCTGCAACTCGGCCCGGCAGGCGGCCAGAAAGGCGTCGCGGATCAATGGATCGATCGCCGCATCCGGCGGTGGCACCGGACCGGCACCCGCTGACGACGGCCCCGCGTCGGGCCCCGTCGCCGTCATGCCGGCTCGACCGCACGGCCGAGACCGCAGGCGCGGCAGAGATCGGCCGCGATCCGATCGGCGATTTTGGTCTCGATGACGGATTGCAGCCCCGACCAGGCTGGCATGCTGTTGACCTCGAGCACCATGAAGCCGCCCTCCCGTCCTCGATCAGGTCGACGCCGGCCATGTCGGCGCCGACGGCCTTCGCTGCACCGAGCGCCATCTCGGCCGCCGCGCGCGGCGGGTCCCAACGGCTCGGCCGGCCGCCCTGATGGACGTTGGTCAGCCAGACCTCGGCCTCGCGCCGCATCGCCGCGACCACGCCGCCGCCGGAGACGAACACGCGGTAGTCGCGGAAGGTGCCGTCCTTCGGCCGGACCAGCCGTTGCAGATAATAGACGCCGTGGACCGCCGCCGCACCGGGTAGCGACTGTGGGCTCGTCACCAGCGCGAGCCCCTTGCCCTGTGCGCCGAACAGAGGCTTCACCACCAGCGGCGTCGCCTCGCTCGCCTCCGCCTCGACGATGGCGAGGGCACGCGCCGGATCCTCAGTCACCCAGGTCTCGGGCGTCGGCAGTCCGGCGCGGGCGATGCGCAGCGTGGTGGTCGACTTGTCGACGCAGGCTTCAATCGCGCGCGGACTGTTCCAGATCGTGACACCGGTCGCCGCGAGCCCGTGCAGAATGCCGAGCCGCAGAGTGACCTGCTCGAAACTGCCGGCCGAGATCGTCCGCACGAAGGCCGCCCGCGGCAATCGGCCATCGAAACCGGGGATCGCGATCGGCTCGCGGCCCGCACCACCGAAGCGGAAATCGATCCGCTCCAGCGGCACGATCGCGGCTTCGACGCCGCGGCGCTCGAAGCCGGCGATGAGGCCGCGGACATGCCAGTCGCGGCCGTCGGCGAACAGGACGACACGGTCGTCGAAAGCCGTGCCGGTCATCCCGATCGGCCTCGACGCCATGCCCGGTGTTCCGGGAAAGCGACCATCGCCGTCAGCGCCCGCCGCCGAACGAGGCATCGACCAGCGCGGTCGCGATCCCGCCGGCGCGGAAGCTCGTGCCGGTCTCGACCGCGGTGACGATCACCTCGGCCGGCGAGAACAGCATCGAGTCGATGGCGTAGAAGTCGCCGCCGAAGCGCTTGAACACCTCGCCGAACGGCGCACCGAAGTCGCGCGACGTGGTCGAAGGCAGCTTCTCGGCCAGTTCGTGCGCGTCCGAATCCAGACCGGTGACGAACAGATGCACGAAGCCGCCGTAGATGATCGCGTCGTTGGTGCGGCCCATGGCGGTGACGAAGTCCGGCGACGGCGGCGCGAGCGGCGCGAGGCCGAAGCCGTCGATCACCCGGTCCATCGGGAAGTGCAGCGCATGCACCTTGTGCAGCGCCACTTCGAGGACGCGCGCGACCACCTGGGTCGAGCCGGCGAGGCTCTGCGTCGGGGCATAGAGGAAGGTCAGCTTCTCCGGCGCGAGCCCGGTCGCCTCGGCGACCTGCCGCACCACGCCTTCGGTCGGCGGAGCCGCGGTCTCGAAGCACGAGCGCGGCCGAAGTGGCCTGCTTGTCGGCATAGCCGATGTCGGCGAACACATCTTCCTTTGCCCACACCGCGCGCGCGGGACCGGAGCCGAGCGCGAACCAGTCGCCGTCGGAGAGCGCCCAGCCGGCATACTGGCTGCCGAGACAGGCGACGACCGGATCGAGCGCGCCGACCCGGACCGCGAAGGGCCAGCGCGGCGTCGCCGGCGAGGCGACGATCGAGACCTGGCCGAGACCGCCCATGCAGATCTCGGCGAGCCGGCGGCCAACCTCGACGCCACCGGTCACGGTCGCGCCCGCATCGACGAAACAGGCGCCGAGCGGTCCGGTCGTGACCTTGCAGCGCAGGAGCGCGGCGTCGGCCTCCATGGCCCGGACGAGCGGCGCGGCGAGTGCGTTGACGCTGATGCTGCTCATGATTCCAGATCCCCCATAACCTCTCGATCGGGCGCGTCATCGACGTCCCGCCGTTTGTCGTTCAAGTCGTCTGCGGCCAGGCGGCGCACCAGCGCAATACGCCGCTCGGCCTCGTTCATCGCTTCATTCAGCGCATCGGGCGTGCCCGGTGCGTCCGCGACCACCGTCGCGATCGGTTCTCCCGCACCGATCGAAACTCCGGCCTCCGACCGATCGCGCACCCACTCCGGCCAGTCGATCGCCGGCAGGCGCTCGATCGGCCGATCGGCATAGACCGTCCGCAGCGCCCGGACCGTGGCGGGCAGACTGCCCGGATCGACAGGTCCGTCTCGCACGGATGCGACATGCATGGCGAACAGAGGTACTCCCGTCCGATCCATCACGTCGAGCGATGCACCCGGCCGCGGATTGATTTCCAGAAGCGTCCAAGTGTCGCTGCCGTCGGGCGCGCCCGAGGCATCGCCGACGGCGGTTCGATCATGAATCAGAAAATCGAACGTGACGATCCCGACCAGCCCGATCGCGGCCGCGAGCCGGCGCGCCGCGTCGATCACGGCCGCGGCGATCGTCGGCGGCGGCGCGGCCGGGGCGGCGAGGCCGCCGAAACGGAACGGATGGCCCTCGGTCGGATCGGCGATCTGCAGCGCAAAGCCGACCGGCGCGAGCCCACGCTCGCCGTCGGCCCCGCGCCAGGCGAAGGCGGTCAGCGACGCCGAGCGACCGGGGATCAGCGGCTGGACATAGTATCCGCGCCGAACGGCCCCGATCCGGCGGGCGACCCGCACATGCGCGCCGCCCGAGGCACCGATGCGCTTACGGATCCAGGTCCCGCCGTCGTCGGGCACATCGCGCCGGACTGGCGGATGCGGCACGCCGAGTTCGAGGCAGAGCGCGGCGAGCCGCTCCGGGCTCTTGGCCGCCGCCACCGCCGCGCGACCGCAGCCGATCATGCCGAAGCGGCGATCGAGCACTTCGACAGCCCGCGCCCGATCCTCGAAGCCCGGCCCGAGCACGAGCCCGACCGGCGGCGAGGCGGCCGCGGCGGCAAGACGTTCGAGGGCGGGAATGAGATCCTTGAGCCGGAAGCCCGCGCCGA
Source organism: Ancalomicrobiaceae bacterium S20 (assembly GCA_040269895.1). Classification (NCBI taxonomy): domain Bacteria; kingdom Pseudomonadati; phylum Pseudomonadota; class Alphaproteobacteria; order Hyphomicrobiales; family Ancalomicrobiaceae; genus Methyloraptor; species Methyloraptor flagellatus. The sequence continues at coordinate 388,779 of CP158568.1, read as the reverse complement.
TGCGGCCGGGTACCTGTTCGACAGCCTCCGCCGCCCGTCGCGTGTCGAGATCGGCAAACAGGTCGGCGACCAGCGGGCGGAAGCCGGCGCGGCGGGCGGCTTCCGCCAGAGCGCGGCCCGACTGGGCCGCGATCAGGACCGTCGGTCCGTCAGCCAACGAAGGCGCGCGCCTCGACGAAGGCGTCGCGGAAGTCGAGCGTCAGCGGGCGGCCATGCTCGATCATCTTGCGGAACAGGCGATGCTGCGCCTGATACTTGACGTTGCCGATCGCCAGGGCGCCGAGCGCGACACCCTTGTTGCCGCCGACCGGTTCGCCATTGGCGAAGGCGGCGACGCCGGCGACACCTTCCGGCGGCACGGCGTTGACGTCGCCGGCGACGAGCAGGTTCTTCGCGGTCGCGAGCTGTTCGGCCGTGACGAGCTGCTTGCCGGCCGGGCCGGCCGAGAGCACGATCTCGGTGTCGGCGAGCAGCGCGAGCTTCTTCTCGTCGTCCGAGCCGTCGGCCGGCGTCACCTCGACGCCGAAGCGCGCCTTGATCTCCTTGGCGATATCGGCCACGCGCTTGACGCCGTCATAGCCGACCAGGCTGACCTTGCCGCCCTCCTGCGCGCACAGCACGGCGGCGCAGAACGACACGACGCCGGTGCCGCCGAAGATGGTGACGGTCTTGTCCCTGAGGCCGGTGCCGAAGTTGGTCTTCAGCAGCTTTTCGGTGCACGCGATCATGCCGGCGCCGGTCGTGAACGAGCCGGCCGGATCGGCGAACAGGTTGACCTCGAAGGGGGGAACGAAGCTCTCCTCGGCGATCTTCATCATGTCGAGCGCCTGGATGGCGTTCTTGCCGGCGAAGAAGATGCCGGTCTTCGCCGCATCGTTCGGCGAGCGCGAGAAGATGGCGTCCTGGACCAGCCCGCGGACCTCTTCGATCGTGACGTCCGTGTAGGTCGCGATGATCTCATAGCCGGCGTCCGCCGCCATGTTCACGTCGAACGGGCTCATGTGCTTCAGCGGCGTCAGCATATGCAGGATCTGGCGGGCCATTTCGTTCCCTCACTCCCGATTGTTGTTCTGCGACTGGCGCGGGGCGCGCGCCGGTATGTGGAACCCCGGCGTCGTCAGGCCACCGTGATCCGCGCTCCGTGGTTTCTGCCCGTTGCGATGACGAAGTTCAAACGATCGGGCATGCGGTTCTTCAGCGCAAGGGCAGCGACGACCCGCTCCGCCTCCGCCTGCGAGCCGACCACGCCGAAGCCGGTCGGCCCCCAGGAGCTCTGCCCGACGCCGGCGACGCCGAGCGCCTTCATCGCCTCGATCGCCTCGGCGACCGCCGGCGAGGCAAAGCGCCCGCCGCCCTGCGCGGGGCGAAATGATCGCCGACCCGCTCCTGCACTTCCGTCACCGCGCGACCGAAGCTGTCGAGATCGTGCTCCGCGAGCGCCGGCAGCATGCGCATCAGCACGAGCCGGCACAGATGCCCGGCGGTCGCGGCCGGGAACGCCGGCAGGTCGCGGAAGGCCTGCGTCTCGGCCTCGCCGTGGACGCCGTCGACCCCGGTGTCGATCACCAGCACGATGCGCCAGTCCGCGGGAAAATCGAGCCGCGACACCACCGGCGGCGCCCGGTCTCCCGGACCACGCCCGCCGTCGACCACGAAGCCGCCCGAGGCGAAGGCCGCGACGCCGATGCCCGAACGCGCGCCGCGCTCGAAGGTCTCGGCATGGGCGACCGGATCGAAGTGGCGGCCCTCGATCCGCGCCACGGCCGCCGAAACGGCGAGCGCGAGCTGCGTGCCCGAGCCGAAGCCGGCATGGGCGGGAATGGCACCCGCGACGATCAGCTCGTAGGCCTCGGCGATGCCGAACAGATCCTTCGCAGCCTTCAGATAGCGGGCGGCACGCTGCACCTCGGCGCCCGAGACGCTCGGGATCGACGCGCGCCGGAGCCTGAGCTGCACGGCCGGGCGATCGATGGCGAGGCCGATGGACCCGAACTTGCGCCCGAGATCACCGTTGAGATCCAGAAACCCGATGTGCAACCGCGCTGGCGCTTCGACGCGCACTTCTACCGGCCGCGGCTCCTCGCCCGCCATTCTTCCCCCTCGTGATCGATAATGCGAAACTCCGGCGCGGGCCCCGACATCCCGATCTGCGACATCGCGATCGGGGCGAGAAGCCCGTGCCGCCGAAGATCGTCATCGACAAGCGATCTTTCGGCGCGCGCATAGTGGCCAAGCGGAGGGGAGAGCGCAACGATGAGCGAGACGCCGAAGGAAAAGGTCTATTCGCCCGAGGAGATCGAGGCCCGTCTGGCGGCGGAATTGCCGACCTGGCGGCTGGAGGACGGCTGGATCCGCCGGACCTACCGCACGCACAGCTGGAAAGGCACGCTGATGGTGATCAATACCGTCGGCCACCTCGCCGAAGCGGCCTGGCACCATCCCGACCTCACCGCGTCCTATGCCTGGGTCGAGGTCCGGCTGATGAACCACCACGCCAAGGGCATCACCGACAAGGATTTCGCCCTCGCCCGCAAGATCGAGGAGGTCGTGATGTGGCAGCCCGGCAAGGAGGGACAGGGCCTCGAGGGCACGCCCGAGAAGGATCTGCGCTTCGCCTATGTCCGCTACGACTGACCGGTGACGCTGACCAGCGGCGCCTGATTCGCAACGGCCTCGGCGGGCGCCGCGCCGTGCCTGCCGCGCGGACCGATCGACGCGCGGCGTTCTCACGAAAATCTCATGCTGGACCTGCGGCGCGTTGTCCCGTCATGGCCGCGCTCGCGCTGCCCGCCCGGACCGACAGAGGATCGGCCCGACCGCGGCGCATCGACGAAAAGCCGGTTTTGTTTCAAGGCGATCGGCCGCCGAAGCCGCCCGCATGCTGCGACCGCACAATGGGAGTACGACCGCAGCACGCGTGCAGGCGCCCGATTTACCTTACGGCTCCGAGACTTGCGCGAGCCGGGGCCGGGTGACATTCTCGCTCCGATAAAGACAATGGGAGGAAGCGTGTCGGCGTTCATCGACACTCGGCCGAGCGACATCGCCGCGGCCATCGACCGTGCCGCGCAACTGCTGGCGGCCGCGCGGCTGCCGCTCGTTGCCGGTCTCGGGACTGACGTGGACGGCGTCCGCGCCGCCCTGCGGCTCGCCGCGACCGCCGGCGCCGCGATCGACCACGCCGCCGCATCCCACCTCGACGTCGACCTCCGGGTCCTCGCCGACGCCGGCGCGATGACGACCACCCCGGCCGAGGCGCGCCACCGCGCCGACCTCGTTGTGCTGGTCGGCGCCCATGCGGTCGCCGCTGCCCGTGATGCCCGCGTGTTCGAGGCCGGCGATCTCTATCCCTGGCGGGGCGACCGCCACGTGCTCGCCGTCGGCGTGCCGGTCGAGGCACTCGCCGGCTTCCCGGCCGAGGGCCTGTCGCAGCTCGGCGTCTTGCCGTCGAACGCGACCAAGCTGCTCGGCCTCGCCCGCGCCCGGCTCGCCGGTCGCGCCGTCGCCCCGGCCTGCCGATGGCCGAGGTCGATGCCGCGGTCGAACGCCTGAAGGCGGCGCATTATGTCGTGGTGATCTACGACGGCGCCGAGCTCGGCGCGCTGGGCGCGGAGCTGGTGCAAGGTCTGGTCAAGGACCTGAACCTCGTCACCCGCGCGACGACGCTGCCTGCGCCGGGGCCCTATCAGGGCCGCGCCGCAAACCTCGTCTCGGCCTGGACCACCGGCGGCCCACTGCGCGTCGGCTTCGGCCGCGGCTATCCGGCCTTCGATCCCTGGGCCTACGACGCCGACCGGCTGGTCGCCTCCGGCGAGGCCGATGCCGTGGTCTGGGTCGCGCCGCTCGGCCCCGACCTGCCTGCGTGGGAAGGCCGCCGCCCGACCGTGGCACTGGTCGCACCGGGCACCGCCGTTGACGCCGATGTCGTGATCGAGGTCGGCGTGCCGGGCGTCCATCACGGCGCTTCGATCGTGGACGACCTGCGCGACGGCTTCGCCTGGATCGAGCCGAGCGCACCCGCCGATCTGCCGACCGCCGCCGCCGTCCTCGACGGCATCGCCGCGCGGCTCGCGCCGCACCGCCGTGGAGGACACGCCTGATGCTGACCAGGCTGAAGGGCGGCCGCGTCGTCGACCCGGAACAGAATCTCGACGCCGTCGCCGACGTCTACATCCGCGACGGCCGGATCGTCGCCGCGCCGGCCGAACACGAGACGGTCGACGAGACCATCGACGTCTCCGGCAAGATCGTCATGGCCGGCGCCATCGACATCCACTCCCACATCGCCGGCGGCAACGTCGCGCTGTCGCGCCTGCTCCTGCCGGAGCTGCACGTCAACGAAGCGCCCTCGCCCGAGGAACTGCCCTTCGCGACCGCGCGCTGGTCGACATGGGAAACCGGTCGGCTCTATGCCGAGATGGGCTTCACCACCGTGATCGAGCCGGCGCTGCCGCCCGGCCACGCGCTGCAGACCCATCTCGAGCTCGCCGATATCCCGGTCATCGACAAGGGCGCGCTGTCGGTCGTCGGCAACGACGATCACCTCTTGACCCTGCTGCGCTCGCAGGAGAGCGCCACCGCCGTGCGCGACAGCGTCGCCTATGCCTTGGCGAACTCGCGCGGGCTCGGCATCAAGGTCGTCAACGCCGGCGGCGCGGCCTCGTTCAAGAGCAACGTCCGCACCTTCGATCTCGACGACGTCGTGCCGCACTACGGCGTGACCTCGCGCAAGATCATCACCTCGATCATGGACGCGGCCGAGACGCTCGGCGTGCCACATCCGGTGCATCTGCACTGCTCGAACCTCGGCGTGCCCGGCGCGGTCGAAACAGTCGAGAAGACCATCGCGGCCGCGGAAGGCCGGCGGCTGCACCTCGCCCACATCCAGTTCTATTCCTATCTCGCCCACGAGGCCGGCCTGTTCCGCTCGGGCGCGGCCGAGATCGCGGCGGCGGTGGCGGCGAACCCGAACATCACCGTCGACGTCGGTCAGGTCATGTTCGGGCCGACGGTCACGATCTCGCTCGACGTGATCAAGCAGTATTCGGGCGCGACCTACGCGAGCCCGAAGAAATGGGCGCTGGTCGACGGCGATGCGGAAGGCGGCGGCGTCGTGCCGATCCCTTACAAGCAGAAGAGCTGGGTCAATCAGCTGCAGTGGGCGATCGGCATGGAGCTGTTCCTGCTCTCGCCCGATCCGTGGCGTGTGCTGATGACCACCGACCATCCGAACGGCGGCCCGTTCACCTCCTATCCGAAGATCCTGCATCTGCTCATGGACGCCGGTGAGCGCCGGGCCTGGGTCGAGGCGATGCCCGAGGAGGCGAAGAACCGCTCCAACGTCGCAGCGCTCGACCGCGAATACTCGATGACCGAGGTCGCGATCATGACCCGCGCCGCGCCGGCCCGGCTTCTCGGTCTGAACGACCGTGGCCACCTGAAGCCCGGCGCGGTCGCCGACGTCGCGATCTACGACGACCTCGCCGATCGCACGGCGATGTTCTCCGCGGCGCGGCTGGTGCTCAAGGACGGCCAGCCGGTCGTCCGCGACGGCCGCTGCCTCGGCTGGCGCCAGAGCCGCACCCACGTGCTCGCCCCTGGCTACGACGCGCAGATGGACCGCGCGATGGAAACCTATATCGCCGACCGCTTCGGCGTGCCGCGCTCCGCCTTCGCGGTGCCGGCCCGCGCCTTCGGCGAACGCGACATCTTCAAGGTCGAACCATGCGCGAACTGAGCCTCAACGGCGTCCGGATCGACGACACTTTCGCCGAGGCCTTCGACATGGCCGCGACGGGTGTGGTCATCACCGCGCCGAACGAAAAATGGGCCGACATCGCCGCCCGCACCATGACCGGCTTCGCCACCTCGGTGATCGCCTGCGGCTGCGAGGCGGCGATCGACCATTATCTCACTCCCGACGAGACGCCCGACGGGCGTCCCGGCGTGCGCGTGCTGATCTTCGGCTTCGATGGCGGCGGGCTGGAGACCCAGCTCCGCAACCGCGTCGGCCAATGCGTGCTGACCAGCCCGGGTTCGGCCTGTTTCTCCGGCATCGAGGGCGGCAAGCGCCTGAAGCTCGGCGCGACGCTGCGCTACTTCGGCGACGGCAACCAGATCTCCAAGAAGCTCGGCCCCACGCGCTACTGGCGCGTGCCGGTCATGGACGGCGAGTTCCTGGTCGAGCACACGACCGGCCTCGCGGAAGGCGCGATCGGCGGCGGAAACGTGCTGATCCTCGGCCGCAGCCATGCCGAAGTGCTGGCCGCGGCGGAGGCGGCGGCCGAAGCCGCCTCGACCGTGCGCGACGTGATCCTGCCGTTCCCCGGTGGCATCGTGCGCTCCGGCTCGAAGGTCGGCTCGAAATACGCCGGCATGATCGCCTCGACCAACAACGCGTTCTGCCCGAACCTGCGCGGCGATCCGGGCTCCGAACTCGATCCGGACACCGAATGCGTGCTCGAGCTGGTCATGGACGGGCTTTCCTTCGACGCGATCAAGGAATCGATGCGCCGGGCGCTGCACGCCGCCGCGAGTTTCGGTCCCGAGAACGGCATCACCCGCCTGTCGGCCGGCAATTATGGCGGCAATCTCGGCCGCCATCACTTCCACCTGAAGGATCTCCTCTGATGGCCCTGACCTTTCGCCTCAAGGCGCAAGTGCCCGAGCGCCTCGATCTTTCGGGCCTGACCCCGGTCGCACTGGCGGGCAAGTCGCTCGGCGAGATCGCCGCGCTCGTTATCGGCACGACCCGGCTCGCGCCGAGTGTCGGCGACCTGTTCGACGTCTCGGGCACACCAGACGACACGATCCGCTTCGAAGGTGGCTCCGAGCGCTTCGACGGCATCGGCACAAAGCTCGCCGGCGGCACGATCGTCGTCGAAGGCGATGCCGGCGCGCGGCTCGGCACCGGCATGAAATCCGGCACCATCAGCGTCGCCGGTTCCGTCGGCCCGCATGCGGCGACGGCCATGACCGGCGGCCGTATCGAGATCGGCGGCGATGCCGGCGATTTCCTCGGTGGCGCGATCCATGGCGCCATGGCCGGTCAGCAGGGCGGCTTCGTGCTGGTGCGCGGCCGGATCGGCGACCGCGCCGGCGACCGCATGAAGCGCGGCACCATCGTTTCGCTGACCGGTGTCGGCGCCGACGTGGGCAGCCGCATGAGCGGCGGCACGATCATCGCGCCGGTCTCCGGCCCGCGTCCCGGCACGCTGATGAAGCGCGGCACGCTGATCCTCGCCGAACCGGGCGAACTGGCGCCGACCTTCGTCGACACCGGCTCCTGGGCGGCGACCTTCGCGATGCTGCTGAAGCGCTGGATCGCCGCCGAGGCGCCCGACGCCGCCCATCTGATCCCGCTGCGCGCCCGCCGCTACCGCGGCGACATGGCCGCGGTCGGCAAGAGCGAACTGCTCGTCGGCGCCTGAGCCGCCGCCGAGCAGCCATGCCGGCTCAGCCGTCGATTATGCGGTCCAAGACCGGCGGCGCCGGTTTCGGGGCCGCGCCGCTGCCATTCCCGGCCAGCACCGCGTCAGCACATGATTTGGGCAGCAACGACCGTCCGCGCTCATAAATCAGTCATCCAATGCTGCGCCGCACAAATTGCCATTCGGCAGACAAATGGCCGTTTTCCTAACCATTGATCCGCTCGCATGTTTTTGCCGCCGTGTGCGGAACCGCATTCGTTGGCACGCGATTTGAAATGTCAGACCCATAAAACTGGGGGACGCGCATTCAGGGGGACTTCCGCAACCCGAGCAGGAAGCGATCCCATGGAACTGGTGCTGATGATCTGTCTGATGACCGCGCCGGGCGATTGCCGCGACGAACATCTGACCCTGAGCATGGAAGCGATGACGCCGCAGCAATGCATGCTGGGCGCCCAGCCGGCGATGGCCGAGTGGTCGGCGGCGCATCCCAAATATTCGATCGTGCGCTGGAAGTGCGGTCAGCCGCGCCTTGAGGGCACGCGAATCTGATCAGCCGACCGCCTTGGCGCGGCAACGCGTGAAGGCCCGGCCAAGTGACGCCCCCGACCGCCCCCGCGGGGTCGCGACCTCGGCCGTCGTCGAGCACCGGTCCGCCGAGATTGCGCGGCGCGCGCCGCGACGCCGCGTCCGGATTTCATTCTCGGCGCGAATTTGGCACCTTGCCCGTTCGGCATCGCCGCGGTCTCGCCGGGACCGCCGGCCGATCGCCCGACCGGGACGGTTCATGAAATTCTCCTTCCGCTCCATCGCCTTCCGCGTCGCGGCCGCGGCGACCACCGCCGCCCTCGCCATCCTCGTCGGCGCCGGTGCCGTGGTCTGGTCGTTCCAGCTCGCCGATCGCCAGATCGAAGGCGCGCTCGCCGCCCAGCATCGGCTCGATCTCCTGAGCGCGGTGTCCGCGCAGGTCGCCGACTACGCTCTGGTCGCGCTCGACAACGCCGGGCGGCTCAATCCCGGCAATCAGGATCTTCGGCTGATCGAATCCCGGCGCAACGTGATGGCGGCCTTCACCGCCGTCGAAACGGCGCTCGCGATGGCGGTCGAGAACGCCGGCTCCGAGACCCAGAAGACGTTCACGGCCAACAAGGCGCGTCTCGTGGCGCGGCTCAAGGCCGGTTTCGAAGTGCTCGACCAGCAGATAGGCGCCCGCTTTGCCGATCCGAAGGGCGCGACCGCGGACGAGATCCGCGGCGCGCTCAACGGCTTCGGCGCGACCTTCGGCCCGACCCTGTCCTCGACCATGGACGACGAACGCCGCACCGCCGGCCGCATCCAGGACGAGATGCGCGCGCTCGGCCGCACCATGACGATGGCCGCCATGGCGGCGGTGGGGATCGCGCTCGTCTTCGCGGCCCTGTTCTACCGTGCGCTCGCGCGCCCCCTGCTGACCCGCATCGCCGCGATCGGCGAGACCGCCGCGGCCCTCGGCCGTGGCGAATGGCAGGCACGCGTCGGCATCTCCGGCCGCGACGAGCTGAGCCTCGCCATGGCGACCTTCAATCGGATGGCGGCACGGCTGCAGCGGCGCGAGGACCGCGTCGCCGCCGACCGCGCCCGACTGGAGCAGACGGTCGCCGAACGGACCGCCGACCTGCGCGAGGCGAACCAGCGCCTCGCCGACGTGGACGCCGCGCCGCCGCTTCTTCACCGATGTCAGCCACGAATTGCGCACGCGGCTGACCGTGGTGCTCGGCGAGTGCGATCTGGCGCTGCGCCGCGAGATGGCCGAACCGACGCGCGAGGCGCTCTGCACGATCCGGGTCCGCACCCAGCGCCTGCATCGCAAGGTCGAGGACCTGCTGCGGGTGGCTCGCTCAGAGTCGGGCGAGATCGATATCGAGCTCGAGCCGGTCGAGGTCGAGCGGCTGATCGCCGACACGGTCGAAGACACCGGCGCGCTCGCCCGCCGCGCCGGTCTCAGGCTCGAAACGGCCGTCGACACGGACGGTTTGACCGCGCTCGCGGATCCGGATTGGATGCGTCAGGTGCTCGAGGGCCTGGTGGCCAACGCCGTGCGACACTCTCCCGCAGGGGGGCGGATCGCATTGAAAGCCTTCGCAGACGGCGACGATGCGGTATTGATGGTCGAAGACGAGGGAAGTGGAATCGCGGCCGCGGATCTGCCGCACCTGTTCGAACGATTCTATCGCGGCGCCGGGGCGACCGGCGGATCGGGCTTCGGCATCGGGCTCGCACTCGCGAAATGGGTCGTCGAACGGCACGACGGCAATATCGCGATCGCGAGCCGGCTCGAAGCCGATCCCGCGGGGCCCCGCGGCACCACGGTGACGATCCGGTTGCCGGCACTGGAAAGGACCGATCACACGCTATGACGATCATGGTTGTCGAGGACGATCCGGACATCGGCTCCCTGCTCCGCCGCGGGCTCGGCGAGGAAGGTTACGAGGTCAGCGTGGTGGAGAGCGGCGGCGCGGCCCTGCACGAGGCGCGGCGGCTCGCGCCGCAGGCCGTGATCCTGGACGTCATGCTGCCCGACCAGACCGGCGTCGACGTCTGCAGGGCGCTGCGCGCCGAAGGCTTCTCGATGCCGATCGTGATGCTGAGCGCCAAGGCCGCGATCGGCGATCGCGCAGAAGGCCTCGCCGCCGGCGCCGACGATTACGTGGTCAAGCCCTTCGCCTTCGACGAACTGGTAGCGCGGCTGAAGACCCACATGCTGCGCCGGGCCGAGATGCCGCAGGCCGCGCGCTATGTCACCGCCGGCCCGATGAGCCTCGATCTCGAGACCCGCGTCGCCCGGCTCGGCGAGGCGGAAACGCGCTTCACCGAACGCGAATGCGCGCTGCTCGTGCTGCTCATGCGCGCCGCCGGCAGGCCGATCGCACGCGGCGACATTTTCGACGCGCTGTGGGCCGACCAGGGCGGCGCCTCGCTCAATGTCGTCGACGTCTATGTCGGCTATCTGCGCCACAAGCTCGGCGAACTGACGCCCGGCGGTCAGCAGCTGATCGTCACGGTTCGCGGGCGCGGCTTCATGTTCCGCCCGCCCGAGAGCTGAACAGCCGTCACGCCCACGGCCACGATCGCGCGAGGGCGACGGCTTTCCTCTCGCGCGACCTCATTCGCATCCCATATGATCGTGCACGATCGATGCGAGCGAGCCCGTCATGCCGACCTCCGAGCCCCCTTCTCCCGCCTCTCCCGCAGCCGCGCCGGCCAAGACCGGCCGCGCGCCGGTCCTGCCGCCGGTCGCCCGTGTCGACGACCAGCTCTGCTTTGCGCTCTACGGCGCGCTGCAGGCGATGACCCGCACCTACAAGCCCCTGCTCGAGCCCCATGGTCTGACCTATCCGCAATACCTGGTCATGCTGGTGCTTTGGGAGGTGGGCGAGGCCTCGGTGCGCGAGATCGGCGCGCGGCTCAACCTCGATTCCGGCACGCTGACCCCGCTCTTGAAGCGCCTGGAAGCGGCCGGCTACGTGACCCGGCGCCGGTCGAGTACCGACGAACGGGTCGTGCTGGTCACGCCGACGCCGCGCGGCGCGGCGCTCCAGAACGACCTCGCGGACGTCATGCGCTGCATCGGCACCGCCAGCGGCCTTCCGGTCGGCGATCTGGTTGCGTTGCGCGAGCGGCTGAAGATCCTCAAGCGAAACCTCGACGGCGCAACCTGACCCGTCGCCGCTTCCGCGCCTCGATCGCAGAGATCACGTCCGCGTGATCGTTGCCGTCGGCACTGGCGCACGCCTCTGATTTCGGCTATTTCAATTGCGCACAATTTAATTGCCTCAAATCTACATGAGGCAACGACCCCAGAGGAGCAACACCATGCAGGTTCTCTATTCCGCTCATGCGTCCGCCACCGGTGGCCGCGACGGCCGTGCCAAGAGCGACGACGGCGTGCTCGACATCCAGCTCACGGTTCCGAAGGAACTCGGCGGCAACGGCGCCACCGGCACCAACCCGGAGCAGCTCTTCGCCGCCGGCTATTCGGCCTGCTTCCTCGGCGCGATGAAGTTCGTCGCCGGCAAGGCGAAGGTTTCGGTGCCCGCGGACGCCCAGGTCTCCGCCACCGTCGGCATCGGCCAGATCCCGGCCGGCTTCGGCATCACGGTCGCCCTCGACGTGTCCTTGCCGGGCCTCGACCGCGCCACGGCAGAAAACCTGGTCGCCGAGGCTCACAAGGTCTGCCCTTACTCCAATGCGACGCGCAACAATATTGACGTGAACATTCGCGTCCTTTGATCGTTCACCTCAAACATGACAGGGCCGTTTGCTTGAATTGCCGCACCGCAACAAAGCAAACGGCCTTTTCTATGAAAATTATAAGAAATCTTGTGAACTCTATATGATCAATTCGGCTCGCCAGAGCGTGACTGACCTTTGTTTATTAGGATTGTCTTATCGTTTTGTCGTTGACGGCTACTTAGGTCTTCGTCATCCTCCCATAGCAATCGATTGAAAAGCCGGTTGCCAAGGTTCCGACGAACGCGGCTCGGGCGGCGGGCGGATCGGGACCGAACCCCTGAACGGAGGAAAAACCATGCGCTGGAACAAGCCCACTGTCGTGGAAATGTGCGTCGGCCTCGAGATCAACGGCTACTTCCCGCCGGAGTATTGATTTCGTTGACGATCACGTGAGCGCGAGCCGATGACGGCGTCATCCCTTCGCGCGATCGTGCTCGGTTCGGCAGCCGGTGGCGGAGTTCCGCAATGGAACTGCCGCTGCCGCGTCTGCCGGCTGGCCTGGGAAGGTGGCGGCAAGGTCCGCCCCCGCACCCAGTCGAGTGTTGCAGTCTCCGCAGACGGCGAGCGCTGGCTTCTCCTCAACGCCTCGCCCGATATCCGCCAACAGATCTGGGCCACCCCGGCGCTGCACCCGCAGGCCGGCTTGCGCCATTCCCCGATCGCGGCGGTCCTCGTGACGAACGGCGATGTCGACCACGTGACGGGCCTGCTCGGCCTTCGCGAACGCCAGCCCTTTGTCGTCTACGGCACGACCGAAACCCTCGCGACGATCGCGGACAACAAGATCTTCCAGGTGATGGCCGAGGACTGTGTCGAGCGGTCCCGCATCGAACTCGGCCGCCCGTTCGAGCCCTTGCCGGGGCTCGAGGTCGAACTGTTTTCGGTGCCCGGCAAGGTGCCGCTCTGGCTCGAACAGGGCGTCGTCGATGTCGGCGAGGAAGGCGAGAAGACCGTCGGCGTGACGATCCGCGCCGGGGGCAAGCGCCTCGTCTATATCCCCGGCTGCGCCCGGCCGACGACGGAAGTACTCGCACGCCTGGACGGGGCGGACGCGTTCTTCTTCGACGGCACGCTCTATGACGACGACGAGATGATCCGCGAGGGTCTCGGCACCAAGACCGGCGGCCGCATGGGCCACATGCCGATCTCGGGCGAGACCGGCACCATCGCCGCGCTCGCCGGCGTGGCGAGCCGCCGGCGGATCTTCATCCATATCAACAATTCGAACCCCGTCCTGATCGAAGGCTCGCCCGAACGCCGGGCGACGGAGGAGGCCGGATGGGAGATCGCCTTCGACGGAATGGAGGTATCTCTATGACGACTCTCATGTCTCCCGACGAGTTGGAAGCCGCGCTGCGGAAAGTGGGCGCCGAGCGCTATCACAACCTGCACCCGTTTCATCACCTGCTGCACGGCGGCAAGCTGAACAAGGGCCAGGTCCAGGCCTGGGCGCTGAACCGCTACTGCTACCAGTCGATCATTCCGCAGAAGGACGCCGCGCTGATGGCGCGCTGCGAGGATCGCGAGCTGCGCCGCGAATGGCTGCACCGCATCACCGATCACGACGGCTACGGCGAGGATCTGGGCGGCATCGAGCGCTGGCTCGTGCTGACCGACGGTCTCGGCCTCGACCGCGACTATGTGATGTCGAAGCGCGGCGCGCTCGCGACCTCGCGCTTCGCGACCGAGGCCTACCGGCACTTCGTCGCCGAGAAGACGCTGCTCGAGGCGGTCGCCTCGTCGCTGACCGAACTGTTCGCGCCCGGCATCCACAAGGAGCGCATCTCGGGCATGCTCGAGCATTACGACTTCATCGACGAGAAGGTGATCGCCTATTTCAAGCGCCGGCTCGACCAGGCGCCCAAGGATGCCGATTTCGCCCTCGAATACGTCAAGAAGAACGCCAAGACGCCCGAGCAGCAGCAACAGGTGATCGCGGCACTGACCTTCAAGACCGACGTGCTCTGGGCCCAGCTCGATGCACTCTACTTCGCCTACGTCGATCCGGGCTTCATCCCGCCAGGGGCGTTCCGGCCGACGGGCAAGTGAGCGGATACGCTCGATCGTCGGCGCACGACCGGGAACGGCCTGCGGGCCGCCGGCAATGAATGGTAAGGTCGCGGGATCGGACCCGACACCCGCGACCCGGAGGACATGATGGCGCGACTTCTCTCTCCCGACGACCTCGAGGCCGAGCTTCGGCAGGTCGCCGCGCGCCGCTACTATTCGAGCCACCCGTTCCACCGGCTGCTCAACACCGGCAAGCTGACCCGCGGCCAGGTCCAGGCCTGGGCGCTCAATCGCTACTACTATCAGGCGATGCTGCCGGTGAAGGATGCCGCGGTGCTCGCCCGGCTCGCCGATCCGGCCGACCGCCGCGCCTGGCGCCAGCGCATCCTCGACCAGGACGGCGACAAGGAAGGCGACGGTGGTCTCGCCCGCTGGCTGAAGCTGACCGACGGCCTGGGTCTCGATCGTGACTATGTGGTCTCGCTGGAAGGCGTCCTGCCGGCCGTGCGCTTCGCGGTCGACGCCTATGTGCACTTCGTCAAGGAGCGCACGGTGCTGGAGGCCGTCGCCTCGTCGCTGACCGAACTGTTCTCGCCGACCATCGCCTCGGAACGACTGTCCGGCATGCTGGCTAACTACTCCTTCGTCTCGCGCGAGACGCTCGACTATTTCGACAAGCGCCTGTCGGTCGGCCGCCGCGACGCCGCCTTCGCACTCAAATACGTGCAGCGTCACGCGACCGAGCCCTCGGGGCAGGACGCGGTGATCGCGGCGGTGAAATACAAATGCGCCGTGCTGTGGTCGCAGCTCGACGCGCTCTACTACGCCTATGTGAACCCCTGCATGCCCCCGCCGGGCGTGTTCGAGCCGAAGGAATGACGCGATCATGAGCGCCGACCCGACCGCCGCGCCCGCCTCCTCGCCCTCGGAAACACAGGCAGGCGCCGCCCCGACACACGGCTTCACGCGCCCGAAACTGCCGCGTGGCGTGCGCCTGCGTTACGACGAGGTGCGCTCGACCTGGATGATGCTGGCGCCCGAGCGCGCGTTCCGGATCGACGAGACCGCGGCCGAGATCCTGAAGCTCTGTGACGGCAGTCGCGACTTCGCGCAGATCGTCGGCGCGGTCGCCGAGAAATACGCCGAGGATCCGAACACCATCGCCGCCGACATCGCCGAGATGCTGAAGGATCTCGTCGCCAAGCGCGTGCTGGAGCCCTGAGGCGCGCCCGCGCCGGCCGATGACCGGCGCCGCCCCTCCAAGCCCGGCCGCCAACCCTGAAGAGGATGCCATGAACGCGATCACGCCGCCGCCGATCGTCCCCGCGCCCGCGCCGCTCGGCATCCTGGCCGAGTTGACGCATCGCTGCCCGCTCAAGTGTCCCTATTGCTCGAACCCGATGGAGCTCGACCGCCGCTCCGTCGAGCTCGATACCGAGACCTGGAAGCGCGTGCTCTCCGAGGCGACCGCGCTCGGCTGCCTGCAGACCCATCTCTCGGGCGGCGAGCCGACGGCGCGCCGCGACATCGTCGAGCTGACCCGCCACTGCGCCGACATCGGCCTCTACTCGAACCTGATCACCTCGGGCGTGGGCGTGACGGAGAAGCTCGTCAACGAACTCGCCGACGCCGGCCTCGACCACGTGCAGCTGTCGCTGCAGGGTGCCGATGTCGACACCAACGACAAGGTCGCCGGCTATCGCGGCGCCTTCGCACGCAAGATGGAGGTCGCCCGGCTGGTCGCGGCGACCGGCATGCCGCTGACCATCAATGCGGTGATCCACCGCGCCAACATCCATCAGGTCGCGCGGCTGATCGAGCTCTCGGTCGAGATGGGCGCCAAGCGGCTCGAGGTGGCACACACCCAGTATTACGGCTGGGCCTACGCCAACCGCGCCGCCTTGATGCCGGCAAAGCCGGAGGTCGATGCCGCGATCGCCATCGTCGAGGACGCGCGCAAGCGTCTCGAAGGCGTGCTGGTCATCGACATGGTGATCCCGGACTACTATGCGAAATACCCGAAGCCCTGCACCGGCGGCTGGGGCCGGCGCTCGCTCAACGTGACGCCGTCGGGCAAGGTTCTGCCCTGCCATGCGGCCGAGACGATCCCGAACCTCGAGTTCTGGAACGTCAAGGATCACAGCCTCGGCGACATCTGGTATCGGAGCCCGGCCTTCAACGCCTATCGCGGCACCGACTGGATGCCGGACCTGTGCAAGAGCTGCGACCGGCGCGAGATCGATTGGGGCGGCTGCCGCTGCCAGGCGCTGGCCATGGCGGCCGATGCCGGCGCGACCGATCCGGCCTGCCACAAATCGCCGCATCACGACCGGATGGTGGCCCTGGCCGAGGCGGAATCGGTCACTGCCACACCGCCGCCCTATCGATATCGCGAGATGGGCGCTACGGTACGCGAACCGGCCGAATGAGCCGGTCGCGCGCGCCCTGGAGACGACCGGCTCCGGGACGGGGAAAAGACAGCCAATAAGAAGCCGGTCGGGAGGAAATCGCGTTGCGTCTCATGGTCCCGCTCGTAGCAGCGGCGGTCGCCGGCTCGCTGTCGGCCGCCTCGCTCGTCGTTCCGGCCCTCGCCCAGACCGTTCGTGCCCAGACCGTTCTCGCCCAGGCCGTTCTTGCCCAGACGACCACGGCGCCCGCCACGCCGGCTGCGGCCAGCCCGGCGTCCGCGCAGGCCGACGTCGGCGAATTGCTGTTCGAAGCCAAGCACTTCAAGAACACCGCGCCCGACGCGAAGATCCGCTACACGTTCCGGCGCGAGGCCGCAGATCCGGCCAAGCTGATGCCGTCCTTCTCCGACGAGATCGACTTCAGGCTCGAGCCCGGCTCGACCCCGGACAATCGCAACGTTATCGTCACGCTGTTCAAGGGCGAGAACCACCGCCCCGCCGGCCCGTTCGACGACGTGTCGTTCAACCCGATCGCGATCCTCACGCTCGAGTTCGACGTCGGCAACCTGTCGAAGCTGCTGCACGCCAACCCGCGCTATTTGAAGAACGCGATGCGCAAGGCCATGCGCGAGAACCCGACGATCACCCCGATCAAGATCAAGCTCGCCGGCAAGGACGTCGACGCGACCCAGATCCTGATCAAACCCTTCGCCGACGATCGCGACAATCGCGACCGACTCGGCCCGTTCCTGAACACGACCTACACATTCGTGATCTCGGACGCGGTGCCGGGCTCGATCTATTCGATCAAGATCGACACGCCGGACACCTCGAAGCCGGACGCCAAGCCCGTGCTGCTCGAAGAGCTGAAGTATGCGGAGAACTGAGATGCGCGTTTCCGATCGTATGATCCGCTCGCTGCGCCTCCTCGCCCTCGGTGCCGGTCTCACGGCGGCGACCGCCGGTGCGGCCTTCGCGCAAGGGGCGGCCGGCGGCGCGGCGAGCGCCAACGACTATCCGACCGACGTTCGCGCCGACTATGTGTTCGGCTGCATGGCCGTCAACGGCGAGACCCGCGACGCGCTCTCGCGCTGTTCGTGCTCGGTCGACGTGGTCGCCTCGATCCTGCCTTACGAGAAGTACGAAAGGGCGCAGACCATCCTGATGATGCGCCAGGGCGTCGGCCAGACCGCCAACACCTTCCGCTCGACGCCGATGTTCGACGACATGGTCGCCGACCTCCGCCGCGCCCAGGCCGAAGCGGAGATGCGCTGCTTCCCCTGAGCGCGGTTGACAAGGCCCGCCCCGAACACCGTCGCCGGTCGGAGCCCGACCGGCGTACACGTCGTTAGCCTCAGGGCAGCAGGATCACGCTGCCGACGGTCCGGCCCGCCTCCAGATCGGCATGGGCCCGCGCGGCCTCCGCGAGCGGATAGCGCGCCCCGATCTCCGCCATGATGCCTTCGGCCATCGCGGCGAGCAGGTCCGCCGACGCCCGACGATAGGTCGCCTCGTCCGCCGCATAGGCCATGACACTCGGACGCGCGAGCGACAGCGACCGCATCGGTCCGATCTCCTCGACCCGGATCGGCGGGATCGGCCCCGCCGCCTGCCCGACGCTCGCCACCGTGCCGAATTTCCGGACGGCGTCGAAGGTCCTGAGCAGCGTCGCGCCGCCGATGCCGTCGATGGCATAGTCCGCGCCCAGACCATTCGTCGCCGCCCGCACCGCGGTCGCGAAATCGGCATCCCGACCGACGACGACCTGGTCCGCACCCAGACCGCGCGCGATCTCCGCCTTGGCCTCGGAGCCGACCGTGCCGATCACCGTCGCGCCGAGCCGCTTCGCCCAGCGCACCAGCACCGCGCCGAGGCCGCCGGCCGCCGCATGGACGAGCAGGACCGTGCCAGGCCCGACGGAACAAGTCCGCGTCAGCAGCATGTGCGCGGTCAGTCCCTTCAGCCACAGCGCGGCCGCAGCCTCCGCCGACACCGCGTCGGGCAGCCGCACGGCACGCCACGCCGGCAACAGGCGTCGGGTCGCGTAGCCGCCGACCGCGCCGCCGTAGACGACCCGATCGCCGATCGCGACAGTCGTCACATCCGCGCCGACGGCTTCGACCACGCCCGCACCTTCGACGCCGATGACGGCCGGCATCGGCAAGGCATAGAGGCCTGCGCGGTGATAGACGTCGATGAAGTTCACCCCGATCGAGTCCTGCCGGAGCAGGATTTCGCCCGGGCCGGGCGCGGCGACCGTGGCCGGTCCGATTTCGAACACCGACGGATCGCCGAAGCGCGCGATCCGAACCTCGAGGCCGGCGCCGATCGCGGGCGCGGGCGCGGGCGCGGGCGCGGCAGTCATACGCTCTTCCGACATGATCATCTCCTCAGGACTTAAGCCCGCTGCGCAGGCAGGGGGCCGCGCGTGGGCCGCCGAGCGGGGGCTCGGGCGCGGCGACGGGAGGGACAATCGCTCTGGACCTATACCGAGAAAATTCCCTATAAATCGGCATCACTTGTGAGATTTTGCACAATGCCAGATTGGGAGAACATCCGGCATCTGGCCGCCCTCGCCGCTGGCGGCTCGCTTTCGGCCGCCGCCCGCGCGCTCGGCGTCGATCACGCGACCGTCGCGCGCCGGGTCGCGGCGCTGGAGCAGGAGCTTTCGCTAAAGCTGATCGACCGGCGCGGCCGTCGGATCGCGCTGACGGCCGAGGGAGAGCGGATCGCCGGCCTCGCCGGCGCGATGGAGGCGGCGGCGCGCGGCATGGAGCGCATCGCAGCCGGCGCCTCGGGCGAATTGAGCGGCGAGGTGACGATCAGCGCCCCGCCGGCCCTCGCCGCGGCGATGCTCACGGCGCCGCTCGCGGCACTCGGGCGCGAACACCCGGCGCTGACGATCCGCCTGATCGGCGAAACCAGGACCATTTCGCTCGATCGCCGCGAGGCCGATCTGGCGGTGCGGCTGACCCGGCCGGTCGTCGGCGACCTGACCGTCACGCGCCTCGGCGCAATGCCGTTCCGGTTCTATGCCTCGCCAGACTATCTCGCCCGCACACCGGCCGAAGCCTGGCGCTTCGTCGGCCGCGACGATCACTCGGCGCAGCAACGCCATATCGAGACGGTCGCCGCCGGTCGCCCGATCGGCTTCGTCGGCTCGACCTCGGAGATCCACCGGGCCGCCGCTCTCGCCGGCGCCGGCCTCGCGCTCGTGCCCGATTTCCTGATCGACGACACGACCGGCCTCGTCGCGGTCGAGACCGGCGCGCCGCCCTTCGCGCTCGACATCTGGCTGGTCGTCCACACCGATCTGAAGACGGCCGCGCGCATCCGTGTCGTCATGGATCGCCTGCGCGCGGCCTTCGCCGTCAGCTCGCCGGCTTCGGCTCGAACGTGCCCTTGAACTCGCGGTTCTCGGTGTCGATCGCCTTGACCTCGTAGGGTCCGGCGCCACCCGGCGCGACGGTGAAGCGGATGGTCGGGTCCTCGCTGATCGAGATGCCGCCCTGCATGGACATCACCGTCTTGTCGCCCTGGCGGACTTCCAGATCGCGCACGAACCAGGCCGGAATGAACAGATGCGTCACCGGATCGGACTGCAGACCCGAATTGTTCGGGTGGCGCAGCTGCACCTGCGCCTCGCGGCGGCCGTCCTTGTCGAAGGTCGCCATCCGCATCTTGCCGACATTGGCCGCGGCTTCCTCCGGATCCTTGCCGGCCGGCGCCGAGCAGCCGCCGGACGCCTTCACGAAGGCCTTGGTCATGTAGAGCTTGCCGTCGCTCGCCTCGGCAACCGCACGGACATAGGAATAGCTGTTGACACGCACGCGGGTCGACAGACCGACCGTCTTGCGTCCTTCGCCGAAGCGGAACGTCGCGACCACCGGCGACGGGTTCTCATCGACGATCACAGTCACGGCTTTGATCGTACGCCCATCCGCGAGACCCGCCTCGAAGCCGATCGGCACGATCGCGGCGTCTTCGGCGCGATAGGGAGCGTCGAGCTTGATCACACCGGCGCCGTCCTCGATCGTGCGCGAGCCGAACACGTCCGGCTTAAGCGAGGCCCACGTCGCCTCGTCTTCCGCCGCATGGGCGGGCAGCGACGTGACAGGCAGGACCAAGGCGGTCGTGGCTGCGAACAGGGCGGCGAGCCCCAGGAACTGGCGGCGATCGAACTGGCGGCGATGGAACCGGCGGCGATCGAGGCGGCTGCAATTGATCATGGCCATTTCACTCCCGGAATTCTTTTGCCGACATATTACGCTTTTTCTTGCCGCCAGGGGATTCCCGTTTCGGTGATCCACCTGCGGCAGAAGTGCGGCCGTGGACTGCGGCATCGCGGGTCTGTCGACGCGCCCCCGGACGGGGTATAGCCTCCACGGGATCATACCGACGCACCGGCGCAGCCGCGCGTCCGCGCGCAGGCAGAGGATCGAACCAGAATGGCGACGGGCACGCCCGACACTCAGGCCGGAGCCGGCGCAGCCTCCATCGCGGCCCTGCCGGCGATCGGCGCCCGCACGCTGGTCATGGGCATCCTCAACATGACGCCCGACAGCTTCTCCGACGGCGGCCGTTTCAACGCGCTTCGAGGCCGCGCTCGGCCACGCCGCCGAGATGGTCGCCGAGGGCGCCGACATCCTCGACGTCGGCGGCGAGTCGACGAGGCCCGGCTCGAGCGAGGTCTCGGCCGAGGAGGAGATCGCCCGCGTCGTGCCGGTGATCGAGCGGCTGGCGAAACAGACCGCGACGCCGATCTCGATCGACACCTACAAGGCCGCGACCGCGCGCCGCGCGCTCGAAGCCGGAGCCAAAATCGTCAACGACGTCTGGGGTCTGCAGCGCGAACCCGACATCGCGCGGGTCGCCGCCGATTTCGGCGCGCCGGTCGTCGTCATGCACAATCGCACCGAGGTCGTGCCCGAGCTCGACATCCTCGCCGACATGACCGCCTTCTTCGAGCGCTCGGCCGAGATCGCCACGCGCGCCGGCATTCCGCGCGACCACATCATCGTCGATCCCGGCATCGGCTTCGGCAAGACGATCGAGCAGAACCTGACCGCGCTCAAGGTGACCCCCGACTTGAAGAAACTCGGCTTCCGCGTGCTGATCGGAACCTCGCGGAAGTCGCTGATCGGTCGCCTGCTCGACCGCGGCCCGAACGAGCGCCTGTTCGGCACCATCGCCTCCAACGTCGTGACGGTGACGCTCGGCGCCGACATCGTCCGCGTCCACGACGTACTCGCCCATGTCGAAGCCGTGCGCGTCGCCGACGCGATCCTGAGAGGCCGCCCGTGACCGACCGCATCCTGCTGACCCGCATCGCGACCTATGCCTATCATGGCGTGTTTCCCGAGGAGGAGAAGCTCGGCCAGCGCTTCTACATCTCGCTCGACTGCCGGCTCGACCTGAAGCCGGCCGGCACGACCGACGAATGGGAGCGCACCGTCTCCTACGACCAGCTCGCCGACATCGTCGTGAAAGCCTCGACCGACAAGCGCTTCCACCTGATCGAGGCGCTGGCCGAGACCATCGCAGCCGAGATCCTGGCGCGCTTCCCGGCGATCGAGCAGGTGATCGTGCGGGTCGACAAGCCGGCGGCGCCGATCCCGACCGTTCTCGACGGCATCGCCATCGAGATCGATCGCCGCCGCGCGCCGCCTGGACTTGCGGACGCCGGGCACGGGGCCTGAACCATGGCGCGCGCCTATCTCGGCCTCGGCGGCAACATCGGCGACGTCCGCGCGACCCTGCGCGAGGCGCTGGCACGACTCGACACCAGCGGCGCGCGGGTGATCGCCCGCTCGGCCGACTACGAGACCCCGCCCTGGGGCAAGCTCGACCAGCCCGCCTTCGTCAACCTCTGCGCCATCGTCGAGACCGAGCTCGATCCGGAGGCATTGCTGGCGCTCTGTCTGAAGGTCGAGGCCGATCTCGGCCGCCGCCGGCTGGAGAAATGGGGCCCGCGCGTCATCGACATCGACGTGCTCGCCTATGAGGATACCGCCGCGCCCGGCGCCGACGCCCCGCCCGAGGGCGCCCGGCCGGCTCCTACCCAGCCGGCTCCTGCCCAGCCGGTCCTGACCCTGGCCAGCCCGACCCTGACCATCCCGCACCCCTACATGCTGGAGCGCGCCTTCGTGCTTCTGCCGCTCGCCGAGATCGCTCCGGATCTGGTCATCCGCGGCACCCGCGTCGCCGATGCCGCGGCCGCGATGGGGCATGAAGGGATCGTGCGGCTGGATTGAGCGCGGGCGCAGGCTGTCAGAACGCCGGCAACAGCATGAACAAGAACAACCGGCCGACTGCCTCTCAGGGCGCCGGCTCGACCGGCGCCAGCGGCCAGTTGAACTCCGCCCAGCCGTCGGTGCCCTCCGGATACCAGACGACGGAGGTGTAGCCGTAGGTCAGCGCGCGCTTGGCAGCGTTCCAGGACATCCAGCAGTCGCGCAGGCAGTAGAACACCAGAGTGCGGCTCTTGTCTCCGCCGGAGGCCTGTTCGAGGCCCTTGCGGAAATAGGCCTCGGTCTCGGGCGCGAGGCCACCGTAGCCGACATTCGGCAGCCAGATGCTCTTCGGAATGTCGCTGCGCGGCTTATCCCGCCAGACGGTGCCCGCCGGCAGGTTGGCCGGCTTCGGCGGCCGCGGCAACACGTCGATGAAGGCCGCCTTGCCCTCGCTCCACAGCGCATAGGCCGCGTCGGTATCGACCACCCGCGCGCCCGAGAGCGTCGCCGGCGTCGGCGATCGGTAATCATCCATCCGATAGCCGGCCGGCTCGTCGATCGGATGCGTCTCCGCGGCACGACCCGCGGTCGTGATCCCGCCGCCGAAGAGGACCGCGAGGCCGATCATCGCGGCCGCGACGGGATGCAAGGCCCTGCGGAGGGGGTCCCGGTACCGGCACGCCCCGGTCGTTCGCGTTCTGGTTCATGCCGTCTCCGGTTCGCCCGCCATGCCCCCCGCCCAGGCCACCAGCCCGGCGCATGTCGGTGCGATGCGCATTCGTCCGAGCCCGGGGCGGACCTCGAACCTGACGGGGCGCTCAGGGGCGCCCCGTCGTCCGGGCGTCATGGCTTCGGCGTGATCGGCCGATCGCTCTCGTCGAGGATCGGCACCCCGAACGACACCAGCACCTTGTCGATGTCGTTCTGCCGCGCCTTGATCACGTCGTTGAGCCGATGCTTCCACTCGCTCTCGCCGAAGCGGGTGCCGAAGGTGATGCGGAAGGCCATCGGCGGGCCGTCCTTGTCCTTGACCAGCGGCGTCACGACCATCGGCACGGAGGCCTTCGTCGCAAAATAGCCGCCGATCGGCCCCCACAGCACGCCGGCGTCGATATCGCCCTTGGCGATGTCGGCCAGCATCTGTTCGGCAGGTGAATCGTAGCGGCGATCGACGATCAGGGCATAGGGCTTGGCCTTGCCCATCAGACCGTACTTGAGCACGTAGTCGGACGGCGGCGTGCCGGCGATGATACCGATCCGCTTGTCCTTGAGCCGCGGATCCGCCAGCGTCGTGACATCGGCGAGCGGGCTGTCCTTCTTCGTGATCAACACGAAGGCGGAGCGGTAATACGGATTGGTATTCTGGACGATCTCGGCGCCGGCGGCATAGCCGATCACGACGTCGCAGAGCTTCGTGCCGAGCGTGTTGCGGATGAAGCCGGGGCCCGACGGCATCCAGAAATACTGCAGCGGCAGCTTGAGCTCCGCGGCGATCAGCTCGGCGATCTTGTTCTCGAACCCCTGGCCGTCCTTGTTGGAAAACGGCAGGTTCGACGGATCCGCGCAAACTCGGAAGACCTCGTTGGAAACGACGGCCGCCCGATATTGCGCGGCGGCCGGGCCGAAGCCGGCGGCCACCGCGATCGCGAGGACCAGGGCCCGAACGGTGGTCGGAGCCCGGTTCATCTCAGAACCCCATGCACTGGTTTTCGGCCGTCCGGATCGAGTCCAGCTTGGTCTCGTGCTTCTCCGGGCGCTCGCCGCGCGGGATCGCGCCATCGGCACGAGCCTTGATGTAGACGTAGATGTCGTCGAGGTAGCACATCACGTTGCGGTTGGTGCCGAGCGCGGGCATGACGCTCTCCTTCTCCGCGGTGTGCACGGTGCGGCCGTTCACGACGGTCTCCACGAACTGGTCGTAGGTCATCGTCTTCAGGCTGTCGGCCAGCGCCGGTGCGTAGGTCGAGCCGGCGGCTTCCGGACCGTGGCAGACGTGGCACTCGGAATGATAGCGCCGGAACCCGGAGAACGTGTACCAATCCCAGGTACCGTCTTCCTTCTTGTTGTAGGTCGGATTGCCATCCTTGTCGAGGTATTTGCCCTCTTCGACCTTCACGGCCGGTCCGGCATAGACGTTGGCGGCGGCCAACACAGTACCTAAGAAGACGATAAGACGGCCGCGCTTCGCGATGTTCATGGCTGGATTTCCTCCCGGACGATCGATGTCACGATCGCTCGTTGATTTTGCTTCCCCTCGACTGGATTTAGCAGCAAAAGGCCCGGCGTCAACAGCACTTGAGCCGGGCCTCTTTGTCGCATGTCACACGGACTCGCGATCGGGGCGTAAAGACCGCGGAAATGCTTACGTCCGAGCCTCTCGGAGCGGGCTAGACAATTGGTCGAACCCGCCTTTCGGCGCCGATGGCTGCGCATTCGGGCGTCCGGACCTTGCCGGCTCCTGGACGTCACATTTCCGTGCACGTCGATCGTGCCCGGCTTCAAGACGAAACGCGCGGCCCTTTGGGGGCCGCGCGCGACGTTGGTTCCTGCGATCAGTTCGGCAGGGTGAAGACGGTCAGCTGGCCGCCGAGAGCCGTGTAGCTCTTGAGGCCGGCGTAGCCGCCGACGGCGCCGAGACCGGCGTTCGGGTCGGTCAGGCCGGCCGCGAGGCCGATGCCCGCCCAGCCGCCGACACCCGACAGGATGGCGACGTACTGCTTGCCCTTGTGGCTGTAGGTCATCACGTTGCCGATGATGCCCGACGGGGTCTTGAACTTGTAGAGTTCCTTGCCCGTCGCGGCGTCGACCGCCTTCAGGTAGCCCTCGAGGGTGCCGTAGAAGACGATGTCGCCATCGGTCGACAGAGCGCCCGACCACACCGAGAACTGCTCCGGCAGCGACCAGACGATCTTGCCCTTCACGCCGTCCCACGCGATGAAGTTACCCATGCCGCCGTGGCTGTTCGGGGCCGGATACATCGAGAGGGTGGCACCGACGAACGGCTGGCCCGGGGTGTACGAGACGCGGAACGGCTCGTAGTCCATGCAGACGTGGTTGGTCGGGACGTAGAAGAGCTTGGTCTTCGGCGAGTAGGCCGCCGGCTGCTGGTCCTTGGAGCCCAGAGCCGCCGGGCAGACGCCCTTGGTGTTGACGTCTTCGCCGTTCTGCTCGGTCGAGTACTTGGCGACGACCGCCGGACGGCCGTAGGTCGGGCTGTCCTTCTTCATGTCGACGCCGGTCGTCCAGTTGACCGCCGGATCGAACTTCTCGGCCACGACCAGATCGCCCGTCTCGCGGTTCAGCGTGTAGCCGAGGCCGTTACGGTCGAAGTGCGTCAGCAGCGGGGTCATCTTGCCACCAACTTCCTGATCCGTGAGGATCATTTCGTTGATGCCGTCGAAGTCCCACTCGTCGTGCGGGGTCATCTGGTAGACCCACTTGGCCATGCCCGTGTCGGCGTCACGCGCCCAAATGGTCATCGACCACTTGTTGTCGCCCGGACGCTGCTTCGGGTTCCAGGTCGAGGGGTTGCCCGAGCCGTAGTAGACCAGGTTCAGCTTGGGATCGTACGAATACCAACCCCAGGTGCAGCCGCCACCGGTCTTCCACTGGTCGCCCTGCCAGGTCTTGATCGAGGAGTCCTTGCCGACCGGCTTGCCGAGGCTGGTGGTCTTCTCGCCGTCGACCAGGATCTGATCGTCGGGGCCGACCGAATAGCCGCGCCACACCTTCTTGCCGGTCTTCATGTCGTAGGCGGTGACATGGCACTGCACGCCGAACTCACCACCCGAGATGCCGACGATGACCTTGTCCTTGACCGGGAGAACGGTCGCGGTGTTGGTCTCGCCGCGCTTCGGATCGCCGTTGACGACCTTCCACACTTCCTTGCCGGACTTGGCGTCGAGCGCGACGACCGTGGTGTCGGCCTGGTGCAGGAAGATCTTGCCGTCGGCGTAGGCGAGGCCGCGGTTGACGGTGTCGCAGCACATGACCGGGATGACCGACGGATCCTGCTTCGGCGTGTACTGCCAGAGGATGCGGCCGTCGTTGTTCAGGTCGAGCGCATAGACGATGTTCGGGAACGGCGTGTGGACGTACATCACGTCGCCGACCACCAGCGGGGAGCCCTCGTGACCGCGCAGAACGCCGGTCGAGAAGGTCCAGGCCACCTGAAGCTTGCCAACGTTGTCCTTGTTGATCTGGCTGAGCTTCGAGTGACGGGTGTTGGCGTAGTCGCCGGTCTGCAGGACCCACTGGTTCGGATCCGCCGTCAGCTTGCTGACCTCGTCGTTCGCCAGAACCGGCGTGACGAGCGCAGCCGACCCGAACAGAGCCGAAAGAATGCGCGTGTTGATCATTTTATGCTTCCTCCCAGATGCGCGCGATCGTTCACCCTCGGCGCGCAAGGGTGTCGTCGTACGCCTACTAATGGGACCAACATCTCCGGCAGCGTGTCACGACCCGACGTGAAGCCGGTCCCGCGCTGAGGGTTCTTTTCGACCCTGCCTGGCCTGCGATCTCCACCCGACGCTCCCAGACGCCAAGTGGTTGAAGCCGAAGACTGGATAAGAGCCTAATAACACCCTGAGAACCGAACAATACGTATTTTCACGTAAGGCACCGCCACGATCGGCGGACGTGACGTCACGGTTCATATCGGTTTAATGCATTGCAACAGATGGGAATCCTCGAAGCGCGAGTAATCTCGCAAGTGCGAGAAGATATATCATATCACCGGTTGCCGATATCATTCCCACTCCAACTCGTGATAGGCGGCCGTCGCATTGCGTGCGTTGAAGTCCTCGAACAGGTCCCAGGCGTCTTTTTCTCTCATGCCACTGCTGCGCGCCGCCTCGGCGAGGCTGACGCCGTCGCGGATCTTGGCGCGGATCTCGTCGCGCATCCGCGCCAGATAGCGCTCCTGCGGCGCCAATGCCGCCGGCCAGGGCACGGAAGCCGGCCCGTGCCCCGGCACGACGCGGTCGCAGGCCCGCTGTTTCGCCTTGTCCATGACCGCGAGCCAACCGCGCAGCGAGCCGTCGAGAGCGGGCACATGCCGGACGAACAGGAGGTCGGCAAGCCACCAGGTACGGGTCGCCCGGTCGAACACGGTGAGGTCGGCGTTCGTATGCGCGGTCGGGTGCGCCTCGAGTTCCAGAACCCGGTCGCCGAGGTCGACGGTCATGGTGCCGTCGACCGCCACGTCCGGCGGCACGACGGCCGTCCCGGCGAAATCCGCTTCACCGATCAGGCGCTTATTCGCCTCGAGATAGACATCCGCGCGCGCCGCCAGCGCGGCTGCGAGGTTCTTGTGGCCGACGAACTTGGCCCCCAGGCCGACGAAGGCGGCATTGCCGAGCACGTGGTCGGGATGGAAATGCGTATTGATGACGAAGCGGATCGGCAGCGCCGTCCGGGCCCGCACCGCGGCCAGGAGCCGCGCACCGACCTTGGCCGAACCGCCCGTGTCGACCACCGCGACCGCCTCCCGACCGACGATGAAGCCGGCGTTGCCGATCGCCCCGCCGTTGATCGGTGCGGCGAGCTGGTAGGGTGCCTGATAGACGAAGATGCCCGGCGCCACCTCCTGGACCGGCAAGGGCTCCACGGCGCCGTCCGCCGCACGGGCGTCGGAGGCGGCGACCACGCCCACGACCGTCCCGAGCAAGGCCAGACATGCTGCAATGCAGCATCGAAGAGTCGCATTCAGGTCAAATTGACGCATGATTTGTTCTTTCGTCTGATAGGCCCGAAATCGTTGTTTTCGGCTCATGTCCGGCCGCCCGCCCCTCGGTCCGGGAATGGATCGGGCGAGCTTACGCCGGCCGCGCCCCGATCCAAGGGAACAGCGGCGTGCGGCTCGAATCGCGCGGTGTCCCGATTCCGACCTGCCTGCCGGCCTCCGCCTGGGCTTGACTAGGCCTCGACCGTGGCAGGGAAGCGGGTCGCGAGCGCCACGCGCTCCGCCTCGATCCAGACCGCCGTCCGCGCTTCGCGGGGCCGGTCGAGCGTCACCTCGCCGACCACCCGTGTCGGCCGCGGTGCGAGCAGGATCAGCTGGTCCGAAAGCTCGATCGCCTCGCGGATGTTGTGCGTGACCATCAGCACGGTCATGGCGCGCCGCCGCGCGGCCTCGGCGACCAGCCGGCGCAGCCGCGCGGCGGTCGGATCGTCGAGCGACACGAACGGCTCGTCGAGCACCAGCAATGCCGGTTCGACCGCGAGCGCGCGGGCGATTGCGACGCGCCGCTCCATGCCGAGCGACAGTTCGGACGGATAGCGATCGCGCGCTTCCGCGAGCCCGACCTCTTCGAACAGCGCGTCGAGCGGACGATCGGCGCGCGCCTTCGGCAGCGCCAGCCGGACGTTCTCCTCGACCGTGCGCCAGGGCAAGAGTCGCGGCTCCTGGAACACCATGCCGACGCTCTCGTCGCTGCC
Source organism: Ancalomicrobiaceae bacterium S20 (assembly GCA_040269895.1). Classification (NCBI taxonomy): domain Bacteria; kingdom Pseudomonadati; phylum Pseudomonadota; class Alphaproteobacteria; order Hyphomicrobiales; family Ancalomicrobiaceae; genus Methyloraptor; species Methyloraptor flagellatus. The sequence continues at coordinate 359,988 of CP158568.1, read as the reverse complement.
GGGCAACCGCACCTCGCCCTCGAAGTCGTCGTCGAGGCCGAGCAGGATGCGCAGCGTCGTCGACTTGCCGCAGCCCGAGGGCCCGATCAGCGTCGCAAACGACCCCGGCGTCACCGAGAAGGCGAGGCCGCGCACGGCCTCGACCGCGCCGCCGCGGCCGGAGCGGTAGGTCTTCCGCGCGATGCGGACATCAAGCGCGCCTTGGGCGCCAACGGGTTGCGTGTCGCTCAAGGGGCTGCACCAGCGCATATTCGATGGCGAGCATCACCGCGGCGAAGGCGACCGAGTAGCCGAGGATCGCGGTGACGTCGAACATCTGGAAATAGAGGTGGATCGCGAAGCCGACGCCGTTCGGCCGGCCGAGCAGTTCGACGAGCAGCACGATCTTCCAGATCAGCGCGATGCCCGACCGCGACGCCGCGGCGAAATAGGGCATGAGCTGCGGCAGGATCACGTGCCGGAGCGTCTTCCATGCGGAGAAGCGATAGACCGCCGCCAGTTCGTCGAGCTTGGGGTCGAGCGCCCTTGCACCCTCGCGCAGCGTGACCGCGACGGTCGGGATCTTATTGAGCGCCACCGCCCCGACCGCCGCCGCCTCGGTCAGGCCGAACCAGACATAGGCGAGCACGGTGATGACCAGCGCCGGCGTGTTGAGCAGCACGACGAGCCAGGTATCGGCGACCCGATCGACCGCCCGGAACCGGCCCATGGCGATGCCCGCAGCCGCGCCGATCGCCATGGCCACGACAAAGGCCGCGACCACCCGCGCGAGCGTCATGCCGAGATTGCGCAGGAGATCGCCCGACGCGGTCTCGGCGACGATGAACCGCGCGACCGCACTCGGCCCGGGCAGGGTCGACCGCCCGGTCGCCATCGCCGCGACCTCCCAGATCGCGACCAGCGCGACGAGCGAAGCGACACGCCAGCCGATCGCGCCGAGCCGGCCGCCCGCGCCACCCCCTCCCCGACCGCACGCCCGTGGCCGAGCCGGACCCGCGCGGCGGCGGGGCCGAACCCGGCCTCGCCCCGCGTCGTCTCGCCCGTACTGATGGCGCCGTTGTCGAGTGCCACGTCACTTCCCCTGCCAATAGGTCCCGTCCGGCAGCGTCTTTGCCGGGCCGACCAGCCTCTCGCCGCCGATCGCGGCGATCTGGGCATAGAGCCCGGCCGCGTCGCGCGCCTCCTCGGCGATCGGCCGCGACGGCACGCCCTCGACGAAACGCCGCTTCAAGGCCGCGAAGGTCGCATCGTCGTCGGCGCGCATGATCGGCCGGATGCGCGTCCACTCGGCATCCTGGCCGGCGAGCAGCGCCTTCGCCGCGCGCGATGCGGCAACGAACCCCTTCACCAGATCCGGATGCGCATCGGCAAAGTCCTGCCGGAACACATAGCCGATCAGCGCGACCTGCCCCTCCGCGCCGAGCCCACGCGCCGCCCCCTCGACCGAGACGAGCTCGCGAAAACCCTTGGCCTCCAGCCGCGCCGCGAAGTTCCAGTAGATCAGCGCCGCGTCGAGTTCGCCGCTCTCGAGCTTCTGCTGCAACAGCGGCGGCGCGCCGTACACCGGCTCGGCCTCGCGGGCGAGATCGAGCCCGGCGGTCTTCTTCGCGTAGGCCTGCAGCAGCAGCCAGCCCTTGTCGAGCGGACCGCCGGCGACGCCGATCTTCTTGGCCTTGAGGTCGCCGACCGAACGGATCGGCGCGCCGCTCGCGACCATGACCGAGCCTTCGGCGGCCGAGAACGGCACATAGACCACCGGCTTGCCCTCGGCCCGGAGTCGGGCCGCCCACAGGACGTCGGAGACGATCGTATCGACCTCGCCGGCCTGAAACGCGATACGCGCCGCGTCCGGCGAAGCGAGATCGACGGTCTCGACCGCGACGCCATTCGCCGCATCGAGCTTGTTGGCGCGGACGACGTCCATCTCCCAGGCGACGGTGCCGAACTTCAAAATGCCGACGCGCACACGCTCCGCCGCCCCGGCCCCGCTGGCGCCCGTGCCGGAAAGGCCGGCGGCGAGAGCGAGGACGGCGAGCAACCTTGAGAATTTCATGTGGAGAATCCCGTCTCCTGGCGTTTCCCGATGGTCTTGGTGTTTCCGGCATCAAATAGAACCGACCAGCGGATGACAAGCCATCAAATCGTGATCGTGATCGCACAAGCATAAGTGCCAACTAAGAAATCTCGGTTCGCGCCAGTGCTCGGCGCGCATTGCCGCACCCCTTCCGCCGCGCCCGGCTTCCCATACGGCGGTGCGGCTCCCGTGCGGGGCCCGCCGGCATGCAAGGCCGACCGCGCCCCCGCAGTGCCTCCCGCTTCGCGCAACGCTGCCCGATGCGCCGTGCAGCGACGAAAAGCGGCTCCTCACTTGACCCGACGCCCGTCATCACCGACCTGTTCGGCCTGCCGACGCTGCGGCCGCGCCCTCGAGGCGGCGGCCGCGCCGCCCGCCGCATCCCTTTCATCCGAGGATCCGACATGCTCAAGAAGACGAACCCCTGGCTGCGCGAGGCCAACCTGATCGGCGGGAGCTGGGTCGCAGCCGACGACGGCGCGGTCATCGAGGTGTTCAATCCCGCGACCGGCGAGATGATCGGCACGATCCCGGCGGTCGGCCGCGCCGAGGTCAAGCGCGCCATCGACGCCGCCAACGCCGCCTTCCCGGCCTGGGCCGCCAAGACCGCGGCCGAGCGTGCCGCGATCCTTCTGAAGCTCGCCGGTCTGATCCGCGCCAATCTCGACGCGCTCGCCGAACTGCTGACGCTCGAGCAGGGCAAGCCGCTCGCCGAGGCGCGCGGCGAGGTCGGCGGCTCGGCCAACTATGTGCAGTGGTTCGCCGAGGAGGCCCGTCGCGTCTACGGCGATACCATCCCCTCGCCCTGGGCCGATCGCCGCCTGATGGTGACGCGCGAGCCGGTCGGCGTGGTCGCGGCGATCACGCCGTGGAACTTCCCGTCCTCGATGATCTCGCGCAAGGTCGCCGCCGCGCTCGCGGCCGGCTGCACGGTCGTGGTCAAGCCGGCCGAGCTGACGCCGTTCTCGGGCCTCGCCTGGGGCGTGCTCGCCGAGGAGGCCGGCATTCCGGCCGGCGTCGTCAACATCGTGACGGGCCATGCCCCGCCGATCGGCGACGAGTTCCTGGAGAACCCGCTCGTCCGCAAGATCACCTTCACCGGCTCGACCGCCGTCGGCAAGATGCTCGCCGGCCGCGCTTCGGCCGCGATGAAGCGCGTGTCGATGGAACTCGGCGGCAACGCGCCCTTCATCGTCTTCGACGACGCCGATCTCGATCGTGCCGTCACCGCGGCGGTGCAGTCGAAGTACCGCAACTCCGGCCAGACCTGCGTCTGCACCAACCGCTTCTACGTCCAGGCCGGCGTCTACGACGCCTTCGCCGAGAAGTTCGCGGCCGCGGTCAGGGACCTGAAGGTCGGCAGCGGCTTCGAGGCCGGCGTGGTCCAGGGCCCGCTGATCGACGATCGCGCCGTCAAGAAGGTCGAGAGCCACGTGACCGACGCGGTCGCCAAGGGAGCGACCATCCTGACCGGCGGCAAGCGCCACGCGCTGGGGCACGGCTTCTTCGAGCCCACCGTGCTGCGCGACGCGACGCCGGACATGAAGATCTCGACCGACGAGGTCTTCGGCCCGGTCGCGCCGCTGTTCCGCTTCGAGACCGAGGACGAGGCGGTGCGCCTCGCCAACGCCACCGAGTACGGCCTCGCCGGCTACTTCTTCACGCGCGACCTGTCGCGCGCGTTCCGGGTCGGCGAAAAGCTGAAGTACGGCCAGATCGGCATCAACGAGGGCGTGATCACCACCGAGGTCGCCCCCTTCGGCGGCGTCAAGGATTCGGGCGTCGGCCGCGAAGGCTCGAAGTACGGCCTCGAGGACTACCTCGACATCAAGTACTGGTGCATCGGCCTCTGAGGCCGGTCGGCACGCGAGAAACACAAAGGGCGGGGAGCGATCCCCGCCCTTTTTCAATGGTCTTTTCCCGATGGAGAAAGGTCCGTTTCGGACTTTCAATCGGCAGGGATAGCATAGGCCGAGCTGGAGCTTGAGGTATCTAAGCCATTGGAGTAGTCTGCAATGGATCGTTCAGCGCCGGTGACGGTCGTCGAGACCCCGGAGTTCCTCTCGGCTGCAAGACGGATCATGGACGACGAAGAGCGTGCAATGCTCGTCGACTTTCTGGCTCAAAATCCCAAGGCTGGAGACGTGATCGAAGGGACCGGAGGCATCCGCAAGCTGCGCTGGCGGCTCCCCGGACGTGGCAAGAGCGGCGGCGCGCGAGTGATCTACTTCTTCCATAATGGGTCGATGCCGCTTTTCGCGCTGACTGCATACGCCAAGAACGACACCGCCGACCTGAGCCAACGCGACCGCAACGACTACTACCGACTGACCACGCTACTTGTCGAAGCGTATTGGAGGAAGACCAGATGAACGGCGTAGCCGATGCGATCCGTCGTGGACTCGAGCAAGCGATTGCTTACGCGGACGACGCCACCGACACGTCGGGCTACGCCGTGCACGTTCCTGCCGACATCGACGTCAAGGCGATCCGGGTTCGACTTGCCATGACGCAAGAAGAGTTTGCCGCCCGGTTCGGCTTTTCCCTGGGCACGGTGCGACACTGGGAGCAGGGCTCCCGCCGACCGGAGGGGCCGACACGCGCTTACCTTTTGGTGATCGACCGCGCGCCGGAAGCGGTTCAGAAGGCGCTGAGGGCGAGCTGACGCGCACCGCGTGGCGCTTCCCCCAGATAACCTCCCGCTCATTCATCTATCGACCCGCCCAGCTCTCACCGGACGGGTCGACGACCCTCGCAACGACAGATCCCCTCACCGCCCCGCGCGCATCGCCGCGAGCAGTTCGACCGTCGGATAGCTGTCCGCCGGCAGACCATACTTGAGCTGCGCCTGCTTGACCGCGGCGCGTGTCGCGTTGCCGAGACGGCCGTCGGCGGGTTCGTTGGAGAAGCCCTGGCGATGCAGGAGCGTCTGCAGCTCCCTCATCTGCTCGGTCGTCATCATGCCCGGCGCGCTGCCGCGCGTGACCGGCGCCGCGCCGTCGAGGCGGGTCGCGTAATAGGCGGCGGTGGTCGAATAGACCATGGCCTTGTTCCAGCCGAGATAGGCCTGGAAGTTCGGATAGGCGAGGAAGGCCGGACCGAGCCGGCCCATCGGCAGGATCAGCGAGGCCGGCAGGCCGTCGGCGGTGAGCGGCCGGCCGCCGGTGCGGGTCACGCCGGCCTTGGCCCATTCCTGCCGGGTGTGGGTGATATCGAGCCCGGCCTCCTGCCAGGGCAGGTTCGCCGGCACATGCACCTCCTCGAGCCAAGGCTCGCCGCGCCGCCAGCCGAGCCCGACCAGGAAGTTCGCGGCGGACGCCATCGCATCCGGCACGGAATTGCGCACGTCGCGCCGGCCGTCGCCGTCGTAGTCGACGCCGTACTTGAAATAGTCGGTCGGCGTGAACTGCATGTGGCCGAGTTCGCCGGCCCAGTCGCCGAGCATTTCGGACGGCTTCAGGTCGCCGCGCTCGACGATGCGCAGGAGATCGATCAGCTCGGGGCGGAAGAAGTCCGGCCGGCGGCAGTCATAGGCGAGCGTCGCGACCGCCGTGATCACCGGCAGCTTGCCGAGATCGGAGCCGAAGTCGGTCTCCAACCCCCAGAAGGCGACCAGCACCTCGGGCGGCACGCCGTACTGCTTCTCGATGCGCGAAAACAGGGCCGCGTGGGTCTGCAGCATCTTCTTGCCGCGGCTCATGCGGTCTGCCGATACCATGCGGTCGGAGAACTGCAGGAAGCTCTGCTGGAACACGCCCTGCCCGCGGTCGCGGCGCACGATCGACGGATCGAAGGCGACGCCGGCGAGCCCGGTCTCGATCGCGGCGCGCGACACGCCCTTGGCGGCGGCCTCCGCCTTGACGTCCGCAAGCCATTTGTCGAACGGGCCGTCCTTCTGACACGGCACGGCGGCCGAAGCCGCGCTCGCGGCGATCACCGACGTTCCAATCGTCAGGGCCGCAACGAGCCCGCGCACACGCAATCCGAATCGCATTGTTGAACCTCTCGTTCGAAGTGGCGCGACTGTGGCGAGGCTTCGTGGCGGCGCAAGGGCGATCATGACGGGTTTGTGAGGTTCGGCCCGGCCGGAACCCCGCGCCACCGCTCCCGTTCTCTCTCCGACGCCTGCCACCGCCGGTGGCGGCACCATCCGAACCGGGAGCCCCCCATGAGCCATGGCACCATCACCGCCGACGACGTCTGGGATCGCATCGAGGATGAACATGTCTGCATGCTGGTCACCCACGACGGCGGCGCGATCGAGGCGCGGCCGATGTCGCCGATGTTCGATCGCGAGAGCCGCGCGATCCGGTTCCTGACCGGCGACCCGTCCGAGAAGACCGACGAGATCCGCGCCGATTCCACCGTGTCGCTGGTGTTCTGCGATCCCGCCGAGGGCGTCTATGCCACGGTCGAAGGCACCGCCAACCTGTCGCGCGATCCGGCCCTGATCCGGTCCTTGTGGAGCTCGGTCGCCGACGCCTACTTCCCCGAGGGCCCCGACGGGGGCCGCGCCGCGGTGCTGACGGTCCGGCCGAGCAAGGCGCAGTTCTGGGAGGAGGCGAGCACTGCGAGCCAGGCCTGGGAGATCCTGACCGCCAGTCTCTCCGACAGCCCGGCCGACCTCGGCCGCTCGGGCGAGACCCGCATGTGAGGATCAGGCCGGCACGGCGGTCACGGCAACCGCGGCCGCCGGCACCGACACCGGCACCGGGCGCGCCGGCAACACGGCCTCGCGCGCCCGGTAGCGTGCTTCCCGGTCGGCGATGTAGTCGCGGGTGATCGGCAGCACGTCGTTGCGCTTGGCGAGCTGGACCTGAAACACCACCACGTCCTCGAAGCGGAACGCCGCCTCCGACATGGCGAGGTAGCATTCCCACATGCGACAGAACCGCTCGTCGGTAAGCCGCAGCGCCTCGTCGCGACGCGCGAGGAAGCGCTCGCGCCACATCCTGAGCGTCTCGGCGTAGTGGAGCCGCAGCACCTCGATGTCGGTCACCGCCAGACCGGACCGCTCGATCGCCGGCAGCATCTCCGACAAGGTCGGCAGATGCCCGCCGGGGAAGATGTAGCGGGTGATCCACGGGTTGGTGTCGTTCGGTCTGCCGGTCAGGCCAATTGTATGCAACAGCATCACCCCGTCGTCGGCGAGCCGGTCGGCGCTGACGCGGAAAAAGGCGTCATACCAAGCGCGCCCGACATGCTCGAACATGCCGACCGAGACGATCCGGTCGAACGTGCCTTGCGTCGCGCGGTAGTCCTCGATCGCGATGTCGATCCGTTCCTGGAGCCCCGCGGCGCGGACGCGGGCGGCGGCGACCGCGGCCTGCTCCTTCGACAGCGTGATGCCGCGCACCCGACCCGCCTCCGCGACGTCCGCAAGGTAGAGCGCGAGCCCGCCCCAGCCGCAGCCGATGTCGAGCACGCTCATGCCCGGCTCGATCCCGAGCTTGGCCGCGACGTGCCGCTTCTTGGCGCGTTGAGCCTCGTCCAGCGTCGCATCGGGATGCTCGAAATAGGCGCAGGAATATTGCAGGTCGTCGTCGAGGAAGAGCGAATAGAGCCGGCGGTCGAGGTCGTAGTGGTGCTCGACATTGTGCCGGGCGCCGGCGAGGCCGTTTCGCGCGAACAACGGCCGGAGCCACGCGCGTATTGTATGCAACAAACGTCCCGGCAGCCGGCCGCGGTCGCCGTGATTGTCCTGCAGCAGCACGCGCAGGAGATCGTAGACCGTGCCGCGTTCGACCACGAGCCGGCCGTCGGTGAACAGCTCGCCGAATTTCAGTTCCGGATCGGCGATCAAGGCGAGCGCAGCCCCGCCGTCGGCGAGCCGCACCGTGACGCGCGGCTCGTCGCCCGAGCCGACCGAGAAGCGCGAGCCGTCCGGCGTCACCACGTCGAGACGGCCGGTGGCGATCAGCGGGCGCAGCGCCCGTTCGAGGAGATGTTCGGCGGCCACGCGGTCACTCCCTCTCGATGACGCGAAAGCCGAGCTCCAGCTCGGCCCCTGCGACCAGTCTCAAAGCAGAGCCCCACACGTCGGTTCCCCACAGGGGACGTCGTTGCAGCCTTGCATGAAACGCAAAGCTCTCGGTCCGGCCGAACCGCGACGTCACCAGGCCGTTGACTGGAACCGAGGATCGGGAGGAGGCACGAATGCCCAAGGAGACCAAAGGCCAGAAGGAAACCGTCGATCGCGTGATGCACGAATACAAGCATCACGAGCTGAAGTCGGGCAGCGGCAAGACGGTGAAGAACCCGAAACAGGCGATCGCCATCGCGCTTCACGAGGCCGGCGCCTCCAATGAGCAGAGCCCGGCAGAAAACCGCAAGGCCCTGGCGAAGACCAAGGCCAAGGAGCGCAAGGGCGAGACGGCGCGCGATCGGAAGAAGTGATCGCCGGCCTCGCATGCGAACGGGCGCCGGAAACACCGGCGCCCGTCGGTGTTCTCTACGGCGTGGGTCTCAGACGATTCGCGTCAGGATCTCGCCGACCCCTTCGACGCTGCCGTGCAGTGCCTCGCCGCGCACGGTCGGCCCGACGCCGTCCGGCGTGCCGGTGAAGATCAGATCACCCGGCTCCAGCGCGACGAGGCGGCTCAGACAGGCGATCGTCTCCGGCACCGACCAGATCATCTTGGCGAGATCCGACGACTGCTTGATTACCCCGTCGACGCTGAGCGTGATTCCGCCCTTGGCGGGGTGCCCGATCACCGACGCCGGCTGGATGAAGCCGATCGGCGCCGAGGCGTCGAAGCCCTTGGCCATGTCCCAGGGCCGGCCGCCCTTCTTGGCGGCGGCCTGGAGATCGCGGCGGGTCAGATCGATGCCGACCGCGTAGCCATAGACATGCGCCAACGCATCGCCCACCGCGATATCGCGTCCGGCGGTGCCGATCGCGACCACCAGCTCGATCTCGAAATGCAGCTCGGCGGTCTCGGTCGGGTAGGGCGTCGCCGCGCCGCTGGTCACGATCGCGTCGGCGGGTTTCGTGAAGAAGAACGGCGGCTCGCGATCGGGATCGCCACCCATTTCGCGGGCGTGATCGGCGTAGTTGCGCCCGACGCAGAAGATGCGGCGCACGGGGAAACGGCCGCCGCCGGCGACGGGAACCGCCGGCTGCGCCGGTGCGGGAATGACAAAGGCGGTCATCTGGAGCCTCTCCGACAGTGAACCGTCCGGCAGCCCTATCGCCTTCGCCGCGAAAAGGAAACAGCACCGGACGCGCTGCCGGCATCCGGATCGGAGACTGGAGCTTGCGCCCGGCTTGTGGAACTCTCGTCGTCGTACCAGCGCGCGCGGATCCCGACGGGAGGCCGCGCGTTGCAACGTGGGACCGACCGCCGATGCACGCCGCGCCCCTGAGCCAAGACCCCAGATCGCCCTGGCCGAGCACGGCCATCTTCGCGCGCGTGCTGCGCCACGACCGGACCTACGGCCTGTCGACCCTGCAATTCGCCGACGGCGAGTTGCGCGTGCCGGCGGTCGATTTCGAGATCGGCCACGGGGTCAGCGTCGAGATCGACGCCCGCGACGTCGCCGTCGCGCTGTCGCGGCCGATGGACATCTCGATCACCAATCGCCTGCCCGGTACGATCCTGGCGGTCGAGCCGCTGGCCCTGCCCTATGTCCGGGTGACCTTCGATCTGGGCACGACACGGCTCGACGCGCTCGTGACCACCGAATCGGTCGAACGCCTCGGCCTGGAGCCGGGCCTGCGGGCCTGGGCGATGGTGAAGGCCGTTGCGATCGAGAAAGCCGCGATCAGCCCGGAGGGCGAGGTCACGCCTCGTCCGTGGCCGCCCGCGCCGTGAGGTCGGCATCGGCCCCCTCGACCCTGAACGACCAGTCGAGCCCGGCGACCAGTTCGCCGAGTGCCGCCCCCGCGGCCGAGCGCGAGCGGCGCTCGACCGAGCGATAGAGCGCGATCAGCCGCTCGCCGAACGGCGTCAGTTCCGAGCCGCCTTCGCGGCGGCCGGGATGGGTCGTCACCGCCGGGCTCTCGAAGCCGCGCGCCAACGCATCGACCATCAGCCAAGCCTTGCGATAGGAGATGCCGAGCGCCTTGGCGGCACCGGTGATCGAGCGAACGCGCCGGATCGCCTCGAGCAGCGCGACGTCCTCGGCCGACAGGCGCACGCCGTTCGGCAGCGCGATCGTGATCGTGAGATCCGCGCCCGTCGCCTTGCCGCCGCCGCTGCCGTCCATGGCCCTTCCGCTTCCCCGTTCTGCGAGGCCCGTTGCCCCCGGCCTCACCTGTCGCGACGCGTCACTTCGCCAGGATCGAGAACCCCTCGGCCTCGAACACCTTGACCGCCGCCGGTTCCGACAGGCTCGCCAGGAACGCGGCCGCGTCCGGGCCCGCCGAGGGGTCAGCGCGAAAGGATAAACGATCGGCGGATGGCTGTCCTCCGGGAACACACCGACCACGGCGACCTTCGGTTCGGCCTTGGCATCGGTCGCGTAGACGATGCCATAGGGCGTCTCGCCGCGCGCCACGAAGGCGAGCGCGGCGCGCACGCTCTCCGCCTGCGCGAGCTTCGGCTCGACGCCGGCCCAGGCGCCGAGCTTCTCGAGCGCGGTCTTGGCATATTTGCCGGCCGGCACCGAGGCGATCTGGCCGACGGACAGACGGCCGTCGCCGACGAGGCCGGCGAGATCGAAGCCGGGCTTGATCTCGACCGGCTTGGCCTTGTCGGCCGGCGCGATCAGCACGAGCCGGTTGCCGAGCAGCGTGCGGCGGCTGTCGGTCTTGATCAGGCCTTTCGACTGCGCGTAGTCCATCCAGTCGAGATCGGCGGAGGCGAACAGCTGCGCCGGCGCGCCGGCCTCCATCTGCTTGGAGAGGGTGGAACTCGCCGCATAGGAGAACACCACCTTCTTGCCGGTCTTGGCCTGCCAGTCGGCCGCGATCCTGTCGAGCGCGGTCTTCAGGCTCGCCGCCGCGAAGAACACGATGTCGCCGGACTGCGCCGCCGCCGGGGTGGCGGCGGAGCCGAAAGCGCCGAGCGAGAGGACGCCCGCGACCAGCGCGGCGAGGACGGAACGGCGGGACGGACAGGCCATCGAACACTCTCCTGACAAAAGGGTAAGCCATATTGTCCGAGATACGGCTCTACCCACAAGCCGTATTTTCCACGACATGGCTTCACGCGCCTCCCCCTTGGCTTCCTGGCCGCCGCACGGCTAAGCTCGCCCGAAGCGCCCGCCCCCGACGGGTGTCCGCCCTGCCCCTGTCCAGCCAATGGTTTTTCGTCGTGTTCGACCTCACCCCTGACGAATGGACCGCCATCCGGCTCAGCCTGCGCATCGCGACGGTCGCGACGCTGGCGAGCCTGCCGCTCGGAATCCTGGTGGCGCTGGCGCTGGCGCGCGGGAAATTCTGGGGCAAGAGCCTGCTCGACGGCTTCGTGCATCTGCCGCTCGTGCTGCCGCCGGTCGTCACCGGCTATATCCTGCTCGTCCTGTTCGGGCGCCGCGGCCCCGTCGGCGCCTTCCTCGACCACACATTCGGGATCGTGCTGTCGTTCCGCTGGACCGGCGCGGCGCTCGCCTGCGCGGTGATGGGCTTCCCGCTCATGGTGCGCGCGATCCGGCTGTCGATCGAAGGCATCGACCGGCGCCTCGAACAGGCCGCCGGCACGCTCGGCGCCGGACGGATCGCCAGCTTCGTGCTGGTGACGCTGCCGCTCGCGCTGCCCGGCGTGGTGGTCGGCGCGATCCTCTGCTTCGCCAAGGCGCTCGGCGAATTCGGCGCGACGATCACCTTCGTGTCGAACATTCCCGGCGAGACCCAGACGATCTCGGCGGCCATCTACTCCGCGACCCAGATCCCGGGCGGCGACGCCCAGGCGTTTCGGCTGACCCTGATCGCGGTGGCCGTCGCGCTGCTCGCGCTCGTCGGCTCGGGCCTGCTCGAACGGCGCGCGCGCCGCTCCACGGGGCTCGCCGAATGATCCGCGCCGAGATCGACCATACCCAGGGCGCCTTCCGGCTCGAAGCCGACTTTCATAACGACGCCGGCATCCTGGCGCTGTTCGGCCCGTCCGGCTCGGGCAAGTCGACGCTGGTCAACCTGATCGCCGGGCTGGCGCGCCTGAGCGCCGGCCGCATCGAGGTCGACGGCACCGTGCTGGTCGACACCGCGCGCGGCGTCTTCTTGGCCCCACCGCGCCGCCGCGTCGGCCTCGTCTATCAGGACGCGCTGCTGTTCCCCCATCTGAGCGTCGAGCAGAACCTGTTCTTCGGCCGCCTGTTCACGCCCCGCGCCGAGCGGCGGATCGCGCCCGGCCCGGTGATCGAGACGCTCGGCATCGGCCATCTCCTGAAGCGCCGCCCGGCCGGCCTCTCCGGCGGCGAGCGCCAGCGCGTCGCGATCGGCCGCGCGCTGATCGCGAGCCCACGCATCCTCCTGATGGACGAGCCGCTCGCCGCCCTCGATCAGGACCGCAAGCGCGAGATCCTGCCGCTGATCGAGCGCCTGCGCGACGAGTTCGCGATCCCGATCGTCTATGTCAGCCACGCGATCGAGGAGGTCGCGCGGCTCGCGGCCAAGGTGCTGATCCTGCGCGACGGCCGGATCGCGGCGAGCGGCCCGCCGGAGGAGGTGTTCGGCCACGGCCTCGACGGCGATATCGACCGCTTCGCCCTCGCCTCGGTGCTGACGGTCACCGCCGGTGACTATGACGAGGCCTGGGATCTGACCCCGCTCATGCATCCCGCCGGTGCGATCCGCGTCGCCGGCCGGGTCGGCCGGCCGGGCGAAACACGGCGGGTCGTGATCCGCGCGACCGACGTCGCGCTATCGGCCGAGCCGCCGGGCCCGTCTACGGTACGCACCGTGTTGCGCGGCCTGATCGCCCGGATCGTGCCGGGTCCGGGCGCGGTCGCGCGCGTCGAGATCGAGTTGCCGGGCGGCGGCACGGTGACCGCCGCCGTCACCCGCATGGGCCTCGCCGAGATCGGCCGCACCGTCGGCGATCCGGTGCATCTGATGGTCAAGACCGTCGCGCTCGACGAGCGGCCGATCGGCTGAAATCGACGCCCGCGTGCTCCGGTCGCAGACCGTCGCGCCTCGGATCGGTCTTCGGCGGAGATCAGACCGCCCGGTCCGGACCGGCAGCGGCCTGGCCTTGCCTTGCTGTGTCCTCGCGCTGCGCAGCCCAGGTGAGCAGCGCATCCAGAGCCGGACACAAGGCCTGCCCCCAGTCCGTAAGGCAGTACTCGACCTTTGGCGGCACCTGGTGGTGCACGATGCGGCGCACGATCCCGTCCTTTTCCATCTGCCGAAGCTGCTGGATGAGCATCTTCTGGGAGACGCCGGGGATGGCGCGCTCGAGATCGGAGAAGCGCAGGACATGCCCGCCGAAGAGGTGAAACAGGATCACCAGCTTCCAGCGCCCCTCCAAAAGCTTGAGGGCATTTTCGACGCCCTCCGCTGCCGTCTCTCTCGTATATTGTTCGGACATACTTTTTCGTAAGTACCTTACTTTTTCGTGTGTTCTTGCGATTTTGGAAAGTTAGGCCATTTTCGAAAGCGGGACAAGTCGACCCGGAGATCGATCATGCCTTTCGCACTACCCGAGCCTATCGCCGATTACTTTGCCGCGGATGCCTCAGACCCCGTGGCGGTCGCCAAGTGCTTCACGGCCGACGCCGTTGTCATCGATGAGAAGAGGACCCACACAGGGCGCGAGGCGATCGCGGCCTGGAAGGCCGCGGCGTCCGCAAAATACGATTACACCGCCACCCCCATCGCGGTTGAGGATCAGAGCGGCAGGCTCGTCGTCACAGCCCATGTGGCCGGGACTTTTCCAGGCAGCCCGGTCGACCTTCGCTACGCCTTTACGCTTTCGGATGACTTGATCGCCCGGCTGGAGATCGTCCCATGAGCTTCGATCTCGCGCTCGGCGGAAAACGCGCCCTCGTGACGGGTGGCACCAAGGGGGCGGGTGCCGCGGTCGTCCAGGCCCTTGCGGCCGCAGGCGCCCACGTGACCGCAACGGCCCGGACCGTGCCCGAGAACGGCAGCGGCAATGTCCATTACATCGCCGCCGACCTGCTGACCGCGAAAGGGTGCGCCAAGGTCGCAGAGGAAGCGATCCGGATCGCCGGCGGCATCGACATTCTCGTCAATATGCTCGGCGGATCGACAGCACCGGCGGGTGGGTTTGCGGCATTGACCGACGAGGAATGGCAAAGGGAGATCGATCACAATCTCATGCCCGCGGTCCGTCTCGACCGCGCGCTGCTCCCGTCCATGATCGCCCGGGGAGAGGGCGTCATCATCCACGTGACCTCGATCCAGCACGAACTGCCTCTGCCGGACTCGACGACCGCCTACGCAGCGGCCAAGGCCGCGCTGTCGACCTACAGCAAGAGCCTGTCGAAGGAAGTGACGCCCAAGGGCATCAGGGTGGTCCGTGTATCGCCGGGCTGGATCGAGACAGACGCCGCCGTGGCCCTCGCGGAACGGCTCGCGAAGGATGCCGGCACGGACTATGAGGGCGGCAAGAGGATCATCATGAACGCGCTGGGCGGCATTCCGCTCGGTCGACCGGTGAAGCCCGCCGAGATCGCCGATCTGATCGCGTTCCTGGCCTCCCCTCGCGCCGCAGCCATAACCGGCACCGAATATGTCATCGATGGAGGGACCGTTCCGACCGCGTGAGAGCATCGGAGTGCCTCAATGGCATCTCCGCCGGGGTACTGGGCGCCCGCGATCGCGCGGGGATCGCCTTGCGATCCGGACGCACCGACGAACGAAAGCGCCGCGCGGGGCCGCACGGCGCATTTCATCTCACATGACAGGCTCGAGCGGGAGGATCGGCCTCCCGCGCCGTCGATCAATCAGCGGGCGCCCTTGACGACGCGCTTCGGCGCCGGGAGGAGGCCTTCGCGCTGGGCCTGCTTGCGCGCGGCCTTGCGGGCGCGGCGCACGGCTTCGGCCTTCTCGCGAGCCTTGCGCTCGGACGGCTTCTCATAGGCCTTCCGCTGCTTCATCTCGCGGAAAATGCCTTCGCGCTGCATCTTCTTCTTCAGGACGCGGAGCGCCTGATCGACGTTGTTGTCACGAACGAGAACCTGCAAGTTCCTCACCACTTTTTGGTTCGTGGCGGCAGACGTGGCAATGCCATCGCCCCCGGCCTCGGCTGTCAGGAGCCGCGTCCATACCACGTTTTCAAAAAAATGCTCGTGTTTTCTCGCGCGAACCCGCGAATTTTTTCGTGAGCGAAGCGATGATACCAGCCGGGCTCACGGTGCTCGCGACCGGGCTCCCGGCCTGCCCCGGCCCGTCTCCCGACGACCTCACGCCGCCGCCACGATCGGCGGAAACCCGCGTGCGTCCCGAGCGATAGCGCATTCCGGATCGCCCGGCATGCAGGTCCGGCAGACCAGCGGCCGGACCTGATAGCAAGAGCAGCCGACATGCTCGCCGAGCGTGCCGTCCAGCGCGGCGCAGCGACCATCGACAAACCGCATCCGGCCGTTCGGATCGTCGACCAGCGCCTCCGGAATCAGTGCTAGTTCCTCGTCCGTTTCCAGACTGAAGCGCGGCCATTCGGCCGAGTAGGCGCAGCACGCGCCGCAGGCCTGGCAGAGCGCCGAAGCCTCCGCCTCGCTGAGGCCCAGGCCCGGCTCGGCCCAGTCGTCCATATCGTCCGTGTCCAAGCCCGCGCGTCCCATGAAAGCAGCGGCCCGGCGACGATCGTCCCCGGGCCTCCTCATCATGACCGATCGGCCGCCCCGAGGCGAGCCCGGCTCGGGCCCGCTCTCGGTGGCGCGGGAGCTTATTCGGCCGCCGTGCGCAGGCCCGCGCCGCCGGCCGCGGCCAGACCGCGATCGAGATCGGCGAGAATGTCGTCGATGTGCTCGATGCCGATCGACAGCCGCACATAGCCCTCGCTGACGCCGGTCGCGAGCTGCTCGTCGGGCGAGAGCTGCGAATGGGTGGTCGAGGCCGGATGGATCGCGAGGCTGCGCGCGTCGCCGATGTTGGCGACGTGATAGAGCAGTTCGAGCGCGTCGATGAACCGCCGCCCGGCCTCGCGCCCGCCGGCAAGCTCGAACCCGACCAGCCCGCCGAAGCCGCGCTTCAGATATTTCTCCGCCCGCTCGCGCGCGACACCCGTCTGCTGGCTCGGATGGATGACCTTGGTCACCTCGGGCCGCTTGGCCAGCCAGTCGGCGACCTTCACGGCGTTCTCGAAGTGGCGGTCGATGCGCAGATGCAGCGTCTCGATGCCCTGAAGGGTCAGGAAGGCGTTGAACGGCGAGATCGCCGCGCCGAGGTCACGCAGCAGCGTGACACGCGCCTTGATGATGTAGGCGATCGGCCCGAGCGGCTTCACGGCTTCCGTCCACACCGCACCGTGGTAGCTCGGATCCGGCCGGTTCAGGAGCGGCTGGCGCTCCGGATTGGCCGCCCAGTCGAAATTGCCGCCGTCGACGATCAGGCCGCCGATCGAGGTGCCGTGGCCGCCGAGATACTTGGTCGACGAATAGACGACGACTGCCGCGCCGTGGTCGAACGGCCGCGCGGTCAGCGGCGCCGCCGTGTTGTCGACGATCAGCGGAATGCCGAATTCGCGGCCGATCGCGGCGACCTCGGCGATCGGGAAGGCGATCAGCTTCGGGTTCGGCAGCGTCTCGGCATAGTAGGCGCGGGTCTTGTCGTCGGTCGCGCGCCGGAAATTCTCCGGATCGGACGGGTCGACGAAGCGAACCTCGATGCCCTGATCCTTCAGCGTGTTGGCGAACAGGTTCCAGGTGCCGCCGTAGAGGTCGGTCGAGGACACGACATTGTCGCCGGCGCGGGCGACGTTCTGGATCGCGAAGGCCGAAGCGGCCTGGCCCGAGGCGAGCGCGAGCGCGGCGACGCCGCCCTCCAGCGCCGCGACGCGCTTCTCGAGCACGTCCGTCGTCGGGTTCATGATGCGGGTGTAGATGTTGCCGAGCTCCTTGAGCGCAAACAGGTTCGCGGCGTGTTCGGCATCGCGGAACTGGTAGGAGGTCGTCTGATAGATCGGCACCGCGACCGAGCCGGTCGCCGGATCGGCGCGCCAGCCGGCATGGAGGGCGAGCGTCTCGGGATTCTTGCTGTCGAGCGTCATCGTTTCGCTCCCTGTGTTTTGATGGGGATGAACGGCAGTCCGCCGGATCCGCTCCCAGAGTGGGCCAGGTTTCCGACGGCCGGAAGCAAATGCGTTCCAATCAGAAGCGCAAAGAGCGGCTCCGGCGGGCGAAGTGGCATCCGTTCAGGAATGACGTTTCCACCGACCGCGCAAGGCCGGGGAAACGAAAAGGCCCCGCCACGAGGGCGGGGCCTGAGCTCAACCGAACAACGCGTCCTGCACCGGCGCCCCGCGACGCGGGCCGAAGGGCGCCGCGGCCTGCGGCCGACGCCCCGGCGCGAGCTTGCGCGCCGCCCGCTCGGCCGCGCCCGGCCCCGGATAGGTCCGTCCGTCGAGCGACCGGTAGCGGCCGGAAACGGCATGGAAGGCGTAGGAACCGCCCTCGCGGACCAGGATGCCGGCGGGACGTTCGTCGATTTCGATCAGATAACTGTCGGACATGATTGATTCTCCGCGACGGGCGCACGTCGCCGGCGCGTTCTCGCGCGGGCGGAAAGCCCCGTCTTTGATCAGTGACAAGGATAAGGATCCGGTCTCTCGCGGACCCGACCGATGCCCGGGCCCATTGCTCGGGCCAGACAGACACGGGGGGCGGGCCGGCGAGATCCTGAAGGCGATGGCGCTCAGCGCACCGACGCCGAGCTCGACGCGCTCAGCACATCGAACATCGCGCGCCCGGCATTCGACCGCCGCGCGCCGGACGCGGACCGGTACGAGCCGCGGCTGCGCGACCGGTACCAGACCGGCCAGAAACGCCGCCGCCCGTTTCAGGACGGCACGCGCAAGCGCCGCGAGACCGGCGCGTCGGAAACCCGCTTGATGGGAACGGGACTGGATGATGGTGTTGCGGACCTTCGTCATGGCGTCTTCACCCAAGGCGTGCCACGAACCTCTCGTCCGTGGCGCTTTAGCGTTTGGTCACGCGGCGCAAGCTGCTCCTCAAATCACCGCGGCATCCGATCTGGACACGAGCTCATTCCAGCACGACGGCACGTAGGAATGAAGGTGTGGCGTTTCAAGTTTCGGTCTCGAGGCGGAATCGTTTGGCGCGGGATCGCCGCGCGGCCGCATGCAGGACATCGGCCTGTCGGGCAGAGCCTTTTCGGGCCGAGCGCCGCCCGCGACCGCGGGGAAGTCGTCGCCATGCGGCGCGCAGCCGGCGCCTGACGTCGATGCTCGAAATGATATTCCAGATAAATTACCCAGAGTTATAGAACGATGCCGATCGCAATATGGTCGCAGCGACCTTCATCGCGGACCGCCACGTATAATTCCAGGCAATAGATATTCCCTATTAATACAAAGGTAACCACTATAATCAAAAGTAATTTCAGCCATATACGGCCACATGTATCAGACAATCAGAAAATAAATTCAGAGCG
Source organism: Ancalomicrobiaceae bacterium S20 (assembly GCA_040269895.1). Classification (NCBI taxonomy): domain Bacteria; kingdom Pseudomonadati; phylum Pseudomonadota; class Alphaproteobacteria; order Hyphomicrobiales; family Ancalomicrobiaceae; genus Methyloraptor; species Methyloraptor flagellatus. The sequence goes on along the minus strand of CP158568.1, from coordinate 341,398 downwards.
CCCCTCACCCAACGCGTGCAACGCGTAAGACGGTCGCCCCGGGAGCCCCACCTCATGAAAAACCTCTCCATCGCCGCCAAGCTGATCGCCGCCTTCGGCGTCTTGATCGCCATCGCAGTCGGCCTGAACCTGTACGTGTTCATGAACAAGCGGACGCTGGAACAGACCAGCGCCTGGACCGAGCACACCTACAAGGTCCTGGAGCAGGCCGATCGCATGGGTGCGGCCATGGTCGACCAGGAGACGGGCTTCCGCGGCTTCCTCGTCACCGGCAGCACCGGCAACCTCGATCCCTACAAGGCGGGCACCGCGAATTTCGATACCGCCTTCGCCAAGATCAAGGAACTGACCTCGGACAACGCCAAGCAGCAGGCGCGCCTCGACGAGGTCAAGGCGATGGCCTCGAGCTGGCGGACCGACGTCGCCGAGAAGGGCATCCGTCTGATGGGCGCGGAGGCGACGCGCGAACAGGCCCGCGATCTCGAGCGGAACGGCGCCGGCAAGGCCGCGATGGACGGCATCCGCGCCAAGATCAAGGCGATCGACGCAGACGAACGCGCCCTGCTGGTCCAGCGCGCGGCTGCTCAGGACGACGCGTTCTTCTCGATCAGCCTGGCGATCGTGCTGAGCGCAGCGTTGCTGGTGGCGGTATCGGTCGCCGCGGTCGCGATGCTGACCGCGGCCATCGCCAAGCCGGTGCGCACGACGACCGCCAAGATGCAGGAGATCGCCGAAGGGCGGCTCGACACCGCGGTCGATGTCTCCGACCGGCGCGACGAGATCGGTCAGATGACCAAGACGCTGCTGACGCTGCGCGACACGCTCCGCGAGGGCGAGGCGATGCGGCGCGAGCGTGAGGCTGCCGCTGCGGCGGAAGCGGCGGTGATTCGCCGCCGCGCCGAACTCGCGGCGAACTTCACCAAGCGCATGACGGATCTGGCGGCCGCCTTCACTCGCTCCTCCTCGGACGTCGCCGGCGCCGCCCGCAACCTGTCGGCCACGGCCGAGGAGACCTCGCGGCAGGCGCAGGCCGTGTCCGGCGCAGCCGAGGAAGCCGCCTCGAACGTCCAGACCGTCGCCGCCTCGACCGAGGAACTGTCCGCCTCGATCCGCGAGATCGCCGGACAGGTCGGCAAGTCGAACAGCTCCATCGACGCCGCCGCCGACGAGGCGAACCAGACCGCCAACGACGTGCGCAGCCTCGCCGAAGCCGCCCAGAAGATCGGTGAGGTTGTGGTCCTGATCAGCACCATCGCCGATCAGACCAACCTGCTCGCGCTCAATGCCACCATCGAGGCGGCCCGCGCCGGCGAGGCCGGCCGCGGCTTCGCGGTCGTCGCCTCGGAAGTGAAGCAGCTCGCTTCGCAGACGGCCAAGGCGACCGAGGAGATCAGCGCCAAGGTCTCGGAAATCCAGCAGGCGACCGGCCGGACCGTCTCGTCGATCTCCAAGATCGTCGACACGGTCGGATCGGTGCGCGAGATCTCCGGCATGATCGCCGCGGCGGTCGAGGAACAGGGCGCGGCCACCAACGAGATCGCGACCAACACCCAGCGCGCGGCCGAGGGCGCCGGCACGGTGACCGGCAACATCTCCGGCGTCGGCCGGGCGGCGGAAATGACCGGCGCCGCCTCGAGCCAACTGCTCGGCCTCTCGTCGGCCCTGCAATCGCAGGCGACCGCGTTGCAGGGCGAAGTCGAGACCTTCGTCAAGGATCTGCAGGCGGCGTGACGCACCGAAGGTAAGCAAACAACAGATAGGCCGGCCCCGCGCCGGCCGATTTGCGTCAGGCAGCGCATCGCGAAGGCCACAACGGGCAACGCCTTGAATAGGATCGAAATTTGAAGGTGGGGACCTGGTAGCGGGGGGCGGGATCGAACCGCCGACCTGAGGGTTATGAATCCTCCGCTCTAACCATCTGAGCTACCCCGCCGGTGGCCGCGGATATAGAGACCCGCGGCCGGAGATGTCAAGCGAGCTGATCGGCTTTCCACCGCGGAGCATCGGGCGGCCTGTCCCGGCTCGGGCGGAACCGCAATCGGCTGGCTCGGCAAGGGCTCTGCGCCGGCCGGGCCGGGCAACGGTGTCGGCCCGCGGCGCCGGCAACGGCCGCCAGCCTGCCCCCGACGTCTGCCCCGCGCCTGCGCTTCAGCCTTCGGTCCGCCTGAGCCGCACCATGGAAAAAATGCCGAGCGGGCCGAAACGGCGCGTCTCGACATGTTCGAAACCCGGGCGGTTCAGGATGCGGCTGACGGGGAAGTCCGGCCGCCAGCCGAGCTTCTTGGTGAACGGCGTGAGCCCGCCCTCGATCGCCTTGCGCCAGCCGGCGTCGGAGGCGAAGTGCGAGACGAACACCGCCTCGCCGCCGGGCTTGGTCACGCGCTCGACCTCGGCCATCACCTGCTCGGGATGCGGCACGACCGTGATCGTGTACATGACCGCGACCGTCTCGAACGACGCGTCCGGAAAGGCGAGCAGCGAGGCGTCCATCTCGGTCAGCGCCTCGATGTTGCCGAGCCCGGCCGCCTCGACGCGCTTGCGCGCGAGCGCCAGCATGTCCGGCGACAGGTCGATGCCGGTCACGGTCAGATGCGGCGCATAGCGCGGCAGGCTGATGCCGGTGCCGACGCCGACCTCGAGCACCCGGCCCTCGCGACCATTGATGTGGTCGACGGCGAGCGTGCGGCCCAGGTCGAAGAACCGCCCGAACAGCGGCGTGCGGCCGAACACGAAATCGTAGACCGGCGCCCAGCGCGAATAGGCCTCCAGCACCGAACGCTGGTCGAGCCGCGGCGTGGCTTCGAGCTTGTAGGTCTTCCCCTGCAAGACGACGGCGCGGCCAAGCGCGCCGCGCGGATCACGGTCGTTGTTTCCCGGCATGGCGTCTCTCTCTCACTCGGCCGCGGCGGCCGTTGAACCGGTCTCGAGGTGCCTCAGCGCCCTCTCCGCCTCGAGGCTACGTTCGACGCGCGCGATGGTTCCACCGCCGAGCACGCGCGCATGCGTCTCCGGGCTGTCGTAGAACACCGCCGCCTGGCCTGGCGCGACGCCGTGCTCGCCGTCGATCAGCTCGACGATCGCCTCGCCGGCCTCGACCGTCAGCAGCGCCGGCTGCGGCGGCCGCGTCGAGCGCACCTTGGCCCAGAGTTCGATGCCCGCCTCCGGCACCGCCGAGAGCGGGCCGTCGCCGATCCAGTTGACCGCGCGCAGGTGCAGCCGCCGGGTCATCAGCGCCTCGCGCGGGCCGACGACCACGCGGCGGCGATCGGCGTCGAGATGCACGACATAAAGCGGCTCGCCGACCGAGACGCCGATGCCGCGCCGCTGGCCGATCGTATAGCGGATGATGCCGTCGTGCCGGCCGAGCACGCGGCCGTCGACATGGACGATGTCGCCGGGCTCGACCGAATCCGGCTTCAGACGCTCGATCACCTCGGCATAGCGTCCGGAAGGCACGAAGCAGATGTCCTGGCTGTCGTGCTTTTCCGCGACCATCAGCCCGAGCGTGCGCGCGAGCTCGCGCGTCTCCGGCTTGGTCATGCCGCCGAGCGGGAAACGCAGGAAATCGAGCTGCTCCTGCGTCGTCGCATAGAGGAAGTAGCTCTGGTCGCGATCGAGATCGACCGGACGATAGAGGCCGCGATGCCCGTTCGGCAGCGCGGCGCTGCGGACATAGTGGCCGGTCGCCAGCGCGTCGGCGCCGAGCGTCTTGGCCGTGTCGAGCAGGTCGGAGAACTTGACGGTCTGATTGCACGAGACGCAGGGCACCGGCGTCTCGCCATGCAGATAGCTCTCGGCGAAACGGTCGATCACCGCCTCGCGGAAGCGCTGCTCGTAGTCGAGCACATAGTGCGGGATGCCGATCGCCTCGGCGACCCGGCGGGCGTCATGGATGTCCTGGCCGGCGCAGCAGGCGCCCTTGCGATGCGTGGCCTCGCCGTGGTCGTAGAGCTGCAGCGTCACCCCGACGACGTCGTAGCCCTCACGCTTCAGCAGCCCGGCCACGACCGAGGAATCGACGCCGCCCGACATGGCGACGACGACCCGCGTGTCTTCGGGGCGGCCGGGAAGGTCGAGGGAATTCGGCATCGGCTCAACTGACCTCGGACGACGGCGCGCGACAGGCGACGCCCATGTCTGGAATTCGTGTCCCGGATATCGTGTCCGATATCCCCTCCCGGATATGGGGTGCGCGCGGCCGTTTGGCGACGGGCCGGACTATAGCGGAGACCACGGCGTTCCAAAACCCTCCCGCGGCAGGTCTTTCCGCCGGCCGGCACCTTTTGCCGCCCGGCCGTCGCTGACCGGCGGCTTGCACGACCGCCCGGATGGGCGCTGTCCCGACGGCATGACGGATTTGCCAGTCCACAGGCCGGCTTGGCGCGACGGGGGCGTCAGGTGACCGTCATGGCACCGGGCTTGCAGATCGAGGCCGAGAGATCGTCCCGACGGATCGTCAGGAGGAAGAGTTTGCCGACCCCCGTTCGCGTCGCCCCCATTCCCCAGCAGGCCGCTCCCCAGCCGAGCGCCAGGTCCGCCCGCGACACCAGCGGTGCGGACGACCGTCCGTCCGACTTCGAGGCCCAGGTCGCCGCAACCCGGCGCGCCGACGACACGCGCACCAACGACCGAGCCAATGACCGCGCCGCCGATCGGACCGACCGGACCAAGGCCGCGGCGGGCAAGTCCACCGACCAGAGCGACAGCGCCGACGCCAAGAAGGCCGACGCGGACAAGGATGAGAAGGCGGACAAGGACGCCACCGATGCGACCGCCGGCGCCGCGCTCGCACTCCTAGTCCAGAACGGCCTGACCGCCGGCGCGACCGGCCAGGGCGCGCTCGCCTCGCCGGCGAGCCTCGGCGCCGTGCCGGGCGGCTCGGCCGCGACCGATGGCGAGATCGACGGCGTCGACGCCGCCAAGGCCAAGGGCCCGGGCGCCACGCTGCCGGGCTCCGCCACGCTCGATCCGCTCGCCGGCTCCGGCGCCGCCGGCGTCGGCACGGACACGGTCGGCGACGCCAAGGCGCTCGACGGCAAGACGCTCGACGGCAAGGCAGCGCAGTTGCTCGCGGGCCAGGACGGGGCCGGCAAGGGCGCCGACACCGACAAGACCGCGGCCGCGACGACGGCCGCCGGCAGCGGCACCGATACGACGGCGGCCAAGACCACCTCCGGCGCGACGCCGACGGACCCGACGCAGGCCGCCGCGAGCGCGTCGGCCTCCGGAACGGCGACAACCGCCGCCGGCACCACACCAGCAACCCAGGCGGCAACCGCCGCCGCGCAGGCCGACACGGTGGCGAAGGACACCGCGACCGCCAGCACGCAGGCGACCCGCCCGACCGCCACCGCCGTGACGGCCGCCGCCGACAGCGGCCTGCGGTCGATCGTGGCGAGGCGCGTCGAAGGCCCGGTCAAGGCCAAGGAGGCCGACAACGGCGCCCAGCCGAACGCCGGCACGACCACGACGGGTTCGACGAACCCGACCGCCAAGGATGGGTCCGCGCCACTCGATCAGACCATCGTTCCGTCGATCGACGCGTCCAAGACCCAGGCCGGAACCACCCAGGCGCAGACCGTCGGCGCCACTGCCGGCGCGACGCCCGATCCGGCCGCCGTGCTCGCCCAGCAGGATGCGCGCCGGCGCGACGACGACGCCAAGACCGGCGCCGCGCCGGATGCGGCCGCGCCTGTCGGCCAGATCGGCGCGCCGAGCGGCACAGGCCATGCGCGGGCAGCCGATGCCACGACCACGACCGCCCAGGCGGCCGCCGCCACGACGACCGGTCACGCGGTCGACACCGCGGCCCTCGCCTCCTCGATCGCGACCCACGCCAAGGACGGCCACAGCCGCTTCGAGATCCGGCTGGATCCGCCAGAACTCGGCCGGGTCGACGTCAAGTTGAAGGTCGGCAGCGACGGCGAGGTCCGCGCGCATCTGATCGTCGAGCGCTCCGAAACGCTCGACATGATGATGCGCGACCAGCGCGGCCTGGAGCGCGCGCTCGAGAACGCCGGTCTCAAGACCGACGGCTCGGGCCTGCAGTTCTCGCTGCGCGATCAGGGCAACGGCAACCAGTCGAACCAGGGCTGGCGCAACTACGACGCCCAGTCGCTGACCGGCCGCGCGGCGACCGCCGAGGACGACAGCAGCATCGCCGCGGCCCGCGCCGCGGTCTATGGCGCGCGCACGCGCGCCGGCGGCTTGGACCTCAGGGTCTGAGCCGGAGAGCGTTAAGGAGAACGACCCATGTCGATCAGCGCCCTGACCACGCCGACCGTGGCGAACTCGACGAACAAGTCGGACTCCAAGAGCCTGTCGTCGAACTACCAGATGTTCCTGCAGCTGCTCGTCACCCAGCTGCAGAACCAGAGCCCGCTCAATCCGATGGATTCGAGCCAGTTCACGACCCAGCTCGTGCAGTACTCCTCGGTCGAGCAGCAGATCAAGTCGAACGCGACGCTGACCGACCTGAAGACACAGCTCACCGCCAACACCGCGACCAACCTGGTCAGCTATCTCGGTTCGACGGTCAGCGGCGACGGCTCGACCGCGACCGCGACCAGCGGCGGCGCGACCTGGAGCGTCAACGCCTCCGATGCGAGCCCGAGTGCGACCGTTACGGTCAAGGACTCCAGCGGCAACACCGTCTACACCTCGACCAAGTCGATGACCAAGGGCACCAATGCCGTCACCTGGGACGGCACGCGCTCGGACGGCGCGACCGTCAATGCGGGCGACAAGTACACGATCTCGGTCAGCGGTTCGAACAGCGCCGGCAGCAACGTGACCTTCTCGACCGACTTCTCGGGCACAGTGACGAAGGTCGATTTCAGCGGCGCCGAGCCGATCCTCTATATCGGCGACACCAGCGTCTCGTTGTGGAATATCACTTCCGTCCAGAAGGCGAGCAGCACCGCCTCGACATCTTCGAACTGATCGGAAACGGCCAGGACGAACGGTAAATCGCGGAAATCGACGCGTCGAACCGACCTATGCGATTGAGCGATTTGATTTAGCCATATTTTAAGGCGCGCCCCGTAATCTCCCCTTCGATGTGGTCGCATCGAATGTGTGAGAGTACGATGACCGATCAAGTTCGACCGCGGGTCAAGTATGTAATCGGACCGGACGGCAGTCCGCTGACGATCGCAGACTTGCCACCGCAAGATACCAAGCGCTGGGTCATCCGCCGCAAGGCGGAAGTCGTGGCCGCCGTCCGCGGAGGCCTCCTCTCGCTGGAAGAAGCCTGCAGCCGCTATACCCTGACCGTCGAGGAATTCCTCGCCTGGCAGCAGTCGATCGACCGTCACGGTCTCGCGGGCCTGCGCACAACCAGGATCCAGCAATACCGCCAGTGAAAGCCTTTCACGCGTTCGGTAAAGAGAAAGACGGGTCGGCCCACGCCGGCCCGTCTTGCATTTTGGAGGGCGCGCCCCGCGAGCGCCGCCGGCATCTCCCCCCACAGGACCGATCGTTCGGATCGATTCGCCCGCGCGGCGCCGAAGCGGACCGGGGCGGGCGCCTGACCCGGCAAAATCTGCCGCCCTCCTTCATTTTTCTTTGAGCAAATCGGCGGATTTCCGCCGTTTTTCCCAAATCGTAACCAGCCCGTTAACCACTCGTTTACCATGCGATGGGAAATTATTGCCTAGCGGAGATCGCTCCGGTCCGCCCCCACCGGATCGCTCGGGCCATCTCCGCCAACCGGTCGTACCGAACCGCTCTCGCAAAGCGGACCGCCGACCGGACGTCCCCCGGACGGCCTCGACCCGATGTTCCCAAGGAGCCTGTCGCCGGTTCCTTGGGCTCGGGGCGCGGCCGAGGCAATATTGAAGGCGCGGAACCTGCCCGTGAACGGTGCTCTCGAGTTCCTCCAGAAGCTTGGTCCGGCGCGTGTCGCCGCCATGGGCGCGGTGGCGATCGCGCTCGTGGGCTTCTTTGCCTTCCTGATCCTGCGCGTCTCCCAGCCGAACATGGCGGTGATGTACTCGGACCTGTCGGTCCAGGACTCCGCCGCCATCGTCAAGGAACTCGACGCGCAGGCGATCACCTACGAGCTGCGTCAGGACGGCAGCCAGATCATGGTCCCGAAGGACCAGATGCTGCGCCTGCGCATGCGTCTGGCCGAGAAGGGCATCCCCTCGGGCGGCTCGGTCGGCTACGACATCTTCGACAAGTCCGACGCGCTCGGCACCACGAGCTTCGTCCAGAACATCAACCGCCTGCGCGCGCTCGAAGGCGAACTCTCCCGCACGATCCGCGCGATCGACCGCATCCAGGCCGCCCGCGTCCACCTGAACATCCCCGATCGTCAGGTCTTCCAGCGCGACAAGCGCGAGCCGACCGCCTCGATCGTGCTGAAGGTACGCGGCCAGCTCGAACAACAACAGATCCGCTCGATCCAGCACCTCGTCGCCTCCGCGATCGAGGGGCTGAAGCCGAACCGCGTCACGGTCGTCGACGAAGGCGGCCGTCTGCTCGCCAGCGGCGGCGAGGAAGACGCGCAGGGCCTCGTCTCCGCGACGCTGCAGGAGCGCAACGCCGCCTACGAGCGTCGCATCGAGGGCCAGATCGAATCGATCGTGTCGTCCATCGTCGGGCAGGGCCGCGCCCGCGTGCGCGTAACGGCCGAGATGGACTACAGCCGCGTCACCCAGACCCAGGACAGCTTCGACCCCAACGGTCAGGTGGTCCGCTCGACCCAGACCAAGGAGGAGAACTCCTCCAACGTCCAGGGCGACAAGCAGGTCACCGTCGCCAATCAGGTGCCGGGCGGCACGCAGGACCAGAACAAGGATAGTAGCAAGGAAGCCTCGAACACGAGCGAGGAGACCGTCAACTACGAGATCTCCAAGACCAGCCGCGTCGAGGTGATGGAGGCCGGCCGGGTCAAGAAGATGTCGGTCGCCGTGCTGGTCGATGGCGTCTACACGGCCGCGAACGGCGCCGAGCCGACCTATCAGCCGCGTCCGCAGGCCGATCTCGACCGGATCGCTGCCCTCGTGCGCTCCGCCGTCGGCTTCGACCAGAACCGCGGCGATCAGGTCGAGGTCGTCAACCTGCGCTTCGCCGAGGCGCCGGCCTCGCTGCCGCTGGAAAGCCAAAAGCAGGGTCTCGCCGGCCTGTTCGACTTCACCAAGGACGACATCATGCGGCTCGCCGAACTCGGCGTGCTGTTCGTGATGAGCCTGCTCGTGTTCTTCTTCGGCCTGCGTCCGCTGATCAAGAAGGTGCTCGGCCCGGAGGTCGTCAAGACGACCATCCTGGAGACCACCGTGACCGGCGCGGCCGGTGCCGCGGGCGCCGCCGGCGGCCAGCTCGCCCTCGCCGGCCCCGACGGACAGCCGGCCGTCGGCCCCGACGGCCAGCCGATCGAGAGAGGGACGCTCGAGGACGCCGCCGCCACCGCGCTCGCCGGCGCCGGCCTGATCCCGGCCGACCGCCTGGAACAGGCCAAGGCGCTCGGCGAGATGCACGCCACGTCGATCGCCAAGATCGGCGAACTGATCACCGAAAGCCCCGCCGAAGCCGCCGCGATCATCCGCGGCTGGCTCGCCGAAACCGCAGCGTGAGGACGAATGGCCGCCCCTGCCCTCCAGAAGCCCGCGCTGAAGATCGAAGCCGGCGAAACCTATCGCGAGCTCGCCGGCGCCGAACGCGCGGCCGTGCTGCTGCTCGCGCTCGGCGAGGAGCATGGCCGCGGCATCTGGCAGCGGCTCGATGAACTGGAAGTGCGTCAGATCTCGATCGCCATGTCGCGTCTCGGCGCCGTCAGCCCCGAGATGCTGGAGAACCTGTTCGTCGACTTCGTCACCAAGCTCTCCTCGAAGGGCTCGCTGACCGGCAACTACGATACGACCGAGCGGATCCTGCTCTCCTTCATGTCGCCGGAGCGCGTCGCCCAGATCATGGAGGAGATCCGTGGTCCGGCCGGCCGCAACATGTGGGAGAAGCTCTCCAACGTGCAGGAGAACGTGCTCGCGAACTATCTGAAGAACGAGTACCCGCAGACGGTCGCGCTCGTGCTGTCGAAGATCAAGCCGGACCATGCCGGCCGCGTGCTGGCGATCCTGCCGGAGGAGTTCTCGCTCGAGGTCGTCAACCGCATGCTCCGCATGGAGGCGGTGCAGAAGGAAGTGCTCGACAAGGTCGAGCAGACGCTGCGCGTCGAGTTCATGTCGAACCTCAGCCACACCTCGCGCCGCGACGCCCACGAGCTGATGGCGGAGATCTTCAACTCCTTCGACCGCCAGACGGAAGCCCGCTTCCTGACCGCGCTCGAGGAGGAGAACCGCGAGAGCGCCGAGAAGATCAAGTCGCTGATGTTCACCTTCGAGGATCTCGGCAAGCTCGACGGTGCCGGCATCCAGACGCTGCTGCGCGCGGTCGAGAAGGACAAGCTCGCCATCGCGCTGAAGGGCGCGAGCGAGAGCCTGCGCAACACCTTCTTCTCCAACATGTCGAGCCGTGCCGCCAAGATGATGACCGAGGACATGGAGGCGCTCGGCCCCGTGCGCCTGCGCGACGTCGACGAGGCGCAGGGCACGATGGTCAATGTCGCCAAGGATCTCGCCGCCAAGGGCGAGATCATGATCTCCAAGTCCAAGGGCGAGGACGAACTGGTCTACTGACCGGGGCACGCGACGCATCCCGCGCCGCGGCCGCAACGACGAAGGACGAGAAAGCGAACCGGACCCGATGGCCACTCCCGCGCGCTACCTTTTCGATATCGACTTCTCGGCCCCTCCGCCGCCGCCCATGCCGGAGCCGGATCCCGAGCCGGTCGCGCCGCCGCGCCCGATGATCGACCTGGAGGACCACCAGGCCGAACTCGCCGCCGCGATCGAGAAGGCGCGCGCCGAAGGCCACGAGGAAGGCTACATGGAAGGCCGCATGGCCGCCGAGGCGCGCGCGGCCGAGCGGCTCGCCGACGAGGCCGCCCGGCTCTCCGCCGCCGTCCGTTCGCTGGTCGCCTCCCAGGACGCCGAACGCCTCGCCGTCGAACGCCAGGCGGTCGAACTCGCCGTCGCGGTCGCCCGCAAGCTCGCCGGCCGGCTGATCGACGCCGAGCCGCTGGCGGAGATCCGCGCGCTGGTCGCCGAGAGCCTCGGCCCGCTCCGGAAGGCGCCGCATCTGGTGCTGCGCCTCGCCGCGGCCCATGCCGACGGCATCCGCGGCGAGGTCGACCGCATCGCCCGCGAGACCGGCTTCGAGGGGCGCGTGGTCATCCTCGGCGAGGAGGACCTCGGCCCCGGCGATTGCCGGATCGAATGGGCCGACGGCGGCATCGTCCGCGATCGCGCCGCCCTCGACGCCGAGGTCGAGGCGGCCGTCGCCCGCTATTTCGAGGGACGCGCCGCGTCGCTCGCCACCATTCACGACGATCCGGTCGACGCCGACCGGACCAGGGGGTGATCCATGACCGCGCCCGCCGACGACAATCTCGAACTCGACGAGATGGAAGCCCAGAAGGCCGCCCGCAGCTCCGACGAGGAGCCGGTACAGGCCCGCTCCGCCGCCGATCTCGAGGCCGTGTTCGACGTGCCCGTGCGCGTCTCGGCCATCCTCGGCCAGTCGCGCATGCGCGTCTCCGACCTGTTGCGCATGTCGACCGGGACGGTGCTCGAACTCGACCGCAAGGTCGGCGAGGCGATCGACATCTACGTCAATGATCGGCTGGTCGCGCGCGGCGAAGTCGTCCTCGTCGAGGACCGGCTCGGCGTGACCATGACCGAAATCATCAAGTCCGAACGGTGAAAGGAAAACCACCATGCGCCTCCTGATCGTCGGTGGCCTGGGCGGCCAGCTCGCGATCGCCTCGAAGATGGCGATGGACCGCGGCGCTTCCGTCACCCATGCGGACGGGGTCGAAATGGCCCTGAAGATCCTGCGCTCGGGCAAGGGCGCGGACCTGCTCATGGTCGACGTCGGTCAGCCGATCGCCGAGCTGGTACGCCGGCTCGAGATGGAGATGATCCACGTCCCGATCGTCGCCTGCGGCACCGCGACCAACGCGCGCGCCGCGGTCGACGCGATCCGCGCCGGGGCGAAGGAGTACATCCCGCTGCCGCCCGATCCGGAGCTGATCGCCGCGGTGCTGTCGGCGGTCGCGGAGGATGCCAAGGATCTGATCGTCCGCGACGACGCCATGGCCCGCGTCGTGCGCCTCGCCGATCAGGTCGCCGCCTCCGAGGCCTCGATCCTGATCACCGGCGAGAGCGGCACCGGCAAGGAAGTGCTCGCCCGCCATGTCCATCGCAAGTCGGCGCGGGCCAACAAGCCGTTCATCGCGGTCAACTGCGCGGCGATCCCCGACAACCTGCTCGAGAGCGAGCTGTTCGGTCACGAGAAGGGCGCCTTCACCGGCGCCATCGCCCGGCGCGTCGGCAAGTTCGAGGAGGCCGACGGCGGCACGCTGCTGCTCGACGAAATCTCGGAGATGGATTTCCGTCTTCAATCCAAGCTTCTGCGCGCGATCCAGGAACGCGTGATCGACCGCGTCGGCGGCACCAAGCCGGTGCCGGTCGACATCCGCATCATCGCGACCTCGAACCGCACGCTGGCCGACGAGGTGCGCAAGGGCACGTTCCGCGAGGATCTGCTCTATCGGCTCAATGTCGTGAACCTGAAGATCCCGCCCCTGCGCGAGCGCCCGGCCGACATCATCGCGCTGGCGGAGTTCTTCGCCGAGAAATACGCCAAGGCCAACGGCATGAAGCCGAAGCCGATCGGCCACGACGCCCGCCGCGAGCTGGTGCGCAACCGCTGGCCCGGCAATGTGCGCGAGCTCGAGAACTGCATGCACCGCGCCGTGCTGCTCGCCATGACCGACGAGATCGATGCCGACGCGATCCGCACGCCGGACGGCGTCAAGCTTGGCGAGGCGAACGGGCCGGTCGCCGGCACGCCGGCGACGCCGGGCGGCTACGACCAGACCGTCCGCCGCGCCGCCGAGACGGCGGAAGCGGTGACGCGCGCGCTGGTCGGCCGCACGGTGGCCGATGTCGAGCGCGACCTGATCCTGTCGACGCTCGACCATTGCCTCGGCAACCGGACGCATGCGGCGAACATCCTCGGCATCTCGATCCGCACGCTCAGAAACAAGCTCAAGGAATATTCCGACGACGGCATCGCCGTGCCGCCGCCGGGCGGCGCGGAACGCGACGTCGCCTGAGGCGACTGTCGCCAGGCACGGCGACGGCACACACGCCCTCGCCGCGATAGCAAGAAAATACCGGAGGAGCCCGCCCCATGTCCGCTACGCTGTCGATCTTCGCGAGCCTCGCCGCCGCCCAGTTCGCGCTGGCGATCGTGCCGGGGCCGAACATGGCGCTGGTGCTCGCCGCCGGTAACCGCGACCGCCGCCTCGGCCTCATGACCGCGCTCGGCATCGCGACCGCGGCGCTCGTGTGGGCCGCCGCCGGCATGACCGGCCTCGGCGCGACGCTCGCCGGCCTGCCCGGCATCACCGAGGCGCTGCGCATCGCCTGCGGTCTCTACCTGATCCTGCTCGGCGGGCTCGCCGTGGTCCGGGCGTTCAAGGCCGATGCCAGCGCGATCGATACCGCGGACACCGGTTCGACCGATGCCGCGCTCTGCCGCGACGCCGCCGTGCGCGCGTTCCGGGCCGGCTTCCTGACCACGATCACCCACCCGAAGGCGATCCCGTTCTATCTGGCGATCTTCGCGGCGACCGGCGCCGATCATCTCGACGGCGTCGCCTGCGCGGCCGCAGTCCTGCTGATGCCGCTGGTCGGTCTCGTCTGGAACGGCGCGCTCGCGCTCCTGGTCGCCACCGGCCCGTTGCGCGCCGGCCTGCAACGCCACCGGCGCATGGCGGAAGGCGTCGCCGGCACCGCCATGATCGGTTTCGGCGCGAAGCTCATCACCTCGCGGGGGTAAATGCCTCGCCCTTCGGCCTTCAGGCCTCGGCGTCCCCCCTCGCCCTTGCCCGCCATTCGCTCGGACTGCAACCGGCGACGCGGCTGAACTCGCGGTGAAAATTCGACTTGGTCTGGAACCCGACCTCATGGAGGATCGCGGTGACCGGCCGGTCGGTCTCGGCAAGCAGGCGAAGGGCGTCTTCGACGCGGAGCCCGTTGACATACTGCGACACGTTCATGCCGTGAACGCGATTGATCGCCCCCGAGATCATCCGCGCCGGCCGATGGACCCGCCGCGCCAGCCGGTCGAGCGACAGATCCGGATCGCGATAGAGCGCCCGTCCGCGCAGCACCGCATCGACCTCGCCGAGCACGACGAGATCGACCGCCCGCAGGCTCTCCGCTTCGACGGCGGCGTCCTCGGCCTCCCCTGCCGCCGCCTCCGGCTCAGGGTCGGGTGGTATCCCCGCGTCGGCCTCCTTTTCGACATCGGCCGTGCGCGTCGAAGCGATGACGATGGTCGCCGCGGCCGCCGTCAGCAGCACGACGAGGCTGCCGATCGAGATGATCGCCGCCGCCTGCCGCCGAGCCTCCACGGTCGGGCCATGCTGATAGAGCGCGATGCCGGTCAGCGCATCGACGCCCGCCGACGCGATCAGCAGGACGCCGAGAACCGCCGAGGCGAAGCGCGCACGCCCGACATCGGCGAGCCGGGCCGCGCCGAACCGATCGGCGCCGCCGAGCGCGACCGTCAGGATCGCCCCGCCCGCGGCGAGATAGAGGCCGATCAGACCGGCGTCGATCGGCTGGCGCCACCAGAGCGCGAGCAGCACCGTGACGACGCCTGCTCCCGCGAGCGCCCGCCGCGTACTCCCGAGCCGGGCTCCCGACAGATCCGCAACCACCCACCACGCCAATGGCGGCGCGAGCGCCGCGCCGAACGGTTGGATCAGCCGGGCGACCTGCCAATCGACGCTCCAGCGCAGACCGACCAGCGTCGCCTGGATCAGTGCGGCACCCAGAAACACGGTGAGCGGCAGCATCGACCGCCCTTCGCGCCGCGAGACGATCACGCCGAGCAGGATCGCCAGCACGATGGCGACGACAAAAGGCACGGGGATCGCGAGCATCGTCTCTCCTGTTCGCCACGCCCCGGCCTCATCGACCGAGCCTGCGCGAGCCGCATTCGCCCCGAATGCCCTTTCGAGCCAGGGGCTCCGACGCGAAAGGCAGCCGGTCCGAAATCGCGTTCGGGGACGACCTCGATCGTGTTCGAGGACGCCATCCGACCGCGGCCGGGGCTTCGATGACCGGGCTCGACCGCGGCCCAGAGCGACCACGACCTCAGCCGCGCGGTCAACCCCGTCTGGAGATGAAGAGATGAACCGTCCGCCGTTTTCCACCCGCGCCCTCGGGATCGCCTGCCGTCTCGGCCGCAAGGGCGTCCTTGGCGCGATGCTCTCGATCGGTCTGGCGGCAGCCGCGACGCCGCCCGTCGCAGCTGCCGAACCCCTGTCCGTCGGCATGCGTTCGCTCACGATCACGACCAAGGAACCGGGCCGCGTCCTGCCGACGCTCGTCTGGTACCCGGCCGGCCCCGGCGGCGAAGAGGTCCTGATCGGCGACAATCCCGTCATCGTCGGCACGCACGTCCGGCGCGACGCGCCGGTGGCGCCGGGGCGGCACCCTCTGTTGCTGATCTCGCACGGGTCGGGCGGCAATGGCGCCGGCCTCTCCTGGCTGACGACGCGGCTCGCCGCGCGCGGCTACATGGTGGTGGCGATGAACCATCCGGGCACCACCTCGGGCGATTCCAACGAGAAGCTCACGATGGAACTCTGGCACCGCCCGAAGGACATCTCCGCCACGCTGGATCATTTGCTGGCCGCCCCGGATCTCGCCCCCTCCATCGATCCGAAGGCCGTCGGCGCGCTCGGGTTCTCGCTCGGCGGCTACGACGTGCTGGCGCTCGCGGGCGCTGAGCAACGCCGCTTCGCGTTCGCCGAATATTGCAATCGCAACCGGACGATGATGGGTTGCGCATGGCTGCGGCGCGGCGGCGTCGACTTCGCCGCGCTCGATCCGCGCTTCGACGAAAACCATCGCGACACGCGCATCCGTGCCGTGATCGCGGTCGATCCGGCCTTCACGCCGAGCTACGACGACAAGAGCCTCGCGAGCGTCACCGTGCCGGTCGGCGTGCTGAACCTCGGCACGCCGTCGACCACGCCCGGCATCATCGAGGGCCGCGCGATCGTCGATCTGATGCCGAACGCCCGGCTCGATCGTGTGCCCGATGCCGTGCATTTCAGCTTCCTCGGCATCTGCAAGCCGGACGCGGCACGGCTCCTCGCCGAGGCCGGTGACGAACCGATCTGCACCGACGTGCCCGGCGGCCGCGACCGCGCCGCGCTTCACGACGACATGACCGCGAAAATCTTCAACTTTCTCGGCAGGATGCTGCCGGTCGGCCACTGACCGGAACCATCCGGCGAAAGGCCTCGGCGGCTCGACCGCCGAGGCCCCGAAATTAACCACCTGTTAACCACGCGCCCGGCAAAAATTGCCCAGTGGCGGGATCCTCGTCCGACCGATTCCGCCCCGAGCCGCGAGCGCCTTTCATGTCAGACACCACGGCCGAAACCAGCACAGCCGGCGGAACGCCGTCCCGCTCCTTCACGTTGCCGTTCGGCATCCCGAGCCTGCAGGATCTGATCGCCACTGCCCGCCGCGGCGACCTCGCGCTCGCCACCGGCGTCATGGCCATCCTGGTCGTGCTGGTGGTGCCTCTGCCGGCCTGGATGCTCGACGTCTCGCTGGCGATCTCGATCACGATCAGCGTGCTGATCCTGATGACGTCGCTGTTCATCCAGCACCCGCTCGAGTTCTCGGCCTTCCCGACGCTGCTGCTCATTTCGACCATGCTGCGGCTGTCGCTGAACCTCGCTTCCACGCGCCTGATCCTCAGCCACGGCCACGAGGGCACCAAGGCCGCCGGCCACGTCATCGAAGCCTTCGGCAACTTCGTGATGGGCGGCAACTTCGTCATCGGCATCATCGTGTTCGCGATCCTGGTGATCGTGAACTTCGTCGTCATCACCAAGGGTTCCGGCCGTATCGCCGAAGTCGCGGCACGCTTCTCCCTCGACGCCATGCCCGGCAAGCAGATGGCGATCGACGCCGATCTCTCCGCCGGCCTGATCGACGAGAAGGTCGCCCGCCAGCGCCGCAAGGATCTGGAGGACGAGAGCGCCTTCTACGGCGCCATGGACGGCGCCTCGAAATTCGTGCGCGGCGACGCGATCGCGGGCCTGCTGATCACCTTCATCAACGTCGTCGGCGGCATCGTCATCGGCGTGGTGCAGCAGGGCATCACCTTCGCCGAGGCCGGCCATTCCTACACGCTGCTGACGGTCGGCGACGGCCTCGTCACCCAGATCCCGGCGCTGATCGTCTCGACCGCCGCCGGCCTGCTGGTGTCGAAGGCCGGCGTCACCGGCGCCGCCGACAAGGCGCTGATCAAGCAGCTCTCCGGCTATCCGAAGGCGCTCGGCATGTCGTCCTTCGTCATGGCCGTCCTGTCGCTCCTGCCGGGCATGCCGACGATCCCGTTCCTGGCGCTCTCCGCCGGTGCCGCCGCGCTGGCGCTGACCGCCGACAAGCAGCAGAAGCAGGCGGTCGCGCAGGTCGAGGCCGAGAAGGCCGTCGAGGTCGCCAAGGCGGCGACGCCGAAGGAAGAGACCATGGCCGAGACCCTGAAGATGGACGATCTCAGGGTCGAGCTCGGCTATTCGCTCCTGTCGCTGATCAACGGCGCCGACGGCTCGGATCGCCTGACCGAGCAGATCAAGGCGCTGCGCCGCCAGCTCGCCACCGACATGGGCTTCGTGATGCCGCCGTGCCGGCTGCTCGACAACGTCCAGCTGCAGCCGAACGAATACGTCATCAAGGTCAAGGAGGTCGAAGCCGGGCGCGGCACGATCTTCGCCAACCAGTTCATGGTCATGGACCCCGAGGGCCGGCAGATCGACCTGCCCGGCACGCACACGACCGAACCGACCTTCGGCCTGCCGGCGACCTGGATCGACGCCTCGCTCAAGGAAGAAGCGGCGATCCGTGGCCTGACCGTGGTCGACCCGGCGACCGTGCTGTCGACCCACCTGACCGAGGTGCTGAAGGCCAACGTCGGCGACCTGCTCTCCTACGCCGACGTCGTGAAGCTGCTCGGCGAACTGCCGAAGGAGCAGCACAAGCTGGTCGAGGACATCGTGCCGTCACAGCTCAACATGTCGGGCATCCAGCGCGTGCTGCAGGCGCTGCTGATCGAGCGGATCTCGATCCGCGATCTCGGCACGATCCTCGAGGGCGTCGCCGAGGCGGTCGCCTTCACCCGCTCGGTGCAGTCGATCACCGAGCACGTGCGCTCGCGCCTCGCCCGCCAGATCTCGGCCGCCAACCTCGCCCCCGGCGGCTACCTGCCGATCATCTCGCTGTCGCCGGCCTGGGAGGTTGCCTTCGCCGAAGCCCTCGTCGGCGAGGGCGAGACCAAGAGCCTCGCCATGGCGCCGTCGAAACTCGGCGAATTCGTCAACGGCGTCCGCGACGGCTTCGAAGATGCCGCGCGCATCGGCGAGATCCCGGTGCTCCTGACCAGCCCCGGCATCCGCACCCACGTCCGCGCCATCGTCGAACGCTTCCGGCCGCACACGGTGATCATGAGCCAAGCCGAGGTGCACCCGCGGGTCAGGTTGAAAACGGTGGGGTCGATTTGAGGGGGGATCGGGAAGATCGCGAAGCCTTCCGAGCCGGACAGGAGCCCCCTTTCTTTCCAGGGGTTGCGATCGGGAGCGACGTCGGCCACGGTCGGAGCACCGCGATCGGGGCTGTAAGTTGTTTGTCGAGCCGATTGGTCCACGGCGTCTCTACTTCGATCCTTCCATCATCGCGCAGCGCGTGCAAAAGCGCCGGACAAAAGCAGAGCAAGGCTCGAATGCAACACATCTGCGGCTGCTGGAGCTACGATCGCGAGGCGAATTGCCTCATCAACGTAATAACAGAAGAGAAAATCCACTATAGGGACCGGCTGGAATGGCATAAAAGCCGAGCCGTCAGTCAGATTCATCGTTTGGTTTACGTATCAGGAAAGACGGAAGCGCCCATTTTTGTTTCGTATGATCTGGAGCGAGAATATCCCGAAAAAGATCAAGATCCGAGCTACGCCGTAACGTACTCGACCCACATCTACACGGTCGACTTTTCGCTGACGATCGAGGCGATGGATACGAACGCCACGACCCTTCCCTTCGGCCTGTGGCAGAGGCTGTGCGAGGCGGCCCCGCAGGCGCTGCTGTTCTGGCCGGAGCGCTGGCCCCACACCGAAGACGACAGCGGCGGACCTGATCTCAGCCGACCCAATACCGACCAGTCACGAAAGGTCGTTCTGGTCGGCGCATGGCGCAATGCGCGCTGGGTTCCCGATGGCCGATCGATCCACGAGTGCGACACGCGCGCCACGCCGGAGGAGCGCGCAGCGGACTTCTATCTGCTGCCGCGCGAACATTGGGATCTGCCCGCCCCGAACGCGCCGCCGCCGCCGGCGCTGCAATTCAACGTCCCACGCGCCGACAAGCTCGCGAGCCTGAAATTGGAAAACTGGCCCGACGAAGCCGCCGCGTTCCAATATCTGCGCGATCATGGCGTGCTCTTGC
This sequence comes from Ancalomicrobiaceae bacterium S20, assembly GCA_040269895.1. NCBI lineage: Bacteria > Pseudomonadati > Pseudomonadota > Alphaproteobacteria > Hyphomicrobiales > Ancalomicrobiaceae > Methyloraptor > Methyloraptor flagellatus. Next base: position 321,801 of record CP158568.1, on the reverse strand, counting down.
CCGAACCATGGTGGCGTCCGCGGGAGGCCAGGCCGGAAGCTTGGTCGATCGAGGATATTCCCCACTGCCGTTCCGAGACCGATTTCCGGTTCTTCGCCTTTCTCGACCATTTGCAGTTTAAGAACGGTCATGGTCGCAACGTTGTTTTATACGACTTCGCAGGTGCTACATCCATGGGAGGCTTCTTTTCTTCAACAGAGCTGGTCGCACAACATATCGACAAAAGCCTTGATTCTATATTTCGAATCAACAACCAAAAAAATACTGGTTCTACTCGTTTTATCGAGAGGACGCCAAGTATGTCCCTGGATTCAACACCTCTTACAGATTTATAAAGGACCGCATGTTCCTTCCAGATCCTGATGAACCCTATCGTTTATTCCGAATGCCGCGGATCCGCGAAGTTCAGCAACTCCTGCTCGATGCCGCCACGGCTTGGACCGGGATCTCGGACGACGACTCTCAAGACGAGCGTCTTCGACCGATCAAGAAGTTGGAACTGCGCAAACAACCGGTCGCCGGCATCTGGGGATTCCCGACCGGCAGATGGTTTCCCACACATGGAATGAATATCGAGCATATCATTCGAACCTGAACCGGCATTGGATCCCTGTTATCCAATCTCGATCGGGCTCATCCCGATCAAACGGGCCGCGCCAGCCCCCCCGTGCCCCATCCGCCACACGCGCCCGCCACATGACCCCTGCCCCGCCGGCACGGCTCGGCAGGGCGCTCATGATCCTGTAACCATGGCGGTGCGTATGATGATCACCTGACCGCAAACCCGGGATTCGCGATGCTCCGCCGCTCCGCCCTCGCCTTCGCCCTCCTCGCAGGAACCGCGCTCGCGCCCGCTCAGGCGGCCGATGTCGGCGCCGCGCCGCGGATCCGCTGGCCGGGCCCGGCATCGACGCGATCGTCACGCTCGGCCTCGGCGCCAAGCTGCAGCCGGCCTATGACGGTGCCAATCGCTATGTCGCTTCGCCCTGGCCGATCGTCGGCTTGAAATTCCTGCGCTCGCCGTTCACGGGTCAGGAGACCAGCGACACCGGCTTCGGCTTCCGCCCGACCTTCCGCTTCCTCGACGAGCGCAAGGGCACCGGCGACCTCGCCGGCCTCAACCGGGTGAAGTCGGCCTACGAGGTCGGCGCGCAGATCGACTACACTGACACCTACTGGCGCGCCTATGTCGAGTTCCGGCAGGGCTTTGGCGGCCACACCGGCCAGCTCTACGATGTCGGTGCCGAGGGCATCTTCCGCCCGGCGCCGGCCTGGCGCATCGCGCTCGGCCCGAAGCTCTCCTTCGCCTCGTCGGAATACATGCGCACCTATTTCGGCGTGACCGGAGCGGAGAGCGTCGCCTCGGGCGGCAAGTTCGCGGCCTACAATCCCTCCGGCGGCATCCGCGCCGCCGGCGTGACCGCGCAGGCGACCTATGCCTTCGACAAGAACTGGCTGGTCCGCGCCGACGCCGGCTACGAGCGGCTGGTCGGCGACGCCACCTCGAGCCCGATCGTCAAGCGCGCCGGCGACGTGAACCAGTTCACCGTCGGCCTCGGCGTCGCCTATCGCTTCGGCATCGGCTGGCACTGACATGGCCACGGAAGCGACGTTCGCGGTCAAGCTCTCCGGCTACACCGACGTGCCGGAGGGCAAGATCGCGACCAATGTCACCTATCTCGAACAGCGCGCGCGCCCGGAGCTCCGGCCCGAACCGCCGACCGACGGTTTCGCCCTCGCGCGCCTGCGCGGCGACGAGGCGGCGCGCTATCGCGACCTGTTCATCGCCGTCGGCGAGGAGTGGCTGTGGTTCTCGCGTCGCTACTTCACCGACGTCGAGCTCGCCGCCTACATGGACGATCCGGGCATCGAGATCCTGGCCCTGACCCGCGACGGCCGCGACATCGGCCTCGTCGAACTCGACTGGCGCGAGCTGGAGACGAGCGGCGACGTCGAACTGGCGCTGTTCGGCCTCGTGCGCGAGGCGATCGGCGGCGGCGCCGGCCGGTGGCTGATCAACCGGGCGATCGAACGCGCCTGGGCGCGCGAGCCGGCGCGCTTCTGGGTCCACACCTGCTCGTTCGACCACCCGGCCGCCCTCGCATTCTATCGGCGCTCGGGCTTCGTGCCCTACAAGTTCGGTCTCGAAGTGGCCGACGATCCGCGCCTGCTCGGCTACCTGCCGCGCGAGGCCGGTCCGCACATTCCGCTGATCGAGTAAGGCCCGACGCGCGAAACGCCGTCAGCGGGCTTCTCAGCGCACCAGAAAGCCGTCCGGGAACGGATCGTCCTCCTCGATCGTGAAATGCGCCGTGCCGCTGTAGTGCGCCTTGCCGGAGACGCGCGCCACGATCGCCGGCCGGCCGGCGAGCACCGTGTCGCGCGCCACGCAGCCGGCGAAGTCCGAGCCGGTGATCGAGCGGAACCGGCGCGTCTCGCCGACCTCGATCTCGCCGCGAGCCCGCATGAGCGCCAGCCGCGCCGTGACGCCCGAGCCGGTCGGCGAACGGTCGACCTCGCGATCGGCGAAGATGCAGACGTTGCGCGTCGGCCGCACCCGGCCATTGCCGCCATCGGTCAGGATCGTGCCATAGAGGAACGACAGGTCCGGCTCGCCCGGATACTCGACCGTCAGCGCCGCACGCACCGCCGCGCTGACCCGGTCGGCCGCATCGACCAGATGCCGCGCCGGCCGGTCGAGATCGAGCCCGAGCCGGTCCGCCGGCAGGATCGCGTAGAAGGCACCGCCATAGCCGATGTCGAGGGTGACGCGGCCATGGCCCTCGATCTCGACCTCGGCGTCGAGCGTCGGCGCGAAGGCCGGCACGCTCTCGAACGACACCGCCCCGGCGCGGCCCTCGACGATCTCGACGTGGGCCGTGACGAGCCCGCACGGCGCCTGGATCGAGACGGTGGTGAACGGCTCGACCTTGGCGACCAGCCCCTCGTCGACGGCCCAGCGCGCGACCGCGATGGTCGCGTGACCGCACATGGTCGAATAGCCCTCGTTGTGGATGAACAGCACGCCGAAATCGGCGCCGGGCAGATCCGGCGCCACCGGCAGCACGCCGTACATGTCGTAGTGCCCGCGCGGCTCGTGCATGATCAGCCGCCGCCAACGGTCGAGCCGCTCGCGGGCGAACCGCCGCTTGTCGAGGATGGTCGCGCCCTCGATCTCCGGATAGCCCGCGACGACGATGCGCACCGCCTCGCCGCCCGTGTGCATCTCGACCGTCTCGATCCGCATCCTGCTGAGCCCATCCCGCTTGTCGAACACTCGTCAAGCAAGATAACCGGGCAGCGCCGGCATGCCAGTGGTTTCGCAACGGATCGCTTGAAGAATTCCGGGGACGAGCGCTTCTCGCACGACGCGACTTCGAAGAACGCCGGCAGCGCCCCGGTCGACCCGACAACGGTCCCATGAACGCCGCCCAAATGCAACGAAGCGCCGCGTGCCTTCTGGCGCGCGACGCTCCCTCATCGACGGTATCCGGTCGTGCGGTGCTCAGCCGAAGGCGTGACGGCGCATCGCGACGTCGTCGAGCGCGTCCTGCTCGGCCGCATCGCGCTCGGCCCGCTCGCGAGTCTGGTCGCGCTCCTCGATCAGCTCGACCTTCTTGAGCTCCTCGACCGCCTCGGACAGTTCGTCACGAGCGCCGTCGAGCTTGTCTTCGAGCTCCTTGATCGAGGCCTTCAAGTTGTCGCGGCGCCCCATCGCGGCCTTGGCGAAGGTCGGATAGGCGAAATGCGCGATGTCGTGAATACCGACGCGGTTCTGCTCCGAGACGATCTGATCGTCGAGATCCCCGACCATGCGGGTGAATTCGGCGATCATCATCTCGAGCTGATTCACCTGCCGACGCTTTTCGTCGACCTGGAATCGTTTCAGCCGGATGAGGCTATCGCGGGACTTCATTACGCGTCACTCCCCATGAAGTGAGATCATGCTAGCGAAGACCCGTTTCCAAAAGGTGAGTCGATCCCCGACAGGATCGATTGAAGTTTATCATAGCCGGCCGGCAGGCTGGTCTGCTCCTCCTTGCCCTGCTTCAGAAACGCCTCGAAGCCGGGGTTGAGCGCGATCGCGGCATCGACTTCGGGGCTGGAACCCTTGCGATAGGCGCCGAGGCGGATCAACTCCTCCATGTCGGCATAGGTCGCCATCAGCCGCTTCGCCTCGGTGATCAGCGGCCGCCGCTCGGCCGGAATCGCTCGCGGCATGGTGCGCGACACCGACTTCAGCACGTTGATCGCCGGATAGCGGCCGCGCTCGGCGATCTGGCGCTCCATGACGATATGGCCGTCCAAAATGCCGCGGACCGCGTCGGCGACCGGTTCGTTGTGATTGTCGCCCTCGACCAGCACCGTGAAGAGGCCCGTGATCGAGCCCGAGCCGACCCGGCCGGGGCCGGCGCGTTCGAGCAGGCGCGGCAGTTCGGTGAAGACCGTCGGCGTATAGCCCTTCGAGGTCGGCGGCTCGCCGGCGGAGAGGCCGACCTCGCGCTGCGCCATCGCGAAACGGGTGACGGAATCCATCAGGCAGAGGACGTCCGAACCCTGATCGCGGAAATACTCGGCGACCGTCAGCGTGAGATACGCCGCCTGCCGGCGCATCAGCGCCGGTTCGTCGGAGGTCGCCACCACGACGACCGAGCGCGCCAGGCCCTCCTCGCCGAGATCGTCCTCGATGAACTCCTGCACCTCGCGGCCGCGCTCGCCGACGAGGCCGATCACCGCGACATCCGTCGCCGTGTAGCGGGCGAGCATCGACAGCAGCACCGACTTGCCGACGCCCGAACCGGCGAAAATGCCCATGCGCTGACCACGGCAGCAGGTGACGAAGGTGTTGAGCGCCCGGACCCCGAGATCGATCGGATCGCCGACCCGCGACCGCTCGCTCGCCGGCGGCGGCGGCGCGCGCAGGTGCATGGCCTCCGGCCCGCTCGGCAGCGGCCCCTTGCCGTCGATCGGCTCGCCCATCGCATTGACCACCCGGCCGAGCCAGGCCGGGCTCGGCCGGACCACGCCGTCGAGTGCGACCACGCGGGCGCGGCAGCCCATGCGCACGCCCTCGAGCGCGCCATAGGGCAGGCACAGCGCCCGGTCGCCCTGGAAGCCGATCACCTCGGCCGCGATCGATCGGCCCTGCCCGACCTCGATCGCGAGCCGCGCGCCGACGCCCATTGCATGCAATGGCCCGGCGACCTCGATCATTAACCCACGCACGCCGACGACACGCCCGAACGTGGTTAGCGGGGCGATTTCGCCGATTTCCCGGATCAAAGGCTCCATTTCGGGCGACTCGCTCGCATCTCGTGACCGGTTCGTGTCGGATCAGTAACCCGCCGTTAACGTCCTTCGTCAAACAATATGAACGGGCGCCGACGTGGGGTCGCGCGTCCGCTCGGCGACCAGGGGGTCGAAGGGTGATTCCGGAGAGTCGGTTAAGGCCATTTCTTAAAGTGGCACTTTAACTCGACGAATCGCGATTCTCCCTTGATTCTCAGTCAACTGATAAAAATCGGCTGATTTTTGTCGGGAAGGGTTGCCGGGTCGAATCAGTTTCTGTTAACCATTGCTCGGTACGCTACCGAGTCGGGTTACAGTGTCGTTCGCAGAGGCTGTTGGGGGCCGATGCGCCAAGCCCAGGATAGGCGACAAAGGGGATTGGCATGCGCGTACTGCTCATTGAAGACGACAGCGCGACTGCTCAGAGCATCGAATTGATGTTGAAGTCGGAAAACTTCAACGTCTATACGACCGATCTGGGTGAAGAAGGCATCGATCTGGGCAAACTCTACGACTACGACATCATCCTTCTGGACCTGAACCTCCCGGACATGTCCGGTTACGAGGTTCTGCGCACCCTGCGCGTCTCGAAGGTGAAGACCCCGATCCTGATCCTCTCCGGCCTCGCCGGCATCGAGGACAAGGTTCGCGGCCTCGGTTTCGGTGCCGACGACTACATGACCAAGCCGTTCCACAAGGACGAGCTGGTCGCGCGTATCCACGCGATCGTCCGCCGCTCCAAGGGTCACGCCCAGTCGGTCATCCACACCGGCGACCTCACGGTCAACCTGGACACCAAGACCGTCGAAGTCGGCGGCCAGCGCGTCCACCTGACCGGCAAGGAATACCAGATGCTGGAGCTCCTTTCGCTCCGCAAGGGCACCACGCTCACCAAGGAGATGTTCCTCAATCATCTCTACGGCGGCATGGACGAGCCCGAACTGAAGATCATCGACGTGTTCATCTGCAAGCTTCGCAAGAAGCTCGCCTCGGCGACCGGCGGCAAGAACTATATCGAGACCGTATGGGGCCGCGGCTATGTGCTGCGCGAGCCGGACGAGAACGAAGTCTATTCCGAAAGCGTCGCCTGAGCCTTTACGAACGCCGATCCCCGAGCCCCCAACGCCCGGATATGAGAACCCCGCCCAAAGGCGGGGTTTTTCGTTTGAGCGAGATCCGTCGCCGCACCAATCTCAAGGTCGGGGCGGCACCCGGCCGGTCCGCAGCGCGTCCGCGATCTGGTCTCGCCGGAGACCGATATCGCGCAGCCGCGCATCGTCGAACTCCGCCAGATCCTCCGCATCCATATAGGCGCGGTATCGACGGCGGGAGGCGCTCCAGAGAGAGCGAACGAGTACGGCGAAGGCGCGCGCGAGATCGCGCAGCGCCGCGCCGACGGCCGGCGAATGGTTGTGGTAGGGAGCAGAAGCAATCTCGGTCATGGGTTCGGTTCGCATCGGCCGCCCTCCTCGCATGGACTGGCCCGATGCTAGGCCGTTGCCGAGAATTCAAAAAACTGATTATCTCGATCAAAACGATGCGGATTTTCTTGGCATGCGCCGGCTCAGCCTCGATCAGGTCGAAACCTTCCTCGCCGTGCTCGCCCACGGCAGCTTCAGCGCCGCCGCGCGCAAGGTGAACCTGTCGCAGCCCGCGGTCAGCCATCAGATCCGCGAGCTTGAGACGCGCCTCGGGGTCAGGCTGATCGACCGGGTCGGCAAGCAGGCCTATCCGACAGAAGCTGGCCGGGAGTTCGTGCCGATCGCCGAGCGCCTGCTGGCCGAAGCCGACGCGGCGGCGCTGACCATGCGCCGTCATCAGGACGACTATGTCGGCACCGTCCGCGTCGGCACGGCCAACAATGTCGTCGTCTGGATCCTGCCCGAGATCATCCGCAAGCTGCGCGCGGACCACCCGCGCCTCGACGTCGCAATCTCGACCGACTGGACCGGCCCGATCGTCGAAGGCATCGTCGCCGACCGCATCGATGTGGCGCTCGTCACCCTGCCCGTACCGGCCGGGCTGCCGGTCGACGTCGAGCCGTGGCGAGACGAGGACAGCTACGCGCTGTTTCCCGCCGACCGCGCGCCGCCGGAAGGCCCGGTGACGCCCGAAGCGGTGATCAACGAGCCGCTGATCCTGCCAAAGCGCCCCGGCGCGGTGCGCCGGCTCGTCGACGCCTGGTTCGAAACCGCGGGCCTGACGCCGAAGCCGATCATCGAGCTGTCGAACTCCGAGGCGATCAAGGCCATGGTCGCCGCCGGCATCGGTGCGACCGTGCTGCCGGGCGAACACGGCGAGCATCACGGCCACGGCCGGCTGGTCGCCCGGCCGCTCGACCCGCCGGCAACCCGCAAGCTCGCGATCGTGACGCGCCGCTATCGCACGCTCGATCGCGCGACGCGGCTGTTCATCGAGGCGGCGAAGGCCGGCTGACGCGCGCGCCTCAGCCGCCTTCCCTCCTCGTCGTCCGGTACCCTCACACGAGCGGGATGCGGATCTCGGTCAGCCATTCCGACGGCGGCAGCGTCCGCATGTCGTTCAGATAGATCTCGACCGGCGGCTCGTCGCGCCGCTCGCGGCCCGACTGCGGCAGCCAGACCCGGTAGAGCCACTGGAACGTCGAGCCGAGCTCCGCATAGGGCCCCTTGTGGATATGCACGGCGTAGTCGCCGCCGACGATCGTGCGCAGTTCGAGCGGCGCGACGGGGTGCACCGCCTCACCATCCCGGACCGGAACTGCGGCGAAGGAGCGCAGCTCGCTCGCCGGCACGAGACCGGGATCATCGTAGCTGAGCGCCAACGGCGGCATGGCGGTGCGGGCTGCGAGCCCTTGGGCATGCAGCGCATGCATGAGCGTGTCGAAGGCACGCCCGACTTCCATGTAGGGCCCCTTGAACGCGACGCCGACGAGCGTCGTCTCGGGGAATGCGCGAATGTCGACCTGAACCATCGGGGGATCTCCCTCATCGCCGGCACCGGGACGCACCCGGCGGGCTTCGATGCGATACCTGGCCGGCGTCGCGCCATAGGCCTCCGCGAAGGTGCGCGCGAAGGATCGGACGTTTGGATAGCCGGCCCGTTCCGCGATCCGGATCAGGGGAAGATCGGTCCGCGCGAGATCGCCGGCCGCGCGGTGCAGGCTGAGCCGCCGGACCGTCGCGGCGATCGTCTCGCCGTGGACCTCGCGATAGATCCGATGCCAGTGCCAGGGCGACAGGCAAGCCACCTCGGCAATGCGCTCGAGATCGAGATCCTCGCCGAGATTGTCGTGGATGTAGGCGGCGACACGGGCGAGCCGGTCGCCGTACTGCCCCCAGGTCGTCTTCGATCCGGCCTCGCGGCCGGGCTCGCCGGCGCCCTTCGCATCGCCCTGCTCCGCCCCGATCGGAGACGGGGCCGAGCCGCATGGTGCACTGGTCTTCGTCTTCACGCGCGTCCCCTGCCGTTTCGCGAGGAGGACATCACCACGGACCGCGGTCACAAATCCTGCGGAGTTGGAGCTCCTCGCGACATGCCGGTTCCCGGCCGGCCCGGCTCATGCAGCCCGACCGAGCGCCAGGGTCGGCCAAGCGACATCGATGACGCGCCGCGCCGGAATTTCGTCGGTCGTGAGCGGATCGGCGTCCGGGACGGCAGCGAAATAGCCGCGCATCAGCGCATAGCCGATGGCGTAGCCGCTCCAGCGCGGCCAGCGGCCGCGACCGAAGAACCAGGCCGGATGATCGTAATCGATGGCGTAGAGCATCGCGCCCGCGTCGGTGACGGTGCCGTCCCATGCCTCGGGCTTCACCGGCACGCACCAGGGCTGCGGCTCGTCGACCATCAGCAGCGACTGCTCGAACCAGTCCGCCATGCCCTCGCTGACCAGCGCCTCACCGAGCGTCGCGCCGTAGCCCACGCTCTCCCAGCGCAGCGCATGATGCAGTTCGTGGCCGAACAGCCGCGCGACCTCGCCGCGCTCGACGGCGGCCGCGAAGGCCGTGTCGTCGGGATCGAAGGTCAGCGTGATGCACCGCGGCCGAAAACAGTGTCCGGCGATACCGAGGCCCGGGATACCGGCCCCGGCGACCCGCTGGATCACGATGTCGAGGTCGGGCAGCTTGGTCGGCGACACGACCTGCCGATAGCGCCGCTCGACATGCAGCAGCGCCGCCTCGATCGCCGAGCGCCAGGGTCTGAGCGTTCCCGCCGCCTCGAGATAATGCCGCTGCCAGGCCATGCGCGCCCCCTTGTCGAACCAGGGAGGCGAGTGTGCCGCCGGTCCGACGACGGCGCAATGACTGCCCCCGCGTCGACCGTCTTCGGCAGGCCTCGGATATCGGCCGAAGCCCGCGCCGAGCGCCGGCTCAGCCGAGCCCGTGCGGGAAAGGGTCGTCCGGATCGGTGAGCAGTGTCGCCTCGGCGGTCACGAAGGCGCGCCCCGAGATGGTCGGGATCACCGCGCCGTCGGCATCGAGCCGGTAGCGCGCGGTGAAATGGCTGCCGACGACGCTCTCCTGCACCCAGAGCGCGCCCGGCGCGAGCTTGCCCGCCGCCGCGAGGCAGGCGAGCTTGGCGCTCGTGCCGGTGCCGCAGGGCGAGCGATCGTACTCGCCGCCGGGACAGAGCACGAAGTTGCGGCTGTCGCCCTCCGCCGTGGCGGGCGGGCCGAACAGCTCGATATGGTCGATCTCCGCACCGCCTTCGCCCGTGACCCCCTCGCGGACGAGGGCGGCGCGGATCGCCTCGGCATGCGCGGTCAGTTGACGGCGGAAGCCGAGTTCGAGCGGCGCAGGGGCACCGTCGACCAGGAAGAACCAGTTGCCGCCCCAGGCGACGTCGCCGGTGACCGGCCCGACGCCTGCGACCTCGACCGTCACGCCGCGCCGGAACACCCGCGCCGGCACGTTCTCGACGCTCGCCCGCGTGCGGCTCTCGAGCGTCACCGACACGATGCCGACCGGCGTTTCGAACCGGTGCGTGCCGAGCCCGATCCGGCCCATGTGGCCGAGCGTCACCGCCGCGCCGATCGTGCCGTGGCCGCACATGCCGAGGAAGCCGACATTGTTGAAGAAGATGATGCCGACCGCGCAGGTCGGGTCGTGCGGCGGCACGAGCAGCGCGCCGACGAGCGCGTCGAAGCCGCGCGGCTCGTTCATCGAGAAGCGCCGGACATGGTCGAAGTCGCGGGCGAAGCGCGCCCGGCGCTCGGCGAGCGGGCCAGTCCCGAGATCGGGACCGCCCTCGACGATCACCCGCGTCGGTTCGCCTTCGGTGTGGGAATCGATGACGCGCATGGGCGTTGCTCCGGACGTCGACACGGGTCCGCTCACTCGGCCGCCCAGTCGGCGTACCAGGCCTGGAACTGCGCCAGTGCGCGGTCGGCATGGGCGCGCTGGCTCGGCGACAGCGCGTCGGTCGGCACGAAGTGCGAGCCGTACTCGGCATGGCCGACCGCGACCATCAGGTGCTTGTAGTAGAGCACCAGATCCGCGCCCTCGTCGAAGGAAGACAGCACGCCGAGCGCACGGTCGAGTTCGAGCGCGCGGCGGCGGGCGATCACGTCGCCGGTCGCCGCCTTCTGGGCCAACGCGACCAGATGCAGCACCTCGCGCGGCAGCACGTTGCCGATACCGGTGATGGCGCCGGTCGCGCCGCAGTTCACATAGCCGTGGAACACCTGGGTATCGACGCCGACCATCAGGGTCAGGCCCGGATCACCGGTCGTGATGTGCTCCGCCGCGTAGGTCAGCGAGGCCGCGCCGCCGAATTCCTTGAAGCCGACCAGATGCGGATGGCGCGAGCGCAGCTCGAAGAACAGGTCCGCCTTGGTCTCGTAGCCATAATAGGGGCTGTTGTAGATGACCGACGGCAGGTCGACGCCGGCGGCGAGCACCGCGTCGAAATGCGCCCGCTGCGCGGCGACCGAGGAGCCGCGCGACAGCACGCGCGGGATCAGCATGAGCCCTGCCGCGCCGACGCGCTTGGCATGGGCGGCGATCGCGGCAGCGCGCATGGTGTTCTGCGCGCCGGTGCCGACGACGACCGACAGGCCGGCCTTGACCAGCCGCTCGACGCCTTCCATGCGCTCTTCGTCGGTGAGCAGCGGCCAATCGCCCATCGAGCCGCAATAGACCACCGCCGACATGCCCTGGGCGACCAGATGCTTGCCCATGCGCACCAGCGCGTCGAAATCGGGCTTCCGGTCGGGCGTGCACGGCGTCATCAGCGCGGGCATGACGCCTGCGAACAGCGGCTTCGTCATGATAGTCTCCGGTTCGTCGTCGGTCGGTGATCGGAGCTTGGACGAAACCGACGCCGCTGTCTTGTCGGAACCCGGAGTGACGAGTGCTCGATCGGCACAATGACGAAGCCGCCGCCCCTGCCGGACCCGCCCCGCTCGACCGGGCCGGCTCCTCCGGCGCGGTCCGCGCGGCGTTCCTCGCCAGCCTCGGCGATCCCTTGTTCTGCGAGACGCTGTTCGACGCGGTTCCGGACATCGTGTTCTTCGTCAAGGACGCCGCCGGCCGCTATGTCGCGGTCAACCGCACGCTCCTCGCCCGCACCGGCTTCCGCACCAAGGCCGAGGTGGTCGGCCGGACCGCCGAGGCGGTGTTTCCCGGCGCGCTCGGCGTCGAGATCGCCCGGCAGGACGCTGCGGTGGTGGCGAGCGGCCGGCCGATCCACGGCAAGCTCGAGCTGCACCTCTATCACGGTGGCGAAGAGGGCTGGTGCCTGACCTGGAAGGAGCCGATCCTCGACCCCGCCGGCCGCGTCGTCGGCCTCGGCGGCATCTCGCGCGACCTGCAGGCGGTCGATGCCGAGCGCGGCGGTCTGGTCGGCCTGTCGGGCGTCATCGAGCACGTCCGCACCCATCTCGACCAGCCGCTGCGCGTCGCCGATCTCGCCGCGCTCGCCGGCCTGACGCCATTCCAGCTCGACCAGCGCCTGCGCGCCCTGTTCGGCCTCTCGGCCGGACAGTACCTGACCCGTGCCCGCATCGAGGCCGCCTGCTCGGCGCTGCGCACCACCGACCGCCCGATCGCCGCCATCGCGCTCGACTGCGGCTACGGCGATCAGGCCGCCTTCACCCGCCAGTTCCGCAAGTCGGTCGGGCTCGCGCCGTCGCAATATCAGAAGCTGCATCGCTGACTGGCCCGTCACGGCGCGGCCCCGTCACGACGCCCCTTACGGCGACGGTCGACGGATCACGCGCCCGGCGCCGAGCCCGAAGGCGATCAGCATCAACGCAGCCGCGACGAGGAACGTCAGTCGCCAGCCCTGCGTGATCGCATCCGGTGCGGCGTCCCGCACGTCGCTGCCGACCCCGAAGGCGAACAGTGCCCCCAGCACCGACGCCCCGAGCATCAGCCCGAGATTGCGCGACAGGCCGAGCAGGCCGGAGACGACGCCGCGGCGCTCGCTCGCCACCTCGGCCATGACCGCCGTGTTGTTGGCGGCCTGGAACAGCTGGTAGCCGGGCGTCAGCACCGTCACGGCGAGGACATAGCCCGCGAGGCCGACGAGCGCCGGCAGCAGCGCGAGCGCCAGCGCACCGGCCGCGAGCATCGCGACGCCGAGGCGGAGCACGCGGGGCGCGCCCCAGCGATCGACCAGGCGGCCCGACGGGATGCCGCTGACGATCGAGATCGTCGGCCCGACCGACATGACCAGACCGATCGCCAGATCGTCGAGCCCGAGCCCGCGGCCGAGGTAGAACGGACCGACCACGAGCGTCGCCATCATCACGGCCGCAACCAGAAGATTGCTGGCGAGCGACGGGACCAGCGCCGCATCGAAGCCGGCGAACAGCCCGTCGGCACGTGCCGGCCCTCTGCCGGCCTCGTCCCGCGGCAGCGCACGGAGCGCAAGACCGAGGGCGACGAGCGTCAGCGGCACCTGCACGAGGAAGATCGCCCGCCAGCCGACGAAGGCGACCAGCACGCCGCCGAGCGACGGGCCGAGCGCGGTGCCGAGCGCGGAAACCGTGCCGAGCAGCCCCATGGCCCGGCCCATCCGATCCGGTCGCGCGGCCCCGCGCACCAGCGCGATCGTCAGCGTCATCAGGATCGCCGCCCCGGCACCCTGCACGGCGCGGGAGACGATCAGCAGCGGCAGGCCGGGCGCCAGCCCGCAGGCGAGCGAGGCCGCGGCGAACAGGCCGAGGCCGATCAGATGCAGCCGCCGCAGTCCGTACCGATCGCCGAGCCGCCCGACCACCACGACGGACACCGTGAGGCTCGCCAGATAGGCGATGACGATCCAGCGCACGGCATCGAACGAGACGGCGAAGGCTAATGCAATCGTCGGCAGCGCGACGTTGGCGATGCTGGTGCCGAGCGATGCGAGCAGCATCGACAGGATCAGCGTCGCCCATAGGCGGCGGCTTTCCGGGTGTTCCGTGGTCGGATCGGGGGTGGTCATGTTGCGTCTCCTCTTGCCTTTCGGGCCATCGGAGCGCAGCGTACGAATTCAAGTCGACTTGAGGTCAAGCATGAAACTGCTCGATATCGGCGAGGTCGCCGCGGCGACCGGCATTCCGCCGTCGACGCTGCGCTATTACGAGGAGATCGGCCTCGTCACCTCGCTCGCGCGCCACGGCCTGCGCCGGCAATACGCGCCCGATGTCGTGCTGCAGCTCAGATTGATCGCGCTCGGCAAGTCGGCCGGCTTCGCGCTCGAGGAGATCGCCGGCATGTTCGGGCGGGACGGCTTGCCGAACCTGCCGCGCGATGTCCTGCACGAACGGGCGGATGCGCTCGATCAGCAGATCCGCGAACTCGTCGCGCTGCGCGACACGCTGCGCCATGTCGCCGATTGTCCTGCTCCCTCGCACATGGAATGCGCCACGTTTCGCCGGCTGGTCGAGGTGGTCGGTCGGCGCGGGGCCAGGGCAAGAAGACACCGCGAGGGCCGTCGTCCGACGGTGAGGACAGGATCGAACTGAACGAGGCTCGGGGGGGGCGCCCGGAGCCGACGCGGATCAGGTCGGGCCGCGGAATGCCGCTCGCCGGAGCAAAAAGCAAAACGGCGCCCGAAGGCGCCGTTTCGTTCCGTATCGATCGATTGGCCTGCCCGTCAGCGCGCGCCGGCGAACTGGAACCGTGAGCCGAACGGCGAGGCCGGCTGAGCACCGTTGGTGCCGGTCGCCGAAGCCGGCGCCGCCGGCTTGTTGACGCAGTAGAGGCCGCGCTTTTCCGGCACCGGCTTGAAAGCGTCGGTCAGGCCGACCACCGTCTCCGCGGCGCCGAGGACCAGGAACCCGTCCGGCGCCATCATCTTCTGGATCCGGTTCAGGATGTCGATCTTGGTCTCGTTGTCGAAATAGATCAGCACGTTGCGGCAGAACACGATGTCGAACTGACCGAGCGTCGAGAAATTCTCGAGCAGGTTCAGCTTGCGGTACTGCACCATCGAGCGGATCTGCGAGGACACCTGCCAGAGATCGCCGATCTGCGTGAAGTGCTTCAGCAGATAGTTGATCGGCAGTCCGCGCTGGACCTCGAACTGGCTGTAGATGCCGGCCCTGGCCTTCTCCAGCACCTCCATCGAGATGTCGGTGCCGATGATGTCGACGTTCCAGCCGGCGAGCTTCGCCTCGACGTCCTTCAGGCACATCGCCAGCGAATAGGGCTCCTGGCCCGTCGACGCGGCGGCGCACCAGATCCGGATCTTGCGCTGGGCGGCGCGCGCCTGGAGCATCGCCGGCAGCATGGTCTGGCTGAAATGGTCGAACGGCAGCTTGTCGCGGAAGAAGAACGACTCGTTGGTCGTCATCGCCTCGACGACATCCTCGCCGAGCTGGTTGCTGCCCGGCTCCTTGAGCTTGGCGACCAGCGCCGAGATCGAGGCGAGCCCGACCTTGCGCGCGACCGGCAACAGGCGGCTCTCGATCAGATACTGCTTCTCGTTGGTGAGAACGAGACCGGAGCGCTGCTTCAGGAAGGCGCGGAGATAATCGTACTCGATCGGCGTCATGGGCGACCTCCGCTCAGGATGCGGACGATCTTTCCGCCGATCAGGTCGAGCGGAACGATTTCCGAGGCGGCACCCGCGGCCGCGACAGCGCCGGGCATGCCCCAGACCACGCTCGATTCTTCGTCCTGCGCGATGACGCTGCCACCGCCGGCACCGATCTGCTTGGCACCGGCCGCACCGTCATGGCCCATGCCGGTCAGGACGCAGGCCAGGATCGCCGCGCCATAGAGCGGCACCGCGCTCTCGAACAGCGGATCGACGGCCGGTTTGCAGAAGTTCACCGGCGGTCCGTCGTTGAGCAGCACGACGGTGTCGCCGCCCTGCTTGCCGATCACCATGTGCTTGCCGCCCGGGGCGACATAGATGCGGCCCGGCATCAGCGGCTCGCCATGCACGCCCTCGGCCGCACGTCGGCCCGAGGCCTTGGTGATGTGCTCGGCGAGGATCGCCGTGAAGGTCGGCGGCATGTGCTGGGTCACCAGCACCGGTAGGTTGGTGATCGCCTTGCCGATCTCGGTGAACAGCTTGGTCAGCGCCTGCGGCCCACCGGTCGAGGAACCGATCAGCAGGATGCGCGGCGGCACGGCCGAATAGGGTCGGGTCTGGTAGGCGACCTGCGACTTGTTGATCGTGGCGACCGGGCGCGGCGCGGCGGCCGGCGCCGCTGCCGCTCCGTCCGCGGCGCGGGCGCGCCGGGCGTGGAGAACGGCACGCGATGCGCGCCCTGCTGGGCGGTCATCGCATGGCTCGGCGCCCCGGACGAACGCTGCGCACGCTGGCGAGCGCGCTGGCCGAGCGCCTTGACCTTCTGGATGACCTCGTTGCGGAACTCGACCGACGTTGTGACGCCGCTGTTCGATTCCGGCTTCGGCACGTAGTCGGCCGCGCCGAGCGACAGGCACTTCAGCGAGATCTCGGCGTTGCGGCGCGTGAGCGTCGAGGCCATCACCACCACGAGACCGGGCTTCTTCTGGAGAAGCAGCGGCAGGGCGGTCAGGCCGTCCATCTCCGGCATCTCGACATCGAGCACGACCACGTCCGGATCGGACTTGAGCACGTCGTCGACGGCGAGCTTGCCGTTGCGATGGCTCGCCACGACGTTGATTTGCGGGTCTTCCGCGAGCCAGCGGCCGATCAGGCCGCGCACGACGACGGAGTCGTCGACGACCATCACCTTGATGGCGTCGGACGACGGCGTGGTCGGAGGCTGTAGGGCGGCACTCGAAAAAGCGGACATGAAAGCCTCAGATCAGGCCGACCTCGGCGAATTTCGCTTCGACGATCTCGCGATCGAAGGGCTTCATGATGTACTCGTCGGCACCGGCCCGCATCGCACGTGCAATATGCGCGATGTCGTTCTCGGTCGTGCAGAACACCACCTTCGGCGTGTGACCGCCGGGCTCGCGCCGAAGCGCGCCGAGGAACTCCAGTCCGTCCATGACCGGCATGTTCCAGTCGAGCAGGATGGCGTCCGGCATGGCGCGACGGCAGAGGTCGAGCGCCTGCTGACCGTCCTCGGCCTCGGTGATGTCGAACGACAGGTCTTCAAGGATGCGTCGGGCGACCTTGCGGATCACGCTCGAGTCGTCGACGACGAGACAGTTCTTCATGGGCGTCGCTCCTGCCTGGGCGGAGTGAGGAAACCGCGGCGCGTCAGGCCGCCAGCGACTCGTGCATGCCGCCGAGCACGCGGTCGACGTCGAGGATCACCATGAGCTGACCGTTGAGCCGGTGCACGCCGTCGGAGATCGTGGCCCAGCGGCCGTCGAGGTTCACCGGGTTCGGCTCGCGGCCGGCGGTCGGCAGCGTCAGCACCTCGCCGACGTTGTCGATCAGCAGTCCATAGGACTCGCCCTTGTGCTCGATGCCGACGGCCATCAGCGTGTTCTGGCCCTCGCGCGGCGGCAGATGCAGCCGCCGGCGCATGTCGATGGCGGTCACGATGCGGCCGCGCAGGTTCAGCACGCCCGCGATCTCCGGGCGCGACAGCGGCACGCGCGTCACCGACTCCGGCACGAACACGTCGTGGACGCGCTCGATCGGCAATCCGAACAACTGGCCGCCGATCACGACGGTGACGTACTGGACGCTTTCGGCCAGGGCGTTGATTTCGTCGCTCATGCCGCGACTCCGAGCTCGTAGGTGGTGACTTCCTTCAGGGCCGCGATCAGGCCCGGACGGTCGAACTTGGCGATGTAGTCGTCGAAGCCGGCCTGACGGCCACGCTCGATCGAGGCCGGCGTGCAGTGCGCCGACAGCGCCAGCACCGGCGTCGAGCGCAGGCGCGGATTGCGCTTCACCGCCTCGGCGAACTCGAAGCCGTTCATTTCCGGCATCTCGATGTCGGAGACGATGACGTCGAACCGGCGGCCGTCGTCGAGCAGCTTCAGCGCATCCTTGGCGCTCTCGCAGGTGGTGACCGAGTAACCGGCCGCCTTCAGCACCGGGCCGAGCATGTTGCGGAAGAACGCGGCATCGTCGATGAACAAGAGCGAGCGGTTCAGCATCTGGACGTCGAGTTCCTTGCGGCGGAACCAGTCCTCGAAGGCCTGCGGCAGGAAGTGGCCGATGTCGATGACCTCGGTCGCCCGGCCCTTGATGACCGCCGAGCCGAGCACGCCCGGACGCTCCGAGCCGACCTCGATCTCCAGACGGTCCTCGACGATGTCGATGATCTCGTCGACGACCAGGCCCATGGTGCGGCCGGCGTCCGAGAACACCAGCATCGGCAGGCTGCCCTCGGTGCGGCGCTGCGCATATTCGTCGAAGTAGACGAGCGGCATCAGCGAACCGCGGTACTGGACCAGATCGCGGCCGTTCGAATGCTCGATCTTGTCGACCGCGAACTCCTCGAGACGCGTGACCAGCGACAGCGGCACCGCCTTCGGATGCTCGGAACCGGCGCGGAACAGGAGCAGCGAGACGAGCGCGGTGTCGTCGCGGGCGCGCTCCTCCTCGACCTGCTGCTTGTCGAGCTGGGTCGCTGCGGCCGAGGTGCCGATCGCCTGGGCGACGCCGTTCGGATCGACGATCATGATCACCGAGCCGTCGCCGAGGATCGTGTTGCCGGAGAACATGTTGATATGACGCAGCATGGTCGACATCGGCTTGACCACGATTTCTTCCGTGTGGAAGACCGCGTCGACCACGACGCCGAAGGTCTGGCTGCCGACCTGCATCACGACGATGAAGCCGTCGTCGTCGCCCTTCTCCACGTGGTTGACGTCACGATGGGTGATGTCGAGCAGCTTCTGCAGATGGACGAGCGGCAGCAGCTTGTTGCGCAGGCGCAGCACCGGCGTGTCGCGGATGCGCTCGATGCGGTGCTCGGAGTTCGACTGCGCGCGGACCAGTTCGACGACCGAGAGCTGCGGGATCGCGAAGCGGTCGCCGGCGCTCTCGACGATCAGCGTCGAGACGATGGCGAGGGTCAGCGGGATCTTGATGGTGAAGGTCGTGCCCTGGCCCTGCACGCTCTTCAGGTCGATCGTACCGCCGATCGCGTCGATGTTGGTCTTGACGACGTCCATGCCGACGCCGCGACCCGACACGTTCGTGACCTTGGCGGCCGTCGAGAAGCCCGGCGCGAAGATGAACTTGTTGATCTGCTGCTCGGTCATCTTCTCGAGTTCGAACTCGGTCGCGAGCCCGTTCTCGATCGCCTTGGCCTTGATCTTCTCGGCGTTGAGACCGCGACCGTCGTCGGAGATCTCGATGATGATGTGGCCGCCCTCGTGATAGGCGGACAGGCGGATCACGCCCTTCTCGGCCTTGCCGTTCTCCTTGCGGATCTCCGGCGTCTCGAGGCCATGGTCCGCCGAGTTGCGGACCATATGGGTCAGCGGATCCTTGATCAGCTCGAGCACCTGGCGGTCGAGCTCGGTATCCTGGCCGACCATCTCCAGTTCGATGTGCTTGCCGAGTTCCTGCGCGAGGTCGCGGACGACGCGCGGCAGCTTCTGCCAGGCGTTGCCGATCGGCTGCATGCGCGTCTTCATGACGCCTTCCTGCAGTTCGGCGGTCACGTTCGACAGCCGCTGCAGCGGCACCTTGAACTCGCTGTCCTCGTGACGGCGCACGATCTCCAGGAGCTGGTTGCGGGTCAGCACCAGCTCCGAGACCATGGTCATCAGGTGTTCGAGCGTCTCGACCGAGACGCGGATCGTCTGGGTGGCGACGGAACCGCTGGCCGGATCCTTCTCGGGATCCTCGACCTTCTTCGCCTCGCGGCGGGCCGGTGCGGCCTTGGCCTGCGGCGCGGGAGCGGCTTCGGCGGCCGGCGCGGGCGCCTCGGCGACCGGCGCAGCCTCGGCGGCGGTCTCGCGGAAGGCGCGCTCGAGCTCGTCGAGCGACACTTCGCCCGGACGCAGCTGGCGCTCGAGTACCTGGAAAACCAGGCTGCCCTCGGTATGGCTCGGCGGCTCGGCGGCCTTCGGGGCGGACTTCTCGGCGGCCATGAGGCCCGCGGCGGCCGCGGCCGCGGCCGCGCCACCCTCGGACATGCGCTCGAGTTCCTTGATCAGGTCGTCGTCGGAGCCGGCCGGCTCTGTCTCGGTCGCCTCGAGATCGGCGACGAGCCCCTTGATCCGGTCGATCGACTGCAGAACCAGCGTCACCGCCTGCGGCGTGACCGGCACGCCGTCGCGGAACTTGCCCATCAGGGTCTCGGCGGCGTGGGCGATCGCCTCCAGGCGCGGCAACCCGAGGAAGCCGCAGGTGCCCTTGATCGTGTGGACGAGGCGGAAGATGTTGTCGAGGATCTTCGCGTTGTTGGGATCTTGTTCGAACTTCACGAGTTCGACGTCGACCACATCGAGGCTCTCGTTCGTTTCCGTCAGGAATTCACGAAGCAGATCGTCCATGGCTCTCTAACCCTGCCTTGTCCTCGACGGATCGCCTTTTCCAAGCAGGCAACCTTCCGCAGAGGCCAGTATCGGGAGAAAGAGTTAAGAGAGGCTTGCCGGTGGCGACCATTCAAAACGGTCGCTCAATTGGTGAACGCAAGCTGAAGAAAGTGTAACCCTGAAATCCTAGATATGCTCCGATTATTCCACCGACTAAGGTCGTAACAATCGTTGATCCGGAGCAATGTCGCCCGGCAAATGAGATCGCCGGGCGCGTGGTCGAAAACGGCGCTATGCTCAGGCTTCCGCTGCGTCGGCCGGCACATTCTGCGGCTCGGCCTTGAAGATCACCGCATCGCCGTCCTTCGTGACGGTCACGGTCATGCCTGCAGCCTTGGCGAGCAGACCGGCATAGATCGGCTGCACCATGTGTGCATCCGGATGAGCATCGCCGAGTTCCCCCTTGAGCAGCGCCTCGACATGCGCCGGAATGCGCGAATTCATGCCCGTGCAGACCAGCGTGAAGGTCGGCCGCGCCGCCTCGCCGGCGACGTCGAGCTTGATCGTGCCGCCGCGCGGGATCGCATGGGTCGAGATCAGCACCAGGTTGAGCAGCAGCTTGACCAGGTTCTTCGGCATCAGGACGCGCGTGGCGGTCCATTCGAGATTGGCCTTCTCGCCGGCCATGAAGCCCTTGGTGACCGTCTCGGCGTCGCCCAGATCGATCTCGGCACCGGCCGAGCCGGCAGCACCGAAGGCGAGCCGTGCGAACTGCAGCTTGGCGGAGGCCTGCCGCGCGCTCTTGCGGATCAGGTCCATGGCGAAGCTGCGCATCTCCTCGTTGTTCTCTTCTTCGAGAACTTCGAGGCCGTTGGTGATCGCACCGACGGGCGAGATGATGTCGTGGCAGACGCGGCTGGCGAGCAGGGCCGCAAGGTCGAGAGCGGCAATGTCCGACGTGTCGGGCATGGGTCGAGGCTCCTCGGCCTGATCCGTGATCCGTCCCTGGCGGGCGGCGGCGGGATCCGGCCATATGGGCAATGGGACCGACCGCCGACGCGAAACGGAGACGGCAGCCCCGAAAAACGGGCGGATCCGAGGGAGCGGCGGAAGATGCCGCGGACGCGGCCGACGAATCGTCGGTAAGCGATCCTCACCCGAGCGATAGCGCGTTTTCGGTCCCTTGCAAACCATCGGTCGCGGAACGTCGGGGGATGCGCCGCGCCGACGTCCGATCGGGTCGGATCCGCCTCAGACCCGCTCCTCGGCGCGCGGCGGCCGGACGCCGCCACCGCCGGCACGGCCACCCCCGGCGGGCGTGTCGAGCGCGCGGATGCGGTCGATCAGGCTCTTGCGGCCGGAGCGAGGCTCGGTCGGGGCTTCGGCGACCAGCCGCGCCACCTCCGAGCCCTCGCCCTGCACGACGCGGGTCAGACGCACCACCTCGGCGGCGAGGTCGCCGAGCTTCTACGCAACACGCCGTTGTCCGCCTGGGCCGACGCTTCGGCGGGCAACTCGCGCCAGCGGCGTGCGTCCTCGAGCGCGACAGAGAGCCGGTCGCGCTCGGCCGCGGTCGCCGCCAGCCGCGCTTCGAGCTCCTGGCGCTGGCGCTCGAGCGCCTCGATCGCCGGCGCCTCGTTGTGCCCCGGCCGGCGCGGCGCATAGGCGACCTGGCGGTCGAGAGACTTGATCCGCCCGTCCGCCTCGGCGATCGCCTCGGTCGCCCGCGACAGGTTGCGGATGTTGCGCTCCAGATTGTCCTGCGCGTCGGCGAGTTCGGTCTCCAGCCGCGCGACCTGCCCCTCGAGCCGCGCGACCTTGTCGCGTTCCAAGGCGAGCGAAGTGTCGCGCTGGACCAGTTCGCTCTCGGCGCGGATCAGTTTTTCGCGCGTGGTCGCCAGATCCTTGCGCAGGTCGCCGACCTGTACCGTCAGCGAGTCTATCCGGGTCGTCTGGGTCGAGATTTCGAGGTTGCGGTCGTCGATCTGGCCGAGCAGCGCGCCGATGCGCGCCTCGCGTTCGGCGAGCGCCTGATCGCGGGCCACGAGCTCGTCCGCCGACGCCTGCGCCGCCTCGGCGCCCTTGGCGAGGGCCGCTTCGTGGGCCTCGATCGCGGCCGAGAGTTCGCGCTCGCGGTCCTCGAGTTCGGCGACGCGGGCACGCGCCGCGTCGCGTTCGTCCTCGGCGCGGAAGGTGGCGTCGCGCTGGCGGCCGGCCTCGGCCATGTGCTCGGCGGTCTTGCGGCGCAGGTCGGCGGCCGCGAGTTCGAGCCGCCGGGTGGTCATCGCGAAGGAGGCGGCCAGCCGATCCTTCTCGGCCTGGATCTCCGAGCGCGACAGCGGCGTCGAAGCTTCCAGGCGCCGACGCGTCAGCCTGACCGCGCGTCGCCAGATCGCCGGCATCACCATCAGAGCCAGAAGCCCGGCCGTGAGAAAGCCGAGCGCGAAATAGAGCGCCGTCTCGATCAAGCTTCCCGGTCCCGCGACAGACAGGATCCCATCGACGCCGCATCCACACGCGGACGACGAGGGGCGGACGCCACGCGCCCGACGTCTACGCTTATCCCTTCAGATGCTGAAAGAACAGAGGCCGTTGCGCCGGCCCGCGCTGAAACCGCCGCCCCGCGACGGACCGGACGGCGGGCTCTCGATCGTGGTTCGCGCCGGGGCCGGTCGCGGACCGCCGGCGCGAAGGCCTCGCGCTCAGAACGGATTCCAGGTCGCCTGCGGCGTGAACTTCAGGTAGCCGATGTTGGCGCCGAGCCGGGCACCCACGCCCGCGCGCACCGGCACGACCACGACATTGCCGGCGACCATCGCGGTCATGCCGAAGCCGCCGATCAGGTAGAGCGAGCCGTCGACCCCGCCAAAGCGCTGGAAGATCGCATCGACCGAGGGCAGGTTGTAGACGAGCATCATCGTCCGCGAACCTTCGCCGCCGAAATCCCAGCCGATCGACGGGCCCTGCCAGAACACCTTGTGGGTGCCGCGGTCGCGCGTGTGCAGCATGCCCTCGCCGTAACGCAGGCCGCCGACGATCGCGCCGCCGCCCTCCTCGCCGAGCACGTAGCCGTTCGGCTGGCCGTACTGCGACACCGCCTTCTCGATCACGGTCGCGAGCCCGCCCGCGGCGCTGCCGAAGAACTTGTGACCGGTCTGGACCAGTTCCGGCGTCGAGTAGGTGTTGCCGTAGCCCTGCTGGGCCTGGGCCGGCGCGGCCGAGACGCCGAGCCCGGCAAGGGCCAGCCCGAGACTGAGCGCGAACGCGGCAAGGACCGCCCGCGGGAGATGATGGACCATGGTCTTGTCCCCGGCTTGCTGGTTGAACCGCGCTCCGGCCTCGCCCGCCGCCGCGCCATCCCGCGTCAGACGCGGAACCTCCCGGCGCATGCGACGGCCCGGGACCGGAGGTCGCGGCCGCCCCCGTCTTAACGAGAGCCTCATTCTTCTCCGCCACGCTTCGAACCGATCGGAAGACCGGTGGGCCACGAGCGTGATCGAGACCGAATCACTGACGGCAGAGTTTAGCGGAAATCGGGCGACACCCCGGCGACGGCCGGGCGTCGCCCCGATGGCCGTGCCCGCGGCCGTCGTGACCCTGCGTCCGCGGCTCGCGATGCTCGTGCTCGCCGCGATCCTGTTCGGTCTGGCAGGCACGGCAGCGCCGAGCGCCTTCGCCAACGCCGGCGGCGGCCACGACGCACCGGCCGCCGATACCAAGAAGAAGGAAGAGGAGGAGAAGCCCCCGCCCCCGCCGCCGAAGCCGTCCTATCGCAACCTGCCGCAGATCGTGCCGAAGCCGAAGGTCGAGGCTCCGGCTGCGCTGGCGCCGGGCGACTACCGCTTCATCGCCGATCCTTTCACCGGCATCGCGCTCGGCGGCTACGATCCGGTCGGCTACTTCATCGACGGCGAGCCGGAACAGGGCTCGGCCCGGTTCCAGTACGACTGGGCCGGCACCACCTGGACCTTCGGCAACGAAGGCAATCTCGCCGCCTTCCGCGACGCGCCGACCATCTACGCCCCGGCCTTCGGCGGCCGCTGCCCGGTCGCGGTCGCCCAGGATCGCGCCACCGACGGCGACCCGCGGATCTTCGCCATCCACGCCGGTCGCCTGCTGATGTTCGCCTCCGAAGCCAATCGCGCGACCTTCCAGGAAGACCCGGACGATTGGCTGCGCCGGGCCGACGACGCCTGGAAGACCCTCTCCCACGACCTGCCTTGAACCGGTGAATTCCCCAAACGTCATCCAAGGGCCGCGTCTGGCGACAGGCAGGGTTGCGGTCGCGCGCGGGTTGGGATTTGATCGTTCGATCAGGAGCGACGGACCGGCCCGTCTCGTGCATAGCTGCGAGCGCGGGCGGACCAGCGGCTTCGCAGACGCGGCATTTCCCCAAAGCCGCGCTGCAATGTCGCCCAAAGAGTGGCCGTCGCCTGCACGATCGTCTCGCAAGGGGGCGGTCGGACTTCGATTTGGGAGAGGAGAATCCGAATGAAACGGACGTTGTTCGCCGGCGCCGCGACCCTCGCGGCCATGCTGGCCCTCGGCATGACCGGCGCTTCGGCCAAGACCCTGGTCTACTGCTCGGAAGGCAGCCCGGAAAACTTCACGCCGGCGCTGAACACCACCGGCACGTCGTTTGACGCCGCCCGCCCGGTGTTCAACCAGCTCGTCGAGTTCGAGCGCGGCACGACCACCGTCGTCCCGGGTCTCGCCGAGAAGTGGGACATCACCGACGGCGGCAAGACCATCACGTTCCATCTCCGCAAGGGTGTGAAGTGGCACTCGGGCGTCAACGGCTTCAAGCCGACCCGTGACTTCAACGCCGACGACGTCCTGTTCTCGTTCAATCGTCAGTGGAAGGACGACCACCCGTACCACAAGGTCTCGGGCGGCAAGTACGACTACTTCGACGATATGGACATGCCGAAGCTGCTCGAGAGCCTCGAGAAGAAGGACGACTACACCGTCGTCATGAAGCTCAAGGAGCCGCAGGCGCCGATCATGGCCAACCTCGCCATGGACTTCGGCACGATCCAGTCGGCCGAATACGCCGACATGCTGCTGAAGGCCGGCAAGCCGGAGCAGTTCGACCAGATCCCGGTCGGCACGGGTCCGTTCCAGTTCGTGACCTACCAGAAGGACGCGGTGATCCGTTTCAAGGCGTTTGATGCCTATTGGGGCGGCAAGGCCAAGATCGACGATCTCGTCTTCGCCATCACCGCCGACCCGACCGCGCGTCTCGCCAAGCTCAAGAAGGGCGAGTGCCATGTCGCGATCGCCCCGCGTCCGGCCGATCTCGAGGAGATCAAGAAGGACGGCAGCCTCGTGCTGATGAACCAGCCGGGCCTCAACATCGCCTACTGGGCCTTCAACACCCAGAAGCCGCCGTTCGACAAGAAGGAGGTCCGTCAGGCCTTCTCCATGGCGATCGACAAGGCCGCGATCATCAAGGACGTGTACATGGGCGCCGGCCAGGCGGCCAAGAACATCATCCCGCCGACGATCTGGAGCTACAACGACAAGATCCAGGACTATCCGTACGATCCCGAGAAGGCCAAGAAGATGCTGGCCGACGCGGGCGTGAAGACGCCGCTCGACATCGACCTGTGGTGGATGCCGGTTCAGCGTCCGTACAACCCGAACGCCAAGCGCATCGCCGAGATGATGCAGGCGGACCTCTCCAAGGTCGGCGTCAACGCCAAGCTCGTGTCCTACGAGTGGGGCGAGTACCGCAAGCGCCTGCAGCAGGGCGAGCACCTGACGGGCCAGCTCGGCTGGACCGGCGACAACGGCGATCCGGACAACTTCTTCTTCCTGCTCGGCTGCGCCGGCGCCCGTCCGGGCGGCCAGAACCTGTCGAAGTGGTGCAACAAGGAGTTCGACGATCGCCTGGTGAAGGCTCGCTCGATCTCCGACAAGGCCGAGCGCACCAAGCTCTACGAGGAGATGCAGGTCATCGCCAAGGAAGAGGCGCCGCAGTTCACCATCGCCCACTCGGTCGTCTACGAGCCGGTGCGCAAGGAAGTGGTCGGCTGGAAGATCTCGCCGTTCGGCCGCCACGAGTTCTACGGCGTCGAGCTGAAGTGATCCTGGACCGGCGGGGCTCGCAAGAGCCCCGCCGGACCTCTTTATCCACCGCGAAACGGCGGAAAACACGTCGACGTGACCCGATTCTTCGGGAAACGGCGTTTCTCCGGCCTTGCGCGACCTGATACCTTTGGCTAATGCGCTGCGCTTCACCGGATCGCCGATCCGGGCCGCCCGCAGCCGGCCAGACGTTCCGCCCATTCACACGGGATCCGAGACGCCGCCGCCTGGAGCGCGCCCGCCGGCCCGGTCGTCCGCCCGACCCCTCGCCCGGCCGTACCCGACGGCTGGACGCTCTCACCGGCCCGACAGCCCGACACAAGGGACGGAGATGCTGAAGTACTTCCTCCGGCGCGTGATGCTCACGCTGCCGACCTTCTTCGCCCTGATGTTCGTGACCTTCGTCGCGATCCGCCTGGTGCCGGGCGATCCGGTCGAGGTCCGTCGCGGCGAGCGCGGCATCGATCCCGAGCGCCTCGCCCTGCTCCGCCACGAGATGGGCCTCGACCAGCCGATCTGGAAGCAGTTCGCCGACTATGTCTGGCATCTGCTGCACGGCGATTTCGGCACCTCGATCGTGACCTCGGAGAAGATCACCACCGAGTTCTTCACGCTGTTCCCGGCGACGGTCGAACTGTCGCTCATGGCGATGCTGTTCGCTGTCGTGATCGGCGTGCCGGCCGGCGTGATCGCCGCGGTCCGTCGCGGCACCGCGGCCGATCACGTGGTGATGGGCGGCTCGGTGGTCGGCTACTCGATGCCGATCTTCTGGTGGGGCCTGCTCCTGGTCATGCTCGTCTCCGAACGCTGGGGCCTGACCCCGGTCTCCGGCCGCATCGATCCGATCCAGTATTATTTCGATCCCGTCACCGGCTTCATGCTGATCGACAGCCTGCTCTCCGGCCAGGAGGGCGCCTTCGGTGACGCGGTGCATCACCTGATCCTGCCGACCATCGTGCTCGGCACGGTGCCGCTCGCGGTCATCGCGCGCATCACGCGCTCCTCGATGCTTGAAGTGCTCTCCGAGGACTACGTGCGCACGGCGCGGGCGAAAGGCCTGTCGCCGTTCCGCGTCGTCGGGCTCCATGCGCTCAGGAACGCGATGATCCCGGTCGTGACCTCGATCGGCCTGCAGATCGGCACGCTGCTCGCCGGCGCTGTGCTGACCGAGACGATCTTCTCCTGGCCCGGCATCGGCAAGTGGCTGATCGAGAGCATCGCCCGCCGCGACTATCCCGCGCTCCAGGGCGGCATCATGCTGATCTCCTCCATCGTCATCGTCGTCAACCTCGCCGTCGACATGCTCTACGGCCTGATCAATCCGAGGCTCCGCCATGCCCGCTGACACGACCGCAGCCCCCGCGGCCGCGCCCGCGTCGAAGCCGCCGAGCCAGCTCGCCGAGTTCTGGGGCTCGTTCTCCGAAAACCGCGGCGCCGTCGCCGGGCTCGTGATCATCGTGGCGATCGCGCTGCTCGCGATCTTCGCCGATTGGGTCGCGCCGCATTCGCCCTATCTGCAGTACCGCGAGGTGGTGAAGCTGCCGCCGGTCTGGGACGACGGCGGCCAGTGGCGCTTCGCGCTCGGCACCGACGCGCTCGGCCGCGACCAGCTCTCGCGGCTGATCCACGGCGCGCGCATCTCGCTGTTCATCGGCGTGGCGGTGATGTCCGTCTCGGTCGTGATCGGCGTCGTGCTCGGCCTCACCGCCGCCTTCGCCGGCGGCGTGGCCGACATGGCGATCATGCGCGTGATGGACCTGATCATCGCGATCCCGAGCCTCGTGCTGGCGATCCTGGTCGTCGCCGTGCTCGGCCCGAGCCTCACCAACACGATCGTGGCCGTGACGGTGGTCTATCTGCCGCGCTACGTCCGCCTGGTGCGCGCCTCCGCGCTGTCCGAGATCGGCAAGGATTACGTCACCGCCGCCCGCACGGTCGGCGTCGGGCGCCTGCGACTGATGTTCGTGACCGTGCTGCCGAACTGCCTCGCGCCGCTGACGGTGCAGGCCGCGCTCGGCGTCTCCGATGCGATCCTCGAGGCCGCCGCGCTCGGCTTCCTCGGCCTCGGCGCCCAGCCGCCGATCCCGGAATGGGGCTCGATGCTGGCCGACTCGCGCGAATTCATTCGCTCCGATCCGTGGATCGTGACCCTGCCGGGCCTCGCGATTCTGATCACGGTCGTCTCGATCAACCTGATGGGCGACGGCCTGCGCGATGCGCTCGATCCGCGTCTGAAGCGGGGGTGAGCGATGGAGACGGCGATCGTCGGTCTTCTGAGTGCGGTGATTGGGTTGCTCGTTTCCAACGGCCTGACCCGGCTCTTGGAGCTGCGCCGCCGCCGCGACCGAACCCTCGACCTCGTCACCGCTCTCCATGCCGAGATCGCCGCCGGAACCCGGACCGCGTCGCTGCAGACCACGGCTTCGGAAAGCCGCTACGCCGAGACAAACCCGGTTCCGTTCGGCCCGGCCGACGAGACCGACTTCGTATTCGCATCGATCAAGGACGATCTGACGATCCTGCCGGTCGAGGTCGTCCACGAGATCGTGCTCTACTACAAGCTCGCCGGCCAGTCGAACCTGTACACGGCCGACCTCAAACACCCGCTGTTCCTGGAACAGTCGGCAGAAGAAAAGCAGAAATACGTGCGAAACCTGATCGCCCTCATGAACGATCAACAAGGAGCTGGGCTCGCGGCGCTGGATGCGATCGAACGGTATGGCATGAGCCACGGCCTGCATCTCGCCGCGAAGCGGGCACCCGCGTCAGCGGCGATCGACCAGGGGACGGATCGGACCGGTCATCTCGGACCTCCCAAATGATCTCTGATTGACGACATGACCTCAATATAGGCGCTGATCGGAAAGAATCCCATGCCCCTGCTCGAAATCGAGAACCTCTCCGTCGACTTCGAAACCCGCTCCGGCCTGTTCCGCGCGGTCGACGGCGTGTCGCTGAGCGTCGATCCGCGCGAGATCGTCTCGATCGTCGGCGAATCCGGCTCCGGCAAGTCGGTGTCGATGCTGGCGATCATGGGGTTGCTGCCGCCGACCGCGCGGGTCTCGGCCTCGAAGATGCGCTTCGAGGGCGTCGACATGCTGACGCTCAGTCCGCGCGAACGGCGGCGGGTGATCGGCAAGGACGTCTCGATGATCTTTCAGGAGCCGATGACGTCGCTGAACCCGTGCTTCACGGTCGGCTTCCAGATCGGCGAGACCCTGAAGACCCACCTCGGTCTCGGCCGCGCCGAGCGCAAGGCCCGCTCCATCGAACTCCTGTCGCTGGTCGGCATCCCCGAGCCCGAGCGCCGGCTCGCCGCCTTCCCGCACCAGCTCTCCGGCGGCATGAGCCAGCGCGTCATGATCGCCATGGCGATCGCCTGTTCGCCGAAGCTGCTCATCGCCGACGAGCCGACCACCGCGCTCGACGTGACCATCCAGGCGCAGATCCTCGACCTGCTTCTGAAGCTGCGCGACGAGCGCGGCATGGCGCTGGTGCTGATCACCCACGACATGGGCGTCGTCGCCGAGACCGCCGAACGCGTGATCGTGCAGTACGCCGGCCGCCAGGTCGAAGAGGCCAAGACCGCCGACCTGTTCCGCGACCCGCATCATCCCTACACCGCCGCGCTGCTCGCAGCCCTCCCCGAGCGCGCCACCGCCGATCTGCTGCCCTCGATCCCCGGCATGGTGCCTGGCCAGTTCAACCGGCCGCCCGGCTGCCTGTTCGAGCCGCGCTGCGCCCATGCCTTCGATCTCTGCCGCACGACGCCGCCGGTCAAAGCGCCGGCCGAGCTCGGCCGCGCGCTCTGTCACACGCCGCTCGTCGAGGGCCGCCCCGTGAGCCCCAAGGTGCCCGCATGACCAACACCCGCACCATCCCGTCCGCCGCAGGCGCGCCCGTGCTCGAGGCCGTCGACCTGCAGCGCACCTATTCGGTCAACCGCGGCCTGTTCGCCCCGACCGGTTCGGTCAAGGCCGTCGCCGGCATCTCCTTCACGCTGGCGCCGAAACAGACGCTGGCGATCGTCGGTGAATCGGGCTCCGGCAAGTCGACGCTCGGCCGCATGCTCACCCTGATCGAGCCGCCGACCTCCGGCCGGCTGATGATCGAGGGCCGCGATGTCACCGGCATCGCCGGCGCGAGCCTCAAGGCGATGCGCCCGACGGTGCAGATGGTGTTCCAGAACCCCTATGGTTCGCTGAACCCGCGCCAGACCATCCGCGCCGCGCTCGAAGAACCGCTGCTGGTCAACAACACCGGCATGAGCGCGGCCGAGCGGCGCGAGGCGGCGATCGCGATGATCGCGCGCGTCGGCCTGCGTCCCGAGTTCGCCGACCGCTATCCGCACATGTTCTCCGGTGGCCAGCGCCAACGCATCGCCATTGCGCGCGCGCTGATGCTCCGGCCGAAGATCGTCGTGCTCGACGAGCCGGTCTCCGCGCTCGACGTCTCGGTACGCGCGCAGATCCTGAACCTGCTCGGCGAGTTGCAGGACGAGTTCGGCCTCGCCTATGTCTTTATCAGCCACGACCTGTCGGTCGTGCGCCACATCGCCGACGAGGTGCTGGTCATGTATCTCGGCCGCGTCGCCGAGCACGGCTCGACCGAGGCGGTGTTCGCCGACCCGCGCCACCCCTACACGCGCGCGCTGCTCTCCGCGACGCCGATGGCCGATCCCGAGCGCCGCAAGGAGCGCATCATCCTGAAGGGCGAGTTGCCGTCGCCGTTCAATCCGCCGAGCGGCTGCGTGTTCAACCCGCGCTGCCCGATCGCCTTCGACCGCTGTCCGACCGAACGCCCGGAGCCCGGCGGCGAGAACGGCCACCTGACGGCCTGTTTCGCGGCCGAGCCGGTGCTGGCGAGCGGCCGCAAGGAGGGCGCGGCGGCCTGAGCCGTCGATGCCGGCGCTCACCCATCTATCTCGACCGGGAACGGCGAAGGTTTCCAGAGGTCTTCGACCTTCTGGTTCCTGACCGTATAAGCCTCCCATTCGTGCAGCACGCGCGCGACACCGGCGCGGTCGCGCGCGTCGATCGGCGGGCCGAGTGTGTCGATGTAGTCTTGCTCCTTCGGCGACAGCACGCGGCCCACACGCCGAAAACGCACCAATGCCTCGTCGACCGCATCGAAATCGCCGAGCGCCGCATCGACGAGCATCTTGAGCGGGTCGCGTGGGCCGAGCCCGAGGAGCGGATTGGGCGGATCGCTGAAGACGGTCAGGCCGGTCTCCGCGAAGGCTTTGAACTGCTCGATCGTGTGAACCCGATCGAAGACTGGAAACACGATCGCCTCGAGTTGCGCAATGAGACGATCTTCGACCCCCGGCGTGTGGACGCTCCGCCGTTGAGGTTCCATCAGGAGGCCACCGTATTTGAAGCCGAGGGACGACATCGGCAAGAACATCGGGACGATCGCCCAAAAGACGCGAAATTCCCCGCGCCCCGTCTGATATCGATCGAAGATGATCACCTTGGCCAGATGGTCGACCGGGTTCACATAGGCCGTGCGCCGCTTGAGCATGAGTTCAGAATGCCGAGCCATCAGCGGACGGGTGACCTTTCGGATTTCGGCAGCGGTCACCATGATCAAGGCCTCATCTCTGTAATGATGATGCGATCGAAATTTTTGAAGTTTTTGGCTGCGTGACCGGCGAGCTGGAACATGCGCGACATAGTCAGGCCAGAGCGACCAGTTTTCGTATCGTATATGCAGACGACACGCCCTACCTGCTCCAATTCATCGACCCGCACGGTGGCCGGTTCCCCATATTTTGCAGCGGACCCATCCAGGTTCAGTGAGAATTCGGTTTTAACATGGGCAAGACTTGGCTCAGCCTCGACCAACTCCTTCACCCTCATATGAATAGCCGTGCCCCGGCTCTGCGGCGTCCAAGGCCCGTCCGTGCCGAGCCCGGCATCGATCTGCTCACGCGCCTCGGTGGTCAGCTTCTGGATCGCGTCATAGCTCGGGCAGACGCCCGAGATTTCCTCGCGCGGTATGGTGCGCACCTGGGGTTTGACGAGGTTGCCGTCCTTGTCGAGCGGAAAGGCCGTCGACCGCTCGACCCTCGATGACCGGGGGTCAGAACCGGATCTGGATCCGCGAACAGCCTGTTGTAGAGCGTGATCGCGGCGCCGAGACCGAGCGTCACCCCGGCTCTGAGGTCCACCGCGATGTCTCGCGCCACGATACCGGGCATGAACGCCGCCGGTACGACCGCCGCATCGCCAGATGGTACCGCAAATCCGCAACCGCGATCCGCGCCTTGGCAATGTCACGTCCGAACGCCTCCACCTCGGCGGCGAAACGCGCGGCTTCCTCGTTCCGGTCGTTGAACGAACGCATGACGATCTCCAGTCTTCACTGGAGACACCATACAACCCATCAAAATACAATTAAAGGTTGATATCCGGGTGACTTATCCCCGGCACGCCGGCGATCGGGCAGCTACGCTCACACCTCGCTCTCGACCGGGAAAGGCGTCGGCTCCCAGTATTTCTCCAGCTTCAGCGCCTTGATCCGGAACGCTTCCCATTCGTGCAGCAGCCGCGCGATCCCGGCCCGGTCGCGCGCGGAGATCAGCGGTGCGAGGGTTTCGGCTCTCTGCTTCTCCGCCGCGTAACCGGTGCGATAGCCGAAAGGACCGTCGAGGTATTCGTCACAGAAGCCGAAATTTCCACGGGCCACGGCCAGCAGGAAAGAAGCGCCGGAATATCTTTGCCATCCGTAGGTCGGTTGCGGGCGGCCTTCGAGGAACCTGTCCAGCTCGTCGAGCGATCCGATCCGATCGAGCGGCGGCAATGCCTCGGCCTCCATCAGATCCCAAACCCGCTCGGCGATGCCGGGCGCCGACACGTCCCATCCGGCGCCACGGCTGACTTCCGGCAGGAGCGGCCAGCCTAGAGGGGCCGTCGGCTCGAAGGTCAAGGCCACCCCCCAGTGCACATAGAAGGGACCTGGCCCCCAGTATGAGGGCCTGATCACGACGGCGCGTATGACATGCCGGATCGGCGTCAGGAAGAAGCGCCGCCGCTTGTAAAAAAGATCCGCCCGTCGACGCGCCAACGGTGCGAGCACCTTTTTGATGTCGCTTTCACGGGTCATGCTCAGGGCCTCACTTCCGAGAAGATGATGCGAGAGCCTTGGGGAAAGTAACCTCTGGCATGGCGATACAGCCTCGCCATACGAGGGACGCTCAGATCAGCTTTGCCGGTCTTGATATCATGGATACAGATCGTCCCGTCGTTTCCGTACGCGAATACGTCTGTAGCGACGCTGCCGAGGGGCCGGTTTTCAAACCGATCCCCCTGAAGAAACGATTGCTCGACGGGATACTCGGGATAGTTCGCTCTGAATTCATTGGCGACCTCGAAATGAATTTTCGTGCCTCGATCCTGCGGCGACAGCCGGACAAATCGACTATCGACATCGGCCGCAACCGCGCTGACGACCCGCTGCACCTCGGCATAGGAAGGACACAGGACCTTCAGTTCCTCGTCGCCGACCGTCCGCGAACTCCCGATGACATCGGCGAGACTGTCGCTCGGGTCGTTGAACGCCCTCGGCCGCGCCTCGAGCGTGAGGATCGGCTGCGGGCCGCCGGCGTAGTCCTTGGTCAGCCGGTCGTAGGTCGAGAACGCGTTCGCGAGATCGCGATCGAGCAGATGCAGCTCAGGATTCTCGAGCAGATAGTCCAGATTGTCCCGCAGAAACGAAGGAACCCGCGATCGGTCGGACGGCTGAACCTGCTCCGGCGGCAGGATCTGCTCAGGGTTCTGCGGCGGCCGAGGCTTCGAAGGCACCGGAGCCAGGAGCGGCGGGAGCAAGGGCATTCGAAACAGCGGGTTGAACTGGACCGGCACCACGGTGCCATCGCCCTCCCGCCCGCTCCACGCCGTCGCGGGATAGCCCGTCCCCGCGCCACCAGGCCCAGCGCCCCCAGTCCGCGCGGCATCGGTCCCCGCGCTCTCCCCGGCCCCGCCGGTCGAGCTCCACTGGCCGCCATCCGGATGGCCGGCCGGCACGCGCGGCTGGCGCGGGTCGAAGCGGCGCTCGATCGGGCGCGGGCCCGGTCCGTAGCGCCGGGCGATGTCGGCGCGCACCCGCCGCATCGCCAGATGGAACCGCAAATCCGCAACCGCGATCCGCGCCTTGGCGATATCCCGCCCGAACGCCTCCACCTCGGCGGCGAGACGCGCGGCTTCCTCATTCCGGTCGTCGAACGAACGCATGACGATCTCCAGTCTTCACTGGGGACACCATACAACCAGTCAAAAACAATTAAAGGTTGATATCCGGGTGACTTATCCCTGGCACGCCGGCGATCGGGCAGCGACGCTCACCCTTCGCTCTCGACCGGGAATGGCGACGGCACCCAGTATTTCTCCAGCTTCAGCGCCTTGATCCGAAACGCTTCCCATTCGTGCAGCAGCCGCGCGATCCCGGCCCGGTCGCGCGCGGAGATCAGCGGTGCGAGGGTTCGCTCGCGCTCTTTTCGCTCCTTGAAGTCGGAGGGACGGGCGAGCCGGGCATCGAGATACTGGTCGCAGTAGGTGAAATCGCCGCGTGCCGCGGCCAGCAACAGAGTACTCTCACTGTCGGCCGACCCACGATCTTTGACGAACCGGTCGAGGTCGTCGAGCGTTTCGATCCGATGGAGCGGCGGCAATGCCTCGGCTTCCATCAAATCCCAGACACGCTCGGCGATGCCGGGCGCCGAAACATCCCATCCGGCGCCGCGGCTGACCTGTTCTCCGTAGCGCCAGCCCAGATAGGCTATCGGCTCGAAGGTCAAGGCCACCCCCCAGTTTACATCAATGGGACCGGGGCCCCAGAACGATGGCTTGATCCAGACGTTGCGAATGAGGTGTCGGATCGGCGTCAGGAAGAAGCAGCCCCGATTGTAAAAAAGATCCTCGCGCCGCCGCGCCAACGGCCCCAACACTTTCTTGATCTCTCTTTCACGGGTCACGCTCAGGGCCTCACTTCCGAGAAGATGATGCGGATGTCGGCGCGCGCCCGCTGCATCGCCAGATGGAACCGCAAATCCGCAACCGCGATCCGCGCCTTGGCAATGTCACGTCCGAACGCCTCCACCTCGGCGGCGAAACGCGCGGCTTCCTCGTTCCGGTCGTTGAACGAACGCATGACGATCTCCAATCTTCACTGGAGACACCATACAACCGATCGAAATACAATTAAAGGTTGATATCCGGGTGACTTATCCCCGGCACGCCGGCGATCGGGCAGCGACGCTCACCCTTCGCTCTCGACCGGGAATGGCGACGGGTTCCAGATGTCTTCGACCTTCTGGTTCTGCACGATGTCAGGCGTGGAGCACGCGCGCGACACCGGCCCCGGTCGCGCGCGTCGATCGGGGAACTGCCTCAGTTCGCGAGCACCCGCGTCACCGGGAAGGTGATCGTCACCAGGGTGCCCTGGTTGACCGCACTGTCGATCTTGAAGCTGGCGCGGTTCGCCTCGGTCAGCGCCTTGGTCAGCGGCAAGCCGAGGCCGGTTCCGGCACCCTTGGCACGCGCGGTGTGGAGCTGGCGGAACGGCTCGAGCGCGGTCTCGATCTCCTTCTCGGTCATGCCGTAGCCGGTGTCGCGCACGCGCATGACCACCTCGCCGGTGTCTTCGAACGAGGTCGACACGATCACTTGGCCCCCGGCCGGCGTGAACTTGACCGCGTTCGACAGGAGATTGAGCACGATCTGGCGCACCGAGCGCGGATCGGCGACCACCGGGGGCACGCTCGCCGGCAGCGAGGTGCGGATGATGATCCGCTCGCGGTTCGCCTGCGGCTGCATGATCGCGACGCATTCGGCGAGCAGTTCGCCGAGGCCCACCGCCTCGAAGCGCAGATCCATCTTGCCCGCCTCGACCTTCGACAGGTCGAGAAGGTCGTTGATCAGGCTCATGATATGCGTGCCCGACGTATGGATGTCGCGCAGGTAGTCCTTGTAGCGATCGTTGCCGATCGCGCCGAAGCGCTCGTCGATCATCACCTCCGAGAAGCCGATGATGGCATTGAGCGGCGTGCGGATCTCGTGACTGATCTTGGCCAGGAAGTCCGACTTGTGCACGCTCGCCTCCTCCGCGCGCTTGCGCTCGGCGGTGAGGTCTTCCTCGGACTTCTTCCACTGCGTGATGTCGCGCAACACGGCGCAGAACTTTGCGCTGTCGCCGGCCGAGATGCGGCCGATCGTCATGAACAGCGGAATGAGCCCTTCGGGCGCCACCTGGCCGATCACCTCGCGACCGTCGTTCAAGACGCTCGCAACGCCGTTGCGGGCGAGCCCGTCGAGATAGTCCATCGCCGAACGACGGCTCTCGGGCGCCAGCAGGCCGGAGAGCCCCTTGCCGACCATCTCCTTGCGATCCATGCCGAACAGCGCTTCCGCCGCGCGGTTGCAGGCGAGCACCGTGCCGTCGACCGCGAGCATGATCACGCCGTCGGTCGCGGTGTCGACGATGGCTTCCAGTTCGGCGACCCGGTCGAGCGCCTCGTGCAGGGCGCGCCCGCCGGCCTCGCCGGCAACGGCCGGCGCCGGCAAGGCCGGAATGGCGACCGGTGCACGATCGTCGAGCCGATCGAGCGTCAGCATGAGCCCGGTGCCGCCGTTCCACGGCACGGTGGCGAGATAGGCGTCGACCGGCACCACGCTGCCGTCCTTGGCGAGAACCGGGATCGGCTGTGTGCCCTCGCCCGCGCTCCGCCGCGCCGCGTGCGGCCCGGCGAACATGGCGTCGAGCCCGCCTGCCCCGACCAGTTCGGCAAGATCGGCATAGCCGAGCAGCTTCAGGAACGCGTCGTTGGCGTAGTCGATCCGCTCGTCATGGATGATGGCGGCCGCGAGCGGCAGCCGATCGAGCAGACGCGCGTCCTGCTGGCGCGCAGGTGAAGGCTCTTCGACCGATGCAAGCGCCACCGGCGCGACGGCGGTTTCGGCCGATGCCGACGCCTGCGGTTCGGGCGTGCCGGAAAGGTCCTCGGCATCCGCTGGCGAGACCGGCTCGGCGGCAGGCGCATGCGCCCCGTCAACGGGCTCCGCCACGGCATCGTCGATGAAGCCTGCCGGCGCATCGACGGGCCGGTCGCCATGAGCCTGCGTCGCCTCGGCGTCGGCGCCATGCGCCGGCGCATCCGGCGCCGGCGTCTCGGCGGGAGCCTGCGCAATCGTCGCCTCGACGGACGACGGAGCGGCCTCGGAGGGCGGCGTCGCCGCCGGTTCGGCAGGATCCGCCGTCTCGGTCGTTACCGCCGCAACGGACGCAGGCGCCTCGAGCGCGACAGTCCCCGCAAGCGCCTCTTCGGCGGGACCACCGTCATGCGCAGCCGGCTGTGTCGCATCGGCCGCGACCGATGGCTCGGTGGGCGCGGGATGCGCCGCCTCGCCTGCAGGCGACTTCGCCTCCGCGCGCGCGGCCGGTTCGTCGCCCTCGATCCGGGCACCGAGGGCTTCGGCGATCTGGCGGAACGCGACGCGCTCCGGGCCGGAGAGCCGGTTCGTTTCGGGAAGCAGCCGCGTCGCCGACGCGAGCGTGACGATCTTCGAACCGGTCTTCGACGGCAACGTGGTGACACGCGTCGACGCAGCCGATCCCGCTTCGGGGGCGGAAGCGGCCGAGGCATCGGCAGGGCCGATGTGCGACGCTGGCGGAGACGCGGCCTGCCCGGGCGCCGAAGGTTCGGAAACCGACGCTTCGGAACCCGTGACCTCGGAGGCGGTCTTTTCCGACGCCCCAGCTTCCGGCGCCGCCACCTCCGCGATGTCGGCTTCGGTAGCGGCGACCCCGTTCGTGTGGTCGGCCGCGGCGGGCTCCTCCGGCGACGGGATGGACGGCTCGATCGACGCGGCATCGGAGGCGCCGTGGCCGGTCTCGATCACCGCAGCCGGGTGCACATCGGCAGGCGCCGGTTGGTCCGGCGCCTCCACGAGGCCGGTCGCGCCTTCGCTCTCCCGATCCGCTTTGGCCGACGTCTCGGCCTCACCCGCGGGGGCCGCGGCCATACCGGTGCCGACCACGTCCGAACGAATCGCATCGGACGCATCGGACAGGACGTTATGCGGCGTCTCGGTCGGCGTCTCATGCTCGGCATCAACGCCATCGCGCATCGGCGCTTCCGACGCCGGTACGACGTCGGCCGCCGCATCGCGGCGCGGTTCGGCGGCGCCCGCCGCTGGAACCACGCTGTGCGCGCGCATGGACGAGAAGCCGAAGGCCGCGGCCATGGTCACTTCGATCGCGCCACGGCGCGGCGGCGCGACGACGGGCGCCGGCAAAACAGGGACAGCCCCGTCGGTCGAAACGACTTCCGCAGCCGCGACGGCGCCGCCGTGCTCGGTCGCCGAGCCTTCCGAAACGGCAGATCGATCGGTCGCCGGCGCGTCGGCCTCGGCGTGGGGCGGGGTTTCCGGCTCGGCAGCCATCGGCGCGACGGTCGCCGCGTCGGCGACCTCGGGCTCGGACGGTGCGGGCGCGATGGACAGCGCGGCGTCGGCAGCGACCGCGCTCTCGCCGGTCGCGGCCGGCTCGATCTCGGAGGTGGAATGCTCAGCCGTCGCGTCCTCGCCGGCAGCCATCTCCGGCGCGGTGTGCTCTTCAGCGACGCCATGCCCGACAACAGGCGAAAGCGCCTGCACCACGCCGACCACACCAGCGGTCGCCACGGCGCCTTGCGCCATCGCCTCGGTCCCGTGCGTCGCGGCAGCGTTCGCCGGCCCGGCATCGACAGTTCCGGCCGCAACCGTGGGCGCAGCCTTCCCATCAGACGGAGTATGCTCGTCCGACGGAGCCGGCGCCCCGTCGCCCTCCTCCGCGACGGCAACGGCGCCCGCGAGGATCAGGCCGAAGCCGGTCGGATCCGGCACGGTCTCGTTCGCGCGGATCGTGCCGAAACCGCGATAGCCCTCGAAGCTGCGCGAACGGCCGAAGGCCGGCAGCGCGGCGAGATCGACCGGTACGCGCAGGGCCTCGCCCTCGACCGGCCAGAGCGCCGTGCGGCCACTCCAGGTGTCGCGGCGGTCGAGCGAGCGGGCGATGCCGCCGTCGGGATCGAGGCCGTAGGCCGTTGCGACCTCCGACCAGGTGCGGCCGACGATGTCGGCTGCGCGCGGGCCGACCGCCGAGGCGAGCAGATCCGAGACGAAGGTGAAGCGCCGCTCGGCGTCCATCTGCCAGGCGAATTTGATTGTGCGATCCGAGGCACGGAAGCGGAAGCCGCTCGGCGCCTCGGCCACCGTGTCTGGAGG
The DNA here is from genome assembly GCA_040269895.1 of Ancalomicrobiaceae bacterium S20. Classification (NCBI taxonomy): domain Bacteria; kingdom Pseudomonadati; phylum Pseudomonadota; class Alphaproteobacteria; order Hyphomicrobiales; family Ancalomicrobiaceae; genus Methyloraptor; species Methyloraptor flagellatus. The sequence goes on along the minus strand of CP158568.1, from coordinate 282,356 downwards.
AGCGGTCGTCGGCTCGAGGCCCGGCCCGGCTTCGGCCGGTGCGCCAACCGACGTCCGTCCGGTGGCGAAGCCGATCGCCTCGCCGAGCTCGGCCTCCGTCATGGCCGGATAGGGCTGCGACGGCGTCGCGGTCTCCAAACCGGCGAGCAGCACCGCACTCGGCGGCTCGACCGCCACCACCGGATGATCGACCGGCAACGCCTCGGCCAGGAACTCGACCGATCCGGGTTCGCCGTCCGCGTCGGCTTCCGACGCCGCCCCCGTGGACGCGTCGCTCATCAGATGATCGCGGTCGAACACCGGCGGCGGCGTCTCAGCCGCGGGAACGACGAATGCAGAGTAGGCATCAACCGCGCCGACCGTCCCAGTCCCGCCAGGAACGAGCTCGCCAGGAACGAGCTCGACAGGAGCCGTATCCACGAGAGGCACGTCGTCAGCCGCAGCCGCTTCGCCTTCGGCGCTCGCGACCGGAGCCACCGGGCTCTCGGCTGACGCATCCTGGCTCGCAGACATGGCCGGGGCCGGGCGCACGCCGCCGACATAGAGCAACCGGCGCACACGCCCCTCGCCCGGCACGGTCACCACCGCGACATCGCGCGCGGTGCCGGCCTTCTCGACCGTCGCCGCATGCAGCGGCAGATGGTCGGCGGCCTCGACGATGGCCTCGATCTCTTCATGCGCGTCGTCGAGCACCCCGTGATCGCCGCTCGCCGCCAGCACGTCGCCCTCGGCATCGAAGGCCGCGACCAGGCCGTCCGCGCCGGTGAACCCGTCGAGCGCCGCGCCGATGTCGCCCACCTCCGCCGAACGCGTGCCGGCCGCTTCGAAGGTCAGCAGCACGGCGACGCCGGCCTCCGGGCTCGCAGCCTTCTCGAGCCCGATCTGGACCAGCACAGGCTTGAAGCCCTGGAAATAGCGCAGCAGCTCGGATGCGGTCGCGCCAACCTCGGCGTCGGCCGCGAACCGCGCGACCCGATCGGCGAGACGGGCGTCGAGCCCGGCGACGGCCCCACCGACCGCGGCGCGGCGCGCCTCCGCCGTGGTGGCGCCGATGCGCGCGAAGCCGCCGGCGTTGGCGGCGAGCAGCGTGCGGCCGTCCTCCGCGAAAACCAGCAGGGGCCGACCGTCCTCGAACCGTCGGGCGACGGCGGGCAGGGCCGCGAGCGAAAGGATCTCGAACCTGGTCTTCATACCGTCCCCTGGTCCTTCCGCACCATTTCCGTCCGGACCACCCCGGCTCCTTCCGGACCATTCCGGCATCGCCCGCGCCCCGCGCGAACGCCGCGATCCCCGACCGATCGGTCCGGGTCCGATCCGCTGCCACCCCCGGGCGACCGTCGGCAACCACGATCGGCGACGATCACGCGAGCTGCGGGGCTGACGGCCCGGTTAACCGCGCATTAATATAAAGGAACGGTGATCCTGGTCCATCGGCTCGGACCGGTCCCGGTGCGGTTCCCGTCGAGACGGTTAACCGCGCGATGTTGCAATGCAGCATTATGTTGCATTGCAACATGATCAGTCGTAACAAGCATCCGGTTCGCCATCCGGCGCGCCGAACCGACAGGGAGGAACACCATGGCTGCCGACAAGTTCGAGATCCCCACCGAGATGCGCGCCTTCGCCGAGAAGAGCGTTGATCAGGCGAAGAAGGCGTTCGACGACTTCATCCATGCCACCCAGCAGGCGGCCAGCAAGGCCGAGACCTCGGCCACGACGATCCAGGCCGGCGCGCTCGAGATGAACCGCAAGGTGCTCTCGCTCGCCGAAGAGAATGTCGCGGCGGTGTTCGAGCATGCTCAAAAGCTCGTGAAGGCCAAGAACCCCGAGGAAATCGCCCGCCTGCACAGCGACTTTCTGAAGGCCCAGATGGCGACCTTCGGCGAGCAGGCGCGCCTGATCGGCGATGCCGCCGCCGCGACCGTCAGCGGCATCGCGGAGCAGGCCAAGAAGGGCTGATCCGCTGCGTCGATTTCGGAAGGAAGGCCGGCGGCACCCCGTGTTCGCCGGCCTTTGCATTCCTGAGCCGGCGTGCGCCGAAGGCGCTGAGGTCATTGCCGGATCGACCACCATACCGCCCGCTCCAGGGCCGGTTTCGCGCCGGATTTCGACCGCCCGAGCTCGACCGTGACAGTTGTGCGATGCGGAATTATGTTGCACTGCAACACGAATGGCGCTATATAAGGCTCGAGGGCGATCGACGGATCAGGAAGTCCATCGATCGAAAGCGTGGGTCGGCAGACCCTTTCCGGACCGACTGCACGCCTCCCGCGCGCGGCCGAGTGCGGGTCGCGACCGAGAACGGAGCCGGACGCAGCTCCGCGAGGACAGTCCAGGAGAGATCGACATGACCGATATCAAGACCACTCCCGAGCCGAAAAAGACCGTCAAGGCCGCCCCGGCCGCCGAGAAGGTGACCGCCGAGGCGCCGAAGTTCGAGTTCCCGAAGTTCGAGCTGCCGAAGTTCGAAATGCCGAAGTTCGATTTCGCCGCGATGCCGTCGGCCGAGGTTCCGGCCGCGTTCCGCGACATGGCCGAGAAGAGCGTCGCGCAGGCGAAGGCCTCCTACGAGAAGATGAAGACGGCTGCCGAAGAGGCGACCGACCTGCTCGAGGACACCTATGAGACCGCCCGCGCCGGCCTGCTCGAGGTCAACGTGAAGACCCTCGACGCGATCAAGTCGAACACCGACGCGACCTTCGGCTTCGCCAAGGACCTGCTCGCGGTCAAGACCCTCGCCGAGGCCGTCGAGCTGCAGACCGCCTTCGTGCGCAAGCACTTCGAGGCGGTCACCGCCCAGGCCAAGGACCTGCAGGCGTCGATCCAGAAGGTCGCCACCGAGACCGCCGAGCCGGTCAAGGAAGCCGTCAACAAGACCCTGAAGGACCTCAAGGTCGCCTGACGCGGCCGGTCGTCCTTGCAAGACATCCGGTTCGGTCGCCCGCGCGTTCCCGCGCCGCGGCCGAGCCGTGACGATGCCTCGACCGAGGATGCCTCGACCTCCGGCCCGGCCGTTTCGACGGTCGGGCCTTTTTATGCGGCGATCCTTCGCTTCAGTCGCCAGACTGGACGGACCGCCCGTTCCGCGCCGCGGACCCCGTTTCGGCATTCCTCCTGTGGAGGACGGGCCGGCATCGGGCGATCCCGGCGACCTGGCGGTTTGGAGCCTCTTGCATTGCAAGGCGTTTGCGCCTAGTAGGATCGCCGTCTTCGTCAAGACATGCGCGGCTGTAGCTCAGTTGGTTAGAGCGTCGGATTGTGGCTCCGAAGGTCGGTGGTTCGAGTCCACCCAGCCGTACCATTCAAATCTCTGAAATCTGTCGGGGCGTTCCGCCGGCTTCACGCCGCGGACGCGTTTGCGCGTCGGGCGCCCTCGCCGCGGCCGATCCCGTCGGCGCCTGACGCGCCGTCGCTTTGCCGCGTCTTCGCCGCATTCGGCCGGCATGCCGCACGCGGAGCCCATCATCGAGGATATCAGCGCATGCCGATCCGGAGCCGAGCCGCCGTTCTTTGTCTTGCCGTCGTCGCTCCCCTTGCCTGCGCCTCCCTGCCCGCCCTTGCAAAGCCCGACCACGTCCGCGATCGCGCGATGCTCGAGCTCGCTCCCGAAGCCCGCCTCGAACAGCGCTGCAACGCCAAGGCGATGGGCGCCGTCGCGCGCGAGCACAAGGGCTTTCATCCCGATGAGCTCGTCGCCTACGCCTATGGCGACCCGACCGTCGGCGACAACGAGATCGACGCGCCCGGCGCGGCGGTGCGCAGCAAGGGCCAGTGGTTCCACATCGCCTATCACTGCCGCACGACCGCCGACGGCCTCGAGGTCGAGGCGTTCCGCTATACGCTCGGCGACGTCATCCCGCGCGCCGAATGGGATGCTCACGCGCTGGTCGAGTGAGCGCCGCCGCGGCCCGTTGACGATCGAGGCCGACCGGCGCCGCGCCGCCCGCCGGGTCGCGCCAGCCGACGACAGCGCGGTCCTGTCGCGGACCGGGCGGTGACAAGCCCGCTTCCTGCATGCGCAACCCGCATGCGGGACGGCTAGGCCGCGCCGTGTGCGCGGACCTATAGTGCGGCTCCCCCTCGACGGTCCGGTCGCGACCGCCGGCACGACGCCCCAGCCGCACAGGAGCCGCCGCCATGAAAACCCGCCGCCTCGGTGCCCTCGACGTCTCCGCGATCGGCCTCGGCTGCATGGGCATGAGCCACGCCTATGGTGGCCAGGACGAAGCCGCCTCGATCGCCACCCTCCATCGCGCCATCGACATCGGCGTGACCTTCCTCGATACGGCCGAGGTCTACGGGCCGTACGAGAACGAGATCCTGGTCGGCAAGGCCATCAAGGGCCGGCGCGACAAGGTGACGATCGCGACCAAGTTCGGCTTCCGGATCGCGCCGGAGGCCGGCGATGGTGTCGACCGCATGGCCGGCCTCGACGGCAGCCCGGCCAATGCGAAGAAGGTCGCCGATGAAAGCCTGAAGCGTCTCGGCACGGATGTGATCGACCTCTATTACCTGCATCGGCCGGACCCGGCCGTGCCGATCGAGGATACGGTCGGCGCCATGGCCGATCTGGTAACGGCCGGCAAGGTCCGCCATCTCGGCCTGTCGGAATGCGACCCCGAGACGATCCGCCGGGCCCATGCCGTGCATCCGATCGCGGCGCTGCAGAGCGAGTACTCGCTGTGGACGCGCGGGATCGAGGAGGCGGTCCTGCCGACGATCCGCGCGCTCGGCATTGGTCTCGTGCCGTTCTCGCCGCTCGGCCGCGGCTTTCTCGCCGGCAGCGTCACCTCGACCGCCGATCTGGCGGCGAACGATTTCCGCAAGAAGCTGCCGCGCTTCCAGGACGACGCGCTCGCGGCCAACGCCCGCTTCGTCGCCGTGCTCGACCGCATCGCGGCGAAACACGGCATCACCAAGGCCCAGCTCGCGCTTGCCTGGGTGCTGTCGAAGGGCGACGATGTCGTGCCGATCCCGGGCACGCGCCGGATCGAGCGGCTGGAAGAGAACGCCGCCGCGGTCGAGGTGACGCTGTCGGCCGCCGACATCGCCGAGGTCGAGGCCGCCGTGCCGCCCGATGAGGTGACCGGCGCCCGCTACGCGACGGGCAGCTTCGTGCCGCGAAAGCCCGGCGCAACGCCCTGAGCGCGACGGGCGCGGCTCACGCCGCCCCGAGTGCCATCACCATGTCGGAGAAGCGCTCGCCCTGCACGACCACGTGGTCGCGCAGGCGCTGTGCGGCGAGATCGGCGTCGCCGGCCATCAGGGCGTCGACCACGCCCTGATGCTCGGCGAGCGACGTCGGCAGCCGCTGCCGCGCGCGCAGTTGCAGGCGGCGATAGGGGCCGAGCCGCTTGTGCAGCTGGATCGCCTGCTCGGCGAGGAAGGCATTGTGCGAGGCGCGGTAGATCGCCTCGTGGAACACCCTGTTCTCCTCGTAATAGCCGTCGTGGTCGCCGGTCGCCGCCGCCTTGGTGCAGGCGGCGTGCGCGGCGCGGATCGCGGCCTCGTCCTCTTCGGTCATGCGCCGGGCGGCGAGCCGGGCGCAGCCGGCCTCGATCTCGGCCATCGCCTCGAACATCTCGAGGAGCTTGTGCGGCGAGATCACGCTGACCACCGCGCCGCGGCGCGGCCGGATCTCGATCAGCCCCTCCGCGCCGAGCTGCATCAGCGCCTCGCGGATCGGCGTGCGCGACACGCCGAAACGGGCGGCGAGCGTCACTTCATCGAGACGATCGCCGGGCGAGAATTCACCCGACACGATGGCGTCCTCGAGGATCGTCTTCAGGCGCGAGTTCTTGGTCACGGCCCTTCCTGCATGGCTGACGGCTAATCTTGTATACACGAGCCTTGACAGCGCATGCAAGAAAGGTTTTGTTCAGCTTCGAGGGCCGCCCTTGTCAAGGACGAGGGACAGGCCGCGCACGACGCCGACGACGCGTCGATGCGCCAACAAGATGCGACCGCCGGACAGGGCGGCGAGCGACGTGCCGGGCAAGGCACGCGAAACTCCGGAGGAAACGATGTCGATCGACGCCAGGAAACCGTTCAGTCTCATCAATCGCCGCCATGTGCTCGGCGGTCTCGTCGCCGCGCCCGCGATCCTGAAGTTCGGCGCCGCCCGCGCGGCGACGACGCTGAAGATCTCGCACCAGTTCCCGGGCGGCTCGGCGACCGAGGGCGACTTCCGCGACCGTCTCTGCCGCCGCTTCGGCGCCGAGCTCGCCAAGCGCTCCAACGGCGACATCGACGTGCAGGTCTATCCCGGCTCGTCGCTGATGAAGACCAACGCGCAGTTCTCGGCGCTTCGCAAGGGCGCGCTCGACATGGCGCTGGTCCCGATCTCCTACGCCGGCGGCGAGGTTCCGGAGACCAACATCGGCCTGATGCCGAGCCTGGTCTCTTCCTACAAGCAGGGTCTCGCCTGGAAGACCGCGCCGGTCGGCCAGGAGTTCACGAAGATCCTCGCCGACAAGGGCGTGATGATCGTCACCTGGGTCTGGCAGGCCGGCGGCGTCGCCAGCCGCACCAACCCGCTGGTCGCGCCTGCCGACGCCAAGGGCCTGAAGGTCCGCGGCGGCTCGCGCGAGATGGACCTCGTGCTGCAGGCCGCCGGCGCGGCCGTGCTGTCGCTGCCGTCGAACGAGCTCTACGCCGCGATGCAGACCGGCGCCTGCGACGCCGGCATCACCTCCTCGACCAGCCTGATCTCGTTCCGCCTGGAGGAGGTCGCCAAGCACCTGACCGCCGGCCGCGGCAAGAGCTACTGGTTCATGCTCGAGCCGCTGTGCATCTCGAAGGCGATCTTCGACGGCCTGCCGAAGCCGACGCAGGAGCTGATCCTGTCGGTCGGCGCCGAGATGGAAGCCTTCGGGCTCGAACAGGCGATGGCCGACGACGAGGCGGTCGCGAAAGTCTACGAGAAGGCCGGCGCCAAGGTCGCCTACCTCGAGGACGACGTGCTCGCGCAGTGGAAGACGATCGCCCGCGACACCGCCTGGAAGGACTTCGCGGCCAAGAATGCCAATTGCGCCAAGCTGATCAAGCTCGCCGACGAGGTCCCGGCATGAGCGCTCACGGCGTTGAACTGGGAACGGCGCCGGCGAAACCGGTCTCGGCCAACCGGCTCGTCGCCGGCGCCGACCGGGCGCTGGCGCTGGTCAACCGGCTGATCATGCTCGCCGCCTCGCTGGCGCTGATCGCGGCGAGCGTGATCCTCGCCTACAGCGTCGCCGTGCGACAGCTGTTCCGCGCGCCGACCTATTGGCAGGACGAGGCCTCGGTCTTCCTGCTGGTCGGCGCGACCTTCCTGACCGCGGCACAGGTGCAGTCGAACCGCGGCCATGTCGCGATCGAGGCCGTGACGACCCTGCTGCCCGACGCCGTCAACCACGTGCGCCGGCTCCTGGTCGACGTCGTGACCTTCGGCTTCTGCGCCTTCTTTGCCTGGAAGTCCTGGACGCTGTTCCACGAGGCCTGGGTCGACGGCCAGGTCACCTCGACGACCTGGGGCCCGCCGCTCTGGATCCCCTACGCGATCATGGCCGCGGGCATGAGCCTGCTCGCCTTGCAGGTCGTGCTGCAGATCCTGGTCCAGATGACCTCCACCGCCACCGGGGAGAAGCGCTGATGTCGACCCTCGCGATCGGCCTCCTCTACGGCGGCGCGACCCTGACCGCGATGTTCTCCGGCCTGCCGATCGCCTTCGCGCTCGGCACCGTGGCGGTCGTGTTCATGTATTTCTTCATGCCCGCCGCATCGCTCGATACGGTGACGCAGAACGTCTACGAGGAAATGGCCTCGATCACGCTCCTGTCGATCCCGCTGTTCATCCTGAAGGGTGCGGCGATCGGCAAGTCGCGCGCCGGCCAGGACCTCTATTCCGCGCTGCACGCCTGGATGCACAAGGTGCCGGGCGGTCTCGGCATCGCCAATGTCTTCGCCTGCGCGCTGTTCGCGGCCATGGCCGGCTCCTCGCCCGCCACCTGCTCGGCGATCGGCTCGGCCGGCATCCCGGAAATGAGGAAGCGCGGCTATTCCGGCGCCTTCGCGGCCGGCATCATCGCCGCCGGCGGCACGCTCGGCATCCTGCTGCCGCCGTCGATCACCATGATCCTCTATGCGGTCGCCGCCGAGCAGTCGCTCGGCCGGCTGTTCCTCGCCGGCATTGGCCCCGGCCTGATGCTGGTGGTGCTGTTCGCGTCCTATGCGGTGGTACGCTACCGGCAGGAATATGCCCGTGCCGAGAAGGCCTTCGCCGCCGCCGGCACGGATCATCCGATCCTCAAGGTCGAGCACTACACGATGGTGCAGCGCTTCAGCGCGCTGCCGCGCGTGCTGCCATTCGTCGTGCTCCTGACCGGCGTCATGATCGCGCTCTACGGCGGCTACGCGACGCCCTCGGAGACCGCCGGTCTCGGCGGCATCCTGGCGCTCGCGCTGATCGCGATCATCTACGGCGTCTGGCGCCCGACCGACCTCGCGCCGATCCTGAACTCGACGATCAAGGAATCGACCATGCTGATGATGATCATCGGCATGTCGCTGCTCTACTCCTACGTGATGAGCTACCTGCACATCTCCCAAGGCGCCGCGCAGGCGATCGTGGCGATGCAGCTGTCGCGCTGGGTGCTGCTCTTCACCATTCTCGGTCTCGTGATCGTGCTCGGCTTCTTCCTGCCGCCGGTCTCGATCATCCTGATGACCGCGCCGATCATCCTGCCCCCCTTGAAGGCGGCCGGCTTCGATCTGATCTGGTTCGGTATCGTGATGACGATCGTGATGGAGATGGGGCTGATCCATCCGCCGGTCGGGCTCAACATCTTCGTCATCAAGAACATCGCGCCCGACATTCCGTTGAAGGACGTCATCTGGGGCACGGTGCCTTTCGTGATCCTGATGGCGGCGGCCGTGCTGCTGCTCTGCCTGGTACCGGGCATCTCGACCGCGCTGCCGGACATGGTCATGGGCCCGGCCACGGTGCGATGATCCGGGTGCGATGATCAGGGGACGATGATCGGGGGGCGATGATCGGGCTGGCAAAGCCCCCCGATGCGACACGCGGCGGCGGTGCTCCGCCGTCGCTTCCGCGAAGGATCGGCCGGGTTCCGCGCCGGTCGAACCAAACCCCACCGACCGATGAGAGGCCGCGATGAAGCTGCAATCCTCGATGCTCCGCCTGGAGGCCGCCCCGGCCTTCCTGTCGGATCTCGTCGACACGCTGACCGAACGCGGCCGCTCGCTGCTGTTCGGCCGTGGCGACCGGCCGGACGCCGATGGCAAGCGCGACCTCGTCTCGCTCGCCGAGGCGCTGTTGTCGCGGCGCGGCGAGGCCTCCGGCGTCGTGCTGGCGCAGGCGCTGCTCGCCCGGTTCAAAGAGGCCGACACCGACACCCGCTGCCGCTTCCTCCTCGCGCTGGCCGACCGGCTCGGCCCCGATCCGGCGGCCGTCGAGGCCGCGATCGACGCCTATCGGACCGCGCCGGGCTCCGACACGCTGAGCCGGCTGCACACCGTCGCCGAGCCGCGCCGGCAGGAACTGTTCCGCCGGCTGAACCTCGCGCCGCGCGGCACCGCCGCGCTCGTCGCCATGCGCGAGGCGCTGCTCGAGGAACTCGACACCCATCCGGAACTGGCGACGGTCGATGCCGACTTCGTCCACCTGTTCTCATCCTGGTTCAATCGGGGCTTCCTCGTGTTGCGCAAGATCGACTGGACCACGCCGGCGAACATCCTGGAAAAGATCATCCGCTACGAAGCCGTCCACGCCATCGAGGACTGGAACGACCTGCGCAGCCGCCTGGAGCCGGCCGACCGGCACTGCTACGGCTTCTTCCATCCGCAACTCGTCGACGAGCCGCTGATCTTCGTCGAGATCGCCCTGACCCGCGAACCGCCGGATGCGATCGGCCCGCTGCTCGACCTCACCCGCCAGCCGATCGACCCGACCGAGGCGACGACGGCGGTGTTCTATTCGATCTCCAACACCCAGAAGGGCCTCGCCGGCGTCTCCTTCGGCCATTTCCTGATCAAGCAGGTGGTGGAAGAGCTGAAGCGCGAGGTGCCGAGCCTCAAGACCTTCGTCACGCTGTCGCCGGTGCCCGGCTTCGCGCGCTGGCTGGAGAAGGCCAAGGACGAGCCCGACTACGGTCTCGACGCCGAGACGCGCGCCGCGCTGGCCCGGTTGCCCGCGGCCGGCGAGCCGGTCGCTCCGGAGCTGCGCGAGGCGCTGCGCCCGGCGCTCTCGGCCGCCGCCGCGCATTACTTCCTCAAGGCCAAGGGCCGGAACGGCCGCGCGCTCGACCCGGTCGCCCGCTTCCACCTCGGCAACGGCGCCCGGCTCGAGCGGCTGAACCTCTGGGGCGACGGCTCACAGAAGGGGCTGAAACAGTCGCACGGCCTGATGGTCAACTACCTCTACGATCTCGATCGCATCGAGGCGAACCACGAGGCCTATGCCGAGCGCGGCGAGATCGCCGCCGCCTCGGCCATTCGCAAGCTGATCCGCACCGAGACGACCAAACCCAAGCCGCAGGACACGGCCACCCTGCCCGCGCCCGCCCGCGTCGCGGACTGACGACCGCGCCGGCCCGATCGCCTGTCCCGCAAGAACCGACATCTCCGAACCGCCGAGCCCGACCGATGACCGATCTGAACCTGTTCTCCCGCCTCGCCGCCCGCGTGACCGATCCGACCCGGGTCGCGATCGAGACCAAGGCCGGCGCGGCCGTGACCTATGGCGACCTGATCGCCGCCACCGCCCGGCTCGCCAATGTGCTGGTCGCGCGCGGCGTGAAGCCCGGCGACCGGGTCGCCGTGCAGGTCGAGAAGTCGGTCGAGGCGCTGGTGCTCTATCTGGCGACGGTGCGCGCCGGCGCGGTCTACCTGCCGCTCAACACCGCCTACACGCTCGCCGAGCTCGACTATTTCATCACCGACGCCGAGCCGAAGCTGGTCGTCTGCGATCCCGCCAAGCGCGACGGCCTCGCCGCGATCGCCGCCAAGGTCGGCGGCTCGGTCGAGACGCTCGACGCGAACGGCAAGGGCAGCCTGATGGACGCTGCGGCGACGGCCTCGGCCGAATTCGCGACCGTCCCGCGCGCGGGCAACGACCTCGCCGCGATCCTCTACACGTCCGGCACCACGGGCCGGTCGAAGGGCGCGATGCTGAGCCACGACAACCTGGTCTCGAACGCGCTGACGCTGATCGACGTCTGGCGCTTCACCGCCGACGACGTGCTGATCCACGCCCTGCCGATCTACCACACGCACGGCCTGTTCGTGGCCTCCAACGTGATCCTGTTCTCCGGCGCCAAGATGATCTTCCTGCCGAAGTTCGATCCGGCGGAGATCCTCGGACTGATGGGCCGCGCGACCGCGCTGATGGGCGTGCCGACCTTCTACGTCCGCCTGTTGCAGCAGCCGGGCCTGACCCGCGAGGCGACGGCGAAGATGCGTCTGTTCGTCTCCGGCTCGGCGCCGCTGCTTGCCGACACCCATCGCGAATGGTCGGCCAAGACCGGCCACGCGATCCTCGAGCGCTACGGCATGACCGAGACCAACATGAACACCTCGAACCCCTACGTCGGCGACCGCGTCCCCGGCGCGGTCGGTTTGGCCCTTCCCGGCGTCACGGTCCGCATCGCCGATCCGGAGACCGGCGCGATCCTCCCTCCCGAGACCATCGGCATGATCGAGGTGAAGGGCCCGAACGTGTTCCAGGGCTACTGGCGCATGCCGGAGAAGACCGCGGCCGAGTTCCGCCCGGACGGCTTTTTCATCACCGGCGACCTCGGCAAGATCGACGCGCACGGCTACGTCCACATCGTCGGCCGCGGCAAGGATCTGATCATCACGGGCGGATTCAATGTCTATCCGAAGGAGATCGAGAGCGAGATCGACGGTCTCCCCGGCGTGTTCGAGAGCGCCGTGATCGGCGTGCCGCACGCCGACTTCGGCGAGGGCGTCACGGCGGTGGTCGTGCGCACGCCCGGCGCGACGATCGACGAGAAGGCGATCCTCGCCGCCCTCTCCGACCGGCTGGCGAAGTTCAAGCAGCCCAAGCACATCGCCTTCGTCGACGACCTGCCGCGCAACACCATGGGCAAGGTGCAGAAGAACGTCCTGCGCGAGACCTACAAGGATCTCTACGCGGTGGCGAAGGCGGGGTGAGACGGGTCGATACCCGTCCGGCCGAACGGCCGGCCGGGACCGGGCGCCCGACTAAGGGAACCTAATCACAGGAAGCCGGCCGCGGCCGACCGAGGGCGGCGAAACGCTGTCGCCGCCCCTGACATTTACATTATAATTATTCTAACTCGTTGTTTTCTATAATCTTTCCCCTTTGACTCATCGCGCGGGCCGATGTTAGGACGAGGCTGGGGCATGTGCCCCGCCCCGATCCGCAGGGCCTTGACCCCTGAGCGCGAGGAGGAATTGCCAATGATTTCGAACACGTCCGTCCGCGCCGCCGTCCTCGGCGTCGTCGCGCTCGCCGCCGTCCCCGCCGCCGCGGCCGAGGTGAACGTCTACACCTATCGCGAGAAGCCGCTGATCCAGCCGCTGTTCGACAAGTTCACCCAGGAGACCGGCATCAAGGTCAATGTGGTGTACGGCTCGAAGGGCCTCGAGGAGCGCATCAAGGCCGAGGGCCAGGCGAGCCCGGCCGACGTGCTGATGACGGTCGACGCCGCGCTCCTGGTCCGCGCCCGCGAGCTCGACATCACCCAGCCGATCAAGTCGGCCAAGGTCGAGGCCGCCGTGCCGGCACAGTTCCGCGATCCGGACGGCAACTGGGTCGGCTTCACCTACCGCGCCCGCGTGATCTACGCCTCCAAGGACCGGGTCAAGGACACCAAGATCTCCTACGCCGATCTTGCCGATCCGAAGTGGAAGGGCAAGTTCTGCGTCCGCTCCGGCCAGCACCCCTACAACATCGCGCTGATCTCGGCCGCGATCGCGCATTGGGGCACCGACAAGACCGAGACCTGGCTCAAGGGCGTCAAGGCCAATCTGACCGGCAAGCCGGCCGGCAACGACCGCAGCCAGGTGAAAGCGATCTTCTCCGGCGAGTGCGACATCGCGCTCGGCAACACCTACTACTACGGCTTGATGGCGAACAACGACAAGGAGCCGGAGCAGAAGGAGTGGGCGAAGTCGGTGAAGGTGATCTTCCCGACCTTCGAGACCGGGGGCAGCCACGTCAACATCGGCGGCGCGGCGCTGACGAAGTACGCGCCGCACAAGGACGAGGCCATGAAGCTGATCGAGTTCATGGCCAGCGACGAGGCGCAGGAAGCCTACGCCTCGCTGAACTATGAATACCCGGTCAAGCCGGGCATCGGCGTCGCCCAGACGATCAAGGATCTCGGCGCGGTCACGCCGGACAAGATCAACCTCGGCGAGGTCGCCAAGCACCGCGGCGCCGCCGCCGATCTGGTCGACAAGGTCGGCTTCGACAACGGCCCGGCGAGCTGAACCGAGCGAGCCGAGCTATAAAGGCGGGGCCGGTCGCCAAGCGACCGCCCTCGCCGCATCCGCATTCCTGCGTGACTGGCCCGTCCGCATCTGGCAAAGCACAATGCCGACGGCGATCCGGCCCGTGCGGCTGCGGCGCCCTGTGAACGAACGGCCGGCATGAGCCTCGCGACCGAGACGAGCACGACCATAACGACCGGCGACATCCCGCCTCTCGCCCCCGCGACGCGAGCCGATCGGCCGTGGATCGTCGCGGTCGCCGTCGTCGCCGCGCTCGCGGTCGCGCCGCTCGCCGCCATCCTGGCGATCTCGACGCTCAACATCTCCGGCGAGACCGGCGCGACCTGGGCGCATCTGCTGTCGACCGTCCTGCCCGGCACTGCGCTGACGACCGTGCTGCTGATGGTCGGCGTCGGTCTGGTCACCGCCGTAGTCGGCACGGTCGCGGCCTGGATCGTCGCCATGTGCCGGTTCCCCGGCCGCGGCGTCTTCGAATGGGCGCTCCTGCTGCCGCTCGCGATCCCGACCTACATCGTCGCCTACGTCCACGTCGAACTGCTCGACTTCACCGGCCCGGTTCAGGGCGCGATCCGCGCGGTCTTCGGCTTCAAGTCGGCGCGCGACTACTGGTTTCCGGACATCCGCTCGCTGCCGAGCGCGATCTTCGTGATGAGCTCGGTGCTCTACCCTTATGTCTACATCCCGGCACGGGCCATGTTCGGCCTGCAGTCGGCGACCACGCTCGAGGTCGCGCGCACGCTGGGTGCCGGCCCATGGCGGGTGTTCTTCCGCGTCGCGCTGCCGCTCGCCCGGCCGGCCCTGGTGGTCGGCGTGACGCTGGTGCTGATGGAGACGCTGAACGACATCGGCGCGGTCGAATACCTCGGCGTGAAAACGCTGACCTTCTCGATCTACGATACGTGGCTGAACCGCGGCAGCCTCGGCGGCGCCGCGCAACTCGCCACCGTCATGCTGGTGATCGTCTTCGCGCTGATCACCGCCGAGCGCCACGCCCGCCGCCACCAGCGTTTCCACGGTGCCTCGACCAAGGTCCGCGCCGCTACCGGCTACAAGCTCGGCGGCCGCATGGCCGCGCTCGCCTTCCTTGCCTGCCTGACGCCGGTCCTGATCGGCTTCGTCGTGCCGGCCGGCATGCTCGCCGACTACACCTCGCGCCGGCTCGACACCTTCCTCGACCCGACCGTGCAGCGCGCGGCGCTCGACAGTTTCCTGCTCGCGGTCGCCGCCGCGCTCGTCACCGTCGCCGCCGGCCTCGTCGTCGCCTATGCCATGCGCGTGTCGCGGACAAGGGTCGTCGCCGCACTCGCCCGCTTCGCCTCGGTCGGCTATGCGGTGCCGGGCACGGTGCTCGCGCTCGGCATCCTCGTGCCGCTCTCCGGCATCGACAACCTGATCGACCGGACCGCCAAGCTCCTGACCGGGCATGGCACCGGTCTCGTGCTGATCGCGAGCGGCGCAGGCCTCGTCTACGCCTATTTCAGCCGCTTCCTCGCCGCCGCCTTCGGCTCGATCGAGAGCGGGCTCGCCCGCGTCTCCGTGCATCTCGACATGGCCGCGCGCACGCTCGGCCGCAGCGGCGGCCGCGTGCTGACCGAGATCCACATGCCGCTGATCCGGCCGGTGCTGGTCTCGGCCGGCATCCTGGTCTTCGTCGATGCGATGAAGGAGCTCCCGGCGACGCTGCTCCTGAAGCCGTTCAATTTCGAGACGCTGGCGACCTTCGTCTACGCCCAGGCGAGCCGCGAGGCGGTCGCCGACGGCGCCCCGGCCGCCCTGCTGATCGTGCTGGTCGGCCTCGTGCCGCTGGTGACCCTGTCGCGCATCGGCCGTGGCCGCGAGGCCCGGCTGTCCGGGCGCCGCACGCGCGCCCGCGACACCACCTGAGCGCCGATCCGCAGGAGGCCTGCGGATCGCCTCAGCTCCTCAGCTCGTCCAGCCCGCGATAGAGATCGAGCGCTTCCGGATTGGCGAGCGCCTCGACGTTCTTGACCGTCCGGCCATGCACGATGTCGCGCACCGCGAGTTCGGTGATCTTGCCGGACTTGGTGCGCGGGATGTCGGCGACGGCGAGGATCTTGGCCGGCACGTGCCGCGGGCTCGCGCCGGTGCGGATCTGCGTGCGGATCTTCTGCTTCAGCCCATCGTCGAGTTCGACACCGGCCCTGAGCCGAACGAACAGCACGATGCGGACGTCGCCGTCGAAATCCTGGCCGATCGCCAGCGCCTCGACCACCTGGGGGATCTGCTCGACCTGCGCGTAGAGCTCGGCGGTGCCGATGCGCACGCCGCCGGGGTTCAGCGTCGCGTCCGAGCGGCCATGGATGATCATGCCACCCGACGGCGTGATCTCGGCGAAGTCGCCGTGACACCAGACATTGTCGAAGCGCTCGAAATAGGCGGCGCGATAGCGCGCGCCGTCGGGATCGTTCCAGAACCCGACCGGCATCGAGGTGAACGGCCGCGTGCAGACCAGCTCGCCCTTCTCGCCGATGACCGGCTTGCCGTCGTCCGACCAGACTTCGACCGCCATGCCGAGACCGGGCCCCTGGATCTCCGACCGGCGCACCGGCAGCCACGGGATGCCGAGCACGAAGCAGGACACGATGTCGGTGCCGCCCGAGATCGAGGCGAGATGCACGTCGGGCTTGATCGCCTCGTAGACGAAATCAAAACCCTCCGGCGCCAGCGGGCTGCCGGTCGAGGTGATCAGCCGGATGGTCGAGAGGTTGTGCGTGTCGCGCGGCCGCACGCCCTCCTTCTTGAGCTGATCGATGTACTTGGCCGAGGTGCCGAACAGCGTGAAGCCCTCGGCATCGGCATAGTCGAACAGCACCGACGGCTTCGGCGCGAAGGGCGAACCGTCGTAGAGCATCAGCGTCGCGTCGGCGGCGAGCGCGGTGACGAGCCAGTTCCACATCATCCAGCCGAGCGTGGTGAAGTAGAACACCTTGTCACCCGGCCGCACGTCGGCATGGAGCTTGTGCTCCTTCAGGTGCTGCAGCAGCGTGCCGCCGACACCATGGACGATGCACTTCGGCACGCCGGTCGTGCCGGAGGAGTAGAGAATGTAGAGCGGCTGGTCGAACGGCACGCGGGTGTAGGCGACCGGCTGCGCCGCGTAGGGCGCGAGGAAGCCGTCGAGCGTCACCGCGCGCGGCAGCGCGGCGGCGACCGCCTCGGCCTCGCCGAGGAATGGCACGATCACCACGGTCTCCGCGCTCGGCAGATCGCCGACGATGCCGGAGAGCTTGTCGGCATTGGCGATGCGCTTGCCTGCATACCAGTAGCCGTCGACCGAGAAGAACACCTTCGGCGCGATCTGGCCGAACCGGTCGAGCACGCCGCGAATGCCGAAGTCAGGCGAGCATGACGACCAGGTGGCGCCGAGCGAGGCGACCGCCAGCATGATCGCGACCGCCTCGGGCATGTTCGGCAACATGCCCGCGACCCGGTCGCCGACCCCGACGCCGGCCGCGGCGAGCGCCTGTTGCAGGCGAGAGACGAGCGCATTGAGCTCGGCCCAGGTCATCCGCCGTTCGATCTTGTCTTCGGAGCGGAACACGATCGCGGTCGTGTCGTCGGCGCGGCGCAGCAGGTTCTCGGCGAAGTTGAGCCGGGCCTCGGGGAAGAACCGCGCGCCCGGCATCTTGGTGCCGTCGGCGAGGATGGTATCACCCTTCTCGCCGATCACGCCGCAGAACCGCCAGACCAGATCCCAGAACGTTGCCGGATCGCGAATCGACCATGCGTGCAGATCGGCGTAGGTCGGAAATCGCTCGCTGGTCTCGGCTTCCGCGGCATCCGCGAAAGCACGCATCTGGCTCGCCGCGATGCGCTCGGGCGACGGCGTCCACAGAATT
This sequence comes from Ancalomicrobiaceae bacterium S20, assembly GCA_040269895.1. Taxonomy (NCBI): domain Bacteria; kingdom Pseudomonadati; phylum Pseudomonadota; class Alphaproteobacteria; order Hyphomicrobiales; family Ancalomicrobiaceae; genus Methyloraptor; species Methyloraptor flagellatus. The sequence goes on along the minus strand of CP158568.1, from coordinate 264,999 downwards.
GTTTCGTCTGCGGGAAGACTGCGTTCCACTTGTGCGGACATGGCTTTTTGCTCCGGAGGGCGCCGGCTGAATCGATATCGCTTCTGGTGGAGCCATGTCCAGACCGATCGCAGCGACGTGAGCGACGGCGGTCGATCGCACCGCGGCCGTTTGCCAAGCCGCCTCGCTTCGGGCACTTTCCCGCTCCATGCTCGAAGTCTCGACAAAACTGGGCTCCGACGGGAAGAGTTGCGCTCGCCTATGAAACGCCTTCTCTTCGCGACGGCCTTCATCGCCGGCTTTGCCGGCAGCTGGGTGGCGATCCGCCATGTCGTGCCGACCGAACAGGTCCGGGCCGAAATCGAACGCGCGCTGTCCGAGGCCGCCGGCGAGCCCCTGAAGCTGACCGGCCGCGCCGAGACCGGCGTGTTCCCGAGCCTCGCCATCCGCTTCCAGGATGCCACCGTACAGCGGGTCGATGGACAGCGCGTCGAGGGGCAGCAGAGCGACGGCGCACGGCCGCTCGCGTCGATGGCGTCCCTGAAGGTTTCGGTGGCGCTGTCCTCGCTGCTGCTCGGCCGCGTCGAGGTGACGACGGTCCAGCTCGAGCGGCCGACGCTCGCCGTCGCCGCCGGGCTCGATGCCGCGGCGCTGGCGCCGACGCGCGCCGCGCTCGCCCGCCTCCAGCCGGTGACGCTGGTCGTCGACGACGGCACGGTCGCGCTGACCGATCCGGTCTCGGGCCGGACCGAGACGGTCGAGAAGATCGACGGCACCTTCGCCTGGCAGCGCCTCGCCGGCAACGCGAGCCTGGATGCCCGCCTGCGCTGGCGCGGCGAGGACGTCGCGCTGACCGCGCAGGGCCTCGGGCCCCGCGGCCTTGTCGATGGCCGCTCCGGTCCGACGGTCCTGACGCTCGCCGCCGCACCGCTGACGCTCTCCTTCAACGGCAAGGGCGTGCTCACCGAAACGATGCAGCTCGACGGCGGCTTCAGCGCCTCGGTCGCCGATGCCGCGCGGCTGGCGCGCTGGCTCGGCTGGGACGCCGGACAGGCCCGCGCTGCGCGACATCGCGGTCGAGGGCCGTCTGCGCACGGTCGGCCTGGCGGCGACGCTCGCCGACGCGCGGATCTCGGTCGACGGCAACCGCGCCGAGGGCGTGATCTCGGCGCGCGCGGACCTGCCCCGCCCGCAGGTCCGCGCCACGCTCGCCTTCGATACGCTCGACATCGCGCCGTACCAGGCCGCCATGGCCGACCTCTCGCGCGATCTCGTCGTCGATCAGAGCCTGCTCGGCCGGCTCGATCTCGACCTGCGCGCCTCGGCGCAATCGGTTTCGACCGGCCTCGGCCCGCTCTCGGGCGTCGGTGCCACGCTCCTGATGAAGAACGGCCGCTTCGATGCCGAACTCGGCGAGATGCATGCCTTCGGCGGCGACGGCACGCTGCTGGTGCGCGGCACCAGCGATGCCGACGGGCTCGATGTCTCGGCGCGCTTCGGCATGACCGACATGACCGCGGACGCGGTCGGCCCGGCCTTTGGCGTCTCGGCCCTGCAGAAGGGCCGGCTGTCGTTGACCGCCGACGCGCGCGCCCAGGGCCGCACGCTCGGCGCGCTGATCCGCGGCTTCAACGGCCGCGCGCGCGTCGACGTCCGCGATCTCGCGGTCGCCGGCGCCGAACCGCTGTCGACCTTCACGCAGTTCCGCACCGTGGCCATGCGCCTGCCCTCGACCGGGCGGGTTAGCAGCTTCGATCGCGCCACCGTCGATCTCGCCTTCGACCGGTCCAAGGCGCGGATCGACAGGCTCCAGGCCGACGGCGCCGCCATGGCGCTGAAACTCGCCGGCAGCGCGGATTTCGCCACCGGCTGGCTCGACCTGGTCGGCACGGTCGCCCCGCGTGCCCGCGCCACGGCGGCACTCGCCGGCGCGGTCGTCGCGGAGGTGCCGCTGCGCATCGCCGGCTCGATCACCAGCCCCGAGGCCCTGCCGATCCAGCCGACCAGCGAGCTGCCCAAGAGCGAACTCGGCACCAATTCCGTGCCGGTCGGCGTGGCGCTTCCCGCCGTCGCCATGCCCGAAGCGCCGGCCATGGGTGCCGCGTTGCCGATCCCGCGCTGACGCGGCGGCGACGAATTCCGACAAGTCTCTTCGACGGCTCATCCAAACGACACGGGACTTGTGCCATAGTGGCGTCCCGTCTCAGATGACAAGGTCGTCATGTCGAAGAAGAAGAAAGCCCGGCACTCGGATTCGCTGGCCGGCGTTCGCGGAGTCGAGTCGTCCGAACAGGCCTCGGAATGGCTGGAGGCCCGCGGCCTCGAGGATATCGAGTGCATCGTGCCGGACATGTCCGGCGTCGCGCGCGGCAAGATGATGCCGGTCGAGAAGTTCGTCGACGGGCCGAACATGTCGATCCCCGGCTCGATCTTCCTGCAGACCATCACCGGCGACTATCCCGACGACGACGACGGCTTCCAGATCGATCCCGCCGACGGCGACATCCAGCTCGTGCCGGACTTCTCGACCCTCTCCGTGGTTCCCTGGGCCTCCGACCCGACCGCGCAGGTGATCCACGACGCCTACACCCAGGACGGCCGGCCGGTCGACATCGCACCGCGCCAGCTGCTGCGCCGGGTGATCGACCTCTATGCCCATCGCGGCTGGCGCGCGATCGTCGCCCCCGAGATCGAGTTCTATCTGGTCGAGCGCAATCAGGATCCCGACTATCCGTTGAAGCCGCCGATCGGCCGCTCCGGCCGTGCCGAGAGCGGCCGGCAGTCCTACTCGATCGCCGCGGTCAACGAGTTCGACGACCTGTTCGACGACATCTACGACTTCTCCGAAGCGCAGGGCCTCGAGATCGATACGCTGATCCACGAGGAAGGCGCCGCGCAGATGGAGATCAATCTCCTGCACGGCGACCCGCTCGCGCTCGCCGATCAGGTGTTCCTGTTCAAGCGCACGATCCGCGAAGCGGCGCTGCGTCACGGCATGTACGCGACCTTCATGGCCAAGCCGATCGCCGGCGAGCCCGGCTCGGCCATGCACATCCACCAGTCGGTGGTCGACGTGAAGACCGGCGAGAACATCTTCTCGAACGCCGAGGGTGGCCCGACCAAGGAGTTCTTCTCCTTCATCGCCGGCCAGCAGCGCTATCTGCCGGCGGTCATGTGCATCCTGGCGCCTTACGTGAACTCGTACCGCCGCCTCATGCGCAAGTCGGTCGCGCCGATCAACGTGCACTGGGGTTACGACAACCGCACGGTCGGCCTGCGCGTGCCGAACTCCTCGCCGGGCGCGCGCCGGGTCGAGAACCGGGTGCCGTCCTCCGACGCCAATCCCTATCTCGCCATCGCCGCCTCGCTCGCCTGCGGCTATCTCGGCATGACGCTCGGCCACACGCCGAGCGAGCCGATCGAAGGCTCGGCCTACAATCTCGAATTCGGCCTGCCGCGCGGCCTGCTCGAGGCGGTCGCGCTGTTCGAGGATTGCGAGGAGCTGAAGGACGTGTTCGGCCGCGGCTTCGTCGAGACCTTCCGTGCCATCAAGCAGATGGAGTTCGAGGCGTTCATGCGCGTGATCAGCCCGTGGGAGCGGGAGTACCTGCTCCTCAACGTCTGATCCGGCGCCTTCCATGAGCTCCGCTCCGATCCCGCACGCGCCGTCCTACTACGCGGCGGTGACGCCGCCCTTCGGCCTCCGCCCGGCCCTGCCCGGCCCGGCGGAGACCGACGTCTGCGTCATCGGCGCCGGCTACACCGGCCTGTCGGCCGCGCTGCACCTCGCCCGCGCCGGCCGGCGCGTGATCGTGCTCGATGCCGCCCGCGTCGGTTGGGGCGCCTCGGGCCGCAACGGCGGCCAGCTCCACACCGGCCAACGGCGCGACCAGTCGACGCTGGAGGACTGGTTCGGCCGCGACCGCGCACACCGGCTATTCGAGCTGGCCGAAGAGGCGAAGCGGCTGGTCAAGGATCTGATCGCCGAGCATGCGATCGATTGCGACTGGACCGAGGGTCTGATCCACGCGATCCACAAGCCGGCCTATCTCACGCCCTACGCCGAGGAATTCGAGAAGCTCGCGAGGGACTATCGCTACGAGGGCCTGACCCGGCTCGACCGTGACGAACTCGCTGCCGCCATCGGCACCGAGGCCTATCATGGCGGCTGGCGCGATGCCGGCGCCGGCCACCTGAACCCGCTCGCCTTCGCTTTCGGCCTCGCCCGCGCGGCGGAGGCCGCCGGCGCGACCATCCACGAGGCGACCCGCGCGCTCGGCATCCGGTCGGGTCCCCGCCCCGTGGTCGACACCGACCAGGGCCCCGTGACCGCCGATGCCGTGGTGATCGCCTGCAACGGCTACCTCGCCGGGCTGGAGCCCGAGGTCGAAAGCCGGATCATGCCGATCCACAACTACATTCTCGCCACCGAGCCGCTCGGCGAGCGTGCCCGCCGGCTGATCCCCGGCCGCGAGGCGATCGCCGACACGCGCTTCGTGGTGCACTACTGGCGGCTCTCCGCCGACGACCGGCTGGTGTTCGGCGGCGGCGAGACCTACAGCCGCAATTTTCCGAACGACATCAAGACATTCGTGCGCCGGCATCTGTTGAAGATCTATCCCGATCTCGCCGGCGCGCGCATCGATTACGGCTGGGGCGGCACGCTCGCGGTCACGATGAACCGCATGCCGCTGTTCGCCCGCCCCCGGCCAGGCGTCTATGCCGCAGCCGGCTACTCCGGCCAGGGCATCGGACTGGCGACCTTCGCCGGCAAGCTGATCGCCGAGGCGATCGAGGGCGACCAGTCGCGCTTCGATACGTTCGCCACACTGCCGATGGGCAAGTTTCCCGGCGGCAAGTGGCTGCGCTACCCTTCGCTGGTGCTGGCGATGAGCTGGTACGCGCTCAGGGATCGCATCTGATTGTCATGAATTGTAAGCGTGGGGCCGCGATCGCGCCGAGGTCCGGCCCATCTGCCGCCCAAGTCCTGCTGCATCAAGGCACGGACCGGAGATCGAATTCATGCGTATCGCCTTCGCGTTTCTCGCTGCCACCGCGCTCGCCGGCGGCCTCGCTCTCGCCGGCGCCGCTCCCGCGCGCGCCGAAGATCAGGGCACGTCCGGCCCGCAGACCTCGGGCGGCAACCTGCCCTACATCAACGCCAATCCGCAGACCGCCCAGCCGGCGCCGAAGGAGCGCAGCGAGGCGGCCGAGGAGGAGCTGAAGCGCCGCAAGGCGCGCGACGAAGCCGCCTCCAAGCCAGCAGACGCGCCGAAGCCGACCGAGGCGGCCAAGGGTCCCGATCCGAAACCGGCCGACAAGCCGCAGGACCAGGCGAAGGACGCGCCCAAGACCGACCCGGCGCCCGCCACCGATGCCAAGGCGACCGCGGAAGCCAAACCGGGCCAAGCCAAGCCGGGCGAGGAGCCCAAGAAGGACGTGCGCGTCATCGACCTGTCCAAGCCCAAGGACAAGCCGAAGCCGCCGGTCACGGCCGCCGGTCAGCCGCCGAAGGCGACGACGCCCGCCCAGGCCGCGCCTGCCCAAGCCGCGACGGGGCAGGCTTCGACTGGGCAGACGAATACGCCGGCGCCGAAAGCCGACACCGCCACCGCCCCGAAGCCGCCCGCCTCACCCTCCGCCGCCGCACTCGCCGCCGAGGCCCTGCGCAAGAAGCAGCAGGCCGCCGCCAAGGCCAAGGCGACCGAGCCGCAGGTCGTCCGCGGCCCGAACGGCGAGGTCTATACGCGTGAGCAGTATGAACGTCGCTACGGCGCGCTCGATCCGCAGCCGGACGTGCCCGTCCAGCGCAACGCGCCCCGCGCGCCGCAGGCCTACTATGACGACGAGGAAGTCGTCATCGAGCGCCCGCGCCGCTGGTCGCTGTTCCCGCCCTACTATTACGGCGACCGCCCGGTCGAACGCCGCCCGGTGCTGCGCCCCTACGAGCCGGAACCCCGCATCCGGACCTACGCCGAGCCGCGCACGCATTACGCCGGTCAGAACTGCCACTTCCATGCTTATCCGGTGGAAGGCATGCCTTTCCATCGCGACGTCCGCTGCCACTGGCACCGCGACGCCGACGATCCGAGCCTACGCTATGTGAGATGACGGCCGCCGCCGCAATTTCCGACGAGACGCCTCGGGGCACCACCCCGAGGCGTCTCGTCTCTGCCGTCCGCTCAGGCGAACAGCACCGGGCGCCTGAGCCGCAAGGTCTGGACGAGCAGCAGCGTCTTCATGTCGTTGAGAGTGCCGGCATCGGCGGCAGCCGCCAGCGCGGCGAGCGGCATTTCGACGATCTCGATATATTCCTGCTCGTGCGCCGCCCCGCCGCCGTCGGCCACACGGTCGCGTCCGAGATCGACCTCGGCCAGGAACAGATGCAGCGTCTCGGTGGTCCATCCGGGCGCGGACTGGACCGCGCCGACCGGCTCCAGCGCGCCGATCGCGAGCCCGACCTCCTCGATCGTCTCGCGCCGCGCCGCCGCCTCCGGCGCCTCGTCGCCGTCGATCAGCCCGGCGACGACCTCGGTCGTCAGCGGATCGAGGCCTATCACCGCCGCCGGCACCCGCACCTGCCGCACCAACACGGCGACACGCCGTGTCGCGTCATAGGTCAGGATCGCGACCGCAGCGCCGTGATGCTCGACCTCGCGTTCATACCGAACCCGCCGGCCGTCACGTGTGACGACCTCGACCTCGCAGGCATCGAGCGACAGGAAGCCGCGATGGAGCGGCCGGCGGCCGAGGATGCGGAATGCCGCAGCGGGTTGGTCGTGAGGCGCATCGTTCGCCATCCTGCTGCACCGCTCCTTCTGCCGATCGGCGCCGTCGAGCGCGAGGCCCGATCGGAATGGAATCCGATCGAACTCAGAACGCCCGACGCCGCCACGGCCGGCCCTCGGCGGGACCGGCAGCGTCGGTGGTCGAGGGCTGGTAGAAATAGGGCACGAGCGGCAGCTGGCCGGCTTCGAGCCGCGCCCGGGTCGGCCCATGCGTGACTTCGAGCGTGTCGAAGCCGATGCGCAGCATGTAGGGCACCTGATCGAGCAGCACGTCGCCGATCGCCCGCAACTCGCCCTTGAAGCAGTAGCGATCGCGCAAAAGCCGGGCATGCGAATAGCCGCGGCCGTCGGCGAACTTCGGGAACCGCACGGCAACGACCGCGAAGCGGCCCGCGTCCTCGCCGACCGCCTCGAGCTTGTCGCCGGGCTCGACGATCAGCCCGAAGGGCGCCTCCGATCCGAGGACCGCGTCGCGCTCGGCGATGAAACGGGGAAGCGAGAGCAACACGCCCCCCGCCGCCGGCAGCGCCTCGTCGGCGCCGAGCGCCCGCCAGGTATCCGGCTCGAACCGGCCGTTGCGATAGATGTCGCTCATCGTCTGGAATCTCGGGTTCGAACTCAGTGGGCGCCGTCGGGCGCGGTCGGCACGGCGCTGGTCAGGCTGACATGGATACCGCATTCGGTCTTGGCCTGGCCACGCCAGCGGCCGGCTCGCGCGTCCTCGCCGGGCGCCACCCGATCGGTGCAGGGCATGCAGCCGACCGACGGATAGCCCTGCGCGACCAGCGGATGCACCGGCAGGTCGTGCTCCGCGGCATAGGCCGCGAGCTCCTTCGGCCCCCAGCTCGCCAACGGATTGACCTTGATCCGCGTGCCATCGGTTTCGAATACGGGGATCGCGGCACGCGTCGCGGCCTGGAACCGCTTGCGCCCCGAGATCCAGGCCGAGAAGCCGTCGATGCCGAGCGCCAGCGGCTCGACCTTGCGGATCTGGCAGCAGAGATCGGGATTGCGCAGCCAGAGGCCGCCATCCTTGTCGAGCGCCTCGACCCGCACTGGATCGGGCGTCAGCGTGCGCACGTCGGTGAAGCCGAGCCGCGCGACCAGCTTGTCGCGATAGCGCAGCGTCTCGCCGAACAGCTTGTCGGTATCGACGAACAGGATCGGCACCGAGCGGTCGACCGCGGCGACGAGGTGCAGCAGCACGGCCGACTCGGTCCCGAAGCTCGACACCAGCGCGATTTCGCCCGCAAACAGCGTGTGGATCGCGGTATCGAGCAGATCGTGCGTCGGCAGGCCGCCCCAGCGCGCGTCCAGCGCGCGGGCTTCCTCGGCGCGGGCGGCTACGGCCGGATCCACGGCCGCCGGGTTGGCCGCAGCCTCAGGCGTTGCCATAGAGCGCCTCCTTGAACGGCTGCATGCCGAGCCGGCGATAGGCGGCGAGGAAGGTCTCGTCCGGCGAGGCGCGATGGGCGATGTAGGTGTTGACGATCGTATCGATCGCATCGACCACCTCGGCCGAGGAGAAGCCGCGGCCGGTGATGTCGCCGATCGCCGAAACCTCGTCGGCCGAGCCGCCGAGCGTGATCTGGTAGAACTCCTCGCCCTTGCGGTCGACGCCGAGGATGCCGATGTGGCCGACGTGATGATGGCCGCAGGCGTTGATGCAGCCCGACATCTTGATCAGCAGCGGACCGATCTCGGCCTGCCGCGCCGGATCGCCGAGCCGCTCGGAGATCCGCTGCGAGACCGGGATCGAGCGCGCATTGGCGAGGCTGCAATAGTCGAGGCCGGGGCAGCAGATGATGTCGGTGACGAGCCCGGCATTGGCGGTCGCGAGCCCGGCCGCGACCAGGCCCCGATAGACGGCCGGGAGGTCGTCGCGCTTCACATGCGGCAGTATCAGGTTCTGCTGGTGGCTGACGCGCACCTCGCCGAAGGCATGGGCGTCGGCGAGATCGGCGACCGCCTCCATCTGCTCGGCCGAGGCATCGCCCGGAATGCCGCCGACCGGCTTCAGCGAGATGGTCACCGAGACATAGCCCGGCACCTTGTGGGCATGGGTGTTGGTCGCGACCCAGGCCGCGAAGCCCGGATCGCGCGCCGCGGTCTGCGTCTCCACGAGGCTCACCGCGGGCAGGCTCTCGAAGGCCGGCGGCGCGAAATAGGCGCGGATGCGCGCGACATCACCCTCCGGCAGCGTCAGCACGCCGCCGCGGATGCGCTCGAACTCTTCCTCGACCTGCGCGCGGACGGTGTCGAGCCCGGCCTCGTGCATCAGGATCTTGATCCGTGCCTTGTACTTGTTGTCGCGCCGGCCATAGAGGTTGTAGACGCGCAGGATCGCCTCGCAATAGGTGAGGAGATCCGCCTCGGGCAAGTAGTCGCGCAGCGTCCAGGCGATGAACGGCGTGCGGCCGAGGCCGCCACCGACGAACACCGTGAAGCCGATCTGGCCCTCGTCGTTCTTCACGACCTGAAGACCGATGTCGTGAATGCGCACCGCCGCGCGGTCATGGGCGGCGCCCGAGACCGCGATCTTGAACTTGCGCGGCAGGAACGAGAATTCCGGATGCAGGCTCGACCACTGCCTGAGGATCTCGGCATAGGGCCGCGGATCGACGATCTCGTCGGCGGCGGCGCCGGCGAAATGATCGGCGGTCACGTTGCGGATGCAGTTGCCCGAGGTCTGGATGCAGTGCATCTGCACCTCGGCGAGCTCCCGGAGCATATCCGGGATCTGCTCCAGCGACGGCCAGTTGAACTGCAGGTTCTGCCGCGTGGTGAAATGGCCGTAGCCGCGGTCGTAGGTCCGCGCCAGATGGGCGAGCTTGCGCAGCTGCCTGGTGTTCAGCGTGCCGTAGGGCACGGCGATGCGCAGCATATAGGCATGGAGCTGCAGGTAGACGCCGTTCATCAGCCGGAGCGGCTTGAACTGGTCTTCCGAGAGCTCGCCGGAGAGACGCCGGCGCACCTGATCGGAAAACTGCTCCACGCGGGCGGAGACGAACTGCTGGTCGAACTCGTCGTAACGATACATGGCGGTCTCGCTCAGGACGCGGAATGCGGTCGGATCGATCGGATCAGGCGGCGTCGGCGTGGCGGTCGGGCGCGATCTCGGAGCCGACGGTCGGACCGGCGGCGCGGATCTTCTCCTTGAGCGCCTTCGGGATCAGGCCGTCGCTAGTACGCTCGACGTCGATGGTGTAGGGGTCGAGCACGATGCAGGCGGCCTGATCGGCCTGAGCGCCAGCGAGCGCCGGCTCCAGCGCGGCAGCGTCGGCATAGACGGCGGCGCGCGCCAGATGCGTCGTCCAGCCGCCTTCGGTGGTGCGGAACACGACGCGGCCGTCCGAGAGGCGGTTGGCGGTGATCGACTGCATGACTTGCCCTCGGCATTTCGGCGCGAACGGTCCGGCCAGGATGGCCGGTCCATCATCCGGCGGCACGTCGCCCCGGATTTTGCGAAGGTTCTAAACGGAAAGCCGCCGTAGCGCACCGTGCGCGATTGCGATTTGCGGCAGCGCCGCGAAAAACAAATCCTCGAAGCGGCGGTTCCGCGAAAAGTCGAGGCGCAGCCATACCATTTGCGGCCGCGCCGGAGAAAAGGACGACTATTTCAGTCAGGATACCCGCAATCGCGCGAAGGGGTCCCTCGCACCGGAAAGTCCGTTGTCGGCACCGGTATCTCGGTCCAGCTCAAAACCCGCCGCCGGTGTTGCGATCGTCGCCGCCGCCGCCGAAGCCGCCGCCGGTATCGAAGCCACCACCGCCGCCGAAGCCACCGCCGGTGTCGAAACCACCGCCGCCGCCGAAGCCACCGCCGGAGCCGTTCGAGCCGCCCGAGGGCGGGAAATGGCTGCCGCCGAAGATGTCGCCGCCGAAACCACCACCCGAGCCAGGCCAGTTGCGCCGGTTGTCCCCGAGCCAGCGCCAGAAGTCGGCGTTCGACAGCATGCCGCCGATGATTCCGCCGATGATCGAGCCGAGCATGTTCTCGTTGATGAAGCCGGTATTCGGCCGGTCGTAGCCCGCGGTGCGGAACTCGTCGCGCGCCTGCTCCAGTTCGGTGCGGCGGCGGCCGAGCTCGCGCGCCTCGGTCCGGAGGTCGACGATGGCGCGATCGGTCTCGCCGATGCGGCGGGCGAGATCCTTCAGCTCCTCGACGATCCGCTCGTCCTGCGGCGTCGGCGTCGCCAGTGCGTCCTGATAGAGCCGGTCGAGGTTCTGGCGCGCCAGCCCGTCGGCGAGAATGTCGAGCGCCTGCCGCTCCGGCTCGTCCGACGCGCGGCCCCAGGGGCCGGTCGAATGGTCGCGCTCGGCATCGAGCGCGGCGAGCGCGGCATTGGCCTTGTCGACGGCCTCGTCCGCCGCCGCCTCGTCGGCCTCGGCCTTGGCCACGGCCTCGTCGAGCGCCGCGCCACCGGCCGCCTTGAAGATCTCGGCATCGAGCGCGGCAAGCGCCGCTTTAGCCTCTTCCAGTTCTACCACCGCCCGGTTCGCATGCTCGCGCAGCCGGAGCGGGATCTCGATCAGCATGGCATAATTGGCGCGCGCATCGACGAAGCCGACGAGGTTGGCAACCTTGCGATCAAAGAAGCGCGCGATGTTGCCGGCCCGATAGGCCGAGGTGCCGAAACCGCTCCGCCACAGGTACATGAACAGCGGATCGGCCTCGTAGGGCTTCTTCTTCTGGTCGCGATCCGCCTCGGCCTGATCGGCCTTCTTGTCGGATTCCGCGGCGATCTTATCGGCGCGGGCAACGCGCTCCATCGCGGTCTGCACGGCGGTGTTGGAACTGTTCGCGGTGGCACGCTCGGCGTGCTTGGCATCGCGGGCCGCAATCGCGGCATTGCGGGCATCGACGGCGACGCGGCGCGCGGCTTCAGCGTCGTTGACCGCCTTGACCGCCGCCGCCCGGCGCTCGGAAACGCTCTGCAACGCCTGCCGGCTCTTGTCGATCAGCGCACGCACCTGCCGCTCGGTGCGATCGAGCTGATCGACCATCTCGGCCTGCGCGATGTCATCGAGCTTCAGGCGGGCGAGCGCGCGGTAGGCGTCGGCCTGCGCGGCGCGCAGCTGTTCGGCCTCGGCGGTGCGCTTCGACATGTCGGCGTCGAAACGCGCCTCGTTGTTGCGCGCCTCGGCGATGGCCTGTTCGATGGAGGCGAGCGCGTCGCGTCCGGAGATCATGCGTCCATCCTCGCGTGCGGGCCGCCGCTGCCGGCGTCCGCGAAAACCCAAAGTCCGGGCACGGGGCGCCCGGCCTGCCGGTCGGTGCCTACCACTCGGTGATCGTGCCGCCCTGCACCGGCATCGACCAGTCGACGCCGAGTGCGCCGCGGCGCTTCTCGCCGAGCGTGGTGTTCTGGATGATGCCGTCGTCGGCCTTGTCGCGGCGGACCTGATCGTAGGTCGCCTGCGGCACGCGCACGGCCCATTTCGACACCGTCTTGGTCTTGCCGTCCTCCTCGCTGGTGATCGGGAACGACAGGGTCTTGCCGTCCGGCGTTACCGGCTCGACCACGAGGTAGTAGTTGCGCTGACCGGGGTTGCCGCGCGGCACCCGGAAGACGCCGGACTGCTCGCCCTGCCGCGTCACGATCCGGAGCGTGTAGACCTGCTTCAGCTGATCGGTCAGCGCGTCGAGGCCGGTCACGGCCTTTCTCGCGGCACCGGGGTCCTTCTTCGAGAGCGCCTCACGGCCGTCGGCGAGCAGCTGGTCGGCGCGCGTCTTCGCCGCCGGCACCTTGGCCTCGGCGAGCGCCGTGTCATAGGCCCGCTTCAGCTCGTTCGGCAGCACGGTGGCGATCTCGGCCGCCGCCTTCGAGGCCGGGCGCACCACGGTCGCCCAATAGGCCCCGCCGAGGAGCACGACCACGACGGCGGCGATCCCCGCCCGCTTGCCCCAGATCGCCCGCTCGACCCAGAGGGTCGCCAGCGTGCGGCCGAGGCTCGGCGGCGGCGGCGTGTAGACGAACCGCGCCTCCTTCAGCGCCTTGACGCCTTCCTGGATGACCCGGTCGGGCACCTCGATGCCCTGGCTCTTGTAGAGCGCGCGCAGACGCTCGACGAGCGCGGCCTCGCGGGCGTCCTCGTCGAGTTCGCGCGCCACCAGCATGTCCTGGTGGCGCAGCGTGTCGACGACGTCCATGGCCAGCATGAGGTCGTCGAGTTTCTGCGGCCGCGGCGGCGTATCGGCGACCGCCACGGCCGAGCCGGAGGCCGGATCAGGCATTGGGCAGCGACTGCGTGTTCGGGAGGGACTGGCCCTGAGCAACGAGCTTGGCGATGCGCCGCTTGCCGTCCTCGACGGCGTCGCGGATCTCGGCCGAGTTCTTGGTCGACAGGTCGCGCATCTCGGCGATGATCTCGGTCGAGCGCTCCTGGAAGTTCACGACCGAGTCGACGAGCTTCTTGACCGCGTCGGCGCGGATCGTCGGGCCGTAGCCGGCCTTGACCGCCTCTTCCTGGATCTTGCCGCCGATGTCGGCGAGCACTTCCAGGCTCTGGCTGACGCCCTCCTTCATCGCGTTCAGCGACTGGGTCGCCTCGTTGAGACCGAACATGCCCGTGAACGAGGCCTTGAGCGCGGTCAGCACCGAGTCGTTGGTCGAGAAGAACGACACCGCCTGCTGGTAGATCCGCTCCTTGGCGTTGGTCGTCTGCATCAGACGCGCCATGATGACCTCGGAGGTGTTGTAGCCGATGGTCAGGTTGTCGGAGAGATCCTTGGCGATCTGGTAGCGCTTCTCCTCGTCCTGCGTCTGGCGCAGCTGCTCGTCGCGGGCGAGTTCGAGCTTGGCGCGATCGGTCGCCTCGCCCTGGAAACCGGCCACGGCCTGGCTCGCCTTGTCGAGCTCGGCCTTGGCGGCGTTCCAGCGCGTCTCGGCGACCTTGAGCACCTCGAGCGCCAGCACCTCGGCCTGCTTCAGCGCGCCACGATAATCGCGGTAGGCCTCGAGGATCGTGCCCTCGCGCTCGATCTGGTTCTTCGTCTCCTTGGTGACGTCAATATAGATCGCGCGGATCTTGTCGAAGCGGTCGGCGATGTCGCCGCGCGACAGCTTCATCCAGGTGTTGGTCGCACGCTCGAAGATGTCGATCTTTCCGTCGGAAAGCTGGTCGACCATCTTCTTGGAGTCGTCGCGGATCGAGTTGAACCCTTCGGTGATCGCCTTGTAGCGCTCGCCGATCTCCATGCCCGCGATCTGGTTGCGGACCACCTCGTTGAACACCGAGCCCTGGCCGAGCGTGCGGGCGATGATGACGATCTTGTCCGGTTCGATCGTCGCGATCTTCTCGAGCAGCCCGCCGATCGGCGCGTCCTCGGTCTTCGCCGGCATGAGGCCGAGATCCCTCAGCGTGCCCATGGCCTTGTCGAGATACTGCATCGGGGTCTTCACGACGATGTCGCTCACGGTGATCCTCCTTCGCCGGTGGCGGCGGACAGCATATGGGCACGCGCACCGGATCGCGCCAGTCCGGACACGTCGTGCCGAACCGGCCACCCGGAGGCGCGCCGCGTTGCGCCTCGTTGCCATGTCTACACCGAAACGCGGCGCGACATCGCGACACTCGATTGCCCGTCGTCGATTTCGGTTCTGTGACGTCGCAACCGCCGTCCGCCCCGCGAGACCCGACCCGAGATTTCCGCTCCCCCGTTGCGGCATGCCCCGAGGGCTGGCGACGCACTGGTCAAGGCCACAGCGGCCTCTATGGTAGGCGCGCTCGCACGTTCGGAGATCTCCGTTTGGCTACCTACGCCGTTCTTGTCGCCGCCTATCTGCTCAGTCAGTTCTTCCGTGCCTTTCTGGCGGTCGTCGCGCCCGAACTCGCCCGCGACGTCGGCCTCGATCCGACCGGGCTCGGGCTCGTGTCGGCAGCGTTCTTCGCCGCCTTCGCGCTGGCGCAGGTGCCGATCGGCATGGCCTTCGACCGGGTCGGGCCGCGCATCACGGTCTCGACCCTGATGCTGGCGGCGGTCGCGGGCAGCATCCTGTTCGGCCTCGCGACCGCGCCCTGGATGCCGATCGCCGGCATGGCGCTGATCGGCATCGGCTGCGCACCGGTCTACATGGCCTCGCTCTATGTCATCGGCCGCACCTCGGCGCCGGCGCAGTTCGCAACCTGGTCCTCGGTCATCGTCGGCGTCGGCTCGCTCGGCAATCTGGTCGCGGCCACCCCCTTCGCGGCGGCGGTCGCCTCGTTCGGCTGGCGCACCAGCATGATCGCGATCGGCCTCCTCACCCTCGGCGCGACCGCGCTGGTCGCGATCCTGGTTCGCGATCCGCCCGCACCCGAGCGGAAGGGCCCGGCGTCGAACCCCTTCGCGATGGGCGAGGTCTTCCGCGTCCGAGCGCTCTGGCCGATCTTCCCGATCGCGCTCGCCTCCTATCCGATCCTCGCCGCCGTGCGCGGCCTCTGGGTCGGGCCCTATTTCGCCGATGTGCATGGGCTCGGGCCCGTCGAACGCGGCAACGCGGTGATGGCGATGGGCATCGCCATGATCGTCGGCGCCTTCGTCTACGGCCCGCTCGACCGGCTGTTCGGCACACGCAAATGGGTGGTCGCGATCGGCGAGGCCGTGACCGTCGCCGCCCTCGTCGTGCTGGCGACCAACGCCAGCCTCGGCGTCGTGCCGGCGGCCGCCGCCTTCGCCGTGATCGGCGGCTTCGGCATGACCTATGGCGTGGTCATGGCCCATGCCCGCGCCTTCCTGCCCGAGCACGTGCTCGGCCGCGGTCTCAGCCTGATGAACATGGCCATGATCGGCGGCGCTGCGGTGATACAGCCGATTTCCGGCCACTATGTCGGCGCGCTGGCCAGCAGCGGCGTCGCCCCGGCCGAGATCTACACCAAGCTGTTCGGCGTCTTCGCCATCCTGCTTGCCGCCTCGATCGCCATCTATCTGTTCGCCCGCGACGCGCGCGTCGCGAAATGAGAGGATCGGACGCACGCGTCGCGAGGTAAGGACGCGCCCGGGGTCCGCAACATGGACCCCGCTGTCGCCCCGGTCCGCTGGGCGGAACGCGCGGCACCCAAGCGCAGGGCTTGCCCGACGAACGGACCCGTTCACAAGCCGAACGGCCTCGCATACTCTCGGCCGCAGAAATCGAACGCCCGACCGAATAATCCGGGCGTCGTCGGAGTTTGGGAGGCACGTCATGTCTGCAGCGATCATCGGCTGGGCGCATACGCCGTTCGGCAAGCTCGAGAACGAGACGGTCGAGAGCCTGATCGTCCAGGTCGCCACCGCCGCGATCAAGGACGCCGGCATCGGCCCGGAGGACGTCGACGAGATCGTCCTCGGCCACTACAACGCCGGCTTCTCGCCGCAGGATTTCACCGCCTCGCTGGTGCTGCAGGCCGATCCGCGCCTGCGCTTCAAGCCGACCACCCGCGTGGAAAACGCCTGCGCGACCGGCTCGGCCGCCGTGCACCAGGCGGTCAAGTCGATCCGCGCCGGCCAGGCCCGCTTCGTGCTCGTCGTCGGCGTCGAACAGATGACCAAGACGCCCGGCAAGGAGATCGGCCAGTATCTCCTGAAGGCGTCCTATCTCGCCGAGGAAGGCGACACGCCGAACGGCTTCGCCGGCGTGTTCGGCAAGATCGCCGAGAGCTATTTCCAGCGCTGGGGTGACCAGTCCGACGCGCTCGCCGCGATCGCCGCCAAGAACCACAAGAACGGCGTCGCCAACCCTTACGCCCAGATGCGCAAGGACTTCGGCTTCGAGTTCTGCCGGAACGAGAGCGAGAAGAATCCGTTCGTCGCCGGTCCGCTGAAGCGGACCGACTGCTCGCTCGTCTCCGACGGCGCCGCCGCGATGGTCGTCACCGACATGGAGACCGCGCTCGGCGCCAAGAAGGCGATCGCCTTCCGCGCCATGGCGCACACGCAGGACTTCCTGCCGCTGTCGAAGCGCGACATCCTGAAATTCGAAGGCTGTCAGGCCGCCTGGAAGCAGGCGCTCGACAAGGCCGGTCTCGGCATCTTCGACCTCGACCTCGTCGAGACCCACGACTGCTTCACCATTGCCGAGCTGATCGAGTACGAAGCCATGGGCATCGCCGCGCCCGGCCAGGGCGCCCGCGCCATCCTCGACGGCGTCACGACCAAGGACGGCAAGTTGCCGGTCAACCCCTCGGGCGGCCTCAAGTCCAAGGGCCATCCGATCGGCGCGACCGGCGTGTCGATGCATGTGATGAGCGCCATGCAGCTCACCGGCACTGCCGGCGACATGCAGGTCAAGGATGCCGAAGTCGCGGGCATCTTCAACATGGGCGGCGCGGCGGTCGCCAACTACGTGTCGGTGCTGCAAGCGCTGAAGTGAGGGGCGCGCGGCGACGCCCTGCCCCGCCAAGACTGTCGCGAAGGGCGCCGGACCCGCGATCCGGCGCCCGCGCCTCACCACACCACCGAGAACCCCGGCACGGTCACGTATTCGCAATCGTCGTCCGTGCCGTCCTCATGCACCAGCATCGCCATGCCGCCGGGCCGTTCGAGCACGCTCATGCCGACGTGCCAGGTGCCGACGCCATAGACGATCCCCGTCGTGCCCGGCACGACGAAGGCCCGCGCGCGGTCGAGATCGGCCTGACCGTCCGCCCCGTCCGGCGCCACCACGATCACATAGGCCGCGACATCGAGCGGCATGAACGCCTGGGTCGAGAACGGGTGCCGTTCGACCACGTCGATCACGACGCCGCTCGCCACCACCGGCGGGCGCACGATCGCGAGATTGGCCCGCGCCGCCGGCCGATCGTTGGTCGTCGGCCCGGCGAAGTTGATCCGCGGCCGGTCGATCGCCGGATCGAGCAGCGCGCCGAAAGGCGCGAACGCCTCCCTCGATATGCGTTCCGCATGCAAAACGAGCATCAATCTAAATCCTCATTGCCGGCCTCTGCCGCTGCGGGCGGCGGCCGTCCGGATGACCTCCGCCGCGCATCGCCGGTTCAGAGATAGGTCCGCCCGGTCGGCACCGCGTAAGGTGAAAGCCCGCGCTTCAGGAACTTGCCGTCCGCCTTGGTGCCGAGGATCCTGCCCTCTTCGGCGACCACAGCGCCGCGCAGGATCGTCATGACCGGCCAGCCGGTGACCGCGATGCCTTCGAAGGGCGTGTAGTCGGAGCCGTGGTGCATGAGCTCCTGCCGGATCGTCTCCTTGCGGTTCGGATCCCACAGCACGATGTCGGCGTCGAAGCCGACGCCGATCGAGCCCTTTTCCGGGTAGAGGCCGTAGATCTTGGCGTGGTTCGTGGAAGTCAGCGCGACGAACTCGTTCGGCGTGATCCGCCCCTCGCCGACGCCCTTCGACCACAGGATCGGCAGCCGAACCTCGACGCCCGGGATGCCGTTCGGCACCCACTTGAACGAGGTCCGCGCCTTCGGATTGAGCTTGCCTTCCGAGCCCTCGTAGAAGAACGGGCAGTGATCGGACGAGAAGGTCTGGAACACGCCGCCCCGGATACCCTCCCAGATCGCCTCCCACGACGCGTGGTCGCGCGGCGGCGGCGAGCAGACATACTTGCCGCCGGTCTCGTCCATGTTGAGACCCTTGAGATCGTCGGCGGTCAGCGAGATGTACTGCGTGCAGGTCTCGCCATAGACCTTGAGCCCCTTCTGCTGCGCCCAACGGATCTGCTCCATCGGCTCGCGGCCGGAGACGTGCACGATCATGATCGGCACGTCGATCAGCTCGCCATGGCTGATCGCCCGGTGCGTCGCCTCGCGCTCGACCACCTGCGGCCGCGACACCGCATGATAGTAGGGGGCGGTCTTGCCGGCGGCTTCCAGCCGCTCGGTCATGAACTTGATCGAGTCGTAGCCCTCGCAATGGACCATCACCAGCGCGCCGCAGCCGCGCGCGCAGTCGAACACCTCGAGCAGCTGCCGGTCGTTGAGCACGAGGTCGTCGTAGGTCATGAACACCTTGAACGAGGTGTAGCCGTCGCCGACCAGCGCCGGCAGTTCCTGCCCGAGCACCGAGGGCGACGGGTCGGAAATGATCAGGTGGAAGCCGTAGTCGCAGTAGGACTGACCGTCGGCTTCCCTGTGATAGTCGGTCACCGAGGCGCGCAGCGAGGCGCCGCGCGGCTGCAGCGCGAAGGGTAGCACCGTCGTGTTGCCGCCCGCGATCGCCGAGCGCGTGCCGGTCTCGAAGCCGTCCGCCATTTTCGGGCCGCCGAAGGCGGGCTGGGCGAGATGGACATGGCTGTCGATGCCGCCGGGCATGACCAGGAGGCCCGAGGCATCGATCACCTTGGCGCCGCCTTCGATCTTGTCGGCGACCGCGACGATCTTGCCCGCGCGGATGCCGACATCGGCGCGGACCGTATCGGCGGCGGTCACGACGGTGCCGCCGCGGATGACGAGATCGTAGTCGGACATTGCGTCTCTCCTTGTTCTCAGGCGAACCGGCAGGGATCGGAGCGCGCGCCGCGCATCCGAGGGGATCAGCCGAGTTCGAAACTGGTGATGCCAAAGATGCGATCGAGATCGAGCGTCGGTGCCGGGCCCCGATACATGCGGGCGGTTTCGAACACCGGTTGAAGACCGTGACGCACCGCGAGCGCCACCGCGGCGCAATTCGGCTCCGGCGGATCGAGCACGACCGTATCGCTCTCGGCCCTCGCCGCGAGCGCGAGAAACAGCGCCTCGGCGATCACGGCCGTGTCGGCGAACAGCGGCCCGATTTTGAAGCCGGCCTCCGCCGGCCGGATCACGCCGTAGCCGCGCACCGCGCCGTCCTCGACGAAGGCGAGCGCCAAACGGCCTCCCGAACCGTCGAGCCAGGCGGAGAGAAAGGCGCCGCGATCCGCCGGGAACAAGGGCCGGTCATAGGCGACGACGGCCGGTGCGAGCCCGGTATCGACCGGCATGACACGCGGATCGATCGCCCCCTCGGACGTGACCCGCCCGGCATAGCGGACGTTGCGATGGGCGAGCACGAAGCCGGACTTGGCATAATTCGCCTGCTGGGCGACGACGCCATCGAGCCCGACCGTGCGGCCGGCGAGATACGCCATGCCGGCGTCCCAGATCCGCATCCCGTAGCCGCGGCCGCGATGCTCCGGCGCGACGATGTAGAAGCCGAGAAAGCCGAAGTCGGTGCCGTAGCGCACCACCGAGATGCAGCCGATCGGCGCCCCGTCGAGCCGGCCGATCAGAAAGCCGTGTGGGTCGGCGGCATGGAACGGTGCCGCGTCGCCGCGTCCGGGGTTCCAGCCTTCGGCGGCGGCCCAGCCGACCATCGTCGCGAGGTCGGTCGCGCTCGCCGTCGTCACCTCGAACTGGCCCGCCGCCGTCATCACCTCACCCCGGGTAGGCGTAAGCCGCGAAAGCGCCGGCATAGGGCTTTCTGAGCGGCGGCGTGTAGCCGCCGCGCTTCGAGGTTTTCACGCCGAGCTTGATCAGCCCTTCGGCGAGCGCCACGGCCGCGGCGACACCGTCGATCACCGGCAGTCCATGCTCGACCGAGAGATCGGCCGCGAGATCCGCCATGCCGGCGCAGCCGAGCACGATCGCCTCGGCGCGCTCTTCGACCTTGGCGGCCTCGATCTCGGCCGAGATCTTCGCTCGCGCGTCGGAACCCTCCTCCTCCAGCGCCAGCACCTCGAAACCGCCGGCGCGCACACGGGCGCAGCGCGAGGCGAGACCGTAGCGGACGAGATTGTGCTCCATGACCGGGATCGCCTGGGCGACCGTCGTGACCACCGAGAACTTGCCGGCGATCAGGCTCGCGACGTGATAGGCCGCCTCGCCGATGCCGATCACGGGCGAGGACACCGCGGACCGCGCGGCATCGAGCCCGGTGTCATCGAAACAGGCGATCACATGCGCCTGCGCCCCGGCCTTCTCGGCCTCGAGGATCCGCATCAGCATGCCCGGAATGGCGAAGGCCTCGTCGTAGTAGCCCTCGATCGACACCGGCCCGGTCTCCGGCTGGGTCGCCAGGATCTCGACGCCGGTCGAGGCGACCGCCCGCGCCGCGGCGGCGATCTTGTCGGTCATCGAGACGGTGGTGTTCGGATTGACGACGTGGATCAGCATTGCATTCTCGTTGTTATCGTATCGGCACGCGTTCCCCGACGCGCACCTCACACCATGCCGGATCCCGCATCCGAGCCCTGCTTCGCCTGCCGGTTCTGCAAGGCGCGGATCGCGAACAGCGCGGCGAAGATCACCACGAAGGACACCGCCGAGGTCACCGTGCCGAGCGCGTAGATGTCGGGCTTGGTCACGGTAGTGGTCAGGCCCTGCAGGTCGAGCGGCAGCGTGTTGACCTCGCCGATCACCTGGCTCGACCGCGCGATCTCGTCCCAGGACAGCGTGAAGCCGAACAGGCCGATACCGACCACCGACGGCAGGATGATCGGCAGCACGACATGGCGGAACGTCTGCCATGGCGTCGCGCCGAGGTCGCGCGCGGCCTCCTCGTAAGCCGGATTGAAGCGGTTGAAGATCGCGAACATGATCAGGAGGCCGAACGGCAACGTCCAGGTCAGGTGCGCGCCGAGGCCGGAGGTGAACAGGCCCATGAAGGTCGTGTGGGTATCGGCGAGCCACGACGGGCCGTAGTGGCGGACCACGTCGTCCATGATACGGAACTCGAGCGCGATGCCGAGCGAGGTGATGATCGACGGCACGATCAGGCTGGCGATCGCGATGTAGAACAGCGCCGCCGAGCCGCGGAACTTCTTGCGGAACGCAAGCCCCGCCGCGACCGAGATCGCGACCGTCAACAGCATCACCACCAGGCCGAGCTTGAACGACCGCAGGAACGACGCGCCGATCTTGATGATGCCGTTGCCCTCGTAGAGCTTGCCGAACCAGTAGAACGAGAAGCCGTTCATCGGAAAGGTGAGCCCGCCCTCCGGTCCCTGGAACGACAGCACGAAGATCGCGATCATCGGCCCGTACAGGAACAGGACGTAGAGCGCAAAGAAAAAGGCGAGGAAATAGAAGGCCTTGCCGCGTTCTCCGCCCATCTCAGAGCTCCTTGCGGATATCGACGAGCTTCGACAGCGCGGCGATGATGAGGAGGGTCACGCCGAGCAGGATCACGGCGTTGGCGGCGGCGGCGGGGAACTGCAGCGCGTTGAGCCGCGTCTCGATGATCTTGCCGGCCGAGGCGATCTGCTGGCCGCCCATCACGCCGACGGTGATGAAATCGCCCATCACGATGGTGATGACGAAGATCGAGCCGATCACGATGCCCGGTTTGGCGAGCGGCATGATCACGTTGACGAGCGTCTGCCATCCGGTGGCGCCGGCGTCATAGGCCGCCTCGATCAGCGACTTGTCGATGCGGATCATCGAGTTGAAGATCGGCACCACCATGAAGAACGTGAACAGGTGTACGAGCGCGAGCACCACGGAGAATTCGGAATAGAGCAGCCACTCCAGCGGCTTGTCGACAATGCCGGCACCGACCAGCCCCTGGTTCACCAGCCCGTTGCGGCCGAGCAGCGGGATCCAGGCGATCATGCGGATCACGTTCGAGGTCCAGAACGGGATCGTGCACAGGAGCGACAGCATGATCTGCCAAGTCTTTGACTTGACGTGGAAAGCCAGGAAATAGGCGACGGTGAATCCGATCGTCAGCGTGATGATCCAGACCAGGAAGCAGAGCTTCAGCGTCTTCGCGTAGGTCTTCAGGATCGTGCAGAGGTTCGGCAGTTCGGCGAGGCAACCCTCGAACGTGTCGGTGTAGCCGCGACCCGAGAAGGTCGGGATCATCTCGTATTCGTTGTAGTCCCAGAAGCTGACCATGACGACCAGCGCGAGCGGCAGCAGGAAGAAGAACGCGAAGACGAGCGTCATCGGCAGCGCCTGCGCCCAGGCGAGGAGCTGATCCGAGGCGCGATCGATCGGCGACTTCGACTTCTGAGACGGTCCGGCGGTCGGGGCGGCTGCGGCCATGATCGGTTCCCGGATACGAGAGCGAGATGCGGAGAGGTCCGTGCCGGGCGTCCCCGTCCAACGGGATGCCCGGCAGGAATTTTCGGGAACTGCGCGCCGGCGAGGCCGACGCGCGCGCTCAGATCATCAAGCGGCGATGAACTCGTTCCACTTGCGGACCATGTAGTCGTTCTCGTCCATGATGGCGTTCCAGCACGCGACCGATCCCATGCGGTCGTCGTAGGAGCCGCCGTCGCGGACCGCGCCGGCCTTCTCGAGCAGCGAGCCGTCCGGCGCCTTGATGTCCTTCTCGGCCGGCTTGCCTTCCATCCAGTAGGCCCACTCGTAGGGCTCCATGTGCGCCTTGGCGGTCGACAGCACGGCCGAATAGTAGCCCTGGCGGTTCAGGTAGGCGCCGGCCCAGCCGGACAGGAACCAGTTCACGAACTCGTACGCCCACTCGAGCTTCGCGCCCGAAACGCCCTTCGAGACGCAGAAGCCCGAAGCCCAGGAGCGATAGCCTTCCTTGAGCGGCTGGAACACGCAGGGAATGCCCATCGAGCGGACCTTGGTCACCGCCGGCGACCACATCGACTGGATCACGGTCTCGCCCGAGGCCATCAGGTTGACGGACTCGTTGAAGTCCTTCCAGAAGGCGCGGAACTGGCCGGCCTTCTTCGCCTCGGTCAGGATCTTCATGGTCATGTCGATCTCGGCCTTGGTCATGTTCCCCTTGTCCGGGTACTTGTACTGGCCGGTCGCCTCGACGACCATCGCGGCATCCATGATGCCGATCGACGGGATGTTCAGGATCGAGGCCTTGCCCTTGAACTCGGGGTTCAGGAGCTCGGCCCAGGACGAGATCGGACGCTTGATCAGGTCCGGGCGGATGCCGAGCGTGTCGGCGTTGTAGACCGTCGGGATCAGGGTCACGAACTCGGTCGGCGCCTTGGCGAAGGTCTTCGAATCCTTGCCTTCGAGATAGAGCACCTTCCAGGGCGCGGTGCCCTGATCGCCGATCTTCTTGCCGGACGGCAGAGCACCCTTGGTGAACACCGGGGTGATGTTGTCGAACTCCTTGATCTTCTTGGAGTCGAGGGCCAAGATATTGCCCGAGGGAACCAGCTTCTTCAGCGAGAAGTATTCCGTGTCGAGCACGTCGAACGAGTTCGGCTGCGTGATCACGCGCTTGGTGACGTCGTCGGTCGTCGCGGTGATGTATTCGATCTTAATGCCGGTGTCCTCGAAGCACTTCTTGCCGATGAGGTCACCTTCGTTGACGCCGGTGCCGAGGTAGCGCAGCACCTTCGGCTCGGCCGACTTCACATACGGGAAGCCGGTGATGGCGCCCGAGCCGGCGGCGAAACCGGCGATGCCGGCGGCGCCCTTGAGCACCGAACGACGGCTGACGCCGCTCGGCTTCTTCGTGAGATCCGTCATTTCCTTCTCTCCCCAAGTCGGCCGGCACCCTCTCCGGGCGGCGGCAAGCCCTGTCTTCCGTCTTCGTCACGCAAGCGGATGCGCGGCGGCCGCATCCCAATGGACGGAGACGACGTCTCCGACCTGGAACGGGTCGCGATCGAAGGTCGCTTCCGGCACGAGCGCGACGAGATCCGTCCCGTCCTCGGCCATGAGGTTCGCGTGGATCCACGCGCCCTGATATTCGACGTCGACCACCCGCGCCGGCCGGCCGGCGGCGGTATCCTTCGAAACGGAAAGGTGGTCGGTGCGCACCGCGACGAGCCCGTCGAGCGTGCGGATGACGTTGTGGCCGCCCATGAAGCGGGCGACGAACTCCGTCCTCGGCTTGTTGAAGACCTCGCGCGGAGAACCCTGCTGCTCGATCTTGCCGCCGTTCATCAGCACGACCAGATCGGCGAGCGCCATCGCCTCCTCCTGGCCGTGCGTGACGTGGATGAAGGTGATGCCGAGCTCGCGCTGCAGGCGCTTCAGCTCGGCGCGCATGCGCACGCGCAGGAACGGGTCGAGCGCCGACAGCGGCTCGTCGAGCAGCAGAATCTGAGGCTCGGTTATCAGCGCGCGGGCGAGCGCCACGCGCTGCTGCTGGCCGCCCGAGAGCTGCGCCGGCAGGCGCCCCGCATAGGGCGTCATCGCCACCAACTCGAGCAGCTTCAGCGCCTTCTCGTGCCGCACCGCCTTGTCGACGCCGCGCATCTTGAGCGCGAAGGCGACATTGTCGAGCACGGTCAGATGCGGGAACAGCGCATAGGACTGGAACATCATCGCCGTGCCGCGCTTGGCCGGCGGCAGCTCGGTGACATTGTGGGGTCCGAGCACGATGTCGCCCTCGCTGGCGATCTCGTGGCCGGCGATCATCCGGAGCGTCGAGGACTTGCCGCAGCCGGACGGCCCGAGCAGGCAGCAATAGGTGCCGGCCGGGATCTTCAGATCGATCGCATCGACCGCGACGGTCGTGCCATAGCGCTTGGTGACGGCGACGAGTTCGAGCTGTGCGGGTTCGGCCATGCGCCTCTCGCGGTCCCTGTCCGGTTCGCGCGGGCCGCCGAAGACGCCGACCCGCTGGTCCGCGACAGGGATCGCAAGCGGTGTGCCAAGACCGCATCGGGCGCACCGACTTGTAATTTCACTATGTTTGACAAAGCCTTGAAAGCGAAGCCCACCGCACCGGACCAATCGCGCGCCCGTGCCTCGTCCCACCGCTGCCGAAGATTCAGGCAGCCGCACACAAATTGATCCGAAACCGTATACAATCCGGTCGTTGCCCCGTCGGCGCTCGGGTTTATAAGGAAATCAGCGCTGCCGCGAACGCCAGCTCGCGGCGGCGGCGCAAGCGCGAGGGACGGAGATGACCGACACGACGGACACGTCGCTCCCCAACGGCGACGGCGGCAACGGCGACGGCGGCACGCGCGGACAGCCGGTCGATCGTGCCCAGCTCATCCACGCCGGCGTCGTGACCGCGATCCTCGAACATCGGCTCCTGCCCGGCACCAAGCTCGGCGAGGACGACCTCGGCCAGATCTACGGCGTCAGCCGCACGATCGTCCGCGCGGCGCTGCAATCGCTGGCACACGAGGGCATCGTCGTGATCGAGAAGAACCGCGGCGCCTTCGTCGCCCACCCGAGCGTGCAGGACGCCCGCGAGGTGTTCGAGGCGCGAAAACTGATCGAGCCGGAGATCGCCCGGCTCGCCGCGCACCGCCGCGCCGCCTTCGGCGACGATCTCGCCGCCCATCTCGCGGAAGAACGCGCCGCACTCGAACGCGGCGACGACCGCGCCGCGATCCGGCTCTCCGGCGAATTCCACCTGCTGGTCGCGCGCAAGGCCGGCCACCGCCTCTACGAGAGCCTGCTGCGCGAACTGGTGGCGCGCTCGTCACTGGTGATCCTGCTCTATCGCAGCCGCCGCGCCCGCGTCTGCGGCACCGACCACCACGAGGTGATCGCCGCCGCCATCGAAGCCGGAGACGCCGAGCGCGCCGCGCACCTGATGGTGCACCACCTCGACGAGATCGAGGACGGCCTCGACCTCGTCGAGGAGGAAAAGGCGGTCTCGCCGCTGTCGGACATTCTGGGCGCCTGAACCGGGCCCTGCCCCGGACTGCAACCCGGACCGGGCATCACCCGTTCAGCACCCCAACGACACCCGCGAGCAGCAGCACGATCCCAAAAATCTCGCGCGGGCTCGCCATCTGCTTCATCAGCGTGCGCGAAACGGCGGCCGAGAACAGGATCTCGACGAGGCCGAGCGTGCGCACATGCGCGACCGGCTCGAGCGCGAAGGCGAAGAACCACAGTTGCGACGCCCCCGCGCCGATCGCGCCCGCCGGCATCGACACGCGCCAGGCCTTGAGCAGCTTCGACAAGGCACCGCGATCGGTCGCGATCAGATATAGGCTGAGCAGCACGGTCTGGATCGCGAGACCGGTCATCAGCGTGATCGAGGCGGCCGGCAGGAAGCCGAGGCCGCTCGCGATGATGCCGCCCTTGAAGCCGACCGACGAAAGGCCGAACAGCCCGCCCGAGGCGATGCCGAGCGCCGCCGGCCGGAGCGTGCCCTCGGTCGTGCCCTGCTTGGGCCAGCTCATGATCATGACGCCGGCGGTCGCAACCAGGATCGCGCCGACCAGCCAGGGCGTCGGCACCTCGCCGAGCACGAGCATGGCGAGGATCGCGATCTCGATCGGCTCGGCCTTGGTATAGGCGATCGCGACCAGGAACGTCTTCGTCCGCATCGCCGCCAGCATGAGCCCCGTCGCCAGCGCCTGCGCGACACCGCCGAGCGCGGTCCAGGCGAAGAACGACAGGCTCGGCACGAAGGGCTTTGTGCCCGTCGCCGCGAACACGACCACGCAGAGCAGGATGCCGAACGGCAGCCCGTAGAGAAACCGCACATGCGTCGCGCCGACCGTGCCGACCTCGGCGATCAACCCGCGCTGCAAGGTATTGCGCAGCGTCTGCCCGAAAGCGGCGACGAGGGTCAGCGGGATCCAGAGATGGCTCGACAGCATGGGGCGCGCGGGTCCGGTTCGGAGGTGCCCACCCATGGCATGAATGCGGGACCGGCGACAGCGCAGCGCCGCAGGTCTGGCATCCTCGTCATGGTCGGACGAGAAGCGGCGTCCGCGATGCGGCGTTCCGAGCGGTTCGCGAACTCGATCCGACCTGGCTGCCGCAGGCGTCGCTGAATGCGCCCACCCCGTGGGGCGAGATCGTCCGCCTGCGTTCGGAGCGCGACGAGGCCGAGATCCGGCTCAACGCGCTGATCGGCGGCCCGTCGGGCGCCGTGCCGCCGGGCTTCGTACCCCGCGGCTTCGCCAATCGCGAAGCCTTCGAGGCGTTCGGCGACACGCTCTATCGCGGCTTCCGCAGGGCCGGCTGGACCGACGTCGAACTCTACCTGCGCGGCAGCGCCGTGACGGGCTATCGTTGGAGGGATGGCAGGCCGTTCGACGAAAGAGGAGAACGGAGCGACTTGGACATTGCGGTCGTCAGTCGAGAACTGTTCGAACGCGCGGAAAGGCTAGGCCAGGTCAGGAACGACCGATGGTCGGAACCGCTGAAGAGAAAAGATCTCATTCCCTACAATCTTGAAGCACTGCAGAAAAATATCGCTCAAGGAACCAACCGAGACATATCTTTCATGTTCTATAGAAACACGACATCACTCACGAAACGGGACCAACCATACGCAAAAATAGAAGGAACTAAATAATGGCAGATATCGTATTCGAAGCCATCGGCAGTGACATTGAAGAGATCGCCAACACGATCTCAGACATGACAGAGCGAGCATATACGGCACGCGATAACGATTATTATCATGTCTATTTCTCATGGGACACTGAAGAATATTACGCAGGAATAAATTTGATAGAAAACAAAACATATTATGATGAAATCGGGCTCAACTTCCCGGAGTATAAATTTGCTCAATTTTTAGTTTTTTCGCATTCAGATGAAGAAACTGAGAAGTTTTTTAGAGTTCTTGAACTAAGATCGGACATGTTTAAGAAATTAAAGCCATGATACCTCACCGAGCAGCAATCATAGCGCTATTTAACCCGGCACCCGTGCCGGGTTACCACTCATGCGGGTTACCACTCATGCGGGTTACCACTCATCATGAAGCTCCATTTGACAGCCACAAACGTCAAAACGTTAGATGGCAGTGCGAACGAGATTAGTTTATCGATACCCATAAATTATTCTATATAAATTCGACAATAAGTTGCAAAATACCATAAATATCTCAAATAAAAAATCAAAATAACCTCAAGATTTTCTTAAATGATGAATCCAATCAATTTCGATTAACAAGGAAAAATTTGAAATTAACCAGCCAGTATTGAGATTTTACATTGGAAATAGTCAGAAGCAGCAGACGGAAGTGCGAGCCTCGTACCCCGCGGCTTCGCCAATCGCGAAGCCTTCGAGGCGTTCGGCGACACGCTCTATCGCGGCTTCCGTAGGGCCGGCTGGACCGACGTCGAACTCTACCTGCGCGGCAGCCGGATCTTTTTCGCCAGCTGAAACCCTGAAACCAATCCATTTTCAGTCGAATCCCAGCCCGGCGCGCGGCATGCCGGGCTGAACGCCGCCCCAGATCGCGGCCCACAACGCCACGCCCACTGTGCCCCGCGCAAGCCGCGCAGCTAGGACAAAATTCCAATCCCGCCGATCTCTCGCATACCTCGATCTGTGCCGCGATGCCGCTCCGGCCATCGTCGCGCACCATAACCACCAACGCATGCCGGCCTCCGCCCTCCAGCCCCCTTCCCCGTGGCGGTCGCCGCAAAACTCGGCTAAACCCCGCGCCATGGCTGCCCCTCTCCTCACCCTTCGCGACATCGGCCTCACCTTCGGCGGCAATCCGCTCCTGGAAGGCGCCGAACTCGCGGTCGCCGAGCGCGACCGCATCTGCCTCGTCGGCCGCAACGGCTCGGGCAAGTCGACGCTGCTCAAGGTCGCCGCCGGGCTGATCGAGGCCGATCGCGGCGACCGCGTCGTCCAGGGCGGCGTCACCGTGCGCTACCTGCCGCAGGAGCCGGATCTCTCGGCCTTCGCGACCACGCTCGCCTATGTCGAGGCCGGCCTCGGCCCCGGCGATGATCCGTTCCGCGCGCGGCGCCTCTTGGAGGATCTCGGCCTGACCGGCGAGGAGGATCCCAAGCGCCTCTCCGGCGGCGAGGCGCGCCGCGCCGCGCTCGCCCGCACGCTCGCCCCCGAGCCCGACGTCGTGCTGCTCGACGAGCCGACCAACCACCTCGACCTGCCGGCGATCGAATGGCTCGAAGCCGAACTGAAGGGCATGCGGTCCGCGCTCGTGCTGATCAGCCACGACCGCCGCTTCCTGGAAAATCTGTCGCGCGCCACCATCTGGCTCGATCGCGGCCGTACCCGCCGGCTCGATCGCGGCTTCGCGAGTTTTGAGGCCTGGCGCGACGACCTGCTCGAGCAGGAGGAGAAGGAGCGCCACAAGCTCGATCGCAAGATCGTCGCCGAGCTCGACTGGCTGCGCTACGGCGTCACCGCGCGGCGCAAGCGCAACGTCCGCCGCCTCGCCGAACTCGGCGCGCTGCGGGAGAAGAAAAAGACCGAACGCCGCGTGCAGGGCACGGTCAAGATGGCGGCCACGGAGACCGAGGTCTCCGGCAAGATCGTCATCGAGGCGATCGGCTTGTCGAAGGCCTACGACGGCCGCGCGATCGTCAAGGATCTCGACATCCGCATCGCCCGCGGCGACCGGCTCGGCGTGGTCGGGGCGAACGGCGCCGGCAAGACGACGCTGATCAACCTGTTGACAGGCCAGCTCGCGCCCGACGCCGGGACCGTCAAGCTCGGCGCCAACGTCGAGATGGTCACGCTCGACCAGAAGCGCGAGGCGCTCGACCCGAACGCCTCGCTGCGCCATGCGATGACCGACGGGCGCGGCGACATCGTCACGGTCGGCGGCGAGTCGCGCCATGTGATGAGCTATCTGAAGGACTTCCTGTTTTCGCCCGAACAGGCAGGCACGCCGGTTGGCGTGCTGTCGGGCGGCGAGCGCGGCCGGCTCATGCTCGCCCGCGCCCTCGCCCGCCCCGGCAATCTGATCGTGCTCGACGAGCCGACCAACGATCTCGATCTCGAAACGCTCGACCTGCTCGAGGAACTGCTCGCGGATTACCCCGGCACCGTCGTCGTGGTCAGCCATGACCGTGACTTCCTCGACCGCGTCGCGACCTCGGTGATCATGAGCGAGGGCGGCGGCCGCTGGACCGAATATGCCGGCGGCTATGCCGACATGGTGGCTCAGCGCGGCACGGGCGTTTCCGCACGCGTGATCGACAAGCCCGCCGCAGCGCCGAAATCGTCCGATGCACCGAAGCCCGCCGCCGAGGCCCCGGCGAAGAAGCGCAAGCTCGGCTTCAACGAGCGCCACGCGCTGGAGACACTACCGGCGCGCATCGCCACACTGGAAGCCGAACTCGCCAAGCTGCAGCAGGTGATGGCCGATCCTGCGCTGTTCACGCGCGATCCCGTCAAGTTCCAGAAGACCGCCGACGCGATCACCAAGGCCGAGGCCGAGCGCGCCGCCGCCGAGGATCGCTGGCTGGAGCTCGAAATGCTGCGCGAGGAGCTGGAGGGCTGATCGCGCGCGGCGGACGCCGCCCTCCCGGTCCGCGGCCTCCTCTGGCGTTCGCAGGTCGGTACGGTCACTGTCGTTTGCATGACGCATCGACCGATTCGGCAGCGAGGACCGGCCGTGACCGATCTGCCTGAGACCCATTCCGCCGCCGACAGCGCGGCCGCCGAGGCCCCTGTCGTGGCAGTCGCCAAAGCAGCGGCACAGGCCGATGCAGGTCCGGGCGACGTTCAGGCGCGCCTCGCCCGCGCCGCCGACCTGCACCGTGCCGGCGACATCGCCGGCGCCGAAGCGGGCTATGTCGCCGTGCTCGCCGATGCGCCCGACAATGCCGACGCGCTGCACCTGCTCGGCGTCGTCCGCCGCGTCCAGGGCAAGCCCGACGAGGCGGTGCGGCTGATGCGCCGGGCGATCGATCTCGGCGCCGAGACCGATGGTGTGTGGGCGAACTACGCCAATGCCTTGCGCGATGCCGGCGAGCACGAGGCCGAGGTCGCCGCGCTCGACCGGGCTCTGGCACTCGGTGCCGATCCCGCGAGCCTGACCAGCCGCTTGGTCGCGGCCCTGGTCAAAGCGGCCGAGACGCTGGGTGCGGCCAAGCGCAAGGCCGAGGCGCTCGCCCTCCTGCAACGTGCGGCAAAAATCCGGCCGAAGAGCGCCGATATCCTCGATCGCATGCTGCCGCTGCTCGCCGACGCCGACCGGCTCGCCGGGCTCGAGGTCGCCGACCGCTCGTGGCGCCTCGCCCCCGATCCGACCCGGCAGCGCAATCTCTGGGAGCTCTGCCAATGGGCCGGCGCCGAGGTCGCCCCGACCCGCGCCTTCCTCGCCGCCCATCCCGGTCGCCCGCTGCTCGGCATCGCGGAAGCAAATGCGCTGCGCCGCGACGGCCAGGGCGCGGCCGCCGAGGCGGTCTATCGCAAGGTGATCGCGACCGAGCCGAACCAGCCCTTCGCCGCCGGTCGCCTCGCGATCCTGCTGCTGTCACAGGGACGGACCGAGGAGGCCGACCGGCTGTTCCGGACGACCGACGCCTTCGGCCCCGGCCGCATGGAGGCGATGCACTTCGCGCGCGCCTTCCACGAGGATCTGGCGCGCCGCCCCCTGCCCGGCCTGCCCGAGATCGTCCGCGCGCCCTCGCGCGTCGGCGACACGGTGATCTTCGCCGGCTGCGACGGCAGCTATTTCGATCGCTACGCCAGCGCGCTGATCCATTCGGCGACGGTGATGAGCGGCATCGCGCCGTCGTTCCATCTGCACGTCGTCGATCCTCCCGCCGATATCGAGGATCGGATCGCCCGCTGGGACGACATGCTCGGCAATCCGGGCATCGCGCTGTCGGTCGAACGGGTCGGCGCCGACCGGTTCGAGCGCGAGACGCGCATCACGACCTATGCCTGTGCGCGCTTCCGCGTTTTGCCGGCGCTGATGGCCCATTATCGCCGGCCGATCCTGATGCTCGACACCGATCTGATCGTGCTGCGCGACATCGGCGACTTCGTTCGCGGCGCGCGCGAAGGCGACATCGCCGCCGTCTCGGTCGACCATGCGCGCTTCGAGCCGTGGAACTGGTACTGGGCCGACGTCATGCACTTCGCGGCGACGCCGGCCGCGCGCACGGTCGCGGCACGCGTGGCGCGCTACTGCGACCATTTTCTGGAAGCCGGCCTCGCCCGCTGGTTCCTCGACCAGATCGCCATCACCGCCGCCCTGCACGTCCGCCTCGAAGACGAACCTCGCGTGCGCGTCATTCGCGTGCCGAGCGACGTTCACCGGCTGAATATCGAGATCGTGGACGGCAGAGACAACGTCCCGCCGGAAACAGTGCTGTTCTGGTCGGCACATGCCAGCACTGTAAGTAGTGCGTATACGCTTGGCGTGCCACGTTATGCCGACTGGCTACTAAGCTGACATATTAGATCAACAGCAATGCTCAGACATAAATGCGCCGTCTAGTTTTTTCTCACACCGGCAAGGCTTGGCCAGTCAGCCAAAATACCAGAAATCGACCCGATGATGCTGGTGTTTACCTTACGAGCTCCGCCAGAATGACGTAAGTGTTTTCTCATATACTGACAGATTTCACGTATACGAAAACTCAGACATCAACACTTCGCCCTAACCAAAGGGAACACTTTAACCAAGCATAAACTGGCCACACGGCAAAACTACCAAGCAATCTCGCGTGTCGCCACCCGGCACTTCAGACTTGCAGGAAGGACCGAGGGGGATTCATGTCCGGACAGAACTACGATATCACCGACCGCTTGCGGTTCCTGCGCATCGGAAACACCGAGCGCGAGGCGTTGCGATCTGTCTGGAAGATCATCGAGCCCCATCTGCCCACCGTGCTGGCCGGCTTCTACACCCATGTCGGATCCGAGCCGAAGCTGGCCGCCAAGATCGGCAGCCAGCAGGGCCGGCTGATCTCCGCCCAGTCGAACCACTGGAAACACCTGTTCAGCGGCAGCTTCGACACGGCCTACGCCGAGAGCATCCGCCGCATCGGCCTGACCCATCACCGCATCGATCTGGAACCGCGCTGGTACATCGGTGGCTACGCCTACGTGCTGTCGTCGCTGACCGAGGTGATCATCGCCGCGAACCGGATGCGGCCGAAGCGGGCGGCCGAGCAGCTGCGCGCCGCGCAGCTCGCCGTCATGCTCGACATGGATCTGGCGATCTCCGTCTATCAGGACGTCCTGATCGAGGAGCGCCAGCGCCGCGGTGAGGCGCTGAGCAACGCCATCAGCGACTTCTCCAGCTCCGTGCGCGAGACCCTCGAGATTTCCGCCGGCGCCAATCGCAGCCTCGGCGATTGCGCCACGCGCCTGCAGGACATCACCGCCGCGACCCGCAACCAGATCGTCGGCATCGAAGGCGCGGCCGAGACCACCGCGACCAACGTTCAGGCCGGCGCCGCCGCGACCGAAGAGCTCGCTGCCTCGATCCGCGAGATCAGCGCCCAGTCGAGCCGCACCGCCCAGATCGCCCGCAACGCCACCGGCAGCGCGGAGGCGGTCAGCGAGGCCGTCGTCGGCCTCGCCGAGCGCGCCAAGGAGATCGGCGACGTCGTGCAGCTGATCTCCGACATCGCCGGCCAGACCAACCTGCTCGCCCTCAACGCCACCATCGAGGCCGCCCGCGCCGGCGAAGCCGGTCGCGGCTTCGCGGTCGTCGCCCAGGAGGTCAAGGCGCTCGCCGAGCAGACCGCCAAGGCGACCACCGACATCTCCGGCCGCGTCACCACCATCCAGCAGGCCACACACCAGAACGTCTTGAAGATCCGCGAGATCGCCGA
The DNA here is from genome assembly GCA_040269895.1 of Ancalomicrobiaceae bacterium S20. Lineage (NCBI taxonomy): Bacteria > Pseudomonadati > Pseudomonadota > Alphaproteobacteria > Hyphomicrobiales > Ancalomicrobiaceae > Methyloraptor > Methyloraptor flagellatus. Next base: position 230,918 of record CP158568.1, on the reverse strand, counting down.
GGTGGTCCAGGAGATCAGCCATATCTCGACCTCGATGGCCGCCGCCGTCGAGGAGCAGACCTCCGTCACCGCCGATATTGCGCGCATGGTTCAGGGCACGGCTGAGAACACGCGCAGCGTCTCCAACAATCTCGGCGCGCTCGGCGAGACGATCCAGTCGACTGACCATGCCGCGACCGAGGTCTCGGGCGCCCGCTCCCGGCTCGAAGAACAGCTCGGCCGCCTCGGCCAGGAGATCGAGCGCTTCCTGTCACGCACCAACGCCGCCTGATCCCCGGCGCGGTCGACCGCTGACGCGCAACGATCGAGGCCGACCCGAACAAAAAAGCCCGCCCGAGCAGATCCTCGGGCGGACTTTTTGTTTGGTCGATCGCCGCGCCCGCTCAGGCGTCGGCAAGCACCAGGACGTCGCGCGGGAAGGCCACGGTCGCGGCCGCGCCGCGTTCGGGAAGCTGCGAGCTCGGGCTGTTGAAGCTGTCGAGCGAGATCACCGTGTCCTGACAGCGCACGCGGATGCGGACGATCGGGCCGTGGAAGCCCACATCCTCGATCACGCCGTTCAGTCGGTTGGCGTCGCCGGTGCCGTCGCAGAGCCGGATGCCCTCGGGGCGCAGCGCCAGCGTCGCCTCCTCGCCCGTGCTGCGGCCGGGGAACCCGCCGGCCACGCCGATCTCCTGATCGGCGACCAGCAGGCGGCCCGAACCGGCATCGAGGATCCGGCCCTTGAGCAGATTGAGCGTGCCGACGAACGAGGCAACGAAGCGCGTGCGCGGGAAATTGTAGATCTCGAAGGGTGTGCCGACCTGTTCCATCCGGCCCTCGCTCATCACGACGATCCGGTCCGACATCGACAGCGCCTCTTCCTGATCGTGGGTGACGAACAGGGTGGTGATACCGAGCTCCTTCTGCAGGGCCCGGATCTCCTCGCGCAGCGACACCCGGATCTTGGCGTCGAGCGCCGACAGCGGCTCGTCGAGCAGCAGGATCTTCGGCTCGACCGCGAGCGCGCGCGCGATCGCGACGCGCTGCTGCTGGCCGCCGGAGAGCTGGAACGGGTAGCGATCGGCGATGTGCGGCAGCTTGATCATCTCGAGCATCTGGCCGACGCGCTTGGCGATACTCGCCTGCGGCCGCTTGGCGATCTTGAGCCCGAAGCCGATGTTCTCGGCGACGGTCATGTTCGGGAACAGCGCATAGGCCTGGAACACCATGCCGACGTTGCGCTGGTTGGGCGGCAGACGCGCCACCTCCTGGCCGTCCATGCGGATCGAACCGGAGGACGGCGTCTCGAAGCCGGCGACCATGCGCAGCACGGTGGTCTTGCCGCAACCCGACGGACCGAGCAGCGACACGAACTCGCCGCGCTCGACGCCGAGATCGAAGGCCTTCACCACCTGATTGGCGCCGAAGCTCTTCTTGAGGTCGGCGATCTCGAGATAAGCCATGCGGGATCCCCTCAGCGGGCCGGGCTCGCGCCCCGGGCGCGGCCGACGATCTGGATCAGGCCCATGCAGGCCCAGGTGATGAAGAAGGCGATCAGCGCCAGCGCCGACGGCTCGAACGGCTGGTTCGCGCCGATCTGCTGCAGATAGGTGCCGAACACCGGCCGGGCGAGCAGGCTCGCGAAGGTAAACTCGCCGATGACGATCGCAAAGGTCAGGAACGCGCCGCTGAGCACGGCCGAGCGCACGTTCGGCAGCACTACGCTGATCAGGATGCGCAGGTTGCTCGCCCCGAGGCTCTGCGCGGCCTCGGTCAACGTCTTGACGTCGATCGCGCGCATGCCGGTGTCGACCGCGCGATACATGTAGGGCAGCGCCAGCGTCGCGTAGCCAAAGGTGAGCAGCACGTCGGTCGCGAACGGCGACTTGTTGAACGGCGACCACGGCGTCGACAGGTAGAGCCGGCTATAGCCGAACACGATGATGATCGCCGGCACCACCAGCGGCAGCAGCGTGACGAACTCGACCGGCGAGCGCCAGCCCGGCAGCTTGAGCCGGATCAGATAGACCGTCGGCACGACCAGCAGCACGCCGATCGCAATGGCGGCGACCGCGAGGACCATCGAGCGGAACAAGGCGATCTGGAAGTCCGGGCTGCGGAACGACGACACGAAGGCGTCGAAGCTGTGCGACTTGCCGAGGAAGACCCAGCCGGGCGGCGCGCCGTTCGGCATCTGCCGCATGGCGTATTCGAGCGTGGCGATCAGCGGCACCACGAAATAGAGGAACGCGAAGGCGATGATCACCCAGGCGAACAAGGATCTCGGCTTCATCGCGTCCACCTTTCGCTGCGGGCGCGCAGCAGGATATAGCCGCCGCTGGTGAGCGTGGTGATCACGACCATGCCGAGTGCGATGGCATAGCCGAGACCCGGATTGTTGAGCACGTCGCCGCGGATCTGGGCGAAGAGCTGAATCGGCACGATGGTCAGCGACGAGCCGGTCAGCGCGTAGGCGGTCGCGACCGCACCGAAGGCATTGGCGAACAGGAGCAGCGTCGCGCCGAGGATGCTCGGCCAGAGCACCGGCATGGCGACATAGCGCCAGTAGTGGAAGTTGGTGCCGCCGAGCACGGCGGTCGCCTCGCGCCACTCGCGCTTCAGACCCTCGAGCGCCGGCACGAACACGAGCACCATCAGCGGGATCTGGAAGTAGAGATAGACGATCGACAGGCCGGTGAACGTATAGAGATTGAAGCCGGTCGCGTTGAAATTGATGCCGAACCAATCGCGCAGCACGAAGGCGACCAGGCCGACGCGGCCGAGCGTCGCGATGAAGGCGAAGGCGAGCGGCACGCCGGCGAAGTTGGACGCGACGCCGCAGAAGGTCATCACCGCGCCGCGCACCCAGCCCGGCAGGCCGCCGAGCACGATCGCATAGGCGACGAAGAAGCCGAAGAACGCCCCGCCGACCGCCGAGACGGCGCTGATCTCGATCGACAGCAGGAACGACTTCAGGATCGATTCCTGCCGGAAGATCTCCGCGATGTTGTCGAGCGTGAAGCCGCCGCCCCGCGCCTCGAAGGCATGCACGAGAAGCAGGCCGGTCGGCCAGATCAGGAACAGGATCGCGAAGGCCGCGAAGGGCAGCATGCCGGCCACCGCCCAGACGAGCGAGGCATCGGGGGCTTTCGCGCCGGCCGATGCCGGCGGGACCGTCTGGGGCGAATGGACCGGCGGGGGCGCGGCCGGGCGAAACGTTGCGTCTGTGACGGACATGCTCAACCGCTGGCGCGAGGGCGGGGACCGGAAACGACAGCCGCGCGGAGCGAGATCCGCGCGGCCGGAAGGCAAGGATCAGGATCGCCGCCGCAGCCGGCGGCGATCCGGACCGAAGCGATCACTTCACCTGGGCGCCGACGACGCTGTCCCAGCCCTTGGTGATCTCGGCCTTGGCGGCGTTCTGCTCATCGAGCGTCGGGAACACGGCCTTGGCATAGGCCTCCGCCGGCGGCAGCTTGGCGAGCAGCTCGGCCGGGATCTTCTTGTTGGCGGCGAGATCGTTGAAGCGGATCGGGTGGCAGTAGCCCTTGAGCCAGCCGAGCTGACCTTCGTCCGAATAGAGATACTCCATCCAGAGCTTGGCGGCGTTCGGGTGCGGCGCGTAGGCGCTGATCGCCTGGACGTAGACGCCCGCGACCACGCCGGTCTGCGGCACGACGACGTCGATCGCGGTGCCCTTGCCGTTGTCGCGGTCGGCGAGCGCGTTGTAGTCCCAGCGGATGATGATCGGGGTGGCGCCCTGCGTCAGCGAGGCGATCTTGCCGACCACCGGCACGAAGTTGCCCTTCTTCTGCAGCTCGCCGAAGAACTTCAGGCCCTCGGCCGCGGCCTTCGAGGCATCGCCCTTGGCCGCCGACAGGCCGGCGGCGTAGACGCCCTGGATCGCCTGGTTGGCGGTGCGCGGGTCGCCGGCGAGCGCGACCGAATTGGCATAGTCGCTCTTCAGCAGGTCCGGCCAGTCCTTCGGGCTGTCCTTGACGATGTCCTTGTTCACCTCGAAGGCGAGGACGCCGTAATAGTCGCCGTACCAGTAGCCGTCCTTGTCCTTGGCGGCGTCCGGGATCGTGGCCCAGGTCGAGACCTTGTAGGGCTGGATCAGGCCCTGTTCCTTGGCGGTCGGGCCGAAGGAGAGACCGACGTCGATGACGTCCGGCGCCTGCGGGCCGGTGTTGCCCTTGTTGGCCTTGATCGCCTCGACCTCGTCGCCCGAACCGGCATCCGGGTTGAGCTCGTTGATGGTCAGACCGTACTTGGCCTTGAAGCCGGCGATCACGGCGCCGTAGCCGCACCAGTCGTGCGGCAGCGCGATGACGGTGAGCTGGCCTTCCTTCTTGGCGGCGGCGATCAGCTCGGGCGAGGCGTCGGCATAGGCCGGCGCGACCGCCGCGAAGCTGACGGAGGCGGCGAGCGACACGGCCAGGGTGCGCGTCATGGACATGGGATTGCCCTTGTGGTTGGCCGGAACGATCCGGCGAGATGTCGAAGAGGACGTCGCCGCGTAACAGGAGTCCAATGCAGTTTTGTGTCGCTGAAATCGCGGAGAAATGTTGCCCCCACGTCGTGCGGACCGCCGCGGAGGCACGAAGGCCTCCGCCGCGACGTCGCCCGGTGTGGGGCAGCGACGTCAGCCATTATGTCGGCTTTGTGACGATTGTGAATAGCGTCGGCGGGGCGGACTTGTTCGGAGTCGACACGGTCGAGTGCCGAACCGTCGCGCGGGCGCTCCTCACCGCCCGGCGTTCGCGGCACGAGAGCCGGGATCGAGCGAGCGGCCAGCGGACGAGAACAAGGACAAAGCGCCCCCGCCATTGCGACCGCGCCCGTCGACATTGATTGGGTAAAGAGGCTTGGAATGGTGCTGCGAGAGAGGATTGAACTCTCGACCTCTCCCTTACCAAGGGAGTGCTCTACCACTGAGCTACCGCAGCTTCGGGCGTACCGGACGCCGTCGCGAGCCGGGGAACCGCGTTGGCGGTCGGCTTGCGCGGGCGGTATGTGCCACAGCGGGCCCCACGACGCAAGTCTTGTGACGAAACGATCTCGTCGCGATGCCGACGCCTGTGGGTAACGCGACCGCCGCGCTGGCCGAGGCCAGCGAAACGGCCTGCAATTCAGTGCCGAACCGGCTCCGTTTCATGGGCGACGGCCGACCGTCAGGGAACGACGACCGCGCAGATCCACCTGCGCCCGCGCGGCGAGGACCAAGCGGCCGTCCACGTCCGGCCGGAGAGCCGCGTCGGTCCACGCTCGCGCTGGCGCATGTCGCGCGTTCGAGAGCAAGCAGCCGCACTCCGCTCATCGACGCCCCGGCGGATCATCGCCCCATCCGCACCTTGCGCCTCGGCAGAATGGCGCCAAGCCTTCCCGGCCGAGCGCCACGTTCATGCGCCCCTCGCGCGGGCGCGCACGGCGTGATAGGTGGCTTGATCGGCCGGGCCGCGATCGACGAGCGGGCGGCCGATACCCAGGCCTCATTCCGGACCGCCCCCGCCCCGCCATGCCCAGCGACCAGACCAACGCGCCCAAGGACGACCGCGCCGAACGCCTCGCTGCGGCGCTGCGGGAAAATCTGAAGCGGCGCAAGGCGCAGGCGCGCGGCCGCCGCGCCGCCGAGGCCGAGGCCGAGGCAGAGTCTGCTCGAGACGCCAAGGTCCCGGCCGGAAGCGGCAGGTCCCAAGCCCGACAGTTCGGAAGCCTCCGACTAGATCGCGACAGAGACGAGCGTTGCGCGCTCTGGACATGGTGTCGGGCGCCCGCACGCCGGCCCGCGCACCAAGGCAGGAACGGCCGCCCCCGACGAACGCCGCTACGGGCCGCCCCAGGCGCTCGCCGAGCCCGTCGTGCGCCCACATCGGGCCAAAACGGCGCAAGCCCGCCACAGTCCACCCGTAATCCACGGCCAAGGTCGTGTTCCAACGCTTGCCCGGCTCAGAACGCGAGAGTAAGCGAAACGTCAAGACAGAGCGATCGGCCGGCCCGATCGCGATCGGGGGTCGGCCGGGGGCGGCAGCGGCACCAGAAAGGCCAAGGTTTCATGGACAAGATCCGCATCGTCGGCGGCAATGCGCTGAGCGGCGTCATTCCGATTTCCGGCGCGAAGAACGCGGCCCTGCCGCTGATGATCGCGAGCCTGCTCACCGACGAGACGCTGACGCTCGAGAACGTGCCGCGCCTGCGCGACGTCGCGCTCCTGACCCGCATCCTGTCGAACCACGGCGTCGACTATTCGCTGAACGGCAAGCGCGCCGGCGAGGATCATCTGACCGGGCAGACCATCCACCTGCGCGCCAGCGAGATCGTCGACACGCGCGCGCCCTACGATCTGGTCAGTCAGATGCGCGCGAGCTTCTGGGTCATCGGCCCGCTGCTCGCGCGCGCCCACGAGGCCAAGGTGTCGCTGCCGGGCGGCTGCTCGATCGGCACGCGGCCGGTCGACCTGTTCCTGATGGGTCTCGAGAAGCTCGGCGCCAAGCTCGACATCGATCGCGGCTATGTGGTTTCGTCGGCGCCCGGCGGCCTGCGCGGCGCCGAGATCGTGTTCCCGAAGGTCTCGGTCGGCGCCACCCACACGCTGATGATGGCGGCGACGCTCGCGCGCGGTGAGACCGTGCTCGTCAATGCCGCCCGCGAGCCGGAGATCGCCGACCTCGCCAAGTGCCTGATCGCCATGGGCGCCAAGATCGAGGGCGCCGGCACCGGCACCATCCGCATCGAGGGCGTCGAGCGCCTGCACGGCGCGACGCACCGCGTGCTGCCCGACCGCATCGAGACCGGCACCTATGCGATGGCCGTGGCGATGACCGGCGGCGACCTGATGCTCGAGGGCACCTCGCCGGACCTGCTCGACAACGCGCTCGACACGCTCACCGCCGCCGGCGCCGAGATCACGCCGACCAACGCCGGCATCCGCGTCAAGCGCAACGGCCACGGCATCCACCCGGTCGACATCACCACCGAGCCGTTCCCCGGCTTCCCGACCGACCTGCAGGCGCAGTTCATGGCGCTGATGACGCGCGCGAGCGGCACGTCGCGGATCACGGAGACCATCTTCGAGAACCGCTTCATGCATGTCGCCGAGCTCGCCCGGCTCGGCGCCCGCATCAGCCTCGATGGCCAGGTCGCGACCGTCGAGGGCGTCGATCGCCTGGTCGGCGCGCCCGTCATGGCGACCGACCTGCGCGCCTCGGTGTCGCTGGTCATCGCCGGGCTCGCCGCCGAAGGCGAGACGACTGTCAGCCGCGTCTACCATCTCGATCGCGGCTTCGAGCGGCTGGAAGAGAAGCTGTCGCGCTGCGGCGCCATCATCGAGCGCCTCGGCGGCGAAGGCGCGCGCTGATCGGCCGAACCGGCCTCAGGGTTCATCACGGTTGCGGGAACGCGCCGGACTTCCTAAGTCTGGCGCGTTCTCTTGTTTCTGACGAGGCGGCGCGCGGCCCGGCGCCCGTGGCTGCCGTGCGGTCGCCGCACCGCCGATCGTACCGCCGATCGTACCGCCGACTTCGTCCCATGCCGCATCACGCCAGGAGCCCCGATTCGATGTCCGCTCTAAAACTGCTCGCCCTCGATGCGGAAGACCTCGCCGTCGTATCGGCGCATGTGCAGGATGCGGTGCTCAAGGTCGCCGACGTGAGCTGGCGGCCGAAGGAGCGCCGGCTCGTCGTTGCGCTGAACCGCTTCGTCTGGGAGGGCGTCGGCGCGGGGCGCAAGCACGGCTTCGAACGTCGCCGCGCCTGCCTGCATTTCGCCCGCGTCGATGCGGTCAAGGCGACGCGCATCCGCCCTGATCTTCCCGACACCGTGCTCGAACTGCTGGCGATCCGTTTCGAGGAGACCAACGCGCCGGGCGGCACGGTCGAACTGTTGTTCGCCGGCGGCGGCACGATCCGCCTCGAGGTCGAATGCATCGAAGCCGGCCTCGCCGACCTCGGCGCTGCCTGGTCGACGGAAAAGATGCCGGCCCACGAGGGGTGAGCGGCCCCTGGCTCCCCCCACGCCGCATCGACAAGTCGGCGCCCGGCGGCTAGAACGGCACGTCCGCGTTCCAGAGGCATCCATGGCCATCCGTCTCGATACCGCCGCCGCCGATTTCGAAGCCCGTTTCCGCGATCTGCTCGCGATGAAGCGCGAGGTATCCGAAGACGTCGATCAGGCGGTGCGCGCGATCGTCCGCGCGGTGCGCGAACAGGGTGATGCGGCGCTGATCGAGCTGTCGAAGAAATTCGACCGGGTCGATCTGGACAAGCTCGGCATTCGCATCTCCGCCGCGGAGATCGCGGCCGCCCGCGCGAGCGTCGATGCCGAGACCTATGCCGCGCTCGAGCTCGCCCGCGACCGCATCCGCTCCCATCACGAGCGCCAGCGGCCGAAGGACGACCGCTACACGGATGCGCTCGGCGTCGAGCTCGGCTCGAAGTGGACGGCCGTGCAGTCCGTCGGTCTCTACGTGCCGGGCGGCACCGCGAGCTATCCGTCCTCGGTGCTGATGAACGCCGTGCCGGCCAAGGTCGCCGGCGTCGGCCGCATCGTCATGGTCGTGCCCTCGCCGGACGGCAAGCTCAATCCGCTGGTGCTCGCCGCCGCCGAACTCGCCGGCGTCGACGAGATCTACCGGATCGGCGGCGCTCAGGCCGTGGCCGCCCTCGCCTACGGCACCGAGACGATCGCGCCGGTCGCCAAGATCGTCGGCCCCGGCAATGCCTATGTCGCCGCCGCCAAGCGGCAGGTGTTCGGACAGGTCGGCATCGACATGATCGCCGGCCCGTCGGAGGTGCTGGTCGTCGCCGACGCGGCGAACGATCCCGATTGGATCGCCGCCGACCTGCTCGCCCAGGCCGAGCACGACACGGCGGCACAGTCGATCCTGATCACCGATTCGCCCGAGCTCGCGGCGGAAGTGGAAAAGGCGGTCGAACGCCAGCTCGCCACGCTGCCGCGCGCCGAGACCGCGCGCGCGAGCTGGCGCGACTTCGGCGCGATCATCCTGGTCGGCGATCTCGCCGAGAGCGTCGCGCTCGCCGATCGCATCGCGGCCGAGCATCTGGAACTGGCCGTCGAAGATCCCGAACCGCTGTTCGCGGCCGTGACCAATGCCGGCGCCGTCTTCCTCGGCCGCTACACGCCCGAGGTGATCGGCGACTATGTCGGCGGCTCCAACCACGTGCTGCCGACGGCGCGCTCGGCGCGCTTCTCCTCCGGCCTCGGCGTGCTCGACTTCATGAAGCGCACCTCGCTCCTGAAGCTCGGCCCCGACCAGCTGCGCGCGCTCGCCCCCGCCGCCATGACGCTCGCCAAGGCCGAAGGCCTCGATGCGCATGGCCGGTCGGTCGGCATCCGCCTGAACCTCTGAGCGGAGGCGAACGACATGGACGCGTCCGGCACCCTGACCCGCAACCGCCTCGTCGAGGTCACGCTCGACGAAGGCTCGATCGCGCGTTCCTCGCACGACGTCGAGCACGAGCGCGCGGTGGCGATCTACGATCTGATCGAGGAGAACGCCTTCCGCCCGGTCGGGCACGACGGCGGTCCCTACCGGCTGCGCATCAGTCTGGTCGAGAGCAAGATGATGCTCGAGATCTCGGACGAGCACCTGAAGCCTGTCATGACGCACATCCTGTCGCTGACGCCGTTCCGCAAGATCGTGAAGGACTATTTCCTCGTCTGCGAGAGCTACTACGCCGCGATCCGCACCGCGACGCCGTCGCAGATCGAGGCGATCGACATGGGCCGCCGCGGGCTGCACAACGAGGGCTCGCGCGTGCTGCAGGAACGGCTCGACGGCAAGATCGAGGTCGATTTCGACACGGCGCGACGCCTGTTCACGCTGGTCTGCGCGCTGCATTGGAAAGGCTGAAGGCATGAGCCGGTCGGGCCCGAGCTCCGTCCTGTTCGCCTGCAGCATGAACGCCGTCCGCTCGCCGATGGCCGAGGCCATCGCCCGGCATCTGTTCGGCCATGAAGTCTACATCGCCTCCGCGGGCGTCCGTTCCGGCGAGCTCGACCCCTTCGCCGTCAAGGCGATCGAGGAGATCGGCCTCGATATTTCCAAGCACAAGCCGCACACCTTCGAGGATCTGGAAGATTCGAACTTCGACCTCGTCATCACACTGGCGCCGGAGGCCCATCACAAGGCGCTCGACATGACCCGCACGATGGCGATGGACGTCGAATACTGGCCGACGCCCGACCCGCAACTGGCGAGCGGCTCGCGCGACCAGATCATGGAATCCTATCGCGCAGTGCGTGACGGCCTCATGCGCCGCATCAAGGACCGGCTCGAGTGGCGCCCGAAGGCGCACGACTGAGCCCGGAGCGACCGCACGGAAACGGCCGTCGCACACCCCTTCAGCCCCCGAAATCTCACGGATCAGGAACTCTTGTCGGCCCTGTTTCCTTTTCGGGCCCGATCCGTTAGTTTCCCGCCAACTCCAGACCCAGAACCGGATACCCTATGACCAAGGAAGAGATCCTGGAATTCCCCGGCATCGTGAGCGAACTGCTTCCGAACGCGACCTTCCGCGTGAAACTCGAGAACGATCACGAGATCATCGCCCACACCGCTGGCCGCATGCGCAAGAACCGCATCCGCGTTCTCGCCGGCGACAAGGTGCTCGTCGAGATGACGCCGTACGACCTGACCAAGGGCCGGATCACCTATCGCTTCAAGTGACGCCGCCCCGGCGACCGGTCGATCGCGCCAAGGGCCTCGACCGCCGTCCGCCGGACCGGCCACCTTTCGGGACCCGACATGGTTGAGATCCGCCAGAAGCTCGTGCTCGCCTCGGCCTCGCCGCGACGCCTGGCGCTCCTGAACCAGATCGGCATCGAGCCCGACTACCTGCGCCCCACCGACGTCGACGAGACGCCGGAGAAGGGCGAGCTGCCGCGTCAGCTCGCGACCCGGCTCGCCAAGATCAAGGCCGAGGCCGCGCTCGCCTGGTCGAAGCGCGACACGCCCTGGACCGGCGCCTATATCATCGCGGCCGATACGGTCGTCGCGGTCGGCCGGCGCAGCCTGCCCAAGGCCGAGACCACCGAACAGGCGGTCGACTGCCTGCGCCTGCTCTCCGGCCGCGCCCATCGCGTCTGGACCGGCGTCTCGCTGGTGACGCCGTCCGGCGCGATCCGCTCCAAGCTGGTCGAGACGCGCCTGCGCTTCAAGCGGCTGACCCGCGCCGACATCGAGGCCTACATCGCCTCCGACGAGTGGCGCGGCAAGGCCGGCGGCTATGCGATCCAGGGCATCGCCGGCGGCTTCGTGGTCAAGCTGATCGGCTCCTACACCAATGTCGTCGGCCTGCCGCTCGCCGAGACGGCGGCGCTGCTCGACGGCGAGGGCTATCCGATCCGCGCCCGCTGGTCGTCGCCGCTCGTGCCGGCGGCCTGAGCCCTCCTCCCCGATCGACACGCCGCATCACGGACCACTCCGGCGGCCGGCGATCCCCTGTTCAGGCGTCACGGCGCCGGCGGCAGATCGCAGGCGAGGATGCCGGTCACGCGGATCGTCGGGCCGAGTTGCGGGATCAGTTCGCCCATGTCGGTGACGACGAAGGCGCCCTGCTCGTTCGGGCCGACCGTGCCGGCGGTCTCGAAATCCTGCCGGGCGAGCGTCGGCGTCATTCGGCTGACCGAAATCCCCTTCAGCACCTTGTCCGGGAACGGATTGACCGTCTCCCAGGCGAACACGCCGAGCAGGATCTGGAACCGCGGCGAGGCCGCCTGCACGCGCGCCATCGCCTCCGGCGGCAGGGGCGTCGGACGGCACGCCTGCACCGCGGCCTCGCGCACACCGAGGCGGATCTTCGATTCCGTTTCGCACGACGCCTTGCAGCGCCGCGCCGCCTCGCGCACGGCCGAATCGTCGAGCAGCGTCGCATTCTGCAGGTCGGCCAGCGTGCAGGACATGAAGCAGCCGGCCTCGGCTGGCCCGCTCGCGCCGAGCCAGCCGCCGATCAGGACCAGTGATATCATTGCAGGTCGTGCGAACCTCGCGCCGCGGCCCCGCCGCGCCTCCACGCGCTCCTTGATCATCGCCGCCTCCCGGTATGGCGTCTCTTATGAACGCCTCATAGGGAGCCTAGCGGCTCCGGCGCGCATGGCAAACCGGCCGAAGCGGCAAAGGTCGCCCGCACCCTTTGTTCGCAGTCTGCGATCGGACCGTCGCACCACCTTCTCTGGATCCGCCCCCTTGATCCGACCATACGGAGCATGACATGAGGCGACATGAGTTCAGATGCCGAATCCGCCCCCAAGCGCCCGCCGCGGCCCTGCCCGATCTGCGGCAAGATGTCGGTCTTCAAGAGCTACCCGTTCTGCTCGCCGCGCTGCCGCGCCGTCGACCTGAACCGTTGGCTGACCGGCGCCTATGCCATCCCGGTCGTCGAGGACGACGACATGCCGGACGATCCCTCCGAGCGCGAACGCTGACGCGCGCGGCCTGCGCCGGGCCGGAGAAGCGCAGACCATCGCGCGGATTCAACACGTGAATCCGCGGTGTCGGCCTGGATCGGAGCCACGCGGGCCCCACCGGGACCGAACGCGGTGCGGCCGCCTCGAACGCGCCCCGGCGCGTTCATCCACAGCCCCGCGATTAGTTTGCCGCCCCCGCTGGACAGACCCGATTCGAGTGACTATAACGCCCGAACTTTCCGGAACGGCCCGCCCCGAGCGAGCCAGCCGCGAAGGCCCAGGTAGCTCAGTTGGTAGAGCATGCGACTGAAAATCGCAGTGTCGGTGGTTCGATTCCGCCCCTGGGCACCATTTCTCAATGTCATAGACGGTCGATGACCGGGTTCTTGCCCGCCGAAAAGTGGGAAAGCGACACGCCTGAAAGCCTGTTCACGCGAGTTTCCAGTCGATATTGTTGGTGGAGCCATGGAATATGGCCCATGGCACTGTATCGAGGTGCCCAATGGTCGCCATTAGTCTTTTTATCTCGGTGCTCTCGCTGATTGTCTCGGTCTTGACAGCGTGGTTTACGTTGTTTAGACGCGGCACCTTGGCCATGACTCAGCCATCAATAGTCTTTTTTGGATTTGATTTCACACCTCAGCAGACGGCGAAAATATTCCTACGCACTCTGCTTTACAGCACAGCTCATCGCGGTCAGATGATCGAACAGATGTATGCCCGCGTTCACCGCGACAGAGAGACGAGAACTTTTGCATTTTGGGGATATGCCGAAGCCGAAAAGCTATCGCCGGGTAGCGGGCTATATGTCAGCCAGACGGGCATCGTCGCCAATCACCACTTCGTTCTTTCCGCGCACCAGAAACCGTATGCTTTCGAGGCCGGACACTATTCGATCGAGGTGTTCGCCCGGATGGTTGGACGCAAGTCGCCTGTCCGGCTCGCCTGCATCGAAATCGTGCTGTCTCCGGAGGACTCTCGCACTTTGGATCAAGCCAAAGGCGTTCTTTTTGAGTTCGATCCAGATGCCGATACATACATCGGATGTCCGAGAGACGCACGTCCATGACGGCAGTAGCCGCTTGAAAGAAGGCCCTGTTCGACCTTGGACGACCGAACGGCGCGGACGCCGCGCTGTCATATCCTTGTAGCGGTCCGACGCCAGAATCTGTTTTACGCCTCGCGCCCCGGCCGCCCCACCGAATCATACTGGAATCCCTGCGCCTCGACCTCCGCGGCCGACAGCACGTTGCGCATGTCGACGATGACAGGGCGGCGCATGACCGCCTTCAGCCGGGCGAGATCCAGCGTCCGGAACTCGTTCCACTCCGTCACGATCGCGATCGCGTCCGCGCCCTCGGCGCAGGCATAGGGGTCGTCGCAATAGACGACCGAGGCGGGCAGCTTCGGCTTTGCCTGTTCCATCGCGGCCGGGTCGTAGGCGCGGATCGCGGCGCCCCAATAGTCGAGCGAGGCGACGATGTCGATCGAGGGCGCCTCGCGCATGTCGTCGGTCTCTGGCTTGAAGGCGAGGCCGAGCACGCCGATCGTCGCGCCGCGCACGCTGCCGCCGAGCGCCTTCAGGATCTTGCGGCCGATGTTGCGCTTCCTGAGATCGTTGGCGTGGATGACCCGCTCCAGGATCGGCATCTGCGCGCCGACGTCGTTGGCGGTGTTGAGCAGCGCCAGCGCATCCTTCGGGAAGCACGAACCGCCGAAGCCCGGACCGGCGTTCAGGAACTTGCGGCCGATCCGGCTGTCGAGGCCGATGCCGACCGCGACCTCGGCGACGTCGGCACCGACATGCTCGCAGAGATCGGCGATCTCGTTGATGAAGCCGAGCTTGGTCGCCAAGAACGAGTTGGCGGCATACTTGATCATCTCGGACGTGCGTCGGCGCGTGAACAGGAGCGGCGCGCCCTTGGCGGTCAACGGCGCGTAGATCGCCTCCGCGACCGCGCGCGCATTGTCGTCCTCGACACCGACGACGATCCGATCCGGCTCCATGAAGTCGCTGATCGCGGCGCCCTCGCGCAGGAACTCGGGGTTCGACGCCACCGAGACGGCCAGCTCCGGGCGGACCGTGGCCAAAATCTCTTCGACCCGGTCGCCGGTGCCGATCGGCACCGTCGATTTGTTCACGACCACCGCGCCGGCCTTCAGGAACGGCGCACAGGCTTCGACCGCGGCATGCACGAAGGTCAGTTCGGCACGGCCGTCGAACCGCGACGGCGTGCCGACGGCGATGAACACTGCCGCGCTGTCGGAGATGGCGGCGTCGATGCCGGTGGCGAAGGTGAGCCGCCCCGCGGCGACATTGCGCGCGACCAAGGCGTCGAGGCCGGGCTCGTAGATCGGCATCTGGCCGGAGCGGATAGCGTCGATCTTGGCGGGGTTGTTGTCGATGCAGAGCACCGAATGGCCGAGCTCGGCGAAGCAGGCTCCGGAGACGAGACCGACGTAACCGGCGCCGATGACGGACAGACGCATATCCTACTCCCCGGGACGAATCGTTAGAATGGCGCGTCCCGAACGTGCCAGACATGGTCCCTCAGTTCATCAGTATCATGACAACGGCCGACGGTACGGCCCGGTTCGGCGCCATGCCGGCTCAGGAAAGCGCGGTCGCCCCGGCACGCGAGACGAAAAGGGCGCCCTTTGGCGCCCCTTGACGATATCGGATCGGCGGCGCGCCCTCGCCGCTCAGAGCGTCGCCTGGAAATAGGCGATGGTGCGCTTCAAGCCCTCTTCGAGCGCGATCGTCGGTTCCCAGCCGAGCGTGCGGCGCGCGAGCGTGATGTCGGGCTGGCGCTGGCGCGGATCGTCCTGCGGCAACGGCTTGTGGACGATCTCCGAGCGCGAGCCGGTGAGCCGGACCACCGCCTCGGCGAGCTCCAGCATCGAGAACTCGGCCGGATTGCCGACGTTGATCGGCCCGGTCACGCTCTCGTCGGTCGCCATCAGCCGGACCATGCCGTCGATCAGGTCGTCGACGTAGCAGAACGAGCGCGTCTGCCGGCCGTCGCCATACATGGTGATCGCCTCGCCCCGCAGCGCCTGGACGATGAAGTTCGACACCACGCGGCCGTCGTTCGGATGCATGCGCGGGCCGTAGGTGTTGAAGATGCGGATCACCTTGATCGGCAGGCCGTGCTGGCGCCGGTAGTCGAAGAACAGCGTCTCGGCGCAGCGCTTGCCCTCGTCGTAGCAGGCGCGCGGACCGATCGGATTGACGTTGCCCCAGTAGTCCTCGGTCTGCGGATGCACGGTCGGATCGCCGTAGACCTCACTGGTCGATGCCTGCAGGATCCGGCAGCGCAGCCGCTTGGCGAGGCCGAGCATGTTGATCGCGCCGTGCACCGAGACCTTGGTCGTCTGCACCGGATCGAACTGGTAGTGCACCGGCGACGCCGGGCAGGCGAGATTGAAGATCGCGTCAACCTCGACGAACAGCGGGAAGGTGATGTCGTGGCGCATCGCCTCGAACAGCGGATTGTCGATCAGATGCGCGATATGCGCCCGCCGCCCGGTGAAGTAGTTGTCGACGCAGAGAACCTCCGCGCCCTCCTTCAACAACCGCTCGCACAGATGCGAACCGAGAAACCCCGCGCCGCCGGTGACGAGGACGCGCTTACCCTTGTAGGTGAAGGCCATCAGGCTTTCTTTCGTTGGAGACGGGGCACCGCGCCGGCGGCTGCCGACGCGGCCTGCCGGTCCCGGGTCATCAGACGGCTGTCGGGCGCGAGCGGACGGAACCGGTCGCGCAGATCGAGCGCTTGACGCCACAGATCGAGGTAGTCGGCGCGCGTCTGCATCTCGATCGCCTCGTGCTCGAGTTCGAGCCCGACGTCGAAATACTCGTCGAGATTGGCGAGATCCGGCACCGGCAGCCGGTCCTCACGGAACGCCCGCCACATGTCGCCGTAGAGCCGCTCAAGTTCGCGCACCAGGAGCGGCGTGTCGAACAGCACGCAGCTGTCGCGGCCGGCCGCGAGCTTGGCCCGGAGCCCCGCGAGCCGGTCCGGATCGCGGCCGAGCGCGATGGCGGTGGCGACGAAAGCCTCGGCATCGGTGGTGATCAGTTCGGGCAGACCGGCCGAGGCGACAAGACTGCCGCAGACCCGCGAGGCGAACGAGCGTCCGGCATAGGTCAGGACCGGCACGCCGACCCACAGCGCATCCGAGCAAGTGGTATGCGCGCCGTAAGGTGTGGTGTCGAGGAACAGATCCGCCTGCCGGTAGCGCGCCAGATGCTCGGCATTCTTCATCTTGCCGGCAAACACGACCCGCTCGGGATCGATACCCTTGGCGGCGGCGTAGTCCTTGAGCCGGGCGTTGGTCGCCTCGCTGCCGGTCAGGAGCCAGAGCACCGAACCGGGCACGCCCTCGATGATCTTCAGCCAGCGATCGAAGGTGAAGCGGGTGATCTTGTGCGTGCCGTTGAAGCAGCAGAACACCACCCCGGTCTCGGGCAGGCCGAGCTCCGCGCGGGTGAACGCCTTGTCGGCGACGATCCGGTGCCGGTTGTTCGGCTGGTAGCACGGCAGCCGCAGCACCTGCTCGGAGTAATAGAGCTCGTGGTCGGGCGGGATGATGAAATCGTCCGCGATCACGTAGTGATGGTACGGGCTCGCCGTCGTGCCCGGATAGCCGAGCCAGTTGACGATCACCGGCGCCGGCCGGTGCGCGATCAGCTTGGTGCGGCCCTCGCGGGTATAGCCGTTGAGGTCGATCAGGATCTGGATGCCGTCCTCGGCCATGCGGCGCGCGGCGGTCTCGTCGTCGACCTGGGTGATGTCGTGCCAGTGGTCGCAGGTCGCCTTGAAGTGGTCGTGCATCGGCCCGCTGCCGGGCGGGCCGCTGTAATAGGCGAAGACCTCGACCTTCGCCCGATCGTGCAGCGCGAAGATCTCCGAGACCAGATGGCCGACCGCGTGCTCGCGCAGGTCGGAGGAGAGATAGCCGACCTTGAGCGGACCGTCGTGCGCCACGGCCGCCGGCCAATCGAACATCACGCCGCGCGGGCGACCGACATCCGACTTGTTGTAGGCATGGGCGAGGCCGAGCTGGAACAGCGGGTCGTCGGTGTGCGCCGCG
The DNA here is from genome assembly GCA_040269895.1 of Ancalomicrobiaceae bacterium S20. NCBI lineage: Bacteria > Pseudomonadati > Pseudomonadota > Alphaproteobacteria > Hyphomicrobiales > Ancalomicrobiaceae > Methyloraptor > Methyloraptor flagellatus. Next base: position 213,413 of record CP158568.1, on the reverse strand, counting down.
ACCGACAAGGGCGACAGGCCGGCGAGCAGCTGCCGGGTCGACACCCGGTCCGTCGGCTCGATGACCGGCCACTTGCACTGCCGCTGCCGCGCGGCGAGGAAGTGCTGCGCGACCTCCTTCTGGCCCGGCACCAGATCGAGGCTCTGCCGCAGCATCTCCTCGGCGAGCTCGTCCTTGGTGACGGCCTCGAGCGTGCGCGCCATCTGATTGAGCGCCGTCGTCTTGTGATGCACGGCGGCGCCGTTGACGGCCGCGAGCTTCTCGACCGCCTTCGACCAGCAGGCGACCGCGTCGCCGATGCCGCCGAGCCGTTCGAGCACGCGCCCGAGATTGATGTAGAGCGGCATGAACTCGGCATTGAGCTGGATCGCGCGCTCCAGGCACTCCTTGGCGACGGTCAGCTTGCCCGCGTCGGAGAGGATGACGGCATAGTTGAACAGCACCGCGTAGAGCAGCGAGTTGTCGCCGTTGTGCTGGATCCAGACCGAATAGATCGCATCGACCGCGCCGACCTGCCCGCCGAGCTTGAGCTGGTCGGCGACGCGGATCAGATCCGTCACCGACAGGGTTCGCTCGACCGCCTGACTCAGCGCCCGGCCCAGGACCTCGTTGTTCATGGCGACGCTCGCTCTCTGAGGGCGCCGCCACCGGGGCGCGCGGGCGATCAGCCCATCGCGGCCTTCAGCTCGGCGGCCCTGGTCACACTCAGAGTGGCTAGCTGAGTCGTCGTGATGGCGTCAATTTGCGCCGCCGAAAGCGCGTCGATCTCGGTGAGCGTCAGCGTCATCAGGAAGGTCGAGTCGAGCTGCGACATCTGCGTGGTGGTCAGGCCCGAAAGCTGCGCCGCCGACAGCGACTGGGCGATCGTCACCGACAGGCTGTCGAGCTGCACCGTGCTCATGCCGCCGACCTGCGTCGCCGACAGCGCGGCGAGCTGCGCCGGGGTGAAGCCGTTGATCTCGGTCGCGGTCAGGTTGCCGATCTGCGCCGGCGTCATGGCGCGGATCTGTGTCGTGTTGAGCGCGCCGATCTGGGTCGAGCTCAGCGCGCGCAGCTGGATGCGCACCAGGCCGACGAGCTGCGTCGCGGTCAGCGAGGAGATGTCGCTCGTCGACAGATAGGCGATCGCGGTCGTGGTCAGCGAGCCGAGCTGTGTGGCGGTCAGGCCGCTGATCTGGGTCAGCGTCAGCGCGTCGATCTGGGTCTCGTTGAGGCCCGAGATGCCGTCGGTCGACAGCGAGCCGATCCGGGTCGAGGTGAGCTGCGCGAGCTGCGTCGTCGACAGCGCCGCGACCTGCGTCGAGGTCAGGCCGCTGATCTCGGCATCGGTCAGGAGCTTCATCTGCGTGGTGGTCAGGCCCGCGATCTGATCCGAGGTCAGACCCTGCACCGCCGTCGCCGACAGGCTCATGAACTGCTGGGTGGTCAGGGCCGCGATCTGCGTGGCGCTGAGGCCGGCGACCGCGGTCGAGGTCAGCGCCGCGATGGTCGTGATCGGCAGCGCGGCGAGCGTCGTCGTCGGCAGCGAGGCGATGTCGGTCGAGGTGAGTCCGGCCACGCCGCTCGACGACAGCGCGCCGAGCTGGGTGGTGGTCAGGCCCGCGAGCTGCGTCGTGGTCAGGGCGGCGACCTGGGTCGAGGTCAGGCCGGCCATTTCGGTGACCGAGAGGCGCCCGAGCTGGGTCGTGTCGAGCGCGGCGATCACGGTGGTCGACAGCGCCGCCGCGCCGGTCGCCGACAGGGCGCCGATCTGGGTCGATCCGAGAGCGGCGAAGGTGGTCGGGTCGAGGTTGCCGATCTCGGTCGTCGACAGCGCCGCGAGCTGGCGGGTCGTGAGCGAGCCGAGCCGCTCGCCGATCATCGCCGTCATCTGCGTGGCGGTCAGGCCGGCGATGCCGCCGGTCGAGATCGCCTGCAGCTGCGTGGTCGAAAGCGCCTGGAGCTGCGTCGCGCTGAGGTGCCCGACCTGCGTCGAGGTCAGGCCGGCGATCTCGCGGGTGGTCAGATTGGCGAGCTGCACGAGCGGCAGCGCATCGATCTGGGTCGTGGTCAGCGCCGCGATCTGACCGGTCGAGAAGGCCGTCACCTGCGTGGTGTTGAGGAGCCCGATCTCGGTCGTCGTCAGGCCGGCGATCCCCGCCGCCGACAGGGCGCCGATCTGCATCGCCGACAGCGAACCAAGCTGCGAGGCGGTCAGCGCGCCGACCGCCGTCGAGGTCAGGCCGTTGACCTGGTAGATGTTGAGCGCGGCGATCTGGCGCGTGGTCAGCGACACGATCTGCGAGGCGGTCAGCGCGCCCATCGCGGTCGCGGTCAGGCCGGAGAACTGCGTCGTCGTGAGCGCGCCGAGCTGCGTCGTCGTCAGACCGGCAATCTGCGTCGTGGTCATGCCGCCGAGTTCGGTCGAAGTCAGCGCCGCCAGCTGATCGGTCGTCAGATTGGTCAGCTGCGTGACCGTCAGCCCGTCGACCGCATCGACCGACAGCGCCGCGATCTGCTTGCGCGACAGCGAACGGACCTGATCGAGCGACAGCACCTCGATCTGGGTGGCGGCGAGGCCCGAGACCTCGGTCGTGGTCAGGAGGCCGATCTGCGTGGAGGTCAGGCCGACGATCTGCGTCGTGGTCAGCGCGCCGATCTGCGTCGAGGTCAGGCTGGCGAGCTGGGAGGTCGACAGGCCGGCCAGCGCCGTCGTGCTCAGCCCCGACACCATGGTGGTGGCGAAGGCGCCGATCTGGGCGTTGGTCAGCGCGGCGATCTGGGTCGCGCCGAGCGACTGGAACTGCGTCGCCGTCATGCCCGCGACCGCCGTCGTCGTCAGCGCGGCGAGCTGGCGGGTCGACAGCGCATCGAACTGCGTGGCGCTGAGCTGCGACACGCCGGTCGCGGTCAGCGCCGCAATCTGCGTCGTCGCGAGGCCGGCGATCTGGGTCAGCGTCAGCGCGGCGAGCTGCGTGTCGGCGAGCGCGGCGACTTCGGTGGTCGTCAGCGCGCTGAGCTGGGTCGTGGTCAGCGACCCGAGCTGGTCCGTCGTCAGGTTGGCGAGCACTGCCGGAGCGATCGCCGCGAGCTGGCGGGTCGACAGCGCCGAGAGCTGCGTCGAGCTCATCGCCTCGAGCTGCAGGTCGGTCAGGCCCTGCATCGCGGTCGTGGTCAGCGCCGCGATCTGCGTCGTGGTCAGCTGCGCGATCGCCGTCAGGCCGATCTCGCCGAGCTGCGTCGAGGTCAGCGCCGCGATCTGGCGCGTCGTCAGCGAGTTGATCTGCGTCTCGCTCAGGCCGTCGATCGCGGTCGTCGAGAGGGCGGAGAGCTGCGTGGTGTTGAGGCTGGCGAGCTGGGTGGCGTCGAAGCTCGCCATCTGCGCGTCGGTCAGGCCGGCGAGCGCGGTCGAGGTCAGCGCGCCCATCTGGGTCGTCGACAGCCGATCGAGCTGCGTCTCCGTCAGCGCCGAGAGCGCCGTCGAGGTCAGGCCGGCGATCTGCGAGGTGCCGAGCGCCGCGATCTGGTCCGTCGACAGCGCGGCGATCTGGTAGGTCGACATCGCCGCGAGTTGCGAGGTGGTCAGCGCCGCGACCTGACCGGTGCGCAGGCCCGCGATCTCGGTCGCGGTCAATCCGGCGATGCCGTCGGGCGAGATCGCCCCGAGCTGCGTGTTCGACAGCGCCGCGATCTGGGTCGCCGACATGGCCCCGACCTGGGTACCGACGATACCGGCGAGCTCGGTGGTCGTCATCGCCGCGAGCTGGGTCGTCGACAGCGTGCCGATCTGCGTCTCGTTGAGCGCGCCGACCTGAGCCGACGTCAACGCCGCGATCTGCGTCGTCGCCAACGCCTGAATTTCCGCAGCGGTCAGGCCACCGATGCCGGTGGTGCCGATCGCGGCGATCTGTGTAGCGGTCAAGCGCGCGATCTGCGCGGCGCCGAGCGCGGCGACCTGGGTCGCCTCCATCACGGCGAGGCCCGTGGTCGACAGGCCCTTGATCTGGGTCGCGGTCAGCGCGGCGATGTCGTCCTCGCCGAGCCCGGCGATCGCGCTCGTCGACAGGGCCGCGATCTGCGTCGAGGCGAGGCTGGCGATCTGCGCGGTCGTCAGCGCCGCGACCTGGCCCGAGGTCAGGCCCTTGATCGCGGCCGCCGTCAGCGCCGCAAGCTGGGTCGTGGTCAGCGACGAGAGCTGCGTCTCGCTGAGCGCGGCGACCTGGGTGGTGCTGAGCCCGGCCATCTGGGTCGTGGTCAAACCCTTGATCCCGTCCGGCGTCAGGCCGTCGAGACCGGTCGCGGCGAGCCCGGCGAGCTGCGTCGTCGTCAGAGCCGCGAGCTGCGTCGTGGTCAGCGCTCCGATCGAGCCCGCGCCGAGGCCGGAGAGCTGCTTGGTCGACAGCGACTTCAGCTGCGTGGTCGACAGGGCCTGGAGCTGCGCCGTCGACAGCGCGGCGAGCGCGGTCGAGGTCAGACCGGCGATCTGCGTCGTCGAGAACTGGCCGATCTGCGTGCTCGACAGGTAGCCGATCTGCGTGGAGGTCAGGCCGGCGACTTCGGTCGAGGTCAGCGCGGCGAGCTTCGTGGTGGTCAGCCCCGCAAAGTCGTCGGCTTCGAGCCCGCCGACGGCGGCCGCATTCAGCGCGGCGAGCTGGCGGGTCGAGAGCTCGCCGACCTGATCGGCGGTGAACTGCGTAACCTGCGTCGCGGTCAACGCGGCGAGTTCGGTGGTGGTCAGCGCGGCGAGCTGCGTCGTCGACAGCGAAGTCAGCTGCGTCTCGGTCAGCGCCCGCATCGCCGCGGTCGAGAACCGGGCGAGCTGGGTCGACGACATGGCGTCAAGCTGCTCAGGCGTCAGGCTCGCCGCCGACGTGGCGCTCAGCGCCGTGATCGCCGAGGTCGACAGCGCCGCGATCTGCGTGTCGACGAGCGAGGCGATCACCGTCGTCGACAGCGCGTTGATCTGCGTCGTCGAGAACGCCGCGATCTGGCGCGTGCCGAGCGCGGCAGCCTGATCGGCGGTCATCTCCGACAGCGTGTTCGGCGAGATCGCCTTGAGCTGCGTCGCGGTCAGCGCAGCGATCTGGTCGGTCGACAGCACGTCGAACTGCGAGGTGTCGAGGCCGGCGAGTTCGGTCGAGGTCAGCGCGGCGAGCTGCGTGCCGGTGAGGCTCGAGATCACCGTGGTGTTCAGCCCCGACAGGCTGGTCGAGGAGAAGGCCGCGAGCTGCGTCGCCGAGAGGTTCGCGATCTGCGTCGTCGTCAGCGCCGCGGTCTGGGTCGACGTCAAGGCGCCGAACTGGGTCGTCGACAGCGCCGCGAGCTGCGTCTGGTCGAAGCTCTCGATCTGCTCGGGCGTCAACACGGCGATCTGCGCGGCATTGAAGCGCGCGAGCTGCGTCGTGGTCAGCGCGTCGAAGTCCTCGGCGGTCAAGACCTGTACCGCCGTGGTCGACAGCGACGAGAGCTGCGTGGTGGTCAGCGAGGCGAGCTGCGTCGTCGTCAGCGCTTCGACCGCGGTCTCGGTCAGCGCGCGCATCTGCAGGGCCGAGAGCGCGTGCAGCTGGGTGGTGGTCAGTGCGGCCAGCTGGGTATCGGCGAGCGCCGACAGGCCGACCGCGGTGAGGCCCTTGAGCTGCGTGACCGTAAGCCAGCCGATCTCGTCCGCGCTCAGCGCCGCGACCTGCGTGTCGAGCAGCGCGCCGAGTTCGGTCGAGGTCAGGCCGGCGAACTGCGTCTGCGTCAGCGCGGCGAGCTGCTCGCTCGTGAAGCCGCGCATCTGCAGGTTCGTGAAGGCCGCCATCTGGGTCGAGGACAGCGCGGCGAGCTGCGTGGTCGACAGGCCGCCGATGTCGTCGGTCGACAGCCCCTTCAGCTGCGACGTGGTGAGCGCGGCGAGCTGCGTGGTCGTGAGCGAGTTGACGGTCGCATCGGACAGACCGGCGATCTGCGACGAGGACAGCGCCGCGAACTGGCGGCTGTCGAAGGCCGCGATCTCGGTGACGGTCAGCCCGGCGAGCGCCGCGACCGACAGCGAACCGATCTTGGTCGCCGCCAGTGCGCCGATCTGGGTGGTCGACAGGGCGCCGAGCGCCGTCGAGGTCAGACCGGCGAGCTGCGTGCCCGACAGCGCGGCGATCTGATCGGTCGACAACGCCGCGATCTGCGTATCGGCGAGGCCTGCGATCGCGACCGCCGACAGTCCCTTGAACTGCGTCGTCGACAGCGCCGCGAGCTGCGACGAGGTCAGCGCCGCAAGCTGCGACGGTCCGAGACTGCCGATCTGGGTCGACGACAGCACGCCGAGTGCGGTGGTCGACAGCGCGCCGACCTGATCGTCGCCGAGGCCGCGGATCTGGAACGCCTGCAGCGCCGCGACCTGCGAGGTGGTCAGCGCTGCGAGCTGATCGGTGGTCAGGCTGGCGAGGTTGGTCGCGCTGATCGCCTTGAACTGCGTGGTGGTGATCGCGCCGAGCTGGGTCGACGACAGCGCGTCGAACGTATCGACCGGCACGCGATTGAGCTGCGCGGCAGTGAAGGCGGCGATCTGGGTCGTCGACAGCGCCGCGATCTGCGACTGCTGCAGCCCGCTCATCGAGGCCGGCACGATGCCGCCGATCTGCGTCGTCGACAGTACGGCGAGTTCGTCGAGCGACAGCGCCCCGATCTCCTTAGAGGTCAGGCCGCCCATCTGCGTGACCGACAGCGCCGCGAACTGCGTGGTCGACAGCGCCGCAAAGCCGTCGTCCGAGAGCGAGGCGATATGCGCCGTCGCCAGACCCGCGAGCTGGGTCGTGGTCATGGCGGCGATCTGCTGCGTCGTCAGCCAGCCGGCCTGCACCGCGGCAAGCGAGCCGAGCTGGGTCGAGGACAGCGCCGAGAACTGGGTCGTCGACAGCGCCGCGAACTGATCGGGGCCGAGGCCGACGAGCTGGTTGCCGCCGAGCGACTGGAGCTGCGTCGAGGTGAAGGCCGCGACCAGCGCATCGGGCAGCGCGCCGAACTGCGTGGCGGTCATGCCGGCGAGCTGCGTCGTCGACAGGGAGGCGATCTCGGTCGCGGTCAGGGCATTGATCGCGGTCGTCGACAGGGCGCGGATCTGCGAGGACGCGAGCGACTGGATCGTCGTCGGCGCCAGGAGCGCGATCTGCGTCTCGGAGAGGCCGGTGATGCCGTCGGTCGAGATCGCGCTGAACAAGGTCGCGGCGAGCGACGTGAGCTGATCGTCGGTCAGCTGCGCGACCTGCATGGCGGTCAGGCCGCCGATCTGCACGCTGGTCAGCGCATTGAGCAGGGAGGAGGAGAGAACCGCGATCTGCTGCGTGCCGAGAATGCCGATGTCCGAACGCGTCAACCCCGCGAGCTGGGTCGTCGCGAGCGACGCGATCTGGGTCGTGGTGAGATTGGCGAGCTGGGCGGTGGTCAGCGCCGCGATCTGCGTCGTGCTGAACTGGCGGAGCTGGGTCGGCGTCAGTGCCTGCAGCTCGGAGACGGTCCAGTTCACGAGCTGATTGCCGGTCAGCGCCGCGATCTGGGTCGGCGTCAGCGACTGGATCTGCGTCGCGGTCAGGCCGGCCACCGCCGTGGTCGTCAGAGCGCTGATCTGGGTCGCGTTGAAGGCGGCGAGGTCCGTCGTCTCGAAAGCCCCGACCTGCGTGGCGGAGAACGCGGAGAGCTGCGACAGGCTGAAGACGATCTGCGGCGGCGTGAAAGCCTGGATCTGGGTGGTCTGCAGCGCGGCGATCTGCGTCGTGGTCAGCGCGCGGACCTGGGTGGAGCTCAGCTCCTCGATCTCGCTCAGGGTGAAGACCTGGATCTGGCTCGTCGACAGCGACGCGATATCGGTCGCGGTCAAGGCCGCGAGTTCAGCCTGCGAGAGGCTCGCGATGCGCGTGAGGGAATAGGACGAGACAGCGGTACCCACGGACGTCACTACCAAGCAGAATTCGACCGTTTCAGGATCTGCAAGACGGAGGCCAAGCCCGTTTCGATTTTTGCGTTTTAAAATCAGTGACTTGTGTCGACGGACCTCCCGCACCCGCCCGGCAACAACTGCGTGCGCGGCAAAATTTTCCCCCCGTACGGGTCAGGGCCAAGTCCCGCCGCCCGCCGGCCGGGTGCGGTGAACGTGCCGTTAACCACGGGCCCGCTAGGCTCGGCGGACTGAAACCCTCGAAAGGTGTCCCGATGTATTCGAAGGTGCTCCGGCAGTTGGAAGTTCTTCAGGCCGACCTGGAGCGGATCGACCCGGCCCGGGAATCCGACGCATCGGACAAGGTCGCCGAGATGGCGGTCGCGCTGCGCCGGCTCATGCGCCGCGTCGCGACGCCCGACGATCTGGCCGCGCCGGAGACGACCCTTGCAACGACGGGTCAGGCAGCGGGTTGAAGCGCCGACCTTCCCCAATTGCACGCGTTTTGTAAGAGATTGATTTCTTGCAATACCTCGTGCGACGATCCCCCCGCGTCCGCGACAACAGGCCGGCGCATGGTGCTTTTCGCACCTTTGGGGGAACATTATGCCGAAGGAAATTCTCGATCAGCTCAAGGTTCTTCGTGAGAATGTCGTCGAGGCCCTGAAGAAGGATCCGCGATATCTCACCCTTGCGGCTCTGGACAAGTCGATCTCGGAAATCAGCGGCGTTCTGACGTCGTCCGGCCTTCTCTCCGCCGACGAGGCGGCGAGCCCGGCTCCGTTCGGTTTCACTGGCGCGGCCGCCCCCAATGCCGCCCCGCCGCCGCCTGCGACCGGCGATGGCGACGCCAAGCCCAAGGCGAGCGCCAAGAAAAAGAAGAAGAAGAAGGACGGCAAGGAGCCCGCCGCGCCCGCGGCGGCCGCTGATGCACCCGCGGCGCCCGCCGAGGGCGACGACGAAGACAAGGAGAGCGACCGAGGCGGCGGCCCCGGCAAGCTCGGCAGCGGCAAGCGCAAGCCCGCCGGCGGATCGGCGGACGATGACACCAAGGAAGGTGACGCCAAGGCGGACGACGACGCGGAGGGCGATGCGCCCGAGGCTGCCGCCACGCCCGACGAGCCGAAGAAGAAGGCCTCCGGCTACAAGGCGATGGCCGCCAAGCCCGGCGCAGCGCAGTATCAACCCGGCATGGTGGTCAAATACACCAAGCTGCCGAACAAGGTCGATCTGCGTCCGATGATGACGAAGGTCGAGGATCAGGGCGACACCAACTCCTGCGTCGCCAACGCGGTCGCAGGCGCCTACGAATACTGGATCAAGGCACAAACGAAAGAGGAGAAGGACGTCAGCCGCCTGTTCGTCTACTACAATGCCCGCTGGCGCGACGGCTCGCAGGACGAGGACGACGGCAGTGTCATCCAGCTCGCCATGGAAGGCCTCTCCAAGTTCGGCGCCTGCATCGAACCCTCCTGGCCGTTCGACAAGCGCCTGGTCGTGAAGAAGCCGGGCCAGGACGCCTACAAGGACGCCGCCGAATTCCGGGTCAAGGACATGGAGCAGGTGCCGCTCCAACTCGACGCCTGGAAGCAGGCGCTGGCGGAAGGCAAGCCGATCGTGTTCGGCATCGCGCTGTTCGACAGCTTCGACCAGGCGAGCGAGCGCGGCGGTGTCGTGCCGATGCCGACCCCCGAAGACGTTTCGCGCGAGTCGCACAGCGGCCACGCCATGCTCGCGGTCGGCTATTCCGACACCGAGCGCGTGTTCATCGTGCGGAACTCCTGGGGTGAGGACTGGGGCGACAAGGGCTATTGCTACATGCCCTACGACTATATCCTCAATCCGAAGTTCAATTCGGACGACAACTGGGTCTTCGTCCCGAAGGTGCCGCTGCCGCCGCCGCGCGAGGTCTGGTCGAACACCACCGAGCCGGTCACCAACGACGGCAAGGGCGTCGACTTCGTGATCTCGGAATATTCGATCGAGGATTACGCCTCGGTCACGGTCAACATCTGGGAAGAGGCCAAGGTCACCTACAACGACGTGATCCTGCCTGCCTTCGCCGAGTACACGACCTGGGTCGAGACCGCCCAGTGGGACATGATCGAAACCTTCGACGTGACCACCTATCTCGAGACCACCGAAACCGTCGAAACCGTCGAAACCGTCGAAACGACGGAGACCACCGAGACGTCCGAGTTCGTCGAGACCGAAGAGACCGAGATCGAGGAGATCGAGGACGAGGTCGACGACGAGGAAGAGGACGAGGACGACGGCGACGACGGCGAAGACGAAGACGGCGACGACGAAGACGAAGACGACGAAGACGACGACGAGGAAGACGGCGACGACGAGGACGACGACAGCGACGAAGACGAAGACGACGGCGACGAAGACGACGACGGCGACGAAGACGAAGAAGACGAAGACGGCGACGACGAAGGCGACGACGACGAAGACGACGAAGACGGCGACGACGAAGACGGCGACGACGAAGACGGCGACGACGAAGACGACGAAGACGGCGACGACGAAGACGGCGACGACGAAGACGATGCCGGCGATGATGACGACGGCGACGAAGACGGCGACGACGAAGACGGCGACGAAGGCGACGACGACGATGCCGGCGATGATGACGACGGCGGCGACGACGATAGCGGCGGCGACGACGACGAATGAGCCCTATGCGCTAGCCGCCTGAACACGAGGCCGCACGACCGATCGGTTGTGCGGCCTTTTTCATGGCCGTCCCGATCCGGTCCGATCGATCGCCTCAGGCGACCGCGAGCGCCCGGTCGCGCTGAAAGGGGGCCGAGCCGAGCAGCAACGGCAGATCCGACGCCGGCAGCGGCCGCGAGAACAGGTAACCCTGCACGAGATCGCAGCCGAGCGTCACGAGTTCGTCGAACTGGGCCTGGGTCTCCACGCCCTCGGCGAGCACTTCGAGGCCGAGATTGCGCGCCAGGGCGATGATGGTGCGCGCGATCTCGGTCGAGCGCCGATCGTCCGGCAGGTTGCGGATGAAGCTGCGATCGATCTTGAGCTTGTCGAGCGGCAGCCGGCTCAGATAGGCGAGCGACGAATAGCCCGTGCCGAAATCGTCGATGGCCAGCCTGACGCCGAGCGCCCGGAGCCCTTCGAACCGCCGTTCGGCCTCGGGCCCGTGCTCGAGCAACGCCCCCTCGGTGATCTCGAGCTCGAGGCACGAGGCCGGCAGCCCGGTCTCGGCCAGCACCGCGGCGACGCGCTCGACGATGTTGCCGCGCTGGAACTCGCGCGAGCTCAGATTGACCGCCACCATCTCGATGCCGAGCCCCTGCGAGCGCCAGAGCTGGAGCTGGCGGCAGGCGGTCGGCAGCACCCATTCGCCGATCGGCAGCACGAGCCCGGTCTCCTCGGCGACCGGGATGAATCGCGCCGGCGGTATCCAGCCCTGGGTCGGATGCTTCCAGCGGATCAGTGCCTCGAGACCGTGGATCCGGCCGTCGACGACCGAGACGATCGGCTGGTAGTGCAGTTCGAATTCCTTGCGCTCCAGCGCATGCCGGAGGCCGACCTCCAGCGCCAGCCGCTCGGCGGCGGCGAGCGTCAGCCCGGATCGATAGAAGCGGAAGGTGTCGCCGCCCGCCCCTTTCGCCTCATAGAGCGCCGCATCGGCATTCTGAAGCAGTTCCGTCGCCGAGACCCCGTCGGTCGGGAACAGCGAAATGCCCATGCTGATCGACACATAGAGGCTGCGGCCGCCGGTGAGCACGAACTCCTCGCCGAGCAGCCGCCCCCAGCGCGCCGCCAATGCCGCGATCCCGTCCCTGTCGTCGGCCTCCGGCAGCAGGCAGACGAATTCGTCGCCGCCGAGCCGTGCCAGCAGTGCGTCCGGCGGCAGCAGCGAACGCAGGCGCTCGGCGACCAGCACGATGAGTTCGTCACCGGCCGCATGGCCGAGACTGTCGTTGACGGTCTTGAACCGGTCGACGTCGAAGAACAGCACGGCTCCTTGCCGCCCGGTGATCGATGCCTGCTCGGCCACGCGGGCGAGCTGTTCGGAGAACATCAGCCGGTTGGGCAGGTCGGTCAGCGCATCGTGGCTGGCGAGGTGGGCGAGCCGCGCCTCCGAGCTCTTCAATTGGCCGATGTCGATGAAGGTGCCGACGCGATTGGTAACGGCGCCGGCGGCATCCCGCACGGTCGAGATCGTCAGCCAGGCCGGAAACACCTCGCCGTTGCGCCGGCGGTTCCAGATCTCGCCCTGCCAATGGCCGGTCTCGAGGATCGCCTCCCACATGCCCCGGTAGAACGCGGCGTCCTGCAGACCCGAATTCAGCAGGTTCATGCGCCGGCCGATCGCTTCGTGGCGCTGCCAGCCGGTGATCGCGGTGAAGGCGGGATTGGCGTTGACGATCATGCCGTCGGGATCGGTGATCACGACGCTTTCCTGCGTATTGGAGAACACCGCCGCCGCCTGGCGCAGGCCGACCTGATCCTCGTTGCGCTCGGTGATGTCGACATGCGTACCGACCATGCGCAGCGCTCGGCCGTCCGCGCCGCGCGCGACGAAGCCACGCGACAGGATGTGCCGCCATTCCCCGCTCTTCGCCTGCAGGCGAAACTCGCAAATGAAGGAGTCGGACCCCTGCTCGACGACCGCTCGCACCTGTTCGAGCGCACGCACACGGTCTTCGGGGTGAACCAGCCGGCGATAGGTTGACAGGTCGTTCGGCAGCTCGTCCGGAGCATAGCCGAGCATGGTCTTCCAGCGCGGCGAATAGTAGATCTCGCCGGTGAGGAGGTTCTCGTCCCACAGTCCGTCGTTGGCGCCGCGCATGGCGAGCTCGAAGCGCTCCTCGCTGGCCTTGAGCGCCTGAACCGCGAGATGGCGCTCCGTCACGTCGGTGACCGCCGCGATCACATAGCGCCCGCCGCTCGCCGGATCGACAGCCGCCGTGGCCGAGATCGCCACATAGGCGATCGTGCCATCGGCGCGCAGTACGCGCCGCTCGAGACCGTCGACATTCGCCGTACTCACACAGGCTCCGACGTCTCCGGCGAGCAGCCTCGCCAGCGACGCGAGGATCGGCTCCCGATCATCGGGATGAAGCAGATCGGCGACCGAGACATCGGCGAGCGCGGCCGGACCATAGCCGGTGATCGCCAGGAAAGCGTCGTTGAAATCCGCCCAGCGCAGATCGGCCGTGACATGCACCAGGCCGATATGAACCTGCTCGAAGGTCGCCCGATAGCGATCGTCGACGCTGCGGCTCGAGCCGGAGCGCCCGCAGGCCTCGCCGCGCGCGCGGACGCGCCGGGCGAGAAGCCGTAGCGGGGCGAGGACCCCGTTCAGCGCCTCCCGGGCGAATGCGACGATCGATCGGCGTCCGTCTGTCATCCTGCTGCAGCCCCCCGGTGCACGCCGCACCTCGGCAGGCGCATGCGTCGCGATTTCATCAGAGGCCCGACCGCCTCCCCGCCCTTCGAAGCGAAGGACCGACCCACGGCGAATAGACCGATCGTATCGGTCGTCCTCGAATCCCGCCGGTCCTGCGCCATACGCTCCGAGCGCCGCCAGCGCGTGCACGAATGCTCTCGCTCATACGTTATCGTCGAGACATTATTTTGAAATCGTTACAAGGAACAGGAATGGACGTTACGTCATTCCTGAAGCAGGTATTTACACAGATAGCAGAGGCGCGCCGCACCCACCCTAGATTACGCCGCGAAATCGACGACGAACCAAGGAAGGATTTAAGAAATTTTAGTATAAGATGTCGGGATCTCGGAACGCGTCACGTCGGTCCGCCCACTCGATCAGCGAAGGGGATCACCGATCGAGCGAGGCGGATCGAACGAGGCAAACAGCCGGGGTCGAATCGAGGAGGCGTCCCGGCCCGCGCCGGTTCAGGCCGCCGTGGCCCGGCGCGCGAGTTCGGCGCGCACGATCGGCGCGACCTTGGTGCCGTAGAGTTCGATCGAGCGCAGCACATCCTTGTGCGGCACCGTGCCGACCGTCATCTGGATCAGGAACCGGTCGTTGTCGAAGATCTCGTGCTCGAACAGGATCTTCTCGGCGACCTCTTCCGGACTGCCGACGAGCAGATGCGCGCGCGGACCCCGCCCGGCCTCGAACTGCGCCCGCGTGGTCGGCGGCCAGCCGCGCTCGCGGCCGAGCCGCGACATGACCTCGGCATAGGACGGGAAGAACGCATCCGCCGCCCCTTGCGACGTGTCGGCAATGAAGCCGTGCGAATTGATGCCGACCTTGAGCTTCGTCGGATCCTGGCCCGCGCGGCGCCCGGCCTCGCGATAGAGCGAGACGAGCGGCGCGAAGCGCTCCGGCATGCCGCCGATGATCGCGATGGCGAGCGGCAGTCCGAGAGCGCCGGCGCGCGCCACCGACTGCGGCGTGCCGCCGACCGCGATCCAGACCGGCAGTTCGCCCTCCGCGCGCGGATAGACGCCGCGATCGTCGATCGCGGGCCTGAGCCCGCCCGGCCAGGAGACCCGCTCGCTGTCACGGATCTTCAGGAGCAGTTCGAGCTTCTCGGAGAACAACGCGTCGTAGTCGTCGAGCTCGTAGCCGAACAGCGGGAACGACTCGATGAACGAGCCGCGGCCGACCATGATCTCGGCGCGCCCCCGCGAGATCAGGTCGAGCGTCGCGAACTGCTGGTAGACGCGAACCGGATCGTCCGAAGACAGCACCGTGACGGCGCTGGAGAGCTTGATCGACTTGGTCCGCGACGCCGCGGCCGCGAGCGCGACCACAGGGGCGGAGGCGGCGTAGTCCGGCCGATGGTGCTCGCCGAGCCCGAACACGTCGAGCCCGACCTGATCGGCCAGCTCGATCTCTTCGATCAGGTTGCGTAGCCGTTCGCCCGGCGAGATGACGCGCCCCGTCGAAGGATCGACGGTCACGTCCGCGAAAGTATAGATGCCGAGGTCCATGGCGTACTCTGTCCGTGCTCTGTGATCCTGGGGAAGAAACCACAGGTGGGACGCCTTGCCCATCCGCGCCAGACGCGCGGACGTCGACCGCGAGTGGACAGACCGTTCACCGACCCGAGCAAGCAAAAGGCCGCCGCCGCGGGTGCGGCGACGGCCTGTTCGTCACTGGGCGATCGACAAGGATCAGGTGCCGACGGCGTCGGTGGTGCACTTCTTGGTGAAGGAGGTCTTCGCGGCGCCGGCGAGCTTCTTGTCGGCGGCCTGGAGATCGCACTTGGCGACGGCGTCCTTCTGGCACTTGGTCATGAAGCTGTTCAGCGCGGCGCCGGCGAGCTTCTTCTCGGCGGCGGCGGCCTTGCAGGAGGCCTCGGCCGCCTGAGCGGTGCCGGCGGCCAGGATGAGGGCGGTGGCGATCAGAATGCGCTTCATCGAATCTCTCTCCCCGTGTCTCAAAATTTCGGGTGCAACGATCTAACACGATCGCCCTGTTAGAACGCCAACCAATTCCGACTTTTCGAAGAGGACGCTGCGGCAGGATCGGCGCGGAAGACCCCGATCCTGGTACTTTTTCGCGACAGACCCGAAAGGCCGTGCTCAACCGGTCCAGCCAAGCCCGCCGGCGATGCAGTTCATCGACATGAGCAGCGGCGCGAGCACTTCCTCGCGCTTCTCGGACGCCTCCGGCGCGGCACGGAATTCGGCCAGATATTCGACCTGCCAACGGTTGGTGCGATCGATCAGCGGCCGGACATGATCGAACCGGCGCCGGAACGCCGGGAAGCGCCGAGCGAGTTCGGTCTCGCCGGTGATGGCGAGCACGTGCTGGACGGTCCGGGCATACTCCTGCCGGATCATGCCGAGAATGCGCTCGCGCGCCTCGACGTCCGGCACCAGCGACGCATAGGTGGTCGCGATCTCCATGTCGGCGAGGCAGAGCGTCTTCTCGGCCTCGTCGATCACCAGCCGGAAGAAGCGCGAGGTCGCGAACATCTCCTGCAGGAGATCGAGCGTGCCGGAACCCTGCACCTTGGTATAGGCCTCGATCGCGGTGCCCATGCCGTACCAGCCGGTGATCAGGTGCCGGTTCTGGCTCCAGGCGAACACCCACGGGATCGCGCGCAAGTCGCCGAGCGCCTTGGCGCCGAACCGGCGCGCCGGGCGCGAACCGAGCTTCAGGAGCGCCAGCTCCTCGACCGGGCTCGCGGCGTTGAAATAGTCGATCAGCCCGGGCTGCTCGATCAGCTTGCAGTAGGAGGCGAGCGAAAGGCCGGCGAGCGCCTCCAGCACCTCCTCCTTCTCCGCCCCGCCGCGCTGGGCCGCCTCGCGCGGCGACTTCAGCGTATGGGCGAGCACCGAGGAGGCGAGCAGCTCGAGCTGGTAGAGCGCCGAGCCGCGGTTGGCGAACTTCGACGAAACCACCTCGCCCTGTTCGGTGATCCGGAGCCGCCCGTTGACGGTGCCGAGCGGTTGCGCCGCGATCGCGCGCCCCGTCGGCGCGCCGCCGCGGCTGACAGAGCCGCCGCGGCCATGGAAGAACGCGATCCGCACGCCCTTCTTGCGCCCGACCTCGACCAGCCGCTTCTGCGCCTTGGCCAGTTCCCAGTTCGAGCAGAGGAAGCCGCCGTCCTTGTTGCTGTCGGAGTAGCCGAGCATGATCTCCTGCAGGTGATCACGCGCGCGCACCGACCGGCGCACGACCGGATGATCGAGCAGCTCCGGCATGATCTGCTCGGAGCGCTGCAGATCCTCGATGGTCTCGAACAGCGGCACCACCGTCAGCGGCGCCCGCTCGGCAATGTCCTCGTCGGGCACAAGTCCCTTGTACTTCGCGAGCAGGAAGTAGGCGAGCACGTCGGCCGTCGACGTGGTCATCGACAGGATCAGCGCGCCGATCGCCTTCGGATCGGCGCCGCCGCGCGCCTCGGCCACCACGTCGAGCACGGCGAGCATCTCGGCCGCGTCCTTCGACAGGCCTTCCATCGCCGGCAGCGGCTTGTAGGCCTGCGCCAGTTCGCGATCGATCCAGACCCGCCATTCCTTGGAATTCGGCGCCGGGATCGCCGCCGCCGTGTCGGGGAACAGCCGCTGCCAGACCTCGATCAGCGTCTTGTTGACCACGGTCGAATTCTGCCGGATGTCGAGCGCGGCGGTGCGGAAGCCGAAGATCTCGACATGCCACCTGAGCGGCCGGATCCGCTGCACGACCAGGTCGTGCGCCTGCATGCCCATCAGCGCGCGCTCCATGACCAGAAGCTGGCGCACCAGCTCCTGCGGGCTCGTGTAGGGCTTGGCCGGATGCGCGCTGCCGACCTCGAGCGTCGCCTCCAGCCGCTCGCGGATCGCGCTCAGGAACTGCCGGAACACCTCGCCCGGATTGCGCGCCACGATCTCGGCCGCGTTGCGCGAGGCGTGGAGCAGGTCGGCGAGCATGCGCACGAACTCCTCCGGCACTTTCACCTGCCCCGCCGAGATCGACAGGATGCGCGTCAGCTCGTCGACCCGCTTGATCAGCCGCCCGACCGCCGCGCGGCGGTATTCGGCGAGCGCCATGCGCGTGGTCTCGGCGGTGACGAACGGATTGCCGTCACGGTCGCCGCCGATCCAGGACGAGAAATGCACGACCGCCGGCAGCGGGATCGGGCTCTCGGGATAGTGCCGGCGCAGCGCGGCGGCTAGATTGTCGATCGTCTGCGGCGCCTGCTCGTAGAGCGTCTCCTGGAAGAAGTGGATGCCCCAGGCGACCTCCTGCTCGACCGTCGGCTTCTCGAGCCTGAGTTCGCCGGTCATCCAGAGCACGTCGATGTCGGCGCGCAGGCGGCGGACGATCGCGTCGCGCTCGCGCGGCGTCCAGCGCGCCGATTCGAGATCGACGAGCCCGCGATAGATGCGACGGTGGATCTCCAGCACGGTGACGCGCTTGGCCTCGGTCGGATGCGCGGTGATGGTCGGGCAGACGTCCATGCCGGAGAGAGCGCGCGCGATCTCGTCGGCATCGGTGCCCGCCGCCGCCGCCTCGGCGACCACATTGGCGAAGGTGCCGGCGACACTGTCCGGTCCGCCGGCGCTCTCCAGCTTGCGGCGCGCGCGCTGGGCGACGTTCTCTTCCGCGATCGACAGGAGCTGGAACCACATGCCGGTCATCTGCTGCGCCGCGACGCGCAGCTCGGCCGGGATCGGCGCGGCCAGTGTGTCCTTGAGCAGAATCGCGGTCAGGTCAGGCTGGCGCACGCGGATCACGTCGACCAGCAGGCCGAACAACAGCTCGAACACCTCCGAGAAGTCGCTCTCGCGCACGTCGGCGACCATCGGATCGAGCCGCCCGGCGCCGCCATCACCGGCGTCCCGATGCCCGGCATCCCTGGACCCGCCGGCCGCTCCCGACAACGTTGCGGCAGTGAAGGCGGCAATCTCCTGGCTCATCTGCGCGCTCCCCGGCATCATCTGGCTCCCCTCGTCTCGCGGTGGGGTTCTCCCCGGCTCGACCAAAGTCGAAGCCCGACGGAACGCTAGCAGATCGATCCACGCTCGCCCCTGCGACGCGGTCGCCCCCGACCACGCGCGACGCGCGACAAAGCGGCGCGTCCCGCCCTCCCCGTCCCGATGCCGGGTGCACCGGATCCGCGCATGGGCGTCCGAGAGCCCCCTTAGGGAAACTCCGATCCGGCACGATACGGCCGCCTTCGCGGGGGCGAGATCAATTGGCCGTAACATTGTGCAGTGCAGAATGAGACCCGAGCCATTCTGGACGGGAGAACGGCACCATGACAGTTCTTGCAGGCAAACGCGGCCTGGTGGTCGGCATCGCCAACGAACACTCGATCGCCTGGGGCTGCGCGAAGGCCTTCGCCGCCGCCGGCGCCGAACTGGCCGTCACCTATCTCAACGCCAAGGCCGAACCGCATGTGCGCCCGCTCGCCGACGAGGTCGCCGCGCGGATCGTGATGCCGCTCGACGTCACCGACGAGGCCGAGACCGACGCGCTGTTCGCCGCGATCGGCGAGCGCTGGGGCCGGCTCGACTTTCTGCTCCACTCGCTCGCCTTCTGCCCCAAGGACGACCTGCACGGCCGGGTGGTCGACAGTTCGGCCTCTGGCTTCACGCAGGCGATGGACATCTCCTGCCACTCGTTCCTGCGCCTGATCCGGCGCGCCGAGCCGCTGATGACGGCCGGCGGCGCCTGCCTGACCGTCTCCTATCTCGGCGCCGACCGCGCCGTGCGCCACTACGGCGTCATGGGGCCGGTCAAGGCCGCGCTCGAGGCGTCGGTGCGTTATGCGGCCGTCGAACTCGGTCCCGAGGGCATCACGGTCAACGCCATCTCGCCCGGCCCGCTCGCGACGCGTGCCGCCTCGGGCATCGACCATTTCGACGAACTGCTGAACGAAGCGGCCGAGCGCGCGCCGACGCACCATCTGACCTCGATCGACGAGTGCGGCGCCTTCGCGACCTTTCTCGTCTCCGATGCCGCCCGCAGCGTGACCGGCGGCGTCCACATCATCGACGGCGGCTACTCCGTCGTCGGGTGATACGCTTCCGCCATCCGCCGACCTCGCACCGAAACCACACGAAGGAAGACCTTCCCTTGCGCAGCGTGCTGACCCTCAACGCCGGTTCGTCGAGCCTGAAATTCGCGCTGTTCGTACTTGCGGAAGGGCCGAAGGGCCGGCCGATGCCGCCGCGCCTGCGCGGCGAGATCGAAGGCCTCGGCGCGGCGGTGCATTTCTCCGCCAAGGACGCCGCCGGCACGAAGCGGCTCGACCGGCACTACGCCGCCGAGGAAGCGCCGGCCGACGCGGAAGCCGCGCTGCGCATCCTGCTCGACTGGCTGGAGGGCGAGGTTCCCGGACTGACGCTCGCCGCGATCGGGCACCGCGTCGTTCACGGCGGCATCCACTACGCGGCGCCGCTCATCGTCGACGACAAGATCCTCGCCGACCTGAAGACGCTCGAACCGCTCGCGCCGCTGCACCAGCCCTTCAATCTGGACGGCATCGCCGCCGCGCGCGCCGCCCATCCGGAGGCCCTGCAGATCGCCTGTTTCGACACGGCCTTCCACCGCGCGCATCCTTGGGAGAACGACGTCTTCGCCCTGCCGCGCGCGCTCTATGACGAGGGCGTGCGCCGTTACGGCTTCCACGGCCTCTCCTACGAGTTCATCACCCGCCGCATGCGCCAGATCGCGCCGGAGATCGCCGGCGGCCGGCTGATCGTCGCCCATCTCGGCAACGGCGCCTCGATGTGCGCGATCCGCGACGGCGTCTCGGTCGGCTCGTCGATGGGCTTCTCCGCGCTCGACGGCCTGCCGATGGGCACGCGCTGCGGCCAGATCGACCCCGGCGTGCTGCTCTATCTGATGCAGGAGCACGGCTACGACGCCAAGCGGCTGACCACGCTGCTCTACAAGGAGAGCGGCCTGAAGGGCCTCTCCGGCATCACCCACGACATGCGCACGCTGGAAGCCTCCGACGACCCGCGCGCGGCCGAAGCCATCCGCTATTTCGACTTCCGCATACGCCGCGAGATCGGCGCCATGGCGGCGATCCTCGGCGGTGTCGACGGCGTCGTCTTCACCGGCGGCATCGGTGAGAACTCCACGCGGGTCCGCGCCGAGGCGACCGCCGGCATGGACTGGATCGGCATCGCGGTCGATCCCGCCCGCAATGCCGGACCGGAGATGGAGATCTCACCGCCCGGCGCAAAAGTCCGCGTGTTCAAGGTGCCGACCGACGAGGAGGCGATGATCGCCCGCCACGTCTCGGAAGTGCTGGAGGCACGCGGCGCGGCGGCCTGAACATCAGTATCAAACGCCAGACGGGCGCGCCGTGGCACGCCCGTCCGGTCTTCATCGTCTCGTGCCGGCCATCCGGCCTGACCCGTCCGGCCTTTCTCAGAACGCGATCTTCACGCGCGCCGAACCGGCGTAGTTCTGCGCGTTCTTCGCCTGCTCGGTGTCGAACCGGACCGCGATCGTCGTCGCCGAGGTGAAGGCGAGGTCGAAGCCGGTCGAGACGACCAGCCCGTCGCGCACCGGCACCGCACCGGCGACCGAGAAGTCGCTGTCGGCGACGTCGACCAGCCGCGCGTCGTAGCTCGCCCCTTGCGCGAAGAAATGGCCCCAGCCGGCGCGCGCGAAGCCGAGGAGCTTCATGCCGCCGACCGTCGTCGAGCCGCGCACGTCGAGACCGAGCACCGACCGCGTCGTCCAATTGTTGCGGGCGGCGACCGCCACGCCGAACGGCACGCCGGCCGAATCCTTCTCGGCATAGGACGGCGTCATCACGTCCTGTGCCTGGAACGAGGCGAACGGCGACAGGCCGAGCCCGCCGATCCGCGCCACCTCGTAGCGGCCTTCGACCCGGCCAGAGAACACATGCGCCGTGTAGCGCGCCGTGATGCCGGTCTCGTCGAGGATCGGGATCGACCGCCGCGTCGAGATGCCGAGGTTCGAATAACCGGCCGCGCCCGTCAGCGTCAGCGCGCCGGCCTGCGCGGTCACGAAGGAGCCGACCTGGAACACGTCGGCGCTGGCCGAGCCGAGCGAGCCGCCCATGCTGGTCCAGGCCCGGCCGCCGCCGAGCGCGACGCCGGCGATGAAGTTCGGCGCCAGCCGCACGTCGATGCCGGCGACGAGCCCGCCCGAGGACACCGACACCGATGAAGCGCCGGTCGCGTCATTGCCGGCGACCCGGCCGGTCGACCCGTAGGGACCGCCCCAGATCCGGTAGTTGGCGCTCGCCGGCGCGGCGGCGCGCTCGATCGCCTGCCGGCCTTCCGAGACCGGCGCCGTCGGCGCGTAGCCGAAGGCCAGGAACGCCTCCGTCGCGCGCCCCGAGGCGAACGGATCGGTCATCGCATCGAGGAACTGGCCGCTGACCTGGGTGGCGAGCCGGATCGCGCCGGCATGCACTTCGCCGGTGAGCTGGTTCAGGCCCTCGTCGATCTCGTCGGCATCGAGATTGTAGAGCGCGAAGTAGCGCGAGGTGTCGGTGCCGTCGGAGACCGCCCGATCGAGCGCCTTGGCCACCGCAACCACGTCGCTCGGCGGCTTGCTCGTCGTCGCGGCCGGCGTGGTCGTGCCAGAGCCGCCGGATGTCGAACCGCCGGACGTCGAACCGCCCGTGTTGCCGCTCGTCGAACCGCCGCTCGTCGAACCGCTGCCTTTCGACGGAACCGGTGCACTCGCAACGACCGTCGCGAGCGACTTCGGGCGCAGTGTCAGCAGCACGGCATTGGCGTTGTAGCTGACACCCGTGTTCACGCCGGCGCCGAACGTGCTCTGCTGCGTGGCGAAAGTGCCGTTCACACCGCCGGCCGCCGCGATCAGCGTGTAAGGCGTGTTGAACGTATACGTGCCCCCAAGGGCGACCAATTTCAGTGTGCCGTTGAGCGTCGCCGGGCCCATCACGTTGATGCGGTCCGCAGCCGCGCCCTTGACCGAGGCAAGGTAGGTACCCTCGGGCTCGAAGACCAGTTCGCCCCCGACCGTCAGCGTCTTCGGTGTGCCGAGCCCAATCGTACCGATGACCAGCGTCGGCCCGACCGTACCCGAACCGCCGAGCGTGCCGCCCTGCGCGACGGTCACCGCCGAGGTGATCGAGCCGTCGATCTGCAGCGCACCGCCTTCGATGGAAGTCTGCCCGGCGTAGGTGTTGCGGCCGGTCATGATCAGCGTACCGGCACCGGTCTTGATCAGGCCGCCGGCGCCATTGATGTCGTTGGAGAATGTCGAGGTGTAGCCCTTGGTATCGAGCATGACCGTCGTGACGAACTGGCCATAGCCCCTGACCGCCTTGCCGGCATTCACAAGACCCCAGCCATAGACCGGGTCGACACCGGGCGCGCCAATATCGGTCGCGGTGGTCAGCAGCGTCTGCTGGAGGTCGTAGGCCGTGAACCAGGGATAGGCCTGCTTCACGAGCGCGGCGACACCCGCCACCGCGGGCGCGGCGAAGGACGTGCCACCGGTCTCGCCAAAGGCGCCGCCATTGGCACCGAGACCGACGATCGAGGTCGAGTAGACCTCGCCCGGCGCCACGAGGCACCATTGCGCGGCGAGGCCACACCTGTTGGAGTAGTCCGTAATGACGCCCTTGTCATCGACCGCGCCGACGGCGATCCAGTTCTTCAGAAGGTCAATCTGGAGCTGCTTTTGATAGTACGGCAAGGCGGCATGGACGTCCGGGTCATCCCGGCCCGAGTTGCCGTTTGCGAACACCATCAGAATATCTTTGGCGAGGGCATTCCTGATTGCGGGAAGTTCTCCTTCAAGCCTTGCAGCTGCTTGCTCGGCGGTAAACCCGCGAATGTCACAGGTCTTTTTCGTCGTATCCTTGCTGCAATCGTTGCCGAAGCTGTTGTTGATGATCGGAACGTTCTTGTCGATGAGCCATTCCCACCCGGCGGCAATTTCCGACAGGGGGCCGGCCATGTAGAAGCCGGAGTCGAAGGCGACGCCCTGGATGCCTTTGCCGTCGCGCGGCGCGACCGCAATGCCCGCCGCCTGCGTCCCGTGGCCGTTCTGCTCCTGCCCGTTCTCGTCCTTGCCGAGCAGCGTGTCGCCGTTGAACCCGAAACGATAAGTCCCTTTCGGTCCGACGACATAGCTCCCGTCGGCATTCTTGCGCGCGTCGAACCCGCCCAGGAACTTGGTCTCGCTCTGGAATTCGGGACTGCGCCCGTCGACGCCGGTATCGAGGATGCCGATCGTCACGCCCTTGCCGGTGAAACCCTGCTGGTAGGCATCAGCCGCATTGATCTGCTTGAGCGATTTGGAGGCGAGATACTCGCCGTCGATCCAAGCGGAAGCGTCCTGGGCAGAAGCCGGCGACGCCATGGCAATCAGGGAGACGGACGATAAGACCCGCACCGCCCCCGCACCGAACGGAATACGCCTGCACATGTATATCCCCACTCGCAATATAGCGAGGAGCAGCTATAGCGGCGCCTGGGCACGTACGCATTGACCCCACGTCTCAAGACTTGCACCTGCGTCCCATTCGCGACGGCGATGCGTATAAAGCACAATGGAGGGGGCACACCGAATGAAACCGGTCAGTACTGAAGAGGAACACAGACGCGGTTTCGCCGCCTCCATTCCCGTAACGGCATCTGACCGTCTGATCGCGGCGGAATTCTAACAGGAATTTCTGCGACTATATTCCCGTGAGAAGACATAACAACAAGCTGTCACAAGGTTGCGACATGAGTCGACCCTGCCGTGAGGTGATAGACGCGGCGCTCCTTGCAGCGGACGCCGCCTCAAACGCCAGACGGGCGCGCCATGGCACGCCCGTCCGGTCTTCATCGTCTCGTGCCGCCCGTCCGGCCTGACCCGTCCGGCTTCGCAGCCGGCCTCCGCCTCAGAACGCGATCTTCACGCGCGCCGAACCGGCGTAGTTCTGCGCGTTCTTCGCCTGCTCGGTGTCGAACCGGACCGCGATCGTCGTCGCCGAGGTGAAGGCGAGGTCGAAGCCGGTCGAGACGACCAGCCCGTCGCGCACCGGCACCGCGCCCGCGACCGAGAAGTCGCTGTCGGCGACGTCGACCAGCCGCGCGTCGTAGCTCGCCCCTTGCGCGAAGAAATGGCCCCAGCCGGCGCGCGCGAAGCCGAGGAGCTTCATGCCGCCGACCGTCGTCGAGCCGCGCACGTCGAGACCGAGCACCGACCGCGTCGTCCAGTTGTTGCGGGCGGCGACCGCCACGCCGAACGGCACGCCGGCCGAGTCCTTCTCGGCATAGGACGGCGTCATCACGTCCTGCGCCTGGAACGACGCGAACGGCGACAGGCCGAGCCCGCCGATCCGCGCCACCTCGTAGCGGCCTTCGACCCGGCCAGAGAACACATGCGCCGTGTAGCGCGCCGTGATGCCGGTCTCGTCGAGGATCGGGATCGACCGCCGCGTCGAGATGCCGAGGTTCGAATAGCCGGCCGCGCCCGTCAGCGTCAGCGCGCCGGCCTGCGCGGTCACGAAGGAGCCGACCTGGAACACGTCGGCGCTGGCCGAGCCGAGCGAGCCGCCCATGCTGGTCCAGGCCCGGCCGCCGCCGAGCGCGACGCCGGCGATGAAGTTCGGCGCCAGCCGCACGTCGATGCCGGCGACGAGCCCGCCCGAGGACACCGACACCGATGAAGCGCCGGTCGCGTCATTGCCGGCGACCCGGCCGGTCGACCCGTAGGGACCGCCCCAGATCCGGTAGTTGGCGCTCGCCGGCGCGGCGGCGCGTTCGATCGCCTGCCGGCCTTCCGAGACCGGCGCCGTCGGCGCGTAGCCGAAGGCCAGGAACGCCTCCGTCGCGCGCCCCGAGGCGAACGGATCGGTCATCGCATCGAGGAACTGGCCGCTGACCTGGGTGGCGAGCCGGATCGCGCCGGCATGCACTTCGCCGGTCAGCTGGTTCAAGCCCTCGTCGATCTCGTCGGCATCGAGATTGTAGAGCGCGAAGTAGCGCGAGGTGTCGGTGCCGTCGGAGACCGCCCGATCGAGCGCCTTGGCCACCGCAACCACGTCGCTCGGCGGCTTGCTCGTCGTCGCTGCCGGCGTGGTCGTGCCCGAGCCGCCGGAGGTCGAACCGCCGGAGGTCGAACCGCCCGTGTTGCCGCTCGTCGAACCGCCGCCCGTCGAACCGCCCGTCGACGGCGCGGTCGCGACCACGCTCGCCAGCGAACGCGGGCTCAGCGTCAGCAGGACGTTGCTCGCCGTGTAGCTCACGTTGGTGTTCACGCCGGCGCCGAACGTGCTCTGCTGCGCGGCGAAGGTGCCGTTCACGCCGCCGGCCGCCGCGATCAGCGTGTAAGGCGTGTTGAACGTGTAATTGCCGCCGAGCGCGGCCATCCTCAGCGTGCCGTTGAGCGTCGCCGCGCCCGTCACGTTGATCCGGTCGGCGTTCGCACCCTGCACGGAAGCGACATAGGTGCCGTCCGCGCCGAAGCTCAGCGTGCCGGCGACGTTGAACGTCTTCGGCGTACCGAGCCCGATCGTTCCGTTGACGACGGTCGAGCCGACCGTGCCCGAACCGCCGAGTGTGCCGCCCTGGGCGACGGTCACCGCCGAGGTGATCGAGCCGTCGATCTGCAGCGCGCCGCCCTGCACCGTGGTCGCGCCGGCATAGGTGTTGCGGCCGGTCATGATCAGCGTGCCCGCGCCGGTCTTGATCAGGCCGCCGTTGCCGTTGATGTCGTTCGAGAAGGTCGAGGTGAAGCCCTTGGTGTCGAGCGTCACCGTGTCGACGAACTGGCCGTAGCCCCTGACCGCCTTGCCGGCGTTGATGAGACCCCAGCCATAGACCGCGTCGATGCCGGGGTCGCCGAGATCGGTCGCGGTCGTCAAGAGCGTCTGCTGGAGATCATAGGCCGTGTACCAGGGATAGGCCTGCTTCACGAGCACGCCGACCGCGGCCGCGACCGGAGCGGCGTAGGACGTACCCTCGCCGGTCTTGAAGTTGCCGCCGTCGTCGCCGCGGCCGAGCACCACGGTCGAATTGTCCTCGCCCGGCGCGACCAGACACCACTGCGCGGCGACGCCGCATCGGTTGGAGAAGGTCGAAATGACGTTGTTGGCGTCGACCGAGCCGACGGCCAGCCAGCCGTTCTTCACCTCGGGCAACCGGTAGGGAAGGCCGGCCCAGAAGTCGGGATGCGGCTGCGATTCGTTGCCGGTCGGAAACACCATCAGCACGCCGGCCGCCAGCGCGCGCTTGGCGGCGGCGACTTCGGCGACCTGGCTGTTCTGAGCATCAGCGACCGAATAGGCCGTGATGTTGCACTTCGACGTCCATTCGGACTGCGGCTTGGACGGGCTGCAGTCGTCGACGCCCATGCTCGAGTTGATGATCGGCACGCCCTTCGAAACGAGCCAGTCCCAGCCCTGCTCGGTGGCCGCGAAAGGCCCCGCGGCGTAGAAGCCGGCATCGAAGGCGGCGCCGTGGATGCCGGTCCCGTCGCGCGCGGCGACCGCGACACCGGCCACGAAGGTGCCATGGCCGTAGTCGCCGGCCTTCACGACATCGACGTCGCCCTGGGTTCCGAGCGAGTAGGTCGTGTTGGTCTGGCCGTTGAAGCCGCCGAGGAACTTGCCCGGCGCCTGATACTCCGGATGGCGCGCATCGAGACCGGTGTCGAGGATGCCGAGTGTCTGCCCCTTGCCGGTGAAGCCGAGTTCATAGGCCGCAGCGGCATTGATCTGGTCGAGCGCCTTGGAGCTGAAATACTCCGGCG
This sequence comes from Ancalomicrobiaceae bacterium S20, assembly GCA_040269895.1. Taxonomy (NCBI): domain Bacteria; kingdom Pseudomonadati; phylum Pseudomonadota; class Alphaproteobacteria; order Hyphomicrobiales; family Ancalomicrobiaceae; genus Methyloraptor; species Methyloraptor flagellatus. The sequence goes on along the minus strand of CP158568.1, from coordinate 186,366 downwards.
TCTTCCAGGAGGAAGCGCTCTGCGCCGCGGCCGGCGCGATCGCGCCAGCCAACGCGCCAGCGATGGCAATGCTCACCGTGCCCACGGCAAAACAGGATCCCCGCAAAGTCCCCCTCCCAACATTCAGGTCGTTGCCTCGGCAACAATTTGTATAGGCGCTCGGCGCGGGACGCATGGATCGCACGTCCCAAGTTCGGGATCCGCGTCCCAGGCTCCCCGCCGAAGATCTGACTTTACGGCATGGTCGTCATTTTATGGTTAATAATGTACAAACCCCTGCGAAAGGGGAGGTTCGCCGATGCTCGTAAACGCACAAATCTGTGGAGCGCTGCATCGTTGATCTGCCCGGTTCAGCAGCGCGACGCCGGCGACGCGATCCCGACAAGCACTGGGAACCCTGTTTGGCGGTCCGAACGCGCAGTCCAGATAGGACTGGCGCGAATCAGGAGCCTTAGCTGTCCTGGACGGCACAAGGCCTCGGCATTTCGGCTCGCTGTCTGATCGATCGCTGACGCACGACATCACCGAAACGAAACGAACGGCGCGCAGGATCAGGACGATCTCAGCCTGAACGACGACCCGCGAGGCCATGACCGACGATCCGCCGATCCCCTCCCTGCAAGTCGACAGCCGTCTGCTGCCGCCGGAGCTCGGCTACGAGAGCTGGCGGCAGATGGTGGCGCCGATCTTCGATGTGACGCCGGTCGCGCCCGAGGCCGCGTTTCGGTGCCGCCTGAGCGCCTTCCACCTCGACGAGCTGGTGATCGGGGCGACGGAGTTCGACGCGACGCGGTTCTCCCGCAGCCGCCGGCGCATCCGGGCCGACGGGCTCGATCATGTGATGATCCAGATCTACACGTCGGGCGGCTATGTCGGCGAACTCGACCGGCAAACCGTCGAGGTGCAGGGACAGGTCGCCTGTCTCGATCTCACCCGCGAGATCGAGACGACGTCGACCGCCTCCAGCAACATCACGATGATCGTGCCCCGGGACATGCTGCCGTCGCGCGCGCTGCCGCATGGGCCGATGGCGAACGACGATGCCGGCGCCGTGGTCGGCGGCCTGTTCGCCGACCATCTGGTCTCGCTGATGCGCCGGCTGCCGAGCATGCGCGCGTCCTCGAGCCGGTATGTGGTCGACGCGACACTCGCCCTGTTGCGCGCCTCGCTGGCGCCGACGGCGGATGCGCTGGAGGCCGCAGCGGAACCGGTGCACGATTCCCTGCTCTTGCGCGCCCGCCGGCTGATCGAGGCGGAACTCGTCGCAGGTGATCCGAACGCCGAGCGTCTGGCCGCCACGCTGCGCATTTCGCGCTCGACGCTCTATCGGCTGTTCGAGCCGTTCGGCGGCGTCGCCGCCTATGTGATGGAGCGGCGACTGGTCCGGGCGCGCGCGGCGCTGCGCGACGCGGGCGACGTGCGCCGGATCGGCGACATCGCGACCGCCTGCGGCTTCACCGACGCGTCGCACTTCTCGCGCGCCTTCCGCCGCCGCTTCGGCGTCACGCCGGTCGAGGCCCGGCGCGAGGGCATCGTCGACCTCGCCGCGGTGCCGGTCGAACGCGCCGACCTCGGCACCTGGATCCACACGCTGATCTGACCGGGTCGCGAAGGCCCCGCCCTCGCATCAGCCGGCCCTCGCATCACCCGGCCGTCACCTCACTCCGCGGCGGCCTTGCGATACGATGCCGGCTCGTAGTTCAGGATCGGCGCGAGCCAGCGCTCGGCGGTCGCGATGTCCCAGCCCTTGCGGGCGGCGTAATCCTCGACCTGATCGCGCTCGATCCGCCCGACGCCGAAATAGTGGCTCTCGGGATGGGCGAAGTAGAGCCCCGAGACGGCCGAACCCGGCCACATCGCAAAACTCTCGGTCAGCGTGATGCCGGCCTGGCGCTCCACGTCGAGCAGGTCCCAGAGCGTTGCCTTCTCGGTGTGGTCGGGCTGCGCCGGATAGCCGGGCGCCGGGCGGATGCCCCGATAGCGCTCGGCGATCAGATCCTCCGGCGCGAAGCTCTCGTCGGCCGCATAGCCCCAGAGCTCCTTGCGCACCCGCTCGTGCAGATATTCGGCGAAGGCCTCCGCCAGGCGATCGGCGAGCGCCTGGCTCAGGATCTTCGAATAATCGTCGTTGGCCTTGGCGAAGCGGTTGGCGACCGCCTCCTCGCCAATGCCGGCCGTGACCGCGAACATCCCGACGTAGTCGTCGACGCCGGTCTCGCGCGGCGCGACGAAGTCGGCGAGCGCGACGTTCTTGCGCGCGCCGGCCGAGCGGGCGATTTGCTGGCGCAGCGTATGGAGCCGCGTGCGCTCGGTCGAGCGCGTCTCGTCGGTATAGAGGACGATGTCGTCGCCGACGCTCGCCGCCGGGAAGAAGCCGACCACGCCATTGGCGGTCAGCCACTTCTCCGCGACCATCTTGTCGAGCATGGCGCGCGCGTCCTGATAGAGCGCGGTCGCGGCCGGGCCGACCTTGTCGTCGGACAGGATCGCGGGATAGCGGCCGATCAGTTCCCAGGTCGCGAAGAACGGCGTCCAGTCGATGTAGGGCACCAGCGTCGCGATCGGCACATCCGAGATCGCCCGCACGCCGATGAACGACGGCTTCTTCGGCTTGTGGCCGGCGAAGTCGGGCGCGAACCGGTTGGCGCGGGCCTGGGCGATGCCGACGCGCTCCTTGTCCTGCTGGCTGCGTGCGTGTTGCTCGCGGATCTTGGCATACTCGGTGCGGATATCGGCGATATGCGCCGCGCGGTTCTCGCCGAGCAGGTTCGATACCACGCCGACCGCGCGGCTGGCGTCGGTCACGTAGACCGCCTGGCCGGCCTGGTAGTTCGGATGGATCTTCACCGCGGTGTGGATGCGCGAAGTGGTCGCGCCGCCGATCAGCAGCGGCAGATCAAAACCCTGGCGCTCCATCTCGGCCGCGACATGACACATCTCGTCGAGCGAGGGCGTGATCAGGCCCGACAGGCCGATCACGTCAGCCTTCTCGGCCTTCGCGACCTCGAGGATCTTCGCCGCCGGCACCATGACGCCGAGGTCGACGACCTCGTAATTGTTGCACTGGAGCACGACGCCGACGATGTTCTTGCCGATGTCGTGCACGTCGCCCTTGACCGTCGCCATGACGATCTTGCCGGCCGAGGACGATCCGGTCGCCCCCGATGCGGCCTTCTCAGCTTCCATGTACGGCATCAGCCAGGCGACCGCCTGCTTCATGACGCGCGCCGACTTGACCACTTGCGGCAGGAACATCTTGCCCGAACCGAACAGGTCGCCGACCACGTTCATGCCGGACATCAGCGGTCCCTCGATCACATCGAGCGGCCGCTTCGAGGCGAGCCGCGCCTCCTCGGTGTCCTCGTTGATGAAGTCGGTGATGCCGGCGACCAGCGCATGCTCGAGCCGCTTCTCGACCGGCCACGACCGCCAGGCGAGATCGACGACCTTCTCCTTCGCACCGTCGCCCTTGAAGCGCGGCGCGGCCTCGAGCAGCCGCTCGGTCGCGTCGGCGCGGCGGTTCAGCACCACGTCCTCGGCGAGATCGCGCAGGTCGGCGGGCAGATCGTCATAGACCGCGAGCTGGCCGGCATTGACGATGCCGAAGTCCATGCCGGCCTTGATGGCGTGATAGAGGAACACCGAGTGCATCGCCTCGCGCACGGGGTCGTTGCCACGGAACGCGAACGACAGGTTCGACACGCCGCCGGAGACGTGGGCGTGAGGCAGGTTGGCGCGGATCCAGCGCGTCGCCTCGATGAAGTCGACGCCGTAGTTCGCGTGCTCCTCGATGCCGGTCGCGACGGCAAAAATGTTCGGGTCGAACACGATGTCCTCGGGCGGGAAGCCGACCCGATCGACAAGGATCCGATAGGAACGTTCAGCGATCTCGATCTTGCGCTTCAGCGTGTCGGCCTGACCGGTCTCGTCGAAGGCCATGACCACAACCGCGGCGCCGTAGCGGCGCGCCTTCTCGGCCTGTTCGACGAAGGCGGCTTCGCCCTCCTTCATCGAGATCGAATTGACGATCGGCTTGCCCTGCACGCACTTGAGGCCCGCCTCGATCACCGACCACTTCGATGAATCGATCATTACCGGCACCTTGGCGATGTCCGGTTCGGCGGCGACGAGGTTCAGGAACGTCACCATGGCCTTCTCGCTGTCGAGCAGGCCTTCGTCCATGTTGATGTCGATGACGGTCGCGCCGGCCTCGACCTGCCCCTTGGCGATGTCGAGCGCCGCCGCATAGTCGTTGGCCGCGATCAGCTTGCGGAACTTGGCCGAGCCGGTGACGTTCGTGCGCTCGCCGACATTGACGAACGGGATCTCCGGCGCATGCGTGAAGGGTTCGAGCCCCGACAGGCGCATGCGCGGCGGCACGTCCGGCACGGTCCGCGGCTTGTGCGGCGCGACCGCTTCGGCGATGGCGCGGATATGGTCCGGCGTGGTGCCGCAGCAGCCGCCGACGATGTTGACGAGGCCCGAGGCCGCGAACTCGCCGACCAGCGCGGCCATCGCCTCCGGGCTCTCGTCGTAGAGGCCGAATTCGTTGGGAAGCCCTGCGTTGGGATAGGCGCAGACGAGCGTATCGGCGACGCGGCCGAGCTCGTCGATATGGGCGCGCATTTCCTTCGCGCCGAGCGCGCAGTTGAGGCCGATCGAGAACGGCCGGGCGTGACGCAGCGAATACCAGAACGCCGTCGGTGTCTGTCCGGACAGCGTGCGGCCGGAGAGGTCCGTGATCGTGCCGGAGATCATCACCGGCAGGCGCACGCCCAGTTCGGCGAACACTTCCTCGATCGCGAACACCGCCGCCTTGGCGTTGAGCGTGTCGAAGATCGTCTCGATCAGGATGATGTCGGCACCGCCCTCGACGAGGCCGCGGGTCGCCTCGGCGTAAGCCGTGCGCAGGTCGTCGAAGCTCACGGCCCGGTAGCCCGGATCGTTGACGTCCGGCGAGATCGAGGCGGTGCGGTTGGTCGGACCGATGGCGCCGGCGACGAAGCGCGGCCGCGACCGGTCGCGGGCCTCGGCCGCGTCGCAGGCCTCGCGTGCGAGCTTCGCGCCTTCGAAGTTGAGTTCGTAGGCGAGCGCTTCCATGCCGTAGTCGGCCTGGGCGATCGTGGTCGATGAGAAGGTGTTGGTCTCGACGATGTCCGCGCCGGCCTCGAGATAGGCGGCATGGATGGCGCGGATCGCGTCGGGCTGCGTCAGCGTCAGCAGGTCGTTGTTGCCCTTCACGTCGCGATGCCAGTCGGCGAAGCGCGCGCCGCGATAGTCGGCCTCGCCGAACGAATGCCGCTGGATCATCGTGCCCATCGCGCCGTCGAGCACGAGGATGCGGGCGGCCGCGAGACGGCGGAGGGTGGCTGAGCGGGCGGTTTCGGCGGACATGGGAAACCCCGAGACTGATGTGAGACTTGCGGCGCGCCCCCCCTGTGGCGGGTCGCTCGGCGAAGGTGGCTTCGGTGAGGGCGGCTTCGGTGAGGCTGGAGCGTTAGATCAGGACGCCGCGCCGTCGATGGCCGGACCCGGGACGGCGCGCGTTAAGCCGCCGCCTCCACGACCGCGTCCTTGCGCGGACGAACGCCCATCAGGTGGCAGATAGCGTAGACGAGGTCGGCGCGGTTCATCGTGTAGAAGTGGAAGTCGCGGTAGCCGCGATCCAGGAGATCGAACGCCTGCTCGGCCGCGATGGCCGCGGCGACGAGCTGGCGGGTCTGCGGATCGTCCTCGAGCCCGGCGAAGCGATCGGCGAGCCAGCGCGGCACGGTCGCACCGGTCTTGGCGGCGAAGCGCGCGGTCTGCTCGAAGTTCAGGACGGGCACCAGGCCGGGCACGATCGGGATCTCGATACCGGCGGCGCGGACGCGGTCGACGTAGCGGTCGAACCCGTCGTTGTCGAAGAAGAACTGGGTGATCGCCCGCGTCGCGCCCGCCTCGACCTTGCGCTTCAGGAGCTGGATGTCGGCGGCGATGTCCGGGCTTTCCGGATGCTTCTCGGGATAGGCCGAGACGGTGATCTCGAAGTCGCCGATCTCCTTGAGGCCACGGATCAGGTCCGGCGTCGAGGCGTAACCGCCCTCGCTCGGCTGATAGCGCACGCCGACGCCGGCCGCCGGATCGCCGCGCAAGGCGACGACATGACGGACACCGACGTCCCAATAACCGCGCGCGACCTCGTCGACCTGCTCGCGGGTCGCGTCGACGCAGGTCAGGTGCGCGGCCGGCTTCAGGTTGGTCTCGCCGATGAGCCGGGCGACCGTCGTGTGCGTGCGCTCGCGCGTCGAACCACCCGCGCCGTAGGTGACGGAGACGAAGGTCGGATCGAGCGGCGCCAGCCGCTCGATGCAGGCCCACAGCGTCTCCTCCATCTTCTCCGTCTTCGGCGGGAAGAACTCGAACGAGACGCCGAGCCGGGAACTCGAGAAATCGGCGGCCTTGGCGATCATGCGACGGTCTCCTGGGCGATGCGGCGTCCGGCGATCGCAAGGCGCGGATCGCGCGCGAGCCAGAGCGTGACGGTGAGCTTGTCGGGGTCGGGCGACGGCAGGTCGCGGATCGAGACGACCTCGAGACCGGCCTGCTCCATGAACTTCGAGACATCCTGATGCGAAAAACCGAGGCGCCGGTGCGCATGCTCGTCGCGCAGCACCTCGAGCCCGTGCGGGGCGAAGTCGACGACGACGAGCCGCCCGCCCGGCCGCAGCACCCGCGCGGCCTCGCGCAGTGCCTTGCCCGGATCGTCGAGGTAATGCAGCACCTGGTGCATGGTCACGACGTCGAAGCTGTCGCGCGCGAGCGGCAGGGCATAGATGTCGCCCTGTCGGATCTGCACGCCGCCGATGCCGGCCTTGTCGAGATGCGTGCGGGCGATCGCCAGCATGTCGTGGCTGAGATCGATGCCGAGCGCGCGGGCGAAGCGGCCGTCCATGAGCTCGATCAGCCGGCCGGTGCCGGTGCCGAGATCGAGATAGGCGTCGAACGGCATGGTGCCGACCGCCTCGAGGATCGCCCGCTCGACCGCCGCCTCCTCGACCTGCAGCGACCGGATCGCGTCCCAGGCGTGGGCGTTGCGCGCGAAATAGGCCGCCGCGCGCTCGGCGTGGGCGCGCTTGACGAGGTCGAGCCGCTCGCGGTCGCGGGCGAGCCCGATGTCGCGGCCGTCGACCAGCGAGCGGAACACGGTGGTCAGCGTCACCGCCGGCACGCTGTCGGCCAGGCGATAGTAGACCCACGACCCTTCCGGGAAACGTTCGATCAGCCCGGCCTCGGCCAGGAGCTTCAGGTGACGCGAGATGCGCGGCTGGCTCTGGCCGAGGATCTCGGTCAGGTCCTTCACGGTCAGGTCGCCGCGCTCGAGCAGCGCGAGGATGCGGAACCGCGTCGGTTCGGCGGCGGCGCGCAGCACCTCGACCAGCGCATCGGCGCTGAGGCGCTCTTCGGGATCGGGGGCGGCGACGGGCGACAGATAGCTCATGAAGAACGGTATAAAGATATCTTTATGTCGTTTCAAGAGCGCCTGTCGCGAATTCGACGCTCGCGTTCCCGCGCCCGTCGCGCACCATCCCGACAGCGCGCTCCGAGACCCGCAATTCGGGCCATCTGCGGTCGGTCAACCCGCGGTGCCGCGCGAACGCCATGCGCTGGCAGGCCTCGTTGTCGATGGCGGCGCGTGACGTCGGAGGCTACGGTGCCGCCCGACCACCGCCGCTTCGGGCGACCACAGCAGGAGACAGAGCCATGCACCGGGTCCAGATCCTCGGCACCCCGCGATCGACCTATGTGCGGGTCTGCTGCATCGTCGCGATCGAGAAGGGGATCGACTACGAACTGGTTCCGGTGCCGCTGCATGCGCCGGTGGTCGAGCGGCTGCACCCGTTCGGCAAAGTGCCGGTGCTGCGCCATGGCGATCTGGTGATCGTCGAGTCCCGCGCCATCGTCGGCTATCTCGATCGCGTGTTTCCGGGACCGAAGCTGATCCCGGAGGATCCGGTCGCCGCCGCCCGCGTCGAGCAATGGGTCAGTCTGGTCAACACCACGATCGACCCGGTGCTGATCCGTCGCTACGCGCTCGGCTATGTGATGCCGGGCACCCCGGACGGCACGCCCGACCGCGCCCGCATCGATGCCAGCCTGCCGGAGGTCGAGCGGCATCTCGGCATTCTCGCCGACGCGGTCGCCGAGAACGGCCATCTGGTCGGCGACGGCTTCACCTATGCCGACGCCAACCTCGTTCCGATGCTGCAATCGCTGACGAAGTTGCCGGAGTCCGGCGCGATCATCGCCCGCTCCGGCGCATTGACCGCCTTCCTCGCCAAGCACGCCGCGCGCCCGAGCGTCGCGGCGATGACCAATCCGCCGACAGCCTGACGGCAAAAGGCGAGCGAGACCGGAAGCCCCGATCAACCCGGCAGGTCGATCAGCCCGGCCCCCGCATCGGCGAAGGCGACCGAGATCCGGCCGCCGCAGACCCGCCCGATCAGATCGGCGGCGTCCGCGACCGCGGCATCGAGATCGCCGGCGCCGTTCGACTGGATGGTGAGCACGGCGCGGCGGGTCGCCGGCGAGACCAGCGTGCGTGCGTCCTGCCGCCAGTTCCAACGCCGGCAGAGCACGTGGGTCGCATCGGCGAACACGACCTCGCCCGGCTTCGGCGGATCCTCGACCGGCCCGGCCGGCGTATCCCCTTCGCCTTCGCCGCCCTCGCCCGCCATGTCGACGAAACTGTCGCCCTCGCGGGAATAGCGGAACGCGATGTCGCCGACGACCTTGTCGAGATCGTCGGCCCCGGCCGGGAACACATGGGTCAGCGACACGGCGTTATAGGCGTCGACAAAGCCGTTGATGCGCGGCAGCGGCCGTTCGGCGAGCGCGTTCTTCATGATCCGCTCGACCGACGAGCGATAGCTGGTCTTCTTGATGCCGAAGGCCTTGTAGGCCGCCCGCCAGGCCGCGACGCCGGGGATCTGCGACAGTTCCGTGCCGCCCCAGTGCACCCGCGCCGCCGCCTCGCGCTCGGCGATCAGCCGGTCGAGCGCGTCCGGACGCTCGGCCGGGATCGCGAGATCCTCGGCGACAAGCACGGCGACGCGGAAGTCGGGGAAGGCGGCGGCGAGTTCGCGGATGTCGAGTTTCATGCGCTCCGGGATAGCGCAACCGCCAGCCGGATCAAGGGCTACGACGGCCGAGCGGCACCACGGCCATCAGGCATGTGTTGACCGACGTCTCAGGCGACCGCAGCCATGGCATCGTCGAGCTGCTTGCCGAGCACCGCGGCGGCCTCGCTCGGATCGGCGGCCTGGAACGCGCGCATGGTCGCCTGCCGCGCCCGCGCGTCGAGCCGGTAGCGCCACGGACCGGCGTCGAGCATCTTCAGCACGGTCTTCGGCTTCATCGACAAGGCACGCGCGGCGGTGGCGAACCAGGCGGTATCGAGCGACACCAGCGCGAACTTGACGATATCGACCGGCAGGCCGGACACCGCCGAGAAGGCGAGCACCATCTCGGGGAACTTGTCGGCCGAGGCGAGCTTGTCGAGCAGGTCCTCGGGATCGTCGGTCGCCGCCATCAGCGCCGGAACCGCCTCGGCGGCGGCATCGAAATCATAGGGCTTCAACCAGGTCTCGGAAGCGGCCTGCGCCGACTGCGGGCTCGGCTGGCCGAGGCGCGCGGCCTCCGCTTCGAGCCGCGGCAGCAGCTTGGCCTTGGCTTCGTCTGAGCCGTATTCGACCAGGAACTTGGCGACCAGAGCCGGCAGGTCCGGCCGCTCGGTCAGCAGCGCCTCGACTTCCGGGTCTTCGCGGGACTGCAGCGACAGCCGGGTGAAGCTCTTGTCCGACATCTGCGCGCCGCGGTTCTCGACCACCTTGCGCCGGACATGGTCGTCGCCGCGCAGGACCAGATGATCAGTGACGCGCACCGACAGCACCGGGCGTTCGGCGATGGCGCGCATATGCTCGACGCCACGCTGGCGCGCGATCTCGACGAGGTCGACGTCCGAAAGCACGGTCGACTTGGACAGGAGCGGCCGCGCCACGTCGATATGCGTGTCGCGCGCGAGCTTCAACGTCGAGAGCTTGAGCGGTTTGGTCTCCTCGGCGAGCCGGTCGGCCAGGAACACGCGCGCATCGGTGGTCGCCTCGTCGACGAGACGGGTGAACACGATGTCGAAGGTCTTGCGGTCGCCGTCCGTGCAATCCTGCGCGGCAAGACCGTAGAGAAGCGCGAGCTGTCGTGTGAGCGCGTCGCTGCGATCGGCTCCCAAGCGGGACCCGGGCTTCAAACGCGCCTCGACACGGGCGAGATCGGCTGCGTACAGGTTTGTTGGACGCATCTCGTGGCTCGATGGGTTCCGGACGACACGACGGACGATCCGGGCGACGTGCGGAAACGGCAGACTCCCACGGCGGAACTATGCGGGTCAGAACGTTAAGGCGAGGTCAATCGCCTTCGGACAACCAAGCCGATCCGGCCCTATGTCGGAGAAATCTGGCCCGCCCCGCCTTCCCGGCGCCCCAATCCGATCGTTTATGGCCGGCGCGACGCCGTCACGCGACGACACCGCGCCGCGTTTCACCGGCGGGCCCGGCCCGTCCGCCCTGCAATCGAGGCCGCGCGCAGCGGCTCCGGCCGCCATGCCGGAGCGGATGCAGCCCATCCGCCCTGCGCGCCCGCACGATCAGCCCGAGCCGATGACCGTCCGACCGCCGTTCCGCCTCGCCCGCCTGTTCGCCGCGTTCGCGTTCGCCGCCACGACGCTCGCCGGCTGCGCGAGCATCGACAACACGCCGGTGAACCAGCCCTCCGCGCTGCCGCGCATCACGGCGGCGAACACGGTCGGCGGCGACGACACGCTCAGGACCACCATCGTCGGCCTCGCCTTCTCCGGCGGCGGCACCCGCGCGGCCGCCTTCTCCTTCGGCGTGCTGAAGGGCCTGCGCCGCATCGACCTGATCGATCAGGTCCGCTTCGTCTCCGGCGTCTCGGGCGGCTCGGTGACCGCCGCCTATTTCGGCCTGCGCGGCCGCGCCGCGCTCGACGATTTCGAGAGCCGCTTCCTCTATCGGGACGCCGAGGAGGCGCTGCGCACGCAGGTCTACTCGGTCGGCAACGTCATGCGCGCGCTCGACGGCGGCGTGAACGACCGTTCCGGCCTGCCGACCTGGCTGCAGCAGAACCTGTTCGGCGCCGCGACCTTCAAGGACTTCCGCCGCCCGGGCCGCCCGGTCGTGTGGATCAACGCCTCCGACATCTATTCCAAGACGCCGTTCATCTTCGAGCCGCTGACCTTCGCCTCGATCTGCTCGGACCTCGATCGCTATCCGATCGCCGAGGCGGTCGCGGCCTCCGCCGCCGTGCCGATCGTGTTCACGCCCGTGGTGATCCGCAACTACGCCGACAAGTGCGGCTTCACGCTGCCGGATTACCTCGAGAGCGAAGCGAAGAACCGCGACGCCTCGCCGAACGTGCGCGCCTACGTCAATGCGCTGACCCAGTACCGCAACACCTCGAAGATCGGCTTCGTCAAGCTGCTCGACGGCGGCCTGACCGACAACTGGGGCCTCGCCGGCATCAACGTCGCGCTCGGCGCCGCGCCCGAGCCGTTCAAGCCGCTGACCCGCGAGGACGCGATCACGGTCGAGAAGTTCCTGTTCGTCGTCGTCGATGCCGGCCGCACCATCTCGGGCGACTGGACCAAGACCCTCGAGGGCCCGAACGCGAAGGAACTGCTCGACGCCGTCACCGACACGGCGGTCGACAGCGCCGTGCGCAACTCCTTCGAGGTGCTCAGGCTCCAGATGAAGCTGTGGGAGACACGGCTCCGATCCTGGCGCTGCTCGCTGACGCCCGACGAGGTCGCCCGCATCCGCGGCACCGCCGACGGCTGGAACTGCAACGCGGTCAACATCCGCGTCGAGCGCGTCGCTTTCGAGGATCTCGACCCCGACACCGCCCAGCGGCTCGGCCGCATCCCGACCCGCTTCAAGCTCGAGCCGGCCGAAGTGAAGCTCGCGGTCGATGCCGGCGAACAGGTGGTGACAAAGGTTCTCGGCGGCCACTGAGCCGCCGCGGCACCGCGCACCGATTCTCCCTTTCTCGTCCCTCTGCCCGACCTCGATCACGCGAACGCGCTGCAGGCCGGACGGCGCAGCCTGTCCGCGTGTCGCAGCCGATGGGACGCCGGGTCAGCCTTTGACACGATCGTCCTATTCCGTTGCACCGCCGAAACACTCGGGGGCCGCCGACGCAATAACCCGGCAAAGGCCGCCGCCTAGTCTCCTCTCATCGAACAGGGCGGGGGCCGCGAAAGCTTGGTCCCGCCAGCGACAGTCGGACAAGGCGCCGGATCACCGGCGCGACAAGAGCTCGTAGAGAGCGCTCGGTCTCGTGCGGGGGCAAGGAACCGGGTGGCTATTCAGCCAAGACCTTTTCATCGGACCTTTTCAAGGGAGGGACCGGCGCGAGCCGGTCCCTCTCGTTTCTGTCAGTCCGTGAAGGCGCGATCGAGATTGACCGCCTTGTCGAGGTTGAGCGCGCGGTCGCGGTCGACCATGCCGCCGAGCCGGGCGCTGTTCAGATCCGCGCGCGCGAAATCGGTTCCGGCCACGGTCGCGCCGGCCCAGGTCGTACCCGACAGCTCGGCCGCCACGAGCTTGGCTCCGGAGAGATCGGCCCCGCGCAGCGAGGCGAAATCGAACACCGAGCGCGACAGGTTCGCCCCGCGAAACGAGGCGCCGTCGAGCGCCGCGCTGATGAAGACGCCCCGCATCAGGCCCATCGACTGATTGCGCATGTCGGCCGACATGTCGGCGGCGTCGAACCGCGCCCCGCGCGCGCTCGCCCGGGTGGCGTCGGCGGCGATCCGCGCGCCGCTCAGGTCGGCGCGATCGAGCCGCGCGCCGATCAGCTGGGTGCCGAACAGGCTCGCACCGACGAGCTTCGCGTCCGAGAGATCTGCATTGAGGAGCCAGGCCTGATCGAGCACGACGCCGCTGAGATCGGCGCCGACGAGTCGAGCCCGGTTGAGCCGCGCCGATTGCAGCTTGAGCCGCCTCAGATCGAGACCGGCGAGATCGAGCCCGTTGAGGCTCCTGCCCGAGAGGTCGACGATCCCGCCATCCGGGGCTGCGGCGATCGCCGCGGCGATCTCGTCACGGCTCATCTCCGACTGCGTGAAGGCCGGCGAGGTCAGATCGACCTGATCCAGCATCGACTGGGCGCGCGCGGCCGTCGCGGCCGCGAGCGACACGAGCATGACGGCAACAACGGCGAAGCGACGAACGGCCACAGGCGTTCTCCCGAGGCGTACCGGCACGCGGCAAGCCAATGTGAATGGCGTCCCGCGAGCTTGGCACCCGGCCGCAACCGCGTCCACGCCGACCGCAGGCTCGACCGTTCACATCTCGATCACGATCGGGTCGATACCGAGCCTCCGGAAACGCAAACGGCGCCGGAAGCCGGCGCCGTCGCTCGATGGGATGATCGGAGCCGGGACGCCGAAGCGCCCCGCCTCGCCGCTCACCGCGTCAGCGGCTTGTACTTGATCCGGTGCGGTTCGACGGCGTCCGGGCCGAGGCGACGCTTCTTGTCGGCCTCGTAGTCCTGGAAGTTGCCCTCGAACCACTCGACGTGGCTGTCGCCCTCGAAGGCGAGCATGTGGGTCGCGATGCGGTCGAGGAACCAGCGATCGTGCGAGATGATGACGGCGCAGCCGGCGAAATCCTCCAGCGCCTCTTCGAGCGCACGCAGCGTCTCGACGTCGAGATCGTTGGTCGGTTCGTCGAGCAGCAGCACGTTGGCGCCGGACTTCAGCATCTTGGCGAGGTGCACGCGGTTGCGCTCACCACCCGAGAGCATGCCGACCTTCTTCTGCTGGTCGCCGCCCTTGAAGTTGAAGGCGCCGCAATAGGCGCGCGAGTGCATCTCGCGCTTGCCGAGATAGATCACGTCGTTGCCGCCGGAGATCTCCTCCCAGACGGTCTTGTTCGGATCGAGCGCGTCGCGCGACTGGTCGACATAGCCGAGCCGGACGCTCTCGCCGACCGTGATCGTGCCGGCGTCGGGCGTTTCCTGGCCGGTGATCATGCGGAACAGCGTGGTCTTGCCGGCGCCGTTCGGACCGATCACGCCGACGATGCCGCCCGGCGGCAGCTTGAAGGTCAGGTCGTCGATCAGCAGGCGATCGCCGAACGACTTCGACAGGCCCTCGAAGTCGATGACGTTCTGCCCGAGCCGCTCGGCGACCGGAATGATGATCTGCGCCGACTGGGCGACCTTCTCCTCGGCCTGCCGGACCAGATCCTCGTAGCGCTGGATACGCGCCTTCGACTTGGCCTGACGCGCCTTGGGCGAAGCGGAGATCCATTCCTGCTCGCGGGCGAGCGTGCGCTGGCGCGCCTCGTCCTCGCGGCCCTCCTGCTCGAGCCGCTTCTGCTTCTGGCCGAGCCAGGACGAGTAGTTGCCCTCGTAGGGAATGCCGCGGCCGCGATCGAGCTCGAGGATCCAGCTGGTGACATTGTCGAGGAAGTAGCGATCGTGGGTAACGATCAGCACGGCGCCCGGATAGGCGCGCAGGTGCTTTTCGAGCCACGCCACCGATTCCGCGTCGAGATGGTTGGTGGGCTCGTCGAGCAGCAGCAGGTTCGGCTCGGAGAGCAGCAGCTGGCAGAGCGCCACGCGGCGGCGCTCGCCGCCCGAGAGCTTGGTGACGTCGGCATCCGGCGCCGGGCAGCGCAGCGCGTCCATGGCCATCTCGACCTTGCTGTCGAGATCCCACAGGCCCTGGGCGTCGATCTGGTCCTGGAGCTTGGTCATCTCCTCCATGAGCTCGTCGGAATAATCCTCCGCGAGCTTCATCGAGATCTCATTGTACTGGTCTACCAGCGCCTTCTTCGGCGCGACGCCGAGCATGACGTTGCCGACCACGTCGAGCGAGGGATCGAGCGGCGGCTCCTGCTGCAGGTAGCCGACGGTCGCGCCCTTGGCGACCCAGGCTTCGCCGGTGAACTCCTTGTCGAGCCCGGCCATGATCTTCAAGAGCGTCGACTTGCCCGAACCGTTGACGCCGAGCACGCCGATCTTGGCGTCGGGGAAGAACTGCAGGTGGATGTTGTCGAGAACCTTCTTCCCACCCGGATAGGCCTTCGACAGGCCATGCATGTAATAGATGTACTCGTAGGACGCCATGGAAGGCCTCGCCGCCGCCGCTGTCGGGAAAATCTGGCCGGCATCCGAGGCCGGCTCGCTCGGCAGCCTATGTAGCGGGCGCAGCCGGCGCGGGCAATGGTGGGCGGGACAGGGCGTGACGGAGGGCGCGTGACAGAGGGCGGGCGGGACGGCTCCGCGCGGCGGTTCACGGCGCCTGGACGACCTCGAGCCGGCGCCGATCCGCCGACAGCCGGACCGTGTTGGCGACGCCGGGACGGAGCAGCAACTGAACCGTCTCGCCCGAGAAGCGGTATTCGGCGACGTAGTTCTGTGCGGCCTTGACCGGTTGCAGGACCTTGATCTCGTCCGGCTTCAAAGCAATCGTGCCGGCCTGGATGTCGGGGCTCGCGAGGTAGAGGTCGACGCCGGTCGCGTTGACGATGCCGACCGCGCCGGCATCGACGAGCAGACGCCGCACCGGCGGCGCCTGCGCCGCGGTGCCCGCAGGCGGAGCCACCGCGCGCGTCGCACCGGGTGATGGCGTGGGTGACAGCGGCGCGGGGATGTCGAACGCAGGGGACGATGGCGGCACCATGTCGGTGATCCGCGGGATCATCACGCGGTTGTTGATCCGGCCGGCCCCGCCGAGCCCGGTGTCGAGACCGACGCCGTTGTTGGTGGGCAGGCGGAGCTCCTGTCCGCGCGCCGCCGAAGCGCCGAGGCTTCCGAACCCTCCGAGCTCCATGATCACGAGCAGGATCGACGCGGCTCGCAGCACGACGTCGGCACGAGGCCGCCGGGAGACGAGCGGACGCGCGAACCGCCGCGATCGCATGGTCGACAAAATCATTTCGACCTCCTCTCCCCGTATCGGCCCGAGCCGGGATCGACACGCCCGCTTCCCGGAGCCACGGCCGGTCTGCCGGCGGCTCACTTGACCTTGTCGCCTCCGGCGTCGCTGCCCTTGAGCTGATCGCGGACTTGCCGGTCGGCCTCGGCGCTGCCGCCCGAACCGCCATCGCCCGGTCCGCCGGCTTAGCCACCACCCGGTCCGCCGCCCTGACCCGCGCCGGCGCCGGCATCGCCGCCACCCCGGCCGCCGGTGTCGGTCGACTGGTTCAGCCGTCCGAGCATGTAGCCGACGATGGTGCCGAACAGCCCAAAGGCCGGCGCGATCTGCTCGTTCGAATAGCCGGCGACGATCAGGATCAGCGACGACACGATGATCAGGATGATGATCGACGAGCGCAGGAACTGGTCGGAACTCGCCGTGCCGCGCGTCGATGCCCAAATGATCAGGAAGGTCACGATCCCGAAGACGACGACCAGGATCGTCAGATAGCTGGCGAGCCGGAATTTGTCCTGCGAAGCCTCGTAGGTCAGCTTGCGCACCTGGATATCGTACTCGTATTTCAACCGCTCGAGGTCGAGATCGGCCGCGGGTGGCGGCTTCGCCGCCCCGGGATCCGGCTGTCCGGCCTGCTTGGCCGCCGCGGCGATATTGGTCTCCGGCAGCGCGTCCGAACCGACCGTTCCAGCATCGGCAACCGAGATCAATCGACTGGGCGTCGCGGCGGCAGCGAACTGCCAGGACGCCGAGCCTAAAAACAGCAACAAAGTCAGGCAAAATGCTCGCACGACCGGAGACATTGCGACCTCCAGAACGACCAATAGCTGCAATATTCGCGCGAACAACGAACGAGTCAAACGTCAGACGTGACGGAGGGATCATCCCGAAGCGGGAATGACACCTCGGAATTAGAATGAAAATGTCATTATCGTCATGTTGTCAGCATGAAATACTCATTTTGTTCCTATCATTAGAAATTCATCATTGATATAGATCCATACGCGCATTATGAATCCAGAGCGGCACCTCGGCCGCAGCGAGCCGTACGGAGCGCCGTCCCATGTGCCGCATCCTCGCCTATTCCGGCGATCCGATCCTGATCGAAGACCTCGTGCTCGTGCCCGACCATTCGCTGGTCCATCAGTCACGCGAGGCGCACGAGGCCAAGACCGTCACCAATGCCGACGGCTTCGGGCTCGGCTGGTACGGCGAGCGGCCGTTCCCGGGCTGCTATCGCGAGATCACCCCGGCCTGGTCGGACGAGAACCTGCGCGCGATCTGCGCCCAGGTGCGCTCGCATCTGTTCTTCGCCCACGTCCGCGCCTCCACCGGCACGGCGACCTCGCGCGCCAACTGCCATCCCTTCGCGGTCGGCCGGCATCTGTTCATGCACAACGGCCAGGTCGGCGGCCACCATCGCATCCGCCGCGCCATCGAGGCGCTGATCCCGGACGCGCTTTACGAACACCGCCACGGCACGACCGACAGCGAGGCGATCTTCCTCGCCGCGCTCGGCGCCGGGCTCGAAGCGCGATCCGGTCGGCGCGATCGCGCGCACGCTCGGCCGCGTCGTCGCGATCCAGGCCGAGGCCCACATCGACGAGCCGCTGCGCTTCGCCGCCTGCGTCGCCGATGGCGACACGCTACATGCCTTCCGCTGGTCCTCCGACGACCGGCCGCCGTCGCTCTATCTGCGCCGCGGCGACACCGGCACGGTGGTGGTCTCCGAGCCGGTCGACAACGATCGCGCCTGCTGGACCGAGGTGCCGCGTTTCGGCTGGGTCTCGGTCGCGCGTGGCCGCGCGCCGGAGATCGGCTGCCTCAACGCCTCCATCGCCGCACTCGCGGCCTGAACGGGATCCCGCCTTGACCGTCATTCGTTGCTCCCGCGCCTGGTCGGACGCGGCCGTCGCCGCCATCGAGGCCGATTACGCCCGCTCCGCCGACACGCATCTGATCAAGCTGCCGATCGGCGGCTTTCCGAACATCGACGTCTATCTGAAGGACGAGTCGACCCACACGACCGGCAGCCTCAAGCATCGCCTGGCCCGCTCGCTGTTCCTCTATGCCCTCTGCAACGGCTGGCTCCGCGAGGGCTCGACCGTGGTCGAGGCCTCGAGCGGCTCGACCGCGGTCAGCGAGGCCTATTTCGCCCGGCTGATCGGCCTGCCTTTCGTCGCGGTGATGCCGCGCCGCACGGCCGAAGAGAAGATCGAGGCGATCCGGTTCCAAGGCGGCGAGTGCCATTTCGTCGACGATTCCCGCGAGATCTATGCGGCGGCGGCCGCGATCGCGGCGACCCGCGGCGGCCATTTCATGGACCAGTTCACCCATGCCGAGCGGGCGACCGACTGGCGCGGCAACAACAACATCGCCGAGTCGATCTTCGGCCAGATGCGCCACGAGCGCTTCCCCGAGCCGGCCTGGATCGTGGTCGGCGCCGGCACCGGCGGCACCTCGGCCACGATCGGCCGCTACCTGCGCTATCGCCGGCACGGAACAAAACTCTGTCTCGCCGATCCGGTCGCCTCGGTGTTCCATCGCCACCTGCGCGACGGCGCGACCGGCCTGCCGGAGGGGCTGCCGCCCTGCCTCGTCGAAGGCATCGGCCGGCCGCGTGTGGAACCGTCCTTCGTGCCGGGCCTGATCGACCGCGCCGAAGCGATCGTCGATGCCGATTCGATCGCCGCCGCGCGCCTGCTCTCGCGCATGCTCGGCCGCCGCGTCGGCGGCTCGACCGGCACCAACTTCGTCGCGATCCTGATGCTGATGGCCGAGATGCGCGCCCGCGGCGAGGCCGGCTCGATCGTGAGCCTCCTCTGCGACAGCGGCGCCCGCTACGCGACCACCTACTACAATGATGCGTGGATCGCCGCGCAGGGCCTCGACCTTTCCGGCCCGACCGCCCGCATGGCCGAGCAGCTCGGTCTCGACCTCAGCGGCCCGGCACAGACCTGCGGCTGACGTCGCGGAGCGGACGGTTCCGTCGCCTTTGCGATATCGGTAGTTTCGCGGATCTGAGAGGCTGCAACGTCCCCGGTTCATGGGAGGCGTCGCATGAGTCGCATCCTCGACATGGCCCGCTCCGTCGGCAATCCCGACGCGGCGCGCCGCATGGCCGCCGAGGGCGGCGTGACCATCCCGCCGCTCGGTCTCGACATCAAGGCGCGCATCGCCGAGATCGACGAGACGCGCATGCGCCATGACCGGCTCGCCCGGCTGCGCGCGGAACTGAAGAAGCGCGACTATGCCGGCGCGCTGCTCTCCGATCCGATGAACATCCGCTACGCCACCGGCACCCGCAACATGGCGGTCTGGACCATGCACGCGCCCGGCCGATACGCCTTCGTGGCGACCGAGGGTCCGGTAGTGCTGTTCGAGTTCGGATCCTCCAAACACGTCAGCGCCGGCAGTCCGACCGTCGACGAGACGCGCGACGCGACGCCGTGGTTCTATTTCCTCTGCGGTCCGCGTGTGGCGGAGAAGGCGCTGGTCTGGGCCGAGGAGGTCGCGAGCCTGGTCGAGCGCTACGGCGGCAAGAACCGCCGTCTCGCCGTCGACCGCTGCGAGCCCTGGGGCGCGCAGCGACTGGTCGAGCGTGGGATAAAACTGTTCGACGTGCAGGAGCCGATCGAACAGGCGCGCATGATCAAGACGCCGGAGGAGCTGAAGGCGCTGCAGCTGTCGATGGATGTCTGCGACATCGCGGTCGACCGCATGCGCGCGACGCTCGCCCCCGGCATCACCGAGAACCAGCTCTGGTCGATCCTGCACGAGACCAACATCGCCCATGACGGCGAGTGGATCGAATGCCGGCTGCTCGCCTCCGGTGAACGGACCAATCCCTGGTTCCAGGAAAGTTCGAACCGCACCATCGAGGCCGGTGACATCGTCGGCTTCGACACCGACATGGTCGGCCCCTTCGGCTATCTCGCCGACATCTCCCGCTCCTACGTCTGCCCCGGCGCCAAGCCGAAGCCCGAACAGAAGAAGCTCTACGAGCTGGCGCAGGAACAGGTCCTGTTCAATATCGAGCGCCTGAAGCCCGGCCTCAGCTTCCGCGAATTCTCCGAATGCTGCTGGCCCGTGCCGGAGGCTTTCGTGCCGAACCGCTACATGATGATGATCCACGGTGTCGGCTTCGTCGATGAATACCCGTCGGTCGCCTACGTCGCCGACTGGCAGGACTGGGGCTTCGACGGCCGGTTCGAGGAGAACATGGTCGTGTGCGTGGAGAGCTACATGGGCGAGGTCGGCGGCAAGGAAGGCGTCAAGCTGGAGCAGCAGGTGCTGATCACCGCCAACGGCGCCGTGCCGATGTCGCGCTCGGCCTTCACCGACGCGATCGGGCTGGAATAGAGGCGAACCGGATTAGGGCTGACTGGAGCGGACGATCCCGCGCGTCCCTCACATCGACGGACCGACATACGTGCTCGCGCGCGGGAACCGATCCGCCACAGGGGTGTTACCATCGCGACGGCACAGTTCACGCTCGGTAGAACTGGTCGTGGTGGCCGGTGCGGCCCTGCCGGGAGAACATCATGTTCGGATCGAGCATCACCCTGTTCCGCGTCTTCGGTCTGGAGATCAAGGTCAACCCGAGCTGGGTGTTCATCGCCCTGCTGCTCGCCTGGTCACTCGCCGCGGGCTATTTCCCGTCCGTGCACGAAGGCCTGCCGCGCGCGACCTACTGGGCCATGAGCATCCTCGCGGTCGCCGGCATCTTCGCCTCGATCGTCGTGCACGAAATCGCCCATTCGCTGGTCGCCCGCGCCTATGGCATCCCGATGCGCGGCATCACGCTGCACATGTTCGGCGGCGCGGCCGAGATGGAGGCCGAGCCGACCAGCCCCAAGGCCGAGTTCCTGATGGCGATCGCCGGCCCGGCGGTGAGCCTCGTCCTTGCCGCGATCCTCGGCGGCCTCGTCGCGCTCGTCCATCCGGCCCCGGAGGCCGCCGGCACGATCGTGGTTCGCTACCTGGCCATGCTCAATCTGGTGCTCGGTATCTTCAACCTGCTGCCCGCCTTCCCGCTCGACGGCGGCCGCGTGCTGCGCGCGGCGGTCTGGGGCTACACCGGCGACCTCGCCCGCGCGACGCGCATCGCCGCGCAGATCGGCATGGCGCTCGGCATGGCGGTGGCGTTCCTCGGTTTCTTCCAGATCCTGACCGGCAATCTCGGCGGCGGGCTCTGGACCGTGCTGATCGGCTTCTTCATCCGCTCGGCCGCGGCGACCACGCGGCTCGACCTCGAGGCGCGGCGCATGCTGACCGGCCGCCCGGTCGAGCGCTTCATGACCGCCGCCCCGGTCACGGTGCCAATCGACATGGCGCTTGAGACCTTCGTCGAAACGGTGGTCTACCGCACCCGTCACGACACTTATCCGGTTGTCGATGGCGGCGGCCGCCCGCGCGGCCTCGTGGCGGTCGGCGACCTGCACAAGATCGAGCGCGAGGCATGGCCCCGCACCTCGGTGTTGGAGATCATGACGCCGCTCGCCGAAGACGCGGTCGTGGCGCCCGGCGACGATGCCGTCGCCGCGCTCGACCGCATGCGCACCGCCAACCAGAGCCGGCTGCTGGTCGTCGCGGACGGCCGGCTGGTCGGTCTCCTGACGCTCAAGGATCTGCTGGCGACCCTGGCGCTGAAGATGGAGTTCGAAGGCGAGGCGTGAGCGCGCCGCCCGAGCCCGAACGGCGCACTACTCCGCCCGCTCGCACGGCTTCAAAACCGCATCCGCGCCGGGCTCGGTGCCCGCCTCGACGCCCAGGATCTCGCCCGCCGTCCGGCAGGCGTGATGCGAGCAGAGCCACCAGTCGGCGGTCGCGCCGGAGCGGGCGAGCCGGATCTCGCCAAGCGGAGGCAGCGCCGGCCGCCAGACCCACCATGTCCCG
Source organism: Ancalomicrobiaceae bacterium S20 (assembly GCA_040269895.1). Lineage (NCBI taxonomy): Bacteria > Pseudomonadati > Pseudomonadota > Alphaproteobacteria > Hyphomicrobiales > Ancalomicrobiaceae > Methyloraptor > Methyloraptor flagellatus. Next base: position 164,471 of record CP158568.1, on the reverse strand, counting down.
TCGGCGTCGGTGACGGGCCGCGCATCCGGCCCCGGCTCCATGCCGGCGCCGGAGCCCTTCACCCGCGCCTCGACCGGCATCAGGCGGGCCGGCGCCGCAACGCTGGCGGGCGCGAGACCCCAGGTCTCGCGCCATTCGACCTTTCGACCGAATGCGTCCAGGCGAGCGTCACCACCTCGGCCGCGACCAGCACGGTCTTCGTCGCGGTCGCGAGGCAGATCGGCATGGGCTTGGCTCCAGCCCGGTTCAGTTCGTCTTCGGGGCAGCGGGTGCGGGCACGGCAGGCGCAGCGGCTCCTGGAGCCGGGGCACCCTCGGGCTCCGCTTTGCACGGCACGGCGTTGATGTCGGACCCTTCCGGCGCGCCGGTCAGGGCGGCGAGCGGCTGGCATTTGCCGTCGGCGCAGATTTCCCAGTTCTTCGTGCCGCCTTCCGAGCCGAACGAGATCACCGGGAAGGCGCGGCGCGACGTATGCCAGACATACCAGTCGCCTTCCTTCGTGTAGCCCGGCAGCGGGTCCTCGCCCTTCGGCAGATCCTTGGCGCGCAGGTCGTGCACGACGAGCGCGCCCGGCGCGACTTGGTAGGCGCGCTGCCAGTGCGCCCCGGTATCGGCGACCGTCCAGCCGATGCTGAACAGCTGCGTCGCGACGATGCCGACCTTGGCACCGCCGATGAAACACACGGCCATGGCTTCCTCCCTTGTTCTTGTTGTTTCGACCGTATCAGGCGGCGGGGCGCGCGTCCGCGCTGCGCAGCGTCGCACGGTGCCAAGCGACCGTGCCGAGCCCGAGCACGAAGCCGATCAGATCGCTCCACGGAAATTCGCCGACGATGAACAGCGCCGAGACGGCGAAGGCCGCGCGTTCGAGCCAGGAGAGCCGGCCGAACAGGAACCCGATCAGCGCGGCGCCGAACAGGCCCATGGCGACGAGCGATTTCACGAAGGCGATCGCGACCGCGCCGTAGAAGCCGACCGAAGCCGCCCACGGGTCGCCCGGCTGCAGCATCAGCGCCGGCGCATAGACGCCCGCGAAGGGGATGACATAACCGGCCGCGGCGATGCGCATCGCCTCCCAGCCGATCTTGTCCGGGTTTTCGCGCGCGATCGGCGCGGCGGCGAGCGCGGCCAACGCCACCGGCGGCGAGAGATCCGCCATGATGCCGAAGTAGAACGCGAACATGTGGCTGACGATCAGCGGCACCCCGAGCTTGGCGAGCGCGGGCGCCGCGAGCGAGGCGACGATGATGTAGGTCGGGATCGTCGGAATGCCGGTGCCGAGGATCACCGACAGGATCATGGTCAGCACCAGCGACAGGAACAGGCTCTGCTGGCCGATGCCGACCACCCAGGTGCCGAAGGTCGAGCCGACGCCGGTCAGCGTGAAGGTGCCGATGATCGTGCCGACGATGGCGCAGGCGATGCCGACCGCGAGCGCGGTCTTGGCCGCATCCGCCAGACTGTCGCGGCAGAGCCTGAGCGTCTCCCGGCCGCTGCCGGCCCGGAAATTGAGCAGGATCAGCGCCGCAACGACGGCGATGACGGCCCATAGCCCATAGCGGAAGAACGCCGCGCTGGCGATGCCGAGCACGACCCAGAAGATCGTGCGCGTGACGCCTTCGGGCATTTCCAGCGCCGCGCTGGCGCCGAGGATCAGGATCGCGGTCAGCGCCAGGCCGATCGTGCCGGCGAACAGCGGCGTGTAGCCGGCGAACAGCAGCCAGACCAGCACGCCGAGCGGCAGCACCAGATACCAGCCCTTGGTGAGCGCGGCGAGCGCGCTCGGCACCTCGGCCATGCCGCGCAGGCCATGCTTGCCGGCCTCCAGATGCACCATCCAGTAGGCCGAGGCGAAATAGAGCACGGCCGGCAGCGCGGCCGCCTTGACGATCTCCGAATAGGCGACGCCGAGCGTCTCGGCCATGATGAAGGCGGCCGCGCCCATCACCGGCGGCATGATCTGCCCGCCCATCGAGGCCGTCGCCTCGACGCCGGCAGCAAAGGCGCGCCGGTAGCCGAAGCGGATCATCAGGGGGATGGTGAACTGGCCGACGGTCACGACATTGGCGACGCCCGAGCCCGAGATCGTCCCCATCAGGCCGGATGAGAACACCGCGACCTTGGCCGGCCCGCCGCGCGAGCGGCCGAACAGGCCGAGCGACACGTCGGTGAACAGGTGGATCATGCCGGCGCGCTCGAGGAAGGCGCCGAACAGGATGAACAGGAAGATGTAGGTCGCCGAGACGTAGATCGGCACGCCGTAGATGCCCTCGGTGCCGAACGACATCTGCTCGATCACCTGATCGAGCCCGTAGCCGCGGTGGCCGAGCGGACCCGGCAGATACTGGCCGAACAGCGCATAGGCGAGGCAGACGCCGCACATGATCGGCAGCGACGGTCCCATGATGCGCCGGCACGCTTCGAACACCAGCACGATCAGGAGCACGCCGACCACGAGATCCTGCCGTTCGAGATCGCCGGCGCGCAGGATCAGCGCATCATGATAGACCCATTGATAGAGCCCGACCGCGAAACCGAGGAGACCGAGCGCCCAGCCGATCACAAGGCCCAGCGCGGTCTTGGCGCGGAAATTCGCGACGAGGCCGAAGGTCAGGAGCAACAGGAAGCCGACATGGATGCCGCGCACCGACTGGCTCGGCAGCGCCGGCCAGGCTGAGACCACGAGCTGGAACACCGAGAAGGCGAGCGCGATCGCGAAGGCCGCGAGGCCGGCGAACTTTGAGCCGAAGCCGGGCGGGAAACCGTGTTCGAATGTTTCGAGAGCGGGATTGTCGATCTCTGCGGCGGGGCTGGTGGCGGTCATGCGGCTCTCGCTCGCCGGGGCGGCGCCCGGGCCGATCGGGGATAGGGCTGCTGTCGAGATCAGCCGGAGCGAACGCCGGCAGTCGTCCAGGTCGAAAGGCCGCGCCGGAGCACGCCGGCGCGGCGGGCGGATCGAGCCGCCGTTTACTTGATCAGGCCCTTCTCGCGGAAATACTTCTCCGCGCCGGGATGCAGCGGCAGCGGCATGCCCTTGATCGCATCCTCGACCTTGATGCCCTTCGCCGCCGCATGGGCGTTGGCGAGCCGGTCGAGGTTTTCATAGGTGAGCTTGGTCATCTGGTAGACGACCTCGTCCGGCACGCCGGCGTGGGTGACCAGGAAGTTGCCGACCGCCGCGGTCGGCACGTCGGCGGTCTGGCCCTGGTAGGTATTGGCCGGGATCACCACCGCGAGATAGGGCGCGCCGATCTTGTCGACCGTCGCCTTGTCGACCGCCACCACCGTGACGTCGACCGAGGTCGACAGGTCGCGGATCGAGGCGACGCCGAGACCGGCCGACTGCAGCGTCGCGTCGAGCTGGCGGTTCTTCATCAGATCGACCGACTCAGCGAAGGGCAGATACTCGGTCTTGCCGAGATCGGCGTATTTCAGCCCCGCCGCGGCGAGGATGGCGCGGGCGTTGAGCTCGGTGCCGGACTTCGGCGCGCCGACCGACAGGCTCTTGCCCTTGAGGTCGGCGAGCGTCTTCACGCCCGAGTCCTTCAGCGCGACGATCTGGATGTAGTTCGGATAGACGGCGCCGATGCCGCGCAGCTTGTCGAGCTTGCCCTTGAAGCCCGCCTCGGTGTTGCCGTCCCAGGCGTCGCGCAGCGCGTCGCCGAGCGTGAAGGCGATCTCGCCGCGGCCTTGTTGCAGGAGGTTGAGGTTCTCGACCGACGCCTTGGTGGCCTGCACCTGCGTCTTCACGCCGGCGATCTTCTCGCCGTAGATCTGGCTGAGCGCGACGCCGAGCGGGTAGTAGACCCCGCTGGTGCCGCCGGTCAGCACGTTGATGAACTGATCGGCCTTCGCGGGGACCGCGGCGAGAGCGAGACAGGCGGACGCGACGAGCGCGGGGACGAGACGCATGGGTGGTTTCCTCCAGGATCCGGGCGGACGCGTTCGTCGCGTCTCTTCATGGACATGACCGGAGAATAACGAGCCGCCGACGCGCGTCAAACGCTTCTCGCCTCTCGCATTTCGGATTCGGTCTTGGTGCGGCGCGCAGCGCGGCCCTGTAATGCCACTGAAACAATCAGAAGATACATACCTCTTACACACACCTTTAAATGGTTGTGTGAGGGAGGTTTCCAATGGCCTACGTCGTCACACTCGATGTGTTCTCCGGCCGCCCGAACCCGCGCTGGATCATCGATTCCGATCAGGTTTCCGAATTGCAGCACTTCGCCAAGGCGCGGGCGCGCGCCTTCGCCGCGGCCCCGCCGCCGGTCCTCGGCTATCGCGGCTTCACGCTGACGCCCGTGATCGACGACAGCGGCAAGCCGCTCGGCGCGCTTCGAGGCCGAGGCGACCAAGGAGTTCGGCCATCACGTCTTCGGCGACGAGGAGGTCGAGCACTACCTGCTCAAGACCGCCGGCACCCATCTGGAAGACCTGGTCCGGCAGCATGTCGGCTCCAGCATCGGCCAGCCGCCGCTAGTCATGGCCGCGACGGCCCCGCGCCTCGCCTGTCCGCCCTGCACGGCGGCCGACGCGCCGGCCTACAATCCCGGCTTCTGGAACAACAATCCGACCACGCTGCAGAACAACAACTGCTACAACTACGCCAACAATCAGGTGACCAACACCTTCGCGCAGCCGGGCCGCGCCACCGGCCACCAGTACACCCAGCTCACCTGCGCGAGCGTCCAGCCGGCCGCCCAGTCGGACGGCCTCGCCCCGACGCCGAACTTCTCCAGCCATCTCGCCGCCGGCAAGGGCTGGTTCGTCGCCCTGGTCGTGGCGCCGGGCATGGACTTCCATTGGTATCGGCAGGACAATGTCGGCTGCTGGTCGCACAAGCCGGGCTCCACGCCGGTGCGCAACACCGACAATGCCGGCCACGCGATCACCGATCCGCGCACGGCGAACCGCGGGCCCTATACGGCATTCTGCAGCTTCATGATCACCAAGCGGACGGTCCGCATCCGGTGAAAGCCGATGGTGAAAGGCGATCTCGCACCCATGGCGTTGGCGGTCGTAATCGACCTGTTTTCCGGGGCTCCGAACCCGCGCTGGCAGATCCCGTGCGCGCGCGCCGACGCCTTCGTCCAGGCCTTTGCCGGTCTGGTCCCCGCCCCCGGCGCGGCCATCGCGGCGCCGGGGCTCGGCTATCGGGGCTTCGTCGTGGCGATGGACTGCCCCGGCTTGCCGGAAGCGGCCCTGCGGGTGTTCGGCGATCTGGTCGAGCGCGACGGCCGGGTCTACCGCGACCCTGACCGGCGGCTCGAGCGCTTCCTGATCGAGAGCGCCGCACCGATCGTGCCGGCCGAGACGCTGCGCGCCTTCGGCCTCTCGCGCTGACCGGCCGTCGGGACACGGCGCGTGGCGTCCCACTCCGGACGCCGCACCGCCCTGTTCGCAAGCCTCAGCTCAGGCCTTCGATCAGCCCGTCGGCGCCGAGCCGGATGTGCTCGGCGGCCGGGATCTTGGGCAGGCCCGGCATGGTCATGATGTCCCCGCAGATCACGACCAGGAACTCCGCACCGGCCGAGAGCCGCACCTCGCGGATCGGCAGCGTGTGGCCGGTCGGCGCGCCCTTGACGTCAGGATCGGCCGAGAACGACGACTGCGTCTTGGCGATGCAGATCGGGAAGCGGCCGAAGCCTTGCGCTTCCAGATCCTTGAACCGCTTGACGATCTTGCCGTCGGCCGCGACCGCGCCGGCCCGGTAGATCTCGCGGGCGATGGTCTCGACCTTCTGAAGCAGCGGCATCTCGTCCGGATAGATCGGCGCGAAGGGCGCAGGCCGCGGCGCCTCGATCATGTCGACCACCGCGCGCGCCAGCGTCTCGGCACCGGCCGAGCCGTCGGCCCAGTGCGTGCAGACGATCGCCTGGACGCCGAGCCGGTCGCGGCAGGCGTCGACCAGCAGCTTCATTTCGGCGTCGGTGTCGGTGACGAAGCGGTTGATGCCGACGATCACCGGCACGCCGAACTTGGCCACGTTCTCGACATGGCGGGCAAGGTTGGCGAAGCCCTTCTCGAGCGCCTCGAGGTTCTCCTTGCCGAGGTCCTCCTTCTTGACGCCGCCGTGCATCTTGAGCGCGCGCACCGTCGCCACGATCACCGCCGCGTCCGGCTCGAGACCCGCCTTGCGGCACTTGATGTCGAAGAACTTCTCCGCGCCGAGATCGGCGCCGAAGCCGGCTTCGGTGACGACATAGTCGGCGAGCCGCAGCGCGGTCTCGGTCGCGATCACCGAATTGCAGCCGTGAGCGATGTTGGCGAAGGGACCGCCATGGACGAAGGCCGGGGTGCCTTCCAGCGTCTGCACGAGGTTCGGCTGCAGCGCGTCCTTGAGCAGCACGGTCATGGCGGCCGCGGCCTTGACGTCGCCGGCGGTGACCGCCGCCTTGTCGCGGCTCTCGGCCACCACCATGCGCGACAGCCGCGCTTCCAGATCCGCGAGGTCGCGCGACAGGCAGAACACCGCCATCACTTCCGACGCGACCGTGATGTCGAAGCCGTCCTCGCGCGGAAAACCGTTGGCCGAGCCGCCGAGCGACGAGACGACCGAGCGCAGCGCGCGGTCGTTCATGTCGAGCACGCGGCGCCAGGAGACCTTGCGGCTGTCGATCGCCGGCTGATTGCCCCAGTAGATGTGGTTGTCGATCATCGCGGCGAGCAAGTTGTGCGCCGAGGTGATGGCGTGGAAGTCGCCGGTGAAATGGAGATTGATCGCCTCCATTGGGATCACCTGCGCCCAGCCGCCGCCGGCCGCGCCGCCCTTGACGCCGAAGCAGGGGCCGAGCGACGGCTCGCGCAGCGCGATGGCGGTCTTCTTGCCGATCCGGGAGAGGCCGTCGCCGAGGCCGACCGTGGTCGTGGTCTTGCCCTCGCCGGCCGGCGTCGGGTTGATCGCGGTGACCAGGATCAGCTTGCCGCGCGCCCGCCCCCGCGCCGCGTCGATGAAGCTGTGGTCGATCTTGGCGATGGCCTTGCCATAGGGGTGCAGAGCCTCGCCCGGGATGCCGAGCTTGGCGGCGATGGACGCGATCGGCTTCGGCGTCACGCTCCGGGCGATTTCGATGTCGCTCTGCATGGTGCGGTTCTCTCCCCCTGAAGAATCTCTGTTCCGGACGCGACGCATCATAGCGGCCGTCCTCGTGTGCACAGGAGGTGACACCGTGAAAAAAGCCTTGTCCATGCGACGCTTGGTCGGCCGCGACGCGACGTCCCGCGACGTCGCGTCGCCATCACGGTCGACACAGATCACCGCCCGCGGCGATCAGGCATAGGAAAAACTCATACCTCGCGAGCCCTGCGCCAGACGGCCGGCAGACACGAGCAAAGGTCGGATTCAGGCGGTTCCGCGATCTACCGCAATGCGATAGGAAGTCATCACGCATCGCCGGAGCGGAAGTCCCGTCAATGACCTATCCGAACTCGCTCGTTCTCACCCTCGCCTGCCCCGACACCGTGGGCATCGTCGCCGCCGTCGCCGCCACGATCGCCGATCACGGCGGCAACATTACCGAAAGTGCCCAGTACGGCGATCCGGATAGCGGCACGCATTTCATGCGCGTCGCCTTCAAGGGCCCGGCCGGGCTCGACGAAGACCGCTTCCGCGACATTTTTACGCCGGTCGCCGAACGCTTCGGCATGGCCTGGCGGGTGCGCGACGTGCGTCGCAAGCAGCGCGTGATGATCCTGGTCTCCAAGATGGACCACTGCCTGGTCGACCTGCTCTACCGCTGGAAGACCGGCCAGCTGCCGATGGACGTCACCTCGATCGTCTCCAACCACCGCGACCACGAGAGCCACGCGGTGCAGGCCGGCCTGCCGTTCCACTACCTGCCGGTCACCAAGGAGACCAAGCTCGAGCGCGAGACCGAGCTGTTCCAGATCTTCAAGGACGAGAAGGTCGAGCTCGGCATCCTCGCCCGCTACATGCAGGTGCTGTCGGACGGCCTGTCGGCCAAGCTCTCCGGCCGCTGCATCAACATCCACCACTCGTTCCTGCCGAGCTTCAAGGGCGCCAATCCCTATTCGCGCGCCCATGAGCGCGGCGTGAAACTGATCGGCGCCACCGCCCATTACGTCACCACCGATCTCGACGAAGGCCCGATCATCGAGCAGGAGACCGAGCGGGTCGATCATGCCATGACCATCGACGAATTCGTCGCCATCGGCCGCGGCATCGAGGCGCGCGTGCTGGCGCGCGGTGTGAAGTTCCATCTCGAAGATCGCGTCCTGATCAACAAGAACCGGACCGTCGTCTTCCGGTGATTCTCACGGTCCATCGGTCGGAGGAATACGCAGAGACGCGAATACTGAGCCGTCGAAACGATTGCTGAACCGTACGAGCGTATCGTAGCGGCATCAGATCCGGCGCACCTCGCGCCGGATCGTCGCCGAGACAACGATCAGGTGACCGTTTCGATGACCGCTCACGTTTCCGACGTTTCCGCCGCCGATGCCCGCCCTGTTACGCTGATCGAGGCCGCGCCGGCCGCTGCCGCCCCAGCTTCAACCCAGGCGCCTGCGCCGACGGCGCCCGCCGCGCCCGCCCTGCCCAAGGCGAAGCGCGCCCGCTCCGGCGCCGAACAGCGCCATACGCTCGCCGAGATGCGCCACGATCCGGCGGCGATCGCGCATGTGTTCGAGAGCGGCGAATATCCCTACCGCTCGAAGATGCGCGAGAAGGCCTACGAGGCCCACAAGCTCGAGCTCCAGCGCGAACTGCTGAAGCTGCAGCACTGGGTGGAGGAGACCGGCGAACGCATCGTCATGCTGTTCGAGGGCCGCGACGCCGCCGGCAAGGGCGGCACGATCAAGCGCTTCACCGAACATCTGAACCCGCGCACCGCCCGCGTCGTCGCGCTGCAGAAGCCGACCGAGCGCGAGAAGACCCAGTGGTATTTCCAGCGCTACATCGCCCATCTGCCGGCCGCCGGCGAGATCGTGATGTTCGACCGCTCCTGGTACAACCGCGCCGGCGTCGAACGCGTGATGGGCTTCTGCTCGGCCAACGAATATCTGGAGTTCATGCGCCAGGCGCCCGAGTTCGAGCGCATGCTGGCCCGCTCCGGCATCCGGCTGTTCAAGTACTGGTTCTCGGTCAGCCGTGACGAGCAGCGTCGCCGCTTCATGTCGCGCGAGACCGATCCGCTGAAACAGTGGAAGCTGTCGCCGATCGACCGTGCCTCGCTCGACAAGTGGGACGACTATACGGAAGCTAAGGAGGCGATGTTCTTCTACACCGACACCGCCGACGCACCCTGGACCATCGTGAAATCGGACGACAAGATGCGCGCGCGGCTGAACTGCATGCAGCACTTCCTGTCGAGCCTGCCCTATCCCTCGAAGGATCGCGGCATCGTCACCGGTCCGGACCCGCTGATCGTCGGCACCACCGAGCACGTGATCGGCCGCAGCCATGCGCTGATCGGCAAGACCGTGCACCCGGACCTGAAGCGCGGTCGCTGATCGCGCGGGCCGGTCACTGGTTCACCCCTGGAATTCCGGGGGTGTTCGCGGGGCCGTGAACCCGGCATGTTAGCGCACGTCCAGGACCGGACGGATTTATTCCCCCGCAAAGACCTTGAGAGGACCCCGTCGAGGGTCCTCTTTTTTCGTGCGGCCCCCACCCGGCAGCACCTCTATCTGCCACGCATCACAATGTGCGGCAGCGCGCCGTCCCTGCGGCGCGAATCCGCGCTTGTCCCGCCTGCCCCGCCCCTGCATGCTCGATTCGAATCACACAAATCGGGGCGGCGGATGGCGGGGGCGATCGACCTGACGGCGATGAAGGACACGCTGCTCGTGCTCGGCACGGCCGGCGTGATCGTGCCGTTGATGCACCGCCTCAAGATCAGCCCGGTGCTCGGCTTCCTCGCCGCCGGCGCGGTGCTCGGTCCGCACGGTCTCGGCGCTTTCGAGAGCGGCCGACGCTGGCTGCACTGGATCACCATCGAAAACCGCGACGAGATCGCCGGCATCGCCGATTTCGGCGTGGTGTTCCTGTTGTTCGTGATCGGTCTCGAACTCTCGCTCGGTCGTCTCGCCATCATGCGCCGGCTCGTGTTCGGGCTCGGCGCCTTCCAGGTGCTCTTGTCGGCGCTGCTGATCGGCGTGGTCGCGACCTGGACCGGGCTCGAACCCTCGGCCGCCCTGGTGGTCGGTGCCTGCCTGTCCCTGTCCTCGACCGCGATCGTCGTCGAGGTGCTGGCCGAACAGAAGCGCCTCACCTCGATCACCGGCCGCGCGACTTTCGCGATCCTGCTGTTCCAGGATCTCGCGGTCGTGCCGATCCTGTTCCTGGTCGAGACGCTCGGCCACGGCGGCAGCGAGGCTTCGGTCTTCGCCGGCCTCGGCCTGGCGCTGCTCAAGGGCATCGGCGCGATCGCCGCGATCACGGTCAGCGGCCGGCTGCTGCTCCGGCCGCTGTTCCGGATCGTCGCCGACACCGACAACGTCGAGCTGTTCATGGCCGCGACCCTGCTGGTCGTGATCGGCACGGGCGTCGCAACCGCGGTCGCCGGCCTGTCGATGGCGCTCGGCGCCTTCGTCGCCGGCCTCCTGCTGGCCGAGACCGAATATCGCCGCGCGATCGAGGCGACCATCGAGCCGTTCAAGGGCCTGCTGCTCGGCGTGTTCTTCTTCTCGGTCGGCATGGGCGTCGACATTCCGGCCGTGCTCGCCAATCCCTGGCCCGTGTTCTCCGGCGCGCTCGTGCTGTTGCTGATCAAGGGCGTCGTCACCGGCCTCGGCGCCCGCGTCTTCGGCCTGGCGCCGTCGCATGCGATCAAGACCGCGTTGCTGATCGGCCCGGGCGGCGAATTCGCCTTCATCGTGATCGGACTGGCGGTCGGGCTGAAGCTCGTGCCGCCCGATGTCGCCGCCACCGTGCTCGCGATCGTCTCGCTGACCATGGCGGCGGTGCCGATCCTCGACCGCATCGGCGTCCGGGTCGGCCGCGGCATCGAGAAGCTCGTGCCGCCGGATCCGGAAACCCTGGTGCTGCCGCCGGAAAATCCCGGCGTGCGCGCGATCGTGGTCGGCCATGGCCGGGTCGGTCAGCTCGTCTCCGGCATGCTCGACACCCATCGTGTGCCGCATCTGGTCATCGAGCGCGACCCCACCACCGTGACGGTCGGCCGCCGCAAGGGCCGGCCGGTCTATTTCGGCGACGCCACCAATCCGGTGTTCCTGAAGAGCTGCGGCATCGAAGAGGCCGATGCCGTGATCGTCTCGATCAACGCCGCCGACGTCGCCGACACGATCGTGGAGACCGTGCGCGCCATGCGCCCGGACATGGTGGTGGTCGCCCGCGCCCGCGACGACGCCCACGCCCGCCGCCTCTATGAACGCGGCGCGACCGATGCCGTCCCCGAGACGATCGAGGCGAGCCTGCAGCTCTCCGAGGCCGCGCTCGTCGGCTTGGGCGTCCCCATGGGCCCGGTGATCGCTTCCATTCACGAGAAGCGCGACGAATTCCGCAAGGCGCTGAAGGAGATCACCGCCCGCTCGCCGCATGCGAGCGCCGAGGCTAAGCGCGACGGTTTCCGCAGTCGCCGTGCCGCAGCCGCCCCCACCGCCAAGGTCGACAAGCCCGCGGCCGCCGCGGCCGCCCTGGCCCCAGCGTCTCGCGCCCCCGCCCCCGAAGCACCGGCCGCGCCGGAACTCGAAGCCGGTTCGAAGCGCTGACGCAGGGCGCCATGCGCGATCTGCGCTTCCTTGTCGCACCCGGACATCGTATGGCTGTGCGGCCCCGAGGCTCGGAATGCCATGACGCTCGACATCGCGACCCGTGTCTACAATCACAGCTTCCGGATCGATCCGATCGTCCGGTCGCTGCTCGACACCGATTTCTACAAGCTGTTGATGCTCCAGATGATCTGGCGGCTGCACGGCTCGGTGCACACGACGTTCGAGGTCGTCAACCGCACGACCAGCGTCAAGCTCGACACGCTGATCGACGAGCAGGAGCTGCGCGAGCAGCTCGACCATGCTCGTTCGATACGTTTCGACACGCGCGAGCTGATCTGGCTCGCCGGCAACAGTTTCTACGGCACCAAGCAGATCTTCGCTCCGGACTTCGTCGCCTGGCTCGCCGATTTCCAATTGCCCGAATACGAGATCGTCCGCGACGGCACAGGCTGGCGGCTGACCTTCCCCGGCCCGTGGACCCACACGACCATGTGGGAGATTCCGGCGCTGTCGATCCTCAACGAGCTGAAGTCGCGCGGCGCCATGCGCGGCATGTCGCGCTTCGAGCTCGACGTGCTCTACGCGCGCGCCAAGGCGCGGCTGTGGGAGAAGATCGAGCGCCTGCGCGTGCTGCGCGCCGAGGGCCCGCTCAAGATCAGCGACTTCGGCACCCGCCGCCGCCACGGCTTCCTGTGGCAGCGCTGGTGCATCGAGGCCCTGGCCGACACGCTGAGCCCGGATTTCGTCGGCACCTCCAACGTCAAGATGGCGATGGATCTCGGCCTCGAGGCGGTCGGCACCAACGCGCATGAACTGCCGATGGTCTATGCCGCGCTCGCCGAGACCGACGAGGCGCTGCGCGCCGCGCCGTTCCGGGTGCTCGAAGATTGGCAGCGCTTCTACGGCGGCCGCCTGCTCGTCTTCCTGCCCGACGCCTTCGGTACGACGGCGTTCCTACGCGACGCGCCGTCGTGGGTCGCCGACTGGACCGGCGCCCGCCCGGATTCCAAGCCGCCGGCCATCGCGACCGAAGAGCTGCTGACCTGGTGGCGCGAACGCGGCGTCGATCCGCAGAGCAAGCTGGTGATCCTGTCCGACGGCATGGACATCGACTCGATCGAGGCCTGCGTGCGCCAGTTCCGCGGCCGCACCAACATCTCGATCGGCTGGGGCACCAATCTCACCAACGACTTCGACGGCTGCTCGCCGACCCGCAACGACGCGCTGCGCGCGATCTCGCTGGTCTGCAAGGTCACCGAGGCCAACGGCCGTCCGGCGGTGAAGCTCTCCGACAACCCGAAGAAATCGACCGGCACCCCGACCGAAATCGACCGCTACCGCCGCGTGTTCGGCACCGAGGGCATGGAGACGCAGGCGGTGTTGGTGTGAGGGAAGGTCTTTTCTGCCCCTCGCCGACCGGCCTATCCCCGAGAATGACCGGTATCTGCCTTAGCGCGGCGCGCCACAGCGCCTGAGCGAGTCCCGCGCACGGCCTCCACGCGGCGCTGCGATCGGACGGCAACGATTCAAAAGGCCTGGCGCACAGGCGACAGGGATCTATGGCAAATCGTCATTACCCAGCGTCAGACCGTAGATGCCCGACCATTATGTCTGTAAATGTCTGTCGCACACTGGTTGATCACCGGCGCGGAGATCCCAAAGGATCGGGGCAGAAAAATGAAAGATTTCCTGCGGAATTTTTGGCCGATTCCGGCTATAAAGAGCGATATTTCCAAGATATCCGACGAAATAACGGCCGTCAATAGCAATATATCAGACCTTTCAAAGCAACTGAGCGCAATTCAACGCAATATCTCCGAAATCGATATCCGGACCAATCCCGCGGCGGCAATTGGTTACAACGGCGATGCGTCGAACTCGGTTTATCTGGGTTTCATTGGGACGGAACGCCCCATCTCCAACGCCCCGGCGCCCATCCCCTTCGGGTCGACGGTCTGCCAGCAGGTGCACTTCGCGCTGGACCAGTACCGGTTCTGGGTCCGCGCTATGAAGGACCGCCCCAAGTATCTTCGGAAGCAATGGGAGTTCGTCTACATCGCCCAGGCTCTGTACGAACGCGGTCTGCTGGCGCCGGGGCGCAAGGGCTTGGGCTTCGGCGTCGGTCGAGAGCCGCTTCCGGCGCTCTTTGCGTCGTTCGGTGCAGAAGTCGTCGCAACCGACCAGTCACTGGAAGGCGCCATCAGGGCCGGTTGGATCAACTCGAACGAACACAGCACCGACCTTTCGGCACTCAACGACCGCGGGATCTGCACGGACCGAATGTTCAGCGAGCTGGTCAAGTTCGCCGAAGCCGACATGAATGAGATCTCGCCCGCCTTTGACGGGGGCTTTGATTTCTGTTGGTCGGCCTGCTCCCTGGAGCATCTCGGATCCCTCGATCACGGCCTGAACTTCATCAAGAACTCGGTCAAGACCCTAAAGCCGGGTGGGATCGCCATCCACACCACGGAGTTCAACCTTTCCTCGAACACCGATACCATCGAGCATCGCGACCTGTCGGTCTATCGGCGCCAAGACATGGAACGGTTGATCGCCGAGCTCGAGGCGGAGGGCCACCAGCCCGAGCCTTTCGATTGGAGTCTGGGAGACGGTTTTGCGGAAATGGTCGTCGACCTGCCGCCTTACGGCCGAGGCGAGCCGCACATCCGCCTGCGTCTCGGCGACTTCGACTGCACCTCGATCGGCATTATCGTCAAGCGCGGCCATTGATACCGGACGAACGCCACGTGCAGACTGCGGTCGCCCTGCCGTCTGCACGAGACGTCGCAAACGCGAGATCCGATCGTGCCGTTGCAAAGCCGGATGACGCCGGCCGCGTCACAGCGCCGACGAATAGCCGGCGCGTTGCGGACTTCAAGTCCACAGCTGCCTCTATGAGCTGGCCGGATAAATGGCGCTCCCAAGGGGACTCGAACCCCTGTTTTCGCCGTGAGAGGGCGACGTCCTGGGCCGCTAGACGATGGGAGCGTGAGCGGTTTGGGTCGTATAGCGACATGGTTTGCGGCTGGCAAGCCGAAAAACGCATGGATCGACACCAGTTGGGGACAAAGGTGCGGGCGGTCGCGGCCGGCGAGAACCGGAATGCATGCCCGCGATCACCCCCACCCTTTCGCGAAGCCCCGACCGCCTGACGTGAGCCCGAGCGCCGTCGCATCGGCACACCGCGTTTCGCGACAAGGCATATCCTCGTCCCGCGGTGGCGACCGCTCAGCCGAGCGAGGCGTCGAGCGTGATCTCGGCCTTGAACAGTTTCGAGACCGGGCAGCCGGCCTTGGCCTTGTTCGCCAGTTCGACGAAGCGCTCCTCGGTCGCGCCGGGCACGTGGCCTTTCAGGGTCAGATGGATCTTGGTGATCGCAAAGCCGTCGTCGACCTTGTCGAGACTGACGCGAGCACGCGTCTGCATCGAGGTCGCCTTCAGGCCCGCCTCGCTCAGGATCAGCGACAGCGCCATGGTGAAACAGGCCGCATGCGCCGCGCCGATCAGCTCTTCGGGGTTGCTGCCGCGCTGCCCCTCGAAGCGGCTGGCAAAGCCATAAGGATAGGCCGAGAGCGCGCCGCTCTCGGTCGAGATTTCGCCGCGCCCGTCCTTGAGCCCGCCGCTCCACGCCGCCGAGCCGGTCCGTTCGATCGTCATCGCAGTCTCCCTCTGTCATGGCCGCAAGGATCGGCACCCGCGTGCGGATCCGGCAATGCCGACGGGAGAACGCGCAGGCGCGTCGATCGTTTCAAGGCCGCGATCACGCTTTGCGACAGGATACGCGCCGACCTCGTCCGGCGGACGGAGGCGAAACCCGGCCGGCGCGGCTCTTCCGAGCCGCGCGGCGCGTCGTCAGGGCTTGCGCTCGAGCTCCAGCCGGCGGATCGCCTGCATGGTTTCGAGGTCGAGCACCAGCACGGTCGCGCCCTTGGCGGTCTCGAGCGTCACGACGAGCCGGTTGCCCTCGAGCCGGCTCTCGATCACGCGGCCGCCCTCCGGCATCGGCAGGCTCTGGACGATCGGCCGGTCGAAGGCGATCGCCGGCTTCGACTCGCCGCGATAGACGCGATAGAAGATCGCCGCGAACACGGCGACGAGCCCGAGCACCATGATCCCCGACGACCACAACAGCATGCGCTTCAGCTTGGCCTGCAGGCGCAGTTGGGCCGCGTCGAGCGGCGGCTCCTTGTCGTCGTCGAAGGGCTGGGGCTGGGTCATGGAACGCGTGGAGCTCCGGCTCGCGTGAAGGCTGGCGGTTCGAGAGACGGGCGTGAACTCCCGTCCTCTGCGCCGAACCACTAGCCCGCGGAACGTGGTGAAATCAATCCGACGGATGCGCGGTGCGGCCGCGGGATTCGTGCGGCAAGGCATATGGAACGGCTGATGCGCAAGACGAAGAAGGAACGGATGGCGGCCAATGTCCTGAGGACCGAGGAACTCGGTCGGCAGGATGCCGCCAAGCGCGCGGAGGTCGACTTCGATTTCGACGACGAGGATCTGGTGCTCGCGCCGGCCGCCGATCCCGCCGTCACCGGCGACGGCGGCGCGGACGCGGCCGAGCCGCTCCCGCCCGGCCCGGTCGAGGTGGTGATCGAGGACGGCGCCGCGGCCGAGCGTCTCGACGCGGCTCTGTCGCGCCGGCTCGCGGCGCTGTCGCGCAGCCGGATCAAGGCGCTGATCGCCGAAGGGAGCGTCACGCTGGAGGGCGCCCCGGTCGCCGATCCGTCCCGGCGTGTCGGCGCCGGCGCGCGAATCGTCGTCGATGTGCCGCCGCCGGTCGTCGCCGCACCGGAGCCGGAGGCGATCCCGCTCGACGTCGTCTACGAGGACGACGAGGTGATCGTCATCGACAAGCAGCCGGGCCTCGTCGTGCATCCGAGTCCGGGCAACTGGTCCGGCACGCTGGTCAACGCCCTGCTCGCCCACTGCGGCGCGAGCCTGTCGGGCATCGGCGGCGTGATGCGACCGGGCATCGTGCACCGGCTCGACAAGGACACCTCCGGTCTCATGGTGGTGGCCAAGACCGATCGCGCCCACCAGTCGCTCGCCGCACAATTCGCCGATCACGGCCGCACCGGCCCGCTGGAGCGCGCCTATCTCGCGATCGTCTGGGGCGTGCCCCGCGAGCGTGAGGGGACGCTGGAGAGCCTGATCGGCCGCAGCCCGAAGAACCGCGAGCTGATGGCGGTCGTGCAATCGGGCGGCAAGGAGGCGATCACGCACTATCAGGTGCTGGAGAGCTTCGGCGGCGATCCGCGCGCCGGCCGCAAGGCGCGCGACGACGACAGCACGGTCGCGAGCCTGGTCGAATGCGTGCTGGAGACCGGTCGCACCCATCAGATCCGCGTCCACATGACCGCCATGGGCCACCCGCTGCTCGGCGATCCCGACTACGGCGCCCATTTCAAGACCAAAGCGGCCAAACTCGCCAAGACCGCGCCGGATGCCGCAGAGGCGCTCGAGGCGCTCGCCCGCCAGGCGCTGCACGCCCGCCTGCTCGCCTTCGAGCACCCGAAGACCAGGAAGACGATGCGCTTCGAAAGCGACCCGCCGCAGGACATGGAACGGCTGATCGAAGCGCTGCGGGCGCTCTGACCGACGAAGCGCCATCGTCGCGGATCCGGCAGCCGCGTGACGAACGACCGCCGATCGCGCGGCTGCGGCCGCGCCGGCAATCGCGGGACTGGCGGCACCGGCGCGGGATCGTCGTCGCGCCTGTGCAGTCCCTGCGCAAAATCCCATAGCTGCGCCGACGCTAGCCCCTTGAAAGCCGACCGCGGCGTTACTAGTTCAATAATTCAAAACAATGTGACTCCCTGTGACCCACGTAGGAGTCGCGGTTTTGCCAGGATCGACGTTATAGTGACCCTCGACGTGCCGATCGTCGGGCGTCGTATGCGGAGCCTGCCGATGGTCGGAGGCACCGCGAAGAGGTCGGAAAGACCCGTCCGGTCACCCCGGATGTCCAGAGAGAAAGGGCGCAATTCCATGGCCCGTGCCGTCTCGCTTCCCGCCATTGCCTCCACCGAAGGAGGCCTGTCGCGTTATCTCGACGAGATCCGCCGGTTCCCGATGCTGGAGCCGCAGGAAGAATACATGCTCGCCAAGCGCTACAAGGAGCATGGCGACCCCAACGCTGCCGAACGCCTCGTCACCTCGCATCTGCGTCTCGTGGCCAAGATCGCCATGGGCTACCGCGGCTACGGTCTGCCCATCTCGGAGGTGATCTCCGAGGGCAACGTCGGCCTGATGCAGGCGGTGAAGCGCTTCGAACCGGAGAAGGGTTTCCGCCTGGCCACATATGCCATGTGGTGGATCAAGGCGGCGATTCAAGAATACATCCTGCGCTCGTGGTCGCTCGTGAAGATGGGCACGACCGCGAACCAGAAGCGGCTGTTCTTCAACCTGCGCAAGATGAAGGGCCAGATTCAGGCGCTCGACGAGGGCGATCTCAGGCCGGATCAGGTCCGCCACATCGCGACCAAGCTCGGCGTCACCGAAGAGGACGTCGTGTCGATGAACCGTCGGCTCGGCGGCGACGCCTCGCTCAATGCGCCGCTGCGCGCCGACGAGGACTCGGCCGAGTGGCAGGACTGGCTCGTCGACGACGCCGTCGATCAGGAGACCCGGCTCGGCGACGAGCAGGAACTCACCGGCCGCAAGAAGCTGCTCGCCGACGCGCTCGGCGTGCTCAATGAGCGCGAGCGCCGCATCTTCGAGGCCCGCCGCCTCGCCGAGGAACCGGTGACGCTCGAAGCGCTCTCCGAGGAGTTCGGCGTCAGCCGCGAACGCGTCCGCCAGATCGAGGTCCGCGCCTTCGAGAAGGTCCAGGACGCGGTCAAGAAGGGCGCCGCCCAGGCGCTCGTGCCGGCGCTCTGAGCCGGCGCGGACAGGCGGTCGCGCGATCGACATCGCGGCGGACCTTGGCAACCGACCCGATGGCCCCGGCACCCCGTGCCGGGGCCATTGTCTTACCGCGTCAGGCCCGAGCGCGGCCGAACCACACGTAAAGCGGCTCTTTACCGGACCTGTGCAACATGGGCTCGAACCCATGAGCCGGTGACGAGCCTTGCGCTACCGTTCGATCCAGACCCTGCGCGCAGTCGCGGCCCTGACGGTCGCGGCTCATCATGCGGATCTGGTCGCCTTCGATCGGCTGTGGTTCGGCACCGATATCGCCTTCGTGATCTCCGGCTTCGTGGTCGGCACGATCGGCAGCGCCCAGGCCGGCGCGACCTTCTTTCTGAAGCGCCTCGCCCGCATCGTGCCGCTCTACGCGCTGGTCACGCTGCTCATGTGCGCCTTCTCGCTCGTGCCCGGCGTGTTCGCGACCTTCCGCTTCACCTGGCCGGAGCTCGTCCGCTCGCTCAGCTTCATCCCCTATCAGGACGTCAGCGGCCACCTGTGGCCGCTGTTCGTGCCCGGCTGGTCGCTGAATTTCGAGATCCTGTTCTATGCCGTCTTCGCCCTCGCACTGACCGGGCGGCGGCCGGTGATCGCGACCATCGTGCTGTTCGCCGCCGCGGTCGGCCTCGGGACAGTGTTCGCGCCCGCCACGCCGGCCGGCGTGCTGCTGACCAGCCCGATGCTGCTCGAATTCTGCGCCGGCCTGACGCTGGCCCTGCTGCGCCACAGGCTGGTCGCAAGGCTCGGCGCACCGGCCGGTCTCGCCTTCATGGCCATCGGCGCGGTCGCGATCGCCCTGGCGCCGGAGTTCCCGCACGCGCTCGTGGTCGGCGAGCCCCTCTGGGGCCGGGCGCTGATGATCGGCGGCGCGGCGGCGCTGATGGTCATGGGCGCGCTGGCGATCGAGAGCGCCGGCCGCTGGCCCGGCTGGACCCGCCTCGCCGAGGCGATCGGCGAGCGCGGCTATTCCATCTACATCTGGAACTGGCTGACCATCGCCGCCGTCCACAAGGCGATCGGCTTTGGCTACCTCTCGGACGTCGTGGCGCTCACCGCGACCCTCGCCGTGGCGGAGGTGAGCCACCGCTATCTCGAATACACGATCTACGGCTGGCTCCGCGACCGCCTGCGCGCCCTGAAGCACAGCCGCACCGCCCGGCAGCCCCCCGAGGCAAACGCGGCGGCGGAGAGGGATTGGCGGCTCGCGTCGCTTTCCGCCCTGCCGGGTGCCGGACAGGATCCGGCGCTGGCGAGTTCGGCGTCACCGTTGACGCGCCGGATCGGCGATCGCGCCTGAAGCGTTCCACGAGACCAAGGCCTGGACCGACGGGCCAAGCGATACGACGAGCATCCGCTTCCCGCCCCCCGCCGTTGACATCCGCCCCCGCCGCCCCCATTGAACCCGTTCGCCCCGAAATCCCGCGCGGGTAGCCGCGCGTCCGTCAGGCAGATCCCCGATGTCCGCCCTCGATACGCCCGTTTCCAAGCGCCGCACCTTCGCGATCATCTCGCATCCGGACGCCGGCAAGACCACGCTGACCGAGAAGCTGCTGCTGTTCGGCGGCGCGATCCAGCTCGCCGGTCAGGTCAAGGCCAAGCGCGACCGCCGCAACACGCGCTCCGACTGGATGGGCATCGAGCGCGAGCGCGGCATCTCGGTCGTCACCTCGGTGATGACGTTCGAATACGGCGGCCACGTCTTCAACCTGCTCGACACGCCGGGCCACGAGGACTTCTCGGAAGACACCTACCGCACGCTGACCGCGGTCGACGCGGCGGTGATGGTGCTCGACGGCGCCAAGGGCATCGAGGCGCGCACGCTGAAGCTGGTCGAAGTCTGCCGGCTGCGCGACATCCCGATCGTGACCTTCATCAACAAGATGGACCGCGACTCGATGGACCCGTTCGACCTGCTCGACGACATCGAGAAGACCTTAGCGCTCGACACCACGCCGATGACCTGGCCGATCGGCCGGGGCAAATCCTTCGCCGGCTCCTACGATCTGTCGCGCTCGGCGATCCGGCTCCGCGACGCCGAGGATCAGACCCCGGTCAACGGCCCGGAGGACGGCCGCATCCAGGCGCTGCTGCCGCCGCAGGACTACGAGAACTTCGTCGGCGAGGTCGAACTCGCCGCCGGCGCCGCAAAACCGTTCGTGCGCCAGTCGTTCCTCGAAGGCCATCTGACGCCGGTCTACTGGGGCTCGGCGCTGCGCGACATGGGCGTCAAGGATCTGATCGACGCGCTCGGGGCCTTCGCGCCCTCGCCGCGCGAGCAGAAGGCCGACAGCCGCACGGTCGAGGCGAACGAGGAGCGGATGACCGGCTTCGTGTTCAAGATCCAGGCGAACATGGACCCGAACCACCGCGACCGCATCGCCTTCATGCGCGTCTGCTCGGGCAAGCTGACGCGCGGCATGAAGGCGAAGCTCGTGCGCACCGGGAAGGCGATCGGCCTGCACACGCCGCAGTTCTTCTTCGCGCAGGACCGCTCGATCGCCGACGAGGCCTTCGCCGGCGACATCGTCGGCATCCCGAACCACGGCACGCTCCGGATCGGCGACACGCTGACCGAGGGCGAGGATCTGGTGTTCCGCGGCGTGCCGAGCTTCGCGCCGGAAATCCTGCGCCGCGTCCGCGTCGCCGACGCGATGAAGGCCAAGAAGCTCAAGGAAGCGCTGCAGCAGATGGCCGAGGAAGGCGTCGTGCAGGTGTTCCAGCCCTTCGATGGCTCGCAGCCGATCGTCGGCGTGGTCGGCTCGCTGCAGCTCGACGTCTTGAAGGAACGCCTCGACGCCGAATACGGGCTGGAAATTTCGTTCGAGACGACGCGCTTCTCGGTCTGCCGCTGGGTGACGACGACGGAGCCCGGCAAGATCGACGAATTCGCGCGGCGGGATTCATCCGCCATGTGCCGCGACCTCGACGGCGACGCGGTCTACATGGCGACCTCGCCCTACTCGCTGAAATACGAGGAAGACCGCTGGCCGATGCTGAAGTTCACCGACGTGAAGGACTATCAGAAGGTCAGCACCAAGGCGGCGTGAGGGCGCGCGCAGCCGTCCCACTCCCGCTCTCGCCATCCCGCTGATCGCCTGATAGGAATCAGGGCGACAGACAAGAACGACAAGGCGAAAACGCCGGTTCTCGGGAGGATGACATGATGGGCAGTTGGATGAAGTCCGGCGCCGCGGCACTCTTGCTCGCGGCCGGTTTCGCGGGGTCCGCGGCGGCGGATACGATCAAGGTCGGTGTGATCGCGCCGTTTTCCGGGCCGTTCGCGCAGGCCGGCAAGAACTTCAAGGCCGGCGTGGAAGCCTATGTGGCGACCCATGGCGACACGGTCGCCGGCCACAAGGTCGAGTTCGTCTATCGCGACCTCGACGGCCCGGATCCGGGCAAGGCCAAGTCGGTCGCGCAGGACCTGATCATCAAGGAGAAGGTGCAGTATCTCGGCGGCGTCTACCTGACGCCCTCCGCCTTCGCGATCGCGCCGATGCTCGAGGAAGCCAATGTGCCGCTCGTGGTGTTCAACGCCGCGACCTCCTCGATCACGCAGAAGAGCCCGCTGATCGTCCGCACCTCGTTCACGCTGTGGCAGACCACCGTGCCGCTCGCCAAGCAGGCGGCCAAGGACGGCAAGAAGAAGATCATCATTGCCGTCACCGACTACGGCCCGGGCACCGACGCGGAAGCGGCGTTCCGCAAGACCTTCGAGGCGGCCGGCGGCCAGATCGTCGAGTCGATCAAGATGCCGCTCGCTACCACCGATTTCGGCCCCTATCTCCAGCGCGCCAAGGACAGCGGCGCCGAGGCCCTGTTCGCCTTCCTGCCTTCGGGCGCGCCGACGGTCGGCTTCGTCAAGGCCTATGCCGAGAGCGGGCTCAAGGAGAAGGGTGTCGCGCTGATCTCGACCGGCGACCTGACCGAGGAGGCCGGCCTGCCGGCGATCGGCGACGCCGCGCTCGGCATGCGCACGAGCTTCCATTATTCGGTCGCCCACGACAGCGCGCTCAACAGGGCCTTCGTCGCCGCGGCCTCGAAGGCGATCGGCAATGCGGACGAACTGTCGTTCCCGGCGGTCGCCGCCTATGACGGCGTCTATGTGATCACCAAGATGATCGAGGCGACCGGCGGCAAGCAGGATGCCAAGAAGGCCGTGCAGGCCGTGCTCGGCATGGTCTGGGAGAGCCCGCGCGGGCCCGTGAAGATCGATCCCGAGACCCGTCACGTGACCCAGACCATCTACCTGCGCGAGGTGGTCAAGGACGGGGGCAAGCTGATCAACAAGGAACTGTCGAGCGTCCCCGACCAGCCGGACTGGGGCCTCGCGAAGTAAGCCTCGCCTCCCCGCGGGCGGAACGGCGGCCCGACCGGCCGTTCCCCCGCGCATCCCCCTGCGATCTGACCAGATCCGACCACCGCGGAGCGTCGCGATGGATACCGCATTGGGCATCGGCATCGATGCCCTCGCCTATGGCATGATCCTGTTCACGATCTCGATCGGCCTGTCGGTGATGATGGGCCTCATGCGGGTGGTCAATCTGGCCCATGGCGCCTTCGCCATGGTCGGCGGCTATCTCGCCTCCTACGCGATCCGCCAGATCGGCCTGCCCTACGGCGTCGCCGTGCCGCTCGCGATCCTGGCCACGGTCGTGATCGCGCTGCCGCTCGAGGTGCTGCTGTTCCGCCGCATCTATGGCGGCGCCGAACCGTTGAAGCAGGTCTTGATGACCATCGGCATCACCTTCGCGGTGATCGGCGTCATGAATGCCGTCTTCGGCCCGACCATCAAGCCGATCCCGCTGCCCGAGGCGCTGCGCGGCACGGTCGACCTCGGCTTCCGTACCATGGCGATCCACCGGCTGGCGGTGATCGGCGCCGGGCTCGCGGTCGCGCTCGGTCTCTGGCTCCTGATCGAGAAGACCGCCTTCGGGGTGCGGCTTCGCGCGGCCGTCGACAATCCCGGCATGGCGGCCGCGCTCGGCATCAGGACCGAACGGCTCTATCTCGCGACGTTTGCACTGGCTGTCGCACTCGCGGCCTTCGGCGGCATCGCCGGCGCCGAGCTGATGCCGATCGAGCCGACCTACGCGCTGAAATACATGGTGACCTTCCTGGTCGTGGTCTCGATCGGCGGTGCCGGCTCGATCGGCGGGGCGCTGGCCGCCGCGATCGTCGTCGGGCTGGTCGACACGGCCGGGCGCTATCTCATGCCGGGCCTCGGCACCTTCTTCACCTATCTGGCCGTGATCCTGATCGTCCATCTCGCCCCGAACGGGCTGCTCGCGAGGACCCGCTGATGCTGTCCTCAGGCACCCCCACCGCGCCGGCGCCGCCGACCGCCACCATGTCGCCGCGCCCGAGCCGGATCGTCCGCGACCTCGCCGGTCTGACGGCGGTCGCGGTCGCCGGGATCGCCGGCTTCTACCTGTTCCCGAACGACCTCGGCCTTCTGACCCGCATGGTCTCGGCCGCCTTCCTGGTCGTCTCGCTCGACCTGCTGGTCGGCTATGCCGGGGTCGCCACGCTCGGCCAGGCGGCGATGTTCGGCCTCGGCGCCTACGCCGCCGCCAATACCAATCTCGCCGGCGTGCAGGAACCGCTCGTCATGGTGCTGATCGGCGGCCTCGCCGGCGCCTTGGGCGGGCTCGTCTCCGGCGCGATCGTACTGCGCGCGCACGGCCTGCCGCGGCTGGTCCTGACCATCGCGGTCGTCCAGCTCGCCCACGAAGCCGCCAACAAGCTCTCCGCCTGGACCGGCGGCTCGGACGGCCTCTCCGGCCTCGAGCCCGGCCCGGTCCTCGGCCTGTTCCGTTTCGATCTCTATGGCCGGACCGGCTTCCTGTTCTCGCTCGTGCTGCTGGTGATCACGCTCGCGGTGCTGGTCCGCCTGACCCGCTCGCCCTTCGGCCTCAAGGTTCGCGCCATCGGCCGCGATCCCGGCCGCGTCCGCACCATGGGCGGCGCGGTATTGCCGACTCTCCTCGTCGTCTACACGATCGCCGGCCTCGTCGCCGGCATGGGCGGTGCGCTCGAGGCGATCGCCGCCGGCGTGGTCGGCCTCGATGCGATCTCGTTCGAACGCTCGGCGACAGCGTTGGTGATGCTGGTGCTCGGCGGTGCAGGCTCGCTGTTCGGTGCCGTGCTCGGCACGGTCGTGTTCATGGGCTTCGAGCACATCGTCTCGGCCTCGAACCCGTTCCACTGGCTGATCGTCGTCGGCGTGATGCTGGTCGCGGTCGTGCTGTTCCTGCCGCGCGGGCTCGGCAGCGCCGCCGCCGAACTGCAACGCCTGGCGAGGATCGCCGGCCTCGGAGGCGCCCGATGACCGCGCACCCGCCCGCCCTGTCCGTCCGCGGTCTCAACCGCGCTTTCGGCGGCCTCGTGGTCGCCGCCGATATCGACGTCGAGCTCGCGCGCGGTGACCGCGTCGCGCTGATCGGCCCGAACGGCGCCGGCAAGACCACCTTCGTCAATCTGGTCTCCGGCGTGTTGAAGCCCTCCGCCGGCCGCATCCTGATCGACGGCGAGGATGTCACCGCGCGCTCCGATGTCGAGCGCGCCCGGCGCGGCCTGGTGCGCTCGTTCCAGGTCAGCCGGCTGTTCCACGATCTGACCGTGCGCGAGCACATCGAGCTCGCCGCGCTCCAGCGCCTCGGCCGCACCGATCGCCTGTTCGCCGCGATCGGGCGCATGCGCGACATCCGCGAGGACGTCGACAAGCTCGCCGAGGATCTCGGCCTCGTCGACGTGATCGACCGGCGCGTCGAGACGATCGCCTACGGCCAGCAACGCCTCGTCGACATCGCCATGTCGCTGGCGCTGCGGCCCAAGGTGCTGCTGCTCGACGAGCCGGCCGCCGGCGTGCCGCGCCCGGAGAGCGAGCGCATCCTCGCCGCGATCGACCGGCTGCCGGCCGATATCGCCGTGCTGATGATCGAGCACGACATGGACCTCGTGTTCCGCTTCGCGGCCCGGGTCGTCGTGCTCGCCGCCGGCCGGGTGGTCTTCACCGGCACCCCGGCCGAGACCGCGACCGACGCCCGTGTCCGCGCCGCCTATCTCGGCTCCTACGGTCAGGAAGGGGCCCGCCATGCCGGCTGAAGCCTTGCAGGTTGAAGGCCTCGTCGCCGGCTGGGGCGACACGGTGGTGCTCGAGGATGTCGGCTTCGCGGTTCCGGCCGGCAGCCGGCTTGCCGTGCTAGGCCGCAACGGCGTCGGCAAGACCACGCTGTTCTCGACCATCATGGGCCTCGCGCGCCGCCGTGCCGGCACGATCCGGCTCGGTGATCGCGAGCTCGGCCGCGCGAAAACGTCAGAGCGCGCCCGCGACGGTCTCGGCCTCGTGCCGCAGACCCGCGACATCTTCCGCTCGCTGACCGTCGAGGAGAACCTGCGCGCCGGCCTCAAGGACCGGCCCGTCTCGGCGCTCGACGAGGCCTACGCACTGTTCCCGCGCCTCGCCGAGCGGCGGCAGAACCTCGGCGGCCAGCTCTCCGGCGGCGAGCAGCAGATGCTGTCGACCGCCCGCGCGATCCTCGGAGAACCGACCTGCCTGCTGCTCGACGAGCCGCTCGAAGGCCTCGCGCCGGTGATCTGCGACCAGCTCATGGACGCTCTGCACGGTCTCGCCCGCTCGGGGAAGATGACCATCTTGCTGGTCGAACAGCAGATTGACCGCGCACTCGACTTCGCCGAGGCCGTGATCGTGCTCGAACGCGGCCGCATCGTCTGGTCCGGCGCGCCGGCCGAGCTGCGCGCCCGCCCGGATGTGGTCGAGCGCCATCTCGGCGTCGCCGGCGCGCATTGAGACTTGCGCGAGCGCGGGAACCGGCCCCTGGTTTTCCCGCGTTGACGCGCGCCGCGCCGCGAGGTCGGATCGGCGTCCGCGTCGAGTCGCACCCGCCGGAGTTCCGATGATCATCGAACCGCAGTTCCGCACCCCGACCGCCGATCGGCTGTTCTCCGCCGAGGCGCGGATCGGCCGGATGGTCGCCTTCGAGGTCGCGCTCGCCGAGGCCGAGGCCGCGATCGGGTTGATCCCCACGAGGCGGCGACCGCGATCGCCACGGCCGCACGGACCCTGCCGCTCGATGCGGATGCGATCGAGGCGGCGGCCGCGCAGGCCGGCAATCCGGCGATCCCGCTGGTCGCGGCGCTCACCGCGGCGGTGGCTTCGGTCGACGACCAGGCCGCCGGTCACGTCCACAAGGGCGCGACCAGCCAGGACGTGCTCGACACCGCCACGATGCTGGCCATGCGCGCGACCGTCGAGGCCATGGAGGCCCGGCTCGATCCGCTGATCGCCCGCCTCGCCGACCTCGCGACGACCCACGCGCGGACGCCCATGGCCGGCCGCACGCTGATGCAGCAGGCGACCCCGATCACCTTCGGCTTCAAGGTCGCCACCTGGCGCGCCGGCCTCGTGCGCGCCCGCACGCGCCTCGCCGGCCTGACCGAGGACGTGCTCGCCGTGCAGTTCGGCGGCGCGACCGGCACGCTCGCGACGCTCGGCACGTCCGGTCCGGCGGTCCGCGCCGGCCTCGCCCTGCGCCTCGGCCTCGCCGATCCGGGCACCGCCTGGCACGGCGACCGCAGCCGCATCCTCGACCTCGGCACCACCTTCGTCGCCCTGATCGGCGCGGCCGCAAAGCTCGCCCGCGACGTCATGCTGATGATGCAGACCGAGGTCGGCGAACTCACGGAGCGCGGCGCCGGCGGCTCCTCCGCCATGCCGCACAAGCGAAACCCGGTCGCCGCCCTGATCGCCCCCGCCGCGCTTGGCCCGGCGAGCGGACTTCTGGCCGCGATCGCCGGCGGTCTGGCGCAGGAGCACGAGCGCGCGATCGGCGGCTGGCACGCCGAGTGGATCGCGCTACCGACCATCGCGACGCTGACGCTCGCCGCCATCGACCGGACGGCGGATCTGGTCGACCGGCTGGAGGTCGACGCGGATGCAATGCGCGCCAATCTCGACCGCCTCGGTGGGCTCCTCGGCTCGGAGGCGCTGTCGGCCGCCATCGCCGAGACCGAGGGCCGGACCCGTGCGCGGCGGCTGGTCGATGCGGCCGTCGAGCGATCGCGAGCCGAGAACCGCGCCTTCGCCGCGATCGTCGTCGAAGATCCGGCCATCGGTGCGATCCTCGGCGACCGTGTCTCCGCCATCCTGGCGCATCGCGACGCGATCGAGGCAGCCGCCGCAGCGGCGCTCGATCAGATTGCCGGCATGTGACGCCGAGATCTTCATCGGCCGTTTACCGAAACGGCAAGTTCAAGCAGAGAACAAAGCCGCGCAAGAGAACGCAGCGCGTCAACACCGTGATCACTGGCGGAAAACCGGTGATTTCCTTGGTCCACATCGCCGCCGATACTGGTGACTTGTCCCGCTTCCCGAAACGGGACGTTAAACCCGCCGCGCTAGGGTGAGGGCATCACCAATCGATGGTGCGCCCTCGGGCGTGGCGAGGATAGTCCCATGGTTTCGATCGCAGCCGCTTCCGTTCTCGTCGGCATCTCGGCCGGCCTGTGCTGCCGGCTCCAGGGTCTCGTCCTCATCTGCATGCTCGGTGCATGCGGACACTTCGCCTTCTCCGGCCTCCACGAGACCGCGATCCTCAACGCCGTGCTGACCGTCGTCGCGCTTCAGGTCGGCTTCTTCGTCGCTATCGTCGTGACGGCGATGGAACTGGATCGCTCGCCCGAGCCGATCGCCGTCCGCGCGACCGAGAAGAAGCAGGCCGGCGGCGAACCGGCCGCGCGTCGCGGCTGAAGCCGTCTCGACCCTGCACAATTCCGCAAGCCCGGCTCCCGATCGTCCCATACGACCAAAATCGATTAGCACTTGGCACGGCAAGGCATTATGTCTTCGCTGCAGTGCAATCGTAACCGGCCGCCGCGGGAACCCCGATGAGTGTCGTCGTCGAAAAGAAGCGTCTGACCGTCCGTGACATCCGTCGCGCCAAGGGCAAGACGCCGATCGTCAGCCTGACCGCCTACACGGCACCGATCGCCAAGCTCCTCGATCCGCATGTCGACCTGATCCTGGTCGGCGACAGCCTCGGCATGGTCATCTACGGCTACGAGACGACCGTGCCGGTCACGCTCGAGATGATGATCCGCCACACCGAGGCCGTCGTGCGCGCCTCGAAGCGTGCGCTCGTCGTCACCGACCTGCCGTTCGGCACCTATCAGGAGAGCCCGGAACAGGCGTTCCGCACCAGCGTCCGCGTGTTGCAGGAGGCCGGCGCCCAGGCGGTCAAGATCGAGGGCGGCGTCGAGATGGCGCCGACGATCCGCTTCCTGGTCGAGCGCGGCATCCCGGTGCTCGGCCATATCGGCCTCGTGCCGCAGTCGGTCAACGCGATCGGCGGCTTCGTCACCCAGGGCCGCGGCACCGGCGCGGCGAAGCTGCTCGCCGACGCCGAGGCGGTGACCGAGGCCGGCGCCTTCGCCGTCGTGATCGAGGGCACCATCGAAGAGGTGGCGGCCGAGATCACCGCGAAGATCGCGATCCCGACCATCGGCATCGGCGCCTCGGTCGCCTGCGACGGCCAGGTGCTGGTCAACGACGACATGCTCGGCCTGTTCTCGGACTTCACGCCGAAGTTCGTCAAACGCTACGCCGATCTTTCCGGCACCATCGCCTCGGCCGTCGAGGCCTATGCCGACGACGTCCGCAACCGGCGTTTCCCCGGCCCCGAGCATGTTACCGCGCGCGGACCGGCCGGCTGACGGGTCGCTCCCAGCCCCCGACATGCCCCTGACATGCCCCTGACGGCGAGACCGCATCCTTCGCAGACCCGCCGCCCATACCCCGCAAACGGGCTTGCGCGCCGGATCGGCTTCGGCCATTGTCGCGCCGTTCCGAGGGGTGCTCGTCCGTAACCGAGCTGAGATGACGATCGTTCGTGCCCGCGCCGGCTAACGGCGCAAGCACGAACCGGAGCGTCGGACCCTTTGAACCTGATCCGGGTCATGCCGGCGAAGGGACGGGAACCGATGCTCGACAAGACGCAATCCCAGCATATCCACGCCCATCCTATCTCGGTGCCGAACGCCGATCCGGCGACCTCGCCCGAGGCCCGCGCAATCGCGGCTCGGCCCGATGCCGCGCGCCCCCGGTGCCGCTCAGCGGCGATGATCCCGAGGCAACGCCGCCGCGGCGGTTCGGCTTCCTCCGCGATCTCGCCTTCGTCGGCGTGTCGCTGATCGGCCTGTGGTGGCTCGCGGTGCTCGTGTTCCGGCCGCCTGCCTTCATGCTGCCCGGGCCGGACCGCGTCGCCGCCATGCTCTGGCTGCGCCTGCCCGATCTCGCCGCCGCCACGGCCGTGACGGCGACCGAGATGATCCTCGGCCTTCTCGCCGGCACAGCGCTCGGCATCGCGACCGCGCTCGTGATGGCGGTCTCGGCGCCGGCGCGCAAACTGATGATGCCGCTGGTCGTCGTGGCGCAGTCGCTGCCGGTCTTCGCGGTCGCGCCGGTGCTCGTGCTCTGGTTCGGCTTCGGCCTGACCTCGAAAGTGGTGATGGCGACGATCATCATCTTCTTCCCTGTCGCCTCGGCCTTCCATGACGGGCTCTCGCGCACCGATCCCGGCCTCCTCGATCTCGCGAGCCTCTACCGGGCGAGCCCGCTGCAGCGGCTCGCCCATATCCGGCTGCCGGCGGCAATGCCTTCGCTGGTCTCCGGCCTGCGGATGGCCGCCGCGGTCGCCCCGATCGGCGCGGTGATCGGCGAATGGGTCGGGGCCTCGAACGGGCTCGGCCTCGTCATGATCCACGCGAACGCGCGGCTCCAGACCGACCTGATGTTCGCCGCCCTGGTCATCGTCGCCGGTCTCGCCGTCGTGCTCCGGCTCGCGGTCGATCGCGCCACGCGCCGCCTGGTGCCCTGGCTCCCCGAGCACGACTGACGGTCTCCCTCCCTGCGCCGTCCGCCCGACGGCGCCCCTCCCCTCATCCGATCACACCCGCAAAGAGGATCCCTCATGATGAAACGCATCCTTGCCGCGCTCGCGGTCGCCACGGCGCTCGCCCTGCCCGGAGCCGCCCCGGCGGTCGCGGCTGACAAGCTCTCGGTCGTGCTCGACTGGTTCGTGAATCCGGACCACGCACCGCTGATCGTCGCGCGCGACAAGGGCTTCTTCGCCGCCCAGGGCCTCGACGTCGAGATCATCCCGCCGGCCGACCCGGCCGCGCCGCCGCGTCTGGTCGCCGCCGGTCAGGCCGATGTCGCGGTCTCCTACCAGCCCGACCTTCATCTGTCGGTGAAGGAGGGCCTGCCGCTCGCCCGCTTCGGCACGCTGGTCGAGACGCCGCTCAACACGGTCATGGTGCTCGAAGACGGTCCGGTGAAGAGCCTGAAGGATCTGAAGGGCCGCAAGATCGGCTTCTCGGTCTCCGGCTTCGAGGACGCGATCCTGACCGCGATGCTGAAGAGCGAGGGTGTCGACATCAAGGATGTCACGCTGATCAACGTCAATTTCGCGCTCTCCGCCGCGCTGCTCTCCGGTCAGGTCGACGCCATCGTCGGCGGCTACCGCAACTTCGAGGCGACCGAGCTCGAACTCCAGGGCAAGCGCGCCCGGACCTTCTTCCCCGAAGAGCACGGCGTGCCGCCCTATGACGAGCTGATCTACCTCGCCAAGGCCGACAAGCTCGGCGATCCGCGCCTCAAGCGCTTCCTGACGGCCGTCGAACAGGCGACGCTCTGGCTGACCAACCACCCGCAGGAGGCCTGGGCGCTGTTCCGCAAGACCGACGCCAAGCTCGACGACGAGCTGAACAAGCGCGCCTTCTTCGACACGCTGCCGCGCTTCGCCAAGCGCCCGGCCGCGCTCGACGCCGGCCGCTACGAGCGCTTCGCCGCCTTCCTCAAGGAGCGTGGCCTGATCGTCGACATCCCGCTGCTGGAGACCTACGCCGTCGCGCCGAAGTAACGGTTCGGACGCCTGCAACAGGAAGGGCGGCGATCACGCGATCGCCGCCCTTTTCGTTCCGAACCGTGGAGCCGCTCTGCGGGCTCGGGCGCTCAATCACTCCGCCGCGCGCGATCCGCTCAGCGCCGGCGCCGCGGCCCAATCCGGCAGGCGCTCCCAGCCCATCTGTTCCTCGATCGTGACGCGCCGGCGCACGACCGCGAAGCGGCCGGCGTCGACCAGCACTTCCGGGATCAGGGCGCGGGAATTGTAGGTCGACGACATGGTCGCCCCATAGGCGCCCGCCGTCGCCAGCACGACGAGATCGCCGGCCGCGACCGGCGGCATCTTGCGCCGCTTGGCGAACGTGTCGGAGCTCTCGCAGATCGGGCCGACCACATCGTACTCGACCGCCTGGACACCGGCCACCGGCTCCTTGACCGGCACGATGTCGTGATGGCTGTCGTACATGGCCGGGCGGACGAGATCGTTCATCGCCGCGTCGAGCACCGCGAACTGCATCGGGCTCGCATCCTTGACCAGCGTCACACGGCTGACCAGCACGCCGGCATCAGCCACCAGGCTGCGGCCCGGCTCGACCGAGAGCCGGCAGCCGAGATCGCCGACCGTGGTCCGGATCGCGGCGGCGAGATCGTCGAAGGAGAATTCGAGCTCGTTCTCGTAAGGCACGCCGAAGCCGCCGCCGAGATCGAGGCGCTGAATGTCGAAGCCGCGGCCGCGCAGCTCGCGCGTCAGCTCGGCGATGCGGCCATAGGCGGCGAGGAACGGCTTCGCCGAGAGGATCTGCGAGCCGATGTGCATGGCCAGGCCGACGATCTTGAGGTTGGCCAGACCCTTCACCTCGTTGTCGAGCCGGGCCAGCCGATCCGCGTCGATGCCGAACTTGTTGTCCTTCTTGCCGGTCGTGATCTTGGCGTGAGTCTCGGCGTCGACGTCCGGATTGATCCGGAGCGCGACCTCCGCGACCAGGCCGAGTTCACCCGCGATCCGGTCGATCAGATGCAGCTCTTCGTAGGATTCCGCGTTGATCTGGTGGATGCCGGCCCGGAGCGCCGCCGCGATCTCGTCCTCGGTCTTGCCGACGCCGGAGAACACGACCTTCGCGGCCGGGATGCCCGACGACAGCGCGCGCGCCAGCTCGCCGCCCGAGACGATGTCGGCGCCGGCGCCTTCCGCCGCGAGCACCGCGAGTACGGCGCGGTTGGAATTGGCCTTGGCGGCGAAATGGATGTCGACGTCGAAGGGCGCGAGCGCGGTCGCGAGCGCCCGGTAACGCTCACGCAGCCGGCCGGCCGAGTAGACGTAGAACGGCGTGCCGACCGCCTCGGCGATGGCGGCGAGGCTGACGCCCTCGAGCGTGAGCACGCCCGCCTCATAGGCGAACACGGACGAAGGCAGGCGGCGGGTCGGACGATCCATCGGGCAACTCTGAAGAAACGGGGCGGCGCGACACCGCGACGCCGCGTCCTAGCATAGTCCGGCCCGGTCCGGGAGCCGGCAAAGCGACCGGCAGCCCGGCCGCTGCCGCCTCACGGCGAGACGGCGGAATCGAAGATCGCCCGGACGATCGGCGGCAGCGGATCACGGTCGGCGACCACGATGCCGATCTGGTGGGTCACGACCGGATCGACCAGCGCCAGCGTGCGCGTGCCCGGCGGCTGGCCGAAATGGGTGACGAGCTGCTTCGGCACGATGCTCGACCACGCCCCGGCGCCGGTGTGGCTCATCAGATTGAAGATCGAGTTGGTCTCGACCGAGACGGTCGGCGTGCGCCCGATCTTGCGAAACACGGAGTCGACGATGCGCCGGTTCTGCATGTCCGGGGTCAGCAGGCAGAGCCTGAGCGCCGCCGCCTCCTCCCAGCCGACCGTTTCGCGGCCTTCGAATGGCCCGACCTCGTCGGTCAGCAGCACGTATTCCTCGATGTAGATCGGCTTGGCGATCACCCGGTCGAACGGCTCGTTGTCGATATAGGTGATGCCGGCGTCGATCTCGAAATTGTCGATGCCGCGCTGCAGCTCGGCCGAGGTGTGCGACAGGATCGCGAGCGTGACCGACGGATGCTGGGCGGTGAAGGGAAAGGTCACGCGCGGCACGATCGGCAGCGCGGTCGGGATCGCCCCGAGCCGGAGGCGGCCGGTCAGGTCGCCCTTCTGCGCCGCGAGGCTCTGACGCAGCGAATCGCATTCCGACAGGATCCGGATCGCGTGGGCGAGCACTTCCTCGCCCTCGGCGGTCAAGCCGTTGTAGCGATGGCCGCGCTCGACGATCGGCACGCCGAGCTCGTCCTCGAGCTGGCGCAGCGCCGCCGACAGCGTCGGCTGGGAAACACCGCAGGCCGTAGCCGCCCGTCCGAAATGACGCTCGCGCGCCAGCGCGACCAGATAGACGAGCTGCTTGATGACCATGGCGACCGCGGCGTTTCCTTGTTTCTCGTTGCGTCCTTTATCGCCGAAACGACGCCGCGAGGGAACCGCAGACATTTTGGAGCGCCGGCGGCCGACCCGCGCAGCCGACGTGGCGACGGGCGGCCTTCACCGCATGCGCCGGACGGCCTCGGCCGTCCGGGTTGCCCGATCTCAGCCGCCCTGCCCCCAGGCGCTGAACGCATCGGCGACGACCCGGTCGCCGGCGCCGACCTTCTCGAGCGTCAGGATCGCGCGCCGGTTGGTCTCGTAGAGGATCGGAATGTCGATCCAGCCGCGATCCTTGATCAGGCTGAGGTTCTTGGTCCGGTCGGCCGGATTGGCGCCGAGCGCGATCCAGAAATAGCCGTTCGAGACCTTGGCCGAAGCGCCGGTCAGCGGCTCGCCGCGATCCTGCTCGGTGTTCTTCATGATCATGCCCGGCACGTTCACGATGCTCTTCCCGTCGAAATCGGGCGGCGTCATGAACTTCATCTCGATCAGATGGCTGGCCGGGAACGACTGGTCGGCGTTCGGGTGCATGACGATGTTGAGCGAGATGTTCCGCTCCGGGATCTCGACCCGCGCCTTGAGCAGCGTCACGGGCGGCTTGGTCGGATCGGTGTTCTCGCGCGTCACCTGCCAGACCACGCGTCCCTGCGTGACCTGCGCCTGCGTCTGACCGTTGGTGCCCTCCTCATAGAGCACGGCCTTCTGCGCGACCGGCGGCACCGGTGTCGAGGGCACGGCGGGCGGCGTCGACGGCATGGTGGTCGCCGGCGATCCGGCGGACGGCGCGGTCGCGCTACCGCCGGCGTTTGCCTGCTGTTGCGGCGGCTGCGACTGCGCCGAATCGGGCGTCTGCGTCGGCGTCTCGGCCGGCGGCGTGACGGTCTGCGTCTGCACGGATTTCACCGTGGCGCCCGGCGGCTTCGCCGGCGCGCCGCTGTCGTCGGCACCGAGCCGGTCGTTCGATTTCGGCGCGAGCTTCTCGCCGTTGGTCGTCTGGGGACGCGCGCCGACCTTGTCGAGATAGGCGGTGATCGCCTCGCGCTGGGTCCAGACCACGGCGCCGCCGATCGCGACGACCAGCAGCGCGACCAGGAAACCGACCAGCAACGGCAGCTTCGATCG
This sequence comes from Ancalomicrobiaceae bacterium S20, assembly GCA_040269895.1. Classification (NCBI taxonomy): domain Bacteria; kingdom Pseudomonadati; phylum Pseudomonadota; class Alphaproteobacteria; order Hyphomicrobiales; family Ancalomicrobiaceae; genus Methyloraptor; species Methyloraptor flagellatus. Next base: position 129,388 of record CP158568.1, on the reverse strand, counting down.
GCGCGGCGTCGCCTCGGCCTCGAGCCCGGCCCCAGCGCGGCGACGTTCGCGCGACGGCTTCGGCTCCGCCGGCGCCTTGGCGCGACGTGCCATGAACGGCTTCTTTTCGGCCGGCTTGGTGTCGGGCGGCACCATGCCGGTGTCGGGCGCGGCGAGCACGTCGCGCGCATGCCGGCTCGCCTCCGCGGCCGCCATGCCGAGGGGTCCGGCTTCCGAAACCGATCGGCGCAGCGGGCTCGCGCCGGCCGTGTCCTCGGTCCGCGCGACCGGCTCCTGCGCCGCGTCGCGCGTCGGCGCGTCGGCAACGAGCGCCGCGGTTCCGGCGGCAACGCCGGTGTCGCGGCCGGACGCGCGGCCCATGCCGACGGCGAAGTCGCTCTGCGCGGCGGCATGATCGGCGACTGGGCCGGCGGGCATCCCGACCGGGCCCGGCGCGGGCGCGGCCGGACGCGGCATCTCGGCCGCAGGCTGCGCCGCGGCGCCCGTCTGAGGCCTGCCCGGCGGGGTCAACGACGGCCGCGGTGCCGGGGCCGAAAGCTGAGGCGGCTCGAACGACGACGTCGGCTGGGGTGCCGGCTGAGACGCAGCCGGCTGCTGATAGGACGGCGGCGGCGTGAAGGTCTGAGGCGCTGCCGACTGAGGAGCGCCGGGGGCCGGCATCGGGGACGCCGGCGGCTGGCCGGTCGGCTGCGGATAGGGCGGTTGCGGCGCGGGCGGCGCGACGGCGGGGCGCTGCTGCGCGGCGGCGCGGTCGAGCGCGCTCTTCAGAATGCCCTTGGCCGCCTCCGCCTCGACCTTGCGGATCGCGTCCTCGAGCTGCAGGCGCTGCTGGGTGATCTCCGACGCGGTCAGCGGCGGGTCGAAGGCCTTGAGCTGATTGACGAGGGCGGTGCGCGCCTTCTCGTAGACCGCACGACGCACCTCGCCGGTCGGCTCCGGCAAGGCTCCGATCGCTCGCTTGAGGATCGCATAGTAGTCGGCCATCGTCTCCCCTGGCGGAACCGGCAAATGCGCCGGATCCCGATCTGCAGTGTCGACCGGCCGTCGCCCGTCGCCACGACTTCCACGGTCGGCCGGCCCGTCGCCGTGTGGAGCGACCGCCGAACATCCCGATCAACGAGCGAAGCCACCAAAGGTCGCATGTTCGACCCCTGACCGCCTCGCGCCTGCCGGTAGGAGCCGCGCGGGCTGCCCAATGCACCCCCGCGGCCTTCGATCACGTCTTCCCGAAGTCTCGTCTTGCCGGTGCGATCGACCCGAGGGGACAACCGCACGCTGGCATCGGTTAAAATCACGGATATGGCATAAAGGATTGCATCACATTGTCAAAGCCCGGGGGAGAGCGGACCATGCCTCGCGCCGTCCGGCAAGAGCCCCTGTGGAGGAGCCCCGCTCGATCGGCCCGACGGACGGCCAAGGCCAAGGCAGATCCGCCTCAGTCCTGAAACGGATCCTGGACCAGGATCGTATCCTCGCGCTCCGGACTTGTCGAAAGCATGGCGACCGGCGCCCCGATCAACTCCTCGACATACCGGACATATTTGACCGCCTGCGCCGGCAGGTCGGCCCAGCTGCGCGCGCCCGCGGTCGAACCCGACCAGCCCTCGAGGGTCTCATAGACCGGCTCGACCCGCGCCTGTTCGGCCTGCGAGGCCGGCAGATAGTCGATCTCGCGGCCGTCGAGACGGTACTTCACGCAGATCTTGATCTCCTTCAGCCCGTCAAGCACGTCGAGCTTGGTCAGCGCGATGCCGTTGATGCCCGAAACCTGCACGGTCTGGCGCACCAGCACCGCGTCGAACCAGCCGCAGCGGCGCTTGCGGCCCGTCACGGTGCCGAATTCGTGGCCGCGCGTGCCGAGAAAATCGCCGATCTCGTCGGTCTGTTCCGTCGGGAACGGCCCCTCGCCGACGCGTGTCGTATAGGCCTTGGTGATGCCGAGCACATAGCCGATCGCCCCCGGTCCGAGGCCGGAGCCGGTCGCGGCCTGGCCGGCGACCGTGTTCGACGACGTCACATAAGGATAGGTGCCGTGGTCGATGTCGAGCAGCGCACCCTGCGCGCCCTCGAACAGGATGCGGTCGCCCGCCCGGCGGCGCTCGTCGAGCAGCCGCCACACCGGCTCCATGAACGGCAGCACCTTGTCGGCGACCGAGGCGAGCTCGTCGTAGACCGCCTTGACCGAGATCTCGGTCGCGCCGAGGCCGCGACGCAGCGCGTTGTGATGCGACAAGAGCCGCTCGATCTTGGCCTCGAGCGCCGGCAGATTGGCGAGGTCCATCAGTCGGATCGCGCGGCGGCCGACCTTGTCCTCGTAGGCCGGGCCGATGCCGCGGCCGGTCGTGCCGATGCGCGTGCCGGCGTTCGACTGCTCGCGCATCTGGTCGAGCTCGCGGTGCACCGACAGGATCAGCGTGACGTTGTCGGCGATGCGCAGCGTCTCCGGTCCGACCTTGACGCCCTGCGCCTCGATGCGGCCGAGCTCGGCGACCAGCGCATGCGGGTCGAGCACCACGCCGTTGCCGATCACGGCCAGCTTGCCGGGACGCACCACGCCCGAGGGCAGCAGCGACAGCTTGTAGGAGATGCCGTCGATGACCAGCGTGTGGCCGGCATTGTGGCCGCCCTGGAAGCGGACCACCACGTCCGCGCGTTCCGAGAGCCAGTCGACGATCTTGCCCTTGCCCTCGTCACCCCACTGCGAACCGACCACGACCACGTTGGCCATCTTGCATCACCTTCCAAAACCGAATCACGTTCGAGCCTCGATACGCGCCGCCGCGCGAGCACGCGCGCGACACCGTCCGCATCGGGTTTTCGACGGAAACCCCGGATGACGGCACGGCGGCTCGGGCTGGCTTCGAAGCGGTCCGGCAACCGGCCGCCCCGTTCGAAGCCGGCGGACTATAGCGGCATTGGCCCGGCGAGGCGACTCCGACTTGGCCCCGTATCGATCTTCGAGACCGTCAAGTACAGCGGCGATCTCTCCGCATAGCCATTAAAGATATGATCATTGACGGAGCCTAGAATCGGTCGGGCCGCCCGGCGTCGCGAGACCAGGGTAATATAGGGATCAGAAACAACCGCCATGAACATCATGCTGGTCGACTCGAGTTACGCGGTGCTCGAGCTCATGTCTCAACTCATGAGCGAGTCGGGGCATAATTGCGTATGCTTCCGCGACGGCAGAGAGGCCATTGAGCGTCTGACCAGCGACGAGAGCATCGACGTCCTGATCACGGGCTTCGAGCTCCAGGGCCAATCCGGCCTCGAACTCTGTGCCAAGGCGCGATCCTTCGCCGACAATGGGCGTCCGCTCTATGTGATCGCCATGTCGTCGACCCGCGACGAGGAACGGCTCGCGGAGGCGCTCGACAACGGCGCCCACGACTTCCTGAGCAAGCCGCTCCGCAAGATCGAGCTGTTCGCCCGTCTCCGCTCCGCCGAGCGTCTGATGAACTTCAAGCGTGAGCTGGTCCGCACGGCGACGATCGATTCGCTGACAGAGACGCTGAACCGCCGTGCCTTTTTCGGACGTCTCAACCGCCTGATCGAAGAGAGGGCCCCCCGCCACGCGATCGCGATCTTCGACGTCGACTATTTCAAGCGCATCAACGACACTTGGGGCCACGACGTCGGCGACGTCGTGTTGCGCAGCCTGTGCGCGGTCGCCCGCAACCGGGGCCGTCTGGTCGGCCGCCTCGGGGGTGAGGAATTCGCGATCGTTCTGGACGGCTCCAGCCTCGCCGCGGCCGAGGAGGCTGCGGATGCGTTGCGCGCCGCCGTCGCGGCGGCCGAACTGGTGCCCGCGCATCCCGAACTGCGTGTGACGATCAGCCTCGGCCTGACGCTGCTGCGGCCGGGCGAGCCGGTCGCACACGCCCTGAAGCGCGCCGATGTCGCGCTCTACGTCTCCAAGACCGGCGGCCGCAATCGCGTGACGCTCGCCGCCGAAGACCGCTTCGCGCTTCCCGCCTTCGACTGAGGCCCCGGCAGAGTTCCGGAGGCGGCGCGCATGACGGTCCTGCGCCGCCCCGACCTTTACTTTCGCCCCGGCTGCCGCCTTTGTCTCGGAGAACCACAAGAGGAAACGCCGGGACAGATGACCACCAACGCCGAGCCGGCGCCGCGCGGGCTCTACCAGAACGCCTATGTGCTTCTGACGCTGACTGCCGCCATGTGGGGCGCCAACACCAACGCAGGCCGCCTCGCGGTCGGCGAAGTGTCGCCGATGGCGCTGACCTTCCTGCGCTGGATCATGGTGGTCGCGATCCTGGCGCTGTTCTACCGCGACCGCCTCGTCGCCGACTGGCCGGTGCTGCGCCAGCGCCTGCCCTATTTCGCACTGATGGGCGCCGGCGGCTACACCGGCTTCAACGCCATGTTCTACCTAGCGGCCCATTACACGACCGCGGTCAATCTCGCGATCCTGCAGGGCGCGATCCCTGTCTTCGTCTTCGTCATCTCCGCCGTGCTGCATGGCACCCGCATCCGGCTCGGTCATGCGCTGGGCATGGCGGCGACGCTCGCCGGCGTGCTGATCGTCGCCGGTCGCGGCGACCTCGCGGTCATCCGCCACCTGACCTTCAACATCGGCGACCTGATGATCCTCGCCGCCTGCTTCGGCTACGCGCTCTATACGATCGCGCTGACGCGGCGGCCGGAGGCATCGGGCATCGGAATCTTCGCCGCCATGGCGGGGTTCGCCTGCCTGACCTCCGTCCCTCTCGTCGCGATCGAGGCCTTCGAGGGCACGCTGCAATGGCCGACGCCGAAAGGCTGGGCCGTGCTCGCCTTCATCGCGCTGTTCCCCTCCTTCATCTCGCAACTGTTCTACATGCGCGGCGTCACGCTGATCGGGCCCGCCCGTGCCGGCGTCTTCGCCAATCTGGTGCCCGTATTCGGCGCCGCCTTCGCCGTCGCGCTGCTCGGCGAACCCTTCGGCTGGTATCACGCCGCCGGGCTGGTGCTGGTCATCGGCGGCATCGTCTGGGTGCAGCGCGCCTGAGCACCCGGACGCCGCGCAGCGGCCGGACGATCTCGGGACGGGGCGAGGCCGCCGTCCGCCTCTTTCGCGGCGCATGTCGCAAAACGGGTGGCGGCGACGCGGGGCGGATGGCATAACCGCGAGAACACACGGAGAACGTCATGCCGCTGATCGCCTGGGCCCTGATGACCGTCCTGTCGATCATCTGGGGCAGCACCTTCCTGTTCAATCGCATCGTCGTGGTCGAAGTGCCGCCGATCACGGTGGTGTTCTTCCGCATCGCGATCGGCGCGGCCATCCTGCTCGCGGTGGCGATCGCACTGCGGATCCGGATCCCACGCGACCGGCGCGCGGCGATCGACTTCCTGGTGATGGGTCTGCTCAACAACGCGATCCCCTTCGTGCTGATCGTCTGGGGTCAGAAGACGGTCGGCACCGGTCTCGCCTCGATCCTCAACGCCACGACGCCGATCTTCGGCGTGATCATCGCCCATCTGTTCACGACCGACGACAAGGCGACCCCGAACCGCGTCGCCGGTGTGCTGCTCGGCATCGTCGGCGTCGCCGTGATGATGGGCGTCGATGCGCTCGCCGGCCTCGGCGACCATATCGCCGGCGAACTCGCCTGCCTCGGCGCCTGCCTCTGCTACGGCTTCGCTGCGCTCTGGAGCCGGCGCTTCCGCGGCCGGCCGCCGATCGCCACCGCCGCGGGCCAGCTCACCGCTTCGGCCCTGATCCTCCTGCCGGCCATGCTGCTGGTCGATCGCCCCTGGACGCTGCCGGTGCCGAGTTCGGCCGCCGTGGCGAGCATCCTGATGCTCGCCGTGACCTCGACGGCGATCGCCTATGTGATCTTCTTCCGCGTCCTCACCATCGCCGGCGCGACCAACGTCATGCTCGTGACGCTGATGATCCCGCCGAGCGCGATTCTGATGGGTGCGCTCGTCCTCGGCGAAAGACTGGCGCTGCAGCATCTCGTTGGCGTCGTCCTGATCACCGCCGGCCTCGTCGCGATCGACGGCCGGCTCGCGCGGGCGCTCCGGCGCCGGTTGCGCGGCACGGACGCACCCGAAAGAGCGCGCGGCGCCTGAGCCCATCGATACCGTCGACACGAAAAAGGGGCCCGTTGCCGGGCCCTTTTCTGTTCGATCGATCCGATCGGCGATCAGAACCGCAGGCGCTTGGCCTGCACGACGTTCGGCAGCGCCTGCACCTTGTCGAGCAGGTCGGCGTCGACCGCGCCGTCGATCGCGACCAGCGCGATCGCGTCCTCGCCCGCCGCCTGGCGGCCGAGCGCGAAGGTCGCGATGTTGATGCCGGCGTCGCCGAGCAGCGTGCCGAGCCGGCCGATGAAGCCCGGCTTGTCCTTGTTGGTGACGTAGAGCATCGAGGGCTGGAACTCGGCATCCATCTGGATGCCCTTGATCTCGACGATGCGCGGCTTGCCGTCGGCGAACACCGTGCCGGCGACCGAGCGCTCCTGCTTGGCCGTCTTGACGGTCAGACGGAACACGCTGTCGAACGTGCCCTGCTCCTCGCGGCGGACCTCCTCGACGCCGAGGCCGCGCTCCTTGGCGACCGCGGGCGCCGAGACCATGTTGACGGTCTCGAGCTGCGGCTTCAAGACGCCGGTCAGCGCCGCCGCGGTCAGTGCGCGGGTGTTCATCGTGGCGACGTCGCCCTCGTACTCGAGGCGGATGCCGGTGATGTCGGTGTCGGTGAGCTGTCCGGCGAACGAGCCGATCATCTCCGCGAGCTTGACGAAGGGCGTCAGACGCGGCGCCTCTTCGGCCGTGATCGACGGCATGTTGAGCGCGTTGGAGACCGCGCCCTTGACCAGGTAGTCGGCCATCTGCTCGGCGACCTGCAGCGCGACATTCTCCTGCGCCTCGGTGGTCGAGGCGCCGAGGTGCGGCGTGCAGACGACGTTCGGGTGGCCGAACAGCGGGTTGGTCGTAGCCGGCTCCTCGACGAACACGTCGAAGGCCGCGCCGGCCACATGGCCGCTATCGAGCGCGGCGCGCAGCGCCACTTCGTCGACGAGACCGCCGCGGGCGCAGTTGATGATCCGGACGCCCTTCTTGCACTTGGCGATCGCCTCGGCCGAGAGGATGTTGCGGGTCTTCTCGGTCAGCGGCGTGTGCAGCGTGATGAAGTCGGCGCGGCGCAAGAGCTCCTCGAGCTCGACCTTCTCGACGCCGATCTCGATCGCGCGCTCCGGCGACAGGAACGGATCGAACGCGATCACGCGCATCTTCAGCCCGACCGCGCGGTCGGCGACGATGCCGCCGATGTTGCCGCAGCCGATCACGCCGAGCGTCTTGGCGGTGATCTCGACGCCCATGAACTTGTTCTTCTCCCACTTGCCGGCCTGGGTCGAGGCGTCGGCGGCGGGAATCTCGCGGGCGAGCGCGAACATCAGCGCGATCGCGTGCTCGGCGGTCGTGATCGAATTGCCGAAGGGCGTGTTCATCACGATGATGCCCTTGGCGGTCGCCGCCGGGATCTCGACGTTGTCGACGCCGATGCCGGCGCGGCCGACGACCTTGAGGCGCGTCGCCTTCTCGAGCAGCTTGGCCGTGACCTTGGTCGCCGAGCGGATGGCGAGGCCGTCATAGTTGCCGATGATCTCGGCGAGCTTCTCTTTGTCCTTGCCGAGATTGGGCTGGTAGTCGACCTCGACGCCGCGATCCTTGAAGATCTGCACGGCGGTCGGGGACAGGCTGTCGGAAATCAGAACGCGCGGAGCCATGGTGCAACCTCTGCGATGAGTGCCGGGCTAAGCCCCGCCCCCTCTTGGTCCAAAGGCTCGCGCCTCGCCGTGAAGGGATCCGGGTCGTGCCCGATGATCGGGAATACGGCCGCGGCGCGGCAGCGCCGGCGATCCACGGCCGGGTGAGAGGTCTTCCCTGGTGGCGAGGCAGCGACCGAAGGTCGGCCTCGAACCGCGAGGGGAAACCGGTGTCGTTGGGAGATTGGAAGCGCGAGGACCGCTCAGGCGGCCTGCTTCACCGCGGCCTTGGCTTCAGCAAAGGCCCAGTCGAGCCACTGGGTGAAGACCTCGAGATCGGCCGCTTCGACCGTGGCGCCGGCCCAGATCCGCAGGCCCGGAGGCGCATCGCGATAGGCGCCGAAGTCGAAGCCGACCTTCTCCTTCTCGAGCGCCGAGACGATCTGCTTGGCGACGGCACCGATCTGATCGGCCGGCACTTCCGGATCGACGATCGAGAGGCAGACGGAGGTGTTCGAACGCGTGGCCGGCACCTTGGCGAGGTTGGCGACCCAGGGGGTGCGCTCGACCCAGTCGGCGATGACCTTGTAGTTGGCGTCCGCGCGGGCCATCAGGCCGTCGAGGCCGCCGACCGCCTTCGCCCACTTCAGCGCGTCGAGATAGTCCTCGACCGCCAGCATCGACGGCGTGTTGATCGTCTCGCCGACGAAGATGCCGTCGATGAGCTTGCCGCCCTTGGTCATGCGGAAGATCTTCGGCAGCGGCCAGGCGGGCTTGTAGGTCTCCAGCCGCTCGATCGCGCGCGGGCTGAGGATGATCATGCCGTGCGCGGCCTCGCCGCCGAGCACCTTCTGCCAGGAGAAGGTCACGACATCGAGCTTGGTGAAGTCGAGGTTCTGGGCGAAAGCGGCCGAGGTCGCGTCGCAGATGACGACGCCTTCGCGGTCGGCGGCGATCCAGTCGGCGTTCGGCACGCGCACGCCCGAGGTCGTGCCGTTCCAGGTGAACACCACGTCGCGGGTCTTGGTGTCGATCTGCGTCAGATCCGGCAGTTCGCCATAAGGCGCCGTGATGGTGCGGGCGTCGGCGAGCTTGAGCTGCTTCGCCACGTCGCTGACCCAGCCTTCGCCGAAGGATTCCCAGGCGACCATGTCGACGCCGCGGGCGCCGAGCATCGACCACATGGCCATCTCGACCGCGCCGGTATCCGACGCCGGCACGATGCCGATCTTGTAGTCGGCAGGAACTTTCAGGATCTCACGGGTGAGTTCGATCGCTTCGAGAAGCTTGGCCTTGCCGGGCTTCGAGCGATGGGAGCGTCCGACGAGCGCATCGGCGAGGGCCTGCGTCGACCAACCGGGACGCTTGGCACAGGGGCCGGACGAAAAATGCGGAACAGCGGGCTTCGCGCCCGGGCGGACTGCTGCAGTCATCTTGATCCATCCTCTCAGATGGGCGCCCCTCGGTGGGGAGGGGTGTCCCGGCGCCGTGGTTAAGCTGCTTCGACGCCGGACGCAAGATCAGAAATCGCACGGATGTCGATTTTCGACGAAAGACGGTCGCCCCCGAACCAACCCTCGTCCTCCGCCCGCCTGCCCCGAAACGCGAAACGGGTGCGCACCGTTCGGCGCGCGCCCGATTGAAGCGAAGAGAATTCGGAGCGCCGGCGCACCGGCGACCGCGTCAGTTCTTGGCGAAGACCGGGATCGGCTGCGCCACCGGCGGCGGCGGCGGATTGAGCATCCAGCGCATGCCGATATGGATGTCGTTCGAGACGAGCTTCTTGGTCGTCAGGTACGAGTTGCAGTTCTGGTAGCTGCCGGTGCCGTTGTAGCAGGTCAGCACGCCGCTCTTGGCATCGCCCATGTTCATGTAGCGATAGCCGAGTTCGAGCTTGAGGTTGCGGTTGACCTCGTAGCCGAGACCGGCGTGCAGCGCCCAGGCGAAGTTCGCCTTGCCGCCGTCGGCGTACCGGCCGAAGGCACCCAGGTTGTTGGCGCCGACGCCCGTATCCTGCAGGCCGGTCAGCTGGTTGTAGGCCATGCCGACGCCGGCGCCGACGAACGGGGTGAGGCCCCAGAACTCGCCGAAATCGACATAGGCATTGGCCATGACCGCGGTCGAGGACCAATGGCCGTTCACCGCGTCGGCGAAGGTGCGGTTGCCGTTGTAGATGTAGTTCACGCCGTGCATCGAGCCGCCGGTGCGATACTCGGCCGTGATGTCGCCGCGCAGGTAGCTGTTGAACTGGTAGCCGACACCGCCGCGCAGGAAGGTCGTGCCCGACATCGAGCGCGAGTTCCACGCCGCCACGCCACCCGCAGGGGCGACCAGAGAGGTCTCCTCCCAGGCACCGAAGCTCGTCGCGCCGACGCCGACGTCGCCGCGCAGGTACCACCCGCCCGCCGGCTCGGCATAGGGCGTGATGATCGGCGCCGGTCCCGGACCCGGCATCGGCGCCCCGTAGTCCGCCGCGAGAGCGGCCGTGCCGAGGCCGCAGAACGCCGCCCCCGCGATGAGATGAAGAGCGATTCTGTTCATGGGTCCAATCCCGTTCCCTGGCGACGACGCGCGCGAATCGAACGATTCCGGCTTGAATATCTCGCCCCGACTTCACACGAAGATGGTTAATCGATCGTAAACCGGTGCCCGCCATCTTGCCGATACTAGGGGATCGGACGTAAGGGCAGGGCCAAACGAAGGACCCGGACCGATCGACAAGATCTGCCCGGGCCGACGAGTGCACGAGTACGGAGAAAATCAGTTCAGGTAGTAGCGAAGACCGACACGGAACTGATGGAACGAATGATCACGAAACTGCACGACGCCGGGTGCATCGACGATCCGGGTCGACGTGGACCCTGCCGTCGCCGGATTGGCGGTCGGGTTCGCGTTGGTGACCGTCGTGATCGTTTCCCGACCCGGCGCCGCCTCCGACTTGTCGAGATAGAGATACTTGTAGCCCGCATCGAGCGCGATGCCGCTGCCGAGGTCGTAGGAGAAGCCCGCCATCGCCGCGGCCGCGAAGGAGAACCGCTCCTTGGTGGCGAAGGTGATGTCGTTAGCCGCAATGTACGTCGCGCCCGGCGTCGAGTTGGTGACCGCGCTCTGGCTATAGCTCGCCTGGCGGGTTCGGACGAAGGCGACGCCGAGACCGCCGCCGACGTAGGGCGTGAAGCCCTCGTAATTGCCGAGGTCGAGGTAGAGGTTCGCAAGGAACGGATACATCGACTGCGTGGCCGAGTTGGACACATCCGACGGGCACGACACCATGCCGTAGCAGCCGCCGGCCCGCGACCAGTTGATCTTCCGGTCGGACAGGAAGTCGGCCGTCACGTCGGCACGCAGCCACTCATTGAACTTGTAGCCGGCGCCGATGCCGAACACCGGCTGATTGCTGGTGCGGACATTGGAAAGCCCGACCGTCTGGTCCGCCGGGAACGAGACCGACGGCTTGGCTGCGACCGAATAGCCGACGTCGCCGCGCAGATACCAGCCGCTGCCGATCTCCTGCGGGATCGCCTCCTCCGCGATGATGGGGGGCGAAAAGCTCATGTCTGCCGCATGGGCGGCGAACGGTGCCGACCCGGCTGCCGCCGCGGCGAAAACGATCTGCTTGATACTGACCATGACCGTTGTCCCAATCGTGTCGGCCGACGGAGCCGGACGTCCCGAAATTGGTCACAACGTTGACAGTCAAACCTTAAAGCTGCCTTAACCGTATATCTTAACCAAGACTTTTAACGTTAACAGACCTTTACTTTCCTCGCAGAGAAGAACCGGCGAGCGGCGCGAGCCCGGCACCGCAAAGCGGAGATTTCGCCGGCGGGAGATCCTCGAAAAGGCGAGCCGGCCGTCCCGCGTGTTCGGCAGGCCAAGCTCTTGTCTCAGCTCGAAAAAGCGCGTCAGGCCGCGACCTTCTTCAGCGCGTCGATGATGTCGTCGACCACGCGCTCGACCAGATCCTGATTGTCGCCCTCCGCCATGACGCGGATCAGCGGCTCCGTGCCGGACGGGCGGATCACGAGACGGCCCTGGTTACCGAGCCGCTTCTCGGCATCGTCGATCGTCGCCTTGACGCGGTCGTCCTCGAGCGGCTTGCCGCCGGCGATGCGGACGTTCTTGAGGATCTGCGGCACCGGATCGAAGCGATGGCAGACCTCCGACACCGGCTTGCCGAGCCGCTTGACCACGGCGAGCACCTGCAGCGCCGCGACGAGCCCATCGCCGGTCGTCGCGTAGTCGCTGAGGATGATATGGCCGGACTGCTCGCCGCCGACGTTGTAGCCGTGGGCGCGCATCGCCTCGACGACATAGCGGTCGCCGACCTTGGTGCGCTTCAGCCCGAGCCCGAGACCACCGAGGAAGCGCTCCAGCCCGAGGTTGGACATGACGGTCGCGACAATGCCCGGCCCGGCGAGCCGGCCATCCTCGACGAAGGACTGCGCGACGACGGCCATGAGTTGGTCGCCGTCGACGATGTTGCCCTTCTCGTCGACGATGATCACGCGGTCCGCGTCGCCGTCGAGCGCGATGCCGATATCGGCACGCACCTCGTGCACCTTGCGGCGCAGGAGGTCGGGCGCGGTCGAACCGCAGTCGCGGTTGATGTTGAAGCCGTCCGGATCGACGCCGATGCGCACGACATCGGCGCCGAGCTCCCACAGCGCCTCCGGCGCGACCTTGTAGGCGGCGCCGTTGCCGCAGTCGATCACGACGCGCAGGCCGGAGAGCGACAGATTGCGCGGCAGCGTGCGCTTGGCGAATTCGATGTAACGGTCATGGACGCCGTCGATGCGTTTGGCGCGCCCGAGGTCCGACGGTGCGGCCAGGCGGCCGGTCAGATCGGACTCGATCATCGCCTCGATCTCGGCCTCGATCTCGTCTGAGAGCTTGTAGCCGTCCGGCCCGAAGATCTTGATGCCGTTGTCGGCGAAGGGATTGTGCGAGGCGGAGATCATCACGCCGACGTCGCAGCGCAGCGACCGCGTCAGCATCGCGACCGCCGGGGTCGGCAGCGGGCCGGTCATGAACACGTCCATGCCGACCGCCGTGAAGCCCGCGACCATGGCGGTCTCGATCATGTAGCCCGACAGCCGCGTGTCCTTGCCGATGACGGCACGGTGGCGCTCGGCGCCGTTGCGGAAGGCGAGACCGACGCTCATCGCGGTCTTCATCGCGATTTCCGGCGTGATCGGCCAACGGTTGGCGGTGCCGCGAATCCCGTCGGTGCCGAAATACTTGCGCGTCATTCCGTGTGTCCTCGTCCCTGCCGGCGGTAGACTTGTCCCGCCGCATCTCGACGCGCGGGACATGCGCTTCTTAGCGCAAGTCTGACAGACAAGATTTCAAAATTGATTTCAAACCGTGTCAAACGCGCGGAAATCCGGCCTTCCGGCCATGAAATCCCTCGCCTGCGCCGGTAGCGATCTCGGAACCGCCGGGCACACGCGCCATCCCTCCGCGGCACGTCCGGATCCTACTTGCAAAAACGCCCGCCGAACTATCGGCGGGCGTTTTCGAACCAAATCAGAGAACCACCGCCTCAGCCCGGCTGCGGCAGGCCGCCTTCCGGCTCGCCGCCGAGGTCGCGCGGCTTCGGCGCGGTGCCGGCCGGCGGCACGGCCGACGACGATCGGGTCGCCGGCTGGTCGGGCGTGTCGTTGCGCGAGGGCCTCTTGCCGGCGAGCAGATCCTTGATCTCGTCACCGGTCAGCGTCTCGTATTCGAGCAGCGCCTCGGCGACCGCCACGAACTCTTCGCGCTTCTCGGAGATGATCTTCTTGGCGGTGGCATAGCCCTCCTCGACGAGGCGGCGAACCTCCGCGTCGATCTTCTGGGCGGTTGCCTCGGAGATGTTCTGCTGGCGGGAGACCGACATGCCGAGGAACACCTCGTCCTGGTTCTCGCCGTACATCACCGTGCCGAGCTCGTCGGAGTAGCCGTAGCGGGTGACCATGGCGCGGGCCATCTTGGTCGCCTGCTCGATGTCGCCGGAGGCGCCCGAGGTGATGTTCTCCTTGCCGAAGATGATCTCCTCGGCCACGCGCCCGCCCATGGCGACCGCGAGCTGCGAGGTGAACTCCTTGTACTTCATCGAGTAGCGGTCGCCCTCGGGCAGGAACTTGACCATGCCGAGCGCGCGGCCGCGCGGGATGATAGTCGCCTTGTGCACCGGGATGCCGGCCGGCACCGACAGGCCGACGATCGCGTGGCCGGCCTCGTGATAGGCGGTCAGCTTCTTCTCCTCCTCGGACATGGCCATCGATTTGCGCTCGGCGCCCATCATGACCTTGTCCTTGGCGTCCTCGAACTCACTCATCGTCACGAGCCGCTTGTTGCGGCGCGCGGCGAGCAGCGCCGCCTCGTTGACGAGGTTCATCAGATCCGCGCCCGAGAAGCCCGGCGTACCGCGCGCCAGGACGCGCAGGTCGACGTCCGGCGCCATCGGCACCTTGCGGGCATGGACCTTGAGGATCTTCTCGCGGCCATTGACGTCCGGGTTCGGCACGACGATCTGCCGGTCGAAGCGGCCGGGGCGCAGCAGCGCCGGGTCGAGCACGTCCGGACGGTTGGTCGCGGCGATGATGATGATGCCTTCGTTCGCCTCGAAGCCGTCCATCTCGACGAGCAGCTGGTTCAGCGTCTGCTCGCGCTCGTCGTTGCCGCCGCCGAGACCGGCGCCGCGGTGACGACCGACCGCGTCGATCTCGTCGATGAAGATGATGCAGGGCGCGTTCTTCTTCGCCTGCTCGAACATGTCACGCACGCGGCTGGCGCCGACGCCGACGAACATCTCGACGAAGTCCGAACCCGAGATAGTGAAGAACGGCACGTTGGCTTCGCCCGCAACCGCACGCGCGATCAGCGTCTTGCCCGTGCCCGGAGGGCCGACGAGCAGACAGCCGCGCGGGATGCGTCCGCCCAGGCGCTGAAACTTCTGCGGATCGCGCAGGAATTCGACGATCTCCTGCAGATCCTCCTTGGCTTCGTCGACACCGGCGACGTCCTCGAAGGTCACGCGGCCGTGCGCCTCGGTCAGGAGCTTGGCCTTCGACTTGCCGAAGCCCATCGCCTTGCCGCCAGTGCCCTGCATCTGGCGCATCACGAACAGCCAGATACCGATGATCAGCAGCATCGGGAACCACGAGATCAGCGCGCCGACGATCGAGAAGTTCTCACCCGGCGGCCGTGCGCCAACGGTGACGTGCTTCTCGGTCAGGAGCTGGACATACTGCGCGTTCGGCGGCGCATAGGTCTGGAACGTGCCCCCGCCGTTGTAGCTGCCCGAGACCTGCGAGTCGGTGATGGTGACCTGCTTGACCTTGCCCTGGTTCACCTCGTCGATGAACTGCGAATAAGGGATGTCGGTCGCACCCGAGCCCCGTCCGGGGTTCTGGAACAACTGGAAGAGCGCGATCAACAGTAGGCCGATGATCACCCAGAGGGCGAAGTTCCGGAAATTGGCGTTCATCGAAGTTCCCATAGCGGACAGCGAGGGACGCGTGACCACGCGCCTCCCCTGCCCGCCTCATAAGATAGGTCCCGTGGCCACGAATGCCAAGCTGACGAGCCGTCTTGGCGCCTGCCGAATGTCAAATTCGTTACCGTCCACACGTTCCACGCTCCGGCGGCCAAGACCCGCTCACGCCGCCGAGGCGGTGCGAAACGGCGAAAGCCCTGTGGACGGAAAGCCTTCGCTGCCGTCGAGGAACACAGTGAACGCATCCGGCGCATGCGTATTCGTCGCAAGGCGGTGCCTGAGCGCCGGACAGGCGAGCAGCCGGCCGTCGACGAATGCTGCCGGCAGGGCATGGAGAAATCGAGCAGGCACGGCGAGCGAGTCGCGGAGCTCCGCCGCCAGCCGCGTCCAGCCGTCCGTGCCGAGCGGGCCGACCTCGACCGGGTCGGGCGCATCGGACCTGAGCGCAACCGATACGCCACCGGCCCAGTGCGCGCTCGCCCCCGGCATGAGCGTGAACCGCGGCAGCCCCTCGCGGCCCGGCTCGAGCCCGATCGTGACCCGGCCGCGACGGATCACCGCGACCGTGCCGCCGAGCGTGCGCACGGTGCCGTCGCCGCCGGTCGCCAGCGCGCGGTCGAGCGTCTCGAGGCGCTCCAGCCGCGGCGTGTGCTCGGCCTCGCCGATCAGCCGGATCAGGCGCGCCAGGCCGCGCAGCCGGATCTCCTCCGGCGCGGCCGCATAGACCGCCTGCGGCAGACCGGCGACGCCGCTCTGATCGAGATCCAGATGCGAGCGGAACAGGTCGTCGACCGTGCGGTCGAGCGCCTCCGCCGCCCGCGCCATCTGCCGGACGGTCTTCAGGATCCGGTCCCGGGTCAGCCCCTCGGACGCCAGCACGCCTTCGAGCGCGCGCAACCGCGCCCGCTCGAAGCGCGGATCGGCGTTGGACGGATCCTCGACCCAGGTCTCGCCGATACCGCGCAGAAAGGCCCGGAGCCGCGCCTTCGGCCAGTCGATGAGCGGCCGGCGCAGCGTGACCGGTCCGGCACGCCGCAGGGCCGGCATGCCGGCCAGCCCGTAGACGCCGCTGCCGCGCACGAGATTGTGCAGGAATGTCTCCGCCTGATCGTCGGCGTGATGGGCGATCAACAGCGTGTCGCAGTCATGCGTCCAGGCCGCCTCGCTGAGCAGCCGGTAGCGCGCCGCGCGCCTCGGCCTGGAGATTGGCCACCGGCTTGTCGCCGTCCCAGAGGAGCGTGCGATGCGGCAGGCCCAGGCGTTCCGCGATGCGCCCGACCGCCGCCGCCTCGCGCGCGGCCTCGGCCCTCAGGCCGTGATCGACGGTAAAGACATACGCCGGCGGCGCGGCCTCGCGCGCGGCATGCCAGCGGTGAAACAGAAACAGGAGCGCGGTCGAATCGGCTCCGCCGGAAACGGCGAGCGCAATGCCACGGGCGGCGAGCAGGCCATCGAACAGGCGTGCGAGCTCGTCGTCGGTCGGTGCGGAGGAGAAGCCCGGCGTCGGGCCGTCAGCACTTGCCACGGGATTTCTCGGCCTGCGCCCGATCACGCACAGCCTTGGTAGCCTTGGGATATTTGGTCAGCAGCTCCTCGTAGGTCGCGCAGGCCGCCTTCTTCTCGCCGAGCCCGTTCAGCGACAGGCCGAGCTTGAGCAGACTGTCCGGCGCCTTCGGGCCGTCCGGGAACTGCGTGTAGCTCTTCAGGAAGGAATCCGCCGCTTCGCGGTTCATGCCGCGCGCGATGTAGCTCTCGCCGAGCCAGTACTGCGCGCTGCCGACGCGCCGGTCGGTCGGATGATTGCTGAGAAAAGCACGGAAGCTGGTCTCCGCGAGCGCATATTCGCCGTTGAGGATGTAGCCGTAGGCCGCATCATACTCGTCGCGCGGGCTCGCCGTCGGCGGCACGGCCGCATAGCGCGGATTGACGCCGGGAATGCGTGTGTCGTTCGGCTGCGACGGCGCACCGGCCGGAGCCGACGGACCCGTGCGCACGCCGGGCGGCATGGCCTGCTCGGTGTAGCGGCTGCGCGGCATCGAATCGGGCGCGAGCCCGCCCTGCGGATAGGGCTGCTGCGCGGCGGGATAGCCGTTCGCCGGATAGCCACTCGTCGGATAATTCTGGGCACTCGTCCCGCGCGCCTGGGCGCCGAGATCGAAGGGCGCCGCGCCGCCGATGACGCCGCCGATCTGGTCGTCCGCCGGCAGCTCCCCGAGGGTCGCGGGCGGCGCACCGAGCCCCGGCTGCGGCGCCGAGGCCGAGGCGACCGGCTGGCCACCCCGATAGGTCGCGTTGTCGTCCCCCTCGCCGACCATTGCGGTCGAGGCGCCGAGCGGCGCATTCGTCGCCAGATTGGGGCCGCAGGCGCCGGCTGAACCGGCGCCTCCGACTTCTTCTGCGGCGGCTTGCGCGCGCCGGCCTGCCCGTTCTCGATCTCCTGCAGACGGAACTCGTAGTCCTTCTGCATGCGCGTGATCGAGTCCTGCAACTGCTTCACCTGGAAGGTGAGCTGCTCGATCTGACCGTTGAGGCTGCGCATCTGGTTTTCGAGCTGGTTGATGCGCACCGCGTTTTCGGCGGTTCTGCGGTCGTCCTGACCGCCGCCGAAGAGCTGCGCCTCGGCCGGACGCGCGAAGCAGACGACCAGAACGGCCAACGCCCAGGCGAGGAGCATCGCGCGCGCCGCCGGGCGCCGGCCCGGTGGCGAGGCCGAACCCCGAGGGGACATCGTCCCGAGGGACATGGTGAGTGAGGACATGTGTCGAAAACGCCCTTCCCGAATACGGGAACCCTAGGGAAAAAGCGGGTTCCCCAGCAACGGGGTCGGCTTAGCATGACGCGTGCCGTTGGGCCAAAATTTGTCTCGCCCACGGCGCCGCGGCGTCCGCCGAACCTGTCGCCGCCATGACCTGGAGTTGTTGCCGATTTACAACAAGGCGCGGCACGGTCGAACCGTCGCAAGCCCGAATACGACGGAAGCCGGCCCCGACCGGGACCGGCTTCCGAAATGGCGGGGGGTGGCGGGGGGCATCCCCCGCGCATCCGGCAACGGCGATCGCGATCCGTGACTGGATCCCGATCAGGTGCCAGCGCCGTTGAGGACCGTGACCGCGCGGCGGTTCTGGTTCCAGCACTGCTCGGCGTCGCAGACCGCGACCGGGCGTTCCTTGCCGTAGGAGATGACGCGCAGGCGCGTCGGCTGCACGCCACGCGAGATCAGGTAGTCGCGGGTGGCGACGGCACGACGCTGGCCGAGCGCGATGTTGTATTCGCGCGTGCCGCGCTCGTCGGCGTGGCCTTCGACGGTGACGGTGTAGCGCGGATAGCGGGCGAGCCAGGCCGACTGCTTGTCGAGCGTGGCGCGGGCTTCCGGCGACAGGTCGGTCGAGTCCATGGCGAAGAAGACGCGATCGCCGACGTTCACCACGAAGTCCTGCGGGCTGCCCGGCGTCGCGGCGCCGGCGCCACCGGCCAGATCGGTCTGCTGCTGGCTCGCGCAAGCGCCGAGGGTGAGGGCCGTCGCGACGACCGCGGCATACTTGAAGCCGCGGACGAGCCGCATCTCAGTGAACATGGATCAGACTCCTTCGATCCGGATGGGGATAACTTTTCGGTATCCCTAACGCAGCGTGGTTAAACCGGGGTTCAGATTCATGGTGAACGGAAGGTTACTTTCCGCCGCACCGGGAATTTCTTGGGCTCCGATCCACGTTAACGATCCGATTCCGGCCGAAAGGTGTCGAAGCTGCGCAACCGCCGAGGCGCCGCGAGGGAACGCGGCGCCCATGGGCCGCCGTTGCGAAAATGTGACAGTGCGCTTCGGGCTGCAAAGCGCGCTGTAACGATCAGCGCAGCAGCGGCGACCAAGCCGGATCCGAGCCGAAGCTCGGCGTGCGCACCTGCTGCAGCACATGCCCGGTCACATCAGCATACCAGAGCTGCGGACCGCCGGCCGGTCCGCCGCCGTCCTTGAAGAACATCACATAGCGGCCGTTCGGCGCCCAGGTCGGCCCCTCGTTGTGGCCGCCCTCGGCGAGGATGCGCTCACCCGTGCCGTCCGGCTTCATCACGCCGATGCGGAAGCCGTCGCCGTCCTGCTTGGTGAAGGCGATGTACGGATTGTCCGGGTCCGGCGACCAGACCGGCGTCGCATAGCGGCCGGCACCGAACGAGATACGGTTCGCGCCGCCGCCGCCCGCGCCCATGACATAGAGCTGCTGCACGCCGCCGCGATCCGATTCGAACACGATCTGCGAGCCGTCCGGCGAGAACGACGGCGAGGTGTCGATCGAGGCGCCATCGGTCAGCGCCCGGATCTGGCGCGAGCCGAGATCCATCGCATAGAGGTTGGCGTTGCCTTCCTTCTGCAGGCTGAACAAGAGCCGCGACCCGTCCGGCGAGAAGCGCGGCGCGAAGGTCATCGCGGGGAAGTCGCCGAGCAGCTGCCGGGCGCCGGAGGAGACGTTCAGGATGAACACCTTCGGCTCGCCCTCGCCATAGGCCATGTAGGCGATCTGTTGCGAGGTCGGCGAGAAGCGCGGGGTGAGCACGAGCTCGGAACCACGCGTCAGGTAGCGCACGTTCGCGCCGTCCCAGTCCATGATCGCCAGCCGCTTGACGCGCTGGGTCTTCGGACCGGTCTCGTCGACGTAGACGACGCGGGTGTCGAAGAAGCCCTTGAAGCCGGTCAGCGCGGTGTAGACGCTGTCGGCCGAGATGTGGGCGAGCCGGCGCAGGTTGTCCGGCGTGGTGGCGAACTGCTGACCGGCGAGCTGGCTCTGGCCGAACACGTCCCAGGTCCGGATCTGCGCGACGATCTGGCCGCCCTGGCTCTGCACCGTGCCGGCGACCACGGCCTGCGCCTTGATGCCGGCCCAGTTGGCGAAGTTCGGCTGCGCGTTGGCGCCGAGCACGCGATCGAGATAGGAGGCCGGATCGAGCACCTGGAAATAGCCGGAGGCACGCAGATCCTGCGCGAGCATCTGGGCGACCTGCGCGCCGAGGCCCGGGTCGCCGTTGAACTGCGGCACAGCGATCGGCATCGGCTGGAACGCCTGTCCGGGCGTGATGACGATGCGCAGGCGATCCTGCGCGCGCGCCGGCGCGAACGGCAGGAGCGGCGTCGCCGCCACGCCGCCGGCCGCCGCCAGCGCTCCCGTCAGGAACCGGCGCCGGTCGATCGCCGCATCGAGCATGGCTCGCAGCTTTCCAACCTCGATATCGTCAGCCATCGTCATCCTCGTCGAACTTCTGTTCCGTCGTTTTGGGGCGGGCCCGCACGCAACGCCGCGGCGAACCGTTCGTTCAAATCCGTCTGGTCGTGAACACCACGTCGAGCGTGCGGCGTGGCGCGTCGGCCGCGACCGGCATCCGGTAGGGTGCGCAAGCCTCGATGGCCCGGCGCACCGCCGCGACGAAACTCGGCCCGAGCCTGTGGCGCGGCGCGCGTACGACCGATGGCGGCGCGGCCAGCGAACCGTCGGGCGCGAGCACGATCCTGACCTTCGCGGAGAGCCGCGCGCCGTCGGCGGCCCGCGGCGGGCTCCAGCAGCGATGTACCTGTTCGGCGAACACATCCTGCACCCCGCGTGGCGCGGCGGCGGCCGGCGCGGCAACGGCGGAGAGGCCGAGCAACCCGGCGAGAGCGAAAGGCGCGAGCAAACGGGTCGTCATCACAGCATGTCCGGCGTGAACACGGCATCGAAATCGTGCCAGAGGGCAAACTTGTCGGCCGGCAATTGATAGGGGCCGCACTGCATGATCGCACGGACCGCGCTGCTGGCGAAGGCCGGGCCGAGCGCATGGGCCGAGCTCTCGACCACCTGCGGCCGCACCGCGACCGAGCCGTCCTGGTTCAGCGTCACGCGCAGCGTCGCCAGGAGCTTGTTGTCGCTGGCGCCCGGCGGCGGGTTCCAGCACTTGCGCACCTGCGCCACGAAGGCGTCGAGCTCACGCTGCGTCATCTTCACGCGCGCATTGACACCGTTCGGGCTGCCGAGCGAGGCGGTCCGCTGCTCCTTGCCGGCCGAGGTGCCGGTCTTGTCACGGCTCAGGATGTCGGAGATCGCCGCCGCGTTGAACTGCGACTTCGCCTTGGCCGCGTTGGCCGCAGCCAGGGCCTTGGCATCGGCCGCCTTCTTCTCCGCCGCCTTCTTGGCGGCTTCCTTGGCCTTCTCCTCGGCGAGCTTCTTGTCGGCCGCGGCCTTGGCCTCGGCCGCCTTCTTCTCGGCTTCCTTCTTGTCGGCTTCGGCCTTCTTCTCGGCCTCGGCCTTGTCGGCGAGCAGCTTTTCGAGCGCCTTGTTGTCCTTCGGCGGCTCCTTCTTCTCCGGCGGCTTGCCCTCGCCCACGTCCTTGGCCTTTTCGGCCTCCTTGGGCTTGTCCTCGGGCTTGGGCTCTTCCTTCGGCGCCTCGGCCTTGGCCTCCTTCGGCGGCTCGGGCTTCGACTGCGGCAGGCGCGGCGGCTCGACCGGCGGCTGGGGCGGGGTCGGCTGCGGCTTCGGATCGGCCTTGGCCTCTTCCTTCGGCGGCTCGGGCTTGGACTCGGGCGGCTGCGGCGGCGGCTGCTCCTGCTTGGAGGTGCCGGCGCGCTGGCCTTCGCTCTCCTTGTCGGCCTTAGCCTGATCCTTCGGGACGATCTCGTCCATCGGCTTGGCGATCTTCTGGCCGAGCCGGAGCTGCGCGGTCGGGCCGATCTCGACGAACTCGACCGGCATGGCGTCGACAGGCTCGGGTATGGGCGCGCTCGTGGGCAGCGACACCAGCGCCCATCCGAGGAGGGCGAGGTGGAGCGCGATCGAAACCGGCAGGCCTGGGCGGACGCGCAGGTTCACTTCGCCGCGAACTCCTCTGTCGAGACGAGGCCGATCTTCTTGAAGCCGGCCTGGTTGATCCGGCCCATGACCTTCATGAAGGCGCCGTAGTCGGCCGCCTTGTCGGCGCGCACGAAGATGCGCTCCTCGACGCCGTTCTTGCCGATCGCCATCAGCTTCGGCACCAGCTCGTCGATCGCGACCTCGGCCTCCTGGACGAAGATCCGGCCCTTGCCGTCGATCGAGATCGTCAGCGGCTGGGTCTGGCCTTCCATCTGCTTGGCGCGGCTCTCCGGCAAGTCGACCGGCACGCCGACCGTCATCAGCGGCGCGGCGACCATGAAGATGATCAGCAGCACCAGCATGACGTCGATGAACGGCGTCATGTTGATCTCGTTCATCACCGCGCCCCCGGCGCGGCGACGTCCCCTGCGACCGGCGTTTCCGCCTGCGGAACCGACCGACATGCCCATTGGATCACTCCCCGGCTTGGCGCCCGCGGCTCACGCCGCCTGCCGCTCGTCGATCTGCCGCGACAGGATCGCGGAGAACTCGTCGGCGAAGGTCTCGAGCCGGGCGCCGAGCGCGCCGGCGTCCGAGGTGAGCTTGTTGTAGGCGATAACCGCCGGGATGGCGGCGACGAGGCCGACCGCGGTCGCGAACAGCGCCTCGGCGATGCCGGGCGCGACCACCGCGAGCGAGGTGTTCTTCGAGGCCGCGATGCCCTGGAACGCCGTCATGATGCCCCACACCGTGCCGAACAGGCCGATGAACGGCGACGACGAGCCGATGGTCGCGAGGACGAGCAGGCGCGACTGCAGCCGCTCGACCTCGCGGGCGATGGTGACGTCCATCACCTTGTCGATGCGCTGCTGCAACGAGGCGATCGCCGGGCGGCCGTTCTCGTGGCTGCGCTTCCACTCACGCATCGCGGCGACGAACAGCGCGGCCATACCGTGATTGTTGCGGCTCGACAGCGTCCGATAGAGCTCCTCGAGGCTCTGCCCCGACCAGAACACCTGCTCGAATGCATCCATCTGCCGGCGCGTGCGCGTGTAGAGGATCAGCTTGTCGACCAGGATCGCCCAGCACCAGACCGAGGCGGAGCCCAGCCCGATGATGACGATCTTGACGACGATATGCGCGTTCCAGAACAGGTGCAGGAGCGACAGCGACGCGCCCGGGCCCGGCAGGGCGATTTGAGTGACCTCGGCGGGATTCATCTCGTCCAAATCTCCTTCGCCCGATCTCTCCCGGGCCGGTCCGGAGCGGTCGCACCGGACGGCGGCGGGCGGTGTCCGGAACGGCGTTCGGCGACGCGGCATGGCAATCGGTCGTGCCGGGGCGGAACGCGGAGGGAGGTCTCGGTCGGGGCGACGCGATCGTGTTTCGCGGATGCGAAAGGCGCGCGGCCTGCCCCTGTCCCGTATGAAACCGTTCCTGCCCGCCGAATATGGCCAAAGCACGACCCGACGTCGGGTCCATGCCTGAGCAAGACCTCGTCAAGGTTAAGGAACAATGAAGCTGTTGCACTGCGGCATGAGGATCTGCCGCGAGATCACCCGATCGGGAACCCGAACAGGGACCGGATCATGTCCGGCACGCGGCGCGGCTTGCCCTCCGGCGTGATCGCCGCGCAGACGACCTTCGCCTCGAGCAGCACCTCCTCGCCGCGCAGCACGCGCTGCGGCATGATCAGGCGCGCGCCGCCGATCTCGGAGACCGATGTCTCGATCGTCAACGCATCGTCGAGCTTCGCCGGACGCCGGAAGTCGAGCTCCATGAACCGGACCGCGAACAGCACCGGATCGTCGCTCTTCGCCAGCGCCGACTGGTCGATGCCGTTCGACCGCAGCAGCTCGGTCCGGCCGCGTTCGAGAAAACGGACGTAGGAGGCGTGATAGACGATGCCGCCGGCATCCGTGTCCTCCCAATAGACGCGGACGGGGTGGCTGTGCGGAAAGGTGGCGCGCTCGGTCATGGGCACCGGTGTCGCGCGCCCGGACGGCCGGGTCAACCGCGCCGGCTGCCGCACGGATGCAAGGCTCTCATTCCTCGTCGGCGAAGAGCCCGAGCCCGATCTGCACCTCGCGGCCCGCCGGCACCGCGAGCCCCATGTGCTTGAACGCCGCCGGCGTCAGCAGCCGGCCGCGCGGCGTGCGCTGCACGAAACCCTGTTGGATCAGATACGGCTCGACGATCTCCTCGATCGCGTCGCGCGGCTCGGACAAGGCCGCCGCGATCGTCTCGATGCCGACCGGCCCGCCGCCGAAGGAGAGCGCGATCACGTCGAGATAGCGCCGGTCGAGCTGGTCGAGACCGGCATGGTCGACCTCGAGCCGACGGAGCGCCGCGTCGGCGATCTGCCGATCGATCTCCGGCTTGCCGGCGACCAGCGCGAAATCGCGCACCCGGCGCAGCAGTCGGCCGGCGATGCGCGGCGTACCCCGGGCGCGCCGGGCGATCTCGTTGGCGCCCTCCTCGGTCATGCCGATGCCCATGATCCGTGCGCCGCGCCGCACGATGAACTCCAGTTCGTCGACCGTGTAGAAATTCAGCCGCACCGGGATGCCGAAGCGGTCGCGGAGCGGCGTGGTCAGCAGCCCGAGCCGCGTCGTCGCCGCGACCAGCGTGAACTTGGCGAGGTCGATCTTGACCGAGCGCGCCGCCGGCCCCTCGCCGATGATCAGGTCGAGCTGATAGTCCTCCATCGCCGGATAGAGGATTTCCTCGACCGCCGGATTGAGCCGGTGGATCTCGTCGATGAACAGGACGTCGCGCTCTTCGAGATTGGTCAGCAGCGCGGCGAGATCGCCGGCCTTGGCGATCACCGGCCCGGAGGTGGCGCGGAAATTGACGCCGAGCTCGCGGCTGACGATCTGCGCCAGCGTGGTCTTGCCGAGGCCGGGCGGACCGACGAACAGCACATGGTCGAGCGCCTCGCGACGGGTCTTGGCGGCCTCGATGAACACCTTGAGGTTCTCGCGCGCCGCTGCCTGACCGACGAAATCGCCGAGCGTCTGCGGCCGGAGCGACGCATCGACGTCCTCCTCGCGCTTCTCGGGGGTCAGCAGGCGTTTCGGGGTGGACATCGTGCAAAGACCTCGACAGCCGGGCAGGCCGATGCTGCACCTTGCGAATCTCGCGCCGGCTGGTGTTCGGATTCAAATACCTTATGTTGCCGCCGACGTCTCGGGCGGGACGCCCACCGTTCCGCCGCTTCTCCTCCCCGGACCGACGCCTGCCCCGGCATTTTCGAGGGCGGCTCGGCAGACAAGGACAATGACTCTCGCATGAGCGACATCGTCGATGCCGTTGTCGTCGGAGCCGGCGTGGTCGGCCTGGCAATCGCCCGCAAGCTCGCGCAGTCGGGCCGCGAGGTGATCCTGCTCGAACGGGAGGATGCCTTCGGCACCGCGACGTCGTCGCGCAACAGCGAAGTGATCCACGCCGGCATCTACTATCCGGCCGACAGCCTGATGGCGCGGCTCTGCGTCGCCGGCAAGCACGCGCTCTATGCCTTCTGCGAGAGCCACGGCGTCGCGCACCAACGCTCCGGCAAGCTGATCGTCGCCACCGACGAGGCCGAGGCCGCCAAGCTCGACGGCATCGCGGCGCGCGCGGCCCGCAACGGCGTCGCCGATATGGTTAAGCTCTCCGGCGCCGAAGCCATGGCGATGGAGCCGGCCCTGAAGGCGACTGCCGCGCTGCTGTCGCCCTCGACCGGCATCATCGACAGCCACGGCTACATGCTGGCGCTGCTCGGCGACGCCGAGGCCGCCGGCGCGATGGCGGCGTTCAACGCCCCGCTCGCCGCCGCCCGCGCGACCGCCGAAGGCTTCGTGCTGGCCGTCGGCGGCGCCGAGCCGATGGAACTCACGACCCGCACCCTGATCAACGCCGCCGGCCTGCACGCGACCGACGTCGCCCGTACGATCGAAGGCCTCGATCCCGCCACCGTGCCGACCGCCTATTACGCCCGCGGCGTCTATTTCACACTCACCGGCCGGACGCCGTTCTCGCGCCTGATCTATCCGGTGCCGGTGCCCGGCGGCCTCGGCACGCATCTGACGCTCGACCTCGCGGGCCGTGCCCGGTTCGGACCCGACGTCGAGTGGATCGACCGGATCGACTACACGGTCGACCCGGCCCGCGGCATCGGCTTCTACGGCGCCATCCGCCGCTATTGGCCCGACCTGCCCGACGGCGCGCTGGAGCCGGCCTATGCCGGCGTGCGCCCGAAGATCGTGCCGCCGGCCGTGGCGAGCCAGGATTTCCGCATCGACGGCCCGTCGGTGCACGGCGTGCCGGGTCTCGTGAACCTGTTCGGCATCGAGAGCCCCGGCCTGACCTCATCGCTGGCGATCGCGGATCTGGTTGCGGAGCGCGTGGGCGGGTGAAGGCGTCGCGCGAGCGGGCGGCACCCCTCGCTCGACGCGGATGGACGGACCGAAGCGCGAGACCGGCGACCGGCGACGGTCTTCCACGGATCGCCGACGGACTTCGAACCGATGGCGTTCCGAACACCCCAATCGATAGACGCCCGATCAATTTCGATATATCTCAATCGCAGTCGATCATTCGACGGGCAGGCCGTACCCTGGCGCCGGGACACACCCCAAGCCTTGATCCCCGGCCGAGCGCAGCGAGGGAAAGGGGATCCAATCCCCGCGCCGCAAATCGCGGTAGTCATCGACGAGCGGGCGCGCAAAGGCATTTCGAATGCCTATGACACGGTCCTCGGCAGCTCGAAAGTGGGATTGGATCCCCTTTCCCTCCGCGGGCTTCGCCCGCTCCGGCCGGGGATGACGGCGTGAGGAAGCGTCGCCCCCACCTGAAGCGGGCCACTGGTCCCCGCCTCCTTCGCCCCGCCCTCCCGACCACCGATCGCCACAGCCGCAAAGCCCTCCGCCCAGACCGCTCGAAAAAACCTTCTCGGACATTCTTGCGATATATCGAATATTGATCTATCTATCGATATATCGAACAAGCGAGGAGACACCCATGTTCGGACATATGCGGCATCGTGGCGAAGGCCGCGGCCACCATCATCATCCCCACCATCACGACCACGAAGGCTTCGGCTTCGCGCGTCACGGCTTCGGTCGCGGCCGGTTCGGCGGTCGCCATGGCGGCCCGTTCGGCGGAGGCGGCGAGGACGAGTTCCGCGCCGGGCGCATGCTGGTGCAGGGCGACCTGCGCCTCGTCGCGCTGGCGCTGATCGCCGAGGCGCCGCGCCACGGCTACGAGATCATCAAGCTGATCGAGGAGAAGACCGGCGGCTGGTATGCGCCGAGCCCCGGCGTCATCTATCCGACCCTGACCTTCCTCGACGAATCCGGCTTCGTGTCAGTCGAGGCCGAGGGCAACAAGAAGCTCTACGCCATCACTGACGCCGGTCGCGCGCACCTCGACGACAACCGCACGCTGGTCGAAGCGGTCATGGCCCGCCTCGCCGCCATCGGCGAACGCGCCGAGCGCGTCCGCGAGGCGCGCGGCGGACCGGGCGGCGACGAGCCCGGCCGCCATGGCCACGATCGGCACGGCCGCCCTCACGACCGCCGCCGCGACGGCCCTGAGCTGCCGCTCGGCGTCGAGGCCGCGGTCCTGAACCTGCGCGACGCCATCGCCCGCCGGCTCGCGGCCGATCCGAACGCCTCGACCGACATCGTTGAGAGCCTGTTCCGGATCGCCCGCGACGTCTCGGGCCAGTGACGTCGCGACCCGAATACCGGACGCATTTGCGCCAGCCCCTCCGGACCGGCCGCCCTTTGGCGGCCGGTCCGGATCGCGGATGATGAGTCGGCCGAACCGATGAGACCTTGATACGAGGCCGTTGCCAGAGGCTCCCATGGCAGGCGCCTCTACCGGCTACGGAATACACGAGCGTCGGCGGCTTCGAGGAGCTTCTCCTCGACAAACCGGCCGACGAACGCTGGGAGCTCACTCGACGCCCGGCTCGCCCTCGCAACGATCGACTTCGAGATGCCGCTCTCGGCCGTCTACGAGGACGTGCTGCCACCTGCCGCCGCCTGAGCGCTACTTCGACAGCTCTTTCAGCCCGAGCCGGATCAGCTTCTCGGTCGTTGCGGCCTCGCCGGCCTCGCGCGCGGCGGTCGCGACCGCCGCGGCCGCCTGGATCTGCGGATAGCCGAGATTGACCAGCGCCGAGACCGCGTCGGCGAGCGGTTTTGAAGCCTTCGCCTCGGCGACGTCGCCGGTCAGCTTCACCACCGCCGGATCGACGTCGGCGAAGCCCGGGGTCTTGTCCTTGAGCTCCTGCACCACACGTTCGGCGAGCCGCTTGCCGACGCCGTTGGCGCGGCTGATCGCGGTCACGTCCTTGAGGGCGATCGCGCTCGCCAGCTCGTTCGGCTTCAGGACCGACAGGATCGCCAGCGCCACCTTGGCACCGACGCCCTGCACCGTCATCAGGAGCCGAAACCACTCGCGCTCGGCGTCATTGGCAAAGCCGAACAGCCGGATCTGGTCCTCGCGCACATAGGTCTCGATCGATAGCACCGCCGCCTCGCCCGGCTGCGGCAGTTGCTGCAGGGTCCGCGCCGAGCAATGGCAGACGTAGCCGACGCCACCGACGTCGAGGATCACCCAATCCTCGCCGTAGGAATCGATGAGCCCCTTCAGCTTGCCGATCATGCGCGGATCCCGATCTCGCGGCGCATCCGCTGCGCCGCCGATTGCCTGTGATGCACGTGGCAGATCGCGATGGCGAGCGCGTCGGCCGCGTCCTGGCCCTCGATCTCCGCCTTGGGCAGGAGCACGCGCACCATGTGATGGATCTGGTTCTTGTCGGCGTGGCCGGCGCCGACGATCGCCTTCTTGATCGCGTTCGGCGCATATTCGGCGACGCCGAGCCCGGCGAGCGCCGGCACCAGGAGCGCGATGCCGCGCGCCTGACCGAGCTTCAGCGTCGAAGTCGGGTTGACGTTGACGAAGGTCTGCTCGACCGCCGCCTCGTCCGGCGTCCATGCCTTGATCACCGCGGCGAGCCCGTCGTGCAGCTCGACCAGCCGCTCGGCGAGCGAGCCGTCCTGCTCGGAACGGACAATGCCCGCCGCGACGAACGAGAGCCGGTTGCCGACCGTGTCGACCACGCCCCAGCCGGTCCGTTGCAGACCGGGATCGATGCCGATGATTCGCACGCGCTCTGTCATGCGCCATCAGTAACCGGGCGAGGCCCGGACTGCCAGCGCGACGCGTCACGCCCCCATGGCGCGACGACCTCACGAGACCACAATGCGCGGGGAAACCCGCGCAGCCGCCCCTCCCGCAGGGTGAGGACACTGAGCCGCACGAAATCGTTTGCGCCGATCATCGGTCCGACGAAAACCGATTCCGCTCCGGCCGTCTTGCCGCTACGGTCGCGCTTTCCTCGAACCCGGCTCGCAGCGCGCCTATGATCGCCTCCCTCGCCGCCCTCCTCGGCACCACCGGGCCGAAGGCGCTTGCTCTCATTCTCAGTGCGACATTGGTCGCCGGCCTGGTGCGCGGCTTCGTCGGCTTCGGCGCCGGCATGATCTTCGTGCCGATCGTCGGCTCGATCGTCGGGCCGATGCCGGCGGTCGGGTTGATCTGGACCGTCGATGCCCCGGTCACCATGGCCTTCGCCGCCGGCGCGATGAAAGGCAGCCACTGGCGCGACATCGGCCCGCTGCTGGTCGGCGCGCTCTCCGGCCTGCCGCTCGGCATGTGGCTGCTGACAGGGCTCGATCCGGTCGCGGTGCGCTGGGCGACGGCGATCTTCATCCTGGCGAGCGTCGCAGCACTTGCGAGCGGCTGGCGCTACAAGGCGAAGCCCGGCCTGTTGCTGACCTTCCTGGTCGGCTTCTGCTCCGGCGTCACCACCGGCCTGGTCGGCATCGGCGGGCCGTTCATCGCGCTGTTCTGGCTCGGCGGCTTCAACGACGCGGTGCAGCTGAAGCGCAATCTCAACGCCTATTTCGGCGCCACGACCCTGACCATGGGGCCGGCCTTCGTGCTCAAGGGCATCATCACGGTCGACGTGCTGATCCTCGCGGTGCCCCTGCTGGCGCTGTATCTGATCGGCGTCGCCGCCGGCCTGGGCGGCTTCAGGCATTCGTCTGATACGGTCTACCGAAGGGCCGCCCTGGTGATGTCCGCGCTCGCCGCCATCATGAGCCTGCCGGCCCTCGACGCCTGGCTGCGCTGAGCCTGCCAGCTCCTTCGAACGGCCCGCCTCCTCGAACGGCCCAGCCTCCTCGAACAGCAAAGGCCGGCGCGGGGGCTCCCGGCCGGCCTTGCAAATCCCGTTCGAAAGCGCCCCGCTCAGGCGGCGGTGAGCTTCGCCAGCACCTCTTCGGAGATGTCGAAGTTCGAGTAGACGTTCTGCACGTCGTCGTCGTCCTCGAGCATGGCGACCATCTTCATGATCGACTGCGCCTTCTCCTCGTCGACCGGCACGGTGTTCTGCGGCCGCCAGACCGCCTTGACCGAGGTCGCCTGACCGAGGGTCGCCTCGAGCGCCTTCGACACCTCGCCCATGGCCTCGAAGCCGCAGATCACGACGTGGCTCTCGTCGTCCGACTGCACGTCGTCGGCGCCGGCCTCGATCGCGGCTTCCAGCACCGCGTCGGCCGACCCGGCCGACGCCGGGTAGACGATCTCGCCGACGTGGTCGAACGAGAACGACACCGAGCCGGTTTCGCCGAGCGCGCCGCCGAACTTGGTGAAGGCCGCGCGGACCGCACCGCCGGTGCGGTTGCGGTTGTCGGTCAGCGTCTCGACGATCACGGCGACGCCGCCCGGGCCGTAACCCTCGTAGCGCACGTCCTCGTAGTTGTCGGCGTCGGCGCCGAGCGCCTTCTTGATCGCGCGGTCGATGTTGTCCCTCGGCATGTTTTCCGCGCGCGCGTTCTGGATCGCCAGACGCAGCTTCGCGTTCATGCTCGGATCGGGCACGCCCTGCTTGGCGGCGACGGTGATCTCGCGCGCGAGCTTCCCGAAGATCTTGGATCGCACGGCATCCTGCTTGCCCTTGCGATGCATGATGTTCTTGAACTGTGAATGTCCGGCCATGCCTGCCTCGTCGAGTGGATCGCCCGACGCGCCTCCGGAGAGATCCACGACCCGCCGCGTTGTCGAAACGCGCGGACCCCGCGAAACGCCGGGGCGATCGGAAAAGATGGCCGCTTATAGGCGCGCCGCGCGCCGAAATCCAGCCGGCGCAGCATTCCGAGCGTCCGCCCCGCTTCCGACCGTCCGCAGCCGATCGCGGCTGCCGGGCTGCATGCTCGATTTTGTTCTTGATATGTTCACATCGATCGGCCAGAGTGCAAAACCTGTTGGGGAGGAAATCATGAGCGACAAAAACAACGTGACAGCCGCCGTCTACGCCACCCTCGGCACCAACGACCACGACCGGGCGGCCCGGTTCTACGACGCCGTCATGGCGACCATCGACTGGCGGACGCACTTCGTCTTTTCCGGCGGGCGCGCCTATTCCGAGCGCGGTGCGGGCGAGGGCTTCTCGCTCTGGGTGCTGAGCCCGTTCAACGGCGAGGCGGCGACCGCCGGCAACGGCACGATGATCGGCTTGCCCGCAGCCTCGCGCGCCGCCGTGCACGCGTTCCACGAAGCGGCGATGGCGAACGGCGGCAGCGACGAAGGCGGGCCCGGCCCGCGCCCGCATTACGGACCGGATTGGTACGCGGCCTATGTCCGCGATCCCGAGGGCAACAAGCTCGCGATCGTCTATCGCGGTCTGGAGTGATCCCCGGCCGCTCGACGCCCGCCGGTCACCAGAACGACGGCAGCGCCGGTGACAGCCGGCCGCCGAGCCTCAGCGGCGCGACGGCGGTCGCGAGCCCGCTCATGTCGTCGATCTCGACGGCGACGCCCGACAGCGTCGCCTCACCGTTCGCCGGCTCGAAACGGGCGCGCGGGATCTTGCGCAGGAACCGGTTGATCGGTTCCTCCTTCTCCATGCCGAGCACGCTGTCATAGTCGCCGCACATGCCGGCGTCGGACATGTAGGCGGTGCCGCCGGGCAGGATCTGGTGATCGGCGGTCGGCACATGCGTGTGCGTGCCGACGACGAGGCTGGCACGGCCGTCGACGAAATGGCCGAGCGCCTGCTTCTCGCTGGTCGCCTCGGCATGCACGTCGATCACCACCGCGTCGGCCTGTTCGCCGAGCGGACAGGCGTCGAGCTCGCGCGCGACGCCGGCGAAAGGATCGTCCATCGCATCCATGTAGATGCGGCCCATGACGTTCATGACCAGAACGCGCGCGCCGTTGCGGGCGACGAACAGGTTCGCGCCGCGTCCGGGCGTACCGGACGGATAGTTGAGCGGGCGCAACAGCCGCGGCTGGCGCTCGATGAACACCAGCGCCTCGCGCTGATCCCAGGAATGATTGCCGAGCGTGATCACGTCGGCGCCAGCGTCGATCACGTCCTGCGCGATCTCCTCGGTGATGCCGAAACCGCCGGCGGAATTCTCGCCGTTGATCACCACGAAATCGAGCCGATGGTCGGAGATCAGGCCGGGCAGCCGCTCGATCACGGCATTGCGGCCCGAACGGCCGACGATGTCGCCGAGAAACAGGAGCCGCATCAGCGCGCCTCGCCTGCGACGTTCTGCATGGAGACGGCCGGTGTGCATGCGATCGGCCCGTTCTCGGTCAGCACGAAATCGAGCGCCTGATCGTGCGCCTCGATCGGCACGGCCGGAACTTCTTGCGCAGCGAAGGCGAGGCCGATCTTCAGGACCGGACCGTCGCGCTCGATCCGTTCGATGGCGCGATCGTAGTAGCCCCTGCCGTAGCCGATGCGGAAGCCGCGGCGGTCGAAGGCGGCGAGCGGCACCAGCATCACGTCGGGACGGATCTCCGGTTCGCTCGCCGGCGGCACCGACAGGCCGAAGCCGGCCGCCTCGAGCGCGCCGCCGATCGACCAGCGGCGGAAGATCATCGTGGTCCGGTCCGGCAGGATCACCGGCAGGCCGAGCGCATGACCGCGCGCCGCGAGCGCCCGCATGAGCCCACGCGGATCGATCTCGCTGCAGATCGGCCAGAAGCCGGAGACGCGGGCGCCGGCCGGAATGCCGAGCGCGTCGAGGAAATCGAGCAGCCGCTCGGTCACGGCCGCGCGATACTCGGGCGGCAGCGTATCGCGCCGGCCGAGCGCCTCGGCGCGCACCGCGGCCTTGACGAGCTTGATGGAAGCGGGATCGGAGGGTTCGGCGGCGCCGACGGGAAGAGCAGTCATGGCGCCATCATCGACGAGCGCGTCGCCCGTGCCAAGTCCGGATCGCCGTTGCAGACGAGGCGGCCACATGAGACGGGGAGGCGAGACGGGCAACCGAACAGGAGAGACCTGTCGGAGAGACGAACCGGAGGTTGCGATCCCGATCCCGATCGGCTCAGCCGGACCGGATGGGCGCACGAACTCCCGGTCCGAGACCATCGGGCACCGCCGGAGCGGCGAACGGAGAACGAGCGACGAAGCCGCCTCGGCCGGCGGAGGAATCGATCCCGGGAACCTACAGAGTAGGTGGGCGCCGTATGAGTAAGCCCACGAGCGAACCCAGGTACAGCTCCCGTTGAGATCGATAAGGCCCCGGGGATGCATTCTCCTATCGCACCGCGCAGCCTCGTCTGATGGCCAATATAGCGTCGGACACCCCCGTCCGCCAGCAGGGCCGACGATCGTTTCCGGGGGAAAGCGATCACGAAAATCTGCATGGCGATCGAACCGGCGGCCTCACGCCACGAGAGCGCCGAGGAGATCCGGCGCGATGTTGCTGCCGGTGACGATCGTGGCGACCGACAGGCCGGCGAAGCGATCGCGCGCGGCGAGCACCGCCGCGACACCCGCCGCGCCCGCCGGCTCGGCGACGAGCCCGGCCGCGTCGAAGAGGAGCCGCATCGCGTCGCGCATCGCCGCATCGTCGACCTCGATCACGTCATCGACGGTGCCCCTCATATCGACGAGCGCCGCCGGCTCCGGCACCCGGACCGCGAGCCCGTCGGCAATCGTATCAACGGCCGGCCGCACGATCGGCCGCCCCTCGAGCCATGACTGCCGCATCGAATCGGCGCCGGCGGCCGAGACCGCGATGACGCGGGTCGAAGGCGCGACCGCCTTGATCCAGCGCCCGACCCCGGTCGCCAGCGCGCCGTTGCCGAGCGGGATCAGCACGACGTCGAACCGCTCGGGCGCCTCCAGGAGCTCCATCCCGATCGTCCCGGCCCCGACGCTCGCCTCGACATCGCGGCCGTCGGCGACGAACCGCCCGCCCGATCGGGCCGCATGAGCTTCGGCCGCCGCCTTCGCGGCATCGAAATCGACCCCGGTCAACCGGACCTCCGCGCCGAGCGCCCGCATCCGCGCCACCTTGACCGGATTGGCGGTCTCGGCCGCGAACAGGACGAGCGGCCGCCCGGCGGCGCCGCAGGCATGCGCCAGCGCTTGCCCCCAGTTTCCGGCGCTGGCGCTGACGAGCGGCGCATCGTCTTTGGCCGCGCCGAGCGACCGGACCAGCAGGCTCGCGCCGCGCCCCTTGAAGGTGCGGACCGGATTGGTCGTTTCCAGCTTCAGCGTGAGCCGGCAGCCGAGCCGATCCTCCAGCGCGCCGCATCGATATTGCGGCGAGCGCAGGAACACCGGATCGATGATCGCGGCGGCCCGGCGGATCGCCTCGAGACCGATGCGATGATCGGGGCAAGGATCGGAGACGACATCGGGCATCGAAACGGCGGCGGTCGAGGACGAGAGCGGCATGGCGGGCTCCACGAGGAGAGATCGGGCGAGGTGGACCGAGCCTATCGACAGCGCGCAGGAACAATGATCATTTCCGGCCCGATGCCGCCACCGATCACCCAGCCGGACCGCCGTCCTTGACGAAATTTCCCACCGTCCCCGATCGCCCCAACCGCGATCGCGCCGGATCCGGTCCGGTCACGCTCGATCGCGCCGATCGCATCCTGCTCGGCCGAATGCAGGCGAATGCGCGCGTCACCATCGAGGCGCTGGCGGCGGAAGCGGGCCTGTCGCCCTCCTCCGCCCAGCGCCGGCTGGCCCGGCTGCGCGCCGAGGGTGTGATCGCGCGCGAGGCGGCCGAGCTCGACCCGCGCCGGCTCGGTCTCGGCGTGACGCTGGTGGTCGATCTCGAAGTCGACGGTGACCGACCGGAGCTGATCGCGCCGCTGCATGCGAGCCTGATGCGTGCCGACGAGGTCCAGAGCGCCTGGCAGGTGACCGGCAGCGCCGACTATGTGCTGGTCGTGGTCTGCGCCTCGGTCGAGGCCTTCGACGGCTTCATCACCGGCCTGATGGAGCGCCACCCGAACCTGCGCAAATACACGACGCGGGTCGCGCTGAAGACGCTCAAGCACTCGCTGCGCCTGCCCGTCGCCGACGCGGACTGAAGCCTTCAGTCCTTCGGCTCGATCGAGGCGGCGATCTCGTGGATGCGGTTGGCGGCGAGCTCGATCCGGCGCGCGATCTCGGCCTCGATCTGGTCGCGGTGCTCGATGACGGCGACGCGCGTCTCGCGCAGCGACCGGTTCTCGGCCTCGAGCCCCTTGATCTTGCGATTGGCCTCGGCGAGTTCGTCCATGGCCATGATCGCGGCCATGACGGTCAGCCGCTGGTCGCCGATCTCGCCGAACGAGCCGCGCAACTGGTCGATCATGCCGTCGAGACGGGTCGCGAGGCCCTGAAGATGACCCTCCTGGCCGTCCTCGCAAGCCATGCGATAGACCTTGCCGTTGATGGTCACGTTGACCTGGGCCATCGCCACGATCTCCGCCCTCACCCGCCGTGCGCTTCGAGAACCGACCGGATGGATTCCATCGCGGCCACCAGACGCCGCGAGACCTCGCGGTTCGTATCCTCGAGGCGGAGAGAACGCGCCTTCTCCTGATCGAGATCCTGGGCGAGGCGGGAGCGATCCTCGCCGAGCCGGGACAGTTCGTCCTGCAGGCCGGACTTGGTGCGCTCGCTCTCGATACGGCCGGTCACGGCCGTCTCCAGCGCATCGAGCGCCGTGTCGAGCCTTCTCAGCGCCGCCTCGAGGGCAGGTGCGTCCGCCATGCGCCGTCGATCCCCGCTGGTTCCGGCCGGGCTGTTCCACCCGCTTGGTCCGGCTCAGACCCCAATAGCCCATCATCAATAGAGCCGCCCACGCCGCGCGACTCGTGCCCTGAAAGACGGTCGACATTAGCGACCCGCAAAACGCATGGTCAATGGCGCCTTGTCAGATCACAAGGTCGAAGACCCCGCACGATCGATCCGGCCGTGGATATCGCAACTTCGCCCATTCGAGCAACGCGTTGAGCCGGCGCCCGCGGTCCGCGCAAGCCGCCTCTGCAAGGAGGCCTCTCCAGGCGCGGGCGCGGCCGTTGCGGATTGACAGGCCGACCCCGCCTGTGATCACTGCCCGCCTGTCCTCCGCCCTGGCCAGAACGGGGCGGATCGGCGGCCTTTCGCGATACCGCGCTCGCCTTTCGGACGAGCTCGTGAGTGCATGAAGCCGAACGGACATGGGATTTGCGGCCGCAGCCGCGGAAACTCGACAAGGCGGCCATGGGCCGCAGGGAACGAGAACGGCCGTTGGCCGTTCGGCCGAGGCGCAAAGCCGCCGGGCCTGAAACGCGAAGAAGGAGTGGGATCATGGTCGTCCGCGTCGCCATCAACGGGTTCGGTCGCATTGGCCGCAACGTCCTGCGCGCCATCGTCGAGTCCGGCCGGACCGACATCGAGGTGGTGGGCATCAACGACCTCGGCCCGGTCGAGACCAACGCGCACCTGCTGCGCTACGACAGCGTTCACGGCCGCTTCCCGCATCAGGTGACGGTCGACGGCGACACGATCAGCGTCGGCCGCGGCAAGATCAAGGTGACCGCGGTCAAGGACCCGTCGACCCTGCCCTGGGCCGATCTCGGCGTCGACGTCGCGCTCGAGTGCACGGGCATCTTCACCGCCCGCGACAAGGCCGCCGCCCATCTGACCGCCGGCGCCAAGCGCGTGCTGGTCTCGGCCCCGGCCGACGGCGCCGACCTGACCGTCGTCTACGGCGTCAACCACGACAAGCTGACCAAGGATCACCTGGTCGTCTCCAACGCTTCCTGCACGACCAACTGCCTCGCGCCGGTCGCCCAGGTGCTCAACGATGCCATCGGCATCGAGCACGGCTTCATGACGACGATCCACAGCTACACCGGTGACCAGCCGACGCTCGACACCATGCACAAGGATCTCTACCGCGCCCGTGCGGCCGCGATGTCGATGATCCCGACCTCGACCGGCGCCGCCAAGGCCGTCGGCCTCGTGCTGCCGGAGCTGAAGGGCAAGCTCGACGGTGTGTCGATCCGCGTGCCGACCCCGAACGTGTCGGTCGTCGACCTCAAGTTCGTGCCGAAGCGCGCGACGACCAAGGAAGAGATCAACGCCGCGATCAAGGCCGCCGCCGATGGCCGCCTGAAGGGCATCCTCGGATACACCAACGATCCGAACGTCTCGATCGACTTCAACCACGACCCGCATTCGTCTACATTCCATATGGACCAGACCAAGGTCATGGACGGCACGCTCGTTCGCATCCTGTCCTGGTACGACAACGAATGGGGCTTCTCGAACCGCATGTCGGACACGGCGGTGGCGATCGGCAAGCTGATCTGATCGGGTGAATGGATGAACGAACTCGTCGTCCGCGTCTACCGAGGCGAAAAGACAAAGGAGCTTGCCCGCAAGCTCAAGGCCAAGGCGCCCGGCCTCACATGCCGGGTGTGCGGTGGCCGTGATTTCGCGCTCATCGAAGATGTGGACGGCAATTCAAGGACCACGCTCGAACGCAAACCGATCGACGGCGGCTTCCTACATCAATTCCATCTACAGCCTTTGCTTACAGTCGCCTGCACGAACTGTGGACATCTTGAGCAGTTCGCGCAAGCCATTGTCGATGGTGCAGAGCCCGACGCTTACGGTGAAGAGGTCGACGATGGGTGACGTTGTCGACTTCAATCTCCCCGGGGAGGCCAAGAGGGGCAACATCGGTGGCGGCGGACCGGAGGATCCCATGTTGGAGACACGGGTCGAAAATCTCGAACGGGACATGAAGGACATCCGTTCGACGCTTCACAAATCCGAGCTGCTGCTCATCGAAATCAAAGCGCATCTCGTGAACTGCGCGACCAAAGACGAGGTTGCAAAGCTCCGAGAGGACGTCATCGACGTACGTGCGAGAATTGCGACCAAGGACGACGTCGCCGCGCTGCGCGGAGATATATCAAACGTCAGGCAGGACACGGCCGAACTGAAGGGCCGTTTCGACGGGCTCGACAAGCGCTTCGCCTATCTCCCGTCCACTTGGCAAATGATCACATTCATGGTGACGAGTCAGATCGCGCTCGCAGGCCTCCTGTTCGTCGCCGTCAAATTCGGGCTAAAATGACCGCTTTCCGTACCCTCGACGACGCCGCCGTGGCGTCGAAGCGCGTCCTCGTGCGCGTCGATCTCAACGTGCCGTTCGAGAACGGCACCGTCACCGACGACACGCGCATCCGCGCCGTCGTGCCGACCATTCGCGAGATCGCCGACAAGGGCGGCAAGGTGATCCTGCTCGCCCATTTCGGCCGCCCGAAGGAAGGGCCGGAGCCGAAGTACTCGCTCGGCCAGATCGTCGGCGCGGTCGCCGAGCGCGTCGGCAAGCCGGTCGCCTTCG
Organism: Ancalomicrobiaceae bacterium S20; assembly: GCA_040269895.1. Classification (NCBI taxonomy): domain Bacteria; kingdom Pseudomonadati; phylum Pseudomonadota; class Alphaproteobacteria; order Hyphomicrobiales; family Ancalomicrobiaceae; genus Methyloraptor; species Methyloraptor flagellatus. The sequence goes on along the minus strand of CP158568.1, from coordinate 90,672 downwards.
CGGCCGACTGCATCGGCCCGGTCGCGGCCGAGGCGGTCGCCAAGATGCGGGACGGCGACATCCTGCTCCTGGAGAACACCCGCTTCCACAAGGGCGAGGAGAAGAACGACCCCGCCTTCGTCACCGCGCTCGCCGCGCTCGGCGACCTCTATGTCAACGACGCCTTCGCCACCGCCCATCGCGCCCACGCCTCGACCGAGGGCCTGTCGCATCACCTGCCGGCCTATGCCGGCCGCTGCATGCAGACCGAGATCGAGGCGCTCGAGGCGGCGCTGGGCAGCCCGCAGCGCCCGGTCGTCGCGGTCGTCGGCGGCGCCAAGGTGTCGTCGAAGATCGACCTGCTCGAGAACCTCGTCGGCCGCGTCGACGTGCTGGTGATCGGCGGCGGCATGGCCAACACCTTCCTCGCCGCGCAGGGCATCGACGTGAAGAAGTCGCTCTGCGAGCACGACCTCGCCGACACCGCCAAGCGCATCATGGCCGCCGCGGCCGAGAAGAAGTGCGACATCGTCCTGCCGCTCGACGCCGTGGTGGCGCGCGAGTTCAAGGCCGGCGCCGACAACGAGACCGTCGCGATCGGCGCGGTCCCGGACGGCACGATGATCCTCGACGTCGGCCCGAAGTCGGTCGCGACCATCGCGGCCGCCTTCGAGAAGGCCAGGACCGTGGTCTGGAACGGCCCGCTCGGCGCCTTCGAGATCGCGCCCTTCGACCGCGCGACTGTCGCCGCGGCGCGCCGCGGCCGACCTGACCAAGGCCGGCAAGCTCCTGTCGGTCGCCGGCGGCGGCGATACGGTGGCGGCGCTGAACCATGCCGGGGCGGCGGAGGACTTCTCCTACGTTTCGACCGCCGGCGGCGCCTTCCTCGAATGGCTCGAGGGCAAGCCGCTGCCCGGCGTCGAGTGCCTGCGCCGCTGATCGGGGCGATCCCGATCCGCGCCGATCCTCTCTTCGGGCGCCGTCGGTCACGACGGCGCCCGATTTGCCTGAGAAACCGCGCTTCTGATAAGAGAGCGCGCGAAGGCAGTGCGGGCGGCTGGCCCAGATCACAGGGACACGTGCCGCAGCGCTGCGATGCGCCCATTGCGTTTGTTGACCGAACATCCCGCCCCAGCGCCCGATCCGGCGCGCCGTTGAGGAACCGTCCTTGTCCCGTCTCTATCTGATCACGCCGTCGACCCTCGATATCGCGACCTTCCCGGCCGCGCTTGAGGCGGCGCTGCAGGGCGGCGAGGTCGCGTCGCTGCTGATCGCGACCGAGGCGTCGAGCGACATGGCGTTCCAGCGCATCGCCGAGGTGCTGACCCCGATCGGCCAGGCCGCCGGCGCGGCCGTGATGGTCGCCAACGACACGCGTGCCGCCGGCCGCGCCAAGGCCGATGGCGTTCACGTCGAAAACCCGGCCGAACTCGCCGATGCGCTGAAGTCGTTCCAGCCGCGCAACATCGTCGGCGCCGGCGGGATCAAGACCCGCCACGACGCGATGACCGCGGCGGAAGCCGGCGCGGACTACGTGTTCTTCGGCCTGCTCGACAAGCCCGAGGGCGCCGGCGTCCACGAGCGCACGCTCGAGTTCGCCGAGTGGTGGATGCCGCTGTTCGAGACGCCCTGCGTGGCGCTCGCCGGCAGCGACATGGCCTCGATCGACGCGCTCGCCGCGACCGGTGCCGACTTCATCGCGGTTCGCGATGTGATCTGGAACCACCCGGAAGGCCCCGGCGCCGCGATCGCCGAGGCGATCCGCCGGATCGCCGCCGCCGACGTCGAGGCTGGAGCCTAAGCGCCATGCCCCGCGCCCATTCGAGAACGCCGCGATCGCGCGCCCCGGCCGCCCCCGAGCCGCGGAGCCCTGCGCCGCTCGCCCGCGTCGCCGCCGGTCTCGCCCTGCTGGCCGTGATCATCCCCGGCGCGACGATGGCCCAGACCGAGGCGCCGGCCGGCCCCTCGGTCGACAGTGTCGCCAACGGCCGGATCCCGACCATCGCGACGCCCGGCGCGCCGGCTGCGCTCGAAACGTTCGGTTCCTATTTCCCGGGCGCGGCTGCCGGCGCGAGCCCGGCCGCACCGCAGGCTCCAGCCGCGTCGCCGCCGCCGCAGACCGCCCCGGCCGATCTCGCTCCGGTCGCTCCGGTCAACGGTGCGCCGCCGCTCGGCGCGCCCGAGACGGCGACACTGCGCGGCGTCAAGCCGATGCCGGTCATCGGATCGGGCAAGATCTGGGACGCCTACAAGCGCGGCGCCTACCTGGAGGCCTTCGCGCTCGCCACCGACGCGGCCGAGCGCGGCGACGCCGCTGCCATGGCCGTGATCGGCATGCTCTACGAGCGCGGCGAGGGCATCGCCGCCGACGACAAGGCCGCCGCCGGCTGGTACGAGCTCGCCGCCAAGCGCGGCGATGCCAACGGCGCGGCCGCGCTTGGCGTCATGGTGCTGAACGGCGCCGGCGGCCTGAAGAAGGACGATCGCCGCGCGCTCGCCCTGTTCGAGCAGGCGGCCGAGAAGGATCATCCGCTCGCGCTCTACAATCTCGCACTGTTCGTGCTCGACGGCACGCTGGTGAAACGCGATCCGGCCCGCGCGGCGAACCTCTTGCGCCGCGCCGCCGAGGCCGGCAACGCCCAGGCGCAGTTCGGCTACGCCACGCTGCTGATGAGCGGCGAGGGCGTCCGCCGCGACGAGAAGACCGCGGCCGAATTCATGCGTCGCGCCGCCGAGGCCGGCGATCTCGACGGCCAGATCGAATACGCGATCTGGCTCGCCAACGGTCGCGGCGTGGCGAAGGATCTGAAGGCCGCGGCGGACTGGTTCCGCCGCGCCGCCGATCGCGGCAACGCGGTGGCGCAGAACCGTCTGGCCCGCCTCTACGTGACCGGTCTCGGCGTCGAGCCGGACCTCGCCGAGGCTGCGCGGCTCAACGATCTCGCCAAGAAACAGGGCCTCAGCGACGTCTGGCTCGAGACCATGCTCGCGCCCGGCCGCAAGGGTTTCACGCCGCCGCCCGCCGTCGCCGAGGACGATTCCGCGCTGCGGCCGAGCACGCCCCCGACGCATCGTCCGCCGCGGCCACTGCGGCGGCCCCGGCGCCCGACGCCGTCGACCCGACCACCGCCCATCCCCGCGTGGTGCCGGACACGATGGCCCGGCCGGTGCCGCTCGCCGAGGAACCCAACCTGCCGAAGCCGGTCGATCCGAATTCGGCCGCCCTCCTCTCGCCCGAGCCGGCCGACAAGGCTCCCGCTCTCGGCGTCTTCGTGCCGGTTCCCAGCCAGCCCACGACGCCGTAAAACCTCATCTCCGCCGCATCGTCGCGCCTACCCGAAGGACCGCATCCGCAATGGCCCGCTCCGCCCTCCTCAACGTCATGGTCGACGCCGTCCGCAAGGCGGCCCGCTCCCTCATCCGCGATTTCGGCGAGGTGGAGAACCTGCAGGTCTCGATGAAGAGCCCGGGCGACTTCGTCTCCGCCGCCGACAAGCGCGCCGAGAAGATCCTGCTCGACGAGCTGAAGCGCGCGCGGCCGGGCTTCGGCTTCCTGATGGAGGAGAGCGGCGTCATCGAGGGCGACGACCCGCAGCACCGCTGGATCATCGACCCGCTCGACGGCACCACCAACTTCCTGCACGGCATCCCGATCTTCGCCATCTCGGTCGCGCTCGAGCGCCAGGGCCAGATCGTCGCCGGCGTCGTCTACAACCCGATCATGGACGAGCTCTATGTCGCCGAGCGCGGCGGCGGCGCCTTCGTGAACGACCGGCGCCTGCGCGTCGCCGCCCGTCGCGACCTGATCGAATGCGTGGTCGGCACCGGCGTGCCGCATGTCGGCCGCGGCGACCATTCGGCCTATCTGGCCGAGCTGCGCGCGATCATGAACGAGACCGCCGGCGTGCGCCGCTGCGGCGCTGCCGCGATCGACCTGTGCTGGGTCGCGTCGGGCCGCTTCGACGCCTTCTGGGAGCGCTACCTGCACCCCTGGGACATGGCTGCCGGCCTCCTGATCATCCGCGAGGCCGGCGGCTTCGTCTCCGACGCCGACGGCGGCGACGCCATGTTCGCGTCCGGCTCGGTGCTCGCCGGCAACGAGGACATCCACCGCAAGGTGCTGGCCGTGCTCAAGAAGGCGCGCGGCTGAGCCGCGTCGTCATCGACCGGTCATACCGTTGCGTCAGCGTCGAAAGGGCCCCTCCGGGGGCCCTTTTCCACATCCGGAGAAACGGGTTACAAGGGTGAACGAACCCTTGCGAGGCAGCACGATGGCGCGCGATTACGACACGCACCGGCTCTCCAGCCCCCAGGTGTTCCTGTGGCGGATGGTGATCTTCCTGGTCATCGCCGGGTTCATCGCCATGATCCTCTATCGCCAGATCCTGGTCGCCTTCATGGCGAACCCGGGGCTCAACGGCCTGATCATCGGCGTCCTGACCTTCGGAACGCTGCTGGCGATCCGGCAGGTGATCCGGTTGTTCCCCGAGGTGCGCTGGGTCAACGCGTTTCGGATCGGTGCGTTGGAGATGGAAAAGGCGCGGCCGCGGCTGCTCGCGCCGATGGCCTCGCTGATCGGTGATCGCCAGGGCCGGATGAGCCTGACCCCGGAGGTCATGCGCTCGATCCTCGATTCGATCCTGATGCGCCTCGACGAAACACGGGACATCCTGCGCTACATCGGCGGCCTTCTGGTCTTCCTCGGCCTGCTCGGCACCTTCTGGGGTCTGACCGAGACCGTCAGTTCGGTCGGCCGCACCATCCAGTCGCTGAATGTCGGCAGCGCCGATCTCGGCACCATCTTCGACGACCTCAAGTCCGGCCTCGCCGCCCCGCTCGGCGGCATGGGCGTCGCGTTCTCGTCCTCGCTGTTCGGCCTGTCCGGCTCGCTGGTGATCGGCTTCCTCGATCTGCAGGCGAGCCAGGCGCAGAACCGCTTCTACAACGAATTGGAAGACTGGCTGTCGACCGAGATCGACCTCGAACTCGAAGCCTCGCTGCGCGAGGGCCCGATGGGCACCGCCGAAGGCCTGCGCGTCGCGATCGAGCGCCTCGCCCGCCTCGTGCAGGAACAGGGCTCCAATCGCACGGCCACCACCGCCATGGCCAATCTCGCCGAGGGCATCCAGGGTCTGGTCGCGCACATGCGCAGCGAACAGTCGATGATCCGCACCTGGGTCGAGGAACAGGCCGAGGAATCGCGCGAACTGCGCCGCGTGCTCGACCGGCTCGCGACCATCGCCGGCGAGCCGGAACCGACCCCGATGCCGCCGCGCCCGCCGACCCCGCCGACCGCCCCCCAGCAGGGGCCGTCGGAAACCTCGTCGGCGCGCAGCCTCGTCGCCGACGAACCCGCGGGAGAATGACCGATGGCGATGAGCCGGGCCCGCCGCCGCGATACGCGCATCGACTATTGGCCGGGCTTCGTCGACGCCATGGCGACGCTGCTCCTGGTCATCATCTTCCTGCTGTCGGTGTTCATGCTGAGCCAGTTCTTCCTGTCGCGTGAGATCACCGGCAAGGAATCGGCGCTGAACAAGCTGAACCAGCAGATCGCCCAGCTGACCGAATTGCTGGCGCTCGAACGCGCCGGCAAGCGCGACGTCGAGGAGCAGGTCACCGCGCTCGAATCGAGCCTCGCCGGCGCCAAGTCGGAATCGACCCGGCTGCAGGGCATCGTCGACGCCCGCAACGCCGACGCCGCCAAGGAGGGTGGCCAAGCGGCGAGCCTCGCCGGCCAGCTCGATTCGGAAAAGCGGCTGAGCCAGCAGGCGCTTGCCCAGGTCGAACTCCTGAACCAGCAGATCTCGGCCCTGCGCCGCCAGATCGCGGCGCTGGAGACCGCGCTCGACGCCTCCGAAAGCCGCGACCGCGAGAGCCAGACCAAGATCGCCGACCTCGGCAAGCGCCTCAACGTCGCGCTCGCCCAGCGCGTCCAGGAGCTTCAGAAGTATCGCTCCGACTTCTTCGGCCGGCTGAAGGAGATCCTCGGCAACCGCACCGACATCCGCGTGGTCGGCGACCGCTTCGTGTTCCAGTCCGAGGTGCTGTTCCCCGTCGGCGCCGATCAGATCAACGACGCCGGTCGTGCCGAACTCGACAAGCTCGCCGGCGCCGTGCTCGATCTCGAAAAGGAGATCCCGCCCGAGGTGAACTGGACCCTGCGCGTCGACGGCCACACCGACGCGCGGCCGGTCTCGGGCACCGGCCGGTTCAAGTCGAACTGGGAACTGTCGGCCGCGCGCGCCATCTCGGTCGTGCGCTACCTGATCGACCGCGGCGTGCCGCCGAAGCATCTGGTCGCCGCCGGCTTCGGCGAGTTCCAGCCGCTCGAGGAAGGCACCTCCGACGAAGTCCTGAACAAGAACCGCCGCATCGAAATCCGCCTGACCGACCGCTGAGCGGCGAAGCGCGGCGCGCTCGAGCGCGACATGACAAGGAGCCCGGTTTGTCGGAGAGGCCGAAGACCGCCGTCAGGATCGTCGACTATGCCCCTCCTGCCAGGCTCGGCGAACTGGCCGATCTCTGGGTGGCGAGCTGGGCGAAGACGCTGCCGGCGATCGATTTCGAGGCGCGCCGGCCCTGGTTCCTGGACCATATCGCCGGTCTGGCGACCGCCGGCGCGGCGATCCGTCTGGCGATCACGGACGACGGCCGCGCGGCCGGCTTCGTCACGGTCGATCCCGCGACGGCCTATCTCGATCAGATCTGTGTGGGGGTCGCCTGGTGGGGTGGCGGCGTCGCCGATGCCCTGCTCGCCGAGGCGCGGCGACTGTCGCCCGCGCGGCTGGTGCTCGACGTCAACAAGGACAATCCGCGCGCGGTGGCCTTCTACGAGCGCAACGGCTTCCGCCGCATCGCCGAAGGCGTCAATCCGCGCTCGGGCCTCGGCACGTTGAAGCTTGAATGGACCGCGTGAACGGACGCTTCCGCACGGCCCGGACTTGACGTGTTCCCACCCCCGCGGCCGGCGCGGCCGATCGGGCCGCGCGCCGCGTCAGGGTGAAGGACGGCCGATCAGGCGCAGCGCTTGACCAGATCGTCGAGGATGGTGCGCCGGCTGGCGATCGACTCGTTGAGCTGATGCGCGACCGGGATCGTGGCGAGTTCGATCCGCTTGCCGGTGACGAGATCGACGGCGATCTCGCCGTCGTCCTCGACGGCAACCGCCTTGACGGTCGGGAGTTCGGCAACGGTGGCCGCGATCAGCTGCGTCATCTCGGCGACCGACAGGCGCGACTTGCCGATCAGGTGGTCGCGGGAGAACTCGACTTGAGCAGGCATTTATATGGCTTCCTTTACGTCGGGGAGGCGGCGACCCACGTCGTCGTCGATGGCACTGTAATTCGAGCGGTGTTGATTTCGAATTAAAACGCCGTTCATCTCCCGCTCATCTGCGACAGCCGACCGATCTTGGTCGACGACCAACCGCGTTAGTCCATGCGCCCGTGCGAGTTGCACGCGCAGGACTCCGGCGGCGATTTCCTGGCCGGCAGGTAAGCATGCGGAATGGCGAGATTGCGGCCGAAAATGCGGCGTCACAGAAGATTTTCTCGTACCGTTTCGGGACCTGTTAACTGTTCCCGAAACGGCACATCGCCGGAGCGCGCTGTCCCGTTCCGGATCATCTGTTCAAAATTCGAACAAGCCCATTTACGCTTCATTAAGCTTTCCAAGTCATTCTGGTCGCGTCCAGGATTCTGGACTCGAGTGGCTCCTATCCACTCTGTTTGACGCCTCCCTGTAATACTTCCCTTCAGAGCCGTGTCCCCACGGCTCTTTTTTTCGGTGAACCGCCGCACCGGATCCCCCGACGTTAACCCTGGCTGTGATTACAGGGGATGGGGAAGGCCCCGACCTTCGATCCTGGCATCGGCCCTGCTATCCAACCTCCCGAACGTGGCCCGGTCCGAGTGTGGAACGCTCGACGCCGAGAGGCCTTTGAACATTGGTTCGCGTCGGCCCGCCGTCCCGAAAGGATCGGGGGGCATGGACCGAACCGGCATGGACCTCGCCCGCGATCCATGCCAATTTTTGCCGAGGAGGTTGACCGATGACTGAGGAAGCTCCCCTGGATCGGAGCGAGGCTCCCGGCCCGATCGATTTCGCCGCCCGCTTCGCCGGATCCGAGACGTTCCGCAATCTGTTCCGTGAGGGCATGGGCCTCGTGGAAGAGACCGCGTCTTATCTGGACGGCCCCGGCCGCGCCGAGTCGCGCGACCTGTCCCGCACCGCCTCGCTGATCTACGCGACCGAGTCGATGCGCCTGACCACGCGCCTGATGCAGCTCGCCTCCTGGCTCTTGCTGCAGCGCGCCGTGAACGAAGGCGAGATGACCCAGGAGCAGGCCGGGCTGGAAAAGTCGAAGGTCCGCATCGATAACGCCAATGCGATCCGCACCGGCCAGGGCTGGGACGAGGTGCCGGAGACGCTGCGCTCGCTGGTCGAGCGTTCCATCCGGCTTCAGGAGCGCATCCGCAAACTCGACGAGGCGATCTATGCGCCCGAGGGCACCGAGATCGCCGCCGGCGCCAACCCGGTCGCCGAGCATCTCGATCGCCTGAGCCAGGCCTTCCGCGCCGGTGGCGCCCGCTGACGCCGCGGGGCCCACGGCCCCTGGCGCGCCTCTCGGTTCCGGACTTGTCGACCGCCCCTGCCCTTGCGGCTCCGGGCGGTCGCTGTCGTCGTGCTGCGGTCCGCTCATCGCCGGAGCACCGGCCGCCACCGCCGAAGCGCTGATGCGCTCGCGCTTCACGGCCTTCGCGCTCGGCGACGCGGCCTATCTGCACAAGACCCACGCGCCCGAAAAGCGGCGCCCCTTCGACCCGATCGCCTTCGCAGCCGCGCAGGCCGATACCGAATGGCTGGGGCTCGAGATCCTCGCAATCGAAGATGGCGGTCCGGCCGAAGACGCCGGCATGGTCGAATTCGTCGCGACCTCGCGCCGGCGCGGCCGGATTTCCCGGCTGCACGAACGCTCGCGCTTCCGCCGTGAGGGTGCCGGCTGGGTCTATGTCGACGGCATCTTCGATCCGGCGCCGACCGGAGCCGCCGGCGCGGTCGTGGCGTCGACCGAACGCGCGACCAAGGTCGGCCGCAACGATCCCTGCCCCTGCGGTTCGGGCAGGAAGTTCAAGAAGTGCTGCGGCGCCTGAGACGGCCCGCTCCCGATCGCACCGCCGTCGATCACCCCGTCCGGGCCGCCCGATGCCTCGGAACACCTCCCCATGCCACCCCGAAGCGAAAACGCTCCCGAAACGAAAAGACCCCGGCGCCAGGCCGGGGTCCTTGTCGCGGAGCGCCCCTTCGAGGGTCGCCACGGGGCATCGATCAGAGACCGAAGCCCTTGAACTTGTTGTTGAACCGCGAGATGCGGCCACCGCGGTCCATGAGCTGCTGCGAGCCACCGGTCCAAGCCGGATGCGACTTGGGATCGATGTCGAGGTTCAGCGTGTCGCCGTCCTTGCCGTAGGTCGAACGGGTCAGGTACTCGGTGCCATCGGTCATGACGACCTTGATGGTGTGATAGTCGGGATGGATGCCCTGTTTCATGGCTCTGGTCCTCGAGATTGGCGGCGTCTCGGCCGCCCCGCAGGATCTCGAGATCACGCCGCGAGGGCATCGTCTCGGTCCCGGGTGCGATCTCGTTCGCGACTGCCTTGATCCGTCAAACGACAAGGCCGCGTACCGTATGGCGCGCGGCCCCTCGTTCTTCGGGCCCGCGTATAGCGCAAGCGCGCCCGGGAAACAAGACGACAGTCCGATGAAACGTCGCCCGCGCGTGCCGCGAATGGCGCCGGTCCCCGATCGCGCGATGCTTCGACGGCGTGCGACGAACCGCCCGGACGATCCCGGACTTGAAGCGACCGCGGCTTCGGTTCATCTGAAGGTCGAAGGGTGCGGCCGTGGACGGAAGACGACCGCACCGACCAGCGTCGCGGCCGCGCGCCGCGACGTCCGCGCGGGTTCGGGCAAGGCCCGTTCGGAGTGCCTCACTCCGAACGGAAATGACTTGCGCGATCAGGAACGAGAGAGGGAGTTCATCGCGTGACCGACAAGACTGCCGGCGCCACAGCCGGCGCTACTCAGGGTGAACGCCGCCGGTCCATCGGCCCGCTGAAGACGCTCCTGCCCTTCCTCTCGCGCTATCGCGGCCGGGTTGCCGGCGCGCTCGCCGCGCTGATCGCCGCCGCCTCCGCGACGCTCGTGCTGCCGCTCGCGATCCGCCGGATGATCGATCACGGCTTCAGCGAGACCAACGCCGCGCTGATCGACCGCTATTTCCTGATGCTGCTGGTCGTCGCCGGTGCGCTCGCCGCCGCGAGTTCGCTGCGCTACTACCTCGTGACCTGGCTCGGCGAACGCGTCGTCGCCGACGTGCGCGCCGCCGTCTTCGCCCATGTGACGCGCCTGTCGCCGGCCTTCTTCGACACCGCGCAGTCGGGCGAGATCACCTCGCGCCTGACCGCCGACACGACGCAGATCAAGTCGGCGGTCGGCGCCTCCGCCTCGATCGCGCTCAGGAATTTCTTCCTGTTCGTCGGCGCGGTCGCGATGATGGTGGTGACGAGCCCGCGGCTCTCCGCCTTCGTCCTGCTGGCGATCCCATTCATCGTGCTGCCGCTGGTCGCCTTCGGGCGCCGCGTGCGCAAGAAGTCGCGCTTCGCCCAGGACACGCTCGCCGCGGCCTCAGCCTACGCCGGCGAGACGATCGGCGCGGTGCGCACGCTGCAGGCCTTCGGCAACGAGCCGGAGGCGCGCAGGCGCTTCGCCGATGCCGTCGAACGCGCCTTCGACGCCGCGCGATCCTCGACCAAGGCACGCGCGATCCTGACCGCGGTCGCGATCTTCATGGTGTTCGGCAGCGTCGTCGCGGTGCTGTGGGTCGGCGCCACCGACGTGCTCGCCGGCCGGCTCACGCCCGGCGCGCTGTCGCAGTTCGTGCTCTATTCGGTGTTCGCCGCCGGCGCGCTCGGCGAATTGAGCCAGGTCTGGGGCGAGATCGCCCAGGCCGCCGGCGCGGCCGAACGGCTCTCCGAGTTGCTGCGCATCGAGCCCACCATCGCCGCGCCGGCCAAGCCCGTCGCGCTGCCGACGCCGCCGCGCGGCGAGATCGCCTTCGAGGCGGTCCGCTTCGCCTACCCGACTGCGCCGGACCGCGAGGTCCTCGGCGGCATCGACATCGCGGTCCGCCCCGGCGAGAAGGTCGCCGTGGTCGGTCCGTCCGGCGCCGGCAAGTCGACGCTGTTCCACCTGCTCTTGCGCTACTACGACCCGAGCGCCGGCCGCGTGGCCGTCGACGGCATCGACGTCAAGGCGGCCGATCCGGCCGAGGTGCGCCGCCGTATCGCGATCGTGCCGCAGGACACGGTGATCTTCGCCGCCGATGTGATGGAGAACATCCGCTTCGGCCGCCCCGACGCCACCGACGCCGAGGTGATCGAGGCGGCCAAGCTCGCGCTCGTCCACGACTTCGTCAGCGTGCTGCCCGACGGCTACCGGACGGAGGTCGGCGAGCGCGGCGTGACGCTGTCGGGCGGCCAGCGCCAGCGGCTGGCGATTGCCCGCGCGATCCTGCGCGCCGCGCCGATCCTGCTGCTCGACGAGGCGACCAGCGCGCTCGACGCCGAGTCCGAGACGCTGGTCCACACCGCGCTCGAACGGCTGATGGAAGGCCGCACCACGCTGGTAATCGCCCATCGCCTCGCGACCGTGCTCGCCTGCGATCGCATCCTGGTCGTCGATCAGGGTCGTGTGGTCGAGGAGGGCACGCATGCGAGCCTGATCGGCCAGGGCGGCCTCTACGCCCGCCTCGCCCGCCTGCAGTTCCAGACCGGCGCCGCCGCGCTGAAGGCCATCGACGAAGCCGCCGAGTGAGGCGCGGCCACCGCCGCTCCAGCATCGCCCAAACGAAAAAGCCGCCCGGGTCGACCGGGCGGCTTTTTCGTGTCGGAACAGAAGCGCTGCGCCGAAAGCCCGCTCAGCCGCCGAGGCCGAGCAGCTTCTTCACCCGGGCATTGTGTCCATAGAGATCGGCGCGGGTCTCGAGCTTGCCGTCGTCATCGACGAAGGCGGTCCAGTAGGCGATGTGCACCGGCACATGGCGCTGCAGCATCAAGGTCTTCTCGCCGCCGCCGACCAGCTTCTTCAGCTTGGCGCCGTCGACCTTGGTCGGCTCTTCCGAGAGCACCGCGTCGGCGAAGGAGAACGGCTCGTGCACGCGCACGCAGCCGTGGCTGAGCGCCCGATAGGACTGCGCGAACAGGCCCCGCGACGAGGTGTCGTGGATGTAGACCGAATGCTCGTTCGGGAACATGAACTTGATGTTGCCGAGCGCATTGCCGTCGCCCGGACGCTGACGGATCTGCACCGTCGCCGGGTTGACCGTCGCCCAGTCGACAGCGGTCGGGTCGACCGACCTGGAGCCGACCACGACCTCGAAATTGCCGCGGGTCAGCGCCGTGCCGGCGGTCTGCTGCGCCTTGCCGATCATCTCCTTCTTCACGATGGAGACCGGCACGTTCCAGTAAGGATTGACGATGACGTGCTTCATCGTCTCCGAGAAGATCGGCGTCTGGTTCTCGACCCGGCCGACGATGACGCGCGCCTTGTGGATCTCCTGGCCGTCGCGCATCACGCGCAGCGTGAAGTCCGGCACGTTGACCATGACGTAGATCTCGCCGAGGTCGCGCGGCAGCCAGCGCCAGCGCTCCATGTTGGCGATCACGTCGTTGATCTTCGCCGTCGCGCCGCCGGCGCCGCCGTCGTTGAGCGCCGAGACGGTCGTCGCGCCGACGAGGCCGGTCGCGCTGATGCCGTGATCCTTCTGGAATGCCTTGACGGCATCGACCAGCGAGGCGTCGTAGACCGAGGCGTCGTTGGCGGTCACGGTCGCGGTGACGCCGAGCCGCTCGCGCAGCATGGCGACGCGCGCATCCTTCTGGCCGGGCTTCAGCACCGGACCTTCCGGCAGGCGCACCAGCGGCGTCTGCGGTTCGGCCGCGGCGCGCATCTCGGCAAGCTTGGCCTTCAGGCGCTTGTAGCCCTCGTGCGGCGGATTATAGGCCTCGAGCACGGCCGAGACGTCGTCGCTGCCGGCAACCTTGGCGAGCACCTGGTTCGGATCGGTCACTGGCGGCTTGGCCGTGACCAGATGCGAGATGCGCTGCGGGTCGAACCGGCCCGACTGGGCATGGCGCGCATAGCGGATGACGTCGAGGGCGAGATCGAGCTCGATCTTGGCCGACGCGGCCGGGAGCCGGCCCGGCGCCACGGCCGGAACCGGATAGTCCTGCGGATCGAGGCCATCCTCGGCCGCCTTGCCGAAACGGTCGACCGCCGACAGCGCCTTCGCCGTCAGCCCCTCGGGCGCGACGAACATCGGCTTGTAGTCGTGCGCGGCGTAGAAGGCGGCGAGCGCCGCGCGGTCCTTGCGCTCCTCCGCATTGGCCTTGAGCGTGCCGAGTTCGTCGATCGCGGCCTTGAGCGCGGTCGAGACCTGCTCGGCCTCGGCTGCGAGCCGCGCCTCGCGGGCGGCCTGCTCGGCCGCCTTGACAGCGGCGAGTTCGGCCGCGCTCGGGCCGGTCGGCTCGGCCGGCGTCGCGGCGACGGTCGGCGCCGGTTCGGCAACCGGCGCAGCCACGGCGGCCGGCGGCGTGTCGGTGACGACCGGCGCGGCGGTGGCGGCCGAGGGCGGCGTATCCGTGACGACCGGAGCCGCCGCAGCAGCAACGGACGAGGAAGGCTCGGGCGCGGCCTGCGTCGAGGCGGTCTCGGCAGCGGCGGGCACCTCGGCCGGCGCAACGGCGGTGACGGGAGGTTGCGCGGGCTCGGTCGAAGCCGGCGCGGTCGCGATGGCGGGTGTGGGCGCCTCTGCGGAGGCAGCCGCCGGGGCTTCGACGGGAGTACCGGCAATCGCCGGGTCAGTCGCCTGCGCGGCAACGCTCGGCGGAGCCTCGGTCGCGGCCGGAGCCTCGGGGATGTCGCGATCGTGGTCGTCGCAGATGCCGGCGTTGTGGCCGCAGCCGTTTCAGGCGCGGCCGTGGGCGCAACAGCCGGCACCGTTCCGGTCGCGGCAGCCGGGGCCGGCGGCTCGGACTGGGCCGATGCGGCGGCGGCGAGCGAACCCGCCAACGCGGTGCCGATCAAAAGGGACGACCAGAATTGCCTCGTCATAACTTCCTCCCGACGACGGCGACTACCGTCGAGACATCCTCAGAAATGTCGGATCCGAACGTGTTTCAACTGATATTCCCGTCAGGACACCCCTATTCGGCCGCTTCCGCGCCCGGTGTGTCGTCCAGACCATAATCCTTGAGCTTCCGGTAGAGCGTCGAGCGCCCGATTCCCAGTCGCTTCGCCACTTCCGTCATCCGACCACCGTAATGGTCGATGGCGATCCGGATTATTTCTTCCTCGATCAGCGCCATCGGCCGGACATGGCCGTGCTCGTCGAGCGAACGCAGGAAGCCGAAGGGCGCCGGGCCCGAGCCGCTGGCGAAACTGCCCGGCGCCGGCGACCAGCCCGACATCGGGCTGGCGGGCCCGGCGGCGACGCCACCGCCGGCAGCCGGCATCGCGGCCGGCGCGGCCGGAGCCGCGACCACGGCCGACGCGCGCGGCGTCTGGATCACGATCGGCTCCGAGGAGACGACCCGGATCGGTGTCGACACCTGCGCGGCGATCTGGGGGAATTCCTCCGCCGTCAGGAACGGTCCGTCGCCGAGGATGACCGCCCGGAACACCGCGTTCTCGAGCTGGCGGATGTTGCCCGGCCAGTCGTAGGCCTGCAGCAGCGCCACCGCCTCCGGCGTCAGGCCGACGATGTTGCGCCTGCCTTCTTCGGCCGAGAACCGCGCCACGAAGTGCCGCGCCAGATCCGGAATATCCTCTTTCCGCTCCCTGAGCGGCGGCACCCAGATCGGGAACACATTGAGCCGGTAGTAGAGGTCCTCGCGGAACCGGCCCTCCTTGGTCATGTCGAGCAGGCTGCGGTTGGTCGCGGATATCAGCCGGAAATCGACCTTGATCGGCCGGCGGCTGCCGATCGGATCGACCTCGCTCTCCTGGATGGCGCGCAGGAGCTTGACCTGGATCTCGGGCGCGAGTTCGCCGACCTCGTCGAGGAACAGCGTGCCGCCGCTCGCTTCCTGGAATTTGCCGACATGCTTGTCGACGGCGCCGGTGAAGGCGCCCTTCTCGTGGCCGAACAGGATCGACTCGACCAGATTCTCCGCGATGGCGCCGCAGTTGACCGTCACGAACGGCCGCGAGCGCCGTTCCGACGAGCCCTGGATCGCCCGGGCGATCACTTCCTTGCCGACGCCGCTCTCGCCCTCGATCAGGATCGGGATCGACGAGGCCGCGGCGCGCTCGCCGAGCCGGATCACCCGCTCCATGGCGGGCGAACGCGTGACAAGATCCTTGAAGGTCAGCGTGCCGGCGGCGGCCTTGCGGATGCGCTGCACCTCGCCCTCGAGTCGGGCGACCTTCAGCGCGTTCTGGATCGAAACCTGCAGCCGCTCGGGGCTGACCGGCTTCACGACGAAGTCGAACGCGCCGGCGCGCATCGCCGAGACGACCACGTCGATGCCGCCCTTGCTCGTCTGCACGATCACCGGCACCGAGACACCAGCCTCGCGCAGCCGGCCGAGCACGCCCATGCCGTCGAGGTCGGGCATGACCAGATCGAGCACGACGAGCTCGATATCCTGCGCCTCGGACCCGGTCAGCACGCGCACGGCCTCGACGCCGGTCTCGACCACCGTCGGCTGATAGCCGAACCGGCGCACCGCCTCTTCGAGAAGCCTGCGTTGGACGGGATCGTCGTCGACGATGAGGATGCGTTCGGCCATGGGACCTCGGGTCTGCGAGGGCGCGGTTCGGAGAAACCTGCCGGCACGGAAACCATCCCGTGCCAAAACGGGATCGAGCCTCGCCGGATTCGGTTAACCGGAGCTAAACGCCGCGCCTCCTTGCGGGACCATCAACAGTTTTTGACCCGGAGAGTGAACGGCTCGCCATCACTTCTCCCGGCGGCAGCGGCTCCCCATTTAACCGATCGACGCCCCTGACCGCGGCACCCGGCGCGCCCGCGGAGTTGCCGACCTCCGACCGGCGCTCTAAAACCGGGCGAGCCCGCGCTTCCCCGCCTTTCTTTCTCGATCGAGGCCTTGTCCCGCATGATCCAGAGCCCCCGCTCCGTCGCCGCCCCCGCCCCTGCCGCCTCGGCCACCACCGATCTCGGCGCCCTGCCGGAATGGAACCTCGCCGACCTCTATCCCTCGATGGACGGGCCGGAGCTGACGGGCGACGTCGAGCGCGCGATCGCCTGGACCAAGGAGTTCGAAGCCAAGGCCAAGGGCAGGCTCGCCGGCCTCTGCGAGGCGGGCGACGCCGAGGCGCTGCTCGGGCTCGTCAAGGAATACGAGGCGATCGCCGAACTGACCGGCCGCATCGCCTCCTATTCGAGCCTCGTCTACTGCGGCGACACCACCGACCCGATCCGCGCCAAGTTCTACGGCGACCTGCAGGACAAGCTGACCACCGCGTCGACCAGCCTGATCTTCTTCGAACTGGAGCTCAATCGTCTGCCCGACACCGCGATCGACGCGCTGATCGACAAGAGCGCCGCGCTCGCCCATTACCGGCCGTGGTTCGAGGACATCCGCAAGGAGAAGCCGCACCAGCTCTCCGACGAGATCGAGCAGCTCTTCCACGAGAAATACGTCACCGGCCGCGCCGCCTGGAACCGGCTGTTCGACGAGACCATCGCCTCACTGCGCTTCAAGGTCGGCGGCGAGACGCTGGCGCTCGAACCGACGCTGAACTTCATGCAGGACCCGGACGAGGCAAAGCGCAAGACGGCCTCGCAGGCGCTCGCCGAGACCTTCGGCGAGAACCTGCGCACCTTCGCGCTGATCACCAATGTCCTCGCCAAGGACAAGGAGATCTCCGACCGTTGGCGCAAGTTCGACGACATCGCCGACGCGCGCCATCTGTCGAACCGCGTCGAGCGCGAGGTCGTCGATGCACTGGTCGCGGCGGTGCAGGCCGCCTATCCGCGCCTGTCGCATCGCTATTACGCGCTGAAGGCCAAGTGGCTCGGCAAGGACGTGCTGGAACACTGGGACCGCAACGCGCCGCTGCCGCGCGAGACCAACCGCGTCATCCCCTGGGGCGAGGCGAAGTCGACGGTGCTCGACGCCTACGGCCGCTTCTCGCCGCAGATGGCCGATATCGCCCGCGACTTCTTCGACAAGAACTGGATCGACGCGCCGGTGCGCCCCGGCAAGGCGCCGGGCGCCTTCGCGCATCCGACCGTGCCGTCGGCGCACCCCTATGTGCTGGTCAACTACCAGGGCAAGACGCGCGACGTCATGACCCTCGCCCATGAGCTCGGGCACGGCGTGCACCAGGTGCTCGCCGGCCCGAACGGCGCGCTGATGGCCCCGACGCCGCTGACGCTCGCCGAGACGGCGTCCGTGTTCGGCGAGATGCTGACCTTCCGCAGCCTGCTCGACCGCGCCGCCTCGCCGGCCGAGAAGAAGATCATGCTCGCCTCCAAGGTCGAGGACATGATCAACACCGTCGTGCGCCAGATCGCCTTCTACACCTTCGAGCGCCGGGTCCACACCGAGCGCAAGGCCGGCGAACTGACCGCCGAACAGCTCGGCAAGATCTGGCTCGACGTCCAGGCCGAGAGCCTCGGCCCGGCGATCCGGCTCAATCCCGGCTACGAGACGTTCTGGACCTACATCCCGCACTTCATCCATTCGCCGTTCTACGTCTACGCCTACGCTTTCGGCGACTGTCTGGTGAACTCGCTCTACGCCACCTACGAGAAGGCGGAGACCGGCTTCCAGGACAAGTACTTCGCCCTGCTCAAGGCCGGCGGCACCAAGCACCACAAGGAGCTGCTCGCCCCCTTCGGCCTCGACGCGACCGATCCGGGCTTCTGGTCCATGGGCCTCGGCGTCATCGAGCGCATGATCGGCGAACTGGAAGCGATGGGATGAGATCGATACGCGCGAGGCGCGGGGCTGACCGTTCGTCATCCCTGCCCCGCGCATAACAGCGGTTTGCATTCGAAACGGGCATGATACTTCTCAAGGCAAATCCCCGAGCCAGAGAGCCGTCATGCCCGCCTTCGCGCACGCGCCCTATGCCACCGCCTACAAGCCCTTCTCGATCGGTCTGACCCCGCTCGACCTGAAGGACTGGCTGCTGCCCGACGAGCGGCTGCTCACCGATCTCGCCGAGAAGGACGCACTTCTCGCCGAGAAGCGCGATATCGTCTTCGCCGAAGAGCCCGATACACGCGCCTCGCAGCGGGAAGTGCTCGACCTCGTCGTCGCGCATCTCCTGGCGCATTTTCCCGAGCGATACCGGCGCGACGGCGCGACGATCGTCATCGACGGCACCCGCCGCGTCGCCCTCGACGCCGACGAGGCACCCTTCCTCGTCGCATCGCGGCTGATGCAGGAAGACCTCGTGCTGATGGGGCCGAGCGACAACGGCTATCGCCTGATCGCCGCCGCGCTCTGCTTTCCTTCAGCCTGGTCCTTGCGTGAAAAATTCGGCCAGAACCTCGACGGCATCCACGTGGCCGTGCCCGGCTATGCCGACGGCATGGGCGCGCGCATGAACCGGATCTTCACCGCGCTGAAGACCGAACTGCCGGTCTGGCGTTGGAACTGGTCGATCTATCCCGACCCGGTGCTGCATCACCCGGAATCGAAGGCCCGCCCGCGCGACTGGTTCGGCCGTCGCGACGACGAGGCCTTCATCCGCATCGAGCGCCAGACGCTGCGCCGTCTGCCCGGCACCGGCGACATCCTGTTCACGATCAAGGTGGCGACCGACCCGATCGCCGAGTTCCGCACCCATCCGGAGGGCGCGCGCATGGCCGCGGGCCTGCGCGATCAGGTGCTGATGCTTTCGGAGGACCAGCTCCGCTACAAGGCGCTCGCCGAGCACCGCGACGCGATCGCCGCCCGGCTCGCGGAGATCGCAGAGGAAGCCGCGACACCCGTCTCGGCCTGAGCGCAAGTTCACGATTTGGTTGTCCGAACGCAGCACCACGCGTGTTGTACATTGCGTATAACGACCCGATCCGTTATACGTTTCGTACAACACGAGGTGCTGTCATGAAGCTCGAAGTCAAGAAGATCGGCAATTCGACGGGCCTGATCCTGCCGAAGGAGCTGCTCCAGGATCTCAATCTGGCCCAGGGCGACGTCCTGCATGTCAGCAAGCAGCCCGATGGCAAGATCGTGCTGGCCAAACGCGACGACCAGTTCGAGCGCGGCATGGAGATCGCCCGCAAGGCGATGAAGACCTACGAGAATGCTCTCCGGGAGCTGGCCAAATGACCGAGATCGTTTGGTTGACGACCGATCTCGTCGTGGCCATCCACGACGAGCAGTTGGCTCGTTTCGGGGGACCGCCCGGGATCCGGGATGTCGGCATGTTGGAATCCGCGCTCGGGCGCCCGCTCAACAAATACGCCTATGGCGAGGTCGACCTGGCCGATCTCGCTGCGGCATATGCCTTCGGTTTGGCGCGCAACCATCCCTTCGTGGATGGAAACAAGCGTGCAGCACTGCTGGCTCTCGTGACCTTTCTCGGTCTGAACGGGGTCGATTTCATCGTGCCCGAAGCCGAGGCTGTGGTCGCCATGCAGAACCTCGCGGCCGGCTCCCTGCCCGAGGAAGGCTTGGCCCAATGGGTTCGGGACCGGATCGATGAGCGCCCGACCTACCCGGCCGGCTTTCACGAGGACTGACAAGCGCGGTCGTACGCCGGTGCCTCCCGACCGATCCACGATCGCTCAGGAGGCGTATCGGGGCTCGTATCGGGGGCTCGGACGGCCTATGTGAAGGCTGTCCGAGCCCCCGCTCATCCGGCCCTATCCCGAGGTCCTGCCCCATGGCGTCCGACGACGAGAAGAACCGCCTCTCCGGCCGGCTCGGCCGCTATGTGCGTGTCGGCACCGGGGTCGGGGCGACCGCGGCGCGGATCGCCGGCGCGCGGCTCTTCGGCGAGGCGGACCTCCGCAAGGAAGGCGAATTGCTCGCCAGTGCCCTCGGCACGCTGAAGGGCCCGTTGATGAAGGTGGCGCAGCTGCTCGCCACCATCCCCGACGCCGTGCCGCCCGAGTGGGCGGCCGAGTTGATGCGCCTGCAGTCCGACGCGCCCCCCATGGGGTGGGCTTTCGTCAAGCGGCGCATGATCGCCGAACTCGGCATCGGCTGGGAGAAGCGCTTCGCCAGCTTCGAGACGCAGCCCTCGCATGCCGCCTCGCTCGGCCAGGTTCACAAGGCGACCGGGCTCGACGGTCAGCGGCTGGCAGTGAAGCTGCAATATCCGGACATGGAATCGGCGGTCGAGGCCGACCTGTCGCAGCTCGGCCTGCTGTTTTCGATGCACGCCCGCATGCGGCCGGCGATCGATACGTCCGAGATCAGGCAGGAGATCGGCGACCGCATCCGCGAGGAACTCGACTACACGCGCGAGGGCCGGCACATGCGGCTCTATGGCGGGATCTTCCGCGACGACCCGCTGATCCGCGTGCCGGAGCGTATCGAGGCGCTATCGACGAAGCGCCTCCTGACCATGACCTGGCTCGACGGCGGCCCGCTGCTCGCTCACAAGGCCGATCCCCAGGAGATCCGCAACCGGCTCGCCAGTGCGATGTTCCGCGCCTGGTGGTATCCGTTCTCGCACTACGGGGTCATCCACGGCGACCCGCATCTCGGCAACTACACGGTCTTCGCCGAGGACGGTGCGCCGGCCGGCATCAACCTGCTCGACTACGGCTGCATCCGCATCTTCCCGCCCGCCTTCGTCGAAGGCGTGATCGAACTCTATCGCGGCCTGCTCGCCGACGACCGCGACCGCATCGTCGCGGCCTACGAGCGCTGGGGCTTCCGCGGCCTCGACAACGAACTGGTCGACATCCTGAACATCTGGGCGCGCTTCATCTACGGACCGCTCCTGACCGACCGCGTGCGGCGGATCGCCGACGGCGTCTCGCCTGCGGAATATGGTCGCAAGGAAGCCTCGCGCGTCGCGGCGGCGCTGAAGGCCAGGGGGCCTGTGACGGTACCGCGCGAATTCGTGTTCATGGACAGGGCGGCGATCGGCCTCGGCGGCGTGTTCCTGCATCTCGATGCGGAACTGAATTTCTACCGACTGTTCAACGAGCAGATCGAGGCCTTCGATCGCACGGAGCTGACCAAACGGCAGTCCGAGGCTCTGATCGGCGCCGGCTTGGCCGGCTGAGCGCCCGCCGGACACCGCTCCGGGGCGCGAAAAATCAACCTAATGGACAATGGGCACGCCCGCAATCCGGGCAGAGTGTGCGTTGCCGCGTATCGGCTTCTCTCCTATAAAGACGCCGTCGAGTTCCGATCGAACGGACCAACAAGGAAGGACACGCCGATGGCCGATCATCCGACCATGGACTACGCCGAACACGAGCGCACCTACAAGATGTTCGTCGGCCTGACGAAATGGGGCACGATCTCGCTCGTCGTCCTGCTCGCGCTCATGGCCGCCTTCCTGCTCTGAAGAAGAGCGCCCGGCCGAACCGCGGCGAGGGGCCGCCGACTCGACAGGCAAGATGGACGACGAAGGCGGCTTCCAGCCGCTCTTGGACCGAAGGCGGCCTCCAGCCGCCCTTGGCAACACCGGTCTCGCCGGCGCCGGAACGGGTCGGCGCCGTGGCAGCACAGGCAGCCGCCGGCGAGACCTTCGAGCGCTCGGGCTCTAGAGTCCGCGATAAGCGGCATGAGAGCGCATCTCGGCGGCAAGGACGCTGCCCACTCCAGGCATCGAGGGGGTTCAACCCATGAAGATTGCGGTCCCTATGGAACGCGATCCGGTCGAGGGTCGCGTCGCGGCCACGGCCGAGACCGTGAAGAAGCTGAAGGCACTCGGTTTCGACGTCACCGTCGAGACCGGAGCCGGCACCAAGTCCCGCATTCCGGATGCGGACTATGAAGCCGTCGGCGCGACCATCGCGGCCGATGCGGCGAGCGCGGCGGCCGGCGCCGACGTGATCCTCCGGGTCCGCCGGCCGACCGCCGAGGAAGCCGCCGCCTACCCGGCCGGCGCGTTGGTGATCGGCATGCTCGATCCCTACGGCGCCAAGGAAGCCATGCAGGATCTGGCCTCCAAGGGCCTGACCACCTTCTCGATGGAGTTCATGCCGCGCATCACCCGCGCCCAGGTCATGGACGTGCTGTCGAGCCAGGCGAACCTCGCCGGCTACCAGGCCGTGATCGACGCGGCCGCGACCTTCGATCGCGCCTTCCCGATGATGATGACCGCCGCCGGCACGATTCCGGCCGCGCGCGTCTTCGTCATGGGCGCCGGCGTCGCCGGTCTGCAGGCGATCGCGACCGCCCGCCGCCTCGGCGCCGTGGTGACCGCGACCGACGTGCGCCCGGCCGCCAAGGACCAGGTCGAATCGCTCGGCGCCAAGTTCGTCGCCGTCGAGGACGAGGAATTCAAGCAGGCCGAGACCGCGGCCGGCTACGCCAAGCCGATGTCGGCCGAGTATCAGGCCAAGCAGGCCGCGCTCGTCGCCGAGCACATCAAGAAGCAGGACGTGGTGATCACCACCGCGCTGATCCCCGGCCGTCCGGCGCCGAAGCTCGTCTCCGCGGCGATGGTCGCCTCGATGAAGCCGGGCTCCGTGCTGATCGACCTCGCGATCGAGCGTGGCGGCAACGTCGAGGGCGCGGTCGCCGGCGAGATCGCCGAGGTGAACGGCGTCAAGATCGTCGGCCACCTCAATGTCGCCGGCCGCATCGCGGCCTCCGCCTCCTCGCTCTACGCCCGCAACCTCTATGCCTTCCTGGAGACCCTGGTCGACAGACAAGAGAAGAAGCTCGCGGTCAATTACGAGGACGAACTCGTCAAGGCGACGCTGGTCACCAAGGACGGCCAGATCGTCCATCCGGCGCTGGCGAACTGAGAGGGGCTTGAACCATGGCTGATACCGCTATCCGCGCCATCGAGCAGGCCCGCCAGGCCGCCGATGCCGCGACGCTTGCGGCGAACAAGGCCCACGAGGCCGTCAACGCCGCATCCGCGTCCGCGCATTTCTCCAATATCGACACCATCGCCGACGGCGCGGCCGCCGCGGCCCATGCCGCGTCCGGCGGCGTGATCGACCCCTTCGTGTTCCGCCTGTCGATCTTCGTGCTGGCGATCTTCGTCGGCTACTACGTCGTGTGGTCGGTGACCCCGGCGCTGCACACGCCGCTCATGTCGGTCACCAACGCGATCTCGTCGGTCATCGTGGTCGGCGCGCTGTTGTCGGTCGCGGTTCCGGTGCTCGCCGACGGCTCGACGCCGATCGCGGCGCGGATCTTCGGCTTCCTGGCCCTGATCATGGCGAGCGTGAACATCTTCGGCGGGTTCCTCGTGACCAGCCGGATGCTCGCCATGTACAAGAAGAAGCAGCGGTGAGGAGGACGGATCCATGAGTGCCAACATCGCCGCGACGCTTTATCTGGTCGCCGCCGTCCTGTTCATCATGAGCTTGCGCGGCCTTTCGAGCCCTGAAACCTCGCGTCAGGGCAATCTCTACGGCATGGTCGGCATGGCCATCGCCATCGTCGTCACGCTGATCGCGGCCCGGCCCTCGATCGGCTCGGCGGCGCTGATCGTGCTCGGTCTCGGCATCGGCGGCGGCTTCGGCGCCTATGTCGCCCGCAAGATCGCCATGACCGCGATGCCGCAGCTGGTCGCGGCCTTCCACAGTCTGGTCGGCCTTGCCGCCGTGTTCGTCGCCGCCGGCGCGCTCTATGCCCCGCAGGCCTTCGGCATCGGCACGATCGGCCACATCCATGGCGGTTCGCTGGTCGAGATGGTGCTCGGCGTCGCCATCGGCGCGATCACCTTCACCGGTTCGGTCATCGCCTTCGCCAAGCTCAACGGCAACATGTCGGGCAAGCCGATCCTGCTGCCGGCGCGCCACATCATCAACGGCGGTCTCGCGATCCTGCTGGTGATCCTGATCATCGCCTTCGTGCGCACCGAGAACCATGCGCTGTTCTGGCTGATCACGCTGCTCAGCCTCGTGCTCGGCGGCCTGATCATCGTGCCGATCGGCGGCGCCGACATGCCGGTCGTCGTGTCGATGCTGAACAGCTATTCGGGTTGGGCGGCGGCCGGCATCGGCTTCACGCTCGGCAACTCGGCGCTGATCATCACCGGTGCGCTGGTCGGCTCGTCGGGCGCGATCCTCAGCTACATCATGTGCAAGGGCATGAACCGGAGCTTCATCTCGGTCATCCTCGGCGGCTTCGGCGGCGAGACCGCCGCGGCGGCCGGCGGGGCCAAGGAGGCGCGGCCGGTCAAGCAGGGCTCGGCCGAAGACGCGGCCTTCATCATGAAGAACGCCTCGAAGGTCATCATCGTGCCGGGCTACGGCATGGCGGTCGCCCAGGCCCAGCACAGCCTGCGCGAAATGGCCGACAAGCTGAAGCACGAGGGCGTCGAGGTGAAATACGCGATCCACCCGGTCGCGGGCCGCATGCCCGGCCACATGAACGTGCTGCTCGCCGAGGCCAACGTGCCCTACGACGAGGTGTTCGAGCTCGAGGACATCAACAACGAGTTCGCGCAGGCCGACGTGGCTTACGTCATCGGCGCCAACGACGTGACCAACCCGGCGGCCAAGACCGACCCGGCCTCGCCGATCTTCGGCATGCCGATCCTGGACGTCGAGAAGGCCAAGACCGTGCTGTTCATCAAGCGCGGCATGGGCTCGGGCTACGCGGGCGTCGAGAACGAGCTGTTCTTCCGCGACAACACGATGATGCTGTTCGGCGACGCCAAGAAGGTCACCGAAGAGGTGGTGAAGAACCTCGGCTGAGGCCACTTCCATCACACATGCAAAGAGAAAGGCCGTCCGGGCGACCGGGCGGCCTTTCTGCTTTGTGGTCGATTGCTTGCCGGGATGTCGTCTTACGGGCCCCCGCCCGCTCAGACGTGCTCCAGCACCCGGCGCAGAAAATCCTTGGTGCGCGGGTGCCGCGGCTTGGTCAGCACTTCGCGCGCCACGCCCTCCTCGACGATGCGGCCGCCGTCGAGGAACAGCACCCGGTCGGCGACGTCGCGCGCGAAGGCGATCTCGTGGGTGACGACCATCATCGTCATGTGCTCCGCCGCCAGCGACCGCATCACCGACAGCACCTCGCCGACCAGTTCCGGATCGAGCGCGGAGGTCGGCTCGTCGAACAGGATCGCCTTCGGCTGCATGGCGAGCGCGCGG
Source organism: Ancalomicrobiaceae bacterium S20 (assembly GCA_040269895.1). Lineage (NCBI taxonomy): Bacteria > Pseudomonadati > Pseudomonadota > Alphaproteobacteria > Hyphomicrobiales > Ancalomicrobiaceae > Methyloraptor > Methyloraptor flagellatus. Next base: position 65,402 of record CP158568.1, on the reverse strand, counting down.
GCGATCGCCACGCGCTGCTGCTGGCCGCCCGAAAGCTGATGCGGATAGGAGCCGGCCTTGTCGGCGAGACCGACGCGCTCGAGCAGCGCCATCCCGCGCGCCCGCGCCTCGGCGGCCGGCTCGCGCTTGACGTAGATCGGCCCCTCGACGACGTTCTCGAGCGCCGTTCGATGCGGGAACAGGTTGAAGCGCTGGAACACCATCGAGACATGGACGCGCACATCGACGATCGACGGCTTGGCGCGGTCGACCCGCTTGCCCTCGACGCGGATCTCGCCGCCCTGATAGGATTCCAGCCCGTTGATGCAGCGGAGCACGGTCGACTTGCCCGAGCCCGACGGCCCGATCAGGCACACCACCTCGCCCTTGGAGACGCTGGCCGACAGGCCCTTGATGACCTCGACCGGGCCGTAGCTCTTGTGCAGGTCGTCGAGTTCGATCATCGCCGGTCCCCCTTGCGTCCCTGCTTCTCGAGCCGCCCGACGAGCAGGATCAGCGGCACGCACATCACCAGATAGATCAGCGCGACGAGCGAGAACACCGACGCGTTCTTGAAGGTCGAGGCCGCGATCAGCTTGCCCTGCAGCGCCAGTTCCGCGACCGTGATGGTCGAGGCCTGCGAGCTGTCCTTGAGGATCATGATCATGGTGTTGCCATAGGACGGCAGCGCGATCCGCGCCGCCTGCGGCAGGACCACGCGGCGCATGGTCAGCCACCAGCCCATGCCGATCGACTGCGCCGCCTCGAGCTGACCCTGATCGATCGCCTCGATGCCGGCGCGGAAATTCTCGGCCTGATAGGCGGAATAGGCGATGCCGAGGCCTATGATCGCGGCTTGCAGCGCTGTCAGCGCGATGCCGAAATCCGGCAGCACGAAGTAGATGTAGAACAGCTGGACGATGATCGGCACGCCGCGGATCACGTTGATCAGCCCGGCCACGGCACGGCCGAGGACCGGGTTGCCGCCGACGCGGATCAGCGCCCAGACGAGGCCGAGCACCGTCGACAGGATCAGCGAGCCGATGGTCACCGCGATCGTGAGCCACAGGCCCTGCAGTAAGATCGGCGTGAACTCGACGGCGTCTTTGACAAAGGATTCCAAGCGGCTTCTCCCGACACGCGGCGGATCAAGATCGGATCGGCGCGCGGCCGGCAGGCGGCCGCGCGCATCGGGCTACGCCCTCAGAGGCCCCACTTCTTGATGATCGCCGCCAGCCGCCCGTCCGCCTTGATCTTGGCGATCGCCGCATTGAACTTCGGCAGCTTGTCGTCGCCCTTGCGCAGGCCGATGCCGATCTGGCCGTTCACCAGCGGCTTGTAATCGGTGACGATGCGCAGGGTCGGAAACTGGCCCTGGCCCATCTGATAGGCGATGACCGGATAGTCGATGAAGGTGGCCTTGATCCGCCCGTTCATGACGTCGCGCATCATGTCCGGGCCGGTGTCGTAGACCTTCACCTCGGCGAACACGCCGGCGTTCTTGAGCGGGTCGACGAAGGCGGTGCCGACCTGGGCGCCGACCGTCTCGCCCTTGAGGTCGGCGAGTTCCTTGTAGGCCTTGGTGTCGGACTTCGCGACCACCATGGCCTCGCCGTAACCGTAGACCGTGTCGGTGAAGTCCATGATCTCCTTGCGCTTCTCGGTCGCGAACATGGCCGCTGAGATCACGTCGATCTTGTTGGAGGTCAAGGACGGGATCAGCGCCGAGAACGCCATCGGCTCGATCTGGATCGTGTAGCCCGTCTCCTTGCCGACCTCGTTGATGATGTCGACCATGACGCCCTGGATCGTGTTCGTCTTGGTGTCGAGGAAGGTGAACGGAATGCCGGTCGGCGTCGAGCCGACCTTGAGGACCTCGGCCGCCTGCGCAGGCACCGCTGCGGCCAGACCGACAACCAGCGCGAACCGACGAAGAAGCGTAGAACGGAGCAACATCCCGCAGTCCTTTCCTGAAGCGCGCGGACCACCACCGCGCCTTGCCCGTCACAGTAACGTGACGACGAAGCTGACAGCGCCTCGCTGGAGGACCAAAAGAGAGAAAAACTCCGTTATCGGATAAAGAAACGGCACAGTATGCCGAAGCCAAGAAACGGCGCACCAATGCCGTGCATAGGACAGCAAATTCACCCATCAACAATCATGGGTATTGGAGCGCAATACCTAGACAAGACGGACTGCATTATTCTGGAATGTGAGGAACGAGGCAGCATACTGCATTGCGAGAGTGCAACCTGCCGAACGCAGACGGCCGCAGCCGATCGACCAGCGCCTCTTCCTGGGAGGCAACCGACCGTCGGAGGAAGCGCGCGAGGCAGGGTGTTGCTTCTTGACGAGGCGCCCCACCAGAACGCTCCGGTCGGCGATGAACAAAGAGTTACGTAGAACCACAATCGTAGGACGCAGAACGGGGAGCTAACATCGCTCACGGCATGAACGGAGCGAGACCCCTGATGATCCGCATTCTCGACAGAGATCCGCCAGCGGCCGACAAGAACCAATAGCCTGACATCACCGACGAACTGAGCGCCCGATACAAGACGATCCAGGCACTCTCGTCCTTCATGAATGACAACCTCAATCACAAGGCGCTACTCGTCGACATAGCAATTGAGAAGGCTCATCGAAAGCTGACGCAACGAGCGAATAGTTACTTCACCCTTGGAATGATATCGCTCGCATTTTGCATGACAATATCGATTGCGTTCGCCGGATACCTTTTCCTTGCACTGCCTTCCCCGCGAATCGAAGCCCCATTTACAAACGAACTATACAATTTCATCTTGATACTCATAAAGAGAATCACCGCCGGAGGCATCGTTCTGGGTATCAGCTATATCCTCGCGGCCAACGCGAATTCATGCTTCAGGGAATCGACGATCCTGCTGCACCGCCGCCACGCTCTCAGGTACGTGAGGCTCGCCCTCATTAGCGAAGGCAAGATACCAGTAAAAGACCTTCGCGATATATTCGGGCTCGATGACGTCACCAATACCGGTTTCGACAAGATCAAGGTCGAGTCCATTCGTGACAATCTGATCGGCAAGTTGATCGATGCGGTCGGGACGGCTTCATATCCGGCACGCCAGGGCATCGGCGATGCTTGGAAAAAGAAGAAATCTGCCACGCAGGTAGAGGACGAGCCGGACAGTATTCACTCACCGCCCCGCCCGGCGACGTCGGGCTCTACACCACTTTGACGCAGACCGGGACCGCACGTCAAAGCACTCGGCGCTCTGCCGATCAGAACGTCTGCCCGCCCTGGCGGCGGACGCATTCCTTGGCGTTCTGGTTGTTGGTGTCGAGCGACGCGGCACGCTGGCAGGCGGCGAGCGCGTCCTGTTTGTCGCCGAGGATTTCCTGGGCGAGACCGCGGTTCAGCCAGGCTTCGCCGAAGTTGCGGTTGTTGTTCAGCGCGGCGTTGAAGTCGTCGAGCGCGCCCTTGGCGTCACCGCCGGCGAGCTTGATCATGCCCCGGCCGTTGAACGGCTCGGCGGCGGAGGCGTCGCGCTCGATCGCCGAGGAATAGTCCTTCAGCGCGCCCTGGCTGTTGCCCTGCGCCTGCTGCACGATGGCGCGATTGTGGTAGGCGGCCGGGCTCTGCGGATTGAGCTGGATCGCCTGGCTGTAGTCGGCGTAGGCGCGGTCGAGCTGGCCGAGCTGACGGAACACGTTGCCGCGGCCGACATAGGCCTGATCGTAGGACGGGTTGATCTCGATCGCGCGCGTGTAGTCGGCGAGCGCCTTGTCGAGCTGGCCGAGCTGGCGAAACACCAGCGCGCGATTGGCGTAGGCCTGATGGAAGTTCGGATCGAGCCGGATGGCGGCATCGAAATCGGCGAGCGCGAGCCGCGTGTCGCCGGCGCGGGCATAGGCGGCGCCGCGGATGTTGAGCGCGCCCGGATCGCGCGGATTGGCACGGACCACTTCGGTCAGCGAGGCGATGTTCGCCTGCGAGCCGACGCCGCCGTCACCCTCGACCGGAGCATAGCCTCCGCCACCGCCGCCGCCGACCGTCCCGGCGCAGCCGGCGACGAGGCCGGCGAAGAGGACGACGGCCGAGGCCGAAACGGCAAAGCGGAGACGGCCCGAAACGGGCTTGGGCGAAGCGGTCATCGTGTTCTTCGGACCTCGTGGTCTTGACGGATCGGCTGACATGGCACGGCCACGTTCGCGTTGCGGCATCGGACTGTCCCCTGGCCCGGCATTACCGCGCCGCGCCGTCCATCGCAACCGCACCCGCCCCTTGCGACTGCCTGAGGAATACGGATTTTCCGGGGCGCCGCAAGGAAATCACGCATTGGGTCTCGACAGGGGGGCGTCCACGTTCCGCCGTGATGCCCCGGCCCGCGTCGAACGCGGCCGCTTGATGGCCGTCCCAACCCGACCTGAGCCCCCCATGCCTGCGCCTTGTCATGCCCGGGCTCGCCCCGGGCATCCAGAGCGGCAGCGCCTCAAAAGGCAGAACCAAAGCGTGCAGAAATCCAAACGTGCGAAGAGGCCCGACGCACGGGATTGCCGGATCAAGCCCGGCGATGACAATGGATCGGTGGCGGTTCGGAGGAACGCGGCATCATTGCCGGTGATCGCCGGCACCCCGGCCGACGCAGGCCGCGCGCGGCATCGCCCGTGGCTCGCCTGAGAGCCGAGCCTGCCGCACGCATTGGAGGCGGAGACGACAGGAACAGACCCACCGGCCGCTCACCCACGCGGCACGTGGACCGCGGCGAGGCCTTCGCGCTGGGCCCGCTTGCGGGCCAGCTTCCGCGCCCGGCGGACGGCCTCCGCCTTCTCACGGGCCTTCTTCTCCGAGGGCTTCTCGTAATGCCCACGGAGCTTCATTTCGCGGAAGATGCCTTCGCGCTGCATCTTCTTCTTGAGGGCGCGGAGCGCCTGATCGACGTTGTTGTCGCGAACGAGTACCTGCACGCGCTCGATCCCGTATCGATGGTCGGACGATGCTTCCGACCGGTCGAACGCGGCGAGGCCGGAACCCGAAGGGACCAGAGGCCGGCGACACCCGAGGTCCGTCCGGCCGAAGCCCCACGAAGTCCGGGATCACAGCGAGACGTCGGCCCGAGGGCGATCCTCGCCACCATGACGCGCAATCCGTCGGCAAGCCCTGGTAAGATAGCAGAAATCCGAAAGGAGTCCACCGGACACCCTGCCCGAAATGGCTACATTCCGCCATTTTCGCCGGCAGATGACCGGTCGGCGAAGCGGCTCGAGGGTTTGCGGCCGAAGCTCAGACCCGTCGCGGCGTGATCCGGTTGACGTGACCCATCTTGCGGCCGGCGCGCACCTCGGACTTGCCGTAGAGATGCAGGCTCGCGCCCGGCTCGGCGAGGATGCGCGGCACGGCCGCGACATCGTCGCCGATCAGGTTCTCCATCACCACGTCGGAGTGCCGCGTCGGCGCGGCGAGCGGCAGGCCGGCGACCGCGCGCATGTGCGCCTCGAACTGCGAGATCACGCAGGCCGTCTCGGTCCAATGACCGGAATTGTGCACGCGCGGTGCGATCTCGTTGGCGACCAGCGTCTCGCCGTCGGCGCCCTCGACCACGAACAGCTCGACCGCGACGACGCCGACATAGTCGAGCGCCTCGGCGACCTTGGCGCCGATCGCCCGCGCCGCCGCCGCCGTCGGCTCGGAGATGTCGGCCGGCACGCGCGAGAATTTCAGGATGTGGTCGCGATGCTCGTTCTCCGGCACGTCGAAGGTGATCGAGGTGCCGTCGAGCCCACGGGCGGCGATGACCGAGATCTCGCGCGCGAAGGGCACCAGACCCTCGAGGATCGCCGGCGCGCCGCGCATCGCCTCGATCGCGGTGTCGACGTCCTGCGGACCGCGGATCTTGACCTGGCCCTTGCCGTCATAGCCGAAGCGACGGGTCTTCAGGATCGCCGGATAGCCGATCTCCTCGAGCGCCGCCGCGAGTTCGGCCTTGTCGAGCACGGCGCGGAACGGCGCGGTCGGAATGCCGAGACCGGAGAGGAAGGTCTTCTCGGTCAGACGGTCCTGCGACGTCTCGAGCGCGAGACGGCCCGGACGCACCGGCACGCGCGCCTCCAGGAAGGCCGCGGTGGCGGCGGGCACGTTCTCGAATTCGTAGGTGACGACATCGACCGAGGCGGCGAAATCCGCGAGCGCCTGCTCGTCGTCGTAGTCGGCGATGAAGGCCTCGCGCGCGACGTCGAAGGCCGGGCTCGCCTCGTCGGGGCAGAACACCACCGAGGCGAGACCGAGACGGGCTCCGGCGAGCGCCAGCATGCGGCCGAGCTGGCCGCCGCCCAGAATACCGACGGTACGGATGGTCTTGGTCTCAGACATGGTCGGCCGGTTTCTCCGCGACGGTATCGGTCTGGCGCAGACGCCAGGCATCGAGCCGCTCGGCGAGCGCGGCATCGCCGAGCGCGAGCACGGCGGCGGCGAGCAGCGCGGCATTGACCGCGCCGGCCTTGCCGATCGCGAGCGTGCCGACCGGAATGCCGGCCGGCATCTGCACGATCGACAGGAGGCTGTCCTGACCCTTGAGCGTCTTCGATTCGACCGGCACGCCGAACACCGGCAGCGGCGTCAGCGCCGCCGTCATGCCCGGCAGATGCGCCGCGCCGCCGGCGCCCGCGATCACGACCTTGAACCCGGCCGCCTTGGCGCCGCGCGCGAAGTCATAGAGCCGTTCGGGTGTGCGATGCGCCGAGACGATCCGCGCGTCGAAGGCGACGCCGAGCGCGTCCAGCGTCTCCGCCGCGTGTCGCATGGTCTCCCAGTCCGACTGGCTGCCCATGATGATCGCGACCGGTACCGTCGGATCGGCCATCTCCACCCCCGCCTGCCCGGGCATCCGCCGGGAAAGCGCGCGATATAGAAGATAGCCCCCGTTGGCGCAAGGCGAAGATCCTGCTAAACACCTGCGCAATAGCGAGGGACACGCCGACGTCACGGGCCGGGAGACCGTGGTGACGGGCCCTTGCTCCCCCGCGATTTTCCCCCAGACATGGCCGCCGGCAATGAACACCGAGCGCGATACGTCTTATGACGCCGACAGTTTGACGCCCGTACGCCTCCTCGAGGGGATGGACGCCGCCGAGCCGCCGCTCGACGGTGACGATCCCGCGCTGTTGCGGGCGACCATCGCGCGTCTCAGGGCCGGCATCGCCTCGCGCGACCGGCGCATCCTCGAACTGGAGGCGATCGCGCATGCCGACGAGCTGACCGGCCTGCTCAATCGCCGCGGCTTCCTGCAGGAACTGGAGCGCGCGATCCAGCTGTCGCGCCGCTACGGCATGGTGACGTCGCTGCTCTACATCGACCTCGACGGCTTCAAGACGGTCAACGACCAGTTCGGCCATTCCGCCGGCGACGCGGCGCTGGCCAAGCTCGCCGAGCGGCTGACGGGCGCGTTGCGCACTTCGGATATCGTCGGCCGCCTGGGCGGCGACGAATTCGCCGCGCTGCTCTGGCGTTCCGACGAGGCGCGCGCGCGGATGACGGCCGAGCGGCTGATCCGCGCGATCACCGCCGAACCGATCGCGACACGCCGCGGACCGGCCCGCCTCGGCGCCTCGATCGGCGCAGTCGAGATCGGCCCGGACGACACTGCCGCCGCCGTGCTCGCGCGGGCCGACAAGGCCATGTACGCCGACAAGAACAGCCGACGCCCGCGTTACGAAGGCTGACGTCCGCATCGAAGGGTCGCGACGGTCGAGCTACGGACGACCGACGATCACGCGATGATGTCGGGGACGAGGCTGTCCTCGAGATGGGTGATCCGATCCTTCAGCACCAGCTTCTTCTTCTTCAAGCGCTGGATGGTCAGATGGTCGCCGCGTCCACTGTCGATCAACGCGTCGATGGCGGCATCGAGATCGCGGTGTTCCTGGCGGAGACGCACGAGTTCGCTATGAATTTCCTTGAATTCGTCTTCCGTCATGGCACCGGAAACCACCGAGAACTGAAACCACCGAGAACTGACTGACGACCGATAGTCACGAACGCTGAGGTCCGCGACCGGAAGCCGGGGGCTTGAGAATCGCCCGGTGCATGCCGCAGCGGCGCCTCTCTCGGTCGTGAGCATAACCCATCGTGGACGATTTGGCAGGGCCTTGCGCAAGCGCTCGACAGTTTTGCTAACGCCCCCCGCACGATCGTGCGAGCCGTCACCAATTTGTTAACTGAGAGCTTGGCCGGCAAAGGGGCTGCCCCCACCTTTCCCGTTGCAGGACACGAACGATGTGTCATGCTTCTGTCGTCAAGCAACAGGGAGGCTTGAGCAATGTCCATCGAATCGCATGTTGCGGAACTCGAACGCCGCCACGCGGCCCTCGAAGCCCAGATTCGTGAAGCTGTGTCTCATCCCAGTGCCGACTCGCTCGAAATCGCCGACATGAAGCGCCGCAAGCTCCAGCTCAAGGAACAGATCACCAAGCTGAGAGACGCAACGATCCACTGACCCCTGCAGCCACTGGCCGCGCGAAGGGTCGTCGGAGAGGCCGAAACGCCCCGCGTGATCCGGTCAGGCTGAAACAGGGGCAGGCGTATCAAGCCCCGCAAGACATGGATCGAACGATCGATCGCACAGAAACGACGCCGCGGCAGCCCCGCGGCGTTCTGCTTTTTCGAGCCCACAGACAGGCAGTCGGGCTCGATGCCCGGACCGCCGTTGCGGCTTCCCGCTCACACCGTCTTCGCCAGCTCGCGCAGTTTGAACTTCTGGATCTTGCCGGTCGACGTCTTCGGGATCTCGGTGAACACGACCAGCCGCGGGCACTTGTAGGAGGCGAGGTGCGTCTTGCACCAGGCGATGATCTCCTCGGGTGTCGTATCCTCCGCGCCGGGCTTCAGCTCCACGAAGGCGCAGGGCGTCTCGCCCCATTTCTCGTCCGGCTTGGCGACCACGGCGGCGGCCTGGATCGCCGGATGCTTGTAGAGCGTGTCCTCGACCTCGATCGAGGAGATGTTCTCGCCGCCGGAGATGATGATGTCCTTCGAGCGATCCTTGAGCTGGATGTAGCCGTCCGGATGCATGACGCCGAGGTCGCCCGAATGGAACCAGCCGCCGGCGAAGGCCTCGTCCGAGGCCTTGCGGTTCTTCAGATAGCCCTTCATCACCACGTTGCCGCGGAACATGACCTCGCCGAGCGTCTCGCCGTCGGCCGGCACCGGCTCCATGGTGATCGGGTCCATGACGGTGAGCCCTTCGAGCGCGGCATAGCGCACGCCCTGCCGCGCCTTCTTGGCCGCCCGCGCCGGACCGTCGAGCGCATCCCACTCGGCCTTCCAGTCGTTGACCACCGCCGGCCCGTAGGTCTCGGTCAGGCCGTAGAGATGGGTGACGTTGAAGCCCGCCGCCGCCATGGCCGCGAGCGTCGCCTCCGGCGGCGGCGCCGCGGCGGTGAAGAACTCGACCGTCTGCGGGAACGACCGCTTGTCGGCCTCCGGCGCGTTGAGGATCGTCGACATGACGATCGGCGCGCCGCAGAGATGGGTGACGCCGTGATCGGCGAGCGCGTCCCAGATCGCCTTCGGCCGCACCCAGCGCAGGCAGACATGCGTGCCGGCGACCACCGACAGCGACCATGGGAAGCACCAGCCGTTGCAATGGAACATCGGCAGGGTCCAGAGATAGACCGGGTGCTTCTTCATCGAAGCGGTGATGACGTTGCCCTGCGCGAGCAGCGCCGCGCCGCGATGATGATAGACGACGCCCTTCGGATTGCCGGTCGTGCCCGAGGTGTAGTTGAGGCTGATGGCGTTCCACTCGTCCTCGGGCATCATCCAGGCGTAGTCCGGATCGCCGCCGGCGATGAAGGCCTCGTACTCGATCTCGCCGAGCATCTCGCCGGTCTGCGGGAACTCGGGATCGTCGTAGTCGATGACGAACGGTTTCACCTTGGCGAGCGCCAGCGCCTCCTTGACCGTCTTGGCGAACTCGCGATCGGTGATCACGACCTTGGCGTCGGCGTGATCGAGCGAGAAGGCGATGATCGCCGCGTCGAGCCGGGTGTTCAGCGTGTTGAGCACCGCGCCGCACATCGGCACGCCATAGTGCGCCTCGAGCATCGGCGGCGTGTTCGACAGCATGACGGAGACGGTGTCGCCCTTGGCGATGCCGCGCTTGGCGAGAGCCGAGCCGAGCCGGCGCGCCCGCGCATAGAGGTCGGCGTAGCTGGTGCGGGCGTTGCCGTGAATGATCGCGGTCTGGTCGGGGAAGACCTTTGCCGACCGCTCCAGGAAGGTCAGCGGCGTCAGCGGCTGGTAGTTGGCCGGGTTCTTGTCGAGATCGGTCTCGTACCAGTTGGCGCGTGCCGGCGAAGCGTCGTGAGCCATGAACGTGTCCCCCTGAAAACTCTGGTCCTTTTGGGCAAGTTAGAGCGTGAACAGGGCGTCGCCGCAAGCGCGCACAAGGTCCTATGGAAGGTTGCGACATTGCCCACGCCTTCGCCGAGGACTATCTTAACTAGCAGGGCGGCGTTTGCCCCAGAGGCTTTGCCATGATGGACTCCCGATCGCTTCCCCTCTCCCAGCGCGTCGCCAACACCGTCGACGCGCTGCCCGAAGACACCGAGCGCAAGCGCATCGTCGAGGCGATCGACGCGATCGCGCCGGCGACCCCGAGCCATATCGCGCGTTCGCTCGAGGCGGACACTCACGGATCGACCGTCACGGTCGATCCGACGTGGCTGGCGGACACGCTGAACAGCTTCGCTCAGGACGGCCTGATCCAGGTCAGCCCGATCGCCGACGGCACCGACGTGCAAGTTTCACTTACACCGATGGCCAAGCGCGTTTTCCAGTTGAAGAAATAACAGAAGCTCGGCATCGTAGCTCCGTCGAATGACGCGAGTGACGGGCCATGGAGACGATCGTCGCTGTATGGGCCGCCGTGACCGGTTTCGTGACCGGCTTCGGTTGGGGGGCGCTTCCGGCCTATGTGCTGGTCGCTGCGATCGGCGGATTCGTGGGCTTCTGCGAGCTGGTCAGTCGCTACAAGGACGAGCCGCTGCACGCGGCGCTGTCGCAGCCGGGCCGCACCTACATGATCGCGAACGCGCTGTTCTCGATCGTCGCGCTCGCCATCGTTCGATCCTATACGGACGGCAAGACCGCAACGGGGCTGCTCACCGAAGTGCTCGCCGCCGGCATCGGCGGCGCCGCGTTGCTGCGCTCGGCCGTGTTCAAGGCCAAGGTCGGCGACAAGGAGGTAGGCATCGGCCCCGCCGCGATCGTCGACATCGTGCTGTTCGTCACCGACCGGCAGGTCGACCGCAATCAGGCCCGCATGCGCAGCGCAGCCGTGACGCCGCTGATGGGCGCGCAGCCGTTCGGCTTCATCGTCGAGTCGGTCGTGCCGCATTGCCTCGGTCTGATGCAGAACCTGTCGACCGAGGATAAGGACACGATTGGCAAGCGCATCCAGGATCTGAGCGGCCGCCAGCTCTCCCCCGAGGAGCGTTCGATCCTCGCCGGCCTGATCCTGGCAGAATTCACCGGCATCGAGACCCTGCAGGCGGTGATCAAGGATCTGGCCGATGTCCGGACCGCGTTCGACGCCCGCAACCGCCCGATCTCGGCGGCGATGATCAACATCGCCCCGGCGGCACAAACGACGGCGACACCGGTATCACCGTCCCCGCCGTCCCCCCAGCCTCCCACCCAGCCCCCCACACCGCCGCCGCCTGCCACGCAGGATCCGGTCGCCGACGACAAGACGCCAGACGACCCACCCGCCCCGAACGACGACGGCAAGTGAGGTCGAGCGACGGGCTGGCGTCACGCGAGCCCGCGCGCGCCGTCCCAGACGAGCTTCAGCGAAATCAGGAACAGCGCGATCATCACGATCCGGAAGAACAGCGCCTCCGGAACGATCCGGGTCAGCCGCACGCCGAGGAACGTGCCGGCGACCGCGACCGGCACCAGAACGAGCATCTCCCGCAGATTGCCGACATTGAGCTGGCCGAGCGCCCAATAAGGGATCAGCTTGACCGCATTGATGATCGCGAAGGTGATCGTCGATGTACCGGCATAGACCATTTTCGACAGCCGCTGCGGCAGCACATACATCTGGTAGGGCGGCGCGCCGGAATGTGAGACGAAGCTCGTGAAGCCGGTCAGGAAGCCCCAGAAGAGGCCGCGCGGCACGTCCGCCGGCCGGGGCGGCAGCGCTTCGGCGCGCTTGAGGAACCGGTCGACGCAGAAGACCAGGCCGATGAGGCCGACGAGCAGCGTCACCGCCGGCTCGGAAACGACCGCCGCGGTCGCCCAACCGGCGGCGATGCCGGCGACCGCGCCCGGGATCAGGATCGCGATGTTGCGCAGGTCGAACTCGCGCCGATAGGCCCAGAGCCCGAACCAGTCCGAGACCACATAGATCGGCAGCAGGAGCCCCGCCGCGACGATCGGATGCACGACCAGCGCCAGCACCGGCACCCCGAGCATGCCGACGACCGGCAGGCCGCCCTTGGACAGCCCGACCAGCAGCGAGGCCGGGATGGCGGCGAGATAGAACAGGATCTCAGTGCTGGACATGCGGGGCTTCGACTGCGGCTCGAGAGGGCGGGCCCCTCCATAGCGCGCCGGCGCCGTCGGGGACAGTCGGGCGACGCAGACGAGCCCGGCGGAGCAGGACGGAATTCAGGACTTTCCGTTAAGTCGAACGTAGGATTGCGCCCGAGGGCCGGCGGGCCGAAACAACAATCAAAAATGACAGACCCTGGCGGGTGAGCCGCGCGGGTGCTCGGGAGGAGCCGTTACCATGTCGAGCCAGTCGGCGGCGAGCCGCTATCACGACACCTATGCCGCCTGGAAGGCGGATCCGCAGGCGTTCTGGGCCGAGGCGGCCAAGGCGATCGACTGGTTCGAGCCGCCGAAGACGATCTTCGATGCCGGCGCCGGTCCCTATGGCCGCTGGTTCCCGGACGCCGTCTGCAACACCTGCCACAATGCCGTCGACCGGCATGTCGCGAACGGCCGCGGCGATCAGGCCGCGATCATCTACGATAGCCCGGTCACGGGCGCCAAGGCGACGATCACCTACGCCGAGTTGCTCGTCCGCGTGAAGGCGCTCGCCGGCGCGCTCGCCGATCTCGGCGTGGCGAAGGGCGACCGCGTCATCGTCTACATGCCGATGGTGCCGGAAGCGGCCGTCGCCATGCTCGCCTGCGCCCGGCTCGGCGCCATCCATTCGGTGGTGTTCGGCGGCTTCGCGGCGCGCGAACTCGCCACCCGCATCGACGACGCGCAGCCGAAGATCATCGTCTCGGCCTCCTGCGGCATCGAGCCGAACCGCACCATCGCCTACAAGCCGCTGCTCGACGAGGCGATCGCCACCGCGACCCACAAGCCGGCCGGCACCATCATCCTGCAGCGCCCCCAGGTCCAAGCCGCGCTGACCCCCGGCTACGACCACGACTGGGCCGAGGTGACCGCCAAGGCCGCCGGCCGCGACGTGCCCTGCGAGCCCGTCAAGGCGACCGACCCGCTCTACATCCTCTACACCTCCGGCACGACGGGCGCGCCCAAGGGCGTCGTCCGCGACAACGGCGGCCACATGGTCGCGCTCGCCTGGTCGATGAAGGCGATCTACGGCGTCGATCCCGGCGAGGTGTTCTGGGCGGCCTCCGACGTCGGCTGGGTCGTCGGCCATTCCTACATCGTCTATGCGCCTCTGATCGCCGGCAACACCACGATCGTCTTTGAAGGCAAGCCGGTCGGCACGCCCGACCCGGGCACGTTCTGGCGCGTGATCGCCGAGAACAAGGTCGCGGCCTTCTTCACCGCGCCGACCGCCTTCCGCGCGATCAAGAAGGAGGATCCGAACGGTACCTTCATCGGCCAATACGATCTCTCCTCGCTCCGGACCTTGTTCCTGGCCGGCGAGCGCGCCGATCCGGATACGATCAAGTGGGCGGAGGAGAAGCTGAAGGTCCCGGTCGTCGACCACTGGTGGCAGACCGAGACCGGCTGGACCATCGCCGGCAACCCGGTCGGCCTCGGTATCCTGCCGATCAAATACGGCTCGCCGACCGTCGCCATGCCCGGCTACGATGTGCAGGTGATCGACGACGCCGGCCATCCGGTGAAGCCCGGCACACTTGGCAACGTGGTGGTGAAGCTGCCGCTGCCGCCGGCCTGCCTGCCGACGCTCTGGAACGCCGACGAACGGTTCCGCGCGTCCTACCTCGCCGAGTTCCCCGGCTACTACAAGACCGCCGACGCCGGCATCATGGACGAGGACGGCTACCTGTTCATCATGGCCCGCACCGACGACATCATCAATGTCGCCGGCCACCGCCTGTCGACCGGCGGCATGGAGGAGGTGCTGGCGAGCCATCCGGACGTTGCCGAATGCGCGGTCATCGGCGTGCACGATGCGCTGAAGGGCCAGAGCCCCTGCGGCTTCGTCGTGCTGAAGGCCGGCGTCACCAAGGACCCGGCCCAGATCGAAAAGGAGCTGATCGGCCTCGTCCGCGACAAGATCGGCGCCGTCGCCGCGTTCAAGCTCGCGATCACCGTCGAGCGCCTGCCGAAGACCCGCTCGGGCAAGATCCTGCGCGGCACCATGCAGAAGATCGCCGACCACGAGGAATGGAAGATGCCGGCGACGATCGACGATCCCGCGACGCTGGCCGAGATCGAGACCGCGATCCGTGCCCGCGGCATCGGTGTGTGAGGCTATCCGGGTGTGAGGCCTGACCGGCGGCCGCGGCCGCCGGCCGCCCTCGCCGCATTCGCTCTCGCCGCAATCGCTCAGCCGCCGACCGCGGCCGGCCGGAACGGGCCAAGCCGCGAGGCCAGCAGGACGGCCGCGCAGACGCCGAGAAGCCCGAGCGAGACGAGATAGGCGTTCGCCGGCTCCGTCCCGAGACGCGACGCGATCGCGGCGACGAGAACAGGGCCGGCCGCCATGCCGATGTCGCCGCAGGTGCGGAACAGACCCATGGTCCGGCCGGTCTGCTCGGGCGCGCTGCCTTCGAGCACGAGCACGCCGGCGGACGGCAGCAACGCCCCCGTGCCCGCCATGATCAGGGCGATCGAGCCCCACAGCGCCGGCTCGCTCGGCACGAGGCCGAGCACGATCCCGGCCGCGGTCGTGACGACGGAGACGCCGAGCGCGGCCGTCGCGCCGTAGGCGCCGATCAGCCGCGTGTTGATCGGCAGGATCGCGAGATTGACCAGCGTGCCGACGCCGACGATCAGGCCGAGCCGCTCCGCCGACAGGTGCAGCACGCCGATCGCGAAGGCCGGCGCGACCACCCAGGGCACCGTGATCCGCACCGAGAAGGCCGCGAAGGCCATCGCCATGCCGCCGACTAGGCCCGGGGTCAGCACGCGCCCGCCCTGCCCGCCACGGCGGATCGGCGCGCCGGCGTGGGCCGGCAGTTGCGGTACGAGCGTGAGCGCCAGAGCCGCGCACAGCGCCTGCGAAAGGAACGGCGCACGGACGCCGAACGCGCCGATGAGGACGCCGCCGATCATCGGGCCGATCGAAAAGGCGAGCAGCAGCGCCGCCTGGAACAGCGTCATCGCCCGGGCACGGCCCGCCGGCCCGGCAAGCAGCACGAGGCCGGTCATGGCGACCGTCGCGAACACCGCCGAGCCCGCCCCTGCAGCGCGAGCGCCAGGGACAGGATGCGGAAGTCGCCGTCGAGCGCGCCGAGCGCCGATCCGGCGACCAAGAGCAGGAGCCCGGCCACCGCGACCCGCCGGAGCCCGAGCCGATCGGCGAGCCAGCCGGCCGGGAGCGAGCAGACGAGCCGGGCCACGCCGAACAGCGAAACGAGAAAGCTCTGCGCGGCCGGTCCCTCGCCCGCCGTCAACATCGGCAGCGCCGGCACGAGCATGCCGAGGCCGAGCGAGGCGAGCAGGGTCGCGAAGGCCAGAAGCGGCATTCGCGCTCCCGACGGTGTCGGGGCGAGCAAATGGGCGTCGGACATGATAGGCCCTTCGGTCAGGGAGAGGATGCAATTAGACTAGACGGTCCAGTCTAGTTCAGTCAAGAGGACACCATGGCCGAACCGACCGACCGCAGCGCGGGCAAGACCGAAGCGATCCTGGAAGCCGCCAAGCGCGTGTTCCTGAAGGACGGCTTCGCGTCGAGCGTCGACCGGATCGCGGCGGAGGCCGGCGTCGCCAAGCAGACGATCTACAGCCGTTTCGGCAGCAAGGAGGGCCTGCTCCGCGCCATGGCCGACCGGCTGAAATGGCCGATCGGCGCCTTCTTCCAGAGCGACGGCCCCGCCGGCGACGTCCTCACCGCCGTGGGCGAGGCGACCCTCGAGCGCATCGTCAGCACCGACATGGCCTGCCTCAGCCGCCTGCTGATCGCCCAGGCAACGGAGTTTCCGGACCTTGCTCGACTGAACTACGAGATGGGCCCGCTGCGCACGCGCGGGCTTCTCGCCGACTATCTCGATCGCCTCGTTCGCGAGGGACGCATGCCCCCGGCCGACACCACGGAGGCAGCAGACGTGTTCTTGTCGCTGTTGCAGGGCCTCTACCGCCATGGCTTGCTGCTCGGCGCCATCGAGCCCCCGGATCCTGCCGTCCGGACGGCCCACGTCGCCCGCACGGTCGAGCGGTTCCGCCGGCTCTACGACCTGAAGGACTGACCGGAGCGATCGCGTCGCAGGATCAAGCCGCCCGACGCCGCGAATTCCGTCTGCTCGCCGGCGCACACCCTTCCGGATCTCCGAGCCGACGCCCGAGATCGGTCGTCGAGGCGGCGGCCTTGGGCCGATCGCTGCAATGAAGACGACCGAACTCCGAGATCGCTGCCGAAACGGACGCTCCGGCAGAGCCGTGCCACGACTATGCGAAATTCCCCATGGGAATGCACCCACTGATACAAGAACGCGATCGCATCGAAATAAAGCCTGCCGCTTCCCTCGGTCCGGCGGTTACGGTAAAAGCTTCATTAACCAAAATGGACGAAATTGGCGGTCCTGGGGGATGTGTCGTTGTATGGCCACACTCGGCCCTTCTACATCCGGAGCACCCGTTGGCTCACCACTCTGGTCGCTTGAGGCGCAAGTCCATGCGTAATCGCCTCTTTCTCGCAAGTGTCGTCGCCGCCGCGACTTTCGGGGCCGCCGAGGCACGCGCGGAGACGCGCTCGCTGACACTGATGAACACCCACACGCAGGAACGCGCCACGGTCGTGTTCAAGCGTGACGGAGTCTACGACCAGAACGGCCTGCAGGAGCTGAACCGGCTCCTGCGTGACTGGCGGCGCAACGAAGCCACCAAGATGGACCCGCAGTTGTTCGACCTCATCTGGGAGGTCTATCGCGACTCGGGCGCCACGCAGCCGATCCACATCGTCTGCGGCTACCGCTCCCCGGCCACCAACAACATGCTGCGCTCCCGCTCGCGCGGCGTCGCCAAGTTCAGCCAGCACATGCTCGGCAAGGCGATGGACTTTTATCTGCCCGGCGTCGACCTCGAGCGCCTGCGCGAAGTCGGCATGAAGAAGCAGATCGGCGGCGTCGGCTTCTATCCGAGCTCGAATTTCGTCCACATGGACACCGGCAGCGTCCGCGCCTGGCCGCGCATGACGCGCGAACAGCTCGTCCGGTTGTTCCCGGACGGCAAGACCGCCCACCTGCCCGCCGACGGCGGCCCGTTGTCGGGCTATCAGGTGGCGTTGGCGGAATCGCAGGCCCGCAAGGGCCGCACCAGCCCGACCGGCGACAGCGCGACCCGTTCCGGCGGCGGTCTGCTCGCTGCCCTGTTCGGCGGCGGCTCGTCGTCTTCGTCGAGCGCCGCGCCCGGCGAGGACGAGGAGGAAGTCGTCCGCACCCCGGCCTCGCGCGGCCAAGAGCTGCGCCAGGGTCCGGTCGCGCCCAACAAGGTTCTCCTGACCCGCAACGAGGACGCGCCCGGCGTCAGCACCGGTCCGGCCGCGCCGAGCGCCCGCAGCGTCCGCACCCAGGCGGTCGCCCCGCCCCGGTCGCCCAGCCGGCGCCGGTCCAGGTCGCGGCCGTGCAGCCGCCGGTCGTCACCAGCCCGCCCGCCGCGGGCTCGCTCGTGGCGCTGCCGCAGCCCGCCGCCGCCCCGCGCGGCGCCGGCTCGCTCGTTTCGAACAACAACGGCCAACCGTCCGGCTGGGTCGTCGGCCCGCAGGGCAAGCAGGTCGCCGCCGCCGCGCCGATCCCGGTTGCCGCGCCGCTTCCCGAAGCGAAGCCCGTCGCCATCGACGTGGCCCCGCCGCGCGCCAAGCCGGGCTTCGAGCCGGCCACCCGCGTCGCCGGTCTCGCCCGTCCCGCCAATCCCGCCGCAGAGGCCTTCGCCGTGCTGACCGGCGAGCAGCCGCAGCCGAGCGACGCACTCGGCTATGCCTCGGAACTGCCGATCCCCACCGGCAAGCCGGTCACCGCCGATGTCGCGGCCGGGCCGAAGCTCCCGCCGATGCCGGTCCCGCTGCCGCAGCAGAAGCCGGCGAGCGTGCTGCTCGCCTCGCTGACGACGCCGGTCGCGCCGACCGCGACCGCCACCGACGTCTCGCGGCTCGGCGCCGCGCTGCCGGCCGCCACCGGCAAGGCCGCGAAGGCCGCCCGCGCGGCCTATCGCGATCCGCTCGCCGTGCTGGTCGCGAGCCTCGGCGACGATCCGGATCCCAAGGTGATCGACGCCGGCGCCGGCGCGCGCACCGCCCGCTTCGCCTCCCTCAGCGCCCCGGACCAGGAGGGCCTGCCGGCCCTGCTCGCCAAGCCGGCGGCGACCCTCGCGATCGGCTTCTCGAAGGGCCCGATCGACGGCCTCGCCTCCGGCCGTTTCGTCGGCCCGGCAGTCGTCGCGGTGCCGGTGCGCCGGACCGAATGAGCCCCGCCTCTGTCAAAACCGATCCGCAAGCCGCCCTCCCGGGCGGCTTGTTCGTTTCAAGCCCCGGTCGACGCGCCGGAGCCGGGCGAAAGACGCCGGGCGCGTGTCGCCGAGCCGCTCGCTGACGTGACGGCGCATCATCCGAGTCGTGGTTAATCGCCGCTAAACTTCTTCGTGTGAAAACTGAGCCCGAGTAACGCGATCAGTGTGGCACACGTGTTGAATTTCAGCGGCTTATCGGACCGGTGGCGGCGTCTGCTCGGGCAGTTCGGAATCCGGCGCGACGAGCTGGAGGCCTTCGGTCTCCAGGAGGCGCGCGTGCTGCGCCTGCCACGCTCGGTGATGGCCGCCTCGATCGCGATCAACACGCTCGGGCTCGCGCTGCCGCTGTCGATCATGCAGGTCTACGACCGCGTGATCCCGCACAGCTCGGGCGAGACGCTGCTGGCGCTCTTGTCGGCACTGATCGTGGTGGTGATCGTCGATGGCGCGCTCAAGATCGCCCGCGCCTATATGAGCGCCTGGGTCGCCGCGCGCTTCACGCAGGTGTCGATGGTCTCCGCCTTCGAGCGTGTGCTCTACGCCCCGCGCGCGGCCTTTACCGCCGATCCGCCGGCCCGGCACCTGCAGCGCCTGCAGGCGGTGCAGCGGCTCGGCGACTTCTACGGCGGCCGCTCACGGCTCCTGCTGCTCGATCTGCCCTTCGTCTTCCTGTTTCTCGCCGTGCTGGCGCTGATTGGCGGCTGGCTGGTGCTCGTCGCACTCGCCGTCGTCGCCGCCTTCGCGATCGCCACGGTCCATATCGGCCGCAAGCTGCGCGCGGCCCACGAAAGCCGCGACCGGCAGGACGCCAAGATCCACGACTTCCTCGCCGATGCGCTGACCGGCATCACCACCCTCAAGGGTCACGCGATGGAACCGATGCTGCTGCGCCGCTTCGAGCGGCTGCAGCGCTCGGCCGCCGAGATCGACTACGAGGCGATCGAACTCGCGATCCTGTCGGAGGCCAAGGTCACCGCGCTCGGCAACATCACCATGATCGCCATGGTGACGGTCGGCGCGGTGCTCGCCATCGCCGGCGACATGACCATCGGCACGCTGTCGGCCTGCACCATGCTCTCCGGCCGCGCGATCCAGCCGATCCTCGGTGCCGCCTCGCTCTGGAACGAGGTCCAGAAGATGCGTCTCGGCCTCGATCATGTCCGCGAGCTGTTCGCGCTGCCGGAGCGGGAGCACGCGATCGAGGCGGCGGCCGAACCGCGTGCCGCGCCGGCGGTCCGGATCCTCGGCCTCGGGCACCGGATCGAGGACCGCACGATCCTCGAGGCCGGCGACATCGAACTGCCGGCCGGCGCCATCACCGCCTTCACCGGCGACGACGAGAGCGGCAAGGCGACCCTCTTGCATCTGATCGCCGGCGAGGGTCGGCCGACGCGCGGGGAGATCCATATCGACGGCGAGGAGCCCGGCCTCTACCGGACGCGGCACCCCGGCGCGATCGGTATCGTGGCGCAGAACCCGGTGTTCTTCCGCGGCACCATCCTCGACAACCTGACCCTGTTCGGCGACGGACCGACCGCCGACGAGGCCCGCAATGCGGCCGCCTTCGTCGGCGTCGATCGAGACATCGCGCGCCTGCCCTCGGGTTACGACATGCGCCTCGGCGAGGGCGTGTCGGAAACACTGCCCACGGGGTTCCTGAAACGCCTCGCCTTCGCCCGCGCGCTGGCGCTGCGGCCGGGTCTGCTGCTGCTCGACGAGCCGCAGGCCTTCCTCGATCAGGACGCCGACCGGCAGTTGCTCGCCGCGCTCGAGCGCCTGCGCGGCGCGGTGACCATCGTCATGTGCACCAACCGGCCATCCTATCTCGCGATGGCCGATCGCGCCTGGCTCTGCCGCGGCGCGCGGATCACGCCGCTCGGCGGCCGCGCCGGCGCGCGATCGGACGCCGCGCCGTCCTTCGCCGAGCTGATGCGCGGGTTCGGGACAGCCGGCGCCGGGGCCGCTGGACGCGCGGCCACGGCCGCTACGGAGGGCCCGACGCCATGACGACGCCCCCTCCCCCCCACGATCACCCCATCCGCGACCTCCCCGCCCGCGACCTGCAGGATCTGCTCGCCGGCGAATTCGGCCGCGAGGAGATCCATCTCGACGATCACGCCGAGACGGCCGTCGAGGCCTGCCTCGTGCCGCTCCTGAAGGCGCTGAACTGGCCCGGCGACAGCCGGCGCCTGTTCGAGGTGAAGCCGCATCTCGAGCCGATCGCCGACGTCGGCACGTTCCGCGCGGTCCTCAGCCGTCTCGGCTTCCGGACCAAGCGTATCGATCTGACGCTCGACAAGATCACGCCGGAGTTCATGCCCTGCCTGATCGAGCGCGACGACGGCCTCGCGGTCGTCCGCGCCCGTCGAGCCGACGGCAGTCTCGAGATCTTCTGCGGCGCAACCCGCAGCGACACCATCCTCGAACCACGCGACCTGCGCGGCCGTCGCATCACGGTCTATCTGGTCGCCGTCGCCGATCACGAAGGGGAACGGCAGGACCGGACGCCCTGGTTCTGGGCCTCGCTGTGGCGGTTCCGCCAGCCGATCGGCGCCGTGGTGCTGCTGACCTTCGCCACCAACATGCTGGCGCTCGCGACGCCGATCTTCGTCGCCAATGTCTACAATCACGTCATCACGGCGCACTCGCTGGAGACGCTCGCCTTCTTCCTCGCGGCGATCATCCTGGCCATCTCCTTCGAGATGCACCTGCGGCACATCAAGGCGACGCTGGTCGCCTATATCGGCGCGCGGTTCCATGCCGCGCTCGCCAACGCCGCCTTCGAGCGCGTGCTGTCGCTGCCGATCGCCATGGTCGAGCAGGTCTCGGTCGCGACCCAGGTCGCGCGGTTCCGCCAGTTCGAGGGTGTGCGCACCTTCTTCACCGGTCACCTCGTCAACACGATGCTCGATCTGCCGTTCACGCTCGTGTTCTTCGCGGCGCTGGCCTGGATCGATCCGGTCTTCGTGCTGGCGCCGATCGGCCTCGTGGTCGTCTACGTCCTGCTCGGCATCGCGACGATCCCGATCACGCGCCGCAATCTGACCGCGACGGGACAGATCGTCACGCGCGGCCAGAGCTTCCTGATCGAGACGCTGACCCGCGCCGACACGGTGCATCAGCTCGGAGCCGAGACAGTCTGGGCCGAGCGCTATCGCACGCTGTCCCGCGAGGCCGTGCTGCAGAAGTTCCGCGCCCAGGCCTTCGACAGCGCCTTGCAGACGGTCGCCGCCTCGCTCTCGACGCTCGCCGGCGTTGCGACCCTCGGCGCCGGCGCCGTACTCGTGATGAAGAACGAGCTGTCCGTCGGTGGTCTCATCGCGGTGATGATGGTGATCTGGCGATTGCTGACGCCGATCCAGACCGCCTTCATGGGTCTGAACAATCTCAGCCAGTTCGGCTCCACCATCCGCCAGATCAACGCGCTCATGCGCATCGCGCCGGAGCGCGACCCGGCGCTCCGGCCCCTGTCGCGGCGCCGCTTCGGCGGCGCTGTCACGCTCGACGGCATCGCCTATCGCTATCCTGGCCGCGTCGAGCCGGCGCTGAAGGGCGTGGCGCTGCAGATCCCGGCC
The DNA here is from genome assembly GCA_040269895.1 of Ancalomicrobiaceae bacterium S20. Classification (NCBI taxonomy): domain Bacteria; kingdom Pseudomonadati; phylum Pseudomonadota; class Alphaproteobacteria; order Hyphomicrobiales; family Ancalomicrobiaceae; genus Methyloraptor; species Methyloraptor flagellatus. The sequence goes on along the minus strand of CP158568.1, from coordinate 42,965 downwards.
GGCCAGATCGTCGCGATCACCGGCCCGGCCGGCGCCGGCAAGACCACGCTGCTCAAGATGCTGCTCGGGCTCTACCAGCCGGCGGGCGGCACGGTCTATCTCGACGGCCTGAACCTCCAGCAGATCGACCCGAGCGAGATCCGCACCGCGACCGGCTTCGTACCGCAGGATCCGCTGTTCTTCTTCGGCACGGTGCGCCAGAACCTCGCGCTCGCCTGCCCGGAGGCGACCGACGCGGAGATGCTGAAGGCGCTCGCCGATGCCGGCTTCGACGAGCTCGAGGCGCACTTTCCGGAGGGTCTGGAGACCAAGATCCTCGGCGGTCTCCGGATCGACTTCAGCGAGGGCGTGCAGATGCGCCTCGCGCTCGCCCGCGCCTATGTGCGCCGGCCGACGCTGCTGCTGCTCGACGATCCGGGCGCCAATCTCGATCATGCCGGCGACGAGGCGCTGGCACGCAAACTCGCCGCGCTGCGCGGCCGGTCGACGGTGATCCTCGTCACCTCGCGGCCGAGCCACATGCGCGCCTGCGACCGGATCATCCGCCTCGACCGCGGCGTCGTGACGGCCGACGGTCCACCGGATGCCGTGTTGCCGAAGCTCTATCCGCAGCAGAAACAGGATGTTCACCAGCGCACGGCCTGATCGGCCGCGTCCGAGCCATTGGAGTATCGCGTGTCAGCCGTCGCCGCCATCCGCCGAGCCCGCGAGGCCAGTTTCGCCGCCGGACGCCCGTCCGCGGAAGAGCTCGCGCTGCCGCTCGATATCGAGGCCGGCCGCTGGCCGAACGTGTTCCGCTCGATCATGGTGAGCCTGACCGTCGGGCTCGGCCTCCTAGTGATCATCGCCGCGATCGCGCCCTTGCGCGAACTGGCGGTCGCCGAGGGTCAGCTCACACCCGAAGGCTCGGTGATCCCGGTCCAGCACTACGAAGGCGGCATCGTCGCGGAAATCCTCGCCAAGCCCGGCGATATCGTCGATGCCGACGCGCCGCTGATCCGGCTCGAGCCGACCGGCGCGCGCGCCGATCTCGGCCAGCTCTCGGCACGGCGCACGAGCCTCATCGCCACCCGCGCGCGGCTGCTCGCCCAGCTCGACGAGACCCGGCCCGATTTCGCCGCGCTCGGCCTCGCCGACGACCAGCGCCGCGAACAGGAGGAATTGTTCCGGCGCGAGAGCGAGGGCCTCGCCAAGATCCGCGAGACCTTCGCCGCACGCATCGCCCAGCGCACGGCCGAGATCCAGGCCGCGCAGTCCGAGATGATCAGCCTCGACGCGCAGCTCGGCGCCAACCGCGAGCGGCTGGCCCTGCGCGAAAAGCTGCACAAGGAAGGCTATTCCTCGCGCAACGCCTTCCTCGACGCCAAGGTGACGCTCGAGCAGACCCGCGCCCGCGTGGCGCAGGTGCAGGGCCAGATCGAGAGCGGCCGAAGCGGCCTCGCCGAAGTGCGCGGCCAGCTCGCCGATGCCGAGTCGACCCGCCGCGTGCAATGGTCGAGCGACCTAGCCAAGACCGGCGCCGAACTCGCCGAGGTCGAGCAGCAGATCGCCAAGAGCCGCGACCGGGTCGATCGCCTGTTCGTGCGCGCCCCGAGCCGCGCCCTCGTGCAGGACATGGTGCCGAAGAGCCCCGGCGACGTGCTGAAGCCGGGCGACACGGTGGCCGAACTGGTGCCGATCGGCGAACGCCTCGTCGCGGAGGTGAAGCTCCGGCCCGACGACGTCGGCTATGTCCGCGCCGGCCTGCAGGCCCGGCTCAAGGTCACCGCCTACGATCCGGAGAGTTTTGGTCCGATCCAGGGCGAGGTACTGTCGGTGTCGCCGACCACGTTCAAGACCGAGAAGGGCGAGCCCTTCTACAAGGCGCGCGTCGGCTTCGACCGGACGGACGTCCACCTGGGCGCAGAGCGGCATCCGCTGCTGCCGGGCATGGTCGTTCGTGCCGAGATCCTGACCGGCGAAAAGTCGGTGCTGCGCTACTTCCTGAAGCCGATCTTCCGCTCGTTCGACCTCGCCTTCTCGGAACGGTAGGCGCGCGGCCGTTCGCACGGTCCGCGCCCGACGCCCTCCAACCGGCGTGATGCAACGTCGATGCATATCGTCCATCGTGCGCGCGGGCGCCGCGCTCGCGCGCCCTTTGGCTCGGACGAACGCAGGGACATCCGGCGCCCACGGCCAGCATTATTTCAGCCGACCCGAAGTCCTTGATGAATCCGGTAAATATTGCCGAACTCAGCCGACCCTTCACGCAGAGTTAACCCTAATGGAGTCTGCTGGAAAGGACCGCGGCGCCCTGCCCGGTCGCGTTCAGTTGCGTTAGAGTATCCATGTCTTCTCCGGTCGCCCCACCCCGCCCCGGATCCGATGCACGGCTCGTCCCCGGCCCCGTGCTGGCGAACAGAGTGCTCGCCGGCATCGTGCTGACCGGCGTCGGTTTCGTCACCGGCACAGTGCCGGTCTCCGCCGATCCCCGCCCGATCGGCCGCGCCGCGCAGGCGTTCCAGGTCGCTCAGACCGGCACCACCGAGGGCGTCGACCGCACGCTCGAGAAGGCGCTGCAGGAGAGCGCCAAGCTGAAGGCCGAGGAGGCCCGGCGCGACGGCACCAAGGCCGGCGTCGACGCGGCCGTCGCCGCCTTCCTGCCGACGGTCTCTTTCACCACGGACTGGGCGCTGCGCGGCGCCGTCGGCTACTCGGCGCCGCAACCGGGCAACACACCGACGCCCTCGACGATCGGGGTGACGGTATCGCAGCCGATCTTCGACGGCTTCCGGCGCTACAACGACCTGAAGCGTGCCCGCGCCGCCGAGACGGCCGGCACCTATGCGCTCGCCGATGCGCGCCAGCAGCTGCTGCTCGACGCCGCCGCCGCGCATCTGGCGGTGATCCGCGACACCGCGATCGTCGCGCTCCGGTCCAGGAGCCTCGCCCACTACGCCGAGATCGCCAAGTCGACCCGCGCCCGTTTCGACGGCGGCGACGCGACCAAGACCGACATCGACCAGTCCGAGAGCCGGCGCGAGCTCGCCGTCGCCGAACTGGAGCGCGCTCGGGGCGAGCTCGCCGCCTCGCGCGCGGAATACGCCAAACTCGCCGGCAACGCGCCGCGTGGGACGCTCGTGCGCGCCGGCGTGCCGGACCGCGCCCTGCCGCGCAGCGAGGAGGAACTGGTCGAACTCGCCCGCTCGTCGAACCCGCGCATCGGCGCCGCCGACAGCAATGCGGTCGCGGCGCGCTTCGCCGCCAAGGCCGCGGTCGGCGAGTTTCTGCCCGCCGTCGACCTGCAGGTCGCGCGCGAGCGGATCTACGGCTACTCGGCCACGGTCGATCGCCAGGACAGTTTCGCCGTCAAGCTGCAGGTCCGGGTGCCGATCTATTCGCCCTCGACCATGCCCAAGGTGCGGGAGGCCCGCGCGCTCGCGATGCAGCGCCACTACGAGGCCGTCGATACCCGCGACGGCGTCGTCGCCTCCGCACGCACCGCCTTCTCGCGCCACCGCGCCGCGCAGGCGCGCGCCGCAGCACTCGGCCGCCAGACCGCCCTTGCCCGCCGCGCGCTCGAAGGCGTCTCGAAGGAACTGCTCGGCGGCCAGCGCTCGGTGCTCGACCTCCTGAACGCACAGGAAGAAGTGACCAATGCCGAGATCGGCCGGGTCAGCGCCGAGTACGAGCGCGACTACACGGCCTATGTGATCCTGGCCACGATCGGCCGGCTCGATGATCGGATCACCGTCGCAGGCAACTGAGCGGCGACGTCAGCCGCGGACCGTGCTACGCACCCGGTGGAAGCGCAGCGTGCGCTCGGCCGTGGCCCGGTCGAGCTGCTGATACTCGCGCAGCATCGGTTCGGCCTGCGCGGGCGGCACGCGCAACCGCTCGCAGCGCAGCCGCGACAGGCGATCGTAGACGGTCTCGGACACGTCGAGCGTCCGGCAGACCACCGCGATGCCGGTGCCGGCGAGCTTGTGCAGCACGTTCGACACATGCGCCTCGGGCACTTGCGCGAGATCGGCCAGTACATGGGCGATGTCGATCAGCCGGCCGCGATGGATCAGGTCGTCGAGCGCCTCGTCGAGCCGTCGTTTGCCCGACCGGACATCGGCGACCATGATCTTGCTCTCGAACCGGCCGCGCTTGCTGTCGGCCCGGCCGACGTCGAAGGCGCGCTTGGCATCGTCCATCAGCGCCTGCGCGCGGCCGCTGTCCTGCTGGATCAGCAGTTCGAGCCGCTTGCGCGCGACCTGATTGAGAACCGGGGCCACCTTTTCCGCGATATGGACCGGCAGGTCGTCGCGAAACGACAGGGCCTCGCCGAGACTGTCGTCGTCGGCCGCCTTGGCCGCCAGCGCGCCGAAGCCCTGCTCGGAGAAGCGGGCGCCGAGATTGCGCGCGACCGTGTTGAGCACGATCGCCTCGCCGCGATCGACCAGCACGTCGGTGACGTGTTCGCTCAGGGCGTCGCGACGCGAGATCGCGGCCAGATGGGTCTGGCCCTGCCGGGAGGCGAGGTCGACGAGGTCGTCGTCGGTCAGCGAGGGCGAATGCTGCAGCACCGGCGCGGCGACCTGGATCGCGTCATTGGCGAGCTTCAGCGCCAGATCGCGCGAGGTCTGCGCCAGCGCGGCGACCCGGCTCGAGAATGCGGCGCGATCATCGACGCTCACATGGTCGAGCAGCCGGCCGAGAACCTCGCCGAACAGCACCAGTTCGCGATCGGTGTGATTTTCCGCGCCGTCGACGAAGATGTTCGAGACCTCCTGCAGGAGTTCGCGACGCCTGTCGCTCGACTCCTCGCGCGCGAGGTCCAAAAGTGAGACGGCCATGCCCTGATTTCCCCAAGGGCATAAGCCCCTTAGTTGCGCAGGAAGTAGCACGCCGGCCGATAAAAAAGCCCTTAAGCGAAGCATGCATTTCTAGCTGTCAGGAATTTTTCGTATCCCCGACACGAAACCGTCACGCAAAGGCGCGACGGAGCCGACGCCGCTCCCGCTCCGCGACACGCGGCGGCTCATGATCGATCCGTTTCGGAGACCCCTGCCGATGACCGAGACCTGCATCCTGATCGGAATTCCCGTCCAGGCCGGCACCGGCCGGCTCGGCTGCGACATGGGCCCGAGCGCCTATCGCGCCGCCGGCCTCGGCGAGACGCTCGCCGACCTCGGCCACCGCATCGAGGATCGCGGCAATCTCGCACCCGGTGCCCACGCCGAGAAGCCGCATCCCAATCCGGCGCTCCGGCATCTCGGCGAGATCGCAGCCTGGACCGAGACGATCGAGGCGGCCGCCTACGCCGCCGCGGGCGACGGCCTGCCGATCTTCCTCGGCGGCGACCACAGTCTCTCGGCCGGCACCATGCCCGGCGTCGCCCGGCGCGCGGCGAAAACCGGCCGCGAGCTGTTCGTGCTCTGGCTCGACAGCCACCCGGATTTCCACACGCTCGAGACCAGCACCAGTGGCAACCTCCACGGCGTGCCGATGGCCTACGCGACCGGCCGTCCGGGTTTCGCGGGCTTTCTTCCGCCGCTCGCCGCGACCGTGAAGCCCGAAAACGTCTGCATGATCGGTCTGCGCAGCGTCGATCCGGCGGAACGGGAAGCGCTGGCGCGGACGCCGATCACCGTCCACGACATGCGCGCCATCGACGAGAACGGCGTCGCGGTGCTGCTGCGGGCCTTCATCGACAAGGTCCGCGCCGCGGACGGCATCATCCACGTCAGCCTCGACGTCGACTTCCTCGATCCGGACATCGCGCCCGGCGTCGGCACCACTGTGCCGGGCGGCGCGACCTTCCGCGAGGCGCATCTGGTCATGGAGATGCTGTGCGACACGGGGCTCGTGCGCAGCATCGACCTCGTCGAACTCAATCCGTTTCTCGACGAACGCGGCCGCACCGCGCTCCTGATGGTCGATCTGGTGGCGAGCCTGCTCGGGCGCCGCGTCCTCGACCGCCCGACCCGCAGCTATTGAGACGTGACGAGGTCCGCCGGCAGGAAACCGCCGGCCGCGGCCGTCACCGCCGCGCCGCCGCTCCGGCGCCCTGGGCGTAGTACTGGCGCTTCTCTTCGTACATCAGCTCGTCGGCGCGCTTGGCGACCTGCTCCAGCGGCTCGCCCGCGGCGCCGGTCGCCGCGCCCATGGCGAAGCTGAGCGGCATGCCGCCGTAGAACTGGTTGTTGAGCTCGACCAGCTTGCGGATGTTCTCCATCATCGCCTGCCCGCCGCGCTCATCGGCCGACGGCATCAGGATCGCGAACTCGTCGCCGCCGATCCGCGCCGCCGTCGCCGGCGCCTCGACCGCCGCCGCGAGGATCTCGCCGGCCCGGCGCAGCATCTGGTCGCCGACCGCATGGCCCATGCGATCGTTGGCGACCTTGAGGCCGTTGAGATCGGCGATGATGATGGTCATCGGCTCGAGCCGGCTGCGCTGCAGCCGCGCGATCTCGTCGACGTAGAAGGAACGATTGTAGAGCTTGGTCAGCACGTCGTGCTTGCCGAGGAATTCGAGATAGGCCTCGGCCTTCTTGCGCGCCGTGATGTCGGTCAGCGCGACCTGCACCAGCGACCAGTCGTGCTCGTGCCCGGCCAGCACCGAGAACTGCAGCAGGAAATGCAGCTCGTGGCCCTCGAGCGAGTAGTTCACCACCTCGCGCTGCTGGAACAGCTTGCCGTTCCACAGGTCGATGAGCTGTTCCCGGAACGGCTGGCGCATCGCGTCCCGGAAGATCTCATGCTTGCGCATGAGCAGCTCGGTACGGTCGGCGGCGCAGAAGATCCGGATCGTTTCGCGATTGACGTCGATGATGCGGATCTCGCTCATGCAGCGATCGACGAATTCCGGATGCACGTCGGTGAAGGTGCGGAAATCGTCGATGCCACAGCCGCGCACCTCGTCGATCAGCCGCTTCACATGGCTGAAGTCCTCGACCCACAGCGACACTGGCGAGAGGTCGAACAGGCTGCGCGCATAGGCGTCGCTCTCGGCGAGTTCGCGCCGCGCCACCTCGCGCTCGGTCACATCGTCGATGGCGACCAGCACACGCGACCAGTCGTCCTCGTAGCCCGGCAGCACGATCGCATTGAGCAGAATGTCGAGCCGGCGGCCCGAGAGCGTGTAGTTGACCGTCTGGCTCTTGAACGCCGTGCCGGTGTTCCAGAGCTGCACCAGTTCATCGACATGCGTCATCAGCATGTCGTCGCGAAACACCTGATCCAGATTGGCGACGAGCTCGAACCGGTTGGCGGCCTCGAACAGCTGCAGCGTGCGCTGGTTGACGCCGATCACCCGGATCAGGCTCGCGCAGGCATGAACACGCGACGGGTCCGCGCGCAGGAATTGGCCGAGATCGGTCACACCCTCCGTGCGCCAGGCCGCGAACTGTCGCTTGACGCCGCTGAAGTCCTCGACCCAGAGCGAGATCGGCGCCAGATCGAACATGGCCGCGAACTCGTCCGACACGCCCGGGTCGTAAGCGGCAGCCATCGAGCGGTTCATCGGACCTCCGTCACGTCAGAAAAGCGTCTCACGAATCGCTTCTACGCTCACGACCCTTTGGGTTTGGTGAATACCCGCGCATCATTCAAGGGTCTGAGGTAAAAAGGAGATTACCTCCCGTTACGTGATCTTTCCGCGGCCTGCTGGAATTGCGGATCATGGTGCAGCCAAGCCCCTCGATCTGGCAACGCGCATGATTGATCTCGAAAGCACTTCGATTTTCCCGCGCCACACGGTCTCTCGTCCTGTCGCGCCCGGTCATCACCGTTTCGCGGGCAGTCCCGCGTGTGAGGCGAGGCTTTGGTGCTACCCCGATCCCGGCTCCTGTCGTAAACCATCGGTCCGACACCGGTCCGGTTCGTGAGGGCGATGATGATGCTGACGAGGAAGTGGATCCGCACGGTCCTGACGCCGAAGGTCCTGCTCCAGGGGATTCTGGCCAAGGGAATCCTGGCCACCGCCGCGCTCGGCGCCGTTGCCGGACAAGCCGCACGAGCCGACGAGATCAGGATCGGCGAGATCAACAGCTACTCGGCTTTGCCGGCCTTTACCGAGCCCTATCGCAAGGGCTGGCAGCTCGCGGTCGAGGAGATCAATGCCGCCGGCGGCATCGGCGGCAAGACGCTCGTCGTCGTCTCCCGCGACGACGGCGGCAAGCCGGCCGACGCCGTGACCGCGGCGAACGAATTGGTATCGAAGGACGGCGTGGCGCTGATCGCCGGCACGTTCTTCTCCAACATCGGCCTCGCGGTCAGCGACTTCGCCGCACAGAAGAAGATCCTGTTCATGGCGGCCGAGCCGCTGACCGATGCGATCACCTGGTCGAAGGGCAACCGCTACACCTTCCGCCTGCGCCCCTCGAACTACATGCAGGCCGCGATGCTGGCCGAGGAGGCCGCCAAGCTGCCGGCCAAGCGCTGGGCGACCATCGCGCCGAACTACGAATACGGCCAGTCCGCCGTCGCCGTGTTCAAGCAGCTGCTCTCCGCCAAGCGGCCCGATATCGAATGGGTCGGCGAGCAATGGCCGCCGCAGGGCAAGATCGACGCCGGCGCGGTCGTCGAGGCGATCGACGCGGTGAAGCCGGAAGCCATCCTCAACGTCACCTTCGGCCCGGACCTCGTGAAGCTGGTCCGCGAGGGCAACACGCGCGGCACCTTCCAGGGCCGCGCGGTCGTGAGCTTCCTGACCGGCGAGCCGGAATATCTCGACCCGCTCAAGGCCGAGACGCCCGAGGGCTGGATCGTCACCGGCTATCCCTGGAGCGCGGTGCCGCAGCCCGAGCACGCGGCGTTCCTGAAGGCCTATCAGGCCCGGTACAACGACTATCCGCGCGTCGGCTCGGTGGTCGGCTACTCGATGATCAAATCGATCGCCGCCGTCCTTGCCAAGGCCGGCTCGACCGATACCGAGAAGATGATCGCCGCCGCCGAGGGCGTCGCGGTCGACATGCCGTTCGGCCGGATCGTGTTCCGCGCGCTCGACCACCAGGCGACCATGGGCGCCTTCGTCGGTCGCACCGCGCTGAAGGACGGCAAGGGCGTCATGGTCGATGCCGTCTACCGCGACGGCGCCAAGTACCTGCCGACCGACGACGAGGTCCGCAAGCTGCGGCCCGCCAACTGATCGGGCGCCGTGCGGGGCCTTCGAAGCCCCACACGGCTCGCCTCTCCCCCGCGCCGGAGGTTCATGCAGCTCATCGTCGCCCAACTCCTGACCGGTCTGGCGAGCGCCTCGTCGCTGTTCCTAGTGGCGTCGGGCCTGTCGATCATCTTCGGCGTGACGCGGATCGTGAACTTCGCGCACGGCGCCTTCTACATGCTCGGCGCCTACATCGCCTTTTCGCTGACCGATCGCTTCGCCGGCGCGCTCGGCTTCTGGGGCGGGCTCGTCGCGGCGGCCGCCACTGTTGCGATCCTCGGCGCGCTGTTCGAAATCCTGCTCCTGCGCCGGATCTACCGCGCGCCCGAGTTGTTCCAGTTGCTCGCCACCTTCGGCGCCACGCTGGTCGTCGAGGATGCCGTTCTGCTGATCTGGGGCCCGGAGGACATGGTCGGGCCACGCGCGCCCGGCCTCGCCGGCGCGGTAATGATCTTGGACAAGCGCATCCCGGCCTACGACCTGTTCCTGATCGCGCTCGGCCCGGCCGTGCTCGGGCTCTTGTGGCTCGTCCTGCACCGGACGCGATGGGGCGTGCTGGTGCGCGCCGCGACCGAGGACCGCGACATGGTCGCCGCCCTCGGTGTGAACCAGAAATGGCTGTTCACCGGCGTCTTCGCGCTCGGCACCTTCCTCGCCGGCCTCGGCGGCGCGCTGCAGGTGCCGCGCGCCGCCGTCTCCCATGCGATGGACCTCGCGGTCATTGTGGAAGTGTTCGTCGTCGTGGTGATCGGCGGGCTCGGCTCGATCGGCGGCGCCTTCGTAGCGGCGATCATCGTCGGCCTGCTCAATGCCTTCGGCATTCTGATCCTGCCGAAGATCTCGCTGGTGCTGGTGTTCCTGGTCATGGCGATCGTGCTGGTGGTTCGGCCTTCGGGCCTGTTCGGCACCCGCGATGCCGAGCCGCGCGCGCCCGCGCTCGACTCCCGGCCCTGGGCGCCGATGGGCCGGAGCTCCCGCGCGCTCACCCTTGCGATACTTCTCGCCGCGACGGCATTACCGGCGGTGTTGAGCCCCTACGGCCTGACGGTCGCGACCGAGGTCGCGATCTTCGCGCTCTATGCCGCGAGCCTGCACCTGATTCTCTCGGTCGGCGGCCTCGTCTCGTTCGGTCATGCCGCCTCTTTCGGCCTCGGCGCCTATGGCGCGGCGCTCGCCGCCAAGGCGCTCGCTCTGCCGATGCCGCTCGCGCTCGCCGCCGGTCCAGCACTGGCCGCGGCCGGCGCCGCGATCGTCGGCTGGTTCGCGATGCCGCTGTCGGGCGTCTATCTGGCGATGCTGACGCTCGCCTTCGCGCAGATCCTGTGGTCGATCGCCTTCCAATGGGTCGCGGTCACCGGCGGCGACAACGGCATCCTCGGCGTCTGGCCGGCCGCGGCGGTCGCGAGCCCGGCGGCCTTCTACTGGACGACGCTCGGCCTCGTCGTCGCCGGCCTCGCGCTGCACCGCGCGCTCGTGTTCTCGCCCTTCGGCTATGCGCTCCGCGCCGCCCGCGACAGCCGGCTCCGGGCCGAGGCGGCCGGCATCGCCGCGCGCGCGGTGCAATGGCGCGCCTTCGTGATCGCCGGCGCGCTCGCCGGTCTCGCCGGCGCGCTGTTCGCCTACCTCAAAGGCAGCGTCTTCCCCGACACGATGGCGATCCCGCTCTCGGTCGACGCGCTCGTCATGGTGCTCGCCGGCGGCGTCGGCACCATCGCCGGGCCGATCGTCGGCGCCGCCGCGCTGAAGCTCCTGTCGATCTGGCTGATCAGCAACACCGATTATTCGAAGCTCGTGCTCGGCCTCGTCATTATCGCCCTGGTCGTCGCCTTCCCCTCCGGCCTGGTCGGCTCGGCGCTGGCCTTGCGCGATCGGCTCGGCGCGAAGGAGCCGACGACGGCCCGCGACCCGGAGGCCGCGCCATGAGTTCGCTCCTCGAAGTCGATGGCCTTGTGAAATCCTATGGCGGCGTCGAGGCCGTGATGGACGTGTCGTTCCGGCTCGACGCGGGCAAGCTCGTGGCTCTCATCGGCCCGAACGGCGCCGGCAAGAGCACCTGCTTCAACATGCTGAACGGCCAGATCCGTCCCAATCGCGGCACGATCCGGCTCGCCGGCCGCGACATCACCGGTCTGGCCCCGCACCGCATCGGACGCCTCGGCGTCGGCCGCACCTTCCAGATCACCGCGACTTTCGGTTCGATGACCGTGATCGAGAACGTCGCCGTCGCGCTCCTGTCGCAGGCCGGCCGCCTCGGCCGGTTGATCGGGCACGCCACCGCGCGGGTCGAGGGGCAAGCGGCGGCGCTGCTCGGGCGCGTCGGACTCGGGGCCGAGACCCGACGCCCCGCCGCCGAACTCGCCTATGGCGACCTGAAGCGGCTCGAACTCGCCATGGCGCTGGCCAGTCGGCCGAAGCTGCTCTTGATGGACGAGCCGACCGCCGGCATGGCGCCGCAGGATCGTGCCGCGTTGATGCGGCTGACCGCCGACATCGCCCGGACGGAGCGCATCGGGGTGCTGTTCACCGAGCATGACATGGACGTCGTGTTCCAGCACGCCGACCGGATCATGGTGCTGAATCGGGGCCGGCTGATCGCCGAGGGCACCCCCGCCGCGGTCCGCGCCGATCCACAGGTGCAGGCGATCTATCTCGGCGAGGGTTTTGCGGCCGAGCCCACGGCTTCGGCACCCGCGATGCGAGCGCCGTCCCCGGCCACGATCGCGCCGGACGCGCCAGCCGCGGCGACCGCCGCCCCGATCCTCGAAGTCGCCAACCTGAACGCCTCTTATGGGCGTGCCCGGATCCTCGACGACGTCAGCTTCACGGTAGCGGCCGGAGAAGTCACCGCCCTGCTCGGCCGTAACGGCGCCGGCAAGTCGACCACGCTCAAGGCGATCATGGGCCTCGTCGCCGACAGGCGGGCACGGTCCGCTTCCGGGGAGCGGACATCGCCCGCGCCGAACCGCATCGGATCGCTGCGGCCGGCCTCGGCTACGTGCCGGAGGACCGGCGCATCTTCGCCGGCCTGACGGTCGAGGAAAATCTCGAGGTCGGTCGCCGGCCGCCCCGCGACGGCGCGCCGATCTGGACGCCGGAGCGCCTCTTCGCGCTGTTCCCGAACCTCGCCGAGATGCCCAAGCGCCCCGGCGGTCGCATGAGCGGCGGCGAACAGCAGATGCTGACCATCGCACGCACGCTGATGGGCAATCCGCTGCTGCTCATGCTCGACGAACCCTCGGAAGGCATCGCGCCGCGCATCGTCGAAGACATGGCCCGCGCCATCCTCGACCTGAAGCGCGCCGGCGTCAGCCTGCTGATCTCGGAGCAGAACCTGCCTTTCGCCCGATCGATCGCCGACCGCGCCGTGATCCTCGAACGCGGCAAAGTGCGCTTCGCCGGCAGCTTCGCCGAACTGGACGCGCGACCCGACATCCGCGACGCCCATCTGGCGGTCTAAGCGACCACCGACCGCCGCGTCAGAGCCGCTCGGCGAGCCCGAGATCGGGATAGAGCCGATCGATCTCGGTCAGATCCTCGCGCAGCCGGCCGATGATCCAGTCGCGCACCGCACGCACGATCGGCCGGTCGCGCCGTTCGCGCGTCCTGAGGAACTGGCAATGCCGGCCCGTGACCATGATCCGGTTGCCGACCGGCACCAGCGCGCCGGTCCGCAGCCAGTGCGCCGCGACGTTGAGCCAGCCGAGCGCGACGCCCTGGCCGAGCAGCGCGGCCTGCACCACCACCGCGTAGTCCGAGAAGATCAGCGAACTCGGGCTCGCCGCTCCCGCGCCGGGGAAGAACAGATCCGACCAGTCCGGCTGCGCCTCGCTGAGATTGATCACGGTCGCGGCCTTGCCGCGCGCATCCGAGATCGAACCGCCGTCGCTGTAGCCGGGGCTGCAGATCGGCAGCAGCAGCTCGGGCATGATGTAGGTCGCCTCGTGCCGATCGTCGGCGGCATCGACGAAGCGCATGCCGAGGTCGACGTCGTTGACCGGCCCGCCGAGCGCCTTGGTGATCAGCTGGAAGCGGAGTTCGACGCCCGGAAACGCCTGTTTGAAGGCGGCGAGGTTCGGCATGATCCAATGGGTGGTGAAGCCGGTCGAGACCGACAGCGTCACGGTCTCGAGCCCCGTGCGGCGGTCCTCGATCTCGCGCAGCGCCGTCTCGATGCCGGAGAAGCTGCGCGACAGCGCGTCGTAGAGGATGCGCCCCTCCTCGGTCAGGACGATGCCGCCGGGCAGCCGCTCGAACAGCGGCGCGCCGACATGCTCCTCGAGCCGGGCGATCATCCGGCTGACCGCCGCGGGCGTTACATTGAGTTCGGTCGCCGCGCGCCCGAAGGTGCCGCAGCGCGCGGCGGCCTCGAAGGTGAAGAGGCCGTTCAGGGACGGCAAGGCGAGACGCAGGCTTCGCATTTACATAGTGTAATGTCGCGGCGAGTTTTTTTCAATTGCATGACGCGGTCGCCGTTGGTCTTCTAGGCGTCATCAGCCGGCCACGAGGCCGCGAAATCGCCAGAAACATCAAGTCGTCGGTTCGTTTCATCGCGCCCCGTGTCGAACGGGCGCCTGCCGCGTCGCGTGCTGCGATGCGGCATCGATGTAATGCGCCGCGGCAAACCCGGACCCGTCATGACCGCAGGCCCGCATTCGGCAAGCTTTGGCGTCTCGATCCGCTCGGCCACCAAGCGTTACGGCGAGTTCCGGGCGCTCGACGACGTCTCGCTCGACGTCGCGCCGGGCGAGTTCGTCTCGATCCTCGGTCCGTCGGGCTCGGGCAAGACGACCTTCCTCGGCATTCTCGGCGGCTTCGTGCAGCCGACCTCGGGCGCGATCTTCATCGGCGACCGCGACGTGACCTGGATGCCGCCGCACAAGCGCGACATCGGCATCGTGTTCCAGAACTACGCGCTGTTCCCGCACATGAGCGTCGCCGAGAACGTCACGTTCCCGCTGCGCGCCCGCCGCATGCCGAAGAGCGAATGGCCGGCGCGGCTGGCGTCCGCGCTCGACATGGTCGAGCTCGGCGGTTACGGCGACCGGCGCATCGACGAGCTCTCCGGCGGCCAGCGCCAGCGCGTGGCGCTCGCCCGCGCCATGATCTTCGAGCCACGGCTGATCCTGATGGACGAGCCGCTCTCCGCGCTCGACAAGCAGCTGCGCGAGACGATGCAGATCGAGCTGAAGCACCTGCATCGCAAGCTCGCCGCCACCATCATCTACGTGACGCACGACCAGCGCGAGGCGCTGACCATGAGCGACCGCGTCGCGATCATGCGCAAGGGCCGCATCGTCCAGATCGACACGCCCGAGCGCCTGCACGATGCGCCGGTCGATTCCTTCGTCGCCGGCTTCATCGGCGAGGCCGCGCTGATCCCGGTCCGCCGGCTCGACGGTCACACGGTCATGCTCGGGCCGAACCGGCTGGTCGCCGCGCGGCCGGTGCCGGTCGCCGACGAACTGTTCCTCGCCGTCCATGCCGAGAAGCCGACCATCGTCGCCGATGGAGACGAGACGGCCGTCAACCGGCTCGCCGGCACGGTGATCGAGACCCTCTATCAGGGCGAGAGCGTGCGCGTCTTCGTCGAGATCGACGGCGGCGCGCGCCTGTCGCTGCGCGTGCCGAGCAACCGCCATGGACGATCGCTGATCAAGGCGCCCGGCCAGCGCATCGTGGTCGCCCTCGACCCCGACGACACGGTCGTGGTGCCGCGCGCGCCCTGACCGCCTCCATAACCAGAACCCGAAACGGGATCCCCTGTCCTCTCCTCCTCTCCCTCCCTTCTTCCCGAACCATCTCCTCCCAAGGACGACCTGAGATGAAACTGACCGATTTCAAAGTGATGACCTTCGACGTCGTCGGCACGCTGATCGACTTCGAAAAGGGCGTGCTCGATTCCATCCGCCGCCTCGGCGGCCCGAAGGCGGCGGCGGCGAGCGACGACGAGATCTTCGAGCCCTACAAGCGCGGCCGCGACAAGTTCTATGGCCGCTCCTCCTTCGCCATGAAGGACGTCTACCTGCACCTCGCCAAGGAATGCGGCTTCAAGGACGACGAGGCGACCGCGGATGCGTTCCAGCTCGCCGTGTTCCGCTGGCCGGCCTTCGCGGACTCCGTCGAGGCGCTCGCCCGCCTGCGCAAGAACTATCGGCTGGTCGCCATGACCAACACCGACCGCACCGTGCTCTCGGCCTATGCCGAGACGCTCGGCAACCCGTTCCACGATACGGTCACCTGCGACGAGACCGGCTGCGCCAAGCCCGACCCGCGCTTCTTCGCCTTCAACAAGGGTCGCCAGTCGGCGCATGGCTACAAGCAGTCGGAGATCCTGCACGTCGCCCAGAGCCAGTATCACGACATCGGCGTCGGCAAGGCCGAGGGTTACACCGTGTGCTGGATCGAGCGTCGCCAGGGCCTAAACGGCTTCGGCGGCACGCCGACCCCGAAGGTCGTGACCAAGCCGGACTATCACTTCTCGACCCTGAAACAGCTGGCCGACGCGGTCGACGCCGAACGCGCCGCGCTCGCCTCGGCCGCCTGATCGGGAGGACGTCACCGATGGCCGCCGCCTCGACCGACACAGCCCGCAACGCCGCCACCGCGCCGAACGCTTTCGCGACCGCGCGCCCCGTCGCCTCGCTCTGGGCCGCGACGGTGGCGGGGCGGCCCGCGTTCGCGCCGCTCCCCGGCGACCGGACCGCGGATGTGGTGGTGATCGGCGGCGGCTACACCGGCCTGTCGACCGCGCGCTATCTCGCCAAGGCCGGCCTCGTGCCCATCGTGCTCGAGGCCGGCCGGATCGGCGGTGGCGGCAGCGGCCGCAACGGCGGCGTCGTGTCGGGCAAGTTCCGCCTCGGCTTCCGCGACATCGCCAACGCCCACGGGATCGAGACCGCGCGCTACATGCACGACCTCGGCGTCGAGGCGATCGAGCATGTCGCGACGCTGATCGAGGCCTACGACATTCAGGGCGCGGACTACCGGCCGACCGGCTCGCTGCGCTGCGCCCACAACGAGGTATCCTTCGCCGCCCTGCGGACCGAGGCCGATTGGCTGCGCAACGCGCTCGGCGACGACGCGATCTCGGTGCTGTCGGCCGAGGAGGTCGCCGCCGAGATCGGCGCGAAGGGCTTCGTCGGTGGCATGCTGAATACACATGGCGGCGTCGTCCACCCGCTCGCCTTCGTGCTCGGCCTCGCGGCCGGACTCGTTCGCGACGGCGTCGCCGTGCACGAGGCGACGCCGGTGCTGCGGTTCCGGCGCGAGGACTCCGGCGTGCTGGTCGAAACGCCGTCCGGCACCGTCCGCGCCCGCCAGGTCGTCATCGCGACCGACGCCTATTCGGACCTCACCGGCGCGACCGCGAAGGTCCGCACCTCGGTCATCCCGTTCCGCTCGGCGATGATCGCGACCGCGCCGCTGACCGGCACGGCCGGTGAAAAGCTGCTGCCGACCGGCCGCAGCTACACCGAGACGCGCCGGATGATGCGCTGGTTCCGCAAGGCCGGCGACCGGCTGCTCTATGGCGGCCGCGGCGCCTTCGGCAAGGACGACTCGGACGCGGCCTTCGCCGCGCTCCAGACCGCGATGGTGCAGCAGTTCCCCGAACTGGCGGACGTGCCCGTTACGCATCGCTGGTCGGGGCTCGTCGCTATGACGCTCGACAGCCTGCCCCACCTCGGCCGGCTCGACGACCGCGTCGTCTACTGCATGGGCTTCAACGGTTCCGGCGTCGCGCTCGCCTCCGGCATCGGCCGGCACGTCGCCGACCTCGTCACCGGCGGCCGGCCGACGCTCGGCCTCGTCACCGACACGCCTCTCAAGGCCATCCCCTTCTACGGCCTGCGCGAACCCGCGGTTCGCGTGGTCGCCGGCTGGTACCAGTTCCTCGACGCCATCGGGCGCTGAGGCCTCATCCCCAAGCATCCGCATCGCATCCCGTCGAACCAGACCGCAAGGCGGCCTTCGGGCCGGAGGAGGATCGGAATGAAAGTCAGCCGTTCGCTGTCGATGATCGCCGCTTCGATCGTCGCCCTCGCCGCAGCCCTGCCGACCGTGGCGGGCGCGGCGGAACAGATCACCTTCGTCTCGCAGGGCGGCGCCTATCAGGAGGCCCAGACCAAGGCGATCCTGAACCCGGTCGCCGAACTGCTCGGCATCAAGGTCAACCAGGACAGCGCCCCGGACGCCTGGCCGGTGATCAAGACCCAGATCGCGACCGGCAAGCCGATCTGGGACGTGGTCGACACCCCGTCGCAGGACTGCATCCGCGGCGGCGAACAGGGCCTGATCGAGAAGCTCGACTTCGCGCAGATCCCGAATGCGGCGAGCATGCCCGACGCGTACAAGTCGCCCTATTCGGTGGCTTACGAGTTCTATTCGTCGGTGCTCGCCTTCAACAAGAAGAAGTTCGGCGACAACGGCCCGAAGAGCTGGGCCGATTTCTGGGACGTGAAAAAGTTCCCGGGCACGCGCGCGCTGCGCAACCATCCGCTCGCCACACTCGAGGCCGCGCTGCTCGCCGACGGCGTCGCGCCCGACAAGCTCTATCCGCTCGATGTCGACCGCGCCTTCAAGAAGCTCGAGGAGATCAAGCCGCATATCACGGTCTGGTGGACCTCCGGCGCGCAGTCGGCCCAGTTGCTCGCCGATGGCGAGGTCGACATGGAGATGGCCTGGAACGGTCGCGTCTCGGCGATCGCCAAGGAGGGCGCGCCGGTCGGCCACACCTTCAACCAGGGCTTCCTGCAATACACCTCGCTCTGCATCCTGAAGGGTGCGCCGAACCTGCCGACCGCGGTGAAGTTCGTGAACGCCGCGATCAAGCCCGAGATCCAGGCCAACTTCCCGGCCTATATCGACTACGGCCCCGGCAACCCGGCCGCCTACGCGACCGGCAAGATCTCGCCCGAGCGTGCGGCGCAGATGCCGAGTTCGCCGGAGAACGCCGCCAAGCAGGTGCTGATCTCCGGCGCCTGGTGGAGCTCGCCGGCAGGCGAGGCGGCGCTGAAGCGCTGGGCCTCGTTCATCCAGAAGTGACAACCGCCGAACGCCGGCCGGCCGCACACCCCGCGGCCGGCCGGCCTGAACCGATCCCGGGCTCTCCCCGAGGCTCCGGCCGCCTTCGTGCTCAGGCACGGGACGGCCGGAGCAGCCCGGCTCTTGCAGGACCGCCCCTCGGTCCGAACCCGCTCCGGAACGCGCGATGAATGCTCCGACCAGAGATCCCGCCCTCGCCTATCGGCGCCGCGAACAGCGCCTCGTCGCGCTCCTGCTCGCGCCGGCGGTCGCGGTGATCGGCCTGTTGCTGATCGTGCCGCTGCTGTGGCTCGCGTGGCAGTCGATCCGGCAGGACGGCGGCTTCACGCTCGCCCACTACACCCGCTTCCTGACCGACGACGTCTATTGGCGGACGTTCCTGCAGACGTTCCGCATCGCCTTCGTCGTCACGGTCGCGACCGTGCTGCTCGGCTATCCGGTCGCCTATGTCGCCGCGCATGCCTCCCCTGGCCGGCGCATTCTGATCCTGGCCATGGTGGTCCTGCCGTTCTGGACCAGCGTGCTGGTGCGCGCCTACGCCTGGTTGATCCTGCTGCAACGGCGCGGGCTGGTGAATTCGCTGCTGACCGACCTGCATGTGATCGACGCGCCGATCGTGATGATCAACAACGAGTTCGGGACCGTCATGGCGACGATCCACATCCTGCTGCCCTTCATGGTACTGCCGGTCTACGCGACCATGCAGAAGATCCCTGCCGATCTGGTCATGGCCGGCGCGAGCCTCGGCGGCTCGCCGGCCCATGTGTTCCGGCGCGTCTACCTGCCCCTGTCGATGCCCGGCGTCGTCGCCGGCATGGTGCTCGTCTTCGTGCTGACGCTCGGCTTCTACATCACGCCGGAACTGCTCGGCGGCGGGCGGACCTACATGGTCTCGATGCTGGTGTCGCGCAACATCGAGCTCTACAACGAATGGGGCGCCGCCTCCTCGATCAGCGTCGTGCTGCTCGCCTGCGTCTATCTGGCCTTCCGGCTGGCGAACCGCGTGATCCCGTTCGAACGCATCATGGGAGCGCGCTGACCATGTCGCTGTCCAAGGCCGCGCTCTACGCGCTCGTGACGCTGATCCTGATCTGGCTGATCCTGCCGGTGCTGATCGTCGTGCCGATGTCCTTCTCCGGCGCGCGGTTTCTCGCCTTTCCGCCGCCGTCCTGGTCGCTGCGTTGGTACGAGGCCTATCTCGGCGACCCGGCCTGGATGCAGGCGACCCGCGTCAGCCTGACGGTCGCCGTCGTGAGCGCCGTGCTCGCGACAGCGATGGGCACCGCGGCGGCCTACGCGCTGAACCTTGCCCAGTCCGGCCTGATGCGGTTCCTGAAGATCGTGCTGCTCCTGCCGCTGGTGGTGCCGATCGTGATCACGGCCGTCGGCGTCTTCCTGGTCTATGCTCAGGTCGGCCTGCTCGCCTCGATGACCGGGCTGATCCTCGCCAATGTCATGCTCGGCCTGCCTTATGTCGTGACCTCGGTGCTGGTCGGGCTGGAGAAGTTCGATCCCGTGCAGGAGATGGTCTCGCGCAGCCTCGGCATGAACCGCTGGCGCACCTTCTTCATCGTGACGCTGCCGCAGATCCGCGCCAGCGTCGTCTCCGGCCTGCTGTTCGCCTTCATCTCCGCGCTGGACGAGACCGTCGTCGCGCTGTTCATCTCCGGCGGCCAGAACCAGACGCTGACCAAACGCATGTTCACCGCGCTGCGCGACGAGATCGACCCGACCATCGCCTCGATCAGTACGCTCCTGACCGCCGTGTCGTTCATGACCGTGCTGCTCGTCGCGGTCAGCGCGCGCGGCGACCGCTCGCGGAGAACCGCATGAAGACCGATGTCCTGATCCTCGGCGGCGGCTCGGCCGGCTGCGTGCTCGCCGCGCGGCTGTCGGAAGACCCGCGCCGAGAGGTCGTGCTGGTCGAGGCCGGCCGCGACATTTCTCGCGACGACATCCCGGCCGACATCCGCGCGCGCTATCCCGGCCGTGCCTATCTCGACACCTCGAACATCTGGGCGACGCTCGCCGCGCTGATGGGCCGGACCCGCGACGGCCGCCGCGCATCGCGCCGCTACGAACAGGCGCGCCTCCTCGGCGGCGGTTCCTCGATCAACGCGCTGATGGCGAACCGCGGCGCGCCGAGCGACTACGCCGAATGGGAGGCGCTCGGCGCCGAGGGATGGGGCTGGGACGCCTGCCTCGACGTCTTCCGCCGCATCGAGGCCGATCGCGACCTCGACGGCCCCTATCACGGCAAGGACGGCCCCATCGTGGTCCGCCGCGTCGGCGACGCAGGACTGTCGCCCTTCGTCGACCGGGTGATGAAGACGCTCGACGCGCGCGGCCACCCGATCCGCGCCGACCAGAACGGCCCCTGGCAGGATGGCACGTTCCGCGGCGTGGTCGCGGTCGACGACGCTGGCGAACGCCAGCCGACCGCCCTCGTCTACCTGACGCCCGACGTCCGCCGCCGGCCGAACCTGCGCATCCTGACCGGCCACCAGGCGAACCGGATCCTGTTCGACGGCACGCGCGCGATCGGCGCCGAGGTCGCCGGTCCGGATGGCACGCCGAAGGCGATTGCGGCCGCGGAAGTGATCCTCGCCGCCGGCGCGATCCATTCGCCTGCGCTGCTCCTGCGCTCCGGCGTCGGCCCGGCCGGCGATCTCGCCAAGCTCAGGGATCCCGGTCGTCCGCGACCTTCCCGCCGTCGGCCGCAACCTGATGGAACACCCCTCCATCGCGGTCGCGACCGTCCTGCCGCCGAGCGCGCGCGTCCGCGATCCGGGCGAACACCACGAACAGGCGATCTGGCGCTATTCCTCCGGCCTCGCCGGCACACCGCAAGGTGACATGCACGGCGCGATCCTGTCGCGCTCGGGCTGGCACTCGGTCGGGCTCAGGACCGGTTCGATCTTCTTCTGGGTCAACAAATCCTACTCGCGCGGGCAGCTCGCGCTCGCCTCCGCCGACCCGCGCGTCGAGCCGGCGGTCGACTTCCGCATGCTCGACGATCCCCGCGACCTAGAACGGCTGAAGGGCGCGCTGCGCATGGGCGCGGCCGTACTGCAGGACACGTTGATGGACGGCTTCCGCGACGTGGTGTTCCCGGCGAGCTACACGCCGCGCGTCGCGAAAATCGCGGTGCCGGGCCGATGGAACGCGCTGCAGCGCGGCGCGCTCTCGGCCCTGCTCGATGCCGCCGGACCGCTCCGGCGCGCGCTCGTCCATGGCGTCGTCACGCTCGGCACGACGATCGACGGCCTGCTCGCCGACGACGATCGCCTGACCGATTTCGTCCGCGCCAATGTCGGCTGCACCTGGCACCCGTCCGGCACCTGCCGGATGGGCCGGGCGGACGATCCGGCCGCCGTGACCGATCCGGCAGGCCGCGTGCATGGGGTTTCGGGCCTGCGCGTCGCCGACGCCTCGATCATGCCGTCGATCCCCTGCGCCAACACCAACATGCCGACGATCATGATCGCCGAACGCATCGCCGCCTTCGTCGCCGAGACCGAACAAGGCACCTGATCTGCGGCCGCGGGCCGACATGAACCGCACGCGATCGAAATCGCGCCCCATGTAAAATTTGAATGAAATCCGTAGCCGTTCCGCAGCATGCCGTAGTGTTAGGTGCTCCGCGATAGGAGATACCGATCCATGCGCGGACTGTTCGCCACCATTCTGGTCCTGCTGTCGCTCGCCGCCCTGGCGCCGAGCGCATCGGCGCAGTCCGCGGGGACCGACGCCAAGGTCATCCTGACCGTCGACGGCGCGGTCGGCGCCAAGGCCGAATTCACGCGCGAGACCCTCGAGGCGCTCGGGCTGGCGACGATCAAGACATCGACGCCCTGGCACGACGGCGTGCAGACATTCGAGGGCGTGCCGCTCGCCAAGCTGATGGAGAAGGTCCAGGCCACGGGCGACAGGGCCGATGTCGTCGCGCTGAACCGCTACACGATGGAACTGCCGCTCGCCGACTTCGCGCGCTATGACGTGATCCTGGCGACCCGCCGCAACGGCCACCCCATGGACATCAAGGACAAGGGTCCGCTGTTCGTCATCTACCCGTTCGATGCCCGCCCAGACCTCAAGACCGAGGTCTATTACAGCCGTTCGGTCTGGCAGGTCCGGACCATCACGCTCCGCTGATCGGACGAGACCTATGACGTCGATCGGGCGCAGATGGCCACTGAGGTTGTCGAGACTGGACCTGGTGCAGGGCGTGCTCCTGGTGCTGGTGTTCGTCTTCGCGCTGTCCACCATGCTGGTGCCGTCGCTGCTGTCGCGCAGCCACGAGGCGGTCGAGCAGACCCGCCGCCATGACATCGCCTGGACCGGCAACCACGCCGTCGAGGAACTGCAGCGCCTCGAGATCGCGCTGCTCGCCTTCGCCGCCGGCCGTGCCGACGCCGACCGCGACGAGGCGCTGGTCGCCGAGCAGGTGCTGGCGGCCCGGTTCGAAACCTGGAGCCATGGCTCGTTCGGCGCCTTCGTGGCCGCCGTGCCGGAACGCCACCTGATCGTCAGTGACCTGCGGCGAGCCATGCCGCGGCTCGAGGCGATCCTGGCGCATCTCGGCGAACCGGGGGCTGCCGAAAGGGCCCTCGTCCTGCTCGACTCGCTCCGCGTGCCGGTCGAGAAGATCGCCGCGCAGGCCTTCATCTTTTCCAACCAGGCGATCGAGCGCAATCGCGACATTCTCTCAGATATCCAGACGACCCAGAACGCCATGCTGATCGGTCTTCTGGTCTGCGGTCTCGTGCTGATCGCGCTGTTCGCGTTCCAGAACAGGCTGCTGCACCGCGCCTACGCCGGTCAACGGCAGGTCGCCGAGCATCAGGCCTATCTCGCCAACCACGACGCACTGACCGGCCTCGCCAATCGCGAGACGTTCCGGCGGCATCTGAGCGGCACCCTCGGCCACCGCGTCGCCGTGCTCGCGATCGATCTCGACGGCTTCAAGCCGATCAACGATACGCTCGGCCACATGACCGGCGACGCGGTGCTCGCCTCGGTCGCCCGCCGTCTGGAAGCCATCATTGCCTTCCACCCGGAGAACCGCGCCTCGCGTTTCGGCGGCGACGAGTTCTTCGTGCTGCTGAACGACGTCGACGAGGTGGCGGCCGAGCGCATGGCCGGGCTCATCCTGCGCGAGCTCGGCCGGCCGCATGAGATCGGCGGGCAGCTCCTCAACGTCAATGCCACGATCGGGCTGTCGCTCTCCGGCTCTGAGACCGATCCGCGCGACCATCTGGTGCGCAATGCCGACCTCGCGCTCAATCGCGCGAAGCTCTCGGGCAAGAACACGATCGTGGTCTACCATCCGAGCATGACCGACGAGATCGACGGCCGCCGCCGGGTCGAGGCCGAACTCGTCGGCGCGTTGAAGCGCAGCGAGTTCGAGCCCTACTACCAGGTCCAGGTCGACATGGCCTCGGGCCGGATCCGCGGCGTGGAGGCGCTCGCGCGCTGGGTCCACCCGGAGCGTGGCGTGCTGTCGCCGAATGCGTTCATCGCCATCGCCGAGAGCTCGGGCCAGATCGTCGACATCGGCCACATGATCCTGGAGAAGGCCTGCCGCGACGCGGTCGGCTTCCCCGAGCCGATCAGCGTCTCGGTCAATCTGTCGACCGTGCAGTTGATCCGCTCGGACCTGCCGTCGGTGGTCGCCGACTGCCTCGCGCGGACCGGTCTGCCGGCCAGCCGGCTGACGCTGGAGATCACCGAGACGGTCATGATGCGCGACGAGGCGCGCTGTCGCGAGATGATCCGGCGGCTCCGCGACATGGGCGTCGCGATCGCACTCGACGACTTCGGCACCGGTTACTCGTCGCTCGCCTATCTCGACGGCTTCGGCTTCGACGAACTGAAGATCGACCGGTCCTTCGTCGCCGACATCGCGCGCCGGTCCCGCTGCATGGCGATCATCCAGACCATCGTCGCGCTCGGCCGCCAGCTCGGCCTCAGCGTGGTGGCCGAGGGCATCGAGACGATGGAGCAGGCGACCCTGCTGATGGCGGCCGGCTGCAGCACCGGCCAGGGCTATCTCTACGGCCGCCCGGTCTCGGCGACCGATCTCGCCGCCTGGTTCGGCCCGGAGGCCGAGCAGCGCCGCAAGATCTCGCAGGCGCCGCTCTCCGGCCCCCGGCTCGTCGCCCCAGGCCGACCCCCACCCCCGAAGCGGCCTCCGCGCTCGGCGAGACGGCCTGAACCGGGTCGATCCTTCGTTTCACTGCGTCAGGAACAACGTCGCCGCGATCGCCACCGAGGCGACCACCGCCGTCATGGCGCTGCCGGTGCGCAGCACGCCGGCGCGCTGGAGCAGCAGTGCGAAGATCACGATGATCGGCGTGGTGAGCACCAGGCCGAATTGGGCGTCCGTCATGGGGCGTTCCTCCACACGTATCGATCGGGTGCTCCAGATCTAGCGCGCGCCGCCGCCCCGCTCTTTGCGCGCCGACAACGTCCCCGCATGCCGGAACGCCTATTCGAAGCGCGACGGACGACAAGGCGGCGGCAAATGAGCATCGAGACCGATCGAACCGACGACTGGCCGCTGTTCGACGGCCTGCCCGGGCACCCGATGATGTGGGTGCTGATTCTCAGCGAATTCGCTGTCTTCGGCATCATGCTGGTGGTCGCCTCGGTGACCCGCCTGCTCCACGTCGAGGCCTTCGCCGCCGGACAGGCGGCGCTCGATCCAAAGCTCGGCGCGCTCAACACGCTCGTGCTCGTCACCGGCGGCTGGCTCGCGGCGCGGGCGACCGCCGCCGCGAGCGAGCATGCGGCGGGCAGAGCGCGGCTGAACCTCCTCGGCGCGGTCATGACCGGGCTCGTCTTCGTCGCGGTGAAGGCATGCGAGTATGCCGCCGAGATCGAAGCCGGCATCGGGCTCGAGACGAGCCCGTTCTTCACGCTCTATTTCCTGCTGACCGGCTTCCACGCCCTGCATGTCGTGCTCGGCGCGATCATCCTGGCGGTCGTCGCTCGCTCCGCGGAGGCCGAGGCAGTCGAGACCGGCGCGGCCTTCTGGCACATGGTCGATCTCGTCTGGATCGTCATGTTCCCGGTCCTCTATCTGGTGCACTGACATGACGCGCGCGCCCCTCCCGCTCGGCCGCGCCTGGGTGGCCCTCGCCCTCCTGACACTCGCCGGCGTCGCCGTGGTGAGCCTCGACCGCGCGGGGCTCGTCCGGCATGCGCTCGTCACCGATGGCCTGATCGCCGGCTTCGCCTTCACGAAGGCGCGGATCGTCTGCCGCGACTACCTCGGCCTCGGTTCCGACGCCCATGGATCGGCCGCGCGCCGCTGGCGCCTCGGCATCGCGAGCGGCGTCGCGCTCGTCCTCGGCGCGGCCCTGGCCGCGGCCGCACTCGCCGGCGGCGCGCGGCCGTAACGACATCCGCAAACCATCGAAGCGCCGCAGCCGCCACTCCGTCCGCGAGCTTGCGTCCCGACAAAGAAGCCCGCGCCCCGCTCTCTATCGTGCCGACCGAACGTGGCTCCGCGCCTCGTCCCGTCTTCCCGTGCCGGAGAGCACCATGACCGAACGCCTCACCACCTCGGCGGCCAGAAACGTCTTCTACGGCGGCTCCGCCTTCTTCTTCGCGATCTTCGTCGGCCTGACGGCCCATAGCCACTGGTACATGGTGACGACCTCGACCGACAAGGCGACGCTGTCGGCCAGCGTCGCCCGCGGCAAGCACGTGTGGGAGAAGAACGCCTGCATCAACTGCCACACGCTGCTCGGCGAGGGCGCCTATTTCGCCCCCGAACTCGGCAACGTCTGGGTGCGCTGGGGCGGCGACAAGGACCGCGACGGCGCGCGCGAGATGCTGAAGGCCTGGATGGCCTCGCAGCCCTCCGGCGTCGAGGGCCGGCGGCAGATGCCGCAGTTCCACCTCACCGACCAGGAGGTCGGCGACCTCGCCGACTTCCTGGAATGGGCGAGCCGGATCAAGACCCAGAACTGGCCGCCGAACACCGCCGGCTGAGGCCCGCGCGAACCCGTTCCCGCGAGCCCGCCCGCGCCGACGACCGGCCGACCGGGCCTCGCCTCCGCTCACTCGAGCCGATGGATCCCGCCATGCAAACCGGCATCAGATATCAGACCCAGAAGGTCGCGCTGCTATACTTCTACGGCGCGCTCGGCCTGTTCCTGGCCCAGGTCGCCTTCGGCCTCCTGGCCGGGACGATCTACGTCCTGCCCAACACGCTCTCCGAGCTGCTGCCCTTCAACCTCGTCCGCATGATCCACACCAACGCGCTGATCGTGTGGCTGCTGATGGGCTTCATGGGCTCTACCTACTATCTCCTGCCCGAGGAGACCGAGACGGAGCTGTTCAGCCCGCTGATCGCCAAGATCCAGTTCTGGCTGTTCTTCGTCGCCGCCGGCATCGCCGTCGTCGGCTACATGTTCCGCTTCCATGAGGGCCGCGAATTCCTCGAACAGCCGTTCCCGATCAAGGTCGGCATCGTGATCGTCGCGCTGATGTTCCTGTTCAACGTCACCATGACGGCGTTGAAGGGACGCAAGACCACGATCGTCAACATCCTCCTGTTCGGGCTCTGGGGCATCGCAATCTTCTTCCTGTTCGCCTTCTACAATCCGGCGAACCTCGCGCTCGACAAGATGTACTGGTGGTACGTCGTCCATCTGTGGGTCGAGGGCGTCTGGGAACTGGTGATGGCCTCGATCCTCGCCTTCCTGATGATCAAGCTGAACGGCATCGATCGCGAAGTGGTCGAGAAGTGGCTCTACCTGATCATCGGTCTGGCGCTGTTCTCCGGCATCCTCGGCACCGGCCATCACTACTACTGGATCGGCGCGCCCGGTTACTGGCAGTGGATCGGCTCGCTGTTCTCGACGCTCGAGGTCGCGCCCTTCTTCACCATGGTCCTGTTCACCGTGAAGATGACTCGCAACGCCGGCCGCAACCATCCGAACCGCGCCGCCGTGCTCTGGTCGGTCGGCTGCTCGGTCATGGCCTTCCTCGGCGCCGGCATCTGGGGCTTCCTGCACACGCTGTCGAGCGTCAACTACTACACGCACGGCACCCAGGTGACCGCGGCCCACGGCCATCTCGCCTTCTTCGGCGCCTATGTGATGCTGAACCTCGCGATGATGACCTACGCGCTGCCGTCGCTGCTCGGCCGCTCCGGCCTGAACCAGGCTCTCAGCAAGGCGAGCTTCTGGATCATGTGCACGGCCATGATGGTCATGACCTTCGCGCTGACCATCGCCGGCTTCCTGCAGGTCTATCACCAGCGTGTGCTCGGCGAGGCCTACATGGACGTCCAGGACGGGCTCGCGCTCTACTACTGGATCCGGCTCGGCTCCGGCATCGCGGTCGTCGTCGCGGCGCTGATGTTCGCCTGGTCCGTGCTTGCCCCCGATCGCGGCCGTTCGGCCTCCGGCGCCGCCCTTCAGCCCGCCGAATGAGCCCGCGTGTCTCTCCCGGCCGGCGCCTCGGGTCGCCGGCCGGGAGAGGCCCTCATCGACCGATGGGCCAGGGGCAACGCCCTTTCTCGTCCCCCGGCCGCCCCACTCCACGTCTCAAGACGAGTTGCCGCCATGAACGTCGCCGCTTTCGTGCCGTCCAAGACCGCGATCCCCTACTACGCCCCCGGCGGCAACGAAGTCGCCCTGTTCGAGCGCGCCTGGGCTGGACAGTTGCCGCTGCTGCTGAAGGGTCCGACCGGCTGCGGCAAGACCCGCTTCGTCGCCCACATGGCGGCGCGGCTCGGGCTGCCGCTCCACACCGTCTCCTGCCACGACGACCTGACCGCCGCCGACCTGACCGGCCGCTATCTCTTGAAGGGCGGCGACACGGTCTGGACCGACGGCCCGCTGACTCGCGCGGTGCGCGAAGGCGGCATCTGCTACCTCGACGAGGTGGTCGAGGCGCGCAAGGACGTCGCCGTCGTGCTGCACCCGCTGACCGACGACCGCCGCATCCTGCCGCTCGAACGCACCGGCGAGGAACTCGCCGCGCCGCAGAGCTTCATGCTCGTCGTCTCCTACAATCCCGGCTACCAGAGCCTGATCAAGACCATGAAGCCGAGCACGCGACAGCGCTTCGTCGCGATCGAGTTCGACTTCCTGCCCCCCGAGCAGGAAATGGCCGTGGTCGCGGCCGAGAGCGGTCTTTCCGAGACCCGCGTCCGCCCGCTGGTGCAACTCGCCGGCCGGCTGCGGGCGCTCAAAGGCCAGGATCTCGAGGAAGGCGTCTCGACCCGCCTGATCGTCTATTGCGCCAGCCTGATCGAGGCGGGCCTGCCGACCCGCGAGGCCGTGCTCGCGACCATGATCGAGCCGCTGACCGACGACGCCGACGTGAAGGCGGCGCTCGTCGAGATCGCCCGCGCTGTGATCGGCTGAGCAAGAGGCCGGCGGATCCCCTTTCACCCCGTCGCGTCCGGTCGAGGAGCACGATCGCCATGCTGGACTTCCTGGAACTCGAAGAGACCGTCGGCAAGGCCTGGCATCGGCTGGTCGGCCGCACCGCGACCTACCCGGACCATCCCGGCCACGCCGTGACGCTCGACGAGGTCCGGGGCCCGCTCGCGGTCCTGTTCCGCGGCCTTGGCGGCGAGGCCGGCGTGCAAGTGTCCGGCACGGTGGCACGCAAGTCCGGCCACCGGCTCGGCTGGCGTCAAACCGTCGGCCTCGGCGCCGAGCGGCTCGAGCAGCCCGGCCGCGACGGCGCCACGCTGTTCCTGCCCGAACGCATCGCGCTGTTCCCCGATGCCGCGCTCAACCGCGCGCTCTATCGCTGGCTCGCGGCCTGGTTCGCGGTCGTGCCGGTCGAGACGATCCCCGAGGCCGATCCGCTGCGCCGCGACCTCGCGCTTCTCGCCCGGGCCCACGCCACCACCGCGGCGGTGCTCGAGGCTTTCCCGGGTCTGCGTCCCGACCACGCCGCGCTCGGTGCGGCGATGGCCGCGGCCCGGCCGGTCCGAAGCATGCCGAAGCTCGAACGCGAGATCGAGGCGATCGTGCGCGCCGTGCTCGGCGCCGCCGCGCCGCCCGAGGGCGCGCTCTGGGCCGCCGTCACCGGTGAGGCCCCCTGCCCGCCGCGGCACCGCCGCGCTACCAGCCGTTCCTGCCCTGCCCGCTCTGGGGCGATACCTGGACACGCGCCGAGGAAGCCGCGCGCCGCGATGCCGACGAGGCCGGCGGCGGCGGTGCCCACGAAACCTCGGAAAAGCGCAAGCGCTTCGCCGTCCGCGAGCCCGAGGAGGCCCGCCCGGACGATCGCGGTCCGCTGATCCTGAACCGCTTCGAGAAGATCCTCGCCATGGCCGAGATGGTCTCGGTCGATCGGCCGTCCGACGAGGAGGAGGACGAGGACGCCGACAAGGCGGCCGACGATCTGGAGGAACTGACCGTCGGTCAGCGCACCGGCAAACCGGCGAGCCGGCTGAAGTTCGATCTCGACCTGCCGCCCGAGGCGGTCGACACCACGGCCCTCGTCGCCGAACGCACCTATCCGGAATGGGACTGGCGCCGCGGCGTCTACCTTCCGAAACACACCAGCGTGCGCGCCGCCACCGCCTCCGAGACCGGCGAGGACTGGCAGCCGGACGACACCGCGCGCCGACGCATCCGTCAGGTACGCCGCCAGTTCGAAGCACTGCGGCCTCGCCACGAGCTGCTGCGCGCCCAGCAGGACGGCACCGAGCTCGATCTCGACGCCCTCGTCCGCGCCCGTACCGATCTCGCCGCCGGCAACGGCGGCACCGATCGCATCCATCTGGCGAGCCGTCCGCACGCCCGCGATCTCGCCGTGACGCTGCTCGTCGACGTCTCGCTGTCGACCGACGCCTGGGCGGCGGAACGCCGCGTGCTCGACGTCGCCAAGGAGGCGACGCTGGTGTTCGCCCACGGCCTCGCCGCCGCCGGCGACGACCACGCGATCCTGACCTTCACCTCACGCCGGCGTTCCTGGGTCCGCGTCGAGACGGTGAAGGGCTTCGACGAGCCGATGGGGCCGCGCATCGAACGCCGCATCGGCGCGCTGAAGCCCGGCTTCTACACCCGCATGGGCGCCGCGGTGCGCCACGCCGCGGCCGAACTCGCCACCCGGCCGAACCTGCGCAAGCTCATGATCGTGCTGACCGACGGCAAGCCGAACGACGTCGACCACTACGAAGGCCGCTTCGGCATCGAGGACACCCGCAAGGCGGTCACCGAGGCGCGCCGCCTCGGCCTCGGCGTCTTCGGCGTGACGATCGACGCCGGGGCGCGATCCTATTTCCCGACCCTGTTCGGGCGCGGCGGCTACGCGATCGTCGGTCGGCTCGACCGACTGCCGGCGGCGTTGCCGGCGATCTACCGACAAGTAACATGCTAACAGGACAAGTTCATTGCATTCACGGCGGGGTGGTGCCTAGATGCGGCTCAGGCCCATTCGAAACCCCGTCATGGATCCCATGCGCGCTCTCATCTGCGACGAACCCGGACGCCTCACCGTCATCGAACGCGACGTGCCGAAGCCGGCGCCGGGCGAAGTGCTGGTCCGGATCCGCCGCGTCGGGATCTGCGGCACCGACTACCACATCTTCCAGGGCAAGCATCCGTTCCTGGAATACCCGCGCGTGATGGGTCACGAGTTGTCCGGCACGATTGCCGACGCAAACGGTTCGACAACGCTCAAGGCCGGCGACGACGTCTACATCGTGCCCTATCTCTCCTGCGGCCACTGCCGGGCGTGCCGGCGCGGCGTCACCAACGCCTGCCGCAACATCGCCGTGCTCGGCGTCCACCGCGACGGCGGCATGGCGGAATTCCTCTGCGTACCCGAGCAGAACGCCGTGCCGATCGGCACCGCCTCGCTCGACGAGGCCGCGATGATCGAGTTCCTGGCGATCGGCGCCCATGGCGTGAAGCGCGGCGACGTCGCCGCGCGCGATCGCGTGCTGGTGGTCGGCTCCGGACCGATCGGCATGTCGGCGATCATCTTCGCCAAGGCGCGCGGCGCCGACGTCACCGTCATGGACCTGCGCGAGGACCGCCTCGCCTTCACCGTCGACTCGCTCGGCGCCGACCGCGCCCTGCGCGCCGATGCGGACGCCGAAGCGGAAGCGGGACGACTGACCGACGGTGAGTTCTACGACGTGGTGATCGATGCGACCGGCAACGCGGGCGCGATGCACCGTGGCTTCGGCCTCGTCGGCCATGGTGGCCGCTATGTGCTCCTGAGCGTGGTCCGGACCGAGATCACCTTCTCGGATCCCGAGTTCCACAAGCGCGAAACGACGCTGCTCGCCAGCCGCAACGCGCAGCCCGACGACTTCGCCGAGGTGATCCGCCAGATGCAGGCCGGCCGCGTGCCGTCGCAGGCGCTGAACACCCATCGCGGCGCACTCGCCGAGGCGCCGGCGCTGTTCCCGGCCTGGATGAAGCCCGAGGCCGGCGTGATCAAGGCGATCCTCGAGGTCTGAGGCGGTTACCCGGCGTGCAGGCCGCGGTCAGACGACCCGGCCGCGCGCGGCGACCGGAACGGCCGTGATCGCGCCGTCCTCACCAATGAGATGGACCGCGTCCATCATGTTGGTGACCACGCAGGCGTGGTTCGGCACGATGTGCAGCCGGTCGCCGACCGCGAGCTCGATCGGTCCGGTCGAGGTGAGCCGGCCATGCTCCTCCGACAGCTGGTCGATCGCGATGTCCGGCCGGCCGAGCACATGGCCGTAGCCGGTCAACCCGAGCAGATCCGACGTCAGCACCTTCGAGCCGGCATCGATGATGGCCCGGTTCGGCGCCGGCACCGAGACGACGGTCGCCAGCACATGGAGCGCGCAGTCGTCCCAGCCGCAGGCGCCGCGCGCCACCAGCGAGCGATCGTTGTAGATGTAGGTTCCCGGCCGATATTCGCTCACGATCGGCGCGGCCGCCGCCGCCATCATTGACGGCGTGCCGCCGGAACTGATGGTCGGCACGGCCATGCCCTCCGCCTCGATCAGCGCCTTGGCGGTCGTCATGAAAGCCTGCACCGCCGCCTCGCCGCCGGCCGGCGGATAGGTCATCAGGCCGCCGAACACGAGCCCCGGCCGCGCCGCGATCAGACGGGCCAGATCGCGCGCCGCCGCCGGCGTGCCGACGCCGCAGCGGTCGGCGCCGGTGTTGCACTCGACCAGCACCGTGAGCGGTGCCGGCTCACTGGCGAATCGGGTGGCGAGCCCCTCGATCACGGTCGCGCTGTCGGCGACCACCGAAAGCCGGACCCGACGCGCGAGCGCCGCCAGATGGTCGAGCTTGTCGGCGCCGAGGATGTTGTAGGTGATCAGCACGTCGCCGATCTCCGGACAGCCGTCGAGCATCGCCTCGGCCTCGGACACCTTCTGGCAGGTGATGCCGATCGCCCCGGCCTCGAGCTGCAGACGCGCCATCAGCGGCAGCTTGTGCGTCTTGATATGCGGCCGCACCCGCAGGCCCAGGCGATCGGCAAATTCCTGAAAACGCTCGACGTTTCGCTTGGCGACCGCGAGGTCGACCACGACGGCGGGCGTGCTGAGGGCGGCGATATCAGGGGCTGACACGGTCATGCAGGGCTCGATCGAGACGAGGGCGGGCAAAAATGAGGCAAGGCCACTCGCTGAGCGGCTTGACAAGGTATGGGGCGTCATCCTCAATGTGTCAATCCGGAGATATGGACATATGTCCAGTATAACGGACATCCAGCAGAGCCTATCGATCAACGCCCGTCGCATGACCGGAGTGGGGGATACGATGATCTTTTCACGACTGAGCAGCACCCTTGCCGTTTCCGCGCTTCTCGCCCTCACCGCCGCGCCGGCGTCGGCCCAGCAGACCGCCAGCAAGCTCGATGAGGTGCTGCAACGCGGCTACCTGATCATGGGCACGGGCTCGACCAATGCGCCGTGGCACTTCAAGAGCGCCGACGACAAGCTGCAGGGCTTCGACATCGACATGGGCCGCATCGTCGCCAAGGCGCTGTTCAACGATCCGGACAAGATCCAGTTCGTGAACCAGGCCTCCGACGCCCGCATCCCGAACATCACGACCAACAAGGTCGACATCACCTGCCAGTTCATGACGGTGACGGGCGCCCGCGCCCAGCAGATCGCCTTCACGATCCCCTACTACCGCGAGGGTGTCGGCCTGATGCTGAAGGCAAACGGCAAGTACGGCGACTACGCCGCGTTGAAGAGCGCCGGCAAGGCCGTCAAGGTCGCCGTGCTGCAGAACGTCTACGCCGAGGCGATGGTCAAGGCCGCGCTGCCGGACGCCGGCGTCGACCAGTATGAATCGGTCGACCTGATCTATCAGGCGCTCGAGTCCGGCCGCGCCGACGCCGTCGCCACCGACCAGTCGTCGATCGCCTGGTACATGACGCAGAAGCCGGGCCGCTACAAGGACGCCGGCTACGGCTGGAACCCGCAGACCTACGCCTGCGGCGTCAAGCGCGGCGATCAGGACTGGCTGAATTTCGTCAACACCTCGCTGCACGAAGCCATGACCGGCGTCGAATTCGACTTCTACGCCAAGTCGTTCAAGACCTGGTTCGGCAAGGATCTGGCGCCGCCGAAGATCGGCTTCCCGGTCGAGTTCGAATAAGGTCGCGAAACGCGCGGGGCCGCCATCCAGCCACGGGCGGCGCTCCCCGCGCGCCCGACGCCCGCTCGACGACC
Organism: Ancalomicrobiaceae bacterium S20; assembly: GCA_040269895.1. Taxonomy (NCBI): domain Bacteria; kingdom Pseudomonadati; phylum Pseudomonadota; class Alphaproteobacteria; order Hyphomicrobiales; family Ancalomicrobiaceae; genus Methyloraptor; species Methyloraptor flagellatus. Next base: position 9,126 of record CP158568.1, on the reverse strand, counting down.
CGAGCGGCCGACACTCCCAACTGACCGGTATCCATGGGCTACACCCTCAATTTCGCCGCGGTCTGGCGCAGCCTCGACCTGCTGCTGACCGGGCTCGCGCTGAGCCTCGGCTTGGCGATCGCCGCCATCCTGATCGGCGCGGCGCTCGGCCTGCCGATCGCCTTCGCGTTGCGCTCGCCCTCGCGCTGGGTGCGCTGGCCGGCGACCTGGTACGTGACGGTGATCCGCAACCTGCCGATCCTGGTCCTGGTGCTGTTCTCCTATTTCGCGCTGCCGCAGATGGGCGTCCGGCTCGGCAAGATCGAGAGCTTCGTCGCGACGCTGGCGATCTATTCCGCCGCCTATCTCGCCGAGGTGTTCCGCGCGAGCCTCGCGATCATCCCGCACGGCCTGACCGAGGCCGGGCTCGCGATCGGCCTGACCCATGGCCAGATCCGCCGTTCGATCATCCTGCCCCTGATGATCCGCAACGCGCTGCCGTCGCTATCCTCGACGTTGATCTCGCTCTTCAAGGACACCTCGCTCGCCGCCGCCATCGCCGTGCCGGAGCTGACCTTCGAGGCGCGCAAGATCAACGTCGAAACGTTCCGGGTCATCGAGACCTGGATCGTCGCCTCCGCCCTCTATGTCGCGACCTGCTCGCTGATCGCCGCGCTGCTGCGCAAGGTCGAGCGGCGGCTCGCCCTGCCGAGGTGATGGCCATGTTCGATTTCAGCGCCTTCCTCGACGAGCTCTGGACCGCACGTTTCGTGCTGCTGCAGGGTCTCGGCATCACGGTCGCGATCTCGCTCATGGCGATCGTCGCCGGCTCGGTGCTCGGCGTCGTCGTCGGCCTCGCGCTCGCCTATGGCGGCCGCGCGATCCGGCTGGTCGCCCGCGCCTATACCGATCTCGTCCGCGGCACGCCGGTGCTCGTGCTGGTACTCGCCAGCTACTACGTGCTGTCGACGATCGGCATCAATCTCGGGCCGTTCCAGGCCGGCGTGCTGGCGCTGTCGGTGTTCTGCTCGTCGCATGTCGGCGAGCTGGTGCGCGGTGCGCTGCAGGCGATCCCGCACGGCCAGACGGAAGCCGCCAAGGCGATCGGTCTCACCTTCGGCCAGACCTTCGTTTCGGTGCTGCTGCCGCAGGCCCTGCGCCAGATCCTGCCGACCTGGGTCAACACGGCGGCCGAGATGGTCAAGGCCTCGACGCTTCTCTCGGTGATCGGCGTCGCCGAACTGCTGCTCCGGACGCAGGAGGTGATCTCCCGCTCGTTCCTGAGCCTGGAGTTCTATTTCTTCGCCGGGCTCCTCTACTTCGTCATCAATTTCGGCATCGAGCGCTTCGGCAAATACGTCGAGCGCAAGGTCGCCGTGCCGCGCTGAGGATCGTGCCCCCATGCGGACGCTTCTGGAAATTCAGGGACTGCGCAAGCAGTTCGGCCCCGTCGAGGTCCTGAAGGGCGTCGACTGCACCGTCGGCGAGGGCGAGGTCGTGTCGATCATCGGCTCGTCCGGCTCGGGCAAGACGACGCTCTTGCGCTGCATCAACATGCTGGAGGATTTCCAGGCCGGCAGCATCCGTCTCGATGGCGAGGAGATCGGCTACGAGCTGGTCGGCGACAAGCGCCGGCGCAAGGCCGAGCGCGAGATCGCCCGCCAGCGCGCGCTGACCGGCATGGCCTTCCAGCAGTTCAACCTGTTCCCGCACCTGACCGCGCTCGGCAACGTCATGCTCGGCCTGATCAAGGTCAAGAAGATGGGCACGGACGAGGCGCGCGCGTTGGCGCTCGGCTGGCTCGACCGCGTCGGCCTCTCCGCCCGCGCGGAGCATTACCCCGGCCAGCTCTCCGGCGGCCAGCAGCAGCGCGTCGCGATCGCCCGCGCGATCGCCATGACGCCGAAGCTCATGCTGTTCGACGAGGTCACCTCCGCGCTCGACCCCGAACTGGTCGGCGAGGTGCTGCAGGTGATCAAGGGCCTCGCCCAGGACGGCATGACCATGATCCTGGTCACCCACGAGATGCGCTTCGCCTACGAGGTCTCGACCCGGGTCATCTTCATGAACCAGGGGGTGATCGGCGAGCAGGGCGACCCCAGGGACATGTTCCGCCAGCCCCGCACCGAGCGGCTGGCCGAATTCCTCAAGACCTCCAGTTTCAACTGAAAGAGATCCAACATGACGATCAAGCGTTACGGTGCCGGTGAAAAGGGCGCCGGCGGACAGCCGCTTCCCTTCGCCCGCGCGGTCGAGGCCGCCGGCTGGCTCTACGTTTCCGGCCAGGTCGCCATGGACAAGGGCGAGATCATCGGCGGCGGCATCGTCGCGGAGAGCCGCAAGGCGATCGAGAACATGATCGCGATCCTGAAGGAGGCCGGCTACGGCCTCGAAGACGTCGTCCGCGTCGGCGTCTGGCTCGACGATCCGCGCGACTTCTGGAGCTTCAACGGCGTCTATGCCGAGTATTTCGGCGCCCACCCGCCGGCACGCGCCTGCGTGCAGTCGAGCATGATGGTCGATTGCAAGGTCGAGGTCGACTGCGTCGCCTACCGCGCCGACCGCGCCTGACACGAACGCCGCCGCTCGGCATTGCGGCTGTCGATAAGCCGGTGGTTCGGCTCCGCGAAACGTGATGGGACCCATCCGTTTCGATCGAACCACCGGTACATCCTGCTATACTGGTCGTTGTGAATGATGTCGCACGAGGGCAGCGAATGACCGACAACGCAACCGAGTTGGCCTCACGGCGGACGCGAGGCCTGGATCGGGCGTTCGAGATCCTCGAATTCCTGCGCACGCGGCGCCAGCCGATGCGGCCGAACGAGATCGCGACCGCGATCGGCGCGCCGCGCTCGTCGGTCTACGAGCTCACCAACCTGCTGCTGCGCCACGGCATGCTCGACTATCAGGGCGGCGACGGCCGGCTGTTCCTCGGCCGCCGGCTCTATTTTCTCGGCATGGCCTACGCCGACCAGTTCGACCTCATGCGCGAGGCCGAGGCGGTGCTGACCCACCTCTCCGAGGAGACGCGCGAGACCGCGCAGCTCTGCCTGCTCGACGGCGACAAATACACGGTCGCGATGATGCGCGAGGGGGTGAGGCCGTTCCGGATCTCGTCCAATGTCGGCGAACTGGTGCCGATCCCGTGGACGGCCTCCGGGCGCCTGCTCATCGCGCACATGTCCGATGCCGAGATCCGCGCCTTCATCCCGCCGGAGGACTTCGTGCTGCCGAACGGCAGCCGGCTCGACGAGGCGGCCTTCATCGCCGAGGTACGGCAGGCCGCGATCGACGGCTACTTCACCTTCAACAGCGCGGTCGAGACCTTCACGCACTGTTTCGCCGTGCCCGTGCGCCAGGCCGACGGCATCAACGTCGCGACGCTCTGCCTCGTGACGCCGAAGGAAGACGGCCTGCGCAACCACGCGGCCTATCTGGACAAGCTGATGAGCGCCGCCCGCGAACTCTCCGAGCGCGTCGGATTCGAGGCCGGCGCGCGCCGACGACCGACGGCCTGAACTCAAACGCACGGCCAACGGCCTCAATGGCAAGACGCGGCGACGAACCGTCCCGCGTCCTGCTTTCGATCGTCAATACGACAGACGTGAACGCGAACGAGCGATCACTCGTCGTCGTCACCGCTGATCGTTTCGCATAGTCTGTCAGTGTATTTACTGAAATGATTGCGTTTTTTCACTTCATAGTCATTTGGATTTGTCAGCGGGAAGCAGATAGTTTGTCAGCGCGAAACGACGCGGTCGGCATCCGCGTTTAATTTCAATCGCTTGCAATCCGCATTGTCATTTCGTCGCAACGACGACGCGTAAGCCTCCGGCGGAGGCCGTCTCGCGAGGCTGACTGATGGCGGGTAAGAGCCTGCCTTATGGCAAGTGCTAAGGTCATTTCGGAGTTTGAGGTTCTGTCGGCTGCCGACGTCGGGCGCCGGCGCGTGTGGACTGCCGAGGATAAGGTCCGGATCGTCGAGGAGAGCCTGGCCGGTTGGCGGCAGGGATCGGCGACGGCGCGGCGGCTCGGGATCTCTCGATCGCTGCTCACGCGGTGGCGGGCGGACTATCGGGCTGGTCGGCTCGGTCCCCTGGTGCCGACGTTCATGGCAGTGACGACGGCCGAGGCAGCGGCTTCGGTTTTGGCGCCCCTTCCGGTTCAGGAACGCCCGACACCGCAGGCCGTGGCGCCGCCGATGGCTGAGACGACGGTCGAGATCGTGTTATGCAACGGGCGGCGGATGATAGTGCCGGTCACGGTCGATCCGGCCGTGCTGTCGCGCCTGGTGATGGCTGTGGACGCGCCATGATCGCCTTCCCGGCCGGCGCGAAGGTGTGGATCGCAGGCGGCGTCACCGACATGCGCTGCGGCATGAACAGCCTGGCGCTACGGGTTCAACAGGGGCTGGGGCGTGACCCGCACGGCGGGGAGGTCTTTTGCTTCCGCGGCCGGCGGGGCGACCTCGTCAAGATCCTGTGGCACGACGGGGTCGGGATGTCGCTCTATCTGAAGCGGCTCGAGGCCGGCAAGTTCGTCTGGCCATCGGGTGCCGGCGGGGGTGCGGTGGCGATCTCGGCGGCACAGCTCGGCTATCTCCTAGACGGCATCGACTGGCGCAATCCGCGCTGGACGCAGCGGCCGGCGAAGGCCGGATAAGTGCCGCTACTTGGCTGTTCTTGCTGGGTTTTGCTGGCCGGACATGGTAGCTTCGGACATGTCCGATGCCGCCGCCGAGATCGCTTCTCTTCGCGCCCGATTGGCCGCTTCCGAGGTTCGTGCCCGGACGGCGGAGGCGGAACTCGCCGAGGCGCGGGCAGTGGTCTCGACCTCCGAGGCGATGATCGCTCACCTCCGGCTGGAGGTCGCAAGGCTGCGCCGCGAGCAGTACGGCCGCAGTTCCGAGCGGCGGGCGCAGCTGATCGAGCAGATGGAGCTGCAACTCGAGGAACTCGAGGCGAGCGCCACCGAGGACGAGATCGCCGCGACACACGCCTCCGCCCGCACCACCGCCGTGACGGCCTTCGAGCGCCGTCGCCCGGTCCGCAAACCGTTCCCCGAACATCTGCCGCGCGAGCGGGTGATGATCGAGCCGCCGACGGCCTGCCTGTGCTGCGGCTCGGCGCGGCTGGTGAAGATGGGGGAGGACGTCACGGAGACGCTGGAGGAGGTGCCGCGGACGTGGAAGGTGATCCAGACCGTCCGGGAGAAGTTCACCTGCCGGGACTGTGAGAGGATCAGCCAGCCGCCGTCGCCGTATCATGCCACACCGCGGGGATGGGCAGGCCCCAATCTCCTGGCGACCATCCTGTTCGAGAAGTTCGGACAGCACCAGCCGCTGAACCGGCAGGCCGAGCGCTATGCCCGCAAGGGCGTCGACCTCAGCCTCTCGACCCTGGCCGATCAGGTCGGCGCATGCTCCGCGGCGCTGGAGCCGATCCATGACCTGATCAGAGCGCACGTGCTGGCGGCCGAGCGGCTGCACGGCGACGACACCACGGTGCCGCTGCTGGCGCGTGGCGGCACCCGGCAGGCGCGGCTCTGCACCTACGTCCGCGACGACCGGCCCTTCGCCGGCGGCGCACCACCCGCCGCAGTGTTCCACTTCTCCACCGACCGGGAGAAGATCCATCCGAACCGGCATCTCGCCGGGTGGACCGGCATCCTCCAGGCCGATGCCTACGGCGGCTACAACGACCTCTACCGACCGGACCGCAAGCCCGCTCCGGTGACCGGTGCGCTCTGCTGGAGCCACGCCCGGCGCAAGTTCTTCGAACTCGCCGACATCGCCGGCGCGGTGCGCAAGGGCAAGCCAGCCCACGCGATCTCGCCCATGGCCCTGAAGGCGGTGGAACGCATAGACGCGCTGTTCGCCGTCGAGCGTGACATAGCGGGTCTTGTCGCTGAAGCGCGGCGTGAGGCGCGGCAGCGGCTGTCGCGCCCGCTCGTGGCGGATCTGCACACCTGGTTTCCCGCGGAGCGCGCGCAGATGTCCCGGCACAATCCGGTGGTCAAGGCGATCGACTACATGATCGACAGGCAAGGCCGCTGGGGCACCTTCACCCGGTTCCTCGATGACGGGCGGATCTGCCTGACCAACAACGCCGCCGAGCGGGCGTTGCGCGGCATCGCCCTCGGGCGCAAGGCCTGGCTGTTCGCCGGATCGGAGCGCGGCGGCGAGCGCGCGGCCTTCATGTACAGCCTGATCGTCACGGCCAAGCTGAACGACATCGACCCGCGAGCCTGGCTCGCCGACGTCCTCGCCCGCATGCCCGGCCTCCCCGTCTCGCGCCTGCCGGAGCTGTTGCCGTGGAACTGGGCGGCCGAGCGGGCCCGCCACGCAGTGGTCTCTCCATCACCTCCCGGCCAGGTGGTTGCTACATGACCGTCGACGCCGTCGTCCGGCTGAAGATCACCCTCGACGACGTGAAGCCGGTCGTCTTGCCGCGCATCGAAGTGCCGCTCGCCCTTCGGCTCGACCGCCTGCACCACGTCCTGCAGATCGTCGTCGGCTGGACCGACAGCCACCTCTACGAGTTCCGTATCCGCGGGATCGGATTCGGCATCCCCGATCCCGACTGGGGCTTCGGTAGCGGACCGATCGACGCCCGCAAGACCACGCTCCTCGACGCGATCCAGGACACTGGTGTCAATCGGCGAGCAATCTTGACCCCGGATCGGCGTCGAACTTTGACCCCCTGGTTTCGCGCAGTTGGGCGCTTCCGATCGAATGTCGAAGCTTCGCTGTGAGCATGTCGTCGGTGTCGTGACGGAGGGAGGGCGTAGCCCGACCGGAGGCACTATACCGACGACGGCGCCGATCTCAGGCCCGGTGTTTGAAGCGCCAGCTGTCGTTGCCGGTCTCGACGATGTCGCAGTGATGGGTGAGGCGGTCGAGCAGCGCCGTAGTCATCTTGGCGTCGCCGAACACCGACGGCCATTCGCCGAAGGCGAGGTTGGTCGTGACCACGATCGAGGTGCGCTCGTAGAGCCGGCTGATCAGGTGGAACAGCAACTGACCGCCGGATTGGGCGAAGGGCAGGTAGCCCAACTCGTCGAGGACGACGAAGCCGAGGCGGCAGAGCCAGTCGGCCATTCGCCCCTGTCGGCCGGCACGGGTCTCGGCCTCGAGCTTGTTCACGAGGTCGACGACGTTGAAGTACCGCCCCCGCATGCCGGCTCGGATGCAGGCCCGTGCGATGGCGATGGCCAGGTGGGTCTTGCCCGTGCCGGTACCGCCGATCAGCACGACGTTGCGCTGCTGGCCGATGAAGCCGCCGGCGGCGAGGTCTCTGACCAGGTTCTCGTTGATCGGCGTGCCGTCGAAGGCGAACTCGTCGATGTCCTTGGCGAGCGGCAGCTTGGCCACGCCCATCTGGTAACGGATGGAGCGGGCCTGCTTCTCGGCGATCTCGGCGGTGAGCATCGCCGCGACGATGCGCTGTGGGTCGTGGTTGCGCTTCAGGGCCGCCGCTACGATCTCGTCGTAGGCCGCCTTCATGCCGAACAGCTTCAGCTCGGTCATCGTGCTCAGGATCTTGGTGCGGTCCATCAGCCGGCCCTCCGCAGGTCGTCGTACCGCGCGCAGTCGGCAATCGGCTCGAACCGCAGCTTCAACGCATCCGGGGTCAGGATGCCGACCGGGATCGGCGCGGGCCGCCGTCGCGCCAGGATGTTCAGCACCACGTCGGCGGAGTGCACGCCTTCGCCGAGCGCCTCGGCGCAGGCCGCCTCGACCGCACCCAGTCCGTCGTCGAGCACCGCGGCGAGGATCTCCACCATCTGCCGGTCGCCGTCGTTGGAGCCGGCGAGCTTGCGGCGCACCCGATCCATCGCGCCCGGCAGAACCCAGTCCTTGAACGGGGCGCCGTTGCGCAGGGCTCCCGGCTTGCGGGCGAGCACCGGCACGTAGTGCCAGGGATCGTAGATCGTCTCGCCGCGACCGAAGGAGCGAGGATGCTCGGCGACCACTCGGCCGTCCTGACGAACGACGATCCGATCGGCATAGGCCCGGATCTCCACCGGCCGGCCGACCGCGCTCGCCGATACGGAGTATTTGTTGTTGTCGAACCGCACGAGGCAGGTCTTCGATACCGACGCCGTCACCGCGTGGAACCCGTCGAAGGGGCCGCGATACGGCACCAGCGACGCCCGCTCGGCTTCGAACGCTTCCCATATCGTCCGGTCGGGGAACTCCGGGTTCCGATGCGCCTTGGCGTAGGCGATGCACCGGTCGAGCAGCAGGGTGTTCAACTCGTCGAAGGACCGAACCCGCAGGCGCGGGGTGAAGAACCGCTCGCGGACCAGCCCGACCTGGTTCTCGACCTGCCCCTTCTCCCAGCCCGAAGCCGGCGTGCAGGCGACCGGCTCGACGAGGTAATGCCCCGCCATCTGCAGGAAGCGCCGATTGTAGGCCCGCTCCTTGCCGACGAAGATCGTCTCCACCGCGGTCTTCATGTTGTCGTAGATGCCGCGCGTGCAGGTGCCCCGGAAGAAGGCGAAGGCCCGGTCGTGGGCATCGAACACCATCTCCTGGCTCTCGCGCGGATAGGCACGGACGAACATCATTCGGCTGTGGCAGAGCCGGACGTGCGCCACCTTCACCGTCATCGGCAGGCCGTTCATCAGGACGACCTCGTGGCTCCAGTCGAACTGGTACGCCTCGCCCGGCGCGAAGGAGAGCGGCACGTAGGCGTCGACCTTCGCCGCCGACGTCTCCAACGCCCAGGCCCGCGCGTAGCGACGAACGGCGTCGTAGCCGCCTTCGTAACCCCGGCCGCGCAACTCCTCGAACAGTCGAACCAGCGTCAGCCGCTCACGCGCAGATGCTGCCGCGTTCGCCGCGAGCAGCCCGTCCAACTCGGTCTTCCACGGTCCGAGCTTCGGTAGCGGCTGGTTCCCGCGACTGTAGGAGAAGATCGTTTCACCGGAACGCAGCACCTTCCGGACCGTGTTCCGGGCAACATGCAGTTCGCGGGCGATCTCCTTGATCGAACGACCTCGAACGAAGAACTCGCGGCGTATCCGCGCAATCGTATCCACTGACTTCATCCCCGACCGCCGCCCTCCACGAAAGGAACGGCAGTCTGCTCGCGGTGGCGGTAAGGGGTCAAAATTGGACGCCGATCACCCCTCGTAGGG